>CAWJTT010000034.1:0-91463 GCA_963845865.1 uncultured Actinomycetes bacterium
GATGCGGAGGAGCTGAATGCGCTGAACGCGCAGGTCGCGTCGTTGCGCGAAGAGGCGCGCTCGCGGGTCGAGGCCTCCGCCGAGGCCGCCGGCCGCATCTCCGAGCTGGAGGAGCTGCTCGCCGGCCGCGAGGCGTCGGCCGAGGCGGCCGGCGACGAGCTTGCCGCGGCCCGCGCAGAGATCGCGCGGCTGGTCGAGCAACAGGGTGAGGCCGCCGCGGTCGCTGCCGCGCTCGAGGCCGCGGAGACGCAACGAGACGAGGCACGCGCGCTGCTCGAGGATCTCGAGCGGGAGCTGCCCGCGGCGCGTGCGCGCGCGGCCGCAGCCGATGCGGCCGAGGCGCGCATCACCGCGCTCGAAGTCCGTGTCGCCGAGCAGTCCGAGCAGGCAGCCGCTGCAGCAGCTGCCGCTGCGGCCGAGCTCGCGCTGGCACGGGAGCGGGTCGAAGCCACGGCATCGCAGCTCGCCGAGCGCGAGGCGGCGGCCTCGTCCGTGGTCGGCGATCTCGCCAAGGCGCGAGAGGAGGCGGATGCAGCGCGGTTGCGCGCCGCCGAGCTGGAGGGCGAGCTCGGCGCCGTCCGGGGCCGCGCCGAGCTGGCCGGTGCCGCCGAGCAGCGCGTGGCCGCGCTGGAGGCGCAACTGGTCGAGCGCGACGCGGAGGCAACGGCAGCCGCAGAGGCGCTTGCAGCCTCGCGCGATGCCGAGCACCGGCTCGAGCAGGAGGCGATCGAGTTGCGCGGCGTGAGCGACGCGCTGGTCACAGCACGCCGCGAGCTCGAGGAGGCGGGCCCGGCAGAGGCGCTGCGCAGCGAGCTGGAGGAGGCGAAGGGCGCGGCCCAGGCGACGGCTGCCGCTGCGGAGCGCGCCGGGGAGCTCGAGCGCGAGCTCGAGGAGGCGGGAGCCCGAGCAGAGGCGCTGCGCAGCGAGCTGGAGGAGACGAAGGGCGCGGCCCAGGCGACGGCCGCCGCCGCGGAGCGCGCCGGGGAGCTCGAGCGCGAGCTCGAGGAGACCCGCGCGACGCTGGCCGAGGCACGCGTGAAGCTCGACGACGCACGCGCCCAGCGCGCCCGCGTGCCCGAGCTCGAGGCCGAGCTGGCCGAGCGTGCGAGCGAGCTGTCCGTGCGCGCCGACGAGCTCGAGGCGCTCCGCACCGAGCTCGCTCGTGCACACGAGACCGTCACGGATGTCGAGCGCGCGCAGACGGCCCTCCAGGAGCGCGAGGCCGACCTCGATCGCCTCACCCAGGAGGTCGCCGATCGCGAGAGCGCGCTGGTGGCCGCCCAGGCGCAGGTCGCGAGCGCCCAGGCGCAGCTGGATGATGTCGAGGCCCGTGCAGGTGGAGCCCTGGCCGAGCTGACCCAGCTACGCGCGGCGCTCGACGAGAGCAGTGCCGAGCTGGAGAAGGTGCGTGGGGAGAGCGATGCCGCGCATGCGGCGCGTGCCGGCCTCGAGACGCAGGTGGCAGGCTTGGAGTCCGAGCGCGCCCGCCTGGGTGCCGAGTTCGAGGCAGCGGCGCAGCAGAGCGAGCAGATGCGCAGCGATTTCGAGCAGGAGCTGGCGGCGGCTGCCGAGCAGCTCTCGGAGCTCGAGGCGCGCGACGACCGGACGTCGCTGCTGGAGCAGGCCGTCGCCTCGCGCGAGGCGGAGCTCGACCGCCGGCGAGAGGCCGAGCAGCTGCGCAGCGAGGCCTTCGACCGACTGCAGGAGCAGCTGCGTCAGCGCGAGGTCGACCTCGAGGCCGCGCGTGCGCGGGTCCGCGAGCGCGAGACTGCGCACACGCAGATGCGTGCCGAGTTCGACCAGGCGCGCATCGAGGAGGCCGAGGCACGTGCCAAGATCGCCCGGCTGGAGGCGAGCTGCAGCGAGCTGGAGCGGACAGTGGTGGAGCTCGGCGAGCGCCGGTCTGCCGACAGCGAGAGCCGTGAGGAAGCCCTGCGCGAGCTCGAGGCGCGGCTCGCCGCGCGCGAGACCGAGCTGGCGGGCGCGGAGGCCGCGCTCGAGGCGTCTCGTGCGGAGGCACGGCGCCGCGCCGAGGAGCTGACCGCGCGCGAGGCGGCGACGGAGGAGCTGGCCGGGCGCGAGGCCGCGCTGGCGGCGCGCGAGGGCGAGCTGGCCGAGGGCGAGGCGGGGCGGCAGGCGGAGCTCGCGCGGCAGGAGCTTGCACTCGGCGAGCGTGCGGCCGAGCTCGTCAGCCAGGCGGAGGAGCTCGACGGGCGCGACGCCGAGCTCGCCCGCCGCGAGCAGCGGCTCCGCGATGGGCGCTCCGCCCTGGAGGCATTGCGGGTCGAGGTCGAGCAGAGCCGCGAGGCAGCGGCCGGGATCGACACGGAGCGAGCCGAGCTCGAGGCCCTCCAGGCCGACCTCGCGGTGCGAGCGGCCGAGCTCGCCGCTGCGGAGGCGAGCGTGCGCGAGCGCGGCGCCCAGGTGCGGGAGGCCGAGGAGCGCGCACGCGAGATCGAGGGGCGCGAGGCCGAGATCCGCCTGCTCTCGGACTCCCTGCGCCGACGCGGTGAGGAGCTGGCCGAGGCCGAGGATCACCAGGCCGACCGCGAGCGCGCTCTGGAGCGCGACATGCGCGAGCTCGACCGCAAGGTCGCCGACCTGCGACGGCGCGAGGAGCAGCTCGACGAGATCGAGGAGGATCTGGAGCGCGAGCGCGATCGGCGCGCCCGGCGCAGGCAGGAGCCGGCCCCGAGCGAGCCGCCGGCCGAGGACGACCCGGAGCGGGGCCGTGGCCGCCTGAGCGTCTTCGACCATCGCCAGGTCGAGCTCGACCGCCGCGAGCAGGAAGTCCGGAGGCTCGAGGAGCGCCTTGGCGGCCTGGAGCGATCGCTGGCGCGCAAGGAGGCCGACCTGGGCGCGTTCGCGGACCTGCTCCAGCACTCGCTCGCTCGCATCGAGGAAGCCGCGCCGCCCGGCTCGGGCGACCCATCGGAGTCGGACGCGACGCAGCGCCTGCGCTTCTGGACGCGCGACTCGTCCGCCGGCGGCGGCCCCGCCTAGACCACCGCAGCCGCAGCTCGGGGTCCGCATAACCGGGGTCTGACCCGCACCGTGCGGGTCTGACCCCGCCGGTGCGGGCCTGACCCCTGCCGTGCGGGCCTGACCCCGTGCTGTGCGCGGTCCGGTTGCGAGGCTGCGCGCGCGACGTAGGATTCGCTCGTGGACGGCGTTCACGACATGGGCGGGATGCATGGCTTCGGGCCCGTTGTGCCTGATGGGGAGGTCTTCCACGCCGAGTGGGAGCGACGGCTGTTCGGGCTCAATCGCGTCACCCGGCTCGCCGGCGTCACCGCGGGCCACTTCCGGGCGGCGATCGAGTCGATGCCCCCCGACGAGTACCTGGCCGCGGGGTACTACGAGCGCTGGATGTACGGTGTACAGCGCCGGCTCGAGGCCGCCGGAACGCTTGCGCCGGAGGACGTGGAGGCGGCCATGCAGCGCGTCGCCGGCCAGCCGCGGCTTCGAGCGGAGCGATCCCGAGTTCACCCAGCGCTGCCTCGCCGCGCAGCGGAGCGGTGAGCCGCTGGCGGCTGCGGCATCGCCGCGCTTCTCACCGGGTCAGCGCGTGCGCGTGCGCCGTATGCGGCCGCCGGGGCACACCCGCTGCCCCCGCTACGTGCGCGGTGCCGTGGGAGTGGTGGAGCGCGTGCATGGAGACGCCTACCTGCCGGACGCCGTCGCGCGCGGTGAGGAGCTCCCGCCCGAGGCGCTGTACGCCGTGCGCTTCCGCTCGGATGACCTCTTCGGCCCGGGCGACGAGCCCGGCTTCCGGGTGCTCGTCGATCTCTCGGAGTCCTACCTCGAGGAGCCCGCCTGATGGACGACCACGGGCACGACCACGGCCATCACGAGCGACCGGCGTCGCAGTCGGAACTGCGTGCGCGTGCGCTCGAGGCGCTGCTGGTGGAGCGCGGGCTGGTCTCCACGGACGCGATCGATGCGGTGGTGTCCTACTACGAGAACGACGTCGGGCCGCAGAACGGCGCCAGGGTGATCGCGCGCGCGTGGGTCGATCCCGAGTACCGCGCGCGGCTCCTCCGTGACGGCAGCGTCGCGATCGGCGAGCTCGGCTTCGCAGGCGTCGAGGGCGAGCACATGGTCGTGGTCGAGAACACGCCCGACGTGCACAACGTGATCGTCTGCACGCTCTGCTCCTGCTACCCCTGGCCGGTGCTCGGGCTGCCGCCCACCTGGTACAAGAGCCCGGCCTACCGCGCGCGCGTCGTGGCAGAACCGCGCCGCGTGCTGAGCGAGTTGGGGCTGCAACTGGACGCCGACGTCGAGTTGCGGGTCTGGGATTCGACCGCCGAGGTGCGCTATCTCGTCCTGCCCGAGAGACCCGCAGGCACCGACGGCCTGAGCGAGGAGCAGCTCGCGGCGCTCGTGACCCGCGACGCCATGATCGGTGTCGCACGGGTCGAGGCGCCCACGGGCGCAGCGGCGTGAGCGTCGGCACGACGCTCACAGAGGTCGATGCCGAGCTCAGCGGCTACGCGCCCCTGCCGCGCCTGAACGGCGAGCTCGTGTTCGACGAGGTCTGGCACGGCCGCGCGCTCGGCATGGGAGTCGTCGTACTGGAGCGCCTGGGGCTGCCGTGGAGCGCGTTCCGGGACCACCTCGCAGCGGCGATCGAACGTCACGGGCAGCCCGAGGGAGAGTCCGCAGCCGAGGCCTACTACGTCGCGTTCCTGGATGCGATCGAGTCGCTGGTGGCGGCGCAGGCCTAGCTTGCGGCCTGTGAGCATGCGCCGATGCTCGGCGTATTGCTCGCACTGTCGTCCTCGCTGATGTGGGGGTTCGCCGACTACCTCGGCGCCTTGCAGACGCGCTCACGCCAGGTCTTGTCGGTCGTCGCGATCTCGCAGGCGGCGGGCCTACTGATGATCTCGGCGGTTGTCGCGCTGCGAGGCGTCGCGTGGCCCGGCGCGGAAGCGATGCTGCCGGCCGTCGGCGCGGGCCTCATGGCCTCGATCTGCATCGTGACGTTCTACCTGGCGCTCTCGTACGGCCCCATCTCGATCGTGGCGCCCGTGCTCGCGTCCAGCGCCTGCATCCCGGTCGTCTACGGCCTGGCGCGCGGAGAGCGCCCCGCGCCGGTGCAGATGGCGGGCCTCGTGGCCACGCTCGCCGGCGTCATGCTCGTCTCCTGGACGGACGGCGACGGACACGCACGCGGTCGGCGGGGCATCGGCTTCGGCGTGATCGCCGCCGTTCTGCTGGGGTTGGTGATCATCTTCTTCTCGCGCGCCTCGGCGGTCGATCCGTACTGGGCATCGTTCGTCCTGCGCGCCGTCTCGATCTCGGCGATCGCGGCCGCCATCGTCGTGCGCGGCGTCCTCCCGCGGGTCGACCCGCGCGGCCTCGGGATCATCGCGAGCATCGGCGTGCTCGACATGCTCGCGAACCTCGCCTTCTCGGTCTCGACCACGTTGCAGCTGCTCGCGATCACGGCGGTGCTCAGCTCGCTCTTCCCTGTCGTGACGGTGGCGCTCGCGCGCATCCATCTCGGTGAGCGCGTGACCCGTGTGCAGGGCACGGGCTCGGTGCTGACGATGCTCGGCGTCCTGCTCGTCGCCGCGGGATAGTTGGGAGGCCTCGCCGGCCGGCCTACCCGCCTGACTACCCGCTGCGCGCCGCGTGCAGCGTCCGGATGGTCTCGATCGTGTCCGCCTCCTCGGCGCGCTTGTCGTCGCGGTAGCGGATGACGCGCGCGAACCGCAGCGCCACGCCGCCGGGGTAGCGCGTGCTCGTCTGGATTCCGTCGAACGCGATCTCGGCGACGAGCTGCGGATGGACGTACACGGTCGAGGCGGTGCGGCGGGACTCGAGCTCGAGCAGCCGCGCCGTCTGCCACTCGAGCAGCTCGTCGGTCAGCCCTTTGAAGGTCTTGCCCAGCATCACGAAGCCGCCGGTCTCGGCGTCGCGCGCTCCGAGGTGGAGGTTCGAGAGCCAGCCCTGCCTCCGCCCGTGGCCCCACTCGGCCGCCAGCACGACGAGGTCGAGCGTGTGCACCGGCTTGACCTTGAGCCACCCGGCGCCGCGACGGCCGGCCTCGTACGGGGCGGTCAGGGACTTGACGACCACGCCCTCGTGCCCGCGCGCGAGCGCGTCGTCGAGGAAGGCCTGCGCCTGCGCGGCGTCCCCCGTGACGAGGCGCGGCACCCAGGCTCCTGCGGGCAGGATCGGCTCGACTGCGGCCAGCCGCTCGCTCGCAGGCAGGTCGAGGAGATCGCGGCCGTCGAGGTGCAGGGCGTCGAAGAAGAACGCCGTCAGAGGCACGCTCGTGCGCAGCGTGTCGACGTCGCCGCGGCTCGCGGCCCGGCTCGCGGTCTCCTGGAACGGACGCGGCCGTCCGTCGGGGCGGAGCGCGATCGCCTCGCCGTCGAGGATGACCGAGCGCAGCGGCAGCGCTCGCACGGCCTCGACGATCTCCGGCATCCGCTCGCCGACCGGATCGAGCGTGCGCGTGAACACCGAGACGTGGTCGTGCTCGCGATGCACCTGGATGCGTACGCCGTCGAGCTTCCACTCGACGGCCGCAGGATCGATCAGCCGAAGCGCGGCCTCGAGCGATTGCGCCGTCTTCGCGAGCATCGGTTGCACGGGGCGGCCGACTCGCAGGTGGAAGCGGCCGAGCCCGGAGGCGCCCTCCGTCAGCGCGGCCTCGGCGACCGCCGGCAGGTCGCCGGCGAGCATCGCCGCGCGTCGCACCGCGGAGGGCTCGACCTCGGCGGCCGCGGCGATCGCGTCCGTGACGATGCCGGCGAGCGCTCCCTGGCGCAACTCGCCCCCTGCCAGCATCGCGAGGAAGCGCTGCTCGTCCGCGGTGGCGCGCGCGAACAGGGCCGCGAGCTCCTCGCGCCGCACGGCGGCGGAGCCGGGGCCGCTCGCGGCCTCGATGCGTGCGAACGCCCGGTCGACGTCGGCGATCTCCAGTGCGGCGGTGTCGGCGGGGGCGGGCAGGTCGCGCAGGGCAGCCCAGCCGACCCCCGCGCGACGCTGGCGCAGCTCGCCGGACAGGTAGCTGACGACGATCGCGATCTCGTCGGGCGCCGCGAGGCGCAGGCAGTCCCGGAGCGCCGCGATCTTGGCCAGGCGCGAGCGCGTCGCGGCGACCGCGGCAGACGTCGTGACGAGCTCGGCGAGCAGCACCCGAGCATTGTGCGAGAAGCTCGCGCGTCCGTGGTCAGCCGAGCAGCCACCCGTGGCGCGCGCGTCGCCCCGAGAGCTCGTCGAGCGTCATGTGGTAGACGGCGGCGAGATCGATCGCCTCGTCCAGCCGGATGCCGCCCGTGCGCTCCCAGCGCTCGAGCGTCGCCGTCGTCATCGAGACGCCGCGAGCCTTCATCAGCTCGACGACCTGCCGCTCGCTCAGCGACGCCCGCACGCGTGCCTTGCGCAACGCCGCGCTGACGCGGTCGCGCGCTGCCGCACGCGCGATGAGCGTGCCGGCCCGTGGCGCTTCGTGCCGGACGCCGTCCCTGGAATGTGTCACGCCCACGAGTGTCGTGCTCTCGTCGATCGATGTCCGTCGCATGTGGAGGCTCCCTTCGCGTCGTCAGTGAGTCTTCCCCGCGGACGCTCTTCGGGTGTCCCTCTTTGGGGGGATTTTCTAGGCTTTGAGCGATGAGCCGCATCCGGCCCTGTCGCGACGACGAGCAGCCCGCCATCCTCGCGATCATCAACGCCGCTGCCGCGGCGTACCGCTGTGCGATTCCGGCTGATCGCTGGCACGAGCCGTACATGGCCGCCGGCGAGCTCGAGCGCGAGATCGATCAGGGTGTCGTGTTCTGGGGCTACGAGGCGGACGATGCTCTGATCGGCGTGATGGGCATCCAGGCAGTCGGCGAGGTCGATCTCATCCGCCACGCCTACGTGCTCCCTGCCAGCCAGCGCGCGGGCGTCGGGCGGGAGCTGCTCGCGCACCTGCGTCTGCTGAGTACACGTCGCATGCTCGTCGGTACCTGGGCGGCCGCGGAATGGGCGATCCGCTTCTACCGGCGCAACGGCTTCGAGCAGGTCTCACCCGCAGCGCAAGACGGTGCTGCTGCAGACGTACTGGACGATCCCCGACCGTCAGATCGAGACCTCGGTGGTGCTTGCGAGCCCGCCACTGGACGAGAGATCGTTCAGGTAGAACCTCTCACCGCTGCGTGAGCGATAGCGTGTTGCCGTCGGGATCCCGGAACCACGCCACGCGGGCGCCGCTCGGCGCGCTCCAGATGCCCAGCGCATCCTGTTGGAGCGCGGGGTAGCGCACGAACTCCACGCCCCGCCCTGCCAGATCGCGCACCGCGCCGGCGATGTCGGGCACGTTCCAGCCGAGCACGGTGTACGGCGCCGCGGCGACCGAGTCGACGAGTGTCACGCGCAGCTCGGTGCCCGCGCAGTCGAAGACGCAGGCCAGTTCGCCGGTGCTCACGAGCGAGAGGCCGAGGCGTTCCTCGTAGAACGCGCGGGAGCGGCCGAGGTCCGTGGAGCCCACGAACCCGACGAGTGCGGCCGAGCCGAGCATCAGCGCGCGGCGTAGGGATCGTCCACGCCGAGCTCCGCCTGCAGCTGGATGCCGATGTCGAGCACCTCCCAGTCCGTGCCGGCCGGCCCGATCAGCGAGACGCTGACGGGCAGGCCGCTGCGCGCGCCCACTCCCGCGGGCAGCGCGGCGACCGGGAAGCCGGTCCAGTCCCAGTAGTGGGTGAGCGAGATCAGCGCGGCGTCCGTGCCGGCATGGTCGTAGCCATCCCCGCGCAGGGGGGCGACACAGGGCTCGGTCGGCTCGACCAGCGCCGTGATCCGCTCGTGCGCGAGCCACTCCGAGAAGCCCGCTGTCGTCTCGCGGCGGCGCTGCTGCGCGGCGAGGTACCGCTCGGCCGAGACCGAGCGCTCCTCGCACAACTCGGCCCATTCGCGGATCGACGGGCGGTATTCCTCGCGGCGGTCGTCGAAGCGCCGGTGGTAGAGCAGGAACTCGGGAGCGAGCACCTCGAAGTAGTCGTCGGCCACGTCCAGCGCGACCTCCGGCGGAGGCGGTTCCAGGAGTGTTGCGCCGAGGGCCTGCAGACGCTCGAGCGCGAGCTCGAGGCCATCGGCCGTGTCGTCGTCGAGCTCGACTCCGGCGCGCGGCGACAGCGCCAGGCGCACGCCCCCGAGCGGTCGCGGGCCCGCTCGGCGCTGCGGCGGCGCGTCCGGGCCCGCTGCAAGCGCGCTGAGGGGACGACCGAGGTCGGGCCCGGCCATGCCTGCCAGCAGCACCGCGCAGTCCTCCAGCGTGCGCGCCATCGGACCTGCGTGGTCGAGGCTGGTCGCGAGCGGAACGACGCCGCGCATCGAGATTCGACCGCGGGTCGGCTTGATCGTCGACGTGCCGCAGAGCGCGCTCGGGATGCGCAGCGAGCCGGCGGTGTCGGTGCCCGTCGCCGCGGGCACCAGGCGCGCCGCGAGCGCCGCGGCCGAGCCGCCGCTCGAGCCGCCGGGCGAGTGCTCGAGCGACCACGGATTGGCGACCTGGTCGGTCGTCCCGCCGAATGCGAACTCGTGCGTGTGGAGGTGGCCGAGCAGGATCATGCCCTGCGCGCGCAGGCGCGCCCAGACGTCGCAGTCCACCGACGGCTGCTCGTCCAGCAGGCTGCTCGACGCCGTGAGGCGCCGGCCCGCTACTGCGTAGAGATCCTTGAGGCCGATGGGGATCCCCCAGAGCGGCGGCGGATCGGCGAGCGTGGCACGCGCCTCGTCGGCCCACGCCGCCGCGGCCAGCGCCTCCTCCTCGTACACGCGCACCCAGGCATTGATCGAGGCCGGATCGCCGAGATGGCTGTGCGCCCCGTCGCGCTCGTCGATACGAGCCAGGCAGGCGCGTACGAGCTCGGAGGCGGAGAGCGCGCCGCTCGCGATCAGTGCGGAGGCCTCGCGGACGCCCAGATCGGCGGCGTTCACGCGCGCTACGCCAGCGCCCGCTCGAGCGCGGCGGCGAGTGCGAACACAAGCGCGTCCGCGCCCGGCGGCCCTGCGATCTGGAGGCCCACCGGGAGGCCGTCGGCCGTGGTGCCGCAGGGCAGCGAGAGCGCGGGCTGGCCCGAGACGTTGAATGGAACCGTGTAGGAGTGCCATTCGTAGTAGGCGCGCCAGCATTCGCGGCGGCGGCCATCGACGGGGAACGCATCGAGCGGTACGGCCGCCTGCGTGAGCACGGGCGAGACGACGAGCTCGAACTGCGCGAGCGCGTCGAGCAGCGCCGCCGCTGCCTGCCGCGCGGCGGCCACCGCCAGGACGTACTCGCCGACGCCGATGCGCTCCCCGTCGGCGATCACCTCGCGCATCTGCGCCCCGAGCTGCTGCCAGCGGTCAGGCGGCACGATCTGCCGATAGGCCGCGCTCTGCCCGAGCACGATCGTCTCGAACGGCTCCATGAGCGCGCCGACCGGGGCGTCGGCCACCTCGAGCCGGTGCCCCATGCGCGTCAGGGTCTGTATGGCTGCATCGAAGATCGCGCCCAGCTCGAGGTCGAGCTCGCCCGCCGGCGGCTCGCGCAGCACGCCGATGCGCAGGGGCCCCGGATCCTCCACGCAGGCGGCCGCGAAGGCGGCGTCGTGCGGCGGCGGCACGTAGGCGTCGCCGGGCTCCGACCCCGCCATGACCTCGAGCATCAGCGCGCAGTCGGCCACCGTCCGCGCCATCGGCCCGTTCGTCGCGAACCCTTCCCAGGAGCCGTACGTCGCGGGCGCGCCGCTGACCAGCCCGCGCGTCGGCTTGTGGCCGACCACGCCGCAGCAGGCCGCCGGGATACGGATCGAGCCGCCGCCGTCCGAGCCCTGCGCGAGCCTGCCGATGCCGGCGGCCAGCGCGGCTCCGGCCCCGCCGCTCGAGCCGCCCGGAGTGCGCGTCGTGTCGTGGGGATTGCGCGTGATGCCGAACAGCGGGTTCTCGGTCGTGGGCCGCGTGCCGAGCTCGGGCGTGTTGGTCTTGCCGATCAGCACGGCGCCGGCGCGGCGCAGGCGAGCGATGCAGGCGGCGTCCGCGGAGGGCACGTTGTCGGCGAACACGCGTGAGCCATACGTCGTCGCATAGGGAGTCGCGTCGGTGAGATCCTTGGCCGTGAAGGGGACGCCGTGCAGCGGGCCTCGCCAGACGTGCGGCAGCCCGTCGCGCTCGCGAGCCTCGGCCAGCGCGCGCTCGCCGTCCCACGACACGACGGCGTTGATGCGCGGATTTTCGGCCTCCAGACGCTCGAGCGCCGCGCGACAGGCCTCCTCGGCGGAGATCTCATTACCCACACGAGGACCGTACACTCCGCGGGTGGGCCGGGCTTCCCGAATCGCAGGCTGACGGATGTCGTTTCGCGACGACTCGCAACTCGATCCCTCGGAGGTGCGCGACGAGCGCGGCCGCGGCGGCTGGGCGGCGGGTTCGGTGGCGGGCGCATCGCGGCGGGCGGCGGGGGCCTCGGAATCGGCGTGATCATCGTCATCCTGCTGCTGCAGGTGCTGGGTGGCGGCGGGGGCCTCGGTCAGCTCGGCAGCCTGCAGGATCAGACCGCCTCCGGCCCTCCCGCCGGCGACCTCTCGGAATGCCGTACCGGTGCCGATGCGAACGCCCGTCAGGACTGCCGCATCGTCGGCTACGTCAACTCGGTGCAGCGGTTCTGGAAGGACGAGTTCGCGCGCCGCGGGCGCACCTACGTGCCGGCCGTCACCTATTTCGAGAGCGGTCAGTGGCAGACCGGCTGCGGTCCGGCGAGCACGGACGTCGGCCCGTTCTACTGCCCGGCCGACAAGCACGTCTACATCGACCTCGGCTTCCTCGACGAGCTGCACGACCGCTTCGGCGCCACCGGGGGGTCGCTCGCCCAGGGCTACGTGATCGCGCACGAGTACGGTCACCACGTGCAGGATCTCCTCGGCACGCTGGATCAGCGCGCCAACACGACCGGCGCGCAGGGCACGTCCGTGCGCACCGAGCTGCAGGCCGACTGCTTCGCGGGCGTGTGGGCCGCTCACGCGACGCAGACCGGCCTGCTGGAGCCGATCACGCCGGCACAGGTCGCCGACGCGCTCGACGCGGCGGCAGCCGTCGGCGACGACCGCATCCAGCAGCAGACCCAGGGCGAGGTCGACCCGGACACGTGGACGCACGGCTCCTCCGCGCAGCGCAAGACCTGGTTCACGACCGGGTACCAGACTGGCGACATCACCAGCTGCGACACGTTCGGCGGCGCGATCTAGCCGTGCTCGAGGGACGCCGCATCCTCGTCACGGGAGCCTCGTCGGGCATCGGCCGCTCGGTCGCTCAGGTCTGCGCGGCGCAGGGTGCGCGCGTGCTCGCCACCGGCCGGCGCGCCGAGGCGCTGGAGGAGCTCGAGGGCGTGCAGGCCTTCGCCTGCGATCTGCTCGAGCCGGGCGCGCCCGAGGCGTGCGTGGCCGAGTGCGGCGCGCGGTTGGGCGGGCTCGACGGCGTCGTGCACGCCGCGGGAACCGTGCTGCGGGGCGAGGACCCGCGCAGCACGCCCGACGAGCAGATCCGCGGCGTCATCGACACCAATCTGACGATGCCGCTGCGCGTGGCGCGAGCGGCGCTCGGTGCGCTCGGGCGCGGCGGCTCGATCGTGCTCGTCTCGAGCCAGCTCGGGCGCATCGGAGCGCCGGGCTACGCCAGCTACTGCGCCGCCAAGGGGGGCGTCGATGCGCTCGTGCGCGCGCTCGCCGTCGACGCCGGGCCCGCCGGCATTCGCGTCAACGCCGTGGCGCCCGGGCTCGTGCGCACGCCCATGGCGTACGTCGGGCGGGACAACTTCGACGAGCTCGTGCCGGCGCTGGCGGAGCGCCATCCGCTGCGCCGCATCGGCGAGCCCGTCGACATCGCAGGTCCGATCGCGTTCCTGCTCTCGGACGCGGCCTCGTGGATGACCGGCCAGACGATCGTCGTCGACGGAGGGTTCACGATCCAGTGACCCGGGTTCACCACACCGGCCTGACCGTCTCGAGCCTCGAGCGCTCGCTCGCGTTCTGGAGCGACGCCCTGGGCATGGAGGTCGTGATGCAGCAGGACAGGCGGGGCGGCTACTTCGAGACGATCGTGGGCGAGCACGGGGTCGATGTCCGCACCGCCCAGGTCGCGTTCGCCGGGGGAGGCGCCCGCATCGAGCTGTTCGAGTTCCGCTCCCCGCGGGGCGGTCGCGTCGCGCTGCGCACCGCCGACGTCGGCTTCGCGCACGTGTGCGTGACCTGTGACGACATCGACGCGCTGCTCGAGCGCCTCGTCGCCGCAGGTGGTGAGGCGGTGTCCGAGCCGGTCGCCGTCGACAGCGGCGCAAACGCGGGTGGCCGCGGCGTCTACGTGCGCGATCCCGACGGCCACGTGCTCGAGCTGTTCACGCCTCCGCCGGCCTGACGATGCCCTTCGATCCCACCGACATCGACTCGACGCCATACGGCGCTCCGCTGGTGCCGCCGCTGCCGATCCGCCTGCGCCGCACCGAGATCCTGACCGTCGTGTACCGCACGGATCCCGCTGCTGCAGACGCGCTGATCCCCTCGCCGCTCGAGCTCCAGGGCGACCTCTGCCTCGTCCACGTCTACCGCATGCACGACGCGGAGTGGTTCGGGGTGTACTGCGAGTCAGCCTTCCAGATCCCCGTCCTGCTCCCCGACGGCTCCCCGGCGGTCTACTCGCCGTTCCTGGTGCTCGAGTCCGATGGCGCCGTGGCCGCCGGGCGCGAGCTCTACGGGCAGCCGAAGAAGGCGGGGCAGGTCTCGCTCGCGCCCGACGGAGACCTGCTCGTCGGGCGCGTCGCTCGCAACGGCATCGAGATCGCGACGGCAACGACGGTCTGGAAGCAGCAGCCCGGCGACGGGCGACGAGCTCGCCCGCCTGGTGCCCGGAGCGGCGGTGAACGTGAACCTGCGCGTCCTGCCCGAGGACGGCTCGGCCATGCGTCGCGAGCTCGTCTCGCGCACGTTCGCGGACGTCGAGCAGCACGAGGCCTGGGTCGGGCCCGCGACGCTCGAGCTGCGTCCGAACGCGCAGGTGCCGGTGTACCTGCTGGCCGTGCGCGAGGTCGTGCTCGGGCTGCACCGCGTGCTCGACCTCTCGCTGCCTCCCGGCCGGGTCGTGCACCGCTACTGAGAGCTGGTTCAACGCTCGCACGGGACTCTTGACCGCTTGACGCGAGGCCTGCTATAGCGTTGACTGCCGCCCAGCGTGGCACAGCCTGCCGAGCACTTCCCGGTCAGCGTCGCCGGCCGGGTGGCCGACCAGTTGCGCGACCTCATCCGCGACGGCTCCTATGCGCCCGGCGCGCGGCTCGTCGAGCGGTCGATCGCGCAGGAACTGGGGACGAGCCACATTCCGGTGCGCGAGGCCCTCGCGCGCCTGGCCGAGGAAGGGCTGGTCGTACGCCTGCCGCGGCGCGGCGCGCGCGTGGCCGAGCTCTCGCCCCGGATGCTCGACGAGATCTCGAGCGTGCGCGTGGTGCTCGAGCAGTTCGTCTGCCGCCGCGTGCTCGAGCGCTGGACGCCGGGCGCGGAGGCCGAGCTCAGCCGGATCGCGCGCCGGATGACGTCCGCGGCCGAGCGCGGGACGACGAAGACCGTGGCCGACCTCGACGTGCGCTTCCACGAGACGCTCTGGAGGCTCGCCGATCACGAGCTGCTGCTGGAGGTCGCAGCGGGCCTGCGCGGGCGCATCGAGGGCTTCCTGCGCGCGGCCAACGAGGCGCTCGCACCCGAGGAGTTGCGCCTGCACGCGCTCGCGCACGTGGAGCTCGTCGAGGTGCTGGCCTCGGCCGACGAGACGGCAGTGGCCGAGTCCATGCGCCGTCACATCGAGCTCGGCGCAGAACGCGTCGCGCGCGCCGGAGGGATCGGCCGCTGACGCTGCAGGCCCTAACCGACGCGTCCCGTCCGGCGACACAAGCACGTAGAAGCCGCGCGCGCGGCGGATGGACACTCACGGCGGCGCCCCCCGCGCCGCCCATCACACGGAGCGGAGGAACGAATGGATGAAGTGCTCGCACAGGCGATGACGCGCCGCAGGCTCATGCAGATCGCAGCGGGCGGTGCTGCGGCCGCAGGTCTCGCGCCGCTCGTCGGCGCGGCGCCCGCCTCGGCTCGTTCGAACGCCGCCAACATCAAGATGTGGTGGTGGGGCCAGCAGGAGGCCGTCGGCATCCAGAGCTGGATGGACGACACGATCAAGAAGTTCAAGACGCAGACCGGCGCGAGCGTCTCGCCAACGCTCATGGACACCGCGCAGGTGATCCCGCAGTTCACGAAGGCCGCGGCGGCCGGCAACGTCCCCGATGTGCAGTTCCTGTTCAACGGGATCTACCACATGGAGAACGTCTGGCTGAACTACCTCAAGCCGCTCGAGGGCCTCGTCTCCGCCGCCACGATCAAGTCCGGCGGCGGCACGAAGCTCTCGCAGTACGCGGGCAAGAACTACCGCACGGGGTTCTATGCCCTGGCGTTCGGCGTGCAGTACAACAAGGAGCACTTCGACAAGGCGGGCCTCAACGCCGACTCGCCGCCGAAGACCTGGGATGCAGTTCCTCAACGCCTGCCGACAAGCTCAAGTCGAAGGGCTACATCCCGCTCGGCGGCGGTGTCAAGGACGGGTTCCTCGGCGAGTGGTGGCTGATCAACTCGCTGACCCAGAACCTCAACAGCGCGGCCGACGCGCTCAACCTCTTCATCGGCAAGCTCGACTGGCGCGAGCCGAAGTACCACGAGCACTGGATCAAGCTCCAGGAGCTGCACGACAACAAGTTCTGGAACGACGACGCGACGTCGCTCGCCCTGTACCAGGGCATCCAGCTGTACAACACCGGCAAGGCATCGATGGCTCTGAACAACACGCCGGCGCTCCCCGACTCGCAGAAGAAGCTCGGCAAGGACGTCGTCGGCTTCATGAAGCTGCCGACCTTCGGCAAGGGCAAGATGGCTCCGCTACGCGGTCGTGGACACGCAGGGCTTCGGCATTCCGGCCAAGGCCAAGGATCCCGAGACCGCGGCGAAGTTCATCGACTTCATGCACTCGCCCGAGCGGCTGAAGGCGTACTGGACGACCTCGCAGCAGATCCCGGCCGACTCGCGCTTCGACCCGAGCGTGATCAACAACCCGCTGATCAAGCAGACCTACAACAAGTTCATCAAGGCCAAGCACAACGTCTACATCGCCGACCTGATGCCGACGCTGTTCTGGACGGACGCCATGTTCGTGATCTCGCAGAAGATCCTGGGCGGCAGCATGAAGGGCGCGCAGTCGGGCGACCTGGCCGACACGATCACGAAGAAGTGGAAGAAGCAGAACCCGGACGAGGTCAAGCACTACACGACCTGGGGCAAGGACCTCAAGACGGCGTGACGGCAACGCTCGAGCCGCGGGCGGGGTGGCGCCGATGGTGAAGGTGCGGCCGTGGGTGCCGTACCTCTACTGCGCGCCGTTGATTGCGCTTCTGGCGTTCATCTTCGGTTACCCAATCGTCAAGGTCGTCGATTTCTCGACGCGCCTCGTCCGTGGCTCGAGCGGGCCCTTCATCGGGCTCGACAACTATCGCAACGCGATCGACGACCCGACCTTCCGCCACGCCGCGCGGCACAGTGCGACGCTGCTGCTGGCGGTGCCGGCGCTGCTCGTGATCTCCGTGCTCGTGTCGGTGCTGCTGTACGACCAGATGCGCGGCTGGCGGATCTATCGCAGCGTGCTGTTCATGCCGTACATCCTGGCCGTGCCGATCGTCGGCATCGTGGCCAGCTACATGTTCACGCTGCACGGCGTCGTCAACGACCTGCTCGCGAAGGTGGGGCTGCAGTCGCTGGCGATCGACTGGATCGGCAGCGAGCACTACGCGCTGATGACCGTGCTGATCGTGATCATCTGGCGCGAGGTCGGCTTCGGCATCGTGCTGTTCCTGGCACGGCTGATGAGTCAGGACGAGGGGCCGCTCGAGGCCGCGCGCATCGACGGCGCGAGCTGGTGGCAGCGGCTCTGGCACGTGATCCTGCCGGAGTTGCGCGGCACCATCGAGTTCTACGTCGTGATCGCCGCCACGACCGTCGTCGCATTTGCATTCGCTTACGTGTGGACACTCACGCAGGGCGGTCCCGGAGATGCGACGACGACGCTCGAGGTCTACATCTACAACACTGGCGAGGTGCAATCCCTGCCCGGCCAGGCGGCCGCCGTCGCGACCATGCTGCTCGGCGTGATGTGCCTCTTCATCGCCCTGCTCTTCTGGGTGCGACGCCGGGCCTCACGCGAGGCCTCGGAGGCGCTGTGAGCGCTGCGACGGACAGGCGGGACATGCGCCGGCGCCGCTTCTCGCACCTGCCGCGCCACGTCGTGCTCCTGGTCGCGGCGGCACTCGCGTTCGGCCCGGTCCTGTTCATGCTCATGACCGCGCTCAAGACCGAGAACCAGTATCTGAACGACACACTGGGGCCGCCGTGGCCGCTCTCGTTCTCGCAACTTCCGCGAGGCGCTCCACGGCGGTGACTTCTTCATCTGGCTGAAGAACTCGGCGATCATGACGTTCGGCTCGGTGATCGTGTCCACGCTGGCCGCCGCGCTCTGCGCGTACGCGATCGCGCGCATGCGCTTCCGCGGTCAGGACCTGTTGCTGTCACTCAACATCGCGCTCCTGATCGTGCCGCCGGTGGTCCTGCTGATCCCGCTCTTCGCGCAGTACTCCGACCTCGGGCTGATCAGCACCTACCGCGGCGTGATCATCATCTACGCCGGGCTCACGGCGCCGTTCTCGGTCTATCTGCTCACGGGATTCTTCCGCTCGATCCCGCACGAGCTGCTCGAGTCGGCCATGGCCGACGGCGCCTCGCATTTCCGCCTGCTCTGGCAGATCGTGATGCCGCTCTCGGCCCCGGCGTTCGTCACGCTGGTGGTCGTCAACTCGCTCTGGGTCTGGAACGAGCTGCTGATCGCACTCGTCTTCCTGCCCGAGGATCGGCTCAAGACGCTGATGGTCGGCGTCACCGTGTTCCAGGGCCGCTATTCGCTCGACGTGCCGGTGCTCATGGCAGGCATGCTGCTGGCGTCGATTCCGATGCTGATCCTGTACCTCATCGGGCAGCGCTTCTTCATCCGCGGCCTGACGTCCGGGGCCATCAAGGGATAGGAGGGGGAGATGGGCCGCTTCGAGGGCAAGGGCGTGATCGTGACCGGCGCGGGCCGCGGCATCGGCCAGGCCACCGCCAGGCGCTTCGCGTCCGAGGGTGCCGACGTGATGCTGATCGGGCGCACGCCGCTGCCGCTGGAGGAGACCGCCGAGCTGATCCACGGCGAGGGGGGCAAGGCCTGGGCGCACCCGTGCAACGTGTGCGACGGCGCGGAGGTGCAGCGGCGCCGTGGCCGCCGCGCGCGCGCAGTGGGGCGGGCGCATCGACGTGCTCGTCAACAACGCCGGCATCGACGACGAGACGCCGTTCCTCGAGATGACCGAGCAAGCCTGGCGCGCGGTCGTGGACACGAATCTGACCGGCCCGTTCCTGATGTCGCGCGCGGTGGCGCCGGAGATGGTGCGCGCGGGCAGCGGGGTGATCCTGCACAACGCGTCGATCGACGCCTCGGGCGGCGACGGACCATTCGCGAGCTACAACGCGTCCAAGGCGGGCCTGCTCGGGCTCAACCGCACGATGGCGCTCGAGCTCGCGCCGCACGGCATCCGCGTCAACTGCGTCAGCCCGGGCTTCACGCACACCGACATGACCGAGCGCGCCGTCGGGCCGGCGATGATGCAGTACCTCAACGGGCAGTTCGCGCGCGTGCCCATGCGCCGCCTGGTCAGGCCGTCGGAGATCGCGGCGGCCTTCGCGTTCCTGGCCTCCGACGACGCGTCGGGCATCACCGGCATCGACCTCACGGTCGACTGCGGCCTGACCGCGAACTGGTTCATCCTCGAGACGCTCCCCGACCTGTGACGGAGGTCGCGAGCCTGGTCGAGGGCGAGCGTGCCGGCTGGCGCTCGCTGACGCTGCGCAACGGCTGCGTCGAGGTCACGGTGCTGCCCGAGCGTGGGTGCGAGATCTACGAGTTCCGCGATCGCTCGACCGGTGTGGACGTCCTCTTCAAGTCGCCCTGGGGCCTGCAGCCGCCGGGCGCACCACCGCGCGCAGGGTCGGACGGCATGGCGTTCCTGCACAACTACGGCGGCGGCTGGCAGGAGCTGTTTCCGAGCTGCAACGACGCCTGCACGTATCGCGGCGTCGAACTGCCCTTCCACGGCGAGGTCGCGGTGGGGCCGTGGGACGTGAGCGCGGCCGTGTCGGCGGGCGACGCCGTCGAGCTGATCGGACGCGTGCGCTGCACGCTGACGCCGTTCGCGCTGGAGCGTCGCATGCTGCTGGAGCGCGGCCGCGCCGACGCTGACCCTGCACGAGCGCGTCGAGAACGTCTCCGACGAGGCACACCACCTCGTCTGGGGACACCACTCGTCGTCGGGGCCCCGTTCCTGGAGGCCGGCTGCCGGCTGGAGGTGCCGGCGGGCACGATCGTGACGTTGCCCGAGGCCTGGGAGGACACGGCCCGCCTGGCACCGGCGCAGCGCGAGCCGTGGCCGCATGCGCGGCTCGCCGCGGGCGGCCGCGCGGACCTGCGCGACGTCCCCGGCCCCGGTGCCGGGTCCCACGACGACGTCTTCCTGACCGATCTCGGCGAGGGGACCGTCGCCGTCGAGAACCCGCGCCTCGGCCGCACGTTCCGGCTCGCGTTCGACAGCTCGCTGTTCCGGTGGGTGTGCTCGTGGCAGGCCTACGGTGGTGCCCACGCACTTCCTCTCGCGGGCTCCTACGCGCTCGGCATCGAGCCGTGGATCTCGAGCGGGAACCTCGCCGAGGCGGTGGCCGCCGGGGAGGCGTTCGAGCTCGCCGGGGGCGCATCGCTCGAGACCACGCTGAACGCTTCGATCGAGGGAGGACCTGCCGCATGACAGCCCGCGCCGCACGCGTGCTCGAAACCGTCGGTTGCGACGCCTTCGTCGCCTCCGATCCCTTCACCGTGACCTGGCTCACGGGCTTCGCAGCCGACGAGACCTGGGGGCCGAATCCATTCGCGGCCGCACCGCTCGCCGTCGTCCGGGCGGACGGCTCCGTCGTCGCGGTCGTGAGCGAGGACGAGGCACCCGCGCTCGAGGGCAGCGGCTGCGAGGTCGTCGCCTACGAGGGCTTCACGGTCGGCCCCCTCGACGTGCTCGCCGCGCGCCGGGGCGCACTGGCGTCGCTCGGACTGCGTGGCCGCGTCGCGGTCGAAGACGGCGCCTTGCCCGTTCCCGGCCTCGAGCCGGTGCAGGCCGACGCCCACGCCCTGCGCCTGCTGCGTGCGGTCAAGGACGACGACGAGATCGCTCGCATCCGCGCTGCCATCCGCATCTGCGACGCGGGGCAGGCGGCCGCGCGGGCGGCCGTGCGCAGCGGCGTCACCGAGCTCGAGGCGTGGGGGGAGGTCGAGGCCGCCATGCAGATCGCTGCCGGCGAGCGGCTCTCTCTGCTCTGCGATTTCGCGACGGGCGAGCGCACCGAGGACGTCGGCGGCCCGCCGGGCCCGCGCACGCTGCGCGACGGAGACCTCGCGATCGTCGACCTCGTGCCGCGCGTGGCGGGCTACTTCGGCGACTCCTGCTCGACGATCGCCATCGGCGACGTGCCGGCCGATGTGCGCTCGGCGCACGCCCGCCTGACCGACGCGCTCGAGCGCGCACTCGCAGCGGTCGCCCCCGGCGTCGTCGCCGGCGAGCTCGATGCGATCGCGCGCGCGGGCCTGGAGTACCCGCATCACACTGGTCACGGCGTGGGCGTCGCGGCCCACGAGGAGCCGCGCATCGTGCCGGGCGGCGATACGGTGATCGCCCCGGGCATGGTCGTCGCGCTCGAGCCCGGAACCTATCCTGGGCCCTGGGGCATGCGCGTCGAGCGCCTTGCGCTCGTCACCGAGACGGGTTGTGAAGTCCTCAGCGCGCACGACATCTCACTCTAACCCTCAAGTAGAGATCGAGAATGTGCAACATCGGGGTCAGACCCCAACCGTGCGGGTCTGACCCCAACCGTGCGGTCTGACCGTGACCGCCTCCGCGCGCAGGCCGCGATCCGGCATGCTTTGGGCGATGTCGGGCGTCGATCGGGAGTTCCGCGAAGTCGTCGGGGCCTTTGCCACCGGCGTCTGCGTGGTCACGAGCGAGCACCACGGCCATCCGGCGGGGATGACGCTCAACTCGTTCACGTCCGTGTCGCTCGAGCCGTTGCTCGTGCTCGTCTCGCTCGCGCACGGCTCGCGCACGCTCGAGAAGGCGACAGCGAGCCGGCGATTCGCGGTCAACATCCTGCACCGGCGCCAGCAGGACGTCGCGCTCGACTTCGCCAAGCGGGGCGCCGACTTCCCGCACCAGCACGCGCTGCAGGATCGCTTCGGCTACTTCGCCGTCCGGCACGCCCTCGCGCTGCTCCGCTGCGAGGTGACCGATATCGTGCGAGCGGGCGACCACGACCTCGTGATCGGCGAGGTCGCCTCGTTCGAGGGCTCCGGCGGCGAGCCACTGGTGTTCCATCGCGGCACCTTCGGCGGCCTGGACGAGGACGCACGGGTGCCCAGTGGGCGCGTCATCGGGCTCGACAACAACACGGGCTGGTAGCCGCGCCCTGACACGGGCTTCGGGGCTGATCATCAGAGCGTCACCGTCGACCAGACCTCGGCCCGGCCGGGGAGATCCCTGCCGAACGAGTCGGGGTCGCTGCCGAGGCCCTCGGCGGCGTCGAGCGCGATGCGTTGCACGATCGTCGTGAGCGCGAACACCGAGAGCGCTTCGCCGAGGGCATCGCGCCGGAAGCTGTGGACGCGGGAGCCGTGGCCGGCGGCGACGCGGGCGACGATGCCCAGGCGCTCGGAGGCCGGCCCGCCCCCGTCGAGCACGACGAGCGCATCGTCGGCTCCGAGCGCGACGCTCGGGCCGTGCAGCAGGTACTCCATCGAGTAGCCGGCAGCTGCGACATACGCGGTCTCGCGGATCTTGAGCGCACCCTCGGCGGCGACCCAGGCGACACCGCCGCTGCCCGTGAACTGCAGGAGGCGGGCGGGTGGAGGAACGGCGCCCGACGGCACGTCGAGCTCGGCGGCGACCGCGTCCGGCACGTCCTCGAGGGGCCCGAGCTCGGCGCCCAGCGCCTTCGCGATCTGGCAGACGCGCGCGACCGCGCACAGGTGGCTGGACGTGAATGCGGCGCTTCGCTCGGGCTCGCAGGTCTCGATGTCGGCGCCGGGCGCCCCGATCGACGAGATCTGCACGGTCACCGCGCCCGCGGCCCGCGCTCGTGCGAGCGCCTCGCTCGTGTAGTGCTTCGTGCCGCGGTGGCTGAGCAGCACGAGCGCGTCGTCCGCGCCGGCCGCGGGCCCGTGCAGCACGGACTCGTCCGCCTGCACCGCCCAGGCCTCCACGCCCGCGAGTCGCAGCAGCGCCGCGCCGTGGTTGGCGGCATGCCAGCTCGTGCCCGTGCCCGAGAGGAGCACGCGCCGCCCGGCGATGCGCTCGGCGGCGACGCTCGGCAGGGCCCGGATCTCCGAGCACGCGCCGGAGGTCGTCGGGTTGCCGCCACATGGTCTCTCGCATCGCGCTCACGGCACGCCTCCTCGTAGACTGCGATCTGTGATCATCGAAAACGACTTCGACGTCGCGGCGACGCCGGCCGAGGTGTACGCGTTCATGGTGGATCCGGAGCGCGTCTGCACGTGTCTCCCAGGCGCCCAGGTGACGGGCAGCCGCGACGACGGATCCTACGACGCCAGCCTCACGGTCAAGCTCGGTCCCGTCAAGATGACCTACCGCGGCACGATCGCGATCGTCGAGAGCGATCCCGAGGCGCGCACCGCGACGATGCTCGCGAAGGGCGCCGAGGAGCGGGGCCAGGGCACGGCGCAGGCCACGCTGCGAATGGCCGTGGCCGAGCGCGAGGAAGGCGGCTCCCACGTCGACGTCTCCGCCGACATGCTCGTGACCGGCCGAGTCGCCCAGATGGGGCGCGGAGTGATGCAGGACGTCGCCCGCCGCATGATCGCCCAGATGGCGCAGAACATGGAGGCGCAGCTGACGGGTGGCGAGCAGGCCGAGACAGACGACGCCGTCTCGGCCGGATCCATGCTGGGCTCGGTGGTCGCGCATCGCGCGAAGCGCATTTTCGGCTCTGCGGGCGAGTAGCGGCCCGCTCGCCGCCTTCGCGGGCTATGCGCTGCTCTCGGTCGCGCTGTTCGGCCGTGGCGTGCTGCGCGACGGCGGAGGCTCCGTCGTCGGCTCGTACGGGTCAGACCAGGCGAGCTTCACCTGGTCGCTCGCCTGGTGGCCGCACGCGATCGAGCACGGGCTCCACCCGCTGCTGACGAACCTCGTGTTCGCACCGGACGGCTGGAATCTCGCCTGGACGAGCTCCATCCCCGGCCCGTCGCTGCTGGCCTGGCCGATCACGGCGGCCATCGGACCCGTGCCCACGTACGACGTCCTGGCAGTCCTGGCGCCGGCGCTGGCCGCGTGGTGCACGTTCCTCCTGTGCCGCGAGCTCGGAACGGGGACATGGGCCGCGCTGGCAGGTGGTCTCGTCTTCGGCTTCGGCACCTACGAGTCGGCCGAGACGCTCAACCACCTCAACCTCGCGCTGGTGTTCACGTTGCCGCTCGCCGGTCTCGTGGTCGCTCGCTTCCTACGCGGTGCGCTGTCGGATGGGCGCTTCGTCGTGCTGTTCGCGCTCTGCATCGTCGGCGTGTTCGCAACGTTCCTGGAGACGCTGTTCTGGGCGACGCTCGGCGGCGCGTTCGCGATCGGCATGGGGATCCTCTTCACGCGAGGGCGGAAGCGCGCGCGGATCGTTCGCTGTCTCGCGCTGTCGTCGCTTGCGTACCTCATCGCGCTCGCCGCTGCCGCGCCGTACCTGTGGGTCGCACTTGCGCATCGCGATCCACTCGGCATCAGCGGCGAAGGCTACGAGCTCGATCTCGCCAACCTGATCGTCCCGACGCAGGTGACGGCCCTGCGGCCGTCGTCGCTGCACCACCTGGCCGCGCAGCTCGGCGGCGGCAACCTCACCGAGCAGCTCGGCTACCTCGGGCCCGTGCTTCCCGCGATCGCCCTCTTCGCGCTCTGGGAACGGCGCCGTCAGCCGTTTGCGCGAGTGCTGGCTGTGACGATCGTCGCCGCGACGGTCGCCGCGCTCGGCTCGCGCCTCGTCGTGGCGGGGCACCGCACGAGGCTGCAGCTGCCGTGGACGCTGGTCGACAGCCTGCCGCTGGCCGGCCATGCGCTGCCCACCCGGGCTCTCGTGATCGTCTGGCTCGCGCTCGCGGTGATCGTCGCGCTCTTCCTCTCCCACGCCGGGCGCGTGCGCTGGCTCGTCTTCGTCGTGATGGCGCTCACGCTCGCGCCGAATCCGTCCGGCACGCTCTGGGTCACGCGGCTCGACCGGCCCTCGTTGTTCGAGGGCGATCGCTGGCGGTCGGTGGTGCATCCGGGCGAGAACGTCCTGACGATCCCGCTCACCTACGACGGCCAGGCGATGCTCTGGCAGCAGGAGGCCGGCTTCGGCTTCCGCCTCACCGGCGGCTATGTCACGGCGACAATCCCGCCGGAGCTGTGGAAGTACCCGATCGTGCGCGCGATCTACGGCGCGCCGCTGCCACCGTTCCCCGACAGGGCGGTGCACTCGCTGATCCGCGGCCGCGACGTCGACGTCGTGCTCCTGCGCAGGGGACGCCCCGGGCCGTGGGCGCGCGTCCTGACCTCGGCGCTGGGCGCGCCGCGTGCAACCGGGGGCATGCTTGCCTGGCGCGTGCGCGGATCGTGGCCGCCCGCGCTGGGACCAGACGTGAAATGACGCCGATCGAGGCCATCGCGCACGGCGGATGCTTCGTGACGATCGGCGTAGACTCCGCCGGGCATGACGCATCGCATCGCGCTCCTACCCGGCGACGGCGTGGGTCCCGAAGTCGTCGGCGAGGCGCGTCGCTGCGTCGACGAACTCGGGCTCGAGGTCGAGTGGACCGAGCTCGACTGGGGCTCCGATCACTGGCTCGAGCACGGGGTGATGATGCCGGCCGATGCCGTCGAGCGGCTCCGCTCGTTCGACGCCGTCCTGCTCGGCGCCGTCGGCCGCCCCGACGTTCCCGATCACGTGACGCTCTGGGGATTGCTGCTGCCGATCCGCCAGCGCCTCGACCTGTGGGCCAACGTGCGCCCCGTGCGCTTGCTGGAGGGTGTGCCATGCGCGCTCGCCGGCCGTTCGCCGCGCGACATCGACATGGTCTTCGTGCGTGAGAACTCCGAGGGCGAGTACTCGGGCGTCGGAGGCCGCGTGCACCAGGGACACCCCGAGGAGGTCGGCATCGAGACGGCCGTCTTCACGCGCGCCGGAGTCGAGCGCGTCGTCGATCACGCCTTCCGCCTCGCCGGGGAGCGGCGCGGGCTGGTGACGAGCGCGACCAAGTCCAACGCCTCGCGCTACGGCTACGTGCTCTGGGACGAGGTCGCCGAGTCCGTGGCGGAGCGCCACCCGGGTGTCCGTTATGAGCGCGTGCTCGTGGATGCGCTCGCGGCGCGAATGGTGCTGCGGCCGGACAGCCTCGACGTCGTCGTCGCCTCGAACCTCTTCGGCGACATCCTGACCGACCTGGGCGCGGCGCTGCAGGGCGGCATGGGCATGGCCGCCAGCGCGAACCTCTCCCCGGGCGGCGACGTGCCCGGCCTGTTCGAGCCGGTGCACGGCTCGGCGCCCGACATCGCGGGCCAGGGCGTCGCGAACCCCTGCGGCGCCGTCTGGAGCGCCGTGCTGATGCTCGACCATCTCGGCGAGAGGGCCGCCTCCGCACGCCTGCTCGCGGCGCTCGAGGCAGTCTGCCGAGACGGCCCACGCACGCGCGACCTCGGCGGCAGCGCCGGCACGGCCGAGGTGGGCGCCGCCATCTGCGCGCGCGTCCGGGCGGGCTAGCCGCGCCGGGCCTGTGGCGTCCCTTGACATCGTCGATCGCCGACGTGACGCATTTCGTCGCGAGCCACCCCGGCTGCACCACGGCTCTCCACCTCGACTCCTTCAGGGTCAGTGCGATCCCGGGCGCGCACGGGATCGCAGCCAAACGCTCGGACGGCGAGGGCTATGACATCGTCTTCGCCGACGGCGCCTTCTCCTACGACGTCGGGGCATTCACCACAGATCCCAACGGGCACCCGACACGAATGGACGTCGTCCGCGCCGCCACGCGCCTCTACGCCCGAGTCCACGGGCATCCAGCCCGGTCGTAGGCAGGCAGAAGCGAGCCGATTCAGGCGCTCGCCGCGTGATCGGCTACGGGAGCGGAGCTTCCCAGCGCGAGACGACGTAGGGGACGCCGACGGGTCCCCCGACGACGAAGATCGCCGTGCCGTCGGCGGTCGCGCGGGCGGCGCGGAGGAGCGCCGGATCGCGTACGAAGACGAGCGTGCCGGCCGGGGCGTCGATGTCCTCGCCGTCGACCGTGAAGGTCGCGTGGCCGGTCATCACGGCGAACAGCTCCTCGTGGCCGTTGGTGCGGTTCTCCTCGTCGTCGGCCTCGTGGTGCTCCTCGACCATGAGGTCGCCTGCGTTCCCGGTCACGCCGTTGACACCGAACGCCTGGACGTCGAAATGGCGACGGACGAGATGGAACGCGCCGTCATTGATGTCGGGGTTCCCGGGGTCGACCTCGGCCAGGGTCTCCACGTCGGCCAGGCGGACCGAGCCATACGGTGCCGTGCGGGGATCGCTCATGGCGCCAATACTGCCAGGCCGTCGCCGGCGCGGTCTCGTCCCGTCCATGGAACACTTGATCGCGGCCGCCACAAGTTGAAGGAGGGCGTCAGATGACGAACGCGGACGCGAGCACCGGAGAGCCGGACGCCGATTCTGCGACGGCTTCCGAGGAGTCCGCGACGCACGTCCTCAAGCACCGCACGCCCGGGGTCGGGAGGTCGTCCGGGCCGAAGCCGGTGGTGCACTTCACCCCCGCGGAGCGTGCTGCTCGAGGCAGGGCGGCGCGCGGCGAGCTGCCCCGCTCGGCGCACGCGGTATGGGAGCCGGCGCCGGGACGCGTAGACCCGGTCGAGCTCCTCGAGCAGCAGGCGCAGACACGACTTCCAGAGCTCGGCCCGATCCGGTACGGGCGGATGCTTGCGTCCCGGTTCGCCTTTTACAGGGGCGGTGCCTACTCTGATGGCGGCCGACCTCGCGGCGGGTCCCCGGACGGGATTGCACGCCCAGCTGTGCGGCGATGCGCATCTCTCCAACTTCGGCATCTTCGCCGCACCGGACCGGAGGCTCGTCTTCAGTATCAACGACTTCGACGAGACGCTTCCGGGGCCATTCGAGTGGGACGTGAAGCGGCTCGCCGCCAGCTTCGCGGTCGTGGGCCGGGAGCGCGGCTTCGGCGATGCGATCCGCCGCTGGGTCGTGATGGCGACGGTCCACGAATACCGCCAGGCAATGGCCCGCTTTGCAGAGATGCGGAACATTCGCGTCTGGTACACGCGCCTCGATGTCGCCGGGATCCAGGACCAGCTCAGGGAAGGGGTCTCCAGAAAGCAGATGAGGCGCTTCCAGTCCAACGTTGCCAGCGTGCGCACGAAGGACAGCCTGCGAGCGCTCACGAAGCTGTGTGGCACGATCGACGGCGAGCTCCGGATCGTCGGCAATCCTCCCCTCGTCACGCCGATCGAGGACGTGCTGCCGGGCGCGGAGCAGGCCCACCTCGAGGACGTCGTGCGGCGCATGATCCGCACCTACCGGCGCACCCTGCCGCGCGACCGGCGCCATCTGCTCGAGAGCTACCGGTATGTGCACGCGGCCCGCAAGGTCGTCGGCGTCGGCAGTGTGGGCGCACGGACCTGGATCCTGCTCCTGGTGGGCCGCGACGAGGGCGATCCGCTGTTCCTCCAGTTCAAGGAAGCGCAGGCATCGGTGCTCGAGCCGTTTCTCGCGAAGAGCCAGTTCGCCCAGCACGGACAGCGCGTGGTCGAGGGGCAGCGGATGATGCAGGCCGCGTCCGACCTCCTGCTCGGTTGGGAGCGAATCGACACGATCGACGGGCAGCAGAGGGATTTCTACATACGGCAACTCTGGGACTCCAAGGGCTCGGCGGAGGTCGAATTGCTGGACCCTGCAGGGCTGGAGGCGTACGGCAGGATCTGCGGCTGGACGCTCGCGAGAGCTCATGCGCGCTCGGGCGACAGGATCGCGATCGCCGCGTACCTCGGGCTCGGCGAGGCCTTCGACCGCGCCATTGCGTCGTTCGCCGAGACGTATGCGGATCAGAACGACCGGGACTACCGCGCACTGCAGAAGGCCGTGGCGTCCGGCCGTGTCGCGGCTGAGATGGGCGTCTGACCTGCGTCGGGACGAAGTGGCTACGTGACGGTCTGCCAGCGGAACAGCCGCATGGCGATGGCGCCGAGCACGGCCGCGAAGATCGCGAGGGCGGCCAGGTCGGGAAGAGTCGAGACGAACGAGTGGCCTCGCACGGCCACGTCCTGCAGGCCGGAGACCAGGTAGGTCAGTGGCAGGAAGTGCGCGATGACGCGGATCGGCCCGGGCGCCGCTTCGAGCGGGAAGAAGACGCCTCCGAGGAATGTCATGGGCAGCACGATGAGGTTCGAGAGCGCCGCGGTCGCGTCCTCGGTGTTGGCGCGGCCGCCGATGCACATGCCGAGGGCGATGAAGGCCACGCCTCCGAACAGGATCAGCGGCACGAGCGCCAGCAAGCTGCCGACGAATTCGACGCCGAACAGGACGCGCCCGATGGTGAGCAGGATGACCGCCTGCACGAGCGCGATCATGAGGTGGAAGAGGACGCGACCGGTCGCGAACTCGGCGAGTGGCAGCGGCGTCAGGCGCAACCGGCGGAGCATGCCCTTCTGCCGCCACGCAACGAGTGAGAAGGCCACGCCGAACGCGGCGCTCTGCGCGATCGCCATGCCCAGGAGCCCCGGTACGAGCAGGTCGACGTAGGTGATCGACTGCGACTCGACGGACTCGGTCGCGAGGACGACCGTCGGCCTGGCGTGCGCAGCCCGCAGATTGAAGTCGTCGACGACGCCGCGCACGATGCCGATCACGATCGGCGCCTCGACCTGCGACGTCTTGGAGTAGAAGAGTCGCGCGCTGCCGCCGTGGATCAGCACCGCGGCGGGTTCGTCGCCGTCGCGCACCCGCTTGAGCGCTCGCGCCTCGTCGGGCTGCACCTTGACCTTGACGGCGTCGCTGCGCTCGAGCGCCTGCCGCAGCGGGCCGCCCCCGACCACGTTGACCGTGGGCCGCGAGGTGCCGCTCCCCCCGAAGATCAGGCCGAACAGGACGATGAACATGATCGGGAAGGCGAACGTGAAGAACGTCGCGGGCCGGTCGCGCCGGAACATGCGCAGGCTCGCGGCCACAACGGCGCCGACGCGGCGCACGTTCATTCGCGGAACGCCGTTCCGGTCGCCTCGAGGAAGACGTCCTCGAGCGTCGGCTGGCGCACCGAGAGGCCGCGCATCTCGACGCCACTCTGCTCGGCCAGCGCGACCAGCCCGAGCAGCGTGCGCTGTGGTTCGACCGAGGTCAGCTCGTAGACGCTGTCGGTGCTCCTCACGCTCTCGACTCCCTCCAGCGCAGCCAGCGCGTCGTCGCCGAGACCGTCGCCCTCGAAGATCACGCGCGAGCGGCCGTGGAGGCCCTCGATCAGCGCCTGGGGGGAGTCGAGCGCGATGATGCGTCCCCCGTCCATGATCGCGACGCGATCGCACAGCGTCTCGGCCTCGTCGAGGTAGTGCGTCGTGAGGACGACGGTCCGCTGCTCGGCGGCCACCGCGCGGATCACGTCCCAGAGGTTGCGCCGCGCCTGCGGATCGAGGCCGGTCGTGGGCTCGTCGAGAAAGACGATCTCGGGGTCGTGCACGAGCGCGAGGGCGATCGCGAGCCGCTGCTGCTGCCCGCCCGAGAGCTGACGAGCCTGCGACTCGGCTTTCTCGTCGAGGCCGACGAGCGCCAGCAGGCGCGGCGCCCGGCCTTCGAGGGGCACGCCGTAGAAGCGGGCGAAGAGGTCGAGCAGCTCGGCCGCCGTGAGGTTCTCGAAGAGCGCGTTCTTCTGGAGCTGCACGCCGATGCTGCCCTGCACGCGCGTCGGGTTCGGCCACACGGCCTGGCCGAGAATCTGGATCGTTCCCGCGTCGGGCCGCGTGAGCCCCTCGATCATCTCGAGCGTCGTGGTCTTGCCGGCGCCGTTCGGCCCGAGGATGCCGAATGTCTCGCCACGCGCCACGGCGAACGACACGCCGGCGACCGCGTGCACCTCGCCGTAGCGCTTCTCGAGCCCGTCGACCTCGATCGCGTCCACGCGCCCCGATCCTACGAGACGCGCCCTACGCGGGCGGCAGCGGGAGGCCGAGCGCGGCGCGCACGATGCGGTCCTGCTCGCGGTAGTGCGCCGACGTGTAGCCTTCCGACGGGCTGCCGCGCCACGGGCGGCCGACGTAGCCAAGGCGCACGCCCGGCGGCACTGCCGCCTCGACACGGTGGCGCACGGAGCGCCAGGCGCCCATGTTGGCCGGCTCCTCCTGCGCCCAGACGATCTCGGTCAGGCCCGTGTAGCCCGCCAGCAGCTCGGTCAGCTCGGCCGTCGGGAACGGGTAGAGCTGCTCGATGCGTGCGATGGCGGCCTCGTCGGCGCTGGCACGCTCGGGGTGTCGCTGGAGGTCGTAGTAGAGGCGGCCGGAGCAGAGCACGAGCCGGCTGACGTCCTCGCGCCAATCGGCGCTGTCGGGATCGTCGATGATCGGCTGGAAGCTGCGCTCGGTGAAGTCGGGCAGCGACGAGAGCGACTCCTTGAGCCGGAGCAGCCCCTTGGGGGTCATGACCACGAGCGGGCGGCGGGTACGGCCGGCCGCCTGGCGCCGCAGCAGGTGATAGAGCTGCGCAGGGGTCGTGACGTTGGCGATGCGGAGGTTGTCGTCGGCCGCGAGTTGCAGGAAGCGCTCGAGGCGCGCGGACGAGTGCTCCGGACCGTTGCCCTCGTACCCGTGCGGGAGGAAGAGCGTGAGGCGCGAGGTCACGCCCCATTTGGAGCGGCCGGACGCGATGAACTGGTCGATCAGCACCTGCGCGCCGTTGGCGAAGTCGCCGAACTGGGCCTCCCAGATCACGAGCGCGTTGCGCCGCGTGACCGAGTAGCCGTACTCGAAGCCGAGGCACGCCGCCTCCGAGAGCGGCGAGTTGTGCACCTCGAAGCGCGCCTTGGAGGCCGCGAGGTGCTGCATCGGCGCGTATCGCTCGCCGGTGTGCACGTCGTGCAGCACGAGGTGGCGATGCGAGAACGTGCCGCGCTCCGTGTCCTGGCCGGTCAGGCGTATGGCGATCCCGTCCGCCAGCAGCGAGCCGAAGGCGAGCGCCTCGGCGTGGCCCCAATCGATGGCGCCCTCGCGGATCGCGGCGCGTCGCCGCTCCAGCTGCGGCCCCAGCTTCGGATGCACGGTGAAGCCCTCGGGCAGGTCGAGCAGTTCGTCCGAGAGCGCGATCAGCTCGTCGCCCGTCGGTGCATGCGCGTCGACCTGATCGAGGTCGCGCGCCATGCGCTCGGCGGGCTCGCGCTCGGTCCGCTGGTCGGCCTGCGACGGGTGATGCGCGTCGGCCAGTTGGGCGAGCATCTGCGAGCGACGGGCCTCGACCGCGGCCTCGTCGGTGAGATCGTCGTCGATCAGACGGCGCGCATACAGCGTGACGACGGAGGGGTGCGCCTTGATGCGCTCGACTTGCAGCGGCTGCGTGTACGAGGGCTCGTCGGTCTCGTTGTGGCCGAAGCGGCGGTAGCCGACGAGGTCGATCAGCACGTCGCGCCCGAAGCGCTCGCGGAACGCCATCGCCAGGCGCACCGCGCTGCGGCACGCGTCGACGGCGTCGGCGTTCACGTGGATGATCGGGATGTCGAAGCCCTTGGCGAGGTCCGACGAATAGCGTGTCGAGCGCGCGTCGTGGGGATCCGTCGTGAAGCCCACCTGGTTGTTGGCGATGACGTGCAGCGTGCCGCCGACGCGGTATCCGGCGAGCGACTGGAGGTTGAGCGTCTCCGCCACGACTCCCTGGCCCGGGAAGGCTGCGTCGCCGTGGATCGTGATCGAGATCGCGCGGCTGGTGTCGGCGGGCGCGTCGGAGCGCTCCTGGTCGGTCTGCAGCGCGCGCACGCGGCCGGCGACGACGGGGTTGACGAACTCGAGGTGCGACGGGTTCGGCAAGAGCGAGAGGTCGATGCGGCGCTGCTCGACGCGTACCTCCCCGGCCTCGCGGACGACCACGTCGATCGAGCGCGACGAGCGCGCGCCGTGGTGGTACTTCACATCGCCGGCGCCGCCGACGGGCAGGCTCTCGATCACGTCGTCGCCGGGCCGGCCCTCGAACTCGGCCATGATCGACGCGTAGTTGCGCCGCAGAACGTGCGCGAGCACATTCAGGCGCCCGCGGTGCGCCATGCCCAGGACCGCCTCGGCGATGCCGGCCTGTGCAGCCAGCATGATCATCTCGTCCAGCATGAGCACCATCACGTCGAGCCCCTCGATCGAGAATTGCTTCTCGCCGAGGAACGCGCGGTGCAGGTAGTGCTCGAACGTCTCGACGCGCAGCAGCCGGTCGAGGATGTGGCGCCGCTCGTCGGGCGGCAGCGGCTGGGTGTAGGCGCCGGACTCGATGGCCTCGCGCAGCCAGAGCCGCTGGCGGTGCCCCGAGAGGTGCTCGATCTGGTACGCGATCGGCCCGGCGTACGTCTCGCGCAGGCGCGGCAGCGCGTCGGCGAGCGTCTCGCCCGGGACGAACAGCTCGAGTGCAGCGGCCGGAATGCGCTCCAGAGCGTCATCGCCGAGGCCGTGGTAGGCGGGATCGAGCGCCGGATCGCCGATCGGGTCGCTGCCCAGCGGGTCCAGGCGCGCGGCCATGTGGCCGTGTGTGCGATAGGCGTGAACGAGAGATCTGGCCGCCCCGATCTCCTCTGGCGCGGCCAGGCCGTTTCGGGCGTGATCGGCGTGGAGGCCGGCCTCACCCAGAGCGGGCGGGCGGTCGCCGCGCCGTCTGCGGCGAGCGGTCGACATGGGGGTGATTCGAAAGAGGACTCCGCCGGGGCGATGGCCCCGATAGCTGATGAGACGCCGGTAACTTCCGGTCGTTAGTCCCAGCGTACACCCAGGGGCGGCGGCACCCCGGCACCGGGCACACATGCGCTGCGCATCGGGCAGACTCCAGCCCATGAGCCGGAGGGTCGTGGTCACCGGGGTGGGGGTCGTGAGCTCGATCGGCGTGGGCGTCGACGGGTTCTGGAACGCCCTTGCAGACGGCGTTTCGGGGGCCAGCGTGCTCGAGCTGGAGGGCGAGCCTCCGACCGCGGTCTGCCGCGTCGAGGACTTCGACGGCGAGGCGCTTTTCGGCCGCCGCGACTCGCGCCGCATGGACCGTTGCGCGCAGCTGGCCACAGCTGCCGCACAGCTCGCGCTCGCAGACGCCGGCGACCTCGGCCTCGCGCCCGAGCGCGTGGGCGCGAGCATCGGCTCGGCCCACGGCGGCATCGGCACGCTCGACGAGGCCTACCGAACCTACTTCGAGCGTGGCTCGGATCGGGTCAGCCCGTTCCTCATTCCGCTCGCGCTGACCAACACGGCCTGCGCCGCGGTCGCGCGCACGCTGCAGCTGCGCGGCCCCTCGTCGTCGACCTGCACCGCCTGCGCCGCCGGTGCGGATGCAATCGGCGTCGCGCTCTGGCTGATCCGCTCCGGCCGCGCCGACGCGATGCTCGCGGGCGGGTCCGACTCGGCGATCTCGCCGGTGGTGCTCGCGGGCTACCGCAACCTGGGTGCGCTCGCCTCGCTGCGTCACGGCGCCGAGGGCGCCAGCCGTCCCTTCGACGCCGAGCGCGACGGGTTCGTGATCGGCGAGGGCTCCGGCGTGCTCGCGCTCGAGGAGCGTGAGCACGCGCTTGCGCGCGGGGCGCGCATCTACGCCGAGCTGGCCGGCTACGGCTCGAGTTGCGACGCCTCGCATCTGACCGATCCGGACGAGACCGGTGCGGGCCCCGGTTTGGCGATGACCGCCGCGCTCGAGGACGCGGGCCTCACGCCGCAGGACATCGGCTACGTGAGCGCGCATGCGACCTCGACGCCGTCGGGCGACGCGGCCGAGGCGCGGGCGATCAAGCGCGCCGGGCTGGGGCATGCCGCCGTCTCTGCCACCAAGTCGCTGCACGGCCACACGCTCGGGGGCGCCGGCGGCGTCGAGGCCGCCGCGTCGCTCCTGCCCCTGGTGCGGGGCATCGTGCCGCCGACGCTCAACCTCGTCGAGCCCGATGACGGCTGCGGCCTCGATCACGTCATGGGGACGGCGCGTCACGGTGTCGACGTGCGCGCGTCGCTCTCGAACAGCTTCGGCTTCGGCGGGCACAACGCCGCCCTCGTGCTCGTCAGGGCGTGACCGCAGGCGCAGCAGGGCTCGTCTAGGTCACGACGTACAGCGTCGCAAGGGTGGGATCGGACACTCCCGCCATGCGCGTCCCGCCCGCGACCTCGCCGCGCAGAGCGGCTACGAGCTCGGCGCTGACGACCTCGCCCGGTGCGAGCGCGGGGATGCCCGGCGGGTAGGGCGCGACGAGCTCCGCGCTGATGCGGCCGACCGCGCGCTCGATCGGCACGCGCTCACGCGGGGCGAGGAACGCCTGTCGGGGCGTCATCGCCTGCTGGTGCAGCGTGCGCCACGAGGTCGCGATGCGCGGTGCCTCGCGCAACTCGCCGCGGTGCTCGTCGATGGCCTCGGACAGTGCGGCGGCAAGGTGCCGCACCCGGGCTTCGTCGTCGCCGATCGTGAGGAGTGGCACGAGGGTCCGTCGATCGGCGCCCTCGAGGCGGATCCCACGCTCGTTGAGCGAGCGGTCGACGGCGATGCCATCGGCGAGCGTGGCGCTCACGTCGATGATCAGCTTGAGTGGATCGCGCGCACCGACCGAGGCGTCGGCCAGCACGCCGTCGTCGAGCAGGCGCACGCCCTCGATGGCGCCGATCAGCTCGCGAGCCAGCGCCGCCAGGCCGAGCGCATTGGCGAGGAGCTCGTGCCCGCGCTGCTCGAGCAGCGCGCGCGAGCGGTCGATCGAGGCGAACAGGCTCGCCGAGGGGCTCGTCGTCTCGAGGACCTCGAAGGCTGCGTCCAGGCGGACCAGGTCGAGGTGGCCCGTCGCGCGCGCGAGCAGCAACGCCCCGGGAGTGAACGACGTCAGCGCCTTGTGCGTCGAGATCGCCACGGCGTCGGCGCCAAGCGCGAGTGCCGACGCCGGCACGCCTGGATGGAAGCCGAAGTGGCCGGCCCAGGCCTGGTCGCAGATCAGCGGGATGCCGCGTGCGTGCGCGAGCTCGGCGATGCGCGGGACGTGCGACACGACGCCGAGCCAGGACGGCTCGACCAGCAGAATGGCGCGCGCATCGGGCTCCTCCTCGAGCGCGGACTCGATGGCCTCGACGGGATGGCCGAGCGCGACTCCCCGTTCCTCGTCGACGGCGGGGGCGATCCAGATCGGTCGCGCGCCCGAGAGCACGAGGCCTGCCGCCACCGACTTGTGCGAGCAGCGGGACACGATCACCGGCTCGCCGTCGGAGGCGACCGCGAGGCAGAGGGCCTGGTTGGGGTGCGTCGAGCCGTTGCCCGAGAAGCGGCAGAGCTGGGCGCCGAACGCGGCCGCGGCCAGCTGCTCGGCATGGGCGCGGATTCCCTTGCTGCCGCGCAGGTCGTCGGTGCCACCGTGCAACGGTGCGTCGCCGGCCAGCAGCGGGTCATCGCCGATGAGCGCCCGGTTGCGCTTGTGCCCCGGCGTCGAGAACGCCGTCGGCGCTTCGCGCAGGAAGGCCTCCACCGCATCGGCGAATGGTGTCTCGGGAGCCGTCACGTCGCAGCGCGCTCTGCGATCTGCGCCAGCCGGAGCAGCAGCACGGTCTTCGCATCGACGATCTCGCCGCGCTCGACCATTGCGATGGCCTCGTCGAGCGCGACCTCGATGATCTCGATGTCCTCGCCCTCGCTGGCGACGCCGCCGCCCTGCGAGACGCGCTCTCCTGCGCGATAGGTGCCCGTGAAGAACGCCACCCGCTCGGTCACGGAACCGGGGCTCATGAAGTACTCCCCGAGGCGCGTGACGGAGTCGACGCGGTAGCCCGTCTCCTCCTCCGCCTCACGGCGGATTGCCATCTCGGCGTCGGTGTCGTCACCGTCGAGCAGCCCGGCCGGCGCCTCGAGCAGCATGCCGTCCGGGTGGCCGTTGAGGTAGGCGGGCAGCCGGAACTGGCGCGTCAGGAGCACCGTGTCCCGCGTCGTGTCGCGTAGCAGGATCGTCGCCCCGTTGCCGCGGTCGTAGGCCTCCCGATGCTGCGTCGTCCACTCCCCGTCGCGGCCCTGGATGTCGAAGGTGGCGCGCTTCAGCGTGTACCACGAGTCCGAGAGCACCTCCAGCTCTCGCAGGTGCACGCGCGGGTTGCGCAGGGGATCGTCGGGATTCGCCACCGAGCGGCAGGCTAGAGGCTCTCAGACGGCGACGCGGCTGGCCAGCGCGCTCGCGCCCTGCAGCGCGATGTCGACGCTGCGTGCGGCCTCGCGGCCGTCCGCGATCGCCTGCACGATCAGATCCGCGCCGCGCACGCAGTCGCCGGCGGCGAACACGCCGGGCAACGGCGTCGCGAAGGCCGCGTCGACCGGCAGCGTCGCGCGCGGACCGAGCTCCAGGCGGAGCTGGGCGTACAGCGGGTCGTCGCTCTCCACCCCCGTGAAGCCGATGGCGACGAGCACGAGGTCGATATCGATGGCGACCTCGCCGTCCGGGACGGGAATCGGCCGGCGTAATCCGGTCTCCGCGAAGTCCGGGAACTCGACGCGTCGCGCGCGCAGGCGCTGTACGCGCCCGGCGTCGCCCTCGATCGCGTAGGTCTCGAGCTGCCATTCGCGATCGCCCCCCTCCTCGTGCGCGGGGTAGGTGCGCAGCAGGAACGGCCATTCGGGCCACGTCCTCTGTGGGCTTCGCTCGCGCGGCGGCGTCGGTCCGTGCGCGATCTCGACCACGGAGGCGCAGCCCTCGCGCAGGACGTTGCCGAGGCAGTCGGCACTCGTGTCGCCGCCGCCCAGGATCGCCACGCGCAGGCCCTTCGCGCGTAGCTCGGAGCCGGTGACGGGCAGGCCGGCGACGCGCCGGTTCTGCTGGACGAGATACTCCATCGCGAGGTGGACGCCCGCCAGCTCCGCGCCCGGCAGCGTGAGCGCTCGGTGGCGCTGCGCTCCCGTGGCGAGCACGAGGGCGTCGTGGCGCTCGCGCAGCTCCGCGAACGGCACGTCGTCCCCGGCCGCGACGCCGAGCGCGAACTCCACTCCCTCGGCGACGAGCTGCGCGACCCTGCGATCGATCAGGCTCTTCTCGAGCTTGAAGTCGGGGATGCCGTAGCGCAACAGCCCGCCCGGGCGGTCGTCGCGCTCGTACACGATGACCGCGTGGCCCGCGCGCGCCAGCTGTTGCGCCGCGGCGAGCCCGGCCGGGCCGGAGCCGACGACGCCGACGGACTTGCCCGAGCTCCGATCAGCGGGCTGAGGCGTGATCCAGCCCTCCTCCCACGCGCGCTCGACGATCGCCCACTCGATCTCCTTGATCGCCACGGCGTCGTCGTTGATCGTCAGGACGCAGGCCTCTTCGCAGGGCGCGGGGCAGAGCTTGCCGGTCAGCTCGGGGAAGCTGTTGGTGGAGTGCAGGCGCTCGCTCGCCTCCTGCCAGCCGCCGCGGTGCACCAGGTCGTTCCAGTCGGGGATGAGATTGCCGAGCGGGCAGCCCTGGTGGCAGAACGGGACGCCGCACGACATGCAGCGACGCGCCTGGTCACGCACCTCCTCCTCTCCTGCCCGCAGGTGCACGTCGCGGTAGTCGCCCAGGCGCTCGAGCGGCGCGCGCAGGGGCCCGAGGCGCCGCTGCACCTCGAGGAATCCGCGCGGGTCAGCCACGGGCGCCCTCGAGCTCGGGGTCGCGCTCGGCGGCGATGCGCAGCAGATCGTGTGGCATGACCTCGACGAACTGTGCTACGAATGTATCCCAGTCTGCGAGGAGCGCCTCTGCCACATCGCTGCCGGTGAGCTCCTGGTGGCGCTCGACCAGCTCGCGCAGCGTCGTGTCGTCGCTCACGGCGCGCAGGAGCACCATGTCGCTGTTGACCCTGCGCGCATTCTCGCCATCCGGATCCCACAGGTACGCGATCCCACCCGACATGCCGGCCGCGAAGTTGCGGCCCACCGGGCCGAGCACCGCGACCAGGCCGCCCGTCATGTACTCGCAGCCATGGCGGCCGACGCCCTCCACGACGGCGGTCGCGCCGGAGTTGCGCACGGCGAAGCGCTCGCCCGCGCGCCCGCGCACGAACAGCTCGCCCGACGTCGCGCCGTACAGCGTCGTGTTCCCGACGGCGATGCTGCTCCTCGGCTCGTAACCGGCTCCGGCGGGCGGTCGCACGATGATGCGCGCGCCCGAGAGTCCCTTGCCGGCGTAATCGTTTGCCTGGCCCTCGAGGTCGACCACGAGGCCGCGGATGCCCCAGGCGCCGAGGCTCTGGCCGGCGGTTCCCGAGAGGCGGAGCGTGAGCGCGCCGTCGGTCAGTGCGTCCGGGCCGAGGCGGCGTACGATCTCGCCCGAGAGCAGCGCCCCGATCGCGCGGTCGGTGTTGCGCACCGAGCGTTCCACCGTGATCCGCTCTCCGCGGCCCAGGGCATCACCGGCCAGGGCCAGCACTTCCCGGTCGAGCGGCGCAGCGGGCGCGGTGCCCGCGGCTCCGCCGAAGCGCGGGAGCGCGCCCTCCGGGCCGACGGCTCGCGCGAGCAGCGCGCCGAGGTCGATGCCCGCGCCGCCGTCGCCGATCTGGCGTGCCAGGTCGGTGCGGCCGACGAGATCGTCGAAGCGCTGCACGCCGATGTGCGCCATCAGCTCGCGCACCTCCTCGGCCACGAACAGCAGGTACTGCACGACGTGCTCGGGCGTTCCGGCGAAGCGACGCCGCAGCTCGGGATCCTGCGTGGCGATGCCGACGGGGCACGTGTTGAGGTGGCAGACGCGCATCATGATGCAGCCCGCAGCGACGAGCGGAGCGGTCGAGAAGCCGAACTCCTCGGCGCCGAGCAGTGCGCCGACGACGACGTCGAAGCCCGTGCGCAGGCCGCCGTCGACCTGCAGGCGGACGCGGCCGCGGAGATCGTTGCCGACGAGCACCTGCTGGCTCTCGGCGAGACCGAGCTCCCAGGGCACGCCTGCATGCCGGATCGACGACGTGGGCGAGGCGCCGGTGCCGCCGTCCATGCCGGCGATCACGATGTGGTCGGCGCCCGCCTTGGCGACGCCGGCGGCGACCGTCCCGACACCGGCGAGCGCGACGAGCTTCACGCTGATCTCGGCCGTGGGATTGGCGCAGCGCAAGTCGTAGATCAGCTGGGCCAGATCCTCGATCGAGTAGATGTCGTGGTGCGGGGGCGGGGAGATCAGGCCGACGCCCGGCGTCGAGTGGCGCAGCCGCGCGATCTCGGCGTCGACCTTGTGGCCGGGCAGCTGGCCCCCCTCGCCCGGCTTGGCGCCCTGCGAGACCTTGATCTGCAGCACGTCTGCGTCGACGAGATAGGCGGTCGTGACGCCGAAGCGCGCCGAGGCGACCTGCTTGATCGCGGAGCGGCGCGAGTCGCCGCCGGCGTCGAGCTGCGAGCGGCGCGCGTCCTCGCCGCCCTCGCCGCTGTTGGAGCGGCCGCCGAGGCGGTTGAGCGCGATCGCGAGCGTCTCGTGGGCCTCCTTCGAGATCGAGCCGAGCGACATGGCTCCCGAGGCGAAGCGACGCACGATCTCGCTCGAGGGCTCCACCTCGCTGAGGGGCAGCGGGTCGCCCGCGGGCGCGAGCTCGAGCAGCCCTCGCAGGGCGCCGCCGGCCCGGTTCTCCGCGTCGGCGGCCGCGGCGAACGCGCGGTAGCTCTCGGGCCGCTCGTCGCGCACCGCGCGCTGCAGCGTCGAGATGACCTCGGGATTCCAGACGTGGCGCTCGCCGCGCAGGCGATAGGCGTAGACGCCGCCCGGATCGAGCTCGCCGCCTGCCAGCGCGTGGTCCAGCCGGCGCAGGACGTCCGCCGCGATCTGCTCGAGCCCGATGCCGCCGACGCGAGACGGCGTTCCTGTGAAATAGCGCGCCACGACGTCGGCCGACAACCCGACGCACTCGAAGAGCTGCGCGCCGCGATACGACATCACGGTCGAGACGCCCATCTTCGAGAGCACCTTGAGCAGGCCCTTGCCGACGGCCTGCACGTAGCGCGCCTGGGCGCTCTCGGCGCTCTCGGCGCGCACGTCGCCGCTCGACCACTGCGCCGCCACGAGGTCGAGCGCGACGTACGGATTGACGGCCGCCGCACCGAAGCCGACGAGCAGCGCGAAGTCCATCACCTCGCGCGGCTCGCCCGACTCGACGATCAGGCCGCACTTCGTGCGCCAGCCCTCGCGCACGAGGTGACTGTGGACGGCCGCGGTCGCGAGCAGAGCGGGAATCGGCGCGGCCTCGGGCCCGCCGCTCGAGCGATCGGAGAGCACGAGGATCTCCTCGCCCAGCGCGATCGCACGCGAGGCCCGGCGGCAGAGCGCGTCGAGGGCGCGCTCGAGCGCCCGCCCGCCGCCGCGCGCGTCGAACGTGCACTCGAGCGTGATTGTGCGGAAGCGGTCTCGGGGAAGCGCGCGCAGCTTGGCGAGATCGCCGCTCGTCAGCACCGGCTGCGCCATGGCCAGGCGCCGCGCGTGGTCGGGCGACTCGTCCAGCAGGTTGCCCTGCGCCCCCACGGCCGTCCGCAGGCTCATCACGAGCGTCTCGCGCTGCGGGTCGATAGCGGGGTTCGTGACCTGGGCGAAGAGCTGCTTGAAGAAGCCGCGCAGCAGCCGCGGCCGGCGCGAGAGCGCGGCCAGAGGCGTGTCGACGCCCATCGAGGCGATCGGCTCCTGACCGTCGCGCGCCATCGGCGCGATGATGTCGCGCAGTTCCTCGTCGGTGTAGCCGAACAGCCGCAGGTCGTGCTCGAGCGCGTCACGAGCGGGCGGCTCGACCGGCGGCGAGGGGATGTCCTCGAGGTAGATCTTCTGCTCGTCGAGCAGCGCGCGATACGGGCGGCGCCGCGCCAGTGCGCTCTTGATCTCGTCGTCGCCGCGGATGCGCCCGGCGTCGGTGTCGACGATCAGCATCTGGCCGGGGCGCAGCCGGTCGTTGACGACGACCTCGGCCGGGTCGAGCTCGAGTACTCCCGCCTCGGACGCGAGTACGAGCAGGCCGTCGCGCGTCACCTGGTAGCGACAGGGGCGCAGGCCGTTGCGGTCGAGCGTCGCGCCCGCCTGGCGTCCGTCGCAGAAGGCGACCGCGGCCGGGCCGTCCCACGGCTCCAGCATGCCGGCATGGAACTCGTAGAACGCGCGCAGGTCGTCCGCCATCGGCGTCGCCTGGCTCCACGCGGCCGGGATCAGCATCGCGAGTGCGTGTGCGGGAGCGCGCCCTGCGAGCACGAGCAGCTCGAAGGCCGCGTCGAGCGCGGCCGAATCGCTCCAGCGCTCGTCGATCAGCGGGAACAGCTTGGGGAGGTCGTCACCGAGCTGTGCCGAGCGCAACTGCGGCTCGCGCGCGTGCATCCACTGCCTGTTGCCCCGTACGGTGTTGATCTCGCCGTTGTGCGCGAGGTAGTGGAACGGGTGGGCGAGATCCCACGAGCCGAGCGTGTTGGTCGAGAACCGGGAGTGGACGAGCGCCATCGCCGTCTCGATCTCGGGCTCGCGCAGATCGGCGTAGTAGGCCGGGAGCTGGCGCGCCGTGAGCAGGCCCTTGTAGGTGAGCGTGCTGCTCGAGAACGAGGCGATGTGGAACGTCGCCTCCGGCACGCGACGGGCGGCGGCGGCGAGCTCGACGCGGCGGCGGATGACCGTCAGCTTGCGCCGGAACGCGCGCTCGTCCCCGGCCGGTCCCTGCGCGACCAGGAGCTGGCGCACGACGGGCTCGCTGTCGCGCGCGAGGCGGCCGATGGCGCTCGAGTCGCGCGGCACGTCGCGCCAGCCGAGCGGCTGCTGGCCCTCCTCGACTGCGATGCGCACGCACAGCTCCTCGCAGCGCAGCCTCAGCGCGGGATCCGTCGGCAGGAAGCACATCGCCACCGCGTACCGGCCGGGCGGCGGCAGCTCGAGCTCGAGCTCGGCGCGGCAGAAGCGGCGCAGCAGCCGGTCGGGCACCTGCAGCATCAGCCCCGCGCCATCGCCGGTGTCGGGATCGGCGCCGCGCGCCCCGCGGTGCTCCATGGCCGCGAGCATGGCGAGCGCCCGCTCGACGAGCTCGCGGCTCCGCGCCCCGTCCGCGCGCGCAATCAGCCCGAGGCCGCAGGCGTCATGCTCGAAGCGCGGGTCGTACAACGGGTTCGCCCGAAGCGCCTGCACGACTCCAGCCTACCAGAGTCCTGAACCAAGTGAATCGAATTCTGAGCCAGGCTAAACCATTTGATTCATCAGAACCGCGCAGTTGGGGTCTGACCCGCAACGTGCGGGTCTGACCCCACCTGTGCGGACCTGACCCTGGGTGATCGTCCGCATTGCAAAGCGTTTTCTGGCGTTTGGCGCACGTCCGCATCCTTCTCGGTGCAAGGCCTGTCCAGCGTAGATGGCTCGCTGATTTGCGCATGCCTAAAGGCTTTGCGCGCCGCTGCACAGGTCGGTGCCAGGTCCGCACACGTGGGGTCAGGCCCGCACAGTGCGGGCCTGACCCCGCCTGTGCTGACCTGGCTAGTCTGCAGAGCGTGGAGCTCATCGATTCTGGCTGGGCTGCCTGGTTGCCCTTCGAGCTGACTGCGGCGATGGATGCGCTTTCGGGCGGGTCGGCTGGTCGCCGCGCATTTCGGCAGCAGCTTGCGGTCGAGCGCGACGAGGCCTCGCGGGAGCGCTGGGAGCGCTTCCGGCTGGTCGCGCCGTCGCGGCTCGATGTGCCCATCGAGGGCGACGGGCTGACGGAGGCCGAGTGCTACGCGTTGCTGGAAGGGCTCGGGCTCGTCGCGGGGAGCCCGCCGCGGGTCGTCGAGCCGGACCCGGTCGAGCTCGTGCTCACGCTCGACGAGGAGGATCGGCGCGAGCTGGATCGCACACGGGCCGCGCGCGACCCGGGCGCCGGCACGACGCCCACCGAGGCGCTGCCCTCGCTGCAGGCCGCCTTCGGCGGCGGCGACGTGGGCCGGAACGATCCCTGCCCGTGCGGCTCCGGGCAGAAGTTCAAGCGCTGTCACGGACGCTGAGCTCGCCCGCGGTCAGCAGCGCTGCGGAGACCACGAGGAACGCGGCTGCCGCCCACGTCAGCCCCGTGCCCGCGAGCAGGGCCGAGGCGACCGCGACGAGGGCCAGCTTCGCGACGAGGCGCGCAGGATGCCCCAGCCGGCGCCGCGCGCGAGGCGCCAGCCACGCGCCCCAGAGCACGGCGGCGGCCAGGGGCAGGAGGATCGCGAGGAACAGGCTCGTGGCGATCCCGCTGCCCAGCCGGGCGCCCGCGATCGCGAGCACTGCGAGCAGCGCGAGCTCATCGAGGAAGACGCCGACCTCGAGCGGACCGACCCGTTGCACCTGCTCGGGAGGCATGCGCGGCACGGTACCCTGGTGCGATGCTCGACCTCCGTTACGACCCGGTCTCGCGCGAGGGCTACGTCCGTCTCCGTCAGGGTCGCGTGGCCAAGACGCGCGAGCTCTCGCCGACGGCGACCGGGGAGTACGACGCGCGCGACCGGCTGGTCGCGATCCAGATCGCGGACCTGGACGAGACCGCGGCCGAGTTCCTGCGCACGGCCGACGAGGAGACGCTCCTGCGCGTGATCCGCGAGCAGGCCGGCCGGCGCAAGGCGGGGAGCCAGCCGCCGCCCGGCGTCGTGCGCGCGAAGAAGTAGCGCCGCTAGAGCAGGTCGCCGGGGCGCGTGACCGCGCCGTCGCTGGCGGAGGACACGAGCGCCGCGTACTTTGCGAACACGCCGGAGGTGTAGCGGGGCGCCGGGCGTTGCACGCGCCGAAGCCGCTCGGCCAGCTCGTCGTCCGAGAGGTCGACGCGGAGCTCGCGAGCCGCGACGTCGACCGTGACGATGTCGCCCTCCTCCAGCGCGGCCAGCGGCCCTCCGCGTGCCGCCTCCGGCGCCACGTGGCCGACCATGAAGCCGTGCGTCGCGCCCGAGAAGCGCCCGTCGGTGATCAGCGCGACGTCCTCCCCGAGTCCCTCGCCCACGATCGCGGCGGTGACGTGCAGCATCTCGCGCATGCCCGGTCCGCCCGCAGGGCCCTCGTAGCGGATGCAGACGACGTCGCCCTTGCGCAGCGTGCGGGCCTTGACCGCCGCGAAGCAATCCTCCTCCGAGTCGAACACGCGCGCCGGCCCGCGATGGTGCGTGCGCTCGTGGCCCGAGAGCTTGACGACGCAGCCCTCGGGTGCGAGGTTGCCATACAGGATCGCGAGCCCGCCGGTCGGCTTGATCGGATGATCGATCGGCACCACGACCTCCTGCCCGGGCGCCTCCTCGGCGCGCAGCGCGAGATCGCCCAGCGTGCCGCCGTCGACGCTCGGGGCGCCGGCGTGGATGAGGTCGCGCTTCTGCAGCTCGCGCGCGACGAGCCCGATGCCACCGGCCGCATACATGTCGGTCGCCATGAAACGGCCGCCGGGCTTGAGGCTGGCGACGATGGGCGTGCGGGCCGCGACGCGCTCGAAATCGTCGAGGCCGAACTCGATTCCGAGCTCGCGTGCGATCGCGAGCAGGTGCAGGACGCCGTTCGTGGAGCCACCCGTGGCGGCCACGCACGCGGCGGCGTTCTCGAGCGCCGAGCGCGTGATCAGGTGAGAGGGCCGCAGGTCGCGGCGCACGACGTCCATGACGAGGCGGCCGGCGGCCACCGCGGCCTCGGCCTTGCGCTCGTGCGTGGCCGGGATGCCCGACAGCGCCGCCGGGCTGATGCCGAGGAAGTCGAGCGCCGTCGCCATCGTGTTGGCCGTGAACTGGCCGCCGCATGCGCCCGCGCCCGGGCAGGCCGCAGACTCCAGCGCGTGCAGCTCCGCGCCCGTCATGCTGCCGCCGAGATAGCGGCCGACGCCCTCGAAGACGTCCTGGATCGTCACGTCGCGGTCGTCGTAGCGGCCGGGTGCGATCGAGCCGTTGTAGAACACGAGTCCGGGTACGTCCATGCGCGCGAGCGCCATGGCCGCCGCCGGAATCGTCTTGTCGCATCCGACCAGGCAGATCAGGCCATCGAGGTGGTGCGAGCGCGTCGCGAGCTCGATCGAGTCGGCGATGACCTCGCGGCTGACGAGCGAGCCGCGCATGCCCTCGACACCCATCGTCACGCCGTCCGATACCGAGATCGTGTTGAACTCGATCGGCGTCCCGCCCGCCTCGCGGATGCCCTGCTTGACCTTCTGCGCCAGCGCACGCTGGTTGAAGTTGCACGGCATCGTCTCGATCCAGGTCGTCGCGACGCCGACGAACGGCCGCGCGATGTCCTCGTCCGTGAACCCGATCGCCTTGAGCATCGCACGGGCAGCCGCCCGCTCGGGGCCGTCGGTCATCACCGCCGAGTTGCGCTTGGCGGGATCCGAAGGGCGATCGTAGGGGTTCTCGGACATGCCGCCGATTCTAGGCGGGTCCCCGAGCGCCCCGGGCTACTTGACCTTGTGCTTCGCCTTCGCCTTCGCCTTGTGTCGCGGGCGGCACGGCTTCGGCTTCACCTTCACGCGCTTGCCCTTGACGAGGTGGTAGCGCGGCTTCGGCTTCTTGAGCGGGCAGAGCCGGAGCTTCTTGTGCGTCTTCTTGCCGGCCCTCGGCCTGACCGCGGGCTTCGTCACGGACGCTGCCGCCTTGCCGGCGCCGGTCGTCCCGGCCGGCGGTGGCGCCGCGGGCTGCGCCGGAGGGGGATCAGGGCCGGGCAGGATCGGCGTGCCACTACCGCCGATCACGAACGCGCCGTCGATGCCCGGCGCCGAGACCAGGGCGTCCGCGTCGCCGCCGTCCAGCGAGCGGCCGGCGGCGACCGCGCTCCCCGCCTGAGCACCCGCGCCCGCGGGCGCGATCTTGGCAGTCGCGCCGGCAAGGTCGGACGTCGCGCCCGCCGCGCCGCGCAGCAGGTACGCCGCGCCCGCGAATCCCGACTCGCCCGGAGCGCCGGCGAGCATGTCGATGTGGCCGTCGCCGTCGACGTCGCCCGCGGCCGCGAGGGACGCGCCGAGGCCACCGCCGGCCTGGGCGCCGTAGAAGCGCTGCAGCGGCGGAGCGGTCGCAAGGTTGCGGACCGTGACGCCGCGCTGGCCCGGCACCACGACGACCGCTCCGGCGCCGGAGCGTCCCGCAGGCGACGCCGCCGACTCGCCGATCGCGATGTCGGGGATGCCGTCGCCGTTCTGGTCGCCGACGCCTGCCAGCGAGCTGCCGAGACCGTCGCCGGCCGCGGCGCCGTCGATGCGGTAGCCCTGCGCCGCGGTGAGGTCCTTGAGGCGGATCCAGGGACAGCTGTTGTCGACCATGTGCATGCTGCAGCCCGCGTCGATGGGAGGCAGGTGACCGCTGATGATCCAGACCGAGCCGGAGTCGACGCGGCCGTTGGGGTCGGCCTGCGGAGCCCCGATCGCGAGGTCCGGCCAGCCGTCGCCCGTGACGTCGCCGACGCCGGTGATGCTCTCGCCGACGTGCTGGTAGTCGAGTGCGGGGAAGTCGATGTGGAAGTAGTAGGGGTAGCCGTTCTCCCACAGGTCGCTGAGGTTGATGTGCACGCCGTGGGGCTTGCCGTAGAGCACGGCGACGTTGCCCTCTCCCGGGCGATGGATGCTCGTATCGGGCGAGCCGACGGCGATGTCCCTGAAGCCGTCGCCGTTGACGTCGGGCAGGGCGGCCAGCGCCATGCCCGTGTGCGCGCTGACGCCGAAGGAGTCGTAGCGGCTGCCGAACGGCGACGGTGACGCGGGGCCGGTCGGGTCGTTGGTGTAGCCGGTCGGGTAGAGCTGCGTCGAGGCGAGGCTCTGCGGGTGCGTCGAGCCGAACGCGATGTACACGGCGCCGCCGTCGGCCTTGCTCGGCATCCCGGCGGCGGGCGCGCCGATCGCGATGTCGTCGAGGTGGTCGCCGTTGACGTCATCGCCCGCGATGGCGTACCCGAGCATCTCGCCGCCGTGTCCGGTGATCGTGAACGAGGCCGCGCCGAGGTTCAGGGCGGTTGGCGTCGGCGCCAGTGCGCCCGCATGCCCGAGGAAGACGTAGACCATGCCTGAGCCGGCATTCGCGTTCGGCAGGCCGACCGCGTAGTCGCCGATGCCGTCGCCGTTGACGTCGCCAAGCTCCGCGACGGTGGCACGCGAGCCGGTGCCGTTCGTGACGCCGAAGATCGGCAGCGAGCTCGTCGGCAGCGCGCCGATGCCGACACTGCTCGAGAAGACGCCGAAGGCCACCACCGCAGAGACGAGCGCGAGGGAGAGACGGGGCCGCTTGGGCGAGCGGAGGCTCACGCGGCGGACTCTAGGTGCGGGTCCGGATGCACCGATCGGCTACTTGCTCCTGGCCTTCGACCTGGCCTTCGGTCGCGGGCGGCACGGCTTCGGCTTGATCTTCACCCGCTTGCCCTTGACGAGGTGGTAGCGCGGCTTCGGCTTCTTCCGCGGGCACAGCGGCAACTTCTTCCGCTTCGCCTTCGCGACGCCCGGCTTGGCCCCCGACGTCGTGGCCGGCGTCGTGCCGCCCGACGTCGTGGCCTGCGTTCCCCCGGACGTCGCAGCCGGGGGCGACGCCGGAGGCGACGCGGGCGGCGAGGCCGGCGGCGGGGGAGGGGAAGCCGGGGGCGCCGGCGGTGGCGGCGAGCCGGGCGGCGGCGGCAGGACGGGCGTGCCGCTGCCGCCGACGACGTACCAGGCCCCACTGCCGTTCGCGCCGGGCGCGGCCACGAGCGAATCGGCGCCGCCGCCGTCCACCGCCTGCCCGGCGGCGACCGCGCTGCCGGTCATCGCGCCGGCTCCCGCGGGAGCGATCTTCGACGGGGCCAGCGCGAGGTCGGAGGTCGTGCCCGCTGCGATGGTCACGAGGTAGGCGGCGCCCGCCGAGCCCGCCTCGCCGGGCGCGCCGGCCAGGACGGCCGCGCTGCCGCCGAACGTGCCCGCCGCGGCCAGCGACGCGCCCAGCCCCGCGCCGGCCGCCGGGCCGAGGATGGTCTGGAGCGGCGGAGTCACGGCGAGGTTCCGCGTCGCCTGGTTGGCCTGGCCGGGCACGACGACGACCTGGCCCGCGCCGGTGCGGCCCGCGGGTGACGCACCGGCCTCTCCGATTGCGAGATCGCGGATGCCGTCGCCGTTCTGATCGCCGATGCCCGCGAGCGACGTGCCGAGCTGATCACCGGGCGCCGCGCCGTCGATGCGGTAGCCCTGCCCGGCGGTGAGCCCGTTGAGCTTGATCCAGGGGCACACGCTGCCTGGAGCCACGCCCGTCGCGGGAGGCACGGGCTGCGTGCACCCGACGACCGGCGCGATGTGGGCGCTGATGATCCAGACCGAGCCCGAGTCGGCGCCGTTGAAGTCGGCGTGCGGCGCGCCGATCGCGATGTCGGGCTCCCCGTCGCCGGTCATGTCGCCGACGCTCGCCACGCTCACGCCGACGTGCTGGTCCGCGAGCGCGGGGAAGTCGATGTGGAAGAAGTACGGATACGCCTTCTCCCAGAGGTCGTTGAGCGTGATGTGGACGCCCTCGGGCTTGCCGTACAGCACGGCCACGCCCCCGCCGCCGGTGATGTGGAGGTCGGCGTCGGGGGCGCCAACGGCGAGATCGTTGAGTCCGTCGCCGTTGACGTCGGGCAGCGCCGCCAGGGACATCCCGGTGTGGGAGTTCTGCTGGAAGCCGTCGTAGCGGCTGCCGATCGCCGAGGTCGCCGGGACGGGATCGGTGGTCAGGCCCGTGAAGGAGAGGGTCGTCGTCTGCACGTCGGTCGGGTGGGCCGAGCCGAAGACGACGTAGACGGCTCCGCCGCCGCTCTTGCCCGGCGCGCCCGCCATCGGCGCGCCCGCCGCGATGTCGGCGAGCCCGTCGCCGTTGACATCGTCTCCGACCACCGTGTAGCCGAGCATCTCGCCGGCGTGGCCCGTGATCGAGAACGAGGCGCTTGCGAGGTTGAGGGCCGTCGGCGTCGGCGGCAGCGCGCCCGGCTGCCCGAGAAAGACGTAGACGATGCCCGCGTCGGCGTTGGCCGACGGCAGGCCGACGGCGTAGTCGCCGATGTGGTCGCCGTTGACGTCGCCGAGCTCGGCCACCGTCGAGAGCGAGCCGGCACCGCCGGTCACGCCGAACGGAGGCAGCGACGCGGTCGGCAGCGCCCCCGTGCCGATGCTGCTCGAGAAGATGCCGAAGCCGACGATCGCGGCCGTCAGGGCAAGCGTGGCGCGGGGCTGTCGCAGGAATCGTCGGTGCATGCCGCTCTGTGTCCGTCACACGCGCGCGAGGACTCGTACGCCCAGGAATCGCGCTACCCCCAACAGAGTGTGGGGAGCGGCGCCGGCGCACCACGAACATCCGACCGGGGCGGACCTGCCCGATCGGGGGGCGCCGGGCGGTCGCCACGGCGGTGCGGGCTAACCGCAGTGCACGCCACACGTCTGAGAGTCGACGGGTGCGCGTCGCGCGCACCCGCGTAGTTGCCCGCGCCCGCCCTGCCTGGTACAACCCCCGGGTCACACGATGGCGACTGGCGGGTCCGCCAACCATAGGAGGCACGCACAGCATGAAGTTGAGGAGATTCACGGTTGCGCTCGCGCTCGTCGCGATGGTCGCAGCAGTCACGACGGCGAGCAGCGTGGCCCGCCCGACCTCTGCCAACCGCCTTGCAGGCTTGCCGAACACCTGCAAGACCTTCGGTAACGGCAAGTACATCATCGCGAGCGACCTGCCCCTTCAGGGCTCGTTGCGTCCGCTCTCGCTGCAGATCACGCAGGCCATCCGCCTGGAGTTGAAGCAGGCCGGCTTCAAGATCGGCGACAAGACGATCACGTATGCCTCGTGCGACGACTCCACGGCTGCCAAGGGCTCGTGGGACGCGCAGACGTGCACGAACAACGCCAACGGCTACAAGACGGTCAAGAACCTCCTGGGCATCGTCGGCACCTTCAACTCGGGTTGTGCCGAGATCATCGCCCCGATCGTCAACCGCGCTTCGGGCGGTGGCATCCCGATGGTCAGCCCGGCCAACACGTACGTCGGCCTCACGAAGCCGAGCGGCGTGCCGGGTGAGCCGAACAAGTACTTCCCGTCCGGTCATCGCAACTACGCGCGTGTTGCAGTGCCGGACAACTTCCAGGGCGCGGCCGACGCCACGTTCCTGAAGCAGAAGGGCATCACGAACGTCTACGTCCTCAACGACGGCGAGGCGTACGGCACGGGCATCGCGAACAACTTCGTGAACGCCGCCAAGGCGGTTGGCATCACCGTGCTCGGCAACGACAAGTGGGACTCGAACCAGCCCGACTACCAGTCGCTCTTCCAGTCGGTCGCCAGCAAGAACCCGCAGGCGGTCTTCCTCGGCGGCATCGTCTCCCTGCACGGCGGCCAGTTGATCAAGGACAAGGTCAAGGTGCTCGGCGACAACAGCAAGGTCCTGCTGCTCGGCCCTGACGGCTTCAACGACTCCGCGACGGTCACCGACGCGGGCGACGCGGCCGAGGGCATGTACGTCACGATCGGCGGTTCCGACCCGAACGCGCTCAAGAACACGGCCGGCAAGGCGTTCATCAAGGACTTCAAGAAGACCTACAAGGTCAGCCACCTCGAGGCCTACACCGCCTACGGCGCGCAGGCCTACCTCGTGCTCGCGAACGCGATCAAGAAGGCCGGATCCAGCACCTCGCGCGCGCTGATCACGAAGAACCTCTTCAGCCAGAGCTTCCCGAAGGGCATCATCGGGTCGTTCAAGATCGACTCGAGTGGCGATCCGTCGCTCGGCGGTGTGACAGTCGACCAGTACGTCGGTGGTCAGAGCAAGATCATCACGGTCATCGTCCCGCCGGTCGAGCTGGCCCAGAAGGCACTCGGCTCCAGCTAAGTCCAGGAGAACGACCGGAGGAGCGCGAGGATGGCGTCCGACAGTGCCGCACGTCGACCCATCCTCGCGCTCGCTCCGCGCCTCCGCGGGCGAGCCGCGGCGGTGCTCGGCATCATCCTGCTGGGCTTCGTCGTGCTCTGGCTCGTCGAGAACCTCGCGCGTGAGCCCAAGCAGTTCGCGCTCGTGCTGGGGGCCGGCCTGACGAACGGCTCGATCTACGCGCTCGTCGCGCTCGGCTACACGCTCGTCTACGGCATCCTCGAGCTGATCAACTTCGCCCACGGCGACGTGTTCACGTGGGGCGCGATGATCACGTACTCGATCGCGATCAGCTGGTTCGGCCTGAATGGCTCGGAGTCCGGCCTGCTGACGTTCGGCGCGCTGTTCGTCGCGCTGATCGGCTCCGCGGTGTTCTGCGCCACTCTCAACGTGACGGTCGAGCGCGTGGCCTACCGTCGCTTGCGCAACGCGCCACGGCTCGCGCCTCTGATCACGGCGATCGGCATGTCATTCGTGCTGTCCAATCTGATCGGCGTGGTCTACGGCTTCGGCTACAAGAGCTCGAACGCGCTCCTGCCGACCGGGGCGATCTTCTACGTCGGCAACCAGGCCTACGGCTGGGACAAGCTCATCGTCCTGCTGATCACGGTGCCGGTGCTGCTGGCGCTGGTCTGGCTCGTCAAGGGCACGCGCTGGGGCAAGGCGATGCGCGCGACGGCGCAGGATCGCGACGCCGCCAGGCTGATGGGCATCGACATCGACCGTGCGATCTCGTTCACGTTCGGCCTCGGCGGCGCGCTCGCGGGCATCGGCGGCTTCGTCTACTTCGCCTACTTCACGCAGGCCCGTTTCGACCTCGGTTTCCGCATCGGCCTGTTCGCGTTCACGGCCGCCGTGCTCGGCGGAATCGGCAACCTCGCGGGAGCGGCGCTCGGCGGGTATCTCATCGGTCTCATCGAGAACTTCAACAACGGCCTCACCTGGCACACTCCGGGCCCTAACTGGACGGAGTCGATGGTCTTCATCCTGCTCATCCTGATCCTCGTCTTCCGGCCGCAGGGCCTGCTCGGCGAGAACCTCTCCACGCGCGCGTGATCGACCGGGCCCGGGCACGCCTGAGATCGCGCCCCGCGCTGGCGGTGCTGATCGCCCTGTTCGTGCTCTACCCCTGGCTCTACCACCACGTCCTGCCGCAGTCGTCGCAGTGGATTCCCGACACCTCGACGGCCTTCGTGATCGTCGCGTTCACCGTCATGGGCGTCGGCCTGAACGTGGTGGTCGGCTATGCCGGCCTGCTCGATCTGGGCTACGTGGCGTTCTACGCGGCAGGCGCCTACGTCGCCGGCTGGTTCGCCTCGCAGCAGTTCGGCGGGAGCATCACGCATCCGCGCAGCTGGATCATCGGCGGCACCGCGCTCAAGGGCACGCTCGGCATCCATCTCACGCCGTGGAGCGTGATCCTCATCGCCGCGTGCTTCGCCGCCCTGCTCGGCGTGCTGATCGGCCTGCCGACGCTGCGCCTGCGCGGCGACTACCTCGCGATCGTGACACTCGGCTTCGGCGAGATCATCCCGCAGTTCGTGCGCAACGGCGACCACGTCGGCGGCTTCAACCTCACCAACGGCTCCTTCGGGCTGACCGGGATCGACGGACTGGGCTTCGGCTCCGGTGTGCATAGCGCGCTGCCGTTCCTGCCGAGCAATTTCGTCGAGCTGGTCGACTCGACCTGGTACTACTGGACAGCCCTGGCGCTGCTCGGGATCGCCATCGGCACGTCGCTCCTGCTGCGCGACTCGCGCCTCGGGCGCGCCTGGATCGCGATCCGCGAGGACGAGGACGCCGCGGCCGCGATGGGCGTGCCGCTGCGGCGCATGAAGACGCTCGCCTACCTCATCGGGGCGTTCTTCGGTGGCGCGGCGGGCTGCCTGATCACGTTCCAGGCCGGCGCGACCTCGCCCAACGCCTTCAGCCTGCAGGTGTCGATCTTCGTGCTCTGCATGGTCATCCTCGGCGGCATGGGCAACGTCTGGGGCGTCGCGCTCGGCGGCCTGCTGCTCGCGTACGTGAACTACCAGGGGCTGTTCGCGGCCGGGCACACGTTCAACTCCGTGACCGGCGCCGACATCGACATCTCGGAGTACTCGTATCTCATCTACGGCAGCGCGATCGTGACCTTCATGCTGTTCCGCCCCGAGGGCCTGCTCCCGAGCGCGCGGAGGCGCGCCGAGCTGCACGAGGGGGACGACGGCGGCGAAGTGCAGATCGCCATATGAGCGCGACGCCGCTCAACACGAGCGACCTGCTCCTCGAGAGCCACGGAGTGCGGAAGGAGTTCGGCGGGCTGGTTGCGGTCCAGGATGTCGACTTCGTCGTCCCACGCGGTTCGATCACGAGCCTGATCGGGCCCAACGGCGCCGGCAAGACGACGTTCTTCAACATGCTCACCGGTGCATACACGCCGACGGCGGGCGAGATCCTGTTCGACGGCCACGAGATCGCCGGTCTGGCGCAGCACAAGATCACCGAGCTCGGCATCGGGCGCACGTTCCAGAACATCCGTCTCTTCGGCACCATGACGTCGCTCGAGAACACGCTCGTCGGCATGCACTGCCGGTTGCATGCCGGCACCTTCGGCAGCATCTTCCGCACGCCGCGGCAACGCCACGAGGAGGCGGACGCTCGCGCCAAGGCGCGCGCGTTGCTGGACTACTGCGGTCTGCCCAGGCGCGCGGAGAACGAGTACGCGCGCAACCTCGCCTATGGCGACCAGCGGCGGCTCGAGGTGGCTCGCGCGCTCGCGACCGAGCCCAAGCTGCTGCTGCTGGACGAGCCGACGGCCGGCATGAACCCGCAGGAGACTCAGGCGTTCACCGCGTTCGTGCACAAGGTGCGCGACGAGCGCGACCTCACGGTGTTGTTGATCGAGCACGACATGAGGGTCGTGCTCGGAGTCTCGGAGCGCGTCACGGTGCTCGACCACGGCGAGAAGATCGCCGAGGGCCCGCCCGCCGAGGTGACCGCGAACGAGCGCGTGCGCGAGGCCTATCTCGGCACGAGGTCGAGCGCGTGAGCGCCGTCGCGGCGGGCCCGCCCGCGACATCGCTGCTCGCCCTCGACGGCGTGCACGCCTACTACGGCGCGATCCACGCGCTCAAGGGCGTGTCGCTCGTGGTCGGCGATGGCGAGATCGTCACGCTCCTCGGGGCAAACGGGGCCGGCAAGTCGACCACGCTCAAGACCATCTCGGGCCTGTTGCGCCCGCGCAAGGGGACGATCACGTTCGACGGCGACGATCTCACGCGCCGGAGCGCGACGCAGATCGTCAAGGCCGGCATCGCCCAGTCGCCGGAAGGCCGGCGCCTGTTCGGGCGCATGACCGTGCTCGAGAACCTCGAGATGGGCGCCTTCCAGCGCACGGACAAGGACGGCATCGCGGAGGATCTCGCCCGCGTCTTCGATCTGTTCCCACGGCTCGCCGAGCGCCGCTCGCAGAAGGCCGGGACGCTCTCCGGCGGCGAGCAGCAGATGTGCGCGATGGGCCGGGCGCTGCTCGCGCGGCCGCGCCTGTTGCTGCTCGACGAGCCCTCGATGGGCCTGGCCCCCGTGCTCGTCGAGCGCATCTTCGAGGTCATCGTCGAGATCAACAAGCAGGGCACGACGGTGCTGCTCGTGGAGCAGAACGCCCTCATGGCCCTCGAGATCGCCAACCGTGGGTACGTCCTGGGCACGGGCCAGGTCGCGCTGGCCGACACGGCCGAGGCCCTGCGCGACAACGAGGCCGTGCGCAAGACGTACCTCGGCGAGGATTAGCGACCGTCCGAGCCGAGCCGGATCACGTCGTCGGCGCGCTCCGTCAGCAGCGCGTCGTGCGTGGCGCAGATCACGGCCGCGTGTGAGAGGCGCGCGGCGCTCACCAGCAGGCCTGCGACGAGCGCGGCGCTCTCCTGGTCGAGGCGCGCGGTCGGCTCGTCCAGCAGCACGATGTCGGGGCGCCGGGCGAGCGCCCTCGCGATCGCGACTCGCTGGCGCTCCCCTGCCGACAGGCGATCGGCCGCCCGGTCGACGCAATCGCCCAGGCCGAGCCGATCGAGCCAGGCCCGCGCGCCGGGCTCGTGTTCGGGGGCGCGCCCGCCGTGGTGGATCTCCTGCGCCAGCAGGACGTTCTCGAGGGCGGTGGCGAACGGGACGAGACCGGGCTCCTGGCCGACCCAGCCGACGTGATCGCGGCGGTGCGCAGCGAGCGCCTCGCGATCGAGCTCGCCGAGCTCGGCTCCCGCGACGATCAGCGAACCGGAGTCGGGGCGCTCGAGGCCGGCGATGAGATGGAGCAGCGTCGTCTTGCCGGAGCCGGAGCGTCCCTCGACAGCGACCAGCCTGCCGCGTGCGAACGACGCCTCGAAGCCCGACAGCACCTGATGCGCGCGGGCTCCGCTGCCGTAGCTCTTGGCGATCGCGTGGAGCTGGCAGACGACCTCACCTTCGGCGGGAGCCGTCCCCACGGGCGTCGAATCCCTGCCGGCGGCGGCGCCGTCGCCGGCCAGGCGGACCTCGCCTTCGTCGTATCGCCAGCTCGCCCGCCCGCCGATGCCGGCCTCGTCGCGGGCACTCTCGGGCAGGCGCACCCAGCCGCCACGGCCGACGACGAGCCTCGGAGGGCCGCCGCGCAGCACCTCGGCGCTGATGCGCCCGTCGCGCACCTGCACGACGCGATCGGCGAGCTCCGTCGCGGCCTCGTCGTGGCTGACGATGACGAGCGTGGTGCCGACCTGCGCCACGAGCTCGGCGAGCAGCCGGTAGACCGTGCGCGCCGTGCCCGCGTCGAGCTCGCCGGCCGGCTCGTCGGCCAGGAGCAGCGCGGGCTGATGAACGAGCGCCGCGCAGGCCGCGACGCGTTGCTGCTCGCCACCCGAGAGTTCCGCAGGAGGATCGCCGGCGCGCTCCGCAAGGCCCACGGCGTCGAGCAGCGCGAGGGCGCGCTGCCGCCGCTCGTGCGGCGAGACGCCTCCGAGTGCCAACGGCAGAGCGACGTTGTCTCCGCACGAGAGTGAGGGCGAGAGTGCGCGCGCGTAGTGCTGGTCCAGGAAGCCGAGCCGCTGCGAGCGGAAGGCAGCGGCGCGGCGCGCGCCGAGCCGCATCACATCCACCCCGAGCGTGCGCGCGACGCCGGCCGACGGCCGGTCGAAGCCCGCGGCGATGCGCAGCAGCGAGGTCTTGCCCGATCCGCTCGGCCCGAGCACGACGCAGCGCTCGCCCTGCGCGACGGAGAGCGTCATCCCCTGCAGCGCGACGGCGCCCGTCGCGCTGTCGGCGTGGATACGGAAGACGTCGCGGAGCTCGAGTGCGAGCGCCCCGCTCATTCGGCCCACTGCTCTCCGGTGACGCCGCGCCCCGCCGAGCCGCGGCGGTAGGCGACGAGCAGCGCCGCCTCGACCAGGAGCGCAGCCAGCACGGCGAGCGCGGCGGCGGCGCCGGCGATCGTGAGCCACGGCGTGATGCGCTGCAGCGGCGGATCCGGCACGGCGAGCGTCGCGTCGACGGCCAGGAGGCGGCCCGTCGCGACGGCCAGGGCGATTCCGAGGGCGACGCCGGCGACCACGCCGAGCACGGCAAGCCCGAGGGCGCGCCAGCGCACGCTGGCGCGCAGCGCTCGCGGGCCCGCGCCCTGCGACTCGAGGTCGAACAGGCTGTCGCTCTCGTCGCGCAGGAATCCGAGCGTCGCGAGCGCGACGCCGAGCAGCGCGAGCGCGAGGGCGGCCAGCGCCGCGGCGACGAGTGACGAGACGATGCCGCGTGCGATCGGATCGCTGCGGAGCTCGCTGTGAATGGCCGCGCGCGACGACACGTCGAGTGCGGCGAACGGCGGGTAGCGCAGCGCGGCGGCGACCCGCGCCGAGGCGGCGCCCGGAGCCGAGAGCCAGAGCTCGTCCGGGATCGACGACGGCAGGTCGTCAGCACCGAGCGCGCTCGCGAGCGAGGCCTCGTCGGCGATCACGAAGCTGTCTCCGGAGTCCTGCGTGGTCGGGAAGCGCGAGGCCACCGCCACGAGGCGCGCATGCACGATCTGGCCGCCGAAGGAGAGCTCGAGCTTCCCGCTTGCACCTGCGCTTGCAGCGACGTCGGGGCTCGCGACGACGGGCAGGCGCCGCCCGTCGAACGGCTGGCGCGGCCGCAGCTCGGCCTGCTGGGAGGTGTCGATCACGTAGCGCAGCCTCAGCGCGTTGCCGCTCGTCCCCGCGTCGACGCCGCCGTGGCCGCGCCAGGCGGCGAGCGGCGGCAGGCGGGTGTCGCCGGCTGGTGTCACAGCAGCCATCGGACCGAGGTCGAGTGTGCCCGCGAATCCCTTTGCCGCGTTGCGGCCCTCCGCGCCGCCATGCGCCGCCGAGCGCTGGTCGTTGGATGGGAGTTGCAGCTGGATGGCGACAATCCGCCCGCCGCGCAGCGCTGCGGGTACGGGCACGCCGATCACCTGGTCCACGCTCTTTGCCGGAACCGGCGGCCGTAGCTGCGCGGCATCGCCGTCGCGCGTCCGCACGACGAGCACGAGCTGCGTGGCCGCCCCTGTCATGCGCACCGGGAGCGTGAGCCGCGTCGCCGCTCGCGGGATCACGGCTCCTCTCAGCGCAACGGGCGCGCGCGGCCGCAGCAGGCGCGCGAGCTCGGCCGGCGACCGGTCGGAGAAGTCGCTCCGCCAGCCGTGCAGCCGGGGCAGGGCGTCGGCCGGCACTCCCAGGACGGTCGGCGTGAGAGACGCGCCGCGCGATCCGGCGGCATCGGCGACCTGACGCAGGACGGGCCATGCGGAGACGCCGGGCGCGAGTCCACGATAGGCCGCGAGCGACGCTGCGTCGCGCGGCGCGACGAGGGCCGCGCCCTCGTTGAGCGTGTAGTCGAGCGGCACTGCGAAGGCCGCGCGTTCGCTGCTCGAGCGATCCAGCGTGGCGCGATAGGAGATCGCGAACGTCGCCAGTCCGACCGAGACGGCGAGGAAGCCGGCCACGCCGGCGGCGCGCGAAGGCGAGCGGTGCAGGGCGAGCAGCGCGAGGCGGAGCGTGACGGGCGCCCGGCGCGAGGCGCGCAGGCCCGTGCGGATCGCAGGCTCGAGCAGGCGGCCGAGCAGGACCGCGAAGGCGAAGCTCGCGAGCAGCGGCACGGCCGCCAGCGTGAGCGCGGGCCCGGCGCTCAGCGTGCCCGCGTCGCGCGAGCCGGCGGCGAGCAGGAGGGCGAGCGCGACGGCGGCGCCGACGGCGGCCATGTCGACGGGCCTCACGCCCGACGGGCGTGCGCCGCCGGGCCTGCGCAGCGCGAGCGCCACGACCGCGAGCGCGCCGAGCGATCCGGCGGCGACCAGTGCTGCGCTCGCCGGCGTCGCGAGGCCGTGCGAGAGCGCGGGGCCGACGGGGACGTGGGAGCGACGGGCGATGATCGCCACGGTGGCGACGCCGATCGCCAGACCGGCCGCGACGCCGGGCAGCACGGCCGAAAGCGACTCGGCCAGGAGAAATGCCGCCTGCTGCGAGAGCGTCGCACCGCGCTGGCCGAGCCGGCGCAGCTCGGCGCGAACGTCGCGCCGCAACGCGCCGGCGGTCAGCCCGGCGAAGGCGAGCAGGAGCACCGCTGCCGCGCCGCCCACGAGCAGGACGCGGCGTGAGGCCGTGCTCCCGGCAGAGCGGGCTTCGGCGAGCGCGTCGTCGGGTGCCGTGATGCCGAACTGGCCATTCGCAGCCGTCAGACTTGCTTCGGCCCGGCCCTCGGCCGCGAGCAGGCGATCGATTTCCCAGACGTGCGCGCTGGCCGGGTCGAGGGCCGTGGTCCAGCCGTAGCTGCGCGAGAACAGCAGCAAGGGAGGCAGCGACGCCAGGCCGTGCACGCTGGAGGAGAGCAGAACCGGCTCCGGGCGGATGCCTCCGTCGGTGGGCTGCGTCGACAATCCGCCGGCGCCGAACGGCACGAGCGAGGCGAGCGTCCCCCGCCCGACGACGGCCAGGTGGATCCCGTATTCGTCCACTCCGCGCAGCGGAGTGCCGCCGATCTGGACGACCTCGCAGCGGGCAGGCGTGCAGGCCCGTGGCAGTCGGCCGGTCCGCAGGTGCACGTACCGGTCGATGCCGCTGACCGCGGCGAGCTTGACGAGACCGGCGCCAAAGCGCACGTCGTTGAGCTCGACCGAGCGCGTGAGCGCCTGTCCGCTGAGGGATCCGGCTGCGCGCTGCGCGCTGCGGTCGAGGGCAGCGTATCCGCCGGGCGCCGTCTGGCCGGACCAGGCGATGCGCAGCGCTCGCTCGGCGGGCGGGAGCGCAGCGAGCGCGTGGCGAAGCGCCAGGTCCTCGGACACGGCGCTGCCTCCGGCGACGCCCGTGAGGAACGCCACCGCCACCATCACGCCCGCGCTCACGAGGAGCGCACGCCCGGGGCGGGCGCGCAGGCGCCGGCCCGTGAGCGCGAGCACGGCGGTCGCGCGTCGCCACCGCGCGCTGCGGCGCGCGGTGGCAGCGCTGTGCTTGTGGGTGGCGGGATCGCTCACGTCGTACGTGCACCAAGGATACGGCGGGTACTGGCGTCCCTCCACTAGGTTGAGAGCCATGAGCGCACTCCCGAGGCGAGGAGATCCGCTGCGCGCGCTGGCGCGTCCGAGCGGGCTCGCCGCGCTCGCCGTCACGGCCATCGCGGCGCTGCTGAGCATCCAGGCCGCCGACGGTCCGTGGCTCAGCGAGCTCGGGCGTGCCATCGCCGCTCGGGGCGGCATTCCGGACGGCGTGCCGTACGCGTCCGCGCCCAGCGCGGGCTGGCACAACGTGCCGGCGCTGGGAGAGCTGATCTTCGCGCTCCTGGGGACGCTCGGGAGTCGCGGCATGCAGATCGCCCAGGTTGCGGCGGTCGCGGGGACGCTCGCGCTGCTCGTACGCGACGCCAGGCGGGCCGGGGCGAGGGAGCGGGCGCTGGCGATCGCCCTGCTCCTGCTCCTGCCGGCCTGCTTCGGGCCATTCATCGCCATCCGCGCGCAGCTGTTCTCGCTGCCGCTGTTCGCAGCGTGCGCCCTGCTGCTGCGTTCGGAGTCGCGCGCGCCGTCGAATCGCATCTGGCTGCTCGTCCCGATGTTCGCGTTGTGGGTGAATCTCCACGGCGCCGCGCTCACGGGAGCAGCGGTCGCGGGCGCCTACCTGGTCTGCGAGCGCGCACGCCGGCGACCGGGCGAGAGTGTCGCGGTGATGGCAGCCTCGGCGCTGGCGCTGTGCGCCAACCCGGCGCTCTGGCACACGCCTTCCTACGTGCTCGGCGTGCTGCACAACGAGGCAGCACGCCAGGCGATCGGCCTGTGGGCACCGCTGAGCGTGCACAGCCGGCTCGACACGGCCTTCGCGCTCGCCGCGTTCGCGCTCCTCGCCGGCGCGGTACGGGCGCGCCCGCGAGCGTGGGAGCTCATCGCGCTCGCCGGCCTGGTACTGCTCACCGTCCAGGCCGCGCGCGGCGGCATCTGGCTCGCGCTCTACGCGGTTCCGCTGGCCGCCACGGGCTTCGGCGGCCAGAGCCGCCCCGAGCGCCTTCCGCGCCTCGCCCGCCCGATCGCGCTGGCGCTCGTCGCGGCCGTCGCGATCGGCCTCGCGCACGGCCCGCTTCCGAGCGGCGCCACGCCGCAGCTCGTCGCGCGCACGCTGGCGGTTGCGCACGGAACGCCCGTGCTCGGTGAGGACCTGCTCGCAGAGCAGGTCGCCGACGCGGGAGGGCGCGTCTGGGTGGCGAACCCGATCGACGCCTTCCGTCGACGCGGATCAGCGCGTCTACGTCGAGTGGCTGCGTGGCCTGCCCGCGGGCGACGCCGCACTCGCGCACGCTCCGCGCGCAGTGCTCGTGCGCCTCGGGAGCGAGGCCGAACGCCGGCTGCGACGGGACGCGGGCTTCCGTCGCGTGGCGTCGGACCGGCGCGCCGTGCTCTACGCGCGCGCGTCGTAGCGCGTGATCGTCACCGGCCGGGCGTCCGTCAGACGGCGTCGTGCCAGGCCTCGACCTCGACGTCGTGGGCCTTGGCGTCGGCCAGGACGTGGAGGGGGAGGGAGCGCAGGTGGTGATTGTCGACGAGCAACTCGAACGAGTAGTGCCCGGGCTTGTCGAAGCGCACGCCGTGCATCTGGAGGATCAACGGGGCGGTGCGGATCGGAACGCCAGGGAACGGCGGGTCGCCCGTGGCGAAGGCGCCCTGCAGCGGCGGCACGCAGTCTCCGCCGTCCTCATCCACGAGGTGGAGCTTGAGCGAGTGCTCGCCCGCCTCGGTGGGGTGCGCCTCGAGGCGCACGACGAGCACCATCGTCGGGTACACGAGCGGGAATGTCGCGACGTGGATCGAGTCGAACTCGCCGAGGATGTTGAGCTTCCCTTCGCGAGAGACGTTGGCCGCGTCGCAGAGCACGGCGAGATTGACGTTCATACGGGCACCACATCCCACCGTAGTCGCGTCGCGGCGCCCTCGGGTACCACTCGCGCGCCCCGGATGGGGGCTCTCGCGTCCACTCCGACGGGGGATTGAGAAATATGACGTTTCAGCCGTTTATGTGAGTGATCGGGGTTCACCAAGAGACAGGGAGTAGCGGAATGGTCGATCTGTACACCAAGCTCACGGCGCGGCTCGCACAGGAAGATGGCCAGACGATGGCCGAGTATGCAGTTGTCCTGGCGGTCATCGCCATCGGCATCTTCGCCGCCCTCGGATTCCTGAGTGGCGCCATCGGTGGCGCGCTCAATCACGTCACGGGCGACATCTAGAAACTGCACGACCGGTCTCTTCCCGGGACCACCGACAAGCTGGCCGCGGAGCTGAGAAGCTCCGCGGCCAGACTTGCTTTTCGGGCTCTTCCGGGACGAACGACCGGGCGCAGGGCGCGCGGATCACGCGAGCAGGCTGCGCAACGGCTCCTCGGACGTGCCACGCTCGACGAGTGCCCGGATCTCCGAGGTGCGCGCGGCGACGAGCGACACGTGACGCTGGCCCACGGACGGCTTCTCGGCCAGCAACCCGGCGCGCAGCAGCGCCTCGCCGACCTCGAGCGCGAGCGCGCGCTCGTGGCCGGCGAAGCCCCGCGCGAGGTGGCGGAACTCGGTGTGGTAGCCGCCGTACTTGCCCATGCCGTCGAGACGGCGCAGCATGCGGCGGGCTGCGCGCCGGCGGGGCAGCGGATCCTCGTCGATGGCAGGCACCGCCGCCGGCTCCTCGGCGAACCCTGCCTCCAGGCTGGCGACGGCAGACTCGACCTCGGGCGCGAGTGCCGCCGCTCCCGGGCGACCGCCCAGGCGGGCGGCGATCTCCGCGCGCCAGAGCCAGCGCTCCTCGGGCGCGGGCTCGGTGTCGTCGAGGTCTCCCGGCGGTAACGGCACGGGCTCGGCGCGCACGCGATCGAGCTCGCGTGAGTGATCCTCGAGCGTCAGCGGCAGGATCTCGAGCACCTCCCCCGGCGCGGCGTGCGCGATGCGCAGTGCTACCTGCCCGTGCCAGCGGGCGGCCTCGAGCTCGACGTCGCCCGCTCCGGCAGGCGACGGCAGGTCGGCCGCCTCCGCGAGCGCCGCAGCCGCGGCGCGGGCGAGCCGCTCGGCGCGCAGGGGCAGCGCGTCGCCTGCCGCCACGGGCAGCACGACGGCGACACCGTCGCTCGTCTCCGCATAGGGCACGGCAACGACCCCGGGACGCGCCTCCTCCAGCAGACGCCGCCCGTCATCGCGAAGCGCCTCGAGCACGAGCGCGAGCCTCTGCGCAGGGCGAAGCCGCGCGAGCTCGGCGCCATCCACCGACGCGCTACGACAGCCCGAGCTTGGAGCGCAGCTCGGCCAGGACGTCGTCGCCGACGGCGGCGATGACCTCCGGCCGATCGAGGAGGCGGCGGCTGTCGACCCTGTCGGCACGATTGGTGATGTACGGGTCCTGCATCACCTCGGCGAGCGGCCGGTTCGCCTTGACCTCGCGCACGACATAGCGCACCAGGGCGTCCTCCGTTGCTCCCATGGCCGGAGCGTACAAGGCTTGCGCGCCGCATCGCGCGCGGTTAGGTTTGCGTGCAGCGTGCACGCGGATCCAGATCGCGCATCGAGGCATTTCGCCGAGCGCAGGCTCGGGGGCCTGGACGATGCCGGGGTTCGCGAGGAGGTGCGCATCTGGATCGACTGGCTGCCCGGCGGGATCTGGGGCGTCGGACGCGTCGTGGACATGAGCTCGCGCGAGAATCCGAGCCTCTTGCGCGACGACGACTGGGTCTTCCGCGGCTACGAGATGCAGGATGCCCTGGAGGCGGCCAACGCCGCGCTCTCGGCCGACCTCGACGTCTCCCACGAGGTGGGCGTCCCGGCTGCCGCGGCGCCCTTCAGCGAAGCGGAATTGCGGCCACGCCTGGAGCGCTGGTTCCTGGATCAGTAGAACCTCGCGCACGCTACGGTGCCGGGCGATGAGTGAGACGACCACGACCAGCACCGGCGTGCACTGGGACCTGACCCCGCTGTTCGCGGACTCGGACGCCGCGCGCGCGGCGATCCCGTCGCTCCTGGAGGCGGCCCGCGCGTTCCGCGAGCGGTTCCGCGGGCGCGTGGCCGAGCTCGACGCAGCCGAGCTCGCAACTGCGCTCGAGCAGCTCGCGACACTCGACAACCGGGTCTCGCGGCTGGGTTCCTATGCAGGACTGCGCCTGACCACGAACGTCGGCGGCGAGGACGAGCGCGACCTCAACGCGGCGGTCGAGATTGCCCTCGTCGAGATACAGAATCTGCTCCGCTTCTTCGAGCTCGAGTGGATCGCGGTCGACGACGAGCATGCGACGCGCGTGCTCGCCGACTCGGGGCTCGCGCGCGACCGTCATTACCTCGCCAGCGCACGGCGCTTCGCGCCGCACACGCGCAGCGAGCCCGAGGAGGAGATGATTGCCGAGCGCGATCCGGCCGCCGCGGGCGCGTGGCACACGCTCTTCGACCAGATCACATCGACGCTGCGCGTGCCCTTCGAAGGCAGCGATCGCACGATCGACGAGGTGCTGGCGCGCGTTCGGGGCCCGGTGCGCACGACGCGCCTCGCGGCCTACGAGGCACTTTTCACGGCCCTCGAGCCGGAGACGCCCGTGCTCGCCCACATCTACGACTCCCTCGTCGCCGATCGGCTCGTGCTCGACCGCGTGCGCGGCTACTCCCACCCCCGCGAGGCGCGCGACCTCGACAACGAGCTCCCCAGCGAGGCCGTCGACGTGCTGCTCGCCGCCGTGGAGCGCCACCACCACCTCGCGCATCGCTGGTTCCGGCACAAGGCGAAGCTGCTCGGGCTGAAGAAGCTCGCGCTCGGCGACCAGTACGCGCCACTCGGCTCCACACGCCCCGTCGCCTACGAGGACGCGACCTCGCTCGTGGCCGGCGCGCTCGACGAGTTCTCGACCCGTGTGGGCGCCGTCGCGCATGGCCTCTACCGCGACCAGCGCATCGACGCCGAGCCGCGCTCGGGCAAGCGCGGCGGCGCGTTCTGCGCCTCGATCGCCCAGGACGCGCTGCCGTACATCATGATGAACTTCACGGACCAGATGGACGACGTGCGCACGCTCGCCCACGAGCTCGGCCACGCGATGCAGTTCCAGCTTGCCGGAGAGCGCCAGACCGCGCTCTCGCACCATCCGCCGCTGGCGCTCGCGGAGGTCCCGTCGACGTTCGCCGAGATGATCGTCACGGATCGCTTGCTGGCCGCGGCCGACGACCCGCAGGTGCGCCTCGGGCTGCTCGCGAGCAGCGTCGAGACGGCCTTCGCGACCGTCTTCCGGCAGACCCACATGGTGCGCTACGAGCAGGGAGCCTACGGGCTGCGTGCCGATGGCAAGGCGCTGATGCCCGATCGCCTGGGCGAGGTGTGGCTTGGCACGAACCGGCCGTACTACGGCGACGCCGTCGAGTTGCCGGACGGCTACCGCTTCGGCTGGGCCTACATCCCGCATTTCATCCACACGCGCTTCTACACCTACGCGTATGTGTTCGCGCACCTTGCGAGCCTGGCGCTCTATGCGCGCTATCGCGAGGACGGCGACGCGTTCGTCGGGCCGTACCTCGACTTCCTGTCCATCGGCGGCGCGGCCTCGCCGCAGGAACAGCTCGCCGGCATCGGCCTCGACATCTCGCGCGACGACTGCTGGGACGCCGGCTTCGCCGAGATCGAGCGGCTGATCGAGATGGCCGAGGCCATCGAGCCCGCCTGATCCGAGGCGCCCACCGCGGCGCCCGCCATGTCCGACAACGCTCTACGCGTTGCGGTAGGCGCCCGTTGCGAACGGGCACGCCCCGGCCGCGTTGCGCGGCGGGAGCGGCGCGCTCGCGGTGACATCGGGCGCCAGGTCACCGTCGAGGTTGGGACCCGGGACGAGGGCGCGGTAGCGCGCGCCGCGCCAGGCGCTTTTCCGGATCAGGAGCGCGAAGCCCTTCGGGCGCGTGAGCACGCCCATGATGCGGAACCAGCCGCTTCCGCGCAGGACGTCGATGTAGACGTTGCGCCCGAAGGCGTCGAGCGGGCGTCCGCTGAGCGTGTGCCGGCCGCCGAAGAACGCCTGCCCGTGATAGGTCGCGGTTCCGCAGAGACGCGGGAAGCGGCCGTGGTAGGCCCACTCGCCCGTCAGCGAGAGCCGCGGCTGCTCGCCCCGCCAGCGCGCGACGCGAAGCTCCGGCGCGCCGAGCCGGCCGAATTGCCCGAGACGCCGGATGCGCTGCAGCGCGTAGTGCGTGCCGTCGCTCGTCACGACCTCGTCCACGCCGTAGGCGACATCGGGCGCGACATGCTGCCCGATGTGGTGACGGCCGATCCTGCCGCGGTAGGAGATGTGGTCGCCGCGCACCACGGCGGTGCGCGTCCTGCCGGCCTCGCGCCAGGTGATCTGGGCACTGCCGTCGCGCGCGACGGCGAGGTGCTCCCGGCTGGTCCACGCCGACACCTTGAGCGACGCGCCCGCCGTCGCCGGGGCGATCGCGAGCACGAGCGAGAGGAGCACGAGCATGCGGGTCCTGCCGAACACGGCTCCGCCTTTCCCCGTCGGTTCCGGCCCTCGTCGGGCACCCTAGCCCCGAGCGGTCCAGATCCCGCAGCGCCACTCCGGGAGGATCCGGGAGAATCGCGGGTGGTCGATCCGGCCCGGCCGGCCGGTTACGGCGTGGAGCGCCGGCGCAGCACGCGGCGATCGCCGACGCGGCGCGTGACGCCGTCCGCGTCGAGGCGCTCGAGCAGGCCCTGCGCAATGCGGCGGCTCGCGCCCAGGTCGTCGCGCACCTCGGCCAGCGCGACCGACCCGTGCTCGGTACAGCGCGCGACGACGAGCGCGCGCGCCTCGGCGAAGCGCTCGCTCGTGTAGGCGAGGTCGCCGCCGAAGCGGACGATCCGCTCGCTGCGTTCGAGCGCCGCGCAGAGCGCCGTGAACTCCCGGTCGGGCAGCCCCGAGGCGAGGCGCACGGCAGGGAGGTCGGGCGGCGTGAATCCACCAGCCGCGAGCGTGGCCAGCACGGCATCCGCCTCCGCGGCGTGCGACCCCCTGCCATCCGCCTGCGCGCCGACCAGCAGCACGTGCGCGCCGTCTCGCTGCAGCACGCCGTCGCCCGCCAGGCGAGCGAGCAGGGCGTCGGCACCGGGACCGGGGGGCACGACCGCGGCCGCAGGCAGGGCTGGCTCGAGTGGATGGTCGGCCGCGCGCCGCGCGAGCAGCGACCGCACCGACTCCTGCAGCGCGGCATAGCGGAGGGCGGTCAGCCAGGCGGGGTCGCTGCCCGGCAGCCTGGAGCACCTCGCCCGACTCCACCAGCTCCCCGAGGACGGCGACGGCCGCGGCGGAGTCCAGGAGACCTGCGGGCGCAATCTGCGCGAGTGCCAGGGGCCAGGGCGCGGCACCGAGCGCCGCCCGCACCAGCGAGGGCGCGTCGCCGGCCGCCAGCAGCCGGAGGCGTGCCAGCGCGCTCTCGCTCCCACCGTGGCGCGCCGGCGCGGGGTCGAGCACGACTCCGCCCGCGATCGACGCCTGCGGGGAGGTGGCGCGGACGATCACACGGTCGCCGCGCGCCGCCGCGACGAGCTCGCGCAGGCGCACCTGGGCCAGGCCGGTCGAGCCGGGCGCCAGCGCTTCGGCTCCCAGGAGGGCGATGCGTGCGTCGACGCAAGCCGTGCCGGCCAGCACCTGCACGAGCGCCCCGTGGGCGACACCGGGCCCGTCCGGGAGCGCCCGCAGCTCGACGTCGAGCCGGTAGCTCTCGGGAAGCGATCCGGGTGTCGCGAGGACCGAGCCGCGGGGGATCGCCCCGCGCTCGACGCCCACCAGGGCAGCGGCCACCCGCCGCCCGGCCTCGGCGCGCGCGACCGGCTGGTCATGCACCTGGACCGAGCGCACACGCACCTCCTCGCTGCCCGGCATCAGCGCGAGCCGGTCGCCCGCCGCGACCGTCCCCGACCACAGCGTGCCCGTGACCACCGTGCCGATCCCGCGCAGCGTGAAGGCACGGTCGATCGGCATCCGCGTCGCTCCCTCCGACGGCCGGGGCTCGACCGTCGCGGCCGCCCGATCGAGCGCGGCGCGCAGGTCGTCGAGGCCGGCCCCCGAACGCGCCGATGTCTCGACGATCGGGGCGCCTGCAAACGCTGTCCCCGCCAGCAGCTCCTCGGTATCGGCCCGCGCCAGCTCGGCGCCGTCGGCGTCGACGACGTCGCGCTTGGTCAGCGCCACGACGGCCCGGCGCACGCCCAGCAGCTCGAGGATCGCGACGTGCTCGCGTGTCTGCGGCATCACGCCGTCGTCGCAGGCGACGACGATCAGCGCGAGATCGATTCCGGTGGCGCCGGAGATCATCGTGCGCACGAAGCGCTCGTGCCCGGGCACGTCGACCACCGAGAGCGAGCGGCCGGACGGCAGCACGAGGCTCGCGTAGCCGAGCGCGATGGAGATGCCGCGGGCCTGCTCCTCGGGCAGGCGATCCGTGTCGACTCCGGTGAGTGCTGCCACCAGGGCGGTCTTCCCGTGGTCGATGTGCCCGGCGGTGCCGAGCGTCAGCGCCGGGGCCTCGCTCATGCGGGCGCGCTGATGCGTGCCGCGTCCTCGTCGCCGAGCGTGCGGCAGTCCAGCACGAGCGCACCGTCCGAGACGCGCGCGAGCACCGCGGGGTCGCCCTCGCGGAATCGCGCGGCCAGCAGGTCGGCGTCGCCGTCCAGGCGGACGCCGAACGACGGTAGCTCCGCCAGCGGCAGCGCGCCGCCCCCGACCCGCGCGACGGTCTCGATCACCGTGCCGCCGATGCGGGCCGCCAGCCGCTCGGCGCGCATGCGCACCTCCTCGGCGGGCTCGAGCACGGCGCGCAGCGCGGGGAGCTCGGCGCGCGCCCGCTGCGGGTCGCGGTAGGAGCGCAGCGTGGCCTCGAGCGCCGCCAGGGAGAGCTTGTCGATGCGTAGCGCTCGCGCCAGGGGGTGGCGCCGGCAGGTCGCGACGGCCTCGGCCGTGCCGGCGAGAATCCCGGCCTGCGGGCCGCCGAGCAGCTTGTCGCCCGAGAAGCAGACGAGATCGCAGCCGTCGCGCAGCGCATCGCGAGCCAGAGGCTCTCCCGCCAGCTCCGGAGTCTCGAGGAGGACGCCCGAGCCGACGTCGTAGACGAGCGGGAGTGACGCGGCGTGGGCGATCTCCGCCAGGTCGCGCACCTCGACGCCTCCGGTGAAGCCGACGACGCGGAAGTTCGACGGGTGCACGCACAGCAGCGCGCCGCTCTCCTCGCCGATCGCGCGCCGGTAGTCGGCCGCCCCGGTGCGGTTGGTCGTGCCGACCTCGTGCAACCGTGCGCCGGCGCTCTGCACGATCTCGGGGATGCGGAAGCCGTCCCCGATCTCGACAAGCTGACCGCGCGAGACGACGATCTCGCGCCCGCCGGCCAGTGCCGCGAGCGCGAGCACGAGCGCGGCCGCGCCGTTGTTCACGCAGATCGCCGCTTCGGCGCCGGTCAGCTCGCACACCAGCGCGGCGACGTGATCCTGCCGCGAGCCGCGTTCGCCGGTGGCGAGGTCGAGCTCGAGATTCGCATAGCCCGCGGCCACGGCCTGGACGCGCGCCAGCGCGGCCTTCGACAACGGTGCCCGTCCGAGATTCGTGTGCAGCACGACGCCCAGTCGCGTTGAGCACCGGGCGCAGCGAGGGCTCGAGCGCCGCGCGCACCCGCCGGCGCAGCTCCGGCGCGAGCGCGCTGGCGGTGGCGTGCTCTCCGCGGGCGCGGCGCTCGGCCAGCGTGGCCCGCGCCTCGCGCACGCAGAGCGCGTGCGGCGCATCGCATGCCGCCTCGCGCACGAGCACGTCGACCGACGGCAGCGGGCTTGCCATGGGCATATCGTACGTTCGCCCCCAGGAACAGGAGGCCATTGTCCCAACCCGCGGTACACTGCGGGCCGGGCTGGGGCCGTCAGACGTTGTTCGCATGCCGGGCCGGCGCCCGCGGCAGCAACACGTGGGAGCAGGATATGAGCGTCGACGATGCGACGAGAGCGCGTGCGGCGATGCGGCTGTATGGCCGTCAGCGCCGCGCGCGCGCGCGCCGTCGCCGCGTCATGCTGAGCTTTGGCATCGTCGCGGCGCTGCTCGCGGTCCCCTTGGCGCACCTCCTCATCCAACGCGGCGCCGTCGTGCACGGTGTGCGCGTGGCCGGTGTCCCGCTCGGTGGCGCGACGCGAGCGCAGGCCGAGCGCGAGATCTCGGCCGCGGTGGGCGACGAACTGCAGCGCGACGTGACCGTGACGGTGGACGGCCGCTCAGCGACCGTCTCGCCCTATGCCCTGGGCGTGCGCGTCGATGCCGCACGCACGGCTTCCGCGGCTCTCCATACCGGCCGGGTGCGCGGCGGCCTGCTCTTCTCGCTCGGCTACTCGCACTCGATTCCTCCCGTGCTGCACTACCCGGATCACCTCGCGCTGCCGGTGGAGCTTGCGAACGTGACGCAGGCGCCGGTCGACGCACGTCTCGTGCTCAAGCCGAGCGGCGCCGCCATCGCCGTGCCCGCCAGGCCCGGTGTCGGCTTCGATCCTGCCGAGGCGCTGCGCGCGATCACCCGCGCCGCACTCGCGGACCGCGACCAGGTCTCGTTGCGCACCGTGCCCGTCCAGGCCGCGATCCCGACTGCGGCGGCGCACCGCGCCAAGGTGCGCGTGGCGCGGCTGCTGTCGGAGCCGATCGCGTTCACCCGACGTGGGCAGGCGGCGGGCCGCTGGCCCGTACGGCGGCTCGCGCCACTGCTCACCGCCACCTCCTACCGGCACGTCATCGGCGTGCAATTCGACCCCCGGAAGGTCGGCGCGGCGCTGAGGCCCCCGCTCGCCCAGTATCTGCGCCCTGCCAAGGATGCGAGCTGGAAGGTGCTGGGGGATCGAGCGCGCGTGCTCTCCTCGCTCACCGGCATCGACCTCGACGCCCACAGCACGGCTCGACACCTCACCGCGGCCGGTGGTCACACCGGCAGCGCGCGTGTGGCCGCGCTCGCCTTCCGGGTCACGCAGCCCGAGCTGACGACCGCGCAGGCGCGTGCGCTCGGCGCAACGACGGTCGTCAGCAGGCAGACGACCAGCCTCGGCGACTCGTCGGAGAACCGGATCTTCAACGTGGCGCTGCTGGCGGAGTTGCTCGACGGCACGATCGTCAAGCCGGGCGCGACGTTCTCCTTCAACACGACTGTCGGCCCGCGCACTTCCGAGCGCGGGTTCAAGGAAGGCCAGGCGATCGAGAACGGCGTGCTCGTTCCCTCGATCGGAGGCGGCGTCTGCCAGGCGGCGACGACGGTCTTCGACACTGCGTTCTTCGGCGGCTATCCGGTGACGCATCGCCTCAACCACTCCTTCTACATCTCGCACTACCCGCTCGGGCTGGATGCGACCGTCGCCGATTCCGGCCCCGATTTCACGTTCGTCAACGACACGGCGAACGCGATCGTGATCAAGTCCGCCGCGGACTCGCAGAACATGACCGTGGCCTTCCTCTCGCGACCGCTCAAGCGGCACGTACAGCAGACGACCTCGGCGCAGACCTCGTTCACGGATCCCAAGAAGCGCTTCTACGCCAGCCCCGATGCCGCCGCGGGAGAGATCGCGCAGACCACGCTGGGCGAGCGGGGCTTCTCCGTGACGGTGTCGCGAAAGGTCATCGGCGACGACGGCAAGCTGATTCGCGAGGACAGCTTCTCGTCGCGCTACATCCCCGAGGACGCGATCTACCTGGTCGGCAAGGGCGCGACGCTGCCCGCGGGCCAGACGCTGGTCGGGCTCTACCCGGGCTACACCGGCTCGTCCGCCGGCGTCGATCTCGCGCACTGGCTCGGAACGCCGCCGCCGCCCAAGAAGAAGAAGGCGCCCGCCACCCCGGGCGCACCTGCCGACGGTGCGATTCCCGGTGTCCCCGCCGGGACGGCGACGCCGGGCGCGACGCTGCCCGGCGACACCACGCCGGCGCAGACGACGACGGGCCAGACGACGACGACGGGCTAGAGCGGGCCGGGTTACGACCCCTGGCCGATCCAGACCTCGCCGTCGGCGTAGCGCTCCTTCTTCCAGATCGGCACGGTCACCTTGAGGGTGTCGATCGCCTGCTTGCAGGCTGCGAAGGCGGCCGCGCGGTGGGCCGAGGAGATCGCGATCGCCACCGATGCCTCGCCGACCTCGACCACGCCCGTGCGGTGCCAGATGGCGGAGCGCAGGCAGCCGTGCCGGGCGACCACGTCGCGCGCGATGCGTGCGATCTCCCGCTCGGCCATGCCGGCATAGGCCTCGTACTCGAGGTCGAGCACATCCCGCTGGCGCGCTGTCTCGCGCACTGTCCCGGTGAACGTCGCGATCGCCCCGGCATCGGGGCCGCTGACGTGCGAGATCAGCCGGGCCAGGTCGATCGGCTCCGGGCCGAGGAGCACCAGCGGGTCCGGCTCGCCCCCGCCCGAAACGGGTGGGATCAGCGCGATCTCGTCGCCCTCGGCCAGCACCGCGGAACGTTCCGCGTACTCCTGGTTGACCGCATAGGCCAGGCCGGGCGGCTCGGAGCCGATCGCCAGCGCGGCGAAGACGTCGCCGGCCGTCGCGCCCTGCGGCAGCTCGAGCTCTCGTCGCCCGGTTCCCGCACGTTCCCGCAGCGCGGCGAACAGCCGCACGGTCACGCGCATGCGAGGCTCATCTGACGATGTGGAACTTGCTCGCGCCGATGCGCTTGCCGTCGACCGTGAGCACTGCGTGCCAGGTGCCGACCTTGCCCTTGACGACGCCGGATCCGACCCACGCGTAGAGCCGCGTGCCCTGCTTGTCGGACTTGAGGGTCTTGTCCTTCCAGACCGCGCGGAGCACGCCGGAAGGGTCGTGCCACTCGATGCTCAGGGGCAGGCCCGCCTTGGCCGGCACCTTCCACACGAAATTCGCGTACAGCTTCTTGACGCCCTTGGCCGAGAACGACTTCTCGGCGTCTCCACCGGAAGTGCGCGAGATCCACGACCTCTGCACGCTGCCCTTGTCGCCGGCCGCCTGCGCGGCGCTGAACGCCGGCACGAGCGCGAGGACGAAAACGGCAAGCATGACCATGCGACGCATGATCAAACCCTAACCCGGGTCGGGCGGACCGGCAACCCTCGGCGCCTGACTACGATCAGCGTGTGGACGAGCGCCCAGGCGAGTATCCGTACACCCGCGGCATCCGCGCGGACGGCTACGCGACGCGTGCCTGGACGATGCGCCAGTACGCGGGATTCGCGTCGGCCGAGGAGACCAATGAGCGCTTCCGCCACCTGCTCGCCGCCGGGCAGACCGGACTGTCCGTCGCCTTCGACCTGCCCACGCAGCTCGGCCTCGATTCGGACGACCCGCTGGCGACCGGCGAGGTGGGCCGCACCGGCGTGGCGATCGACTCGCTCGACGACATGACGGGCCTCTTCGAGGGCATTCCGCTGGACGAGGTCTCGACATCGATGACCATCAACGCGCCGGCGGCCGTGCTCCTGCTGCTGTACGAGCTCGCGGGAGCCGAGCAAGGCGTCGCGCCGGCGGACCTGCGCGGCACCGTCCAGAACGACGTGCTCAAGGAGTACGCGGCGCGTGGCAACTACATCTTCCCGCCGCGCCCGTCGATGCGCCTGACCGTCGACGTGTTCCGCTACTGCAACGAGCGGCTGCCGCGCTTCAACACGATCTCGATCTCCGGCTATCACATTCGCGAGGCCGGATCGAGCGCCGCGCAGGAGCTCGGATTCACGCTCGCCAACGGCATCGCCTACGTCGAGGCGGCGCTGGTCGCGGGTCTCTCGGTCGACGCCTTCGCGCCGCGTCTGTCGTTCTTCTTCAATGCCCACAACGACGTCTTCGCGGAGGTCGCGAAGTTCCGCGCCGCGCGCCGCGTCTGGGCGACGCTCATGCGCGAGCGCTTCGGCGCGCGTGACGAGCGTTCGCTCGGCCTGCGCTTCCACGCCCAGACGGGTGGCTCGACGCTGACCGCCCAGGGCCCGCTGACGAACGTCGTGCGAGTCGCGCTGCAGGCATTCGCCGCCACGGCGGGAGGCTGCCAGTCGTTGCACACGAACGGCTACGACGAGGCGCTCGCGCTTCCGACCGAGCGCTCGGCCACGCTGGCGCTGCGCACGCAGCAGGTGCTGCTGCACGAGTCGGGGGTCGCCGCCGTCCCGGATCCCTTCGGCGGCTCGGAGTACGTCGAGGCGCTGACCGACGAGCTCGAGCGCGAGGCGCGCGCGCTGATCGCCGAGATCGACGCGCGTGGCGGCGCGGTCGCGGCAATCGAGAGCGGCTGGGTCAAGGGCCGCATCGAAGATCAGGCGTTCGCGCAGCAGCGCGCGATCGAGCGCGGCGAGAGCGTGATCGTCGGCGTCAACCGCTACCCCGACCCGCCGGGCTCCGACATCGAGTTGCAGGTCGTGACGCACGAGAGCGAGCAGCGCCAGATCGAGCGGCTGGAGGCGGTACGCAGCGCCCGCGAGGAGGCTCGCTGTACGAGCGCGCTGGCCGCGGTCGGCGCGGCGGCCCGCGACGGGTCGGCGCCGCTGCTCGAGCCCCTGCGCGACGCGCTGGCCGTGCGCTGCACGGTCGGCGAGGTGTGCGCCGCGCTGCGAGCGGAGTGGGGGTCCTACGACTCGCAGATCTCGGACGGCCGGTGAGGCTGTTCTAGGTACTCCGCTCGGCCTCGAGCTCTTCGAGCTCGGCCAGCAGCTTGCGGTAGGACGCGAGGCGCTCGGCGCTGACGCCCGGAGCGCCCTCCACCGCGCAGCCGTCCTCGCCCTCCCGATGCAGGCAGTTCTCCCAGCGGCAGTGCTCGGCCGCGGCCGCGATCTCGGGGAAGGCGTGCTGGAGCTCGTCGGCTGAGACGCCGGCGATGCCGAAGCTCCGGATTCCGGCCGTGTCGATCAGCGCGCCGCCGCCCGGCAGGTCCATGTAGCGGGCGCCGGTCGTCGTGTGCCGGCCGCGTCCGACCACGGGGTTGACTGCGGTCGTCGCGTCGGTGCGCCCCGTGAGCGCGTTCGTGAGCGACGTCTTGCCGACGCCGGAGTGGCCGGCGAGCACCGCGACCCGATCGGCCAGCGCGGCGCGCAGCTCGCCGAGGCCCTCGCCGGTCCGCAGCGACAGCGCCACGACCGGGAGGCCGAGCGAGCGGTACAGCTCGCGCACGCGCGCGATCGCGACCTCGTCGTGGGCGAGGTCGACCTTCGTCAGCGTCAGCATCGGCTCGATCCCGCCCCTCCACGCCGCCACGAGGTAGCGGTCGATCAGGCCTGTGCGCAGCGGCGGCCTCGCGACCGCGGCGACGATCACGAGCACATCGACGTTCGCGGCCACGACCTTCTCCTGGTTGCGGAATCCGCCGCGGAGCAGGACGCCGTGCCGTGGCAGCACCGCCTCGACGCGCAGCGAGCCGTCGGTCAGCTCGCGCACCTCCACGCGGTCGCCGACGACCGGCCGCGAGCGCCGCAGGCGCCCGGCGATCGTGCTCTCGCGTTCCTCGCCACCCAGGCGCACCACTGCGAACTGGTTGTGCACGCCCGTGACGAGGCCTTCACGCGCGAGATCGGTGCTCAGGCCGTGACCCCTCCATCGACGACCAGCGTACTGCCGTGCAGGTACGACGCGCCGTCCGAGGCCAGGAAGGACACGGCGTCGGCGACGTCCTCGGGTCTGCCGATCCGCTGGGCGGGCAGCGAGCGCTCGAAGGCCGCGAGCCGCACGGCGTCGAGGCGGATCCAGTCCGCCATGGGCGTGTCGATGAGGCCCGGGCAGACGCAGTTCACGCGCACGCCGCGCGGGCCGCAGTCGATCGCGAGGCTGCGCGTGAAGAGCACGACCGCACCCTTCGAGGCGTTGTAGGCGGCGCGGGTGTGGCCGCCGCTCAGCCCCGCGGTGGAGGCGATGTTGACGATGCAACCCGAGCCCGCGTCCTGCATCGCCGGCAGCAGCGCACGGCATGTGAGGAACGTCCCGCGGACGTTCACGTCCATCACGTGATCCCACTGCTCCACCGAAAGCTCGGTCACCTCGTGCTCGAAGAACACGCCCGCGGCGTTGACGAGGAGCCAGGGCGCACCGAGCTCGGCGAACACGGCGTCGCACAGCTCGGCCACGGCGTGCTCGCTGCGCAGATCGCAGCCGAAGCCGGCTGCCCCCGCGATCGCCGAGGCCGCGCGCTCGGCGTCGGCTGCCGCGCGATCGCTGCAGGCGACGCGGAATCCGTCCCTGGCGAGCCGGGCGGCGATGGCGGAGCCGATGCCGCCGGCCGCGCCCGTGACAAGCGCGATTCTCTCGGTCACTCCTGCTCCCGGATGCAGCGCGTGAGTGCGATCAGCGTGACCCACGTCTTGAACAGGCGCAGCGGCTCGTCGTCGACGATGCGCAGGCTGCGCGGGCCGGTGCGCTCGATGCCGTGCAGCCAGGTACCCAGCTCGGCGTAATCGGAGGTCGTCATCTGGACGTCGAGCGTGGCGGGCAAGGCGATCTGCGGCGGACCGATCTGCGCGATGCGGTCGACCGCGCGCGCTGCGCCCTCGCGGATCAGCTCACAGGCGACCTCGGGGTGCACGCTCTCGGCCGCGAAGCGCGTGATCGAGCGCTTGACGACGACGCACTCGGCCTCCGGCGAGAAGGGTCGTATCTCGTCGGCCGTCGCCTCGTCGCCGGTGACGAGGGCGATCGGCACCTCGTAGTGGCGCGCGACCAGCGCATTGATGCCGGACTCGCCGACGACGTGCCCGTTGAGCTCGGCGTGGTACACGACCGACGGGTTGTATGTGTGCGACAGGACCGCCGTCTGCGCCGAGATCGAGCCGTGGTAGCTGACGAGGAAGGCCGCGCCGAACGATGCATCGAGGCCCTCCATCATGTACAGGGGCTTGTGCTTGCCCGAGAGCAGCGAGGCGCGCCGATGCAGACGCTCTGGCCGGAGGTTCTGCATGAGGTAGTGCGCATCGTTGACGAGGAACTCGTCGGCGCCGGCCTCGGCGGCGCCGTCGATCGCGGCATTGACCTCGTTCTCGAGCAACGTGCGGCCGCCCTCGTACTCGGCGCCGCCCAGCACCTGCTCCCAGTGCACGATGCCGGCGGTTCCCTCGATGTCGGACGAGATGAAGACTCTCACGGCTCCCTCCCAGAGTCGCTCCACGCGAAATGACAGGCGGCCGAATGCCGGCCGCGCTGCTCGAGCGGCGGGTCGTCGACGCGGCAGACGTCGGCGGCGCGCGGGCAGCGCGGGTTGAAGCGGCAGCCCGGCGGCAGGTTGATCGGGCTCGGCGGATCGCCGACGACGGCGTCGCGCCGCGTCACGCGGCCCGGCTCGAGACGGGGGACCGCGCGCAGCAGAGCCTGTGTATACGGATGGCGCGGGTTCGAGAACAGCTCGTCGCGCGGAGCCAGCTCGACGATGCGGCCGAGGTACATCACCGCGACACGGTCGCAGACATGCCGCACGACGGCCATGTTGTGGGCGACGAACAACATCGTCAGGCCGAGCTCGCGCCGCAGGCTCGGCGAGCAGGTTGAGCACGGTCGCCTGCACCGAGACGTCGAGCGCCGAGACGGGCTCGTCCGCGATCAGTATCTCGGGCTCCAGCGCGAGCGCGCGCGCGATCGAGATGCGCTGGCGCTGCCCGCCCGAGAACTGGCTCGGATACGCATCGAGCGCGCTTGCCGGCAGGCCGACGAGGTCGAGCAGCTCGCGGCAGCGCGCGTCGGTACCGGAGCGCGGCACGAGGTTGTGCACGCGCAGCAGCTCGGAGATCGCCTGGCGCACCGTCATGCGCGGGTTGAGCGAGGAGTACGGGTCCTGGAAGATCATCTGCAGGCGCCGCCGATCCGCGGCCTTGCGCTTGGCCGGCATGGCCTGCCCCTCCACGAGCACCTCTCCGCCGGTGGGCTCGTAGAGGCCGACGATGCAGCGCCCGAGCGTGGACTTCCCGCAGCCCGATTCGCCTACGAGGCCGAGCGCCTCGCCTCGGGCGACCGTCAGGTCGACGCCGTCGACAGCGCGCAGAACGTCGATCTGCGCGCGCCGCGCTCGGCGCGCGAGCGACTTGTTGAGCGGAAAGTGCATGGCGAGGCCGCGTACTTCCAGGAGTGGCCCGGCGTCCGCGTCAGCCACGAGAAGCCAGCTCCTCGTGATAACGGCAGGCCGTGGCTCGCCTGTCGCTCAGCTCGATCAGCGGCGGGTCGATATCCCCGCAGTCGGCGTGCGCGATATCGCAGCGCGGGTGGAAGCGGCAGCCCGCCGGCGGTGAGACGAGATCCGGCGGCATGCCCCCGATCGAGTCGAGCTGCGACCGGCGCTCGTCGAAGTCGGGCACGGATCGCAGCAGGGCGCGCGTGTAGGGATGGCGCGGCGCGCCGAACACCTCAGCCACGGTACCCGTCTCCACGATGCGCGCTGCGTACATGACCGCTACGCGCTCGCAGGTCTGCGACACCACCGCGAGGTCGTGGGTCACGAGGATCTGCGACACGCCCGTCTCGGAGCGCAGGCGGGCGAGCAGATGCAGGATCTGATCCTGGATCGTCACGTCGAGCGCCGTCGTCGGCTCGTCGCAGAGCAGCAGCTGCGGCTCGCAGGCCAGCGCGATGGCGATCACGATGCGCTGGCGAAGCCCGCCCGAGAGCTCGTGCGGGTAGGCGCGGTAGCGGCGCTCGGGATCGGGGATGCCCACGAGCCGGATCAGCTCGAGTGCCCGCTCGCGCGCCTGCGCTGCGCTCTGCCCGAGCCGGATGTGCGGGGCCTCCGCGATCTGCTCGCCCACGCGCATGACCGGATTCAGCGCTGTCATCGGCTCCTGGAAGACCATGCCGATGTGGTCCCCGCGCAGCTTCGAGAGCGACTTCGGGGAGAGCGCCTCGCCGTCGAACACGATCTCGCCGCCGGCGATCTGCGCCCTGCCTGGCAGCAGGCCCATGATCGCGCGCAGCGTCATGCTCTTTCCGCAGCCGGACTCGCCGACGAGGCCCAGCGCCCCTCCGCGCGCGACGTCCAGGCTGACGCCGTCGACCGCCTTGACGACGCCGCGCGGCGTCGGGATCTCGACGCGCAGGTCGCGCAGCGAGAGAATCGGCTCGGGCGCCGTCACTCGGGCGCCAGCAGATCCGCGAGGCCGTCGCCGAGCAGAGAGAGGCCGAGTCCGGTGAGCAGGATGGCGATGCCCGGGAACGTCGACAACTGCCACTGCGTCGTGATCAGCGACTCGCCGTCGGCGATCATCGATCCCCAGTCGGCGGCGGGCGGCGGAATGCCGGCGCCGAGGTAGCTGAGCGTGACGATCGCGAGCACCGTCAGCACGATGTCGCTCATCGAGAACACGATGGCCTGCGTGATCACGTTCGGTAACAGGTGGCGGGCCATGATGCGGGCGTCCGAGAGACCCGCGGCGCGCGCCGCCAGCACGTATTCCTGGCGCTTGTGCACGAGGATCTCGGCGCGCACGATGCGCGCGTACGACACCCAGCCGACGACCGTGACGGCGATGATGATCGAGCGCTGCCCAGGCCCGAGCACGAAGACGAGCGCGAGCACGAGCACGAGGAACGGGAACGCGACGACGACGTCGACGAGCCGCATCAGCGCGGTGTCGGCGAAGCGGCCGTAGTAGCCCGACAGGCAGCCGATCAGCGTGCCGAGGCAGAACGGGAAGAGCACGGCGAGGAATGCGGTCACGAGGTCGATGCGGCCGGCGTAGACGATGCGCGTCAGGACGTCGCGGCCGAGCTCGTCGGTGCCGAGCCAGTGCGCGCCGCTCGAGTGCGCATAGGTGTGCAGGAGGTCCTGCGCGTTCGGGTCGTAGGGCGTGATCCAGGGCGCGGCGGCGCTCGCGGCCACCAGCAGGAGCACGATCGTCGCTCCGGCGACGAACGACGGCGTGCGGTACCAGCGGTTGCGGAATGTGCGGCGCCGGGCGATCGGCGTGCGGTCCGACGAGCTCGACGAGGTCGACGACCGACATCAGTCGTACCTGACGCGCGGGTCGAGCAGCGAGTACGTGATGTCGATCGCGAGGTTCACGAGCACGACGAGCGTCGCCAGCACGAGCACCACGCCCTGGACGACCGAGAAGTCGCGCTGCGTGATGCCGTCGTAGATCATCGCCCCGACGCCCGGCAGCGCGAAGACCTTCTCGACGACCACGGTGTTGCCGATCAGGAAGCCGAGGTTGATGCCGAGCACCGTGATCATGGGCATGATCCCGTTGCGCAGGGCGTGATTGATCATCACCCGCCGCTCGGGTATGCCCTTGGCGCGCGCGGTCGTCACGTAGTCGGACTCCAGCACCGCGAGCAGGCTCGTGCGCAGGCTGCGTATGAGCAGCGGAGAGGTGCCGATCGCGACTGTCAGCGCGGGCAGGAACATGCTCACCATGTGTCCGAGGAAGCCCTTGCCGTAGCCGCTGACCGGGAAGATCGTGAAGACCTGGGCCGAGAACAGCAGGATCAGCATGATGCCGAGCCAGAAGGCCGGCATGCCGAGCCCCACGATGGGGAACACGCGCACGACCTGGTCGGCCGCGCCGTCCTTGCGGCGCGCGCCCAGCATCGCGAGCGGCACCGATATCACCATCGCGAGCACCGTGGAGTAGACGAGCAGCCAGAGCGTTACCGGGAAGCGCTGGATGATCATCTCGCGCACCGGCACCCGGTACAGCAGCGAGTCGCCGAGATCGCCGTGCGCCAGGCGCTGGACGAACAGCCAGTACTGCTCGGGAAGTGAGCGGTCGAGCCCCCACTGCTTGTGCAGCTGTGCCACGAGCTGCGGCGTGGCGCGGGTGCCGAGCACGGTGACGGCGGGGTCGCCGGGTATGAGGTGGACGAGCAGGAACGTCAGCATCGTCACGCCGAGCACGACCGGCACGAGTTGTGCGAGCCGGTGCAGCGCGTAGGCGAGACGATCCACGACGTCCCTGCTCCTGCTACGCCTGGGCTACTTCTGCAGCCAGACGTCCTCCATGTGGTAGTTGCCGGTCGGATAGACCTGGAAGCCCTGCACCTTGCTCGAGTAGGCGTAGCGGAACGGCGAGTAGAACAGGAACGCCATGAAGGCGTCCTGCGCCGCGAGGCGCTGCACCTTCGAGTAGAGCACCTGGCGCTTCTTGGGATCGAACTCGCGCGCGGCGGCTTTCGTCGCCGCGATCGCCTCGGGGCTGTTGTAGAAGGTCTGGAAGGAGTGCGCGCCCTGCGACGGGTCGATCGAGAACGACACGAGCTCGTCCGGGTCGGCGATGTCCATCGTCCAGTACGAGTTGTTCATGCCGGGGTACGTCGCGTTGCTCCAGTCGACGTTCCAGGCGTTGGCGTCCTTCTTGAGGATGTTGATCTTGATCCCGAGCGGCTTTGCGGCCGCCTGCAGCACCTGCGCGATCGTCCCCTGGTCGAGCGAGCCCGCGACCACCTCGAACGTCGTGGTGAAGCCGTTCGGCACGCTCGACTTCGCCAGCTCCTCCTTGGCCTTCGCGACGTTGTACTTCAGGCCCGGCGACTCGGCGTCGTAGTACGGCACCTGGGGCGGCAGGAACGAGTTCGCCGGGGTGCCGTTGCCGAACAGGATGGCCTTGACGAGGGCCTTGCGGTCGATCAGGTACGACATCGCGCGGCGCACGTGCACGTCCTGGAACGGCTTGAAGTGCTCGTTGAAGAGCACGTAGTCCGTGCGCGTGGACGGGAACAGCGTCATCGTGATCGCCCGGCGTCGACTTGAGCGACTTGACCTGCGCCCACGGCGGGAACTCGTCGATCTGCGCCTGGCCGCCCTTGAGCTGCAGCAGGCGCGTGTTGTCGTCGCCGACGTACGTCCAGGTCACGCTGTCCAGGTACGGCTTGCCCTTCTGCCAGTACTTGTCGAAGCGCGTGAACTTGACTTCCTTGCCCTTCGTCCAGTGATCCCACTTGAAGGGGCCGGTGCCCACGGGGGCGTCGTAGAACGCCTTCTTCGTCTTGCCGTCGTAGCCCTTGGGCACGATCGCGTTCGAGAACAGCGCGAGATCGGCGATCATCGGCGCCCACTGGTACTTCGACTTGACGCACGACCGTGTACTTGTCCTTGACGGTCACGCTCTTGATCGCGGCGTCGATGTAGCCCCAGCCCGTCCTTGGTCTTCCGCGCGGCGTCGATCGAGAACTTGACGTCGGCCGCCGTCATCTCCTTGCCGGTGTGGAAGAGCACGCCGTGCCGGAGGTGGAAGGTGTACGTCAGCTTGTCCTTCGACAGGTCGTAGCTCGTGGCCAGCCACGGCTTGACGTCCTTGCCGTCGGGGGTGACGGTGTAGAGCGGCTCCATGAGCTGCTCGAAGACCCAGATCGACTCGTTGTCGAAGACCGACGTCGCATCCATGCTGGTCGAGTCCTGCGTGCGCGCGATCACGAGGTCGCCGCCGCGCACGGGCGTGCCGGCGGCGCTGCGCGCCGATGCGCTCGGGCCGACCGTGAGCGCGGCGAGCAGCGCCCCGCAGACGAGCGCGAGCAGCGCGGGAAGACGGGTGCGTGGGGTCATGGGGTACCTCCCTGGCGGCGGCGGCGAAGCAGCGAGTATGCCAGAACAGTCGGGGATTTGATCAAACACAACCCTATGACGTCAGGATTCGCCGAAGTATCGTCGCCGCGAGTTGCCCGAGAGGATTGATTCGCCGCAACGCTCGGCCTCGCCGGCGGAGAGCTCGCCACTCGCGACGAGCTCGCCGAGCACCTGGCCGAGCGTCGAGCGCGCACGGGCGGCGCCGAGCGCGACCTGCTCGGGCAGGCCCGCGGCATCGCTCGATGCCTGCAGGCGGTCGACTGCCCCGACCGCGAGCGCGCAGCGCCAGGCCTCGAGCAGCGCGGCGTGCCCGAGCGGCGGGATGCAGGTCGCCACGTCGAGGGTGACGTTGGAGTAGACCGCGGTCAGGAAGGCCGCCTCGCGCACGTACGGCCAGGCCGCGTGGAGCACGACGAAGTGGACGCCCGCAGCCTCCTCGCTGGAGAGCATGCCGCGCAGGTGCAGTGGGTTGACCAGGCGCAGATCGAGATCGCGATCGCCGTAGCCTGCGTGCAGCTGCACCGGGAGCTCGTCGCGGCGCGCGACGGGGAGCGCGCGCAGCAGGAGGAAGTCCACGAGCGCCTGCTCCTGAACGCGCGTCACCCCGGCGGCGCGCTGGTGCGCGAGCGCCTCTGCGGCCTCCTCGGCGTTCCAGCGGCGGATCGCGAGTCCGCTGCGGTAGGCCGCGATGCTCTTGAGCCCGGCGTAGCCGGCGGAGCGCGCGCCGGCCACCGTCGCGTCGTAGCGCTCGAGCAGCTCGCCGAATCCGAGGCCCTCCGCGATCAGGTCGCCCGCGACGGACTCCAGCCGCAACAGCGGCGCGACCTCGACCCCCGCTGCGCGGATCTGCGCGAGCGGCAGGCTTTCCTCGGGTGGCGGGTAGCCGGTGTCGGCGACGAGGCCGACGGTCTGCGAGCGCTCGCACACGGTCGCCAGCCACGCCACGGGATCCAGGTCGCGCGTGGCTCGCACGACGGTCCGCTCATCCGCCGCGCACCCCAGCTCGTCGGCGAGCTGCCGGATGGCCCAGCGGTACGGCACGAGCTCGGCGACGCGGGCCGACTCCGACGGCAGGCCCTCGAACCAGGGCCAGCGGTACTCCTCGACCGTCCGGGGGCGCACCCGCAGCGGCGGGTGCATGTGCCCGTCGACGAACGGCATCTGGGAGAGGTCGACCACGTTCGCCGATTCAACCACGTGGCGCGGCGACCCCGGAGGCCATGATCAGCGCGTCGGCGAGCTCGATCAGCCGGAACGTGAGCCACGAGACGGTCAGGATCTCGCTGCGGTCGCCGTGCTCGAGCTCGTACGGCCACGTGCGCTCGGCCAGCGCGATCAGCTCGTGCGCCGCCTCGCAATGCTCATCCCGGGCGGTGCCGAGCGCCTGGCGCGCGAGCGCGAGCAGGCCGATGCGGTCGGGCATCTGCTGCCACACGAGCGGAACGGCCATGACGAGATACTCGTGGGCGCGCAGGTGCGTGAGGGCGGGAAGGGGCGCTGCGGCACCGAGCGGTTCGCTCAGCCGGGCGCATGGCTCGCCGGCGAGCAGGCGCTCGGCGCTGCGCTCGGCGACGTCGCGGCGTTGCTCCTCGCTCGCTGCGAGCGCGCCGAGCTGCAGGAAGAGCTTGGCCTGCGTCCCGATGGGCGTGTAGTAGGGCGCATCGGAGCCGTAGACCACCTGCTCGGGCGCGGCCTCGGCGAGCAGCGCACGCACATCGAGCGCATTCCAGAGCGAGGTGTCGAAGCGAATGCCCGGATGCCGCAGCGCGCAGACCGCATGCAGGTCGGCGATCGCGCAATGGGCGAGGACCACCTGCGCCCCCGGGTGGCGCTCGAGCAGTCGTGCGAGATCGCGCGCGAGCGGCGGGACCGCGCGGCCCGTGTGGAACAGCATCGGCACGCGCCGCTCGGCGGCGAGCGCGAAGGCGTCGTGCAGCTGGGGATGCGAGAAATCGAACCCGGGCAGGCTCGTATGCAGCTTGATGCCCTGGGCGCCGGCGTCGAGCGCAGCGGTCAGCTCCTCGCGGAAGCGCTCGCCCGGCTCGCTCCGGCAGAACGGCGTGATGCGGCCGCCGCTTGCGGCGGCCGCGCTCAGCACCTCGGCATTCGCCGCCGCATAGCCGGCGCCCGGGGGCGACTGGAACGGGAACGCGCAGGCCCGGGTGACGCCACCGGCCGCCATCGACGCGAGGAGCCCGCGGAGGTCGAGGCGCGAGCCGTCGGAGGCGTCCTCGCCGAGATGGGCGTGCACGTCGAGAAGGCCGCCCCCGGAGGGCAGCGAGGCGCCCACGTTCGCCCGCCAGATCCGCTCGAGTGCGTCGGCGGCGGCTTCGAGTTCGGCAGGCACCGCGCGGATCGTAGGGACTCCGCCGACGAGGCCTGGTCACCCGATGTGCGCCTCTGCGATGTTTTCTCTGGCAAGGTGAGAGCAGTCGTCATCCCCACTTCCCGAGTGACGCCACAGGAAGGGCTCACGCCCATGTACGAGGTCTACGTCGAGAGCGGGCCCATCGAAGCCGCAGTCGAGCTCGAGCGGATCGCGGATCGGCTCGCCGGCAATCTGCAGGCCATGGGACAGGGAGCGCTCGTCGGCATCGACGAGGCACGGCGCACGCTGAACTTCAGCTGCACGGTCGACGCCGGTGACGCGCCGCAGGCGATCGTCGCGGCCTCCGGCGAGTTCGAGGCCCAGCTCGGGCTCCTCGGCGTCACCGGGGTCCGCATCCAGCATGCCGAGGCGGACCCCGAGCGGGTCAACACCGACGCGTCGCGGATCCGGCGGCCAGGCACCAGCGGCGTGCTCGGCGCCTAGGAGTCACTCCAGGGGCAGCAGCTCGGCGAACGCCAGCAGCAGGTCCACGCACTGCTCCATGTCGCCCAGGTGCACGACGCCGACGGCGGAGTGGATGTGGCGCGACGGGATCGAGACACAGCCGGTCAGCGAGCCCGCGCCGGCCAGGGCGATCGATCCCGCGTCGGTCGCGCCGCCGATCAGCACCTCGCGCTGGAACGGCACCTTCGCGCGCTCCGCCGCCTCCTCGAGGCGCCGCGTGAGGCGACGCGGAACGGCCGACCCGATCGTCGCCGCCGGCGCCCAGTCGAAGTACTTGATCGCAGGGCCGCCGCCGAGCTTGATGGGCAGCTGCCGGAACTCGGTCGCCGGCGTGTCGCCGGCGAGCGTGACGTCGAGCGCGATCGCGACGTCGGGCTGCACGCGGAACGCCGCGGGGCCCGCGCCGCGCAGGCCCACCTCCTCCTGCACGCTCGCCACGGCGACGACGGTCGCGGAGACCTTCCGCTCGCCCAGGCGGCGCATCGTCTCGATCATCACGGCGCAACCCGCACGGTCGTCGACCGCCTTGCCGGTGAACACGCGCGTCCCGTTGAGCTGCATGCCCGAGCGGACGAACGTGACCGGATCGCCGACCCGCACTCCGAGCGCCTCGGTCTCGGCACGATCGGCGGTGCCGAGGTCGAGGAACATCTCGCGCAGCGGGATCGCCTTGGCCGCCTCCTCCGCGCTCACGATGTGGGCGGGCTTCGTGCCCACGACCCCGATCACCGGCCCGTTCGCGCCCTCCACCTCCAGCACCTGGTCGGTGAGCATGCGGTCGTCGTGATAGCCGACCGGGGCGAGCCGCAGGAAGCCCTCGTCCTCGATGTGCTGGACGAGGAAGCCGAGCTCGTCCATGTGCGCGCACAGCATCAGCACGGGCGCGCCCTTCGCTCCCCGCTTCGTGAAGTAGTGGTTGCCGAGTGGATCCTGCGTCTGCTCGTCCGAGAGTGGCGCGAGCTCTGCGTGCATGAGCTCCGCCACCGCCTCCTCGTAGCCGGAGATGCCCCGGGCGGCGTCGAGCTTGAGCATGAGGTCGAGCATCCGATCGGCCATCGCGGATCTCCTTCGCCTGTGCGGTCGCGGCGATTCTGGCACGATCGCGGCGTCAGTGCCGACCGAGGATCCCGTCCCGCACACCACCGCCGAGAAGCTCGCGCACGCAGAGAGACTGCGCGAGCGGGCGAGGCACGCGGGCGACGAGCGCTCGGTGCAGCGCCAGCGCGAGCGCGGCAAGGGACTCGCGCGCGAGCGGCTCGAACGGCTGCTCGACCCCGGCTCGCTGGTCGAGCTCGACGCGTTCGTCCAGCATCGCAGCGCCAACTTCGGGCTGGCCGACCGGCGGCCCTACGGCGACGGCGTCGTCACTGGCTACGGCACGATCCACGGGCGCAAGGTGTTCGTGTTCTCGCAGGACTTCACGGTCTTCGGCGGGTCGCTCGGCGAGGCCTACGCCGAGAAGATCTGCAAGGTCATGGACCTCGCGCTGCGCTTCGGCTGCCCCGTGATCGGCATCAACGACTCGGGCGGGGCGCGCATCCAGGAGGGAGTGGTGGCGCTCGGCGGCTACGCCGAGATCTTCCGCCGCAATGTCATGGCCTCGGGCGTCGTGCCCCAGATCTCGCTCGTGATGGGTCCGTGCGCGGGCGGTGCCGTCTACTCGCCCGCGATCACCGACTTCGTGCTCATGACGCGCGGCACGTCGCACATGTTCATCACCGGGCCCGAGGTCGTGCGGACCGTCACCGGCGAGGAGGTCTCGTTCGAGGATCTGGGCGGCGCCGACACGCACGCGCAGCGCTCCGGCGTCGCGCACATCGTGACGGACGACGAGGACGCGCTCTGCGACGACGCCCGCTACCTGCTCACGTTCCTGCCTCAGAACAACCTCGAGCCGGTGCCGCACGTGCGCAGCGACGATCCGCGCGACCGCTGCGCGCCAGAGCTCGACACGATCATCCCCGACTCGTCCACGCAGCCCTACGACATCAAGGCGGTCGTGCGCCACGTCGTCGACGACGGCGAGTTCCTCGAGATCCACGAGCGCTACGCCGAGAACATCGTGTGCGGCTTCGCGCGCCTCGGCGGTCACGCCGTCGGCATCGTGGGCAACCAGCCGCAGGCACTGGCGGGCGTGCTCGACATCGACTCGTCCGTCAAGGCGGCGCGCTTCGTGCGGACGTGCGACGCCTTCGGCCTGCCGATCGTGACCTTCGTCGACGTCCCCGGGTTCCTCCCCGGCACGGCGCAGGAGTGGAACGGGATCATCCGGCACGGCGCCAAGCTGCTCTACGCCTACTGCGAGGCCAGCTCGCCGAAGCTCGCCGTGATCACCCGCAAGGCCTACGGCGGCGCCTACGACGTGATGAGCTCCAAGCACGTCGGCGCCGACTTCAACTTCGCGTGGCCCACCGCCGAGGTGGCCGTGATGGGACCCGAGGGCGCGGTCAACATCGTCTTCCGCACGGAGCTGAACGAGGCCGCCGACTCGGCCGCGCGCCGGGTCGAGCTGATCGACGAGTACAAGGCGCAGTTCGCAAACCCGTTCACTGCCGCGGAGCGCGGCTATGTCGACGACGTCATCCGTCCGTCGCGCACGCGCCCGGTGCTGATCGACGCCCTCGAGACTGCGCTCACCAAGCGCGTCGAGCGCCCCAGACGGCGGCACGGGAACATCCCGTTGTGAGACGCGCGGTCACGCCGGCGGCCGTGCTCGCGCGGCCGTCGTGGCCCCCTCGCCGCGGCGGTGGCGCCGTGAGCGCCCGACTCGGCATGACGAGCTCGCAGTGCCCGCCCGTCGGCGGCCGAGCATCCGTCAATCGCGTCCGTTCGATGGACGCCACGTCGGTGCACGAGACGGCGAGCGATCGTCCCGCGCGTCTCGTCCCGATGACAGCTCCGCCGCGATTTCGAGCACCATCCCGAGGGCTGGGGGAACAGCGATCTCGCGGAGTTCCTGGACGGGCTCGCCGACTGGACCGACGACATGGCCGGGGTATCTCGAGAACCGCGGCCTCGATCCCGAGGAGATGCCCGTCTGGCGCCTCTTCGGGATGATGCTCATGGCTGCGGCGGCGTACGAATAGGCTGCGGGTGCGCGAGCTCGAGATCACGCCGGAGCCGGACGACCCGGCAGTCGCGGCCGCGATCGCGCGGGCGGTCGAGCAGGTCGAGCGCGAGGAGGGCCTGACGGCCCCGCGCCGCACGAGCGCTCGGCCTGGGCCGCGGAGGCGCGCCGCGAGCTCGTCGACGATGGCATCGGCTGACGTCCTGCTCGGCTGCCGGGCTGTACGAGACCGTGCGGCGTCTCGGACGGCGTCGGCCTGCATGGCGAGCGTCACCTCGAGCGGATCACGACCTCGCGCGCACGCGCTCGGGCTCCCGCCGCCCGAGCGCGGCGTTCGCCCGGGCCATCGCTCGGAGCCACGGGGAGCCGGAGAGGTCGTGCGCGTCCGTCTCACGCGCGCGGACGGCGAGCCCGAGCTGAGCGCCGAGCGCCGAGCGGCTCGCGCCCCGAGCCGGTGCGGCTGACGCTCTCGCGCGGCTGGTATGCACCCGGCTATCTCCTGCGCGAGCACAAGCTCACGAGCCACTTCCACGGCGTGCAGGGGCGCCGCCTGGCCCGGGCCGCCGGGTACGACGACGCGCTGCTGGTCTCGCATGACGGGCGCGTGGGGGAGGCCACGAACGCCAATGTCGCGTTCCTCGTCGCGAGTGGTCGTCACGCCGTCGGTCGACGGGCTGCTGCCCGGGGTCTGCCGCGGCGGCGCTGCTCGATCGGCCGCGAGCTCGGCGTGGCGGTGGAATCGCGACCGGTCGCGCTCGCCGAGCTGGTCGACGCCGAGGGCGGTGCTGCTGACGTCCTCGCCGCGCGGACTCGCGGAGGTGCTGGAGCTCGACGCCGCCGGCTGCGGCCGATGGCGCCGGATCTGCTCGCGGCGCTGCGCGACGGCGTGGCCGCGGCCGCGCGCGCCCACGCGCTGGCGCTACCGTGACGCGTGAGCCCCGCCCTGGCCGCGGGTGCCCGCGTGCTCGTGGACGCAGTCCCGGCGCGCGGCCTGGAGCCCGCTGCCGCACTGCGCGCGCTGGCGGACCCGGGCAGGGTGCTGCTGGGGTCGGGAGAGGGCCGCTGGTCGTACCTGGCGCCCTGGCCCGCCGCCGTGCTCTCGCGGCGCGATCCGGCACGGGGCGCTGGATGAGGCGCGTGCGCTGCTCGACCGCCTCGCCGCCGACGTGCCGCCGGCGCCCCGCCCTTCTGCGGAGGCCTGCTCGGCTCGCTCGGCTACGACCTCGTCCGCGGCGCTCGAGCCGATCCCGCAGCTCGCGCGCGACGATCTCGCGCTGCCGGCGATCCAGCTCGCCGCGGTCGACTCGCTGTACGCATTCGACCGCGAGCGCGACGAGCTGTGGATCGTCGCGCGCGCCGAGCGCGAGCTGCGGAGGCTGCGCGAGGGCCTCGAGCGCGTGCGCCCGTGCGGTGCCCGCTCCGCCCGGCGACGAGCTGCGCGGGATGCCGTACGCGCACTACCGCGCCCGCGTCGAGCGCGTGCTCGACCACATCGCGCGCGGCGACGTCTACGAGGTCAACTACACGCAGCGGCTCGAGGGAACCTGGCCGGCGCGCTGGATCTCTACGCGCGGCTGCGCGCTGCTGCCCCGGTGCCCTACCACCTGTATCTCGATGCCGGCGGCTGGCAGCTCGTGGGGCGACGCCCGAGACGTTCCTGCGGGTGAGCGCGGATGGCCGCTGCGAGACGCGGCCGATCAAGGGCACGCGGCCGCGCGGCGACGACCCGGTCGCGACGCGGCGCTCGCGGCCGACCTCGCGACGCAGCCGAAGGACCGCGCCGAGAACGTGATGATCGTCGACCTCGCCCGCAACGACCTCGGCCGCGTGTGCGTGCCCGGGACGGTCGCGTGCCGTCGCTCTGCCGGTCGAGTCGCACCCGACGGTGCACCAGCTCGTCTCGACCGTGCCGGGCCGGCTGCGCTCCCGGCAGCGACGCCCTCGACCTCGTCGCCGCCGCGTTCGCGCCCGGCTCGATGACGGGAGCGCCCGAAGGTGCGCGCGATGCAGCTGATCGAGCAGCTCGAGCCGGTGCGCCGCGGCCCGTACGCCGGCGCGTTCGGCTGGCTCGGCACCCGACGGCTCGTGCGACCTCGCAGTCGTCATCCGCACGGCCGTGATCACCCGCGGCCGCGCGTACCTGCACGTCGGCGGCGCGATCGTGGCCGACTCGGATCCCGCCGACGAGTACGAGGAATCGCTGATCAAGGCCCGCACGGTGGCGGGCGCACTGGGTGCCGGCATCGGCGCGTAACCGGCGCCCGGGCGCCCGAGCCGGCGGCGTTTCGAGACGGTCTCGACCGCACTCGCGACGCGGACTTCCCGGATCAGTCCATCAAGACGAGCGACGAGCAGCCCGCCGCTCTGGCGGATCGTGCCGGCGGTGGGAGCACTGAGCGGTCGGGCCGGTCGGGCCGGCCGCTCCGGACGGTTGCTGCGTCGTTCGGCCAAATGGCACTCGCTGTCGGTGTCAATTGGCCGCATGCCGCCAGGCGCCCCCGTGGAGCCCGGCGCCCGCCCGCAAACGCCCTGCCCAGGCCGATCTGCGCAGGTGTGCCGCGGGTGTGACGGCGCGCCGCGAGTGCCACTTGGGCGAACCGCTGTCGGCAGGCGCCGTCCTTCGTCCTTCAAAAAAATCGGAGGAGTCCGCGTCGTGAGTGTGGGTAGGGCGAGCGGTCATAGTTGACGTGTGAGCGCCAGCAGCGTCGTCCTTCTCAACGCAGCGTCGATCGCGGAGGCCATTCCGGGGCGCTGGTGGGTGCCGCCGTCCGCTGCTCTGGCAGAGGTCGAGGCGGGTCGCGCGCACGTGAAGGTGCTGGCCCTCGAGCTCGATCAGGGTGGCGCCGCGGACGTGTGGGATGCGCACGCCATCTGGGTCGATGTCGAGCAGCGGGATGCGGAGAGCGTCGCCGGCACCATCGTCGAGAGCGATCTCGACGGTGACGGCTACCGGGAGGGCGATCGGCTCAGCGTGCCGCTGGATCGCATCTTCGACACCTGGCTTCCGGGTCCCGACGGCAGCGCCGCCTTCAACGAGACGGGCAAGGAATTTCGCCATCGGCAAATGCGTTCTCGTGGGTGTGACGGTGCTCTCCGAGGACCAGGCGGAAGTGCTGGAGCGGCGAGCGTTCGCCGCCACGCTGACGACCGTCGAGCCCGGCCGGGGAATCGAGCTGCGGCTCGACGACGGAACGAGCTACTGGCTGCCGCCCGATGCGCACGCCCTGCAGGAAGCCCCGCCGGGCGAGTACCAGCTGCACGGCACGGGCCAGACCGTCGTCGATCCCGACTACCTCACGACCTGGACCATCACCCACAGCGGATTCGAGTCCTTCCAACCGCCGCGCGACGGATTCGCTCCTCGGCCGCGGACGCCGAGCCTCCCGGATAGTCCGCAGAGTCGCGCTCCCTCGCAGCCTGGCCTTCTAGACTCCGCCCCATGCCCCCGCCCTTT
>CAWJTT010000035.1:0-12062 GCA_963845865.1 uncultured Actinomycetes bacterium
GCGTCGATGCGCATGAACCAGCACGGGAACCGTGCGCCGCACAGGCCGGGGTAGAGGTGGTCGAGGTTGAAGGGCTCTGGCAAGAGGATCTGCTCGTCGGCGGCCAAGGTGGATCCCAACCCAGGTCGTGCCCGACCGGTGCGCCCCGGTCACGAGCACGGGAGCCGCCCAGGTTGACGCGATGGAGGTGCGGGCCGGCAGCGGTTCGGAGAGCCCCACCGTCTCGGACGACGGCCGCCAGCAGGCGCGACCGACCGGCTTCCAACGCCTCACGACCTGGACTCCCTGTTTCTCGTGGCCCGTGCGTCCCAGGCGAAGACTAGCGGCGTGCCTGCGACTATATCCAGCCCTCGCCGACCTGGGATTCGGTTAGCTCGTCACGTAGCCGTTGGCGAAGCCGCCGCCCACGGCGTAGAGCGCGGTGCCGGCTGGCACCGCGAATCCTGGCGTGAACGGGTACTGCGAAGCGATATTGGTCGCGGTGTTGTTGCTGATGAGCCAGGCGGTCTGTCGCCGTGAACGCATAGCTCCTGAACGCGCAACGGCTGTCTGGGGGGGCGGTCACAGTTCGCGCCATGACAGGCTCCTCGTTCTCTATCCCCCGCCGTCGGACCCGGACCATTTCCGAAGCTACTACGAGGACACGCACCTGCCATTGGTGGCGAAGCAGCCCGGCCTGCGCGCCTACCGCGACAGCTTCGACGTCGCCGCCGGCGAGGCCAAGTCGCCGTATTACTGCGTGTTCGAGGCCGACTTCGACGATGCGGCGGCCCTGAGTGCGGCGCGTGAATCCCCCGAGGGTCAGGCAGTGCGCGCGGACGTCCCGAACTACGCCACCGGCGGCGCCGTCGTGCTGAACTACGAACTCCGCGCCGACTGAGCCACGGCTCCGAGGCGTGACGCCTCCTGGGAGAAGGCCCAGAGCGCGTGGTGCATCGCGTCGGTCGCTGTAGCGCCCGACCGTAGTTCTCTGGATGCCGTCGTCCCAAGGCGGCCCTGGCGGCTCGTCGGGCGGCGTCGTCATGCGAGCACGTAGTTCGGCGGCGCGAAGCGTCACCCTGCCGGCCGCAGCGTCGGCGTCGCTGCCTCTCGAGACGGGCGCTGATCGCTTGACCGCTCGCTCGAGCGTCTCTCTGTTCGACCGCGCGATGCCTTGATGTAGACGAGCGCCTCGTCGGCATCCAAGACTGGCACCCCGGCCGCCGCTTTCGATATTTCCCGCGCACGCTTCGCGTAATCTGCGCAGCTCGTGCGGGCCGCGTCAGCATGAACCTTCTCGACCGCAATCTCGAATGCGTCCAGCGCGTTCGACTGTTGGAGTGCGACGTCGCGGAAGCCCTCGTCGTCGGCCTGATCGAAGCCGGACTTACCGAATCGGATGGTCTGCGCGACGATCGTGCCCTGCACCAGCCGCGTCCGCGTCAAGCCGTGAAGTCCCTCTAGCAGCGGCATGACCTCGTTGACCGCGTCACGTTCGACCGTGCGCGCCGATCGCCGCGCGTTCGGAGCAAGTAGTCCGTGCCCTTCCCGATGCCGGCGATGACTCCGCCTACGACAACACCGGTGAGCTCAGGCGACCAGAAAGCCACGCGGCCAACCTACCGCGCGGGGCGGACGCCTCGGGCGTCTGCGTTCTCAGAGCTCGGCGCACTCGCAAAACGGATCTCACGCTGCGCTGACATGGCGCTGACACGGCGGGCTTTTCGGCCGGCTGACGGCTTCGGCGGCTGAGCTCGAGAAGCGGCGGCGGCGCGGCAACTTTCGTCGGATGGGCGTACTTGGGATTGAACCAAGGACCTCCCGCGTGTGAAGCGGGCGCTCTCCCGCTGAGCTATACGCCCGGGAACGCCCCGGAATGCTAGCGGAGCGCGGCGGCCCGCGGTGGACGGAGTGGGAGGGATTCGAACCCTCGAGACGAGTTAACCCCGCCCACGCGATTTCCAGTCGCGCTCCTTCAGCCGCTCGGACACCACTCCAGGCCGGTTCCCAGTATCGCACGGAGGCTCGAGACGGATACGGGTTGGACGCTTTTCCCGCTCGTAGCGGTTTTCCGCCGTGGCGATCGCTTGCGCCCGCGGGTGCCGGTCCCGTAGCTTCCCCCTTGCACCGAGCGCCAGCCGCAGTAGGTTGAAGCTTTGCAGGGGTACAGACGCCTTTCGAGGCAACGGTACGCAGGCAGAGTGGACGAAACGGCAGGCGTTCGGTCATTTCTTTTCCGTTCGCGGCCGCTCCGATGCGTTTGCTGGAGCCGCGTTGAGGGGATCGAGGGCTTTTCCCGCTGCGAGCGCTTTTCCGCTTTTCGATCCGCTTGCGCTCCCTCCCCCGGTGCCCCTACTGTCCGTTTCGCACCGGGCGCTGAGTCGGAAGCAGACGAAGCTCCGCCGGGGTGTTGGAAGTCCTTCGGGACCAAGGCACGCAGGCGAGGCGGAGTCGGTGACCGAATCGCGTTCGGTGCAATTCGTTTTCCACTCGGTCACCGTTTCGGCGGCGTACGAGCCCACTGTCTCAGCGGCGGCTGAGCGTCACGGCTGTGCCGTAGGCGGCGACCTCGCTCATGATGTTGGCGATCTCGTTGCAGTCGAAGCGCATCGCGACCACGGCGTTCGCGCCCTTCTGCCTGCCGCCTCGCGCAGTCGTTCGATCGCCTCGTTGCGGCTGTCGAGCAGCAGCGTGGTGTAGCCGCGCGCCTCGCCGCCGAAGACGGTGCGCAGCCCGGCGCCCATGTTCGAGAACGCGTTGCGCGCCCGCACGATGAGTCCGCAGACCTCGCCGTGCACCTGCGTGATCTCGTAGCCCGGCACGTCGTTGGTCGTCACGATCAGGATGTCGTCCATGGCCTGACGATAGCCCGAGGGCGCACGGCGCGCTTCCCCGCCGCGGCGGTCGCTCTATGCTGGGAGGCACCCCAGGAGGGGTGGCTGAGTGGTTGAAAGCGGCGGTCTCGAAAACCGTTAACGGCGGCTTCGTCGTTCGAGGGTTCGAATCCCTCCCCCTCCGTTGTTGCCGGCCAAGAGCCTGCACATCCTTTCTGGCGACGCCGGTCTAACGGGTCGCAAGCCTCACAGAGCGTCACGGGAGTCAAGGTGTTGTCGTGCGGCATCGCTGCCCCGACGCCCACCCGCGTCACTCAGGCGTGTAATCCGCTAGGTGCGCCGCGGAGAAGGGCGCGGCCGGCGGCTTCAAGCGCGGTACCCGGAACTGGCGCCGCGTGGTCCTGATCGCCTGGCGGCGGAACCGCCGTCGGGAGCGGTTCGCTAGAGCCGCCTCGGAGCGACTGACGCGCGCGCGACGACCCACGAAAGCGCGGGAGATCGGGAGGCGCCTCCAGGCGTTCGCGTGCCGGCTACGGAGCCAGATATTTCGACTCCAGACAGCGCTCCGAAGGAGACCGAGAGGGCGCGACCGGAAGGGAGATGTCGCTCGAGCGGCTCTCTCAATCGATCGGCAGCTTCGGGGCCCGGTTGACTCCTGCCGGCCGGGATTCTATTTTGCGCCAGGACACGGTTCCCCCCTGACCCCCGCGGAGCCCTCATCCGGCAAGCAGTGCGAACGAGCCAAGGGGGAATCATGTCTGCCCGCCCGCCGCATGGGATGCACGAGGACCGAACGGTGGTAGTCGCTGACGCGGACAGCGCGTTCCGGACCGGCGTCGTGGAGTTGCTCGAGCGCGAGGTGGGCATACGAGCGGTTCCCGCGGCGACGACCGATGTGCTGCTCAGGTTGGTCAACGAGCTCCGGCCGGCCGTAGTACTGGCTGACACCGACCCGGTCGCCGGTGGCGGGGTTGAAGCAATCGCACGCGTCAAGCGGCGCTCGCCGATGACGGAAGCCGCTCGGCTGCCGATCATCGCCTTCGACGGCGTCCAAGGCGCCCACCTCGGCGCTGGCACCCGCCACGTGCGCATGATCTCAGCCATCGCGCCAATGTGACGGCATCAGCCGGACCGACCTGATGGCCGGGGTCGCTCAAGCCCAGCAAGTGGGCGAGCGGATCATCGCTGCGCGGTCCACCGATGCACGCGACGGGGCGTCCCTGCTCACGGCGCTGCGTGCTCTCGGGACCCTTGACGATCACGGCGATCCGATCGACCGTCCCCTCCGTTGGTCATCGGCGTGGTGCCGGCCCGGTTCGGGGGCCTTCGAGTCCAAGCAGGCTCTTCTTCAGGAGGGCGGCGAGCGCGGTCTGTTCCTTCGCGTCGAGTGACGCCACGGCGGCGCGTTCCTCTTCGAGGTAGCGCTCTCCGAGGCTGTCGATCAACTCGAGCCCTCGAGGCGTGAGCCCGACGAGTGTGCCGCGACGGTCGGCCGGGTCGGGGAGCCGCTCGACCAGACTGAGTTCCTCGAGGCGAGTGATGCGCTTCGTCACGGCAGCGGACGAGACCATGCCTGCGCTCTGCAGCTGGCCGGGCGTGAGTCGGTAGGGCTTGCCGGCGCGGCGGAGCGCAGTCAGCACGGTGAAGGCCCAGAAGCTGAAGCCGTACTCGCGGCAGAGGAGCTCGAAGCGCTGTTCCAACAGGTCGGCGATGCGAAGCAGACGGCCCACGACCGCGATCGACGAAACGTCGAGCTCGGGGCGCTCCTCCGTCCATCGCTCGATGACCCAGTCGATGAAGTCGCGCGCCATCGGGAAGAGGATGCCCGACCCGAACGTTCTTCGCTACTAGTTAGCTAGTAAGATACAAGCGAATTACTTAGGAGGGGCAGTGGAAACCAGACGGCTTGGACGAGAGGGCCCGTGCGTCTCGGCGCTCGGGTTCGGCGCTATGAGCCTTTCCGGTGTCTACGGGCCGAGCGAGGAGGCGGCGTCGGCACAGACGATTCGTGCGGCGCTCGACCTGGGGATCACGCTGATCGACACGGCCGACGCGTACGGCGCCGGACACAACGAGGAACTCGTCGGGCGCGCGATCGCCGGGCTTCGCGATCAGATCGTGCTCACCACGAAGTTCGGCCTTGTCTTCCGCGACGGCCGGATCGGCGTGGACGGCTCACCGGATCATGTCCGCCGCTCGATCGAGCACAGCCTGCGTCGGCTCAGGGTCGACGACGTCGATCTGTACATCCTCCATCGCGTCGACCCGGAGACGCCGATCGAGGAGACGGTCGGCGCGATGGCAGGGCTCGTCGCCGAGGGAAAGGTCCGTCATCTCGGGTTGTCCGAGCCCGCACCCGCGACGCTGCGCCGGGCGCATGCGGTCCACCCGATCGCGGCGATCGAGTCGGAGTTCTCGCTGTGGACGCGAGATGCCGAGGGGGAGGTGCTCCCGACCGTGCGCGAGCTGGGGATCGGCTTCATCGCGTACAGCCCGCTCGGGCGTGGCTGGCTGACCGGTGCCCTGCGGAGTCCCGAGGACATTGCGGAGGGTGACTTCCGCCGCGAGTTGCCCCAGTTCCAACCGGGCAACTTCGAGCGCAACCTCGCGCTCGCCAACGAGGTGCGCACGCTGGCCGAGGAGAAGCGAGTCCAGCCGGCGCAGCTCGCACTCGCGTGGCTGCTCGCCAAGGATGAGCTGGTCGTCCCGATCTTCGGCACCCGCCGGCGCGAGAACCTTGCCGCGAACGCCAAGGCGGTGGAGATCGAGCTCAGCGCGACCGAGATCGCCCGGCTCGAGGAGCTCGCGCCCCGCGGTGCGCCGTCCGGCGAGCGCTGGCAGCCGGACCTGATGGCCCAGCTGAACGGCTAGGACGGGGTCACTGTCGATCTCCAGCACTGCGAAGTGCGCGCGCTCATCACCCGTCGATCAACTGAGAAAAGGACGCAACCATGCAAGCCATTCGCATCCACCGCCACACCGCGGGCCCGCAAGGGGCATTCGTCAACGCGTATCTCGTCGAGACCGGCGAGGGAATCGTCGCGGTCGACGGCACGCTCACGGTCTCGGACGGCCGCGCCCTCCGCGCGCAACTCGAGGCGCTCGCAAAGCCACTGCTCGCGGTGATCGTCACCCACGCACATCCAGATCACTACGGCGGCATCGTGGAGGTCGTCGCGACACGATGACACGCCCGTGATCGCAACCGACGGGGTGAACGCCGTGATCCGTCGCGACGACGGCGTCAAGGAGACGATCCTGCGGCCCATGTTCGGGAACGAATGGCCAGAGACGCGAACGTTCCCGAACCGCATCGTCTCGGACGGCGAGACGCTCGAGCTCGGCGGCGCGACCTTCACCGTGATGGACATCGGACCCAGCGAATCGCCACACGACAGCATCTGGCTGATCGGAGACGACCGGCGCACGGTGTTCCTCGGCGACCAGGTCTACGACCACAAACACTGCTACCTGGCCGACGGATTCTACGAGCAATGGCTCCTCAACCTCGATCGCCTCGAGCACGACCTACCTTCCGACGCGACGCTCCACGTAGGACACGGCGGGCCGGTCACGCCTGCGCTCTTCAGCTGGCAACGCGAGTACATCGAGACGTTCCTCGACGCCGTCCGCAGGGCCGACTGGTCGCAACCAGACGTGGCCAAAGCCCGCGTCGTCGAGCGGATGCAGCGCCTCCTGCCAACAGACGAGCTCCAATTCTTGATGGAGCTGAGCATCGAGCCCGTCGCAGCGGAGCTCGGGCTCGTGACAGCGGGCTAGCGCTCGACTCCTGCAGCAGAAGTTCCATTTCGCCTGACATACGATGAGGCCGATCAGATGCTCGCTTCGTGGACCGAGGCCGTGATCTTCGCGCGGGCTCTCCGCCGGCGCGCGCAGCTGGCGCGTTGACCGCATGATCGGCGTACCGGTGGCCGCTGCGCTCGCGTCGGCCCTCCTGGCGTTATGCGCTGCAGACCGCCGCTCTCGAACCGCCTCGATCCGACGGCATCGCGACGGCCGCCGTCGCACTGGCTGCCTACCTGGCGCTCAGCTTCGCGTTCAACCGCGCCGACCTCCTGGCGACGGCACGAAGAGTGCGGTCCCTGACGATGAGCGACCCGACGCCTCGCCACTCAGGACTCGCGATCCGGCCCCGTGTTCCTGGTCGGATCGGAACGCTCCGGGACCACGCTTCCTGCGGCTGATGCTGGACCACCATCCGGAGATCGCGTTCGAGAAGGAGTTCGACTTCGTGGTGACCAAGGTCTCGGACGCCGGCGAGTTCCCACCGCTGGACGCCTATCTCGAGTGGATCGCCACCGTCGCGGGGCGGACTACGCGATCGACCGGTCGCTCGGCTATCGGGCGCTCGTGAACGACTTCCTGCGCCAGAAGCAGGCGGCCTCCGGCGGCAAGCCTCACGTCGGCGCGACGGTGCACCGCAACTTCGACCGGCTCCGGTTCCTGTGGCCGGACGCTCGCTACATCCACCTCGTGCGCGACCCGCGCGACGTGGCCCGCTCGGTGCGTGCAGAAGGGGTGGGCCGGGAACATCTACCAGGCCTCCGAGTTCTGGATTCAAGCCGAGAGCTGCTGGGATTCACTCGTCCCCCACTTGACGAGCGATCAGGCGATCGAGATCCACTATGAGGATCTGGTGATGCGACACGAAGCCGGTGCTCACCGAGATCTGCCGGTTCGTGGGCGTCGACTACTCGGACGAGATGCTCGACTACCGGGCCGATGCGCCGCAGTATCCGCCGCCGGACCCCAGCCTGGCCGCGCAGTGGAAGACGAAGCTCGCGCCGCGCGACGTCGCGCTGGTGGAGGTTCGGACAGGACGCCTGCATGGAGAGCCGAGGGTACGCCGCGGAGCGGACATCGACTCCCGAAGATCGGCCCGCTGAAGCACGGGCTGCTCCTGACCAGCGCCCGGCTGCGAGGTGCTGCGTGACGCGGCGTCGACATGTTCGGCACCGCGGGTGGTCGCGATGGACGTGATCGGCCGTCGGCTCGGCATCCGCAGCCTGGCGAGCGCACGGCCAGAGCGCATCAACGCGATCGAGCAGCGCCTGATCGACGAGGAGGCGGAGGGAACGCGGGCCCCGTCCGCGAACATCGCACCGGTCGGACGCCCGCGAGGGGAGGCCGCGACTGATCCGGAGCGTGACGCGGAGCCGAGTCAGCTCCGCGATCCGCGAACGACGGGAAGCGCACGGTCGCGCGCTTCGGTCATGACTCTCCGGGCGACGGGCCACGCCCGGGGGCGCCAGTCCCGGCGGTTGCGGCCGCCATGTGGCCCGGCCCCGATATCTGGATGCGGAGCTCATCACCCGGCGGCAGATCCGCGAGCGTGACCGACGCCCTCCCGTGGCCATCAACGCATACGTCGTGGCTCTCCCCGTCGACGACGAAACGCAAGAGCTCGCTCGCTCCGAAGACTCGTGGAACCTCGACACGCACGCGGGTGGCAGCGGGGCGCGGCAGGCGCACGTCACGGGCATACAGCGTCACGGTCGCGACTCCGTCGTGCTCGCGACACACTGCATTTCTCCGGGTGATGGATGCCAGCGACATCCAACGCGCGTCACCGAGGTCTTCGACGCGCCGTGCCGCCGCCCGGAGCGGCTCGAGGCCGTCGCGCAGATCAGCATGGTGACAGGTAGAGGATCAACGGCTGCCCGAGGAAGGCGCGAAACACGAGGTCGTCGAGATTCCGGCTCATCGAATAGCGCGGGATCACGGGCAGCCCGCCGCCAGCGAGCTGGGCCGGCAGCCACCCTCCGAGCCGCCACCGGCGCTGGTCGGCGAATCCATCCCACGGGAAGGGCCGGGACGCCGCGAGCCCGAGGAATCCGCACGTGAAGAGCGCCGCAAGCATTTCGGGGCTGCATCCTCCGTGCGGTGGGCACATCACTCGATCGATGCGGATCCCGGTTCGACGTTCGAAGCGTCCCACGCGAGCCAGCGCGGACGCGAGCACGCGCTCGGCCCCGCCCGCATTGCGGCAGCGCTCCAACTCACGGTGCACGTGGTCGTTCCCGTGCACGACCAGCGAGAGTTCCGGCCGAAAGCTCCGGAACACGCCCACTGCCCGGCGCCCGGGTGCCACGAGATCGAGCGGGATCGTGGCGACTGCGACGTGGTAGTTGCACTCGCGAGCATCCCGTGCCAATTCCGGAAAGCTCAGGTAGCCGTAGGACGAGAACCGCACGTTCGGATCGTCAATGATGAAGCACGCAGGACGGATGTGTGATTGGGTCCAGACGCCGCACGAGAGCTTCTTGAGGAAGTGCACGATCGGAAGCAGCGACCAGAAACGGCCTGCGGTCAAGTGGTCTCGCAGGAACTCGTGATCCTCGAGCTCGACGGGGAGCGCGCTCGCCGTCTCGTGATGCACACCATCGGCGTCGCTCTGCACCCATACGGGCTTGCCCGCCACGGTCGCAAGCACGCGCGTGCCCGCGCCGTTCGGCAGGGGAGCCGGAGGATCTGGCGTGCCGTTCGAGCAGCCGCTGGGAGTGCAGCGCGCGATCGAGTCCGGCAGATCGCGACAACTCGACCGTAAACGGCGATCCCCGGTCCCGTTCGGGCCCCGGTCCCTCCAGCGCCAGGCACGGGACTCGCAGCCCGTAGGGGCGCTCGCATGCAAGCGCGATCACGGCGTCCGCCGCGTCGATCTCGCTTCTGCTCGACCCGGCGAAGCTGACGGGATAGGCCTCCTCGAGTGCCCGCAACAGCTCGCCGTAGCGGAGTCTGGCGGAGCCCGGGATGATCGCCACCGTGCGTCGGGCGTCGCCGTCCTTCCGCTCCTGTACGCCGTCGTGAGGGAGTCGACTCACGTCATTTGAGGATATCCTAAGCACCCCACAGGTGATTCGCGCGGCCGGAGGCGTTGGTACGCCAGCCGCGGCAATCCGTATCACGGAGGCGGCGTTGCTGGCCGAGGTCGACCGCGGGCTGACGGGGCTGAGAGCGAGGGCCACCTCGTGGGAGCCGATGTGGGCGGCGGCCTGGCCGGCCGCGACGATCGCCGCGGCAGCGGTAACCGGCGCGATGGTGGGCAAGGGCGAGGTCAAGTTCGCCCTCCTGCCCGTGGCCGCCGTTGCAGCCCTGGTCTTCGCGCGCGTACCAGCTGCGGGGTTCGTGGCCGTGTTGTGGAGTGTCGGAACGGCCATGGACCTGAATGCGCTCCCGGAGGTCGGCGCCTCCTCGCTGCGCTTCGAGCCGGCCGAAGTCCTGCTCTGGATTGCACTCGGCAGCCTCGTGTTCCTGCCGAGCGCCGCACGGAGAGAGTTGATCAGCCTGGCGGTGCGGCGAGAGAGCCTCCTCGTGGCGCTGTTTCTGGGCGCGATCCTCGCTGGCGTGGTCGTGGGCGTCGAGAACGGGGCAAGCGTGCATGCCGCTGCGCTCGACATGCGGCTCATGCTGTTCTATTCCGCGTTCTGGCTGGCGCTGGTGGCACTGACGAGCGCTCGCAGGCTGGTCTTCGCTCTGGTCTCGACCGGCGTCGTGGCGGTCGTGATCCTCCAGGTCGGGCAGGTGATCGTCGGGGAATCGACCCGCCTGTTTCTGATCGCCCCGCAGGACGTCACGTCATCGCTCACAGATGAGACCGGGTTCCTGCGCGTTCGGCCGCCAGGGCTCACGTCGGTCTACGTCGTCGCCGCCTTCTCGCTCGCCCTGCTCATCTGGGGGCCGCGCCGGCTGAGGTTGCTGGGGTGGGCAATGACGGCCGTGACGCTGACCGGCGTGATCCTGAGCCTCAACCGCAATATGCTGATCGGGCTGGCGCTGGGACTCTGCGCCGCAGCGCTGATCGCGCCGCAGAGGCACCGCTTCGTCGTGCTGGTCGCGGTGCTCGGGATGGTGCTGTCGGGATTCATCCTGCTCGCGCAGGACTCCGCCATCCAATCGAACGCGATCGTGTCCCGCATCGCGAGCATCAGCAACTACTCGGAACTTCAAAAGGGGACGCTCGACGACCGCTACTACGAGAACAGGATCGCGAAGCAACGGATCCGCGCCCACCCCGTCGGTGGAATCGGCTGGGGCACGGAGTACGGGGCCAGGTTCCTCAGCTTCGATGACGGCTTCGTCGTCAGCCGGGCCCGCCCCTTCATGCACGAGCAGTACCTGTGGCTCTGGATGCGGACGGGTCTCATCGGCCTCCTGGCACTGGTCGGGTCGCTCGCCCTGGGCATCTGGAACGGGGCGCGCTGGTGTCGAGCGAGACACGGAACGGACGACGCGTGGCTCGGAGCGGGCGTCGTGGTGGCAATCGTCGCGTTGGCGGCCAGCTCGAACGTCGCCATCTACCTGACGCCCCCCGATTCGACCGTGCCTCTGGTCGGCGTGCTCGCGCTCGCGGCGATCATGCAGCGCGATCTGTCTCGCCCATGAACGATCGCGGGCCGGAACTCGACGTCGTCATCGTCAACTTCCGAAGCGCACCCCTGATCGGGACGACGATCGCAATCGCCCGCGAGTTCGCCGGGCCCGCGGCTCACTTCATCGTGATCGACAACTCCCCCGGCGACGGCGCAGTCGACGTCGTCCGCCGTGCCGAGCCGGACGCGACGCTGATCGCGAATCCGGTCAACCGCGGCTATGCCACGGCCGTCAACCAGGCGCTCGCCGCCTCCCGTGCCGACCTCGCGCTGCTCCTCAATCCCGACGTGCGGACGATTTCGGGAAGCTATGCGGATGTCCTCGCTGCGTTCCGGGAGCCTCGCGTTGCGGCGGTGGTGCCGCGGCTGCTCAATGCGGATGGGACGATCCAGCCGAGCTGCATCTGCGCGCCACGGCCGTTCGACATGATCTCCGAGGATGTCGCGCTCGCCGAGCGATTCCCGCGCTGGCAGCGGCCGCGCCGGTACCGAATGCTCGACTGGGATCAGCGCGACGAGCGACGGGTGGACGCCGCGACAGGGGCATGCCTCTTCCTGAGGCGAGCCGCGCTGGCCGACGTCGGTGCGTTCGACGAGCGCTTCTTCGTCTACTACGAGGAGACCGACTGGCTGATCCGCGCAAAGCGGCGCGGCTGGAAGACCGTCTTCCTCCCCACCATCGAGGCCGTGCACTCCTCCGCCGCCAGCTCGCCGGGCGTGCGCTCGCGACCGTCCCTCCTGCTCCTCGAGAGCCAGCATCGGTACGCGTGCAAGCACTTCGGGCCGGTCACGACGGCATTCCTGCGAGCGACGTTCGCCGGGATCGACACCGCCCGTCTCGCCCGCCACGCGCTGACCG
>CAWJTT010000036.1:0-14760 GCA_963845865.1 uncultured Actinomycetes bacterium
CGCCGCGGCCGGCGGAGCAGTGATCGTCGACGACGCGTCGCTCGACGGCAACGTGCTGCGGGCGCGCGTGGGCGACCTGCGCGCCACGCCGGGGCGGCTCCAGGGCATGCGCGACGGCATGCTCGGCTCTGCCCGGGACGATGCCGCCGGCGCGGTCGCGCGGGAGCTGCTGCGCCTCGCGGAGCGTCGCCGGTGAGCGCCAGAGGTGCATCTGATCGGCGTCGGCGGCGCCGGCATGTCGGGCATCGCCCGCGTGCTCAGCGGCCACGGCCGCACGGTTTCGGGGTGCGATCGCTCGGCCGCGGAGCTCGACGAACTGCGTGCCCAGGGCATCGATGCGCGCCAGGGTCACGATCCCGCCCACCTTCACGCGGACATGGAGGTGATCGTCTCGAGCGCCGTGGCCGAAGACGAGTCGGAGCTCGTCGGCGCGCCGCCGCGGCTTGCGTGTGCGCCACCGTGCGGATGTGCTGGCCGAGATCGTGTCCTCCGGGGACGGCATCTGCGTGGCCGGCGCGCACGGCAAGACGAGCACCAGCGCGCTGATCGCGTACGTGCTCGAGCGGTGCGGCGAGGAGCCGACGTTCCTGATCGGTGGCACGGTGCCGCAGCTCGGTTCCAATGCGCGGGTGGGCCGCGGCCGGCACGTGGTGGCCGAGGCCGACGAATCGGATGGGTCGCTCGCGCGGCTGCGGCCGCGCGCGGCCGTCGTGCTCAACGCGGAGCTCGACCACCACGATCACTTCGGCTCGCTCGACGACCTCCACGCGCTCTTCCGCGGCTGGGTCTGCGAGCTGCCCGCGGAGGGCGCGCTCGTGCTGCACGACTCGCTCGACTATCCCAGCCCGGCCGAGCTTCCCGCTTCGGTTCCGGCCCGGGAGAGGGCTGGCGCGCACTCGATGTCGCTCCAGACGACGAGGGCACGCGCTTCCTGCTCGCGAGCCCGGGTCGCGCCGAGTTGGCAATGCGTGTGGGCGTGCCTGGCGCGCACAACGCCCTCAATGCCGCCGCCGCGCTCGCCATGCTCGACTGGGCCGGGATCAGCCCCGAGCGCGCAGCGGCGCCGCTTGCGGACTTCCGCGGTGCTGCCCGTCGCTACGAACGCAGGGGGGAGGTGGCCGGCATCCGCCTCGTCGACGACTACGCGCACCATCCGAGCGAGGTCGCCGCGACGCTCACGGCGGCGCGTGCCGAGGCCGCGCCAGGCCGCCTGCTCGCCTGCTTCCAGCCGCACATGCCGTGGCGGACGCGCATGTTCGCCGACGGCTTCGCCGAGGCCCTGCGCCTCGCCGACGCGGCGTGCGTGTGCGACGTGTACGTGGCGCGTGGCGCGGCCGAGGCAGACGTGACCGGTGAGCTCGTCGTGCAGAGCGCCCGTCGTCAGGACTCCGCGTTTCCAATCGCCTGGACGCCGGCCTACGAAGACGCGGCCGCATGGATCGAGCGCACCGCGCGCTCCGGCGACCTCGTCCTGACGCTTGGAGCCGGGCCCGTCGACAGCGTGCTCGAGCTGGTGTGCGAGCGGCTGGCGTGAGCCGCCGCCGCCCGGGGTCGAGGCCGATGCGCCCCTCGCGCGCCTGACGACCATCGGGAGCGGCGGGCCTGCGCGCTTCCTGGCACGGCCCGCCTCGGAGGCCGAGCTCGCGGCGATCCTCGCCTGGGCCGCCGCAGAGGGGATGCACGTCGCCGTGATCGGCCTGGGTCCAATCTGCTCGTGGCCGACGAGGGGTACGACGGCGTTGCGGTGCGCCTCGAGGGGGCGCTCGCCGCGATCGAGATCGAGGGCGCGAGCGTGCGCTGCGGCGGTGGTGCGTCGCTGGCGGCCGTCGTCCGCCGGTGCACGGAAGCCGCACTCGAGGGCATCGAGTTCGGCTGTGCCATCCCCGGAACCGTGGGCGGTGCCGTGCGCATGAACGCCGGCGCATACGGGAAGGAGATCCGCGACGTCCTGGCGTCGGCCGACGTCGTCTCGGCGCGGGGTACGCGAACAGGCGGCCCGCGCGAGCTCGAGCTCAGCTACCGGCACTCGAACGTGCGCTATTCCGAGGTCGTCGCCCGAGCCGTGTTGCGGCTTGCACCGGGGGTGCGGGAGGAGATCGCCGCACGGGTGCGTGAGCTGCAGCGCCGCCGCAGTGACAGCCAGCCGCGCAAGGCCCGCACGTTCGGCTCGGTCTTCAAGAATCCCGACGAGGGTCCGGGCGCCGGAGCGCTCATCGAGGCCTGTGGCCTCAAGGGAAACGCGATCGGAGGCGCCTGCATCTCCCGCGTGCATGCGAATTTCATCGAGAACACCGGCGGTGCACGCTCCGCGGATGTCGCGGAGCTCGTCTTTCTCGCCCGTCGGTGCGTGCGCGAGCGTTTCGACGTCGAGCTGGAGCACGAAGTGGAGCTGATCGGCCCCATCAGCCTGGCTTGACCCACCCATCCGGGGGGCGGGACCGATGCGGAGGCGCCGAATCGGGGCGCGTGCAGCTCTCCGCCAATGTTCTTCGACGCCGCCGGCTCGCTGCCGTGATCGCAGCCGCTGCGCTCTGCGCCGTCAGTGCCGGGGTCGTGGAGCTCGGCTACCTGTGGGTCAAGGGCTCCGGGATGTTCCAGCTGCGCAGTGTGGCCGTGCGCGGCGGCACCGAGAGTGAGCGCGTGGCGGTACGAGACGCGGTCGCGCGGGCCGCGGCGGGGCGCTCCCTGCTGGCGCTCTCGCCTGCGCGCGTCGCCGGCGAGATCGAGCAGGTGCCGACCATCCGGCTCGCAAGCGTCGACCGCGACTTCCCGCACACGCTGCGCATCCGGATCGTCCCAGAGCGGGCCGTGGCGCTGGCCGTGGGGGCGGGCGGCTACCGCGGACTGCTCGCGGCGAGCGGCCGCGTGGTACGCGTCTTCGAGCGGCAAGAGGCCGTGCCGGTGCTTCCGCGCGTGTGGACGAAGCGCGAGCGCCCGCTGCCGGGAAGCGCCATCCACTCCGTGTCGGCGCAGGCTGCCCTCGACGCGCTCGCGGCGCGTCCGCGCGACTTCAGCGCCCGCGTCGCGAACGTGAAGATGGACCCGGAGCGCGGCATCGTCATGCGCCTGCGCGGCGGCCTCGACATCGTGCTCGGCCCGCCGCTGCAGCTACAGGACAAGCTGCGCGCGGCTGCCTGGGTGCTGCACCGCTTCCCGACGACCGCCGATCGGGCGCAACTCGTGTACGCCGACGTCTCGGCGCCGGCGCGGCCGGCTGTCATGCCACGTGGCGGATATGCGCCCACTGCGGGGCTCGGTGAGCAGCACAAACCGCGCGAGAATGCCCCCCAAACCGCGCAGAATGGCGCATCATGCTCACAGGCATGCGGATGACACGTTCCTGTATCGTGAACAGCGGACTCGTCGCCCTCGACGCGGCGTCGCCGTCTGAGTTGTCCGAGAGAGGGTGAATCGGTGTCGATGAAGGAGACCGGCGGGTCGTATCTCGCGGTCATCAAAGTTGTCGGAGTCGGCGGCGGTGGCACCAACGCCGTCAACCGCATGGTCGACAGCGGTCTGCGCGGCGTCGAGTTCATCGCCGTGAACACCGATGCCCAGGCGCTCCTGATGACGGACGCCGACGTCAAGATCGCGGTCGGTCAGAAGGTCACGCGCGGCCTCGGAGCCGGTGCGAACCCGGAGGTCGGCCGCGAGGCGGCGATCGAGAGCCGCGACCAGCTCAAGGAAGCGCTCAAGGGCGCGGACATGGTCTTCGTCACCGCCGGCGAGGGCGGCGGCACCGGGACGGGCGCCGCGCCCGTGATCGCGGAGCTCGCTCGCGAGCTCGGTGCGCTCACGGTCGGCGTCGTGACGCGGCCGTTTGGCTTCGAGGGCAAGAAGCGCGCCGAGCAGGCCGAGGAGGGCATCGACGATCTGTCGGCGAAGGTCGACACCCTGCTCGTCATCCCGAATGATCGCCTGCTGCAGGTCGTGAGTCCGTCGACGCCGATCATGGAGGCGTTCCGCGTCGCCGACGACGTGCTGCGTCAGGGCGTTCAGGGCATCACGGACCTGATCACGGTGCCAGGCCTGATCAACCTCGACTTCGCCGACGTGCGCACCGTGATGCGCAACACCGGCACTGCGCTGATGGGCATCGGTGCCGCGGCGGGCGAGAACCGCGCCGCCGAGGCCGCCCGCGCCGCCATCTCGTCGCCCCTGCTCGAATCGAGTGTGGAGGGCGCGCGCGGCATGCTGCTCAACATCACGGGCCCCAGCGACCTCGGGCTGTTCGAGGTCGACGAGGCCGCCAAGATCGTGCAGGGAGCCGCCGATCAGAACGCCAACATCATCTTCGGCGCGGTCGTCGATGACGCCATGGGCGAGCACGTGCGCGTGACCGTGATCGCGACGGGCTTCGAGCGCGGCGCCCCCACCGTGATTCGCCGAGAGCGGCCTGGCGAGCGCGAGGAATCGTCGTCGCAGCTGTTCGACGTCCCGTCGGACATCCTCGACGTACCGTCCTTCCTGCGCGAGGACTAGGGCGGCTCAGGCCTCGCGACCGCGCCAGCGCGGCTCTCGCTTGCTCAGGAACGCGTCGATGCCCTCGCGAGCGTCGGGCGCGACGGCGTTGGCCGCCATGACGTCGCTCGCGTGCTCGTACGCCTCGGGCAGCGCGCGGTCGAGCTGCTCGTAGAACGCCACCTTGCCGACTGCGAGCGTGTGCGAGCTCGCGCTCGTGATGCGACCGGCGAGCTCGAGCGTCGCCTGGCCGAGCTGATCGCGCGGCACGACGTGGTTGACGAGCCCCCAGTCGGCGGCAGTCCGGGCGTCGATCAGCTCGCCCGTGAGCAGCATCTCGAGCGCCCGCTTGCGGCCCACGGATCGCGAGACCTCGACCATGGGCGTCGAGCAGAACAGGCCGATGCGGACGCCGGGAGTCGCGAATCGGGCGTCCTCGCTCGCGACCGCGAGATCGCAGGCAGCGACGAGCTGGCAGCCGGCTGCTGTGGCGACGCCGTGCACCTGCGCGATCACGGGCTGCGGCAGGCGGTGGATAGCCATCATGAGCGCGCTGCAGGTATCGAACAGCTCGCGCGCGGTCGGCAGCGAGCAGCCCGTCATCTCCGAGAGGTCGTGGCCCGCGCAGAACGCCGGGCCCTCGCCGCGCACCACGACCGCGTGCACCGAGAGATCAGCTGAGGTGTCGGCGAGTGCGGCGAGCAGGTCGCGCAGCAGCGCGAGCGAGAGCGCGTTGCGGCGCTCGGGCCGGTTGAGCACCAGCGTGCGGACGCCAGCGGCATCCTCGATGCGAAGCGGGGCGGCGGTCACGGTTGCCATGCCCCGAGGATACCGCTCCGCGCGCAGCGCACGGCTTGCAGGCGAGAGCGGCCTACTCGGCTTCGTGCGGCGTCGGGTCGAACCGGTAGCCGACGGCGTACTGCGTCTGGATGTAGGAGTATGCGGAGCGACGGTCGAGCTTCTCTCGCAACTTGCGGACGCACACGTCCACCGAGCGGTCGCGCGAGCGGTAGGGGACGTTCCAGACGCGCTGCTGCAGCTCGTCGCGGTCGAGCACCCGGCCAGGCTGCCGCGCCAGCGCGAGCAACAGCCGGAACTCGGTCGGCGTGAGCTCCGCGTCGACCCGGCGGCCGCCCCCGTCGAGCAAGAAGGCCCGCCGCCCGGCCGGATCGATGAGGAGCCCCGGAGCGGTGATCGCATCGAGCGACTCGCTCTGGTCCCCGAACGCGTGCGTCGCAGCAGCGCCTGGACGCGAGCGACGAGCTCGCGCATTCCGAAGGGCTTGGCGAGGTAGTCGTCGGCGCCGATCTCGAGTGCATGCACCTTGTCGTGCTCGGAACTGCGTGCCGAGACGATCAGGATCGGCGTCGTGATGCCCTCGCGGCGCGCTTCCTGCGTCAGCGCCCAGCCGTCCACGCCCGGCAGCATCAGGTCGACGACCGCCACGTCGTGCTTCTCGTAGCGCAGCTTGCGCAGGCCCTTGTCGCCATCCTCGGCCAGCACGACGTCGAGGCCGGCGTGGCGCAGATGCGCGGCAATGGCGCGTGCGATCACGCCGTCGTCCTCGACCACGAGCACGCTCGGCATGCAGGAAGCGTGCCACGGCCGTCAACAGGCATCGCCGGCAGCCGGGGCCGGTCAACTACACTGGTGCCGGTCGAAGGCCCCGCGACGCGGCCAGCGGCACGTGGTGAGAGTAGCTCAGTCGGTTAGAGCCCCCGGTTGTGGTCCGGGAGGTCGCGGGTTCGAATCCCGTCTCTCACCCTTGTAGGCAAGCCAGATCCCAGACTGCGGCAGGGTCCCGTGGTTCTACCGTGGTTCTAAAGGTGCTGCTAAACGGAGGGCGGCGGGGACGCGATCTGCGGAGGCCGCCGGGGGTTTTCCCCACGCCCGCGCCCATCATCAGCTGAGCATCCGTATGAGCCCGCGTCCGATGAAGAACAGCCCGGCGGCGCTGAGCAGCCCGACGGTGACCACGCGACCGCGGCGACCGATCTGCTCGCGCAGAGCAGCGAACGCGCGCTGGCTGGGACCTGGGGCAACCCTGGTCAGGGTGAGGGGCACCCACGCCGGCGTTGTAACCAGGCCGACAAGCACGAGGACGAGCACCGCGACAGCTGCGATCTCAGCGTCAGCTCTGGAGATTTCCTTGGCGGCCGCTGCGATCAGGGCCAGCGTCGTGACGTCAGTCGCCATGGAGAACACGCCGAACGGAAACGCCGCCCGAGCCTGGCGCGAACCACTCGCACCCCGGTCGTCACCGCCCTCGCGACTCGGCGACCTGCGCCGGCGTCGTCCCAAGACGAAAACCAGAACAGCCACGTTGACCAAGACCAGGCCGAGAACGAGGTCGAGCGTCGCGTCGAGGTGCGGCTTGGTCGGGAGCGAGATCGCGCGTCCGAACAGCACGATGGCGACGACGATCACGAACGTGGTGAGGACCACGCCGGCGGCGTAGCGTACCCCTGCCCTACCACCGTCGGGCGCGGCGAGGAGCACGGTTTGCTCCGTCAACATGACGGGGCTGACCGCTCCGCCCAGCCCGAGCGGTATGACGACCGCGAGCGCCGCCAGCACCGAAGGGACTATACGGGTACGAGGAAGGGAAGATCCACTCAACGGCGCGGCGACCAGGCGCGCGAGGCTCAGGTGTTAACCCATCTTCGCTGGATGACGCTCGGCGCTGGATTTCTCAACAACCGCCGCGGCCGTCTCCGCCTTTCGACCGCGATGGCCTACCTTCTGCCCGTCCGCGAGCGGCGCAACCTCGCGATAAGGCCGCATTGTCTCGTCAACCGGGTGCTGGTCGCAGACGACCGGGCGGGACAGTCGGCCCCGGGAGCGGGGGCGCTCGAGCGCGACCGGGAGTAACTTCGCCGCCGCCCCCGAAGACCTACGCCGACTGGTGGAAGGTGTCCGCCTCGCCTGGCAGGTCGCGCACGAGCCGGAGATCGCGCGTCACACAGAACGCGTGGCTCTGCTGACCGAGGAGACGATGGGCTCGGACGAGGCACTTGAGACGTATGTCAGCGCGACGGTGACCACGCAGTTTCATCCCTGCGGCACGGCCCGCATGGGACCAGCCGACGACGCGATGGCGGTGACCGACCAGTACTGTCGGGTGCGCGCAGTCCGGAACCTGCGCGTGGTCGATGCGTCGATCATGCCGACCATCCCGCGAGCGAACATCAACCTTACTTGCATCATGATCGGCGAGCACGTGGCCGACTGGATGCGCAACGAGGCTTAACCCGGCGCCGAGTGAACCGTGCGCTGTACGCGGTTCCACGGAGGCATGGTCTAGAGGGTGTGGCCCGGTTCCGGGGTCAGTCTCGCAGGACGTCGGTGAGCGCTCCCGAAGTGCCGGGCAGTTGTCGGGCGGTGCCGCCGACGTACGTGACCCAGTCGAGCATCCGGATGGGCCGTCGGACAACACGAACAGATGCGCGCAGCGGCCCGGCACGCCCAGCGGCGGGCTGCCGTGCCGCTGCTCGAGGTCGACCACGTCTCGGGGACGGGCAGCCTGTCGTTCTGAGACTCGACCAGCGACAGGCGAGGAGCTCGTACAAAGGGGCGCTTCTCGATGGCCGACCGATCTGCAAGGCGACGCGATTCGGAAGCAGCTATACGGTGGCCGGCGGCGGGATCCCATGCCCGCGCCCAGCGGCTGAGAGGCGTGCAGCCAGAGCGCGCGTGCCCGACGAGGCGCAAGGGATGAAGGGATAGGTCCCGTCGCGCCTCGCCGGAGCGAGCGTCGTCGACTCGGCCCGAGATCGCGTTGCCGACGCTTGCGCCAGCATGCCATGGCTCTTACGAGGCTGCCGGGTGGATTTTCCCCTGCTGCCGGGTAGTTTCTTGCACGCATCTCAGCCGGTTTCGGGATGATGATCGGGCGGCGCACCAGGCAGCTTCGCCGGAGTTCGGCCGTCTGGCACCGGGCACGTCGCTCGTCAGCTGCTTGGGCCATCACTCCCTCGGCAAACGCGTTTCATCGCTGACGCTTTCGTGGCACGGCGAGACCCGAGCCTCACCGCCGTGATCGCGACCGCCAAGACGGTGGACGCACAATTTCGGCCTCTCACGCTCGCTCGGCCCGGTTGCTGGGATTGCGGAGGGTAGCAGGGCGAATGGCCGGCGCTGGGTCTGTCGTGCTCGTTTGCAGGGCGCCTCAGGTGGTTTCAGGGAGCATCCAACGGGAGCCGCGCGGAGAGCCGCGGGTGGTTCAACTGCCGCGCTTCAGAAGGTTGAGGAGTTCGGCCACGTCGTCCGGGACGAGCCGCTCACTGTCCTTGCGCGATGGGACCGGCTCCGAGCGACGGAGACCGACGAGGCGTGACGCAGCCCAGGAATCTTGCCGGGGCAGGTTCCCGCGCAGCGGTCAAGACGCGTCGGACGCCACCGCACAGATCCACGGTCTCGCGCGTTTCTTGAGCTCCTCCGCGCTGCAAGTCATGCCCTGCGGGGCACCAGTTCCTGCCTGCAGGGCGGACCACGGGTCCGCCGAATGAAACCTACCGATTTTTCTCTTGCATATATGTGTGGATTGCTGCAAAGTCGGCCACGGGAGGGGACAGCGCTTCGTCAGGAGGTCCCCGATGGCTATTTGGCACCAATGGGCGGATATCCCGCCAGGCGGTGCAAGCACGTGTGTCGCCCTCGGCGCGGCGTATGGCAGCGAGGTTTTTGTCGCCCGGCTACGTCAACGTGCTGAGCTAGACGCGCCAGCGCGCTCGGGATGCGCCGCGCCTACACCTTCAACTAAGGCGCGATCGTCGTGCTGGTCGTCTTTGCGCAGACGAAGACCAGTTGTTCGGGCTTGAGTTTCCGCGAGAAGGAGGAGAAATGCAGCGATCCAGGCTGGCATTCAGCGTTCTAGGCACGCTGCTCGGCCTACTGATTGCCGCGACGAGCGCGGCGGGTTCCGGACAGAGGAGCGTCAACCACGGGAATCAGCATGCGAAGACCCCGGTGACGACTGTCTTCGCGACCGGGCTGAACAACCCGCGCGGACTGGAGTTCGGTCGTGATGGGAACCTTTACGTCGCCGAAGGAGGGCTCGGCGGGGCGTTGACGACGACACCGACCCAGTGCCAACAGGTGCTGCCGCCGATCGGGCCGTACACCGGCGGCTTCACGGCTGACATCCTCCGGTTCGCGCCCAACGGAGCCCGCACGACCGTCGCCGCGGGGCTGCCGTCCGACCAGACAGGGCCGGCGCGCGGCTTCAGGAGCGGCGTCGCCGACGTCGCGTTCATCGGTGACACGCTGTACGCGCTGATCGCCGGCGCCGGCTGCTCGCACGGGCACGCCGACACGCGATAACGAGATAGTGCGCGTCAACAGCGACGGCTCGACGACGCAGGTCGCCAACCTCAGCGCGTTCATCAAAGCCCACCCGGTCGCCAACCCGGACCCCGAGGACTTCGAGCCCGACGGCACCTGGTACTCGATGGTCGCGGCGCGCGGCGACCTCTACGCTGTCGAGCCGAACCACGGCGAGGTCGACCGCATCGACCCAAGAACGGGCGCGATCAGCCGCGTCGTGGACGTCTCGGCGAGCCAGGGACACATCGTCCCGACCGCGCTGGCATACAAGGGCAACTTCTTCCTCGGCAACCTCGGAACGTTCCCGGTGATGCCGGGGACGCAGACGGTCTTCAAGCTGACGCCGAGTGGGCACCTGAAGCCGTGGGCGACCGGACTGACGACGATCCTCGGGATCGCGCTCGACAGGCGCCACCGCATCTACGTGCTCGAGACCTCCAACGCTCCCGGCCCCCCGTCACCGGGCACCGGGGACATCGTGCGGATCGAACGATCGGGCGCCCAGACGACGATTGTCTCCGGACTGACATTCCCGACGGGGATGACGATGGGGCGCGACGGCGCACTCTGGGTCTCCAACCAAGGCTTCGGGCCGCTAACCCCTGGATTCGGCCAGATCCTGCGAATCGACCCGAACTAGAAGGCTCGGGTGTGGCGTCGGACGGGCTGGCGGGATCCGTTCGACTAAAGACGACGGGCTTCCGGACCTTGTCCCGAGATCAGAGCTCGGGGCGACGAGGTCTGGAAGCCCAGAGCCGGAGAATGCTCGAGTCGTTGAAAGCTGACTCAGCGAGGCGTAGGCTCGGCACGTCGTGCACGCGCTTCTGCAGCGGATCCACAATCCCCGCGGACGGGAATGCGGGTGCGACGCGGAGCCCGCATGATCCGCCACACGGTCGTCTTTCGCCTGCGTCATCCCTCAGGCTCGGCGCCGGAGGCCGACTTCCTACGCGTAGCGCGGGACCAGCTCTCGCCCATTCCCGGTGTGCAGCGCTTCGAGGTGCTGCGGCAGACCGGAGGACAGAGCGCTTACCGCTTCTCGCTCTCGATGGAGTTCGCGGACGCGGCTGCGTACGGCGCCTACAACGAGCATCCTGCTCACATCGGCTTCGTGCAGGAACGCTGGTTCCCGGAGGTCGAGGAGTTCCTCGAGCTCGACTTCGAGCTCTACGACGAGGGCCGCGGCTGACCGAGCGAGGTGGCGCTCCGGGGGCCTTATTGGCTCCGAACGCGAGGTTCGGTTCGGGCGTGAAGCGTGCGGATCGCGCTTGGCGGCGTTAGTTGCATGACCCCAGATCGTGAAACGGAGGAGAGATGCGCACAACGAGACGGGCAACCACGACTCGATGGCGCCGCTGGGCGCTGCCTGGTGTGATGGCGGGGCCTGTGCTGCTCGGCGTCGTTGCCTCGGCGCAGGCCGCCTTCCCAGGCAAGCCGGGGCAGATCGTGTTCTCCTCGACGTTTGCGGGCGACCGCGAGATCATGGTGGCGGCTTCGGATGGTTCCGGCCGGGTCGATCTGACGCGCGATCCGCACGCGGATGTGACGCCGAGTTGGTCGGCTGATGGGAAGCGCATCGTGTTCGCGAGCGATCGCTCCGGGGCGATGGAGATCTACGTGATGAACGCGGACGGCTCGGGTGTCGCGCAGGTCACGCACGATCGCTCCTTCGCCGACCACCCGCGTTTCACTGCTGACGGCCGCTCGATCGTGTACGAGTCGAGGAAGGGCGGCAACTGGGAGATCCGCCGCATCGGCGCAGATGGCGGCGGCGGGGTGAATCTGACCCGCAACCATGCCAGTGACCGATACCCGGCGGTGTCTCCGAATGGACGGTTGGTGGCGTTCGCGAGCAACCGCGGCGCCAGCGGGACGCATATCTGGGTCATGAACATCAAGGGCGGCGCGCTGAAGCAGGTGACGCTGCAGAAGGGGAATCAGTTCGAGCCTGCCTGGGCTCCGTCGGGCGGTAGGCTGGCGTACGCCTCGGGCACGCTCTCGGCCGGCACAAATATCCGCACCGTGCTCGCCAACGGCAAGAGTGACCATCAGTTGACTGCGTTGCACGCCGACGAAGAGCTCAATCCTTCGTGGTCTCCCGATGCGCACTCGATCGTGTTCGAGGACTGCGTAGCGAGCAACACCATCGGCTGCACGCTCTCAGTCATGCCGCTGGGTGGCAGCGCGGTCGGCATCTCGCCGCTGCGCGCGCCCCTCCTCGATACCTTCGACGGTGGAGACAGCAGCCTCTGGCAGCAGTTCCAGGACGGCGGTGTCGGCGCAGCCAACACCGAAGCGAACGGCAAGCTCACGACGACGCTGGCCGCGGACTCGGTGCCGGGCGGCACGTTCGACATTGTAGGGACGCACTGGGGCACGAATTGCCGCATAGCCGGCGACTACGACGTACAGGCCGACTACAGCTTGCTGGAGTGGCCGCCCGCAAACGGCGTCCAGGCCATATTCGCCGCCTTCGACACCTCGAACCTCGGTTTCTTCGCAATCCGCGAGAGCCAGGTGTGGGGCGAGCAGTACAGCTCCTGGATTCCGCAAGCCTTCACCTCGCAGCTGACAAGTGATCAGGCCGGCACCCTGCGTTTGCAGCGACAAGGTAGCACCGCGGTTGTCTCCTACCTCAGTGGTACGAACTGGGTGCCGATCGCCTCCGGCCCAACGGGGACAACTCCGGCCTCGATCACGTTCGGTGCGAGCAGCGGCATGGGCCGCTTCAGCCATCAAGAGGTCAAGATCGCCTGGGACAACTTCCGCATCAACTCCGGCAGCATCTCGTGCCCGAGCAGCTGGTGGGAAGACGACTCACCCGACTGGCAAGCAGCACCCGCCTGAGAGACGCTCACGAATCCACGAGTTCAGCAGCATGCCGTCCATCCTTCACGTCTGCGACGATCACCGCGTCTACCTCGGCCTCTGCGACCTCGGATTCGCTCGCAGACGTGCCTGGCCATGGTGAGACGCCCAACTGACCCGTCCGACGCCGCGGCGCGGCCGCGCGGCTGGCTGAGGGCATCTACACTCATCTAACGGGGCAATCCGGATGAAACGCAAGGTCCTAAGACGAACGAGCGCAGCGGTTGTCGGCGCGCTGATCGTGTCGGTCGCACTGAGCCTGTTGTTCGCGGCGGGCGGTCACAAGTCGAAGGGTCCGGTTCGCGCGGCCGACGGCATGTTCGTGATGGACGACTTCGAGTCCGGTGCCCTCACGGGATGGCGGGCGGTCGGCGGCGGCTCCGGCGGCTGGTTCGTCTACAGCAACGGCAGCAGGGCACCCGATCCGGCTCAGAGTGATCCCAACGTGCCGTTCGATTTTTGGTATCCGCCTCAGGGCAGGTTCGCGGCGGTGACTGATATGAACGGCCCCGGAACGCTGATCTTGTACCGGGACGTGAAGCTGGACGGTCGCTTCATGCTTTGGCTGACCGTGTTTCATGCAAGCGCCTCCGGTTTCAGCAGCCCGCGCACGCTGGCGTACGACGAGCCCGGGGACAATCAGCAGTTCCGGATCGACCTCGTCGCCCCGTCGGCACCGATCGATTCCCTGGCGCGGGGCGACGTCCTGGAAAACGTCTTCAAGACGTCGACCAGCGACCTGGATCAGCGTGAGCCGACGGCCATTAAAGTGGACGTGTCGCACTGGGCGGGCCAGACGGTACGCCTTCGTCTCGCCGTTGCCGACAACACAGGTCCTCTGCGCGTCGGCGTCGATGACATTCGTTTCGAGCCGATCGGCTCAGACGCGAACGCGCACATCGAGCTGCCGAACACAAAGGAGCCGTCACGCGCTCTGAATCTCGTCCTGCACAGGCTGACGGAACCCGAGGCGCTGAAGGCGCTTTCGGCCCGCGCCCAGAGGCTCGCAGGCGAAGGTGCGTTCTCCGGCGCGGTGTTGTTCGCGAAGGACGACCACGTGCTCTTCAGCCACGCCTACGGGCTGGCCGATCGCAAGCGAGCGATCCCGAACACGCTCCGGACGCGCTTTCGCATCGGCTCGATGAACAAGATGTTCACCGCCGTGGCGATCCTCCAGCTGGTCGAGGCCGGCAAGGTCGAGCTGACGGCTCCGCTCGGCAAATACCTCACCGACTACCCGAACCGTGAGGTCGCCGCCAAGGTCACGATCCACCAGCTCCTGACCCACACCGGTGGCACCGGCGACATCTTCGGCCCCGACTTCGACCTGCATCGCACGGAACTCCGCACGCTCGCCGACTACGTGCAGCTGTACGGCAAGCGGGGACTCGAGTTCCAGCCGGGCAGCCGCTGGTCGTACAGCAACTACGGCTTCATTCTGCTCGGCCGGGTGATCGAGAAAGTAACCGGGCAGAGCTACTACGACTACGTGCAGCAACACATCTACGCGCCCGCGGGCATGACCCGAAGCGGATCGCTACCCGAAGACCAAGCGGTTCCAGAGCGATCGACCGGATACACCAAGCCACCGGAGGCGACCACCTGGCTCCCGAACACCGACACCCTGCCGTATCGCGGAACCTCCGCCGGCGGCGGCTACTCGACGGTCGAGGACCTCGCGCGTTTCGCCCAGGCGCTGCTCAGCCACAAACTGCTCAGCCCCGACTCGACGAAGCTGCTGATCACCGGGAAGGTGAACGCGGGCCCGCCAGATACGCCTACGGCTTCGCGGACGCCCGAGACGCGCACGGGAACGGCTGGGTCGGCCACGGAGGCGGCGCACCAGGCATGAACGGCGACCTGCGAATCTACCCCAAGTCCGGCTACGTGATCGCAGTCCTGGCGAACATCGACCCGCCCGCAGCACAACGAATCTCCGAGTACCTCGACCCCCGACTCCCGGCGAAGCGATAACACCAGGCCCACCGGGGATGCAACCCTGCGTCCCTGGCTCCCGTCGCAGGGCGAGGATGAGGCCAAGCGCGTCGTTCGCGAGGGCATGGCTCGAGCAGGAGAACCACCCGGGCTCACCCCATTCGTCTGGGC
>CAWJTT010000037.1:0-69939 GCA_963845865.1 uncultured Actinomycetes bacterium
CTGGTCGCTGACAGATCCGAGCACGAGCCCGATGAAGCCGGCGTGCCCCCGAGCGCCCACGACGAGCAGGTCGGCATCCTTGGACTGCTCGAGCAGGATGTGCGTGCTGCCGCCCTCGATCGCCTCGGCGCGCACGTTCACGCCCGGGGCGGCGTTCGTCGCCTGCTCGCGGGCCGCCTCGCAGATGCGCGCTGCAATCGTCTGCGACGCTTCGAAGGAGGCCTCCACGCCGACGTCGCTCGGCGTGTACCAGGGAGACGGATAGGCGGCCAGCCCCGGCGTCCAGGCGTGGATCACGTGCAGCTCGTCGCCGCGCAGCGCCGCTTCGCGCGCCGCCCACGCGACTGCGGCGCAGGCACTCTTGGAGCCGTCGGTTCCGACCACGATGCGTCCCATGCGGCACTCCAGTCTCCTGGCGGAGCGCACATCATCGCGCGCGCCACGTGCGCATGGAAGGGACCCGCGCGGCTGCGCGCGTCGTACTCCGCTCATGAATCGCCGGGAGCTCCTGATCACCGCAGCCGCCGCGCCGCTGGCACTGGCCTTGCCCTCGGGCGGGCGGGCCGCCGCGAGGGGCGGTACGCCGCTCGCGCTCGTCACGGCAGACAGCGAGGATCGGATCCTCGTCGTGCGGCTGACCGACATGCGAGTCGTTCACTCACTCGCGGCGCCGCACGCGCCGCACGGCATCGAAGCCGTCGACCTTCTGCGCTCTGCGCTCGTGATGAGCAACGAGTCGGGCACCATCACGGTGCTCGATGCCGAGGTCCCGCGGGTGCGACGGGTGCTCGAGGGCTTCCAGGCGCCGCGCTACGCGGCCGCCGATCCGCGCGGCGGCCTCGCCTATGTCAGCGACGAGCAGGCCGGGCAGGTGATTGCGATCGACGTGCGGCGCGCACGTGTGATCGGGCGCGTCGAGGTCGGCGCCGGGGCGCGCCACATCTCGATCTCGCCGGACGGCGAGCGCGTGATCACCTCGCTCGGATCCCGTGCGCCTCGGCTCGCGCTCGTCGACGTCTCGCGACCGGCGCGCCCACGTCTCGTGCGCACGTTCGCGGCCGACGACCTGGCCCACGACGTCGGCTTCTCCCCTGACGGCGAGCGCGTCTGGATCAGCTCGGGCGTCGATCGGCGCCTGGCGGTGCACGACGCGCGCTCGCTGCGGCTGCTGCACGCCGTGCCCGGCGACGCCCCGCCGCAGCACGTCACCTTCGACGCCTTCGCAGAGCGGGTGCACGTCGCCAGCGGCGAGAGCGGGACGCTGCGCACGTACCGCCTCGGGGACGCGCGGCTCCTGCGCACGCGCCGCGTCACGATCGGCTCGTACAACGTCTGCGCGCTCGACGGGCGCGTCGTCACGCCGTCGCTCGACGATGGCAGGCTGACGCTGCTCGACTCGAGGGGCCTGCGCAGCGCGCACGTCGCGCCGCACGCGCACGACGCCTGCATCGTGGCGGGCCGCTAGCTGTTCGCCTGCATCGCGCCCATCACGTCCAGGCGCGCCTTGAAGGCCATGTAGCCGGAGTCGAGTGGGATCACCGCGCCGGTCATGCGCCGCGATTCGTCGCTTGCGAGGTAGACGACGAGCGGCGCCACCTCCTCGGGCGTCGGGATCTCGAGCAGGTGGAGTTGCTCGATCGTGGCGCGCGAGGCATCGTCCTCGAGCCAGACCCTCTGGGGCTCCGTGGACACGAAGCTCGGAGCGATCGCGTTGACGCGGATTCCGTCGGGTGCGAGTCCCGCGGCCAGCGACCTCGTGAGCGCGGTCACGCCGCCCTTGGCCGCCGTGTAGGAGTCGAGCCCCGCGCAGCCGACCAGGGCGTCGACCGTGCTCGAGAGGATGATCGAGCCCGAGCCCTGGGCCAGCATCTGCCGCCCCGCGCACTTGACGACGCGGAAGACACCGGTCAGGCAGAGATCGATCATGCGCGCCCAGACCGCCTCGTCGAGCTCCGTCAGCCGACGGTCCTGCGTGTTCACGAACGCCACGTCGACCGCGCAGTGGTAGACGACGTCGAGGCTGCCGAAGCGCTCGACCGTGGTCGCCACCGCGCGCTCGACGCTCGCGGAGTCGCAGACGTCGACGGGGATCGCCCAGCCGCCGCAGCTCCCGGCCACCGCCTCGGCGCGCGCGAGGTCGATGTCGGCGACCGCCACGCGAGCGCCCTCGCCCGCCATCGCGACCGCGCCGGCACGGCCCATGCCCGAGCCGCCGCCGACGACGAGGGCCGTCTTGCCGTCCAGTCGTCCGCTCACGCGCGATCCTCCCGTCCCAGGTGGTAGGCCTGCCAGGGCAGGTACTGACCCTCGCTGCGGTAGCGCCCGGCGGCCTCGGCGACGGCGTCCGGATCGACCTCCACGCCCAGCCCCGGTGCGTCGATGCGGCCCCAGTGCGGGCCGTGCGCGATGGGCAGCTCCTCGCTCAGCACGTCGTGCACCATCATCTGCGCCGTCTGCTGGTGCCCGTCGACGCCGTTCGGCATGGTCAGCAGCACGTGCTGGCAGGCGGCGGCCGCGATGCCGAGCTCGCCGTGGGTGTGCTTGCAGATCTTCAGGCCTTCGAGGTCGGCAAGGTACGCGAGTCGCGAGAACGCCGCGAGCGAGCCGACCCAGGAGGGCGAGAGGCAGAACACGTCGGCCTCGCGCGCGCGGATGCGCGCGTACGCATCGGCCTCCGACCAGAGACCCTCGTTCGAGCACACGGCGATCGGGGAACGGCGGCGCAGCTCGCCGAGGTGGCCGAGCGGCGTCTCGCGCACGGGCTGCTCGACGAAGTCGATGTCGTACTCGGCGAGCCGCTCCAGCATGCGCACGGCCTGTGGCACGGACCAGTTGGAGTTGACGTCGAGGCGCAGTCGAGGACGCTCGCCGAGCGCTTCCCGGAGCGTCGCGACCATGCGGAGGTCGTCGCCGTCGTCCAGCCCGACCTTGAGGTAGAAGACGTCGTAGCCTGCCCGGAGGCCCGCCGCGGCCTGAGCGCGCAGCTCGTCGTCGCCGCCGCGCGCGAGGTAGAAGAAGTAGGTCACGTCGCTGCGCACGGCGCCGCCGAGCAGGCGCCAGAGGGGCTGGCCGGCTGACCGGCCGCAGATGTCGGCGAGCGCCATGTCGATGCCTGCCCAGGCGAAGTTGCCGGTGCCCGCGCGGAACTGCCAGAGGCCGAAGCTGAACGCGTCGGCGCGCATGGCGTTGCCGTTCCACGGGTCGCGCCCGATCACGAACGGCGCCATCGCCCGCACCGCCGCCTCGATCGACGCGGCGTCCGCGCCGCTCGTGGCCTCGCCCCAGCCGACCAGCCCGTCATCGGTCGTCACGCGCACGAGGACGTCGGTGACGCCGTCGCGCGCGACGATCGAGCTGACCTCGCGGTGGCGGTAGGGGACGTTGACGATGATCGGCTCGACGACGGCGATCTTCACAGCGTGTGCTCGAATCGGGTCAGGATCTCGTTGCCCCCGGCGCGGACCACGAACACGTGCTCGAGGCGGATTCCGCCGAAGCCGGCGGCGTAGAACGCCGGCTCGACCGCGAGCACCATGCCCTCCTCGAGCCTGATGCGCTCGTACGGCGTGATGCGGGGCGGCTCGGACCACGAGGCGCCGATGCCGTGGCCGGTGTGGTGAGCGTACGTGGGGCCGAGGTCGGCGAGCTCTGCGCGCACGGCCGCGTCCACGTCGCACGCCATCGCGCCGGGCCGGCAGAGCCTGATCGCGAGCTCGAGCGCCCGTCGCACGCGGTCGAAGATGCGCCGCTGGTCGTTGCTCGGCGCCCCGGCGCAGACGGCGTTGGCACTGTCCGACCAGTGACCGTCGATCCACGGCGACGTGTCGCAGAGCACCAGGTCGCCCGGTGCGATCACGCGCTCGGTCGCTTCCCAGCCGCCCGTGACCGTCGCCTCGCCCGTCGTGACCGTGAGGATCGCGGGCACGCGGCGTCCCACGTCGCTCGCCATCACCGCCTGCGCGGTCGCGGCCACCTCGGCCTCGGTCGCGCCGGGCTCCACGAGCTCCTTCACGGCGCCCTGCACCACGTCGGACAGGCGCGAGGCGCGCCGGATCGCATCCAGCTCGACCGGGAGCTTGATGCGGCGCGAGCGCACGACGAGCTCGTCGATCTCCATGAGCTCCGCGCCCTCCGCCCGGAGCGCGTCGGCGACCCCGAGCGGGAGCGACGCGGCCTCGACGCCGACCTGCCCGGGGCCAGCCGCGAGGCCGCGCAGCGCCGCCTCGAGCTCGACCTCGGGCGCGGGCTGGCGCTCGTAGTCGTACGAGCGGTACTGCTCGACGGGCACGGGGCTGCGCGCGGCGTGCGCCGCGTGGAAGCTCGCGACCAGCAGCGTCGCGTCGTCGGCATCGAGGATCAGCAGCGCGGGCGAGGCGACGAACGGATTCGCCACGGGCCACTCCTCGACGGATGGATCGAACAGGCAGAGATGCGCCAGTGTCTCGGGGTGGCTGAGCACCGCGCGCTCGAGCCCCGCCTCCGCGAGGGCGGCGCGCAGTCGGTCGATCAGCGCCTCCATGGCGCGCAAGCCTAGTCGGGCAGGCCGTGCTGCGAAACCGCGCGCTCGTAGTTCAGCCGCAGCAGCGCGATCGCATCGCGAACGTCATCGGCACTCTCGATCCGCCGCGCCGCGAATCCCGGCTTCCCGGGGAAGACGGGGTGGTAGTCGATCCGACCCTGGTCGTACAGCTCGTGCCAGACGGCTTTGGGGAAGCCCAGGTGCAGGACACGGTCACCGTGGAGGTGGCCGAGTTCCCGGCGCCCGAGCTTGAAGGAGAAGGATCCGCGGTCGCCTGGGCCCGCTGTGACGCCCGGCCAGGACGTGGCTTCCTCGGTGATCTGCTCGCTCGCTGTCTGCGTCGTGGTCATCTCAGCACGCTACTAGTTCAAGTGCACTTGAGGTCAAGGCGCCGGTCGTGCATGCCAAGTGGCACACGCGGCGAGTGCCATTTGGCGATAGCTCACTCGCACCGCCGGATGCGGCAACCGGCCAAGTGGCACGCGCGGCGAGTGCCACTTGGCCGGATCCGACCCGGACTTCGTACCCTGCAGGTGTGGCGACCGAAGCCCCGCCCACCGACCTGCGCGAGCAGGCGCGCGCCCTCCCCGACGCCCCGGGCGTGTACGTCTGGCGCACCGCGGACGGCGGCGTGCTCTACGTCGGCAAGGCCGCCTCGCTCAAGAAGCGCGTCGCCTCGTACTTCGCGAGCGTCAACCGCGACCGCAAGAGCGAGGAGCTCGTAGGCCGGGCCGCCTCGATCGAGCCGATCGTCGTCGCCAGCGCGAGCGAGGCGTTGCTGCTCGAGCAGCAGCTGATCAAGCGCCACCGGCCGCCGCTGAACGCGCGCTTGCGCGACGACAAGTCGTATCCGTACATCGCCGTCACGCTCGCGGACGAGTACCCGCGCGTGCTCTTCACGCGCGAGCGCCACCGCGCCGGCGTCCGCTACTTCGGCCCCTACGCGTCCGCGCAGAAGGTGCGGACGACGCTCGAGACGCTCAACAAGATCTTCCCGTACCGGCCCTGCGAAGGGCCGGCGCCCGGCAGGCGCTCGGGCGTCCCGTGTCTCGATTACCACATCGGCCGCTGCGCAGCGCCGTGCGTCGGGCTGATCACGCGCGAGGCCTACCGCGCGGTCATCGACGATGTCATCGCGTTCCTCGAAGGGCGCACGAACAAGATCGAGCGCGACCTCGAGCGGCGCATGCTCCGGGCTTCGGAGCAGCATCAGTTCGAGGAGGCCGCGCGCAGCCGCAACCGGCTGACGGCCGTGCGCCACCTCGGTGAGCGGCAAGCCGTGGCCGTCGGCTCGGGCACCTACGACGCGATCGCGCTCGCGGTCGAGGGCGACATCGCGAACGTCCAGCTGCTCGCGGTGCGGGGTGGTCGCATCGAGGAGCGCCGCTCGCACTACCTCGAGAACGCCGAGGTCGAGAGCGAGGACACGCTGCTCGCGCGCTTCCTGCTCGAGTACTACGACACGCAGGTCGGCATCCCGCCGCTCGTCTGCGTCCACACCGAGGTCGCAGACGCCGACCTGATCGCCGGCTTCCTGAGCGAGCGGCGGGGCGCCGCGGTGGAGTTGCGCGTCGCGGAGCGCGGCGACAAGCGGCGCGTGGTGGCGATGGCGCTCCGCAACGCCCAGCTCGGCGTGCGCCACGACGTGTTGCGCGCGCAGCGCACGCGCACGCGCCGCATCGAGGGCCTCGAGGAGTTGCGCGAGGCGCTCAATCTCGAGGCGCTCCCGATCCGCATCGAGTGCTTCGACATCTCCAACCTGCAGGACACGAATGCGGTGGCCTCGATGGTCGTGTTCGAGGACGGGGCGGCCAAGCGCTCCGACTACCGGCGCTTCGGCATCCGCCACGGTGGCGGCCAGGATGACTTCCGCTCGCTCGCCGAGGCCGTCACGCGGCGCTTCGAGCGACATCGCCGTGTCGATGAGGACGGCTACGACCGCAGCTTCGCGACGCTGCCGAACCTGCTCGTGATCGACGGCGGCAAGGGCCAGCTGGGCGCGGCGCTGGACGCCATGCGCGCCTTCGATCTCCCGCGAGTCGCCGTCGTCTCGCTGGCCAAGCGCGAGGAGGAGGTCTACCTCCCAGGGCGCGGCAATCCCGTGCTGCTGCCGCGCGAGTCTCCAGGGCTGCAGCTGCTCCAGCAGGTGCGAGACGAGGCCCATCGCTTCGCCCTGCGCGGGCATCGCACGCGCCGCGCCGCGGGGCAGACGGCGTCGCTGCTCGACACGCTTCCGGGGGTCGGTGCCGTCCGGCGGCGGGCGCTGATCGCGCACTTCGGCGATGTGGCGCGCCTCCTGGACGCCTCGCGCTCGGAGCTCGAAGCCGTGCCCGGCGTGCCCGCGGCCGTCGGGCGCGCCATCTACGACCACCTGCACCGGGTTGGCGGCGATGGCCCTGCAGCGGGGTAGAGTGCTCGCGACCGCATGGCCGCAACGACCCTCCCCTCGCGACTGACGCAGGTCACCTACGGCGTCGGGCGGTGGGGCACAGGTGAGCTCGTCCTGCGGGGCGACAGGCCCGTGCACCACGACCTGCCGTGGCCCGCACGGGCGCCCTCGCGCGTGCGCCACATCGACTACGAGGACATCGCCGACCGGCGTCCGGCCGGCGCCGCCGAGCGCTATGTCAAGGCGTTTGGGCGCTATCTGAGCGGTCGCAGGGTCAACTTCCAGCCCGAGGCCTTCGGGCTCGACGAGACCTGCGAGGAGATGGGGATGACCGACCTCGAGCGTGCGATCGCCCATGCGCTCGCGGGAGTGCAGTGGGGCGAGCGCGTCTCCTACGGCGAGCTTGCGGCGCGTGCCGGTCGCCCGGGAGCGCCGCGTGCGGCGGGAGCGTTCTGCTCGTCGCGCTGCTTCATCGACCTCCTGCTCCCTGCGCACCGCGTCGTGCGCGCCGACGGCTCGCTCGGCGAGTACGGCGCGCAGGGTGTGGCGTTCAAGCAGCGGCTGCTCGCGCTCGAAGGCTCGGCGTGAGCCCACGTCGCCAGATGCGCATCGTCTGCCTGGGCGGCGGCACGGGGCTCTCGACGCTGCTGCGCGGCCTGAAGACCGTGGGCGCGCAGGTCACGGCCATCGTCACCCTGACCGACGACGGCGGCTCCAGCGGGCGTCTCCGGCGCGACCTGGCCATGCCCCCGCCGGGCGACATCCGTAACTGCCTGATCGCGCTGGCCGAGGACGAGTCGCTGATGAACCGGCTCTTCCGCCACCGCTTCGACCGCGGCGAGCTCGCCGGACACGCCTTCGGCAACATCTTCCTGGCCGCACTGACCGAGGTCGTCGGCTCGTTCGATGCCGCGGTCGCCGAGGTCGGCCGCGTCCTCGCGGTCGAGGGCAGCGTCGTGCCCGCCACCACGCATCCGGCGGCCCTCCTGGCCGAGATGGACGACGGTCGCTATGTCGCCGGCGAGACCGCCGTGGCGCGTGATCGCCACGGCGTGCGGCGCCTGTTCCTGAGCCCGGCCGACGCCGTCGCGAACCCGCAGGCCCTGGCGGCGGTGGAGCGGGCCGACCTGATCGTGCTCGGGCCGGGCTCGTTGTTCACGTCCACGCTGCCGCCGCTGCTCGTGCCCGGCCTCGGGCGCGCGGTGCTCAAGGCGCGCGGGCTGCGCATCTACGTCTGCAACCTGCTGCAGCAGCCCGGCGAGACGATCGGCTACCGCGCGTCCAACCACGTCGAGCGTCTGCACCAGCACGTCGGCGCGCGCGTGATCGACAGCGTGATGGTGCCCCGGCGCGCGATCACGACCGACAACATCCCGGTCGAGTTCGACCGGCGGCGGCTCTCCGATCTGGGCGTGCACGTGATCGCGGCACAGATCGTCGCCGCCGACGGGTTCCACCACGATCCCGAGGCGCTCGCACGCGCGCTCGTGCGCGCGACGCAGCGCAGGGTGCGCAACGGCCGTGCCGTTCGCTGAAGACGTCCGCGCCGAGCTCGCCGAGGTACTGCCGGTGCAGGAGCACTGTCGCCTGGCGCAGCTCGCCGGAGTCGTGCGCCACGCCGGCACGCTGCACCTGCAGGCCGGCGGAGCCGTCGAGGTGCACGTCGACCTGGCGTCCTCGCTGGCGGCGCGCCGCACGGTCGAGCTCCTGCGGGAGCGGGGCGCCTCCTGCGAGATCCGCACCTACCGCGAGCACCGCTTCGAGCGCGCGACGCGCTTCCTGATCGTCGTGGCGGGGGATGCGCGCTCGCTGCAGGCGCTCCACGAGGCCGGCGTGCTCGGCCCCAGCCTGGCGCCCACCGAGCGCGTGCCTGCGCGCATCGTCGGGCGCGGCTGCTGTCGCCGCGCGTACCTGCGCGGGGCGTTCATCGGCTGCGGCTCGCTCTCGCGGCCGCGCAGCGCGGCGCACCTCGAGTGGCGGCTCTCGAGCGACGCGGCCGCACTGCAGGTGCAGGAGCTCGCCGAGGCGGAGGGATTCGCGCTGGGCGTGCACGAGACGCCGCGGCACTGGCTCGCGTACGCGAAGAGCCGCGAGACCATCCGCGGACTGCTGGCCGCGCTGGGCGCGCACGGCGCCGAGCTGCGGCTCGAGGAGGAGGGTGTGTTCGCGTGGGCGCGCGAGGAGGCCAACCGCCTGGCCAACGCGGACGCGGGCAACCTGCGACGGCAGGCCGCGGCCGCGGCCCGGCACGCGGAGGCGATCGAGCAGGTGGGCGGGCCCGACGCGCTGCCTCCCGAGCTGCGCAGCGTGGCCGAATTGCGCCTGCGCCTGCCCGATGCCACCCTCGCCGAGCTCGGCGATGCGGCCATGCCGCGGCTGAGCAAGTCCGCGGTGGCCTCGCGCCTGCGGCGCATCGTCCAGCGGGCGGATCTCTGACGCGTCGGTAGAATCGAGCAGGGGCCGAGGCGCATCGACTGCGCTGCGGCATGGACAGACGAGGGGAGAGCATGCCCGTTCGCGTCGGGATCAACGGCTTCGGCCGCATCGGCCGCAACTTCTTCCGCGCTGCGAAGGAGTCCGGCGCCGACATCGACTTCGTGGCTGTCAACGACCTCACGGACGCCGCGACGCTCGCGCACCTGCTCAAGTACGACTCGGTGCTGGGCCGTTACAAGGGCGTCGTGGAGGCCTCGGGCGACGGCATGATCGTCGACGGCGAGGCGCTCAAGGTCGTCTCCCACCGCGATCCGGCCGAGCTGCCGTGGGCCGACCTCGGCGCCGAGGTCGTGCTCGAGTCGACCGGCTTCTTCGCCGATCGGCGCTCCGAGGCGCACATCACGGCGGGCGCCACGAAGGTCGTCATCTCCGCGCCGGCCAAGGACCCGGACGTGACGCTCGTGCTCGGCGTCAACGAGGAGACCTACGAGCGCGACAATCACCACCTGGTCTCGATGGCGTCGTGCACGACGAACTGCCTCGCGCCCGTCGTGCGCGTGCTGCTCGACGAGTTCGGCGTCGAGCAGGGCTTCATGACGACGACGCACGCCTACACGGGCGATCAGCGTCTGCACGACATGCCGCACAGCGATCTGCGCCGGGCCCGCGCGGCGGCGCTCTCGATCATTCCGACCTCGACGGGCGCGGCGCGCGCGATCGGGCTCGTGATCCCCGAGCTCCAGGGCAAGCTCGACGGCATGTCGATGCGCGTCCCCGTGCCGGACGGCTCGGTCGTCGACCTCGTCTGCATGCTCGGCCGCGAGGCCTCGGTGGATGAGATCAACGCGGCCGTGAAGGCGCGCGCCGACACGGGACGCCTCGCGGGCATCCTGGCGTACACCGACGACGAGATCGTCTCGCAGGACATCGTCGGCAACGCCTACTCCTCGATCTTCGACTCGAAGCTGACGATGGCCCACGGCCGTCAGGCCAAGGTCATCTCCTGGTACGACAACGAGTGGGGCTTCTCGAACCGGCTGGTCGATCTGATCACCAAGGTCCTGTGACCCGACCGCTGCCGCGCGGCCTGGATGCGCTCGAGGTCGCCGGCCGCCGCGTGCTCTGCCGCGTCGATTTCAACGTGCCGCAGCAGGACGGCGCGATCTCGGACGACACGCGCATCCGCGCTGCGCTTCCGACGATCGTGGCGCTGCGCGAGCGCGGCGCCCGGGTCGTCCTGTGCGCGCACCTCGGCCGCCCCGCAGGGCGACCCGACCCCGGGGCCTCGCTCGAGCCCGTGCGGGAGCACCTCGCAGGCCTGCTCGGCATCCCGGTCGCGTGGGCGAGCGACTGCGTCGGCGAGGTCGCCGAGCAGGCGGTCGCCGCGTTGCGCGACGGCGACGTGCTGCTGCTCGAGAACCTGCGCTTCCACGCGGGGGAGACGGCCAACGACCCCGAGTTCGCGGCCGCCCTCGCGAAGCTCGCCGACGTCTACGTCGACGACGCCTTCGGCGCCGCGCACCGCGCGCACGCCTCGACCGAGGGCGTCGCGCACCTCCTGCCGAGCGCCGCGGGACTGCTCCTGCGGCGCGAGCTGGAGGCGCTCGGGGGATTGCTGGATTCGCCCGAGCCGCCGTTCGTCGTGATCGCCGGGGGCGTCAAGGTGGCCGACAAGATCGGCGTGCTCGAGACGCTCGCCCAGCGCGCCGACGCCATCCTGATCGGCGGCGCGATGGCCTTCACGTTCGCCGCGGCCGATGGCCTCGCGATCGGGGACTCGCTGCACGAGGACGAGGCCGGCCAGGCCGAGGCGCGGCGTGCCCGGGCCGCCTGCGCGGCGCAGGAGTGCGAGCTCTCCCTCCCCGTCGACGTCGTGACGGGGCGCGCGCTCTCGGCCGACACCGAGGTCATGGTGCAGCCGTTCGCGTGGATCCAGCCGGGCTGGATGGGCCTCGACATCGGCCCGCAGAGCTCGGAGGCGTACGCCGAGCGCATCGCCGGTGCGCGTACCGTGTTCTGGAACGGCCCGATGGGGGCCTTCGAGCTCGCGCCGTTCGCCGCCGGAACGCTCGCGATAGCCGAGGCCGTGGCCGAATGCCCCGGCCATACGGTGGTCGGCGGGGGCGACTCGGTCGCGGCCGTGACGCAGGCCGGCCTGGCCGACCGCATCGATCACGTCTCGACCGGCGGCGGTGCCGGCCTCGAGCTGCTCGAGGGCCACGTCCTGCCGGGCGTGGCCGCGATCCCACCGGAGGAGCCCTGATGGAGCGCACGCCGCTGGTGGCCGGCAACTGGAAGATGTTCAAGCTGCGCGGGGAGGCGGCCCTGTTCTGCGACGAGCTCCTGCCGCTCGTCGACGAGCTCGACGAGGTCGATCTGGCGATCTGCCCGCCGTTCACCGCGCTCGACATCGTGGCCGAGCGGATCGGCGACGCGGGCGTCGGCGTGTGGGGCCAGAACGCCCACGATGCGCCGGAGGGCGCGTTCACGGGCGAGACGTCGTGCGCCATGCTGATCGACGCCGGCGCAACCGGCGTGCTGCTCGGCCACTCGGAGCGGAGAGCCCTCTTCGGTGAGACCGACGAGGCGCTCGCGCGCAAGCTGGCCGCGGCGCTCGCGCACGGGCTCGAGCCGGTGCTGTGCATCGGCGAGAGCGAGGCCGAGCGCGACGGCGGCGCGACCGAGGCGCGTCTCGGCACCCAGCTCGACGGCGGCCTCGCCGGCGTCGGCGTGTCGCAAGTGCTGCAGGTCACGATCGCCTACGAGCCCGTCTGGGCGATCGGCACGGGACGCAGCGCGACGCCCGAGATCGCGCAGGAGACGCACGCGTTCATCCGCGGCGCGCTGTCTGCGCGTTACGGCGAGGAGTGCGCCGCTGCCGTGCGCATCCTCTACGGCGGCTCGGTCAAGCCCGACAACGCCGCCGCCCTGCTGGCGCAGCCCGACGTCGACGGCGCGCTCGTGGGCGGTGCGAGTCTCGACCCACGCGGCTTCGCGGCGATCGCCCGCGCGGCGCTCGAAGGCTGATGGCCGCACCGGTCGCGCTCGTCGTGCTCGACGGCTTCGGCTGCGCGCCCGAGGGGCCGGGCAACGCCGTGCGGCTCGCGCGCACGCCGGTCTTCGATGCACTCTGGGAGCGCTGGCCGCACACCACGCTGAGCGCCGCCGGACGCGCGGTGGGGCTGCCCGACGGGCAGATGGGCAACTCCGAGGTCGGGCACCTCAACATCGGCGCCGGGCGCGTGGTCGCGCAGGATCTCGTGCGCATCGGCGATGCCGTGGCAGACGGAACGCTTGCCTCGAACCCGGCCCTGCAGGCCGCCTTCGCGGCGGCCAGATCCGGCCGGGGCGTCCTGCACGTCGCCGGGCTCGTCTCCGACGGTGGCGTGCACTCGCATGTCGATCACCTGCGCGCGATCGTGGCGGGCGCGCTCGCGGCCGGCGTCCCGCGCGTGGCAGTGCACGCGTTCACGGACGGGCGCGATGTCTCGCCGCACCAGGCGGCCGGCCTGCTCGGCCGCCTCGAACGGGAGTGGGCAGGCACCGGCGCGGTCGTCGCGACCGTGATCGGGCGTTACTACGCCATGGATCGCGACCATCGCGCCGAGCGCACCGAGCTCGCCCGGGCCGCGCTCGTGGACGGAGCGGGGGAGCGAGCCGCGTCGGCGTCCGCGGCGGTCGAGGCGAGCTACGCCCGAGGCGTCACGGACGAGTTCGTGACTCCGATCATCCTCGGCGACAGCGGCCTCCGCGTCGCGCGCGGCGACCCGCTCGTGTTCTTCAACTTCCGCCCCGATCGCGCCCGCCAGATCTGCCATGCGCTGCAGCCAGGCCTGGGCCTGCTCGTGACGATGACGCGCTACGACGACTCGCTGGGTGCACGTGTCGTGTTCGACGACGCCCCGCTGACGGGCACGCTGGCCGACGCGCTGGCTGCGGCCGGCCTGCGTCAGCTGCACGTCGCCGAGACCGAGAAGTACGCCCACGTGACGTACTTCTTCGACGGCGGCAGCGAGCACCGGCGCGCCGGCGAGGACTGGGAGCTCATCGCCTCGCGGCGCGACGTCCCGACCTACGACCATGCTCCCGAGATGGCCGCCGCGGGTGTCGCCCGCTGCTTTGCGGAGCACTTTCCTGACGGCTACGCCTTCGGCATCGTCAACATCGCCAACCCGGACATGGTCGGGCACACGGGGGTGCTGCCGGCGGTGATCGCCGCGGTCGAGGCCTCGGATGCCGCGCTCGGCGTGATCCTGGCGGCGGTCGAGCAGGCAGGCGGCATCGCGCTCGTGACCGCCGACCACGGCAACGCCGAGCAGATGCTCGAGCCGGACGGCTCGCCGCACACCGCCCACACGACGAACCCCGTGCCGCTCGTGGTGACGCTCGCGGGCGCGCACCTGGGTGCGGGCGGCACGCTCGGCGATCTCGCCCCGACGGTGCTCGGCCTCCTCGGCGTGCCGGCGCCGCTCGCGATGACCGGGCGGGACCTGCTCGCGCAGTAGGCTCGCTCCTCGTGAGCGACGGCAGCAGCCTGGCGGTCCTGCGCGAGCGTGATTTCGCGTTCTTCTTCTGGGGCCAGTTCGTGTCCGTGCTCGGCGACGGCATCTTCCCGATCGCACTCGCCTTCGCGGTGCTCGATCTGGGCGGCTCCCCGACCGCGCTCGGCATCGTCCTGATGGCGGGCATCCTGCCGCAGACGATCTTCGTGCTGATCGGCGGGGTGTGGGCCGACCGGCTGCCGCGGCGCACGATCATGCTCGCCGCCGATGGCGCGCGAGCCGTGATCCAGGTGGCCACGGCGGCCCTGCTGCTGAGCGGCAAGGCCGAGATCTGGCAGCTCGTCGTGCTCTACGCGCTGCACGCGACCGCCTCGGCGTTCTTCATGCCCGCCGCCACGGCGCTCGTGCCACAGGTCGCGCCGAAGGGCATGCTGCAGCGGGCGAATGCCCTGCTCGGCATCACGCGCAGCATCGCCTTCGGCCTGGGCGCCGCGCTCGGCGGCGCCTTCGTGAGTCTCATCTCGACGGGCGGCGCGGTCGCGCTGGACGCCTGCACCTTCGTGATCAGCGCGGCGTGTCTTCTCCCCGTCAGCGTCCGGACGGCGACCGGCGCCGGCAGGACGCGCTTCGTGACGGAGCTGCGCGAGGGGTTCGACGAGGTGCGCAGCCATCGCTGGCTCTGGCTCGGGCTCGTCAACGCGTTCCTCTTCCTGATGCTCGTCGTCGCGCCGTTCGAGGTGATCGGGCCGATCGTTGCGAAGCGCGATCTCGGCGGGGCCTTCGCCTGGGGCGTGATCCTGACCGGGTTCTCGGTCGGGACGCTGCTGGGCGGCCTGCTGATGCTGCGCGTGCGCCTGCGCCGGCCGCTGTTCGTGGCGGGCCTGATCTTCTTCGCCACCTGCGTCGCACCGCTTCTGCTCGCCATCGCGGCGCCGGCGTGGTTGATCTCGCTCGCCTACGCGGGGGAGGGCTTCGCCGTCGGGATCTTCGTCACCGCATGGGAGACGGCCCTGCAGAGCCACATCCGGCCCGACAAGATGGCGCGCGTGGGGGCATGGGACTGGCTGGGCACGATCGGCGGCATGCCGATCGGTTACGCGCTCACGGGCCCGGTTGTCGACGCTATCGGCACCGGTCCGACGCTCGTCTGCGCTGCAAGCGCTTCCATCCTGCTCTCGCTGGTGTTCGTGTTCACGCGCGAGTTGCGAGACCTCCGCATCGAAGGACCAATCCCTGTTCCGAGTGCCGGTGTACCGGGCGCATAGGCTGTTCTTGTACCGAGTGCATACGCTGTATTAAATCTCCGCATTGAAGGACCGGTTCCTCTACCCAATACTGGTGTTCCGCGTACTTAGGCTGTAATGTCACGTGCTTATGGCGATCCCCCAGCCGGATCCTGAGCGGTTGCGTCGAGCGCGCAGGGGCGACCCCGACGCGTTCCGCCAGCTCATGGCGACCTATCAGGCTCCGATCTACAACTACGTGCTCCGGCTCGTCGGCGGCGACTCCGCCCTGGCCGAGGATCTCTGCCAGGAGATCTTCATGAAGGTGCACCAGGGCCTCGCGGGCTTCAACATGCAGTGCCGGTTCACGACCTGGTTGTTCCAGATCGCGAAGTACCGTGTGCTGGACGAGCTGCGGGCCCGCGAGCGCCGCGTACAGACGCCGATCGAGCTCGACCGCGTCCCGCCGGCCGCCATCGCCGCCGCGCCCGAGGTCGGGTTCGAGCAGATGGACGCGGTCTTCCGCGCCATCGGGGAGCTCAACACGGACATGCGCGCCGCGCTGCTCCTGCGCGACGTCGTCGGGCTCTCCTACAACGAGATCGCCGAGGCGCTCGAGATCTCGCTCGCGACGACCAAGTGGCGCATCTTCAAGGCACGCGAGCTGACCGCTGCGCGACTCGTGGCCGAGGGCGTGCTCACGCCCCCCAGCACGACCACCTCGCTCGCCTCCTAGAGCAACACTCACAAACCGCGCGAGAGACGGTCGGCGAGACGGATCGGGAGGCCGGCTTCGCGGATGTCCGCCTGCGCGCGGTCGATGTCGTATTCGCTGCGCATGAAGCGGGCGAGGCCGGCGTCGGTGTCGAGCAGCAGCCACGCGGCGCGCGGGTCGCGGTCGCGGGGCTGGCCGACCGAGCCCGGGTTGAGCAGCTGCTTGCCGCCCAGCGCGACGTCCTGATCGGGCTCGGCCTTGCCGCCCTCGAGCCCGGCCTTGGTCAATGCGAGGCCGAGCTGCACATGGCTGTGGCCGACGAGGGCGAGGTCCGTGGACTGCGCCTTGAGCGAGGCTTCCGCTACGTCGGCGGTCAGGACGTACTCCCACACGGGATCGCGAATCGATCCGTGGAACAGCGAGATGCCGGCCCGCTCGCCCTTGGGCGAGAGCGCGGCGAGGAACTCGAGCTCCTCGGGAGAGAGCACGGTGCGCGTCCAGCGGGCCGCGTCGCCCGCGTCGGAGGTGAACTGGTCGATGTCGAGTGCGCCGGAGACGACGAGATCGTGGTTGCCGCCCAGGCAGATCGCGGCGCGCTCGCGCACGAGCGCCAGGCACTCGCTCGGCTTGGCGCCGTAGCCCACGATGTCGCCCAGCGACCACAGCTCGTCGACTCCGGTCGCCCCGGCGTGCTCGAGGACGGCCTCCAGCGCCGGCAGGTTGCCGTGGACGTCCGATATGACCGCGACCCGCAAGAGCGTCAGGCTACGCCGCGTCGGGGTCGTCTTCGCCGTCGTATTCCGGAAGCAGCTTGATGCCCTGCCGCGTCGACCACTTCGAGTAGTTGTCCTGCAGCGCGTCGATCAGCTGACGCATGAAGAGCGGCGCGAGGTTGACGCGCACGACGGCGATCCCAGGCACCTCGGGCCCCTCGACGTCATGATCGACACGCGCGAAGGTGATCGTGAACTCGTAGTCGGAGTGGCTGACGTTGGCGAAGTTCGCGTACACCCCGGCCAGGGCCTGCGGCTCGATCTGGATGTTGAAGTGCCGTTCCTGTGGCTCGGGTTCCACGGGGTCTCCTCGCTCCTCGATGGGGAGGAGTCTAGTCTGGCGGCCCGCGGCCCAGGCAGGCGTGGGAGCCGAGACCGCCCCGTGAGGCAGACTGCCGGGGTGATTCGCATCGTCTGCGTCGGTCGCGCGCGGGGGCCGCTCGCGGATGCCTCTGCCGAGTACGAGGAACGGCTCGCGCGCGCCTGCAAGTTCGAGCTCCACGAGCTGAAGGAGGATGGCACCCCCTCGCTCTCGCCACGCGAGGCGATGCTGCGCGAACGCTCGCGGATCGAGCCGCTGATCGCCGGCTACTGGGTCGTCGCACTCGATCGCAGCGGGCTGCAGCGTTCCTCCAAGCAGATCGCGGAGCTCGTGCGCGAGCGCGAGGAGCGCCCTCCGCAGCGCACGGCCTTCGTGCTCGGCGGCCCGCACGGGATCGACGAGACGCTGCTCGCCGAGGCGGACCTGACCTGGAGCCTCGGCAAGGGCACGCTTCCGCACCAGCTCGCGCGCGTCGTGGTGCTCGAGCAGCTGTACCGCGCCTTCACGATCCTCCGCGGCGATCCGTATCACCGCTGACGCGGCGGCCTGCGAGCAGGGCTGGTTATGCTCGATCGCATGCCCGACGCCCTCTCGCTGCTGTCCGAGCCGCTGATCGACGCGGCTGCGCGGCTCGGGGCGCCCGGCGGTGACGCGGTGCTGGAACGGCCGTCCGACCCGGAGCACGGCGACTACGCGACGACCCTCGCGCTCAGGCTTGCCAAGCCGCTGGGTCGAGCGCCGCGCGAGATCGCCGAGGAGCTCGCGAGCGCGGCCCGCGCGAGCACCTGGGTCGAGAGCGCCGACGTGGCCGGGCCCGGCTTCGTCAACGTGCGCGTCTCGCCGGCGTGGTACGCCGAGGCGGTCCGCAGGGCTCGCGAGCCGGGCTACGGCGGTGGCACCGCTGCAACGCCACTGCGCGTCAACGTCGAGTACGTCTCGGCCAACCCGACCGGGCCGCTGCCCGTCTCCGCCGGGCGCAACGCGGCGTACGGCGACTCACTCGCGCGCCTGTTCGCGTTTGCCGGGCACGACGTCGTTCGCGAGTACTACTTCAACGACTCCGGCTCCCAGATCGAGCGCTTCGGCCTCTCGCTCCGCGCTCGCGCGCGCGGCGAGCCCGTGCCCGAGGACGGCTATCAGGGCGAGGCGCTGATCGCGCTCGCGCAGGAGACCGGGCTTCCGCCCGACGCGCCCGCCGAGGAATTCGGGCGGGCCGGTGTCGAGCTCATGTTCGCGGCGATTCGCCGGACGCTGACGCGCTTTCGCGTGCAGATGGACGTCTACACGAACGAGGTCGATCTGCACCGCTCGGGTGGGGTGGAGCGCGCGCTCGAGCGGGCGCGCACCGCCGGGCACCTGTTCGAGCAGGAGGGCGCGACATGGCTGCGCTCGAGCGAGTTCGGCGACGACAAGGATCGCCCCGTCATCAAGTCGGACGGCTCGCCGACCTACCTCGCCGGCGATCTCGCCTACCTCGTCGACAAGCTGGAGCGCGGCTTCGACCTCGCCATCTACGTGCTCGGGGCCGATCACCACGGCTATTCCGCACGGCTCCGGGCCGCGTCGGAAGCGCTCGGCTACGACCCCTCGCGCATCGAGATCGCGATCTATCAGATGGTGCACCTCACCGAGGACGGCGAGCAGAAGCGCATGTCCAAGCGTCGCGGGGACGTCGTGCTGCTCGACGAGCTGATGGACGGCATCGGCGTCGACGCCGCGCGCTTCTATCTCGTCCAGCGCTCGCACGACGCGACGATCGACATCGACCTCGCCCGTGCCGTCGAGCAGAGCCCGGAGAACCCCGTCTACTACGTCCAGTACGCGCACGCCCGCATCTGCTCGATCCTGCGGCGCGCGGGCGACGCCGCGGCGGCCGCGCCCGACGACGCGACCGCGCCCGAGCCGAGCGAGGCGGCGCTCGTGCGTGCACTCGTCGACTTCCCCGACACGTGCCGCGCCGCGGTCGAGCTGCGGGCCCCTCACCGCGTCGTCGCCTACGCCCGCGACCTGGCCTCGGCCTTCTCGGCGTTCTATCGCGACTGTCCCGTTCTGGACGCCGACACGCCCGCGCGCAGATCGTCCAGGCTCGCAGTCTGCGACGCGACGCGGCAGGTACTCGCACGCGCGCTGGATCTCGTCGGCGTCGGGGCGCCCGAGGAGATGTAGACGAAAACCCAGGGCGGGACCACCCGAATGGGCGGTCCTCCCGAAGTGCCCGAAGCATGGCGCTAGGCTGATCCCGCCGGCTGAAATGCCGCCCAGTCTGGCGGCAGCGGAGGAACGAAAACGACGTGGTACGACGCTCCTTTCTCGTCACCATGGCGGTGGCGACCTCGGTCGCTTGGGCCGCGATCGCGCATGCCGAGACAGCACACGCCGCGACGGCACCGAGCGCGCCCCGGCTCGCGACCGCACCGTTCGTCTCGCCGGCGCTCCTGCAATGGACGCCCGGGGCGGACCCGGCCAATCTGCTCCAGACGGTGTTCCGGGCACCCGGCGCCTGTACCCAGCCGCCCACGGCGGCCATCGCCGTCAGGACGTACCCCGACAACACGACTGCGCAGCATTTCGCGCAGCCGGGTGACGGCACGTTCTGCTTCTCGATCGGCGCGACCGACGTGCTCGGCGCCACGGCGGTCGGGCCCGGCCTCACGGTCACGATCGACACGACTCCTCCCACCGCGACCGTGGCGGTGTCCGGCCAGGCCGCCGGGGGCGTTGTCCAGGGCACCGTCCGGATCACCCGCACGAGCGCCGACGCCGTTTCCGGCGTCGCCTCGAGCGTCCTGCACGTGGGCCCGGTGGGAGCCTGCGCGTCGGGCCCGGCGGCGGGTGCGTCATGGGACACCACCACCTATGCGAACGGCTCGTACGACGTCTGCAACGTCGTGACCGACCGCGCGGGGCTCGTTACCACCGCGCTTGTGACCGTCACGGTCGCCAACCCCGTTCCGCCGCCGGCTCCCGTGGCGCCGGCGCTGGCGCCTTCGGCTGTCGCTCCCAGTCTCGCCGTCGCGCCGTCCGCCCCGGTGCTGGTGGGGGCCGTCGACAAGGACGCGCCCGGTGCACCCTCGCGGCTGGCCGTCGTGCTTCCGCGCGCGAAGCAGGGCGCGGCCAAACTGGTTCCGCTGACACTGCGCTGGGTGAACCCGAAGGCGGCCGACCTTGCCCGCGTCGTCGTGATCCTCAACCTCCGGCACGCGCCGCGCAGCGCGAAGGACGGGAACGTGGTGTACAACGGGCTGCGCACCTCGGCCGTGTTCAAGCTGCACCCGGGCAAGAGCGGCTATGTCGCCCTGTTCGCCTACGACCGTGCCGGCAATGTCTCCGCTCCGGCCCGGCGCACCGTGTCGCTCGCCTCGCTGATCCCGCTGCGCCCGCTCACGGGCACACTCGTCTCGACACCGCCTCGCATGACGTGGCAGGCCGAGGCGGGCGTCGCCTACTACAACATCCAGGTATTCCGCAACGGCAGGCGCGTCCTCGTCGGTTGGCCGTCGGCGGCCTCGTACCAGCTCCCGGAGTACCTCCTGCAGCCGGGCGTCTACACATGGTTCGTGTGGCCGGCCTTCAAGCACGCCGGCGCCGCGCCGACGTTCGGCGACCTGATCGGCCGCGCGACGTTCGTGTTCCAGAAGTAGACCGGCGTCGGCGCCCGGGAAGCGGCGGTGAGCTGACGACGACCGCGCCCGATTGCTAGCATCCAAGCCGGTTGCGGACGTAGCTCAGTTGGTAGAGCATCAGCTTCCCAAGCTGAGGGTCGCGAGTTCGAGCCTCGTCGTCCGCTTCGCTCAACCAAGCCGTTTGCGTCGCGTCTTGCCGCTTCGAGTGGCGGCGAAAACGCCACGAAAACGCCAGAACGTCCTAGCGCGCCCTTGCGTTCGCGCCTCTTGCGGCGAGATGCGCGACGGACTTCTCCCGGTGCTGGTCACCCGCCCAGTAGATGGCCGGCCGGCCGTCGGACTTCGCGTCGACCGGTGTGCCGGCTTCGAGCAGCCGATCGATCGTGCTGAGGCGCTCGTTGACTGCCGCAGCGCGCAGTGCGTTCGCGCGCTGGTGATCGGACAGGGCGGCGAGATCGTAGGCAGATAGATCGCCGATGCTGGCCGCCTCGATGATGGATCGCGGCTCGGCGCCGTGGGCGACAAGCATGATCCACGATCTCCGGAAAGCCGATTGCGGCGGCGGCGCGAAGCGCGGTCTCCGCAGGCGATTCCGGGTCGCTGAGCTCGACGTTGGCGCCGGCGTCGAGCAGTGCGCGGACGACGTCGGCATCGCCGTGGCTCGCGGCGCAGTACAGGGGGGCGCCGTTCTTTGTCTCGTCGTCCTTGTCCGCGCCGGCGTCCATCAGCACGTGGGCCAAAGCACCGGTACGCGCGTGTTGGGCATAGCCGTAGAACCGGGCCATGCCGACGTAGGTCAACGGCGAGGTCGGCTGAATTTCGGGCGCCGCGACGAGTGCGGTCACTCGCCCGGGCGCGTCGCGAAGTAGCCCTGCCAGCGTCTCTACGTCGCCGGCGTCGATTGCGGCGCGAACGCCATCGGAATCCACGACGGCACACTACCGCGCCGGCGTGCCAGCCAACTGAGACTCGCTGCCTCCGCAGATCCACGTCCTACGAGGTCGCCGCGTCGAGCGCGTCGAGCTTCGCGGCGGCCGCCTCCTCGCTGCCGCGCGCAAGGTGGCCGTAGGTGCGGTCGATCATCTCGACGCTCGTGCCCAAGTACCGCGCGAGTTCGTAGAGGCCGAGCCCTGCGGCCAGCGCGCGCGTCGCGAAGGTGTGCCGCAGCGTGTAGGGCGTGCCGTGCGTGACACCGGCCGCGACGAGCGCGGGCGCCAGTCGCGGCGGCGCCAATTGTGCAGGTCGATCAGCCGCCAGCTCGGTCGGGGAACACGAGCGGCGTGTCGATGCGCGGCGGCGAGGCGTCGAGCGCGGCCAGCGCCATCGCCGACAGCGGCACGCGGCGCCGGCGACCGTGCCGTTTTGCCGTAGGCGCGTGAGCGCGCCGCGGCTGAAACGAGCGCTCGACGAGAACGACGCCGATCGTCGCGGCGCATGTCGCGGCGCTCGAGCGCGATCCACTCGCTCGGCGCATCAGTCCGGTCGCGGCGGCGAACCGCACGATCGGAGCGTACGGGCCGACCTCGCCGGCAGACGCGGTCGAGCTCGTCCGTCGGTGAACGGCACGATCTCGGTGCGTTTCGGCTGCGGATTCGGCCCGGCGAGTTTCGCGCGGGTTGCGCGCGATGACGCCCCAGCGGATGGCCTGCTCGAGCGTCTGCCGCAGCGCTTGCGTCGCGCCGAACCGCGAGCCCTCTGCGAGCGTCGCGCGCCATGCGGCGATCCGCGGCGCCTGCGCTTCGAACTCGCGCAGCGTGACGTCGCCGAACGTCCCGGTGCGCGCGCCTGAGCCGGTCGCGGAGCACGGCGAGCGACGATGCCTCGACGTTGAGCGCGTGCGCGTCGAGGTAGAGGTCGACGAACGTCGCGAGCGTGATGCTAGGGTTGATCGTGGTCGTGCGGCCGAGGCGCGGCGCGACGTCGTCGCGGTAGTAGCGCAGCGCGGCGCTCTTGCTCGCGAAGCCGGTCTTCTGCGGTCGCCGGCCGTTCTCGACCCAGCGCACGCCCCAGCCTCTCGGGGTGCGGAACGCCGACCCGCGCTGCTCGGCAGGCATCGCTAGCCTCTCTCTGTTTGCGCCGTCGGCGTCTCTTTGCGGTGATTGCCGGCGGCGCGGGCCTCCCCGACCGGACGGACGGGGCTAGGCGGAATCATAGGCTCGGGCCCGCGGTGCCGCTCGGCGAGCCACGCGTCGATCTCGTCGGAGTCGAAGCGCAGCACGTTGCTGGCGAGCCGGAAGCCCGGCAGCGCGCCTGCCTGCCAGCGGCGCAGGACGCTCGCTGGCGAGAGGCCGAGGAGCGCGGCGACCTGGCGCGTCGTGAGGAACCGGCCGGTCACGCGCGGAAATACCTATTCCCGCTGCCCTGGACGGGTTGACGCGTTTGACCCCTGTTTCGGGGAAACTCCCTTCCGCGCGCGCGCGGGAGGGGACTTTCGGAAACCAGCCCCAAACCCGTCAACCCGTCCAGGCTCATTTCGCCGCCTCGTCGAGCGGCAGGAGCAGGCGCAGGCCGCGCCGGATGCGCGTTCCGCCGACCTTCCCGGCGGATACCCGGCGTCCGTCAGCGCCCGGCCGAACGCCGTGGCGGTGCCGGCGTCTTTCTGTGCGTAGGCCTGCCAGGCCTCGTAGAGCTCCCCGGCGGCCGTCGCGTCGTCGGGCCCGATGGTGCGGCGATCGGCGAGGAACGCGCCGAGGATGTCCTCCTCCTCGCGGTAGGCCGCGGTCGCTTTCTCGACGCTTTCGGGTCGGCTCGAGGCCGCGCTCCTGCCATGCGAGGCAGCCGTCGACGAGCCAGGCGAGGATGCCGCTGCGCCTCTTCGCGCAGGCGGTCGCTGGAGCTGGTCGTCGCGCTCGGCCTCAGGAATCGTGACCGCGAACGGCACGATCCGCAGTCGCCGCCAGATCGCCTCCGAGCGCTCGCGTACCGCGGGCCGGTGATTCGTCGCGAGCCACAGCGCGAGATCGCGGCGTGAACTCCACGATCTGGTTCGAGTAGAGGTACCGCGCGGCGATCGCGTCGCCGCCGGTGAGGGCCTTGACGAGCGCCTCATCGAGCCTGCGGCCTTCGGCTGTCTCGCTCGCGGTGACGAGCCTGCGGCCGCGCAGGTGCAGGAGCTCGGGTGCGGGGTTGCTGCCGTGCGCCGATCGGAGAGCAGCGTCTCGGCGGCGGTGTGCGCGGCGTAGTCGCCGAGCACGTAGCGGATCGTCTCGACGAACGTCGTCTTGCCGTTCGCGCCGCCGCCGTAGTGGACGTGCATGATCTGCGCGCCGAGCTGGCCGGTGAGCGCTGCGCCTGCCATGCGCTGCACGTAGTCGACGAGCTCGGCGTCGGCGTTGAAGGTGCGCTCGAGGAACGCTCGCCAGGTCGGCGCTGCCGCGCCCGGCACGTATGCGAGCGGCGACGCGGTGCGTCGCGTAGTCGCTGCGGGCGTGCTGGCGTAGCATCGCCGCTGCGCAGGTCGAGCGCGCCGTTCGTGCAGGTTCAGCAGCCACGGGTCGGCGTCGAGCGCGTCGGCGGCGACGATCACGCGCCGGTCGCTGGACGCCGAGGGCGAGCATGGCCTCGATGCCGCGGCGGCCGCCGCTGCGCTTGGCGTGCGCGCTCATGGCCTTGACGATCTTGTCGTCGGTGCCGTAGCGGACGTCATCGGCCTCCTCAGCGAGCAACTGCGCGATCGCGCGGGCGCGGCGCGTGACCTCGCCGTCGTCGTCGTGCGCCCAGCGCTCGCCCGTCCAGACGTACCAGGACAGGCCGGGGACGTAGCGCAGATCCTCGCCGTGCTCGTCGACGAGGCGGTAGGCGTTGCCGTCGTCGGTGAGCCGGCGGCGGTCGGTGTCGAGGCTCACGTCGCCCTCTCCCGTTCGTCGTTTGCGCTCGAGGCAGAGCCAGAGGTCGAAGATCCGCAGGACGATTTCGTGCTCGTCGCCGGCGTCCTCGTCGTAGCCGAGTGTGCGCAGGATGTCCTGCGGGTCATCGCCCCAGCGCTCGCAGCCGTTGCAGTGCGCCGACGGGCGCGCCGTGGATGATCTCGATGCTCGCGAGTTGCCGCGAGCCGCCCCGGCGGCAGATCGGGCAGCGCATCAGCACCTCGGCGCGGGTCGTCTGGATGACGTCGATGCCGCGCGCCGTCGCGGCCGCGCCCAGATCAGCGAGGCTGCGCAGGCTCACGCGAGCGCCTCGCCGGTCAGGCCAGGCCAGGGCTCCGGGTCGTCGTCGTCGCTACCGGGTGACGGTGAGTACGGCCCGGCGCGGCACGAGCGCCGCGACCTGCGAGCCCGCACCTCGCGACGCCGAGCTCGTAGCCGCACACGGAAGCGAGGCCGATACGCGACCGGACGAAGCACCCGACGGGGCGCCTGCGCCCTCGGATTACATCCTCAGCGGCCCGCCGCGCCAGCATCTCAGCCTCCCGGGGAATGTAGAAATGCCCCGACGCGACCGTCACGCCGCCGCCCTCGACGAGCACACCCCGCGCGGCCTCGAACGCCTCGTCCAGCACACCCCGCGGCAACGAGACGCCGCCGACATCATCGATCGCGTTCGCCACGACATCCTCGCTGCGCCGCTCGATGATGCGCCAAGGCTGGCGCTCCTCAGACTCGTCGAGGTACTGCCGATCGGATCGCGTGTAGTTGGCCGTCTCTTGTCCTCGGGCTGAGAGGATCGCGAGTCCTGAAGGTCGCGTGCCGAGAGAGTACGACCACCATCGGACGGAGCCCAGGAAACGCGACAGCCGGGCCCGAAGGCCCGGCCATCGACTCCTCACATCAGCCCGATGCGACCCAGCGCGCCAACCCTAGCAATCGCCTCCCCGGCACCGCGCGGGCTAGTAGATCCGCGGCTGCGGGCGACGAGCAGCCACCTCAGCCCAGTACGCGTTCTCCCGCTCAGCCCAGAGCACCGCCGCCTCCTCCGAACGCCCCCGGCGACGTTCCCGACGACGAGCCCCGCCGAGCCGCCCACCACCTCGCGAATTGCACGGCCGGCACACACCGCGCAGATTCGAGAGCGCAAAGAAGAGGTCGAGCCGCCCCTGCTCGGCTAGCTGCACCGCCGGGATCACGTGATCGGCCTGCGTCGCGGGCCGCAACTCGCACTCCGCGCACACCACCGCTCGAGCGACCACCAGCCGCGACGTGAGCCGCCAGCGCCGAGTGCGATACAGGTGCGAGTAGGACTGCAAGAGGGAATCGACGAACGCTACCGCGTAGGGGGAGAAATCTTCCGCGAGCGAACGGTCGCGCGGCGCGTGTCACTCAAAAATCGGGCCTCGTGCGCGATGGCGATGACGGTGACCATCGCGTTCGTCGCGGTGATGTTCTCGCGTCAGTGGACGGCGATGATGGCGCGGTGCGGCGCGGAGTGTCGCAGTGGTCGGTGCCGCCAGGCGTCGTCCTCGCTGAGTTGCGCGAGCTCGGCGCCGTGCTGCCGCGCGAGTGTGCGTTCGCGGGCGATGCGCTGGTCGACGTCGTCGACGATGATCGGCTGGTGCTGCCCGCGTGCTTGGCGGTCGAGGTGGTTGTGCGCGGCGCGTGTGAGGATGTCGGCTTCGAGCGTGGTCATCTGGTGGCGGGGCCAGCGCTCGCCGACGCAGTGGCGATGACTGAGTCGGCCGTCGAGGATGGTGACGGGCTCGACGTTGAGCGCTCGCGTTCCGGTGCCGATGCCGACGGCGTTGATGACGAGGTCGCTGCCGTCCGGGTTGGCCTCCCAGGATGGCGAGAAGTAGAGCTCGCCGAGCCAGGGGGGAGGGGTGATGTCGGCGTGCGCGACGCACCAGACGCGGTCGCCGCGTAGCTGCAGGTCGAGGATCTCGCCGAACTGGACGCCGTCGTGACTGATGTCGAGGGGGATTCGTGCGGCTTGGCGGTGGCGGATCTCGCTGGCGGGGGTGGAGTAGCCGCGGGTGCGTAGCCGCGGGCCGGTCGGGCCGTCGACGAGCTCGCGGTGGACGCTGATGCCGTCACGGACGAAGAGCATGCCGAGGATGGTTTTCACGGTTGCCGCTTTCGCTTGGCGGGATAGGCGGTCTGGTTCTCTTCGAGGATCTCGCGCAGGAGCTCGGCGCGCTGCTCGCGGCTGACGCGCTGGGCCTCGGCGCATTCGAGCGCGTGGCGCTCGCGGGCCTCCTGCTCCCAGTCGGGCTCGGGCAGCGTGATCGGCTCGAGCGGCACGAGCCGGACGGGCGGGCCTGGCAGCTCGAGCTCGGGCCAGTCGTCGTTCTCGGCCTTGATGGCGGCGAGCGCGTCCATTGGCGGCGGCGATGGCTCAGGGAGCGGCGCGCTGGCGACCTGGTCGTGCCATGGCGGCGGCTCGAACTCGAGCGGCTCGGGCGCCGGCGGCGGTGGCGCGGCGTCCTGGGCGATCATCTCGCCGGTCGAGTCGCCGGCCCATGGCCGATCGTGGAATCCGGTGGCGTCGGCGAGCACCTCGAGCACCGCGCCGGATGGGCGCTCGGGTGGCTCGCGGCGTCTAGGCCAGGCCATGCTCGGCAGTATGACGCTGGCGCAGGCGGCGGCGTTTCTCGCGGTCGGTGCAGTGCGAGCAGCCCGGCATGGGCTCGTCCCAACTGGCGCCGCAGTGCTTGCAGCGGCCGCGCGCGCTCGCGTCGGGTGGCGGCGCGATGTGCCGGCGACGGGCCTGGTCGACGAGTTGCCGGAGCTGGTCGCGCTGCGTCGCGTCCACCCGCGTGATTCAAGCGGTCTGGCCTGTGTCCATCAAGGATCCGGCGCTCCGTGCGGCCGTCTCAGCGACTCGCGTGGCGAGGGCAAGGTCTCAGCACCACTGCGGCGAACATGCGGTGCATGGCCGACTGGGTGGTGACCCTCAGAAATGGGCAGCAGCACGACGTCGAAGCTCAGCGATACGACCGCCGGACGCTGGCTGACGGGTCGATGCATCACGAGTTCTCGACGCCACCCGACCAGCCGAGGCACTGGCCCGACGTGCAAGTTGTCCGCGTCCAGGAGCGAGACGGCTATCGGCTTGTGCAGGTATGGCCGCGTGAAGGCGAGCTGGACATCGCGTGAACGCCGCCGCCTATACCCTCGCGGCGGTCGTTATCGGGTTCGCTGGGCAGGGGCTACTTGCTCGTCAACGCGCATCGACAGAGCGTGCTCTGGCGCACGAGGCGCGGCTAGCCGAACGACGAAACGATGTCTACCAGCGCGTCGTCGAGGCTTGCCTGCGCCAGGCGGCCCTGGTCGATCACATCTTCCCCATCTTTGAGACCGTCCCGCCGCCCACACCTCCCGAGAACGTAACCCTGGATGTTGCGATCAGCCTGACCGCCGAGGTCGAGGCTTTCGGCACGCGCGCTGTCGGTGAGGCCGTCAAGGCGTTCAGCGACTCCCTCCGCCACTTCGACGGGGTCGTCGGGAGCGAGCGAGCGATCCACCGCCAGAGGCATCGCGGCAAGGATGGCGTCGAGTCGTACGAGAAGGTTGAGGACGCTCGCCTGCTTGTGAGGGCCCGTTACCGCGACGTGGTCGATGCCGTGCGCGCCGAGACGAATCCTGAGCCTCGTGCCGCCGACGATTTCGCAACGAGGCTCCGAGCCCGCTTTCCGAACCTCGCCGCGTAGAGCCCTGCTGGCCTCACGAGGCTCGCCGCTCGGCGCGTTCTGCGGCGTCCTGAGCGCTCGCGGCGGTGCGGGCAGGTAGGGGCGCCCCGAGAACGCCAGAAAAACGCCAGAACGCCTCCTGAGCGCTCTCGCAGCCATGCGGGCCCGGGCTCCCCGGGCGAGCCGCAAAGCCGCATGACTGCTGCGTTCGAGCGTGTCTGTGTTCGCTCGCGTTCGTCTGCTTAGGCGCCTGGTATCAGATTCCCAAGCTGAGGGTCGCGAGTTCGAGCCTCGTCGTCCGCTCTAATCTGGGACAGGGTTTGCGGCGTGTTGACGGTTGTTCGTCTAGTCGTGTAACACCCAATCAGCACCCGAACGAATCGAGTTTGGCGGCGCGCCCTTCTCGGCGCCCGGGATTAGGTGGCCGTGGGTGCGGTCCAGCAGGTCGACGCTCGTGCCCGTGAAGCGGCTGAGGTCGAATAGTCCGATGCCGCTGGCGATCGCTTGCGTCGCGAACGAGTGCCGCAGGGTGTAGATCGTGCCGTGACCGATGCCGCTGGCCTCGAGCGCCGGCTTCCACTCGCGGGCCCGGACTTGAGTCCGGCAGCTCGGGTTCGCTGGCACGGCAGATGTCGTCTGCGATCTGCTTGGGCCGCGAGAGGTTGAGGAACGGGGTGAACCAGGCGCCGATCGCCCAGCCCGGCTTGAAGCGCGGCTCTGAGACTCCGAGCGATGGGAGGTTCCGGTATGCGGCGTGGAACCACCGGATGCTGCCTGGAACGAGCAGGAGGCGATCGTCGCGACCCTGCAAGTGCATTGCGGGCCTGGCCTACCCAGGGCCGATCGAGGTCGTGCTCGCCGACAACAACTCGACCGACCACACCGCAGAGCTCGCCGACGCGGCAGCGACGCGACTCGCACTTCGCTACCGCCGCGTGTTCGAGCCCGAGCCGGGCAAACATCACGCCCTCAACGCCGCGCTCGCCACCGTCACGACCCCGCTCGTGGTCACCGTCGATGCCGACACCTACCTCGAGCGCGACGCGCTCGGCTTCCTCATCGCCCGCATCACCAGCAGGCCACAGGACCAGCACGTCTGCGCCTGCGCCGGCGCACTCATCGCCGACGCCCCGACGACCAACTACACGACCAGGATGCAGCAGTGGGACTACCGCCTGGGCATCAACGGCGTCAAGCGCATGCAGGCCGCCTACAACAGCGCCCTGGTCGCCCAGGGCGCCTTCTCCGCCTACTGGACCGACGACCTGCGCGCCGTCGGCGGCTGGCCCGACGCCATCGGCGAGGACATCGTCCTGACCTGGACGATGATGCAAAGCCGCGGCCTCGTGCACTACGAACCGCTGGCGCTCGCCACCACAGTGGTGCCGCACCGCTTCGGCCGTCTCATGAGCCAGCGCTCTCGCTGGGCGCGCGGCATGTGCGAGGGCCTGCGCACCCACCCCCCCGCAGACCCAGCCACGCGTGCTGGCCAAGTTCGTCGCCGGCATCGACTACCTCGTGCCTCTCCTCGACATCGGCATCGTCTTCATCTGGGTGCCCGGCCTGATCCTGCTCCTCTTCGGCACCCCATCATCGTCGGCTGGTGGTCGATGCTGCTACTCCCCATCACCCTGCTGATCTTCTTCTTCCTACGACGCTGGCAAGACCGCGAGGTCTTCGACCGCCTCGACATCCACCCACCACGCGACGCCCGCGGATTCCTCGGCTACGTCCTCGCCTACCAGATCCTCATCTCCGCAGCAGCCATCCGCGGCTACACCCAATACACCCTCGGAGCCGCACGACGCTGGAAATAGCCGTGTCCTGCCGCCGAGCGCAGGTCGCGCTGCACCGCGAGCGTCACCGAGTCCTGGCTCGATGCAGCGGCGATCGCCGAACAGCGCGTGGGCGCCCACGCCCTGGCGTAGGTTGACCATCGCCTGCGCCTCGGTCACGATCGGTTCGTGCGTTGGCTTCCACTCAGTGGCCTCTTCTTCGTCGCGTGTTTCTCGCTTTCGGTCGTCCTCTACGGGAGCGGTGCTGGAAACACCCCGACGCGGATCGGTGCCTATTACGCCAGTCAGGCCAGCAGGACGCGGCAGATCTCGGGATTCGCAGCGTTGCTCGTCGGGTGCGTCTTCTACATCGTCTACATCGCCGTACTGCGGACAGAGGTCGTCCGCGTAGAGCCGCTGGCCACGCTTTCCGCGCTGAGTGGAGGCGGATCGGCGGTCCTGCTCGCGGCAGGGAATACGCTCTGGGCGGGAAGCGCGTTCACTGCTCAACTCGAGAGCGGCTACCGCACGAGTCCCCAGGCGCACCTCCTGGTCGAGGACACCGCGTTCATCCTCGTGGTAAGCGCTGCAGCGATCGCAATTCCACTCGTCGCCATCACGTCTCATTCCGTGTTCCGATCTCGCTGCCTTCCACCCTGGTTCGGCGTGCTGGGAGTCGTCGCGGCCATCGGACTCGCGGGCGCGTACTGGTATCTCCCGCTCGTCCCGTTCCTCGCCTGGGTCGTCTTCGGAAGCCTTCTGCTGTCGTGCTCAAGCCGATCTCAAGCCGAGTAGCTTCGGGCGCTCAGAGCGGCGGAGAACCACCGTAGAACCACGAGGCTGGACGGCTCAACCACGGAGAACGTCCCGGCTCGGCGCTGACGAGGCCATCAACGCGATTTCGCAAAAGGGTGGAAGCGCGAGCGCGCGTGGAGCGAGCGCTGCCAGAAGAGGTGGCTCGTCAGGACCATTGAGGCTCTGCCGATTCAAGGCCTGAGGCGATCGGAAGCTCGCATCGGAGCTTGTCCGTTGCGGGGCCGTCAGGGGTTCCCCTCTCGTAATGCCGACAGGACGCGCTCGAGGTCGTCGTTCCCGTCTGCCTGTCCGTGCGGCGATCGCCGGTAGATCTCAGCCGCCCCGCGATGGAAGCCGTCTGGCAGACCGGCCGCAGCGAACGTCTCGGCGATCTCGTTCATCTCGCCGACCCAGCGCCACCCCTTGCTGAGCGCCGAGCGGGCGGCCGAAACGGACTGCTCGGGCAGCTGCGGCAGAGACGTTCGCCATTCGTCGATGAGCGTCTCTTCGACCCCCTCTGCGCGCGCGACGCAGCGAACCGCGAGCAGGAGGGCAGACGTGCCCTTCGTCCAGGCCGCGTAGGCCATCTTGACCGCTGACGCGGCACTGGGGTCAGCGGAGACCACACGCGCCTCGACGACGGTGCCGGCGAACAGACCGGCAATGGTCGTCGCCTCGGTGCCGGACAGGTAGAGACGGGTTGTGCCGGGGTTGCGCGGCGGCGATCCGATGATTCCACCGTCGACGTAGCGGCCGACGAGAGCCGCGATTGTCCGCGCGGTCGCCGGCGAGACCGCGTTCGCATCAACATAGATGCCTGCAAAGCGAGCCGCGGAGCGGGCGATGTCCACGGCTACATGGGGCGGGCACAGGCAAAGGATCACGTCGCTGCGCCGGCTGAGCTCCTCGACGGTGCCGACGTCCTCGAAACCTGCCTCCTCCGCCCGCTCGGCCGTCACCGCGCTGCGCCCGGTCGACGCCCACAGGACGGTGTGCCCGCTGATCCGCAAGGCCGCCCCAACCGCCGCTCCCATCTCGCCCGGGTGGAGCAGCCCAATCTTCATAGCGGTAGTCTCGCCGATGCCGCAATCTTGTGGGCCTTGATAGCGAGCACGGCGGAGCTGGTTATTCGCTCCTGGGGCAGGTCACGCCAACCGCTCCGCCGAGCCTCGTCTTCGCACCCAGCCGCGAGCGTGAAACGCGCGGGCTGGACTGCGGAGGACGGCGCCGGCCACGGCGCCCTGTGCGTTTGAACGCCTTTTAAAGCCGCTAAGTCGAGTGACGAGGATTTGGCATGGCGCTCGCACAGCGCATCTACTCGTTGGCGGGCTAGCTAAGCCGGCCTAATACCCGCCACTGCCGCCTCCACAGGCGACCAAGAGAAGCGCCAGGCCGACAAGGAGGGCGAACACGAAGACGGTACGAGGAATGCGCATGCCCGACATACGTACGCGGCGTTAGAGCGGTTTAGGCCAGCGCCGCTTGGCGGCGGGCGCCCGACGCTAGGTCTTAGTTCGGCCTCGACTACGCTGCATGGCCTACCCAAAGGGGGCGCGATGTTCGCGCGGCTGCGTGAGATGCTCGACCGTTGGCTCAGGCGTCGGAAGAGATCAAGCGCATAGTCCGAGCACGAACGGCTGATCGTCCCGCCTGGCGAGCGTCTCCCTGGCGTCGCGTTCGCCATGCGGCCGGCGGTAGCGCGCGCAAACTCCCGGTCGAGACGGCGCCAAACGCACACCGATGCGAAACACCCTCCGCGACCTCGAGGCTGCAGGTATTGCCGCCGCGCGAACCCAATCGCGAGACCGACGATCGGAACCAGCGCGTAGCCCTAAAGCGAACTCGCCGAACGTCCGAACGAGAACCAGGCGATTGCGAGCGCGCCGATACTCGCAGCGGAGACGGCCAACGCCTCCTACGAGCGACAGGAGCGCAACCCGAGCGTCACCGAGATCAAGAAGATGCCCAACCGCGGCCATTCGCTGACCATCGACCACGGCTGGCAGGAGGTCGCGCAGACCGCGCTCGACTTCGTCAAGCGTTTCGTCCCGGCCAAGGCCGAGCTAGCTGGCCTCGATCTGCCGCCGGAACTTCAGGTCCGTCATCATGAATCCGCGCATGAACAAGCCGCGCATCTTCCTCGGGTCGTCCGGCAAGCAGGCCAAATTGCTCCAGGCGATCACGCGCGGGCTCGAGGACGTCGTCGACGTCGAGCCCTGGACGACCACGTTCAACCCGGGGCGGTCCACCCTCGACCGGCTCGTCGAGCTCTCCCAGGAGGTCGATTTCGCCGCATTCGTGTTCGCCCAGGACGACTGGACGACAACGGATGCCTCGGAGTCCGGCCAGGCGTCGCCGCGCGATAACGTGGTGTTCGAGGCCGGGCTGTTCGGCGGCGCGCTCGGCATCCGGCGCACGTTCATTCTCCACGCGAGCGGTTCGAAGCTGCCGAGCGACCTGCTCGGGCTGACCTCCGTCCGCTACGACCCGGCCACCAGCCCGGCGGAGGTTCGCGCGATCAACCAGAAGCTTCGCAAGGCGATCGAGACCGAGGGTCGCCGCGCACCGGTCGAGGGGCTGTGGTGGCAGCTCTCACTGACCATGCGCAGCGAGGAAGAACCGTCGGCAGTGAGCCTCTTGCGCATCTCGCGGGACCGCGATGGTGGCCTGAACGTGACGGGCCGGTCCTGGCAGGAGGACGGCACCCTGTCGGCCCGCTACTGGAGCGAGGCTGCGAAGGAGCGCAGGGATCCGGCCAGCATTTTCTACTTCTGGAAGGGGGAGCGCCCTCGGCAGCTGGATGCCCCGCAGCTCGAGGGCACCGGCGAGATCAAGGTGGAGACCGCCGACCGCGCCACCGGGTACTGGACGACACGGTCGGATCGGGATGCCGGGCTGAATGCCCGAACCGCCGGCGTCTACCTTCGAGCCGACCCCTCAGATCTCCAGGTGCTGGAGGGTTGGGAGCGAGGAAGAGCGCGCCCAGCTCATCACGCAGCGCCTCGAGGAGTGGAAGTTGGCCGCGAACGCATTCTGAGAACCGACCGCGTAGCGTGCACGATCCGGTTAGCCTTCGATCGCCCGAGGCGAGATCGATTACCTGAACGTGCGTCCGGGCGACGCTACGTGCGCTCTCCCTCTGAGGGCGCGGAGATTGCCTCGACGAGCTCGCCGGTCTTCTTCTCGTCCTCTCTGAGGGCGATGTCGGCCTGGGCAACGATGCCGACGAGCCTGCCGCTCTCGACAACGGCCAGCCTCCGAACTTGGTGGCGAGCCATGAGTTGGAGCGCCTCTGCGAGGTCGTTGTCGGGCGCAACACTGATGAGGTCCCGAGAGTAGACGTCCCCGACCGACGTCATCTTGGGCGTCTGCGGCCTCCGCGACCACTCTCGTCGTGATGTCTCGGTCGGTGATCATCCCGACAAGCTTCTCGTCGTCGGTTATCGGGAGCGAGCCGATGTCTTCCTCTCGCATCAGTCGCGCGGCCTCGACGACGGACGCCGAGACGCCGATCGAGCGGGGATCCTCTGTCATCGCGTCGCGAACGCTCTTCGCCATCGTGCCTCCTCTCCTCTTCATTTGCGATCTTAGCTGTCTTGCGGCTTCGCCGACATCCGACCCGGGTACCGCGATCGAGAATCCGCTCGCCGTCGAGTCGTGCGCCTCGAGCAACACGGGACCCACCCGACGCGATGGCGCAAGTCTCCTAGCTCGTGCCGTCCAGTGAACCACGGCGGGCAGGTAGGGCCGCCCAGCGCGGCCTGTCGGCCCCAGTCACACGAGTCTCTGGTCCCAGATCTGCGGCCGGTCGAGCGATGTCGTGGTTCTATCTGTGGTTCTAAACCAGTGTGACCCGAGCGAACTGAGAGCACCCAGTATCACGCAACCATGCGTGACAGAGCCATCGTGAGGTGGGTCCGTCGGGTTGTGGTCCGGGAGGTCGCGGGTTCGAATCCCGTCTCCCACCCTGGTTCCAAGCGTCGTGCGGGTCAAGCATCATTTGACACATACTGATCTCGATGGCTAACCTTGGGTAGCTCCACGCGAGCCGTCCCGTCTCCGGGCTTGGCTGCGAGGGAGTCCACGCCGGCGGCAGGCCCGCGACAGGGAAGGAGGCGCCACGTGCGCTTTCGCCTAATTGCTCTTCCAGCTCGTGGCTGCGCTCGTGCTCGCTGGCCTTGCCACGGGCGCCGCGACAGCCCCGCCTCAGCTTGCCGGGACCGTCGGCCCTGGCTTCACGATCTCGCTCAAGAGCGCAGGCAAGAAGGTTGCGACCCTCAAGCACGGGAAGTACACGTTCAAAGTTGGCGACAAATCGACCATCCACAACTTCACGCTCAATGGCCCGGGGCAGAAGAATACGACGATCACTGCCACGGGCTTCGTCGGCACGAAGACGGCGACGTTGACGCTCAAGAAGGGCGGATACAGGTTCTACTGCACCGTGCACCCCAGTATCACGGGGACGTTCAAAGTCAGCTGAAGCATCAGAGGGGAAGTAGCGGAGAGGCTGAGTCGCTGGAGGGGTCGAGGCCGAGCTTGCAGAGCTCAAGACGCGCATGCCCTGAAGCACGACGACATCCAATCTTGCGTGAACGCCGCCCCACGCGCTGTTCGGCGATCGCCGCCGCTTCGAGCCAGGACCCAGTGACGCTCGCTGTGCCGCCCGACGTGTGCCGCGCGGCGGCGCTTGACCTTCGGCTTGGCGCGCCGTACAAGGACGAAGTAGGGGCAGCGCCAGGAAAGGACTGGGGGTGCCGGCCCCCTGCCTCGGTTTTTCGACGCGTTGGACGGACCGCCTGTTAGAACGCGACGAGGCCCGCCGGAGCGCTGCCACGACACAGCCGCGTCGCGAGCGTGCGATCGGGATCAGTCCGGTCAACGCACTGACTCGAAGGCCGCTCGGACTTCGCCTGCGAAGATACCCAAACTACGCCCAAACGTCTCGGAAGCGTTCCGCTCAACCAGGCGGAAGGATTGGCCTCAACTCCAGTAACCATGCGGCATTCGTGCCGTTTGGCGTCGCGCGTTCTCGCGCGTGTCCGATGTCGTTTCAGCTTCCCAAGCTGAGGTCGCGAGTTCGAGCCTCGTCGTCCGCTCTCGCTCCGCCATGCTAAAAGCCTGCATCTGAACGCCTAGGTCGTCTCCCGGCTCCAGGCAACGGAGGCCAACGGAGCGCGAGGCAGACCAAGAATCCGTTGGCGAGGTAATCTCGCCTCTATGAAGCGCATCGTCCTCCTCGCGCTTGCTCTCGGGCTCCTCTCGGCCCCGGCAGTCCATGCGAAGAAGCCGCCGAGCTTCGCGCTCTGGAACGAGAGCTGGAAGGTGCAGCATGACCCAACCATTGACAGCCTCGCTACAGGTTGCGAGTACCTCTTCGGCCAGAACGACGACAAGCTCGGCGCCTGTTTCGCCAAGCGAGAGGGCCGGATCCTGCACGCTCGACAGCCCGAATGGGAACGGCAGGTAGCGCGCATCGCGCGCGGACAGACCGTGCTCTGCAAGAGCGCCATCCATAGCTACTGGCTGGCGGCACGCAAATCGCTCAAGGCGACCCTGGTCTACCTGGACTCGCACCAGCACACGGCGATGACGAAGATCAACCACGATCTCGGCGAGAATCCGTATGCGACGCTGAAGACCGTCTCGGACGCTGCCAAATCGCGAGCCATCCGGGCGTGCGGGTAGCGGGGTGCGTCAGACGTGGAGCCGTGGCTGGGCGCCCGCCTAGCGACCTCTGCCCTGGCTGACTGTCAAGTCGCAGGTGCTCGTCCGGTTCGGCCGCCCGCGTCAAGCGTCGCCCGGCCGTAGCTCTCGGTGCGGTTGGCGTTCTCGTCGTGGTCGAGCTGTCGGTCGGTCAGCTCGCGGGCAGGGGTTGCCAGGTGGGATGCGGGCCGCCTGCGAGTGAGACGATGTAGAGGTCGTGCGTTGGTGTGTGCCGTCGCTGAGCTTGCGCGCTCTCGCGGTGCCGCACATGTGCATCTGACTGCCAATCTGGAGGCGCTCGCGTTCTGAGATCGGCTGGCCTTTCGTGAGGAGTCGCGCAATCTCGCCGTTCGCGTCGACAAGCTGCTGTCACACTCAGCTCGCGCATGAGTGGACGGATGCCGCAGAAGTCGACGGCCAGCGAGGCGCTGGCCGCTCTCCGCGACAGCCCTGTGAATCAGATGCTGAGCGTGACCCAAGACGGTTCATGATCACTCACGTCGCCGCCGAGGTGCGTGCTGCGGTCGATGAACGCGCAGGTCTCCTAGGCCTGGTGTTATCGCTTCGCCGGGAGCCGGGGGTCGAGGTACTCGGAGATTCGTTGTGCTGCGGGCGGGTCGATGTTCGCCAGGACTGCGATCAGGTAGCCGGTCTTGGGGTAGATTCGGAGGTCGCCGTTCATGCCTGGTGCGCCGCCTCCGTGGCCGACCCAGCCGTTCCCGTGCGCGTCTCGAGCGTCCTCGAAGCCGTACGCGTATCTGGCGGGACCCGCGTTCACCTTGCCGGTGATCAGCAGCTTCGTCGAGTCGGGGCTGAGCAGCTTGTGGTTGAGCAGCGCCTGCGGCGAAACGCGCGAGGTCCTCGACCGTCGAGTAGCCGCCACCGGCGGAGGTTCCGCGATACGGCAGGGTGTCGGTGTTCGGGAGCCAGGCGGTCGTCCCGGGTGGCTTCGTGTATCCCATCGACCGTTCTGGAACCGCTTGGTCTTCGGGGAGCGATCCGCTTCGGGTCATGCCCGCGGGCTCGTAGATGTGCTGCTGCACGTAGTCGTAGTAGCTCTGCCCGGTTACTTTCTCGATCACCCTGCCGAGCAGAATGAAGCCGTAGTTGCTGTACTCCCAGCGGCTGCCCGGCTTGAACTCGAGTCCCCGCTTGCCGTACAGCCGCACGTAGTCGGCGAGCGTGCGGAGCTCCGTGCGATGCAGGTCGAAGTCGGGGCCGAAGATGTCGCCGGTGCCACCGGTGTGGGTCAGGAGCTGGTGGATCGTGACCTTGCGGGCGACCTCACGGTTCGGGTAGTCGGTGAGGTATTGCCGAGCGGAGCGGTGAGCTTGACCTTGCCCGCCTCGACCAGCTGGAGGATCGCCACGGCGGTGAACATCTTGTTCATCGAGCCGATGCGAAAGCGCGTCTGGAGCGTGTTCGGGATCCGTTGCTTGCGATCGGCCAGCCCGTAGGCGTGGCGGAAGAGCACGTGGTCGTCCTTCGCGACCAACACCGCGCCGGAGAACGCACCTTCGCGTGCGAGCCTCTGTGCGCGGGCCGAGAGCGCCTTCAGCGCCTGTGCTTCCGTCAGCCGGTGCAGGACGAGATTGAGAGCGCGTGACGGCTGCTTGGTGTTCGGCAGCTCGATGCGCGCGTTCGCGGCTGCACCGATCGGCTCGAAACGAATGTCATCGACGCCGACACGCAGAGGACCTGTGTTGTCGGCAACGGCGAGACGAAGGCGTACGGTCTGGCCCGCCCAGTGCGACACGTCCAGCTTGACGGCCGTCGGCTCACGCTGGTACGGCTCGCTACTCGACGTCTTGAAGACGTTCACCAGAACATCACCCCCCGCCAGCGAATCGATCGGTGCCGACGGGGCGACGAGGTCGATCCGGAACTGCTGATTGTCCCCGGGCTCGTCGTACGCCAGCGTCCGCGGGCTGCTGAAACCGGAGACGTCTGCGTAGAACACGCTCAGGTGAAGCATGAAGCGACCGTCCAGCTTCACGTCCCGGTACAAGATGAGCGTTCCGGGGCCGTTCATATCGGTCACGGCCGCGAACTTGCCCTGAGGCGCATCCGGAAGATCGAAAGGCACGTTGGGATCGCTCTGAGCCGGATCGGGCGCCCCGCTGCCGTTGCGGTGGACGAACCAGCCGCCGGAGCCGCCGCCGACCGCCCTCCATCCCGTGAGGGCACCGGACTCGAAGTCGTCCATGACGAACATGCCCTCGGCCGTGCGAACCGGAACCTTGATGGCGTCTGCGGCTGCCGAGACCACCGATACCCCAGAGACCGCCACCACGAGCGCGAGGACCGCGATGGCGAGCAGTGCTCGCGAATCCATCGCTTCACTCCCGGAGCGAACGCGGGTGCCCACGTAGCGTAGCCGCTTCACTGCTGATCCTCTCGCTTGGGTATCCGACGTCCTACTCGTTTCGGGCTCACTGGAGGGGTGCGGGATAGAGCAAGGTTGGGGAACCGCGGCGCCAGATCAAACCCGTCGTGTGGGCCGTGGTTGGCGCGCCTTCATGCGGGCGCGGCTTGCCAGTCGGGCGTGTCGTCTTCCCAGGAGAGGGTTGGGCAGGAGATCGTGCCGGAGTTGATGCGGTAATTGTCCCACGCGATCTTGACCTCTTGATGGCTGAAGCGGTTCATGCCGCTGCTTGCTCCGAGGGTGATCGAGGCCGGAGATGTCCCCGTTGGGCCGGAGGCGACCGGCACCCAATTCGCACCGCTCAGGTACGAAACGACCGCGGTGCTGCCTTCACGCTGCAGGCGAAGCGTGCCGGCCTGATCACTCGTCGGCTGCGAGATGAAGGCCTGCGGAATCCACGAGCTGTACTGCTCGCCCCAGACCTGGCTTTCGCGGACTGCGAAGAAGCCGAGGTTCGAGGTGTCGAACGAGGCGAATGTGGCCTGGACGCCGCTTGCGGCCGGCCATTCCAGCAGCTGGTAATCGGCCTGGACGTCGAAGTCGCCCGCCAGGCGGCAATAGCTGCCCCAGTGCGTCTCGATTTCGTCGTACTGGCCGCCCTGTGCCGAATCCGCAGCGAACGTTGTCGTGAGCTTGCCACTCGTCTCTATGTTCGTGGCACCGGTGCCATTAAGGAACTGCTGCCAGAATCTGCCGTCGCCTCCGTCGAAGGTATCGAGGAAGGGCGCGCGCAGCGCCGAGATGCCGACCGCACTGCCACCCAGCGGCATGACCGAGAGCGTGCAGCCGATCGTGTTGCTCGCCACGCAGTCCTCGTACACGATCGAGTGCCCATCGGGAGACCACGAAGGGTTGAGCTCCTCGTCGGAGTGCAACGCTGTCAACTGACGGTCACCCTTGCCGTTGGCGAGCACCGTGCGGATATTCGTGCCGGCCGAGAGCGAGCCGGAGGCGTACGCCAGCCTGCCCCCCGAGGGCGCCCAGGCAGGCTCGAACTGGTTGCCCTTGCGTACCGTGACCTGCTTCAGCGCGCTTCCCTGGATGCTCATCACCCAGATATGTGTTCCCGTCGTGCCGCGATTGCTCGCGAACGCCACCAACCGCCCGTTCGGAGACACCGCCGGATAGCGATCGCTGGCGTGGTTGCGAGTCAGATTCACCCCGCCGCCGCCATCCGCGCCGATGCGGCGGATCTCCCAGTCGCCGCCTTTCTTCGACTCGTACACGACTGAGCGGCCGTCAGCCGTGAAACGCGGGTGGTCGGCGAAGGAGCCATCGTGCGTGACCTGCGCGACGCCCGAGCCGTCCGCGTTCATGAGGTAGATCTCCATCGCCCCGGAGCGGTCGCTTGCGAACGCGATGCGCTTGCCGTCAGCAGACCAGCTCGGCGTTACATCCGCGTGCGAATCGCGCGTCAGATCGACCCGACCGGAGCCATCGGCTGCCGCGACGAAGATCTCGCGATCCCCCGTAAACGTGGACGAGAACACGATCATCCCCGGTTTGCCGGGATAGGCCGCCTGCGCCGTGGGAACGAGCGCGAGCGCGAAGGCGCCGAGCACGCCGCCGACCGAGCAGATCGACCCCGTGACCGCCAGTAGCCGTTTCACTGCTGATCCTCTCGCTTCGGTACCCGAGGTACGGTGTCGATTGCCTGCCGGGCCAAGCCGCGTCGCGCAGACGCGCCCGCTGACACTAGGCCTAAGCACTGTGCAGTTCAATCCGCGAAAACCCTGGACCTCCACTGGCCGCGCCTCGCCGAGACGGAGCGACTCCGCCCATTTGGGAGAACCTAAGGCCCGTGCGTCACCGCACTGCCACGGCGCCGTAACGGTCAGGTAACGATTGGTTCGAGGCGGGCTCGCGCGGACGTGGTCGTTACATGACCACTTCGAGTCAGATCTGCTGCGCGGCTTCTCGGTCGACGACCTCTTCGACGTTGCAGTCCGGCACCGGCTCCACTTTGACCAGGCGCGTCAGAGCGGCGTCATGTTCCACATGCTGAGCGCCATCACGGAGCTCGGCCGCATCGGCCTCACTGCCGTCGGCGACAGCCGAGAGCAGGCAGAGAGCACATTCCGTCACGCCGAGCGCGTGATCCTGGAAGAAGCGAGACCCCGAGACGAGCCGGCGTTGCCAGCCGTGTAGCCCAGCACCACGGGCCTGAAGTGGCAGGATGGCGCCCCCGGCTGGGGACCGGGGGTGCCGTGGGGCGCCGCGTCAGGAGCATGCCCTGGGGTCGTACGACGTGGCATGACAGTCGCCAAGCGGGCATGTCTCGCCGGTGAGCGGCGTCATCGCGCAGCCCGCCATTCGGGCATCCCGGCATCGCCGGCGAACGCTGGCGCTGGGCGCCCCTGTTGTGGAGGTTTCGCTTTGTGGTGAATCGGGTAGCGCGCCACCGTGGCTCGACAAGGGCGGGCCGCATGCTGGGGCAGGCACCTCGGACGATCCCGACTGGGAGGACGACCATGAGAGGTCTGCATGTTCGGCGCCGCGCGTGGCCACTGGCCGGCGTGGTGTCCATCGCGCTGGTAGGGGCAGCGGTCGCTACCGCTGCCACGCTCACGGCGGGCACTCCGGTGCAGGTCGCCGATAACCCTCTGGCGGCCACCGCGGCGTGTGCGCCGCTCGTGGCGCAGCAGACGGCGGCGGGCAGTGTCAACTTTGCGGGCTCCGAGGTGGAGCCGTACGTCGCTGCTGATCCGTCGAATCCGGCGCATCTCGTCGCGAGCTTCCAGCAAGACCGCTGGAACGACGGCGGCGCGAACGGAATCACAAACGTCGTGTCGACGAACGGCGGCCTGACGTGGTCGCTTGCGTCGAGCCAGCCGCAGTTCACGAAGTGCGCAGGTGCGGCACCGGGCTCGCCGGGCGACTTCAACCGGGCGACCGACCCCTGGGTGAGCTTCTCGTCCGACGGAAGCATCGTGTACTCGATCACCGACGCGTTCAACGCCAATGGCCCGGCGTTCGGCGGTGCGAGCTCGATCATCATCAGTCGCTCGACCGACGGCGGCGTGACCTGGCAGACGCCCGTCACCGCGCGCCTCGACACATCGACCACCGTGTTGAACGACAAGGAGTCGGTGACCGCCGACGCGACCTCGCCGTTGACCGCGTACGCCACCTGGGATCAGCTCGTGTCTCCGAGCGCGCACGCCAACCCGGGCGCGTTCAACCACTCGCCGGCGTTCCGCGGCCCGGCGATGTTCTCGAAGACGACCGACGGTGGCGTGACCTGGAGCAACGGGCGCGTGATCTTCGATCCGGGCGAGAAGAACCAGACGATCGGCAACCAGATCGTCGCGCCGGCTGCGGGCGCCGCCAGCGGCATGCTGATCGACGGGTTCGACCTGATCCTGAACAAGGGCGGCCTCGGCAACAACCAGCGCACATCGTTCTCCGTCGCGGTGATCCGCTCCAGCGATGGCGGCGCGACCTGGTCGCAACCGATCATCGTCGCCCAGCAGAACTTCGCGAACGTCAGCATCGCAGGGCACGCCGTGCGAAGCAGCGACGAGCTCCCGGAGTTCGCGGCCGGACCCGACGGCACCCTCTACGCCGTCTGGCAGGACGGGCGCTTCAGCCCCACCGGCGCCTCGAAGGTGGCCTTGTCGATGTCGAGCGACGGCGGCCTGACCTGGACGCCGCCGATCCGCGTCGATCAGTCGCCCGGCGACACGCCCGCCTTCACACCGCAGGTGCACGTCGCCGCTGACGGCACGGTCGGAGTGAGCTACTACGACCTCGAGAGCGCCACCGCCGCTCAGCCCGGGCTGACCGACACCTTCATCGTGCACTGCCACGCAAACGCAGACTGCGCCAACCCCGCGAGTTGGGCGGCGGGCGGCGAGACGAAGCTCGACACGACCGGGCCGTTCGACATGACCCAAGCGCCCGACGCAGGCGGCTACTTCGTCGGCGACTACGAGGGGCTGACCTCGTCCGGGTCGACCTTCGACCCCTTCTTCGTGATGGCCGCGCCGCGCGCGACGACCGGCCTGACCGACCCGTTCGCGAACACCGCGGGCTGAACACGAACGTCGGCTCCTGGGGGCGTCCGGCCACTGCCGGGCGCCCCCGGCGCGCTTCTGCCCGGGCGGCTGGGGTCGCCCTCGCTGGTAGTGCCGGGCAGAACCTCGTTCGCCGCGATCGTCAGCAGACGCGGGCACGCCGCCGGCTGTGGTGATTACGCGCTGGCTTGACGGCCGCTTCGTGCTTGTCGCAGACTGCAGCCAGCCGCGGAGCGATCCCCGTTCTCGCGGCTGTCGATTTCCATGACCGAGATCGCGCTCGCACCTGTCGACGCCGCGCGGATCACGATCCTGATGGACAACGTCACGGATCCGCTCGTGTTTCCCGCTGAGCATGTCGAGCGCACGACCTGGCTCACGCAACTTGCACCTGGGGCTGCCCGCATCACGTCTGCGATCAGCGACGAAGGGCTTCCGGACGCGCTCGTCGCGCAGCCGGGCTTCTCCGCACTCGTTCGCGTCCGCGTCGGGACGCGTGACCACGCGATCCTCTTCGACGCTGGGGTGACGCCGACCGGGGTGGTCGAGAACGCACGCCGCCTCGAACTCTCACTCGCCGACGTGGAGACGATCGTGCTCAGTCACGGGCACTGGGATCATGTCGCGGGCATGGAAGGGATCGTGTCCGTGCTCGGGCGCCGCAACCTTCCTGTCCTCATTCACCCGGAGTTCTGGAGTCGGCGCAGGCTCGCGTTACCCGGCGTGGAGCCGGCCGAGCTTCCATCGACGAGCCGTTCCGCACTCGAAGGCGCGGGCTTCGCGATCGTGGAAGATCGGCGGCCGTCGTTTCTCCTCGACGGCGCCGTGCTCGTGACCGGCGAAGTCGACCGCACGACACGGTTCGAGACGGGGTTCAAGGGTCACGAGGCGCTACGCGGCTCGTCGTGGGAGCCCGACCCGCTCATCCTCGACGATCAGGCACTTGTGCTCAGGCTCGCCGACCGCGGTCTGGTCGTGCTCACCGGCTGCGGCCACGCGGGCATCGTCAACATCGTCAGACACGTGCAACGCCTGACCGGCGAGGAGCGGATCGCCGCCGTGATCGGTGGGTTCCATCTCAGCGGGCCGATGTTCGAGCCCATCATCGAGCCGACCGTGGCTGCCTTCGACGAGCTCGCGCCCGGCCTGCTCATGCCGGCGCACTGCACTGGCTGGAAGGCGATGCACCGGCTTGCCGCGCGCTTCCCGGACGCGTTCGTCCCGAGCACCGTCGGGACGACGATCGTGCTCTGACGGTCGAGCTCACGTCTCGCAGGCGACGCCGTCGTCAGCGTCCTCGAGCGCCGAACGCTCAACCTGCCCGTCCGCTAGCCACTTGCTGTAGAGCGGTCTCGCGCACTCGAGCCGAGCAATTCATGCCATCGGCATGAGGAGGGCGGGCGCGCGCAGACCCCATACTCGATCGGCAGTTCCACTGCCGATCGCGCTCGGCGCCGGCGTCGTGCGCAGATACCCGACGCCGATAGTTCAGCGAGCTCCGCCTGCACAGCCGGCTCGCGTCTTTCTTCGACAGGAGCCGGCGCTCGAGCAAGAGTCGCTCCGTGTCCTGAGAAGCCTCGAACGAAGGGAAACACCATGGCTGATTCGAGAAGCGAGACCCCGGTCCTCGACCTCCTGAAGAGCATGACCGCCGATTCGGTGGAGGCATCCGACCTCGATGCGGAGACGCTGATGCTCGTTCGCATCGCGGCGCTCGTGGCGGTCGATGCGCCAGCCGTCTCGTATCTGCTGAACCTCGGCGTAGCGCGGGAGGTCGGGCTCGAACCGGAGCAGCTCCGCGGCGTGCTCGCCGCGATCGCACCGATCGTCGGTACCGCGCGAATCGCGTCCGCGACGGGCAGGATCGGCGAGGCGCTCGACGTCGCCATCGAGATCGCAGAACTCAACGAGTAAGGCGCGCGCTCGCCGTTTCGCCGGCAACAGAGGGATCGTGGCCTTGCCGGCGATGGCCTAGCGACTGACCGGGGCTGGCACATCAGCCAGCCCGCATAGCGGACTACGGTGTGTGGTTGCACGCTGCCAGGACTGGGGAGCTGGCAGCGTGCCTGTGCGCTTGCGACGGAGGCGCGTCGCCCCCCAGAATCCCGCGGCGCGCCTTCTTTCTCGCGACTCGTCCAGGCGTGCGCGGCTTTCGTGCGTGCGCGGTGTTCGTCGCTTTCGAATGAGGCCGCATGTCCGCCCTGGACGCGTGCCTCGGATGGCGCACGGATGCCGATTCCGGAGTGGGGGATGCCGCGGCGCCTGCGACAAACTTCGTACACACAACGCGCGACTACCTACTCGGACGAGAAGAAAAGATCGAGCACCACACAAAGCTCGATAGCACACTCATCCGGATGGTGGAACTATCGGAGGATAGACACTTCCTGCAATCGTAGGAGATATGTCTATGTGCGATCGTAGGAGGTGCGTATCCTCCGATCGGAGGAGGCTCAAATCCTCCGATTGTCACGGTCTTTTGCGTCGCGAGATTTTCGCCTAAATACCAAAAGGTTTCTCAAAGTTCTCGCCTGGATGGTGGGGTGTGCGGTCTCCCCGCGAGGGGGGATTCGGCAGCCCATTTCATCGCTCTGGGGAGGACTGTTATGTACGGAACGCGTTTCAGGCGCCGCGGGGTATTGCGGCCTGAATCCACGGCTGGCAGGCGGTCGCGCCGGCGTCTGCTGATGCGGCCGGCGGCCTACGCCATCCTGGCGGTCGCCGTCTGCACGGCCGCCGCCACCTTGCCTTCGACCGGCAAGCGCGACGTGGCCAAGGCAGCGGTCGCACCGGTCGGCCAGGGGTTTACGGTCACCCCTGCTGACCTGGCGTTCATCCTCAAGCAGATCAAGATCGCCGAGCGTCATTCGCGCGCGTTCGAGGGCAATCCCGATCCTGGTACTCCGATCAACCCCGATCCGATCGGCGATCCGATGTATTGCCAGGCACTGGTCGGCCCGAACGCGAACCAGATCCCTGACCGGCTCACGAGCTATGGCCTGCGCACGGTCGACGGTTCGTGCAACAACCTGTTCCCGGGCCGGGACAAGTTTGCGGCCGCCGACGTGCCGTTCCCACGTCTGACGAAGCCAATCTTCAGCGCGGCTCAGCCCAGCCCGACCGATTTCTTCGGTCCTGGCAGTGGCACCATCCCGAGCTCGTCGTACGCGCAGAAGAAGGGCTTCGTGTTCGACGACGAGCCGCGCGTGATCTCGAACCTGATCGTCGACCAGACGTCGACCAATCCGGCAGCCATCGCAGCTGCCGAATTTCCCGTACGCACGCAGGGCGACCCGGGTGTGCACCACTGCACCACGGATCCCGATCCCACGGCGGTCCCGCCGGTCGTCGGCGTTCCCGCCGGCTGCGTGCCCTCGCACCAGACGTTGTTCATCCCGAACGTGACGACGGACGTCGGCCTCTCGCCGCCGTACAACTCGCTGTTCACGTTCTTCGGCCAGTTCTTCGACCACGGCGTCGATCAGACCGTCAAGAGCGGTGGCACGGTGTTCGTGCCGCTGCGCGCTGACGATCCGCTGATCACGCTCGGGCCCGACGGCAAGCCGAATACCGGCGACGAGGTTCCCCCGGGCCAGCAGTTCATGGTGCTGACGCGGGCGCAGAACCAGCCTGGCCCCGACGGCGTGCTGGGAGACCGCGCGCCGACCGACCCGGGTGCGGGCCCGTGCACGTCGCTGAACGTGCCGGCGGGCTGCGACGAGTCGGCCGATGACGTCCAGAACGCCAACAACACCGACACGCCCTGGGTCGATCAGTCGCAGACCTACACCTCGCATGCTGCGCACCAGGTGTTCCTGCGCGAGTACAGGCTCAACTCGGCCAACCACCCGGTCTCGACCGGCAAGCTGCTCGGCGGGCTGCCGGCCGGCCAGACCTACCTGAACTCCCCCGACGGGACGGACGGGATCGGCACGTGGGCGGCGGTCAAGAAGCAGGCCGCAGACGTGCTCGGCCTGAAGCTCGTCGACAAGGACGTCGTCAATGTGCCGATGATCGCGGCCGATCCGTACGGCAAGTTCATCCCGGGCCCGCTCCGCGGCCTGCCGCAGTACGTGCTGAAGGACGGCACGATGCTCGAGGGCAACCTCGCCAGCCCGGTGCCGGTGCCCGCGAACGTCGTCTATTTCGACACGCCGTTCCTGACGGACATCGCGCACAACGCGGATCCGACCGCGCAGGTGCACGCCGACGGCTCGCCGTGCGCGACCATCACCCCGGACGCTGATAACACGCCGTCTGCCGACTTCGCCAATCAGCCCGAGTGCACCTACGACGACGAGATGCTGAACGCGCACTTCGCCTGCGGCGACGGTCGCTGCAACGAGAACATCGCGCTCAGCACGATCCACCAGGTCTTCCATTCCGAGCACGACCGGCTGGTCGACTACATCAAGGGCGTCCTCAACGCTGACACCTCCGCCGACCGGCATCACGGCGCTGGCGCAGTGGAAGCTGCCGGTCGCCCAGTCGCCCGACGGCTGGAACGGCGAGCGGCTCTTCCAGGCCGCCCGCTTCGTGACCGAGATGGAGTACCAGCACGCGGTGTTCGAGGAGTTCGCGCGCAAGGTGCAGCCCGCGATCCGGCCCTTCCACGTCTACAGCCCGGACATCAACCCGGCCATCGAGGCCGAGTTCGCCCACGCGGTCTACCGCTTCGGCCACTCGATGCTCGACGACACGGTCGCGCGGACCACGACGAATCCCGACGGCAGCAAGACGGACAACTCGACTCCCCTGCTGAATGCGTTCCTGAACCCGCCCGAGTTCTTCAACAACGGCCAGGGCGGCTTCTACACGCCCCAGCAGGCGGCGGGCGCCATCGTCATGGGCTCCTCCGACCAGACCGGCAACGAGCTCGACGAGTTCGTGACCGAGACGCTCCGCAACAACCTGCTCGGCCTGCCGCTCGACCTGCCGACCCTCAACCTGACGAGGGCTCGTGAGGCGGGCGTTCCGCCGCTCAACGAGGTTCGTCGTCAGATCCACGCCGAGACCAACGATGCGCAGCTGGCGCCCTACACGAGCTGGGCGGACTTCGGTCAGCACCTCAAGCACCCCGAGTCGCTGATCAACTTCGTGGCCGCCTACGGCACCCACCCGACGATCCGGGACTCCGGGCCCGACGGCATCCTCGGCAACGGCGACGACGTGACCACGATCGCCGCCAAGCGTGCGGCGGCGAAGCTCATCGTCGATCCGGCCAACCCGGCCGATCCCGCGATCCCGGCCGATGCCGCTGACTTCATGTTCAGCAACGGCCCGGTCTGGGGCAACGACGCCAACGGCGTCACCAACACCGGTCTCGACAAGGTCGACCTCTGGGTCGGCGGCCTCGCCGAGGTCACCAACCTCTTCGGCGGCCTCCTGGGCACCACGTTCAACTACGTGTTCCAGAATCAGCTCGAGAAGCTGCAGGACGGCGACCGGCTCTACTACCTGGCCCGCACGCCGGGCCTGAATCTGCGGGCCCAGCTCGAGGGCAACTCGTTCGCAGAGCTCGTCCAGCGCAACACCGACGACACCAACTCGCTGAAGGCCGACGCATTCGCGACGGCCGACTGCAAGTTCCAGCTGGCCAACCTCGACGGTACGGCGGCCGGCTACGCCCTGCACGGGTTCGTGGTCGCCGACGATCCCGTCGACGCCCGACTGCAACGAGAGCCTGCTGCTCATGCGCATGCCCGATGGCACGATCGCGTACCGCCTCCGCAACACGGTGGATCCGAGCGGCATCAACGGCCAGTCGGTCTACAACGGCACTCCCGGCGTCGACCGCGTCAACGGCGGCAACGACAACGACACCATCTGGGGTGGCGCAGGCAACGACGTCCTGGAAGGCAACGGCGGCGACGACGTCGCTCTCGGTGGCGATGGCAACGACATCATCACCGACCTCGACGGTGCCGACACGCTCAAGGGCGGCCCCGGCAACGACGCCCTCAACGCGGGCCCCGGCAATGACCTCGTGCTCGGTGGCGACGGCCAGGACTTCATGAACGGCGGAGCCAACGACAACGAGAGCTTCGGAGGCCCCGGCAATGACTTCATCATGGCCGGCCAGGGCGCAGATGCCGTCTTCGGAGACGGCGGCAGCGACTGGATCCAGGGCGGAACCGGTCAGGATCTGCTGCAGGGCGATCACGGTGCGCCGTTCTTCGACGACCCGGCGCAGGTCGCGCCCGGCAACGACATCTTCATCGGTCAGCCGGGCGAGAACGACTACGACGCCGAGGGCGGCGACGATCTGATGGCTCAGAACCCGGCGATCGACCGCAACGCCGGCGCCGGCGGGTTCGACTGGGCCTTCCATCAGTACGACACGGTTCCAGCCAACGACGACATGGAAATCAACAACAACCTCGTCGGCCTGCGCGATGCAGGTGGTCGTCAACCGCGACCGCTGGCAGGAGACCGAGGCCGATTCCGGCTCGTCGCTCGACGACATCATCCTGGGGCAGGAGGTCGCTCCGAACACGCTCGGCGGCGCAGGCTTCTCCGGCTGCGACATCCTCGACCAGGCGGGCGTCGATCGCATCCACGGCCTGAACGCGATCGTGCCGCAGCCCTTCACCGAGAGCGCGGCGACCGTCATCGCGAACTCCGCGGCGGGCTTCTGCCCGGTCAACGGGCCCGGTCTTCGGCGCCGGCGACATCCTCCTCGGCGGCCCCGGCAACGACACCATCACGGGTCGCGGCGCCGACGACATCATCGACGGTGACCGCGAGCTGACCGTGCGCATCAGCGTCCGGGACAACTTCGGGACGGAGATCGGGAGCACCGACCTGATGGAGCACCCGGCACTCACCGGCACCTTCGGCCCCGGCAGCCTGCCCGGGATGACGCTCGAGGAGGCCGTGTTCAAGGGCATCGTCGATCCGGGCAACCTCGTGGCGGTTCGCGAGATCAAGACCCCCGGTCCGAACAACGACACGGACACGGCGGTGTTCCGCAATCCGCTCAACACCTACACGATCACCCACAACGCGAACGGCAGCATCACGGTCGACAACCAGGGCGGCACCGACGGTGTCGACACGCTCTGGAACATCGAGCAGCTGCAGTTCTCCGACACGACCATCCCGGCCGTCCAGGCCCCGACCAACACGCCCGCCACGGGCACCGTGACGCTCAGCACCACGACTCCCACCGCGGGCGTCGCCGTCACCGCCTCGGGATCCTTCACGGACGCCGACGGCATCAACGCTGCCACGATCAGGTTCAACTGGCAGAGCGAGACGACGCCCGGAGTCTGGGCAAACGTGACGAGTAACTTCGTCGGCGACACGTTCATCCCGGGCAACGCGGAAGTCGGACTGCGCCTGCGCGTGGTCGCCACCTTCCTCGACAACGCCGGGAACGCGGAGACGATCATCTCCAACCCGACCAATCCGGTGGCAGCACCGCTCACGCCGCTGGCCGCACCGGCAAGCCTGGCGACTCCGCTCGCGGGACCGCCGACGCCGCTCCTGGTCACGGTTCGCATCGGAACCGATCGGATCTCGGTGCACGGCACGAGCCAGGCGCGTCTCGTCTCGGTCGTCTCCTCGGCCTCGGGCAAGGTGCGTGCGCGCTTCGTCTTCGCTCCGAGGGGCATCAAGTTCCATGGCTGGAAGACGATCGTGCGTGGCCGTGACGCCTCCGGGCACATCGTGCTCACGGTCGTGGCTCGCGGCGACGCGATCCACGGCTACCGACTGCGCGCCGTCAACAGCGGCAAGCAGTCGGCGCAGCTCAAGCTGAACAACAAGCGCGTCGTCCTCGTGGCGACGCTGAGCCCCGGCATCCGACCCAGTCTCACGAAGGCCCACTGACCAAGGAGGGATTCCCCGACCACCAAACCGCAGCGGACCTCACTCCGCAGCTTCGTGCGCCGCGACGATGACCCAGAAGGTCGTCGCGGCGCCCAAGGCGGTCGCCGCGATCGATGCCAGGGCATCGTCGTGGCGACCGTCGTGCTTTTCCGCCCGCATATCAGCTGTGCCTGGATCCTTGATGCGACCGGGCAGAGGATCACCAGAGGGCGTGGCTAGAATCCGCCTGGAGCATGGAAGTCCTGATCGATATCGCGATTTGGGCTGCGCTCGTGGCCGCTGCGGTGCTCGTCTTGGAGATCGTCGACCGGGTGCGTGGTAGGTAAGACCTCAGGGGTCGCGGGCCATCCCGGCAATGGCCTGCGAGGCTGCCTCGAGATCGCGCTGGTCGATCAGCACCTGCGCTCCTCCGGACAGGGCGAACGGATATGCGCCGCCGGCGTCATCCACTGCCACACGTGCGGCAATTCCGGCGGAGGCGAGGAGATTCTGAACCATCTCTGCCTCCGTCCTCGTCGGAAACGTGCCTAGCGAGATCTCTGCCACCCGACGAGAATAACGTCCTCGGGAACACCAGCCGGCGGACGCAGCTGCCATTCGACGGTGCGCACGCTAGAAGATTCCAGCTCGCGCAAACAGGCGCGACCCGGGGACACACCAGGGAGTTCCCCTGGCGCGACGCGACGGTCGAAGCGCAAGCCTGATCCGTGACAGCTACCCAGGGAGGCCGCCATGACCACGACGCATGTCCGCAGGAGCCGCGTGAGCGAGATCGCGGACGTGAAGGCGCAGGCCGGGACGGAGCTGCGGACGTGAGGGACGAGGATGTCATCGTCATCGGCGGCGGCCCATGAGCCATACACGCCAGCTGTCGGACCAGACCGTGGTGGTGATCGGCGGCAGCTCCGGTATCGGGCTCGAGACCGCCCGGAGCGCGCGCGACCAGGGAGCCGACGTGATCATCACGGCGCGCGACCCGGACCGCCTCCACCGCGTGGGTCTCGAGCTCGGAGCCAGCATCGCAGCTTTCGACGCGACCGATTTCGATCGGCTCGGGAGGTTCTTCGCCGAGCTGCCTGGTCCCATCGACCACGTGCTGGTCACGGGCCCTGGTCCGTACTACGCGCCGCTTCAGGAGTTCGACGTCGAAGCGGCGCGCCGCGACGTCGACGCGCATCTGCTGCTGCCGCTTGAGGTCGCTCGGAACGCCCAGAGCAAGGTTCGTCCAGGGGGCACGCTGCTGTTCATGGGCGGCACCGGTGGCCGTCGCACCGCGCCGGGCCTGTCGTTCATCGGCGCGCTCACGGCCGCGGGGCCCGCGCTGACGAGGAATCTCGCGCTCGAGCTTGCGCCGATTCGCGTGAACCTGATCGCAGCCGGGTTCGTGGACACGCCGCTGTCGGCATCGCTTCTCGGCGGCCAGTTGGACGCCCGTCGTGACCAGCTCCGGACGACGCTGCCGATCCGACGCGTCGTCGGCCCTGCCGACATCGCCGCGCTGGCGATTCACCTCATGGCCAACACGGCTGTCACCGGAGCGACGTACGACATCGACGGCGGCCAGCAGCTCGTCGAGGGGTGATCCTCTTCTGGCGCGCACCGGGCCGGCGTCGGCGACGGTGCGGGCCGCCGCCTCACTCAGAGGTTCTCAACAGGTGGGTGGTGTATCCATGGCGCCGCGCGCTCGGCGAAACCGCCCTAGCCCCAGGGTCTCGTGCCGAGCGCGCTCCAGCCCTCCGACGCGCCGCGTGCCGGCGGATGAGGACGGCTCCCGGCGGCGGGCAGCCGGTCGACTGACACTCCGTCGAGCTGATCAGAGCTCGGCCCACTCGGCGCAATCCGCGCGCACCGCGCAGGCCGACTCCGATCTTCGCAGCGGCACGGGGCGTCGATGCTCCGCTCACGGGGCCCGCCGATGGCGGGCCTCGGCCAGGCGGTGCGCGCGCTCCACCACCGAGGCGCTCCGGTGTCGGGCGCAACGACCACCAACCGCCTCGAGGCACAACGCCGTCCGAGGCGGCAAGCCGGAATCTCCGAGCCGGTCTCTACCGTCAGCCAGGCACGTCCGAATGATACGACGGCGTCATGGCGCGTGCCAGGCACGCCGCACGGCCGAGGTTACGGGAGGATCGCCCATCCCGAGGCGGATGCCCTGACTCTCGTACGCCGCCAGTGCCTCTGCGGCGTCGTGATACACCGCCTGGCGGTAGACAAGCCCCTCGCGGACGGTCAGCAACCAGACGTGCGCAGCATCCTCGAAGCCCCGCTCCGGCAGCCGGCGGCGCATGCGGCCGGTGACGATCGCGGCATGGTCGTCGACGGCGATCGTGTCGTCCGCCGTTACGAGATAGACGAAATCGTCCGACGCGCGCTCGAGTTCCGCGATGACGTCATTGGGGGTGAGCGGGTCAGGGCCGCCGGTGACCGTGATGATCAGCGCATCGGGGTGGTAGAGCGCCTCTCATCGCACAGCCAGTCGCGCGAGGCGAAGACCTTCGAGAGGTTGTCGATCACGTCTGCCGCAATTCACGCGGCCGACTATGCCTGGCCGCGCGACTCCGCGCTACCCGTCAAGACGACGCGACCCGCCGGTGGAAGGCGGGCCGCGTGTACGCAGGGGGAGATCAAACCGCGACGGGCCCTCAGGGCCCGGCTGAGACGGGCCTAGATCAGGCGCACGATCAGCAGGATCAGCAGGACGATGACCAGCAGGCCGATAAGGCCGTACCCGGTCCCGGCGATAGCCAGGGGAAGTGCTGCGGCGGACATGCGGAACTCCTCGCTCGACGAAGACGGATGAGCATCACGGCTTGCTACCCAGGCCGCGGCTGCACGAATCCTCGGGTCGCAGTCAGCGCCGCGCGGCAGCCATCTGAGAACCGGTAGAGTGCCGGGGCTGGCCGACGCTGCCGAGGCTGCGACGGCTGCGATGCCTCCCCAGAAGGCTCGACGCACTGGAAGCTCGTTCTGAGGGGGTTCCTGGTGGCTCCCCCGTGCTCCCCGCGGAGCTGCAGAATGCTCAACGCGAACCGTCTCCCGCCGCGCAGCGGGAACAAGGCGTACGCAAGGGGGCGCCGTGAGGCCGCAGCAAGACGATCCGAATACCCGCTCGGGTGAGAGTGAGAATGAGCGCGGCACGATCACGATCGCTCATCACGCGCCGGGCCTGACGATCGTCGCCCTGCTGGGTGAGCACGACATCTCCACCGAGCCCCGGCTGAGTCGAGCGCTCAACGAGGCGGCGGAGCGGTCGGATGTGCTGGTCGACCTGTCCGAATGCCGCTTCATCGACTCGAGTGTGATCCGGGTGCTTGCGAGCGCCGCGCGCGCCGCTGCGGCACGCGGCGAGCGTCTCGAGCTGGCGATCCCCACCACGCAGGCGCCCATCCGGCGCATCAGCGAGCTGGCCCGGCTGGACGAGCTCCTCACGATCCACGACACGCGCGAGGCAGCCCTCGCCAGCCTCGAGGGCCGACCATGAACGCCCGCGACCGAAGCCATTGGCTTCGCCCTTCGCCGCCGATTCCCGTCGACGACGAGCCGCCCGCGGCTCGAGGAGCCGAGCAGCCGGGCGATGCGGAGTCGCTCCAATCCGGCGATTCGGACGAGGAGCGCGAAACGGATTAGGGCGGGCCTGTTGAGACAGCACGAGAGCCGGTGATGGCGACGCCCCAGCCACGCCGACCACGAAGGCGATCAGGACGCGGCCCTAGGCAGTCACCGGCATCAGACGACGACCGGTCGGCAGCGGCTCGAGCGCGCCGACGGCCGCGGGCTCTGTCCGATTACCTGACCCACGCGCCAGCAGCGCGCCGCGGGGCCTCACCTCGGCGAGGTGATCGGCGCTGCGAGACCCCTAGGCCGCGGCCGCGCTCGTGTGCCCGCGAATCTCGTCGACGAGCGAATGCGCGCAGAAGGAGGCCTGCGTCGGGTACTCCCCGAACGCCGCGGAGGATGGCTGCGTGACGAACGCCAGAACGCTCCGGAGCGTGCGCTCGGGAATCGTGACCGAGGGGTCGCGGAGCAGCTTCGCGATCTGCTCCAGCGGCTCGAACACCACGCTCCGGTTTGCCCGCGGGATGCGCGGCCACGGCTGGAGGCCGTGCTTGAGCGGGTAGCGGGCGTCGAGCGCGCGCTCGAGGATCGCTGCGAGGCGCTGCCGCCGCCGCAGGAACCGTTTCTGCATGCGTGCCTGCCGCGTCGGACGCGGAACTGTCTGCGTTGTGGTGCTCACGATGGGTGCTCCTGATGTTCAGCCGAGGACCGAAGTCCCCCTCGATGCCGATCCTACGCCCACCGGCGCGTCCGTACCGTGCCCGTGATCAAGCGTCGAGTGTGATGCTCGTCACATAGGCATGCCCGACGGTCGCGGCCTTCGCGTTCCTCGTGGTCGCGGTCGTCGCCGTGTTGCGGGCGCCGGCCGACGTGACGACGCGGCGAGGCCGCCCACGCAGTCGATGACGACTTGCAATCAGAATGGCCGAGGCGCACCATTTGCTGGCGGCGCGCCCGCTCCGGCCTGAGTCGCGAAGGCCCGAACTGACCACCCCCTGCGAGGAGAGACAGTGGACTTCACCAATCACCCGTTCCTGAACGTGATCTGGACGTTCTTCATAATTTTCGTCTGGGTGGCGTGGTTCTGGATCCTGATCACCATCGCCATCGACATCTTCCGCCGTCATGACATCAGCGGCATCTGGAAGGCCGTCTGGCTCGTCGTCATCATCTTCCTGCCGCTCATCGGCTCCCTTATCTACCTGATCACGCAAGGCGGATCGATGGCCGAGCGAAGCGCCGCGGAAGCGCAGCAGAGGCAATCGCAGTTCGACTCCTACGTGCGCGACACCGCGGGCGGGGGATCGGCTGCGGAGATCGAGCGGGCCAAGGGGCTGCTCGACTCGGGCGCGATCGACGAGGCCGAGTTCCAGAAGCTGAAGGCGAAGGCGCTCAGCTAGGAGGTTCCGACGCGCGTCACGCGCGCTCGACGCGCGGTCTCGTGTCGACGAAGATCATGCCTGCGGGCGCATAGGCGCCCGCAGGCAGCGACACGATCTCCTTGCCGAACGGAACGAGCGCGGCACCGGCCATCTTGAAGCTCGCGATCCCCAGAGGGATCCCGATCAGCGTGAGGCAGAGCGCGATGCCGGTGACGATGTGGCCGAGCGCGAGCCACCAACCGGCGAGGATGAACCAGATCACGTTGCCGACCACGCTCAGGGTCGGTCGCGCCCCTGTCGGGGCGAGCGCGCGGCCGAACGGCCAGAGCGCGTAGCCGGCGAGCTTGAACGCCTGGACGCCGAACGGGATCCCGATGATCGTGATGAACATCAGCACACCGGCGACGACGTACGCGATCGCCATCCAGAAGCCGCTGAGCACGAGCCACAGCACGTTGAGGATGAAGCGGAGCACGTCTCGACGGTAGCCCGTCTCCCGCTCGCGCGCCAGCGCGAGGACGGTGATACTGACGGCGTGGCCGGTGATGCGCCCCGTCCGAATGACCACACGCCTCTCGACCAGCTCGCGAGCGAGATGCTGCGCTGGCAGCGCGAGGGCCAGGGCGGCGTGGTCGCGCGCATTGCCGCGAGCGAAGGGCTCGGCGGCGCTGCGCGCGGCGAGCTCGCGGCCTTCGGCGACTCCGGCGAGCGCGTCGGAACGCTGCTCGCCGGCCTGCTCGATGCGCAGATCGAGCGCGTCGCCGAGGAGCTGCGCGCGGACGCCGAGCGATCTCGTCTGATCGTGGCGGCCATCGGCCGCGACAACGCACAGCGCGCGGGCCTTGCCTGCGGCGGGCAGGCCAGCGCGCTGGTACAGCGCCTCGACGCGATTCCCGAGACCTTCTGGAGCACGCTCGCCCGTCGCGAGCCGGCGGCGCTCGTGATGACGGCCGACGGGCACACGACGCTCTCGCTGCCCGGCGACGAGCCGCTGCCCGACGCGGTGGCCGAGGTAACCGCGACGCTGCTCGAGCGCGGCGCGCCGTCGGCGATCAGCGAGGCCGAGGGGTCGATCCTGATCCAGAGCTTTCATCCCGGCCGCCGCATGCTGGTGGTCGGCGAGGCCGTGCTGGCGCACGCGCTCACACGCCAGGCGGCGGTACTGGGCTGGGGCGCACAGCTTGTCGACGACCTGCCAGGCGCCCGGGGTGCGCTCGCAGACCTGCGCGTGGGAGACGCTGTCGTCGTCCTGACGCACGATCCTGCGCTCGACACGCCGGTGCTCGCGGACGCGCTCGGCCGTGGCATCGGCTACGTCGGCGCGATGGGATCGCGGCGCACACAGGCGCGTCGCGCGGAAGCCCTCGCCGCGCTCGGTCTCACCCAGGCAGAGATCGCGCGCATCCACGGCCCGGTCGGGCTCGACCTCGCCGCTGCGACGCCGGCGGAGTCGGCGCTCGCGGTGTGCGCGGAGGTGCTCGCGGCCGCGTCGGGCCGTCCGCCGGTCTCGCTCCGCGACAGATCGGGCCCGATCAACTCGTGACCGCACGAGGACGTCGTTCCGGGTCCCGCGTCATCGCGCTCGGCGGTGGGCCGATCAGGACAGCACGCGCGCGGCGTGCGCCGTCGTGTACACGTCCTTGCGCGCAATCAGGCCATCGCGGAACGGGAAGACGTCGACGCCGTCCCACTCGAGGCGGCGTCCGTCGCGGTGCGTCGCGGTGGCCGTCCACTCGCTCACGGCGAACTCGTCCGCGACGTACAGCCGCCGCCCTCGGAAGCGAAGGTCGGGCCAGCCCGCGAAGATCCCCGCGAGGTGGTCTCGTACGGCCTGAGCGCCTTCGGCGGACTCGCCGGCGTTGTAGTTCGCGAACACGATGTCAGGCGTGTAGCAGGCCATGATCGCGTCAAGATCCTGCGCGTTCCAACCCGCGTCGTGGCGCGCGATCAACTCGCGGATGTTCTCGTGCATGAGCTCCGGTGCCTCCTCGCCTGGGCCTGCTGGGTGAGCGGCCCGATGGTAGACGGCTCGTCCGCCGTAGGTGCGGCCGCTGCGTGGCTGCGCTCTAGGCCCCCTGGGCGGCCGCCTGCAGCGCGGCGAGGTCGATCTTGCTCATGCCGAGCATGGCCTTCATCGCGCGCTGCCCGCGCGCCTGGTCGGGATCGTTCAGCAGCTCGGCCATGCCGGCAGGGCAGACCTGCCAGGACAGCCCGTACCTGTCCTTCAGCCAGCCGCACGGGCCTTCCTCGCCGCCCTCGGACAACGCGCCCCAGTAGTAGTCGACCTCGTCCTGATCGGCGCAGTTGACCATCAGCGAGATCGCCTCGCTGAAGCTGAACTGGGGGCCGCCGTTGATCGCGACGTACTCGTGGCCATCGAGCACGAACTCGACCGTGAGCACCATCCCGGCCTGGCGCGGCCCGGCCTCGCCGTAGCGGGTGACGGTTGTGATCTCCGAGTTGGGGAACACAGAAACGTAGAACTCGGCGGCTTCCTCGCTCTCGGTGTCGAACCAGAGATTGGGGGTGATGCGGGCCATCGGCTCTCTCCTGTTCGTCGGCGCCTCGGTCGCTCCCCTCACTGACGGATCGCGCGGCTCGGAATCATCGCAAGCCACCCGCCGTCCGATCGCCTACGCCCCCTGCATCATCGCCTGCATGTTCGCGTTCATCGCGTCCGCGACGACTCGCAGCTCCTCGCTCGGGCTGAACTGGACGTACTCGCTGCCGGCCTCGGCGGTCGGGATGTGCCCGGGCGGCAGGTAGAAGGCGTCGCCGGCCTCGACGACCTCGTCGTGATCTGCGAACCGGAATGTCAGCCGGCCCTTGAGCACGTAGCCCCAATGCGGGCACGGGCAGCGGTCGCCGGGCAGCCCTTTCATCAGCGGTGTCGCGTCGACATCCTGACCGAACGACACGAAGTCGATGGAGTAGCCGTGGACGTCCTCGTGACGTACCTCGACCGGGCCGTGCACCTCGGCGTGAGCGGCGCTGTCCTTCGATACCTTCGGCATGGCTCGCCTCCGTTGCTGGTGTGATTCCAGGCTAGGCAGCGGCGAGTCCGGCTGCATGAGGCGTTCGCCCCATCTTTCAGGCCGTGTCCGTGCTCAGGCGAAGAGCGTGCTGAGGCGCAGCTCGTCGGCGAGGCGCGCCAGTTCCTCGTCGGCGGGACGGGCCGAGAAGCGCTCGGCGGCGTCGAGCACGCGGGGCAGGAGCCCGAGGTCGCCGGCGCTGTTGAGGAAGATGCCGGGCTCGCCGAGGACCCAGTGGACGGCGAGGTCGATGTGCTCCTGCTCGACGAGCGGCTCGTACCAGGTGGTCGTGGACGGCTCTCTCGATCCCCAGGGGCCGCGCGAGATGCTCTTGATCGTCTGCACGGCGACGTCGCGCTCGCGACACGTGGCGAGCAGGTGACGGACGTCCGCTGCGTACGCCTCGTCACGCGTGATCACGTGGCTGTACGGGAACAGGACCGAGTCGAATGCGAAGCGCTCGAGGCTGCGCCGGTGCATGGCGGCGACCGTGAGCCCGTGGCCGGTCACGCCGATGAACCGCGCGAGACCCTCGTCTCGCGCCTCGATCGCGGCGCGAAGGGCACCATGATCTCCGAGGGCGAGCTCCCACTCGTCGGGGTGGACGAGGCAGTGGAGCTGGATCAGGTCGACCTGGTCGACGCCCATGCGCTGGAGCGAGCGACGGATCTGCTCGCGCGCTGCCGCGTAGTCGCGCTCGCCGGTCTTGGTGGCGAGGAAGAAGCGGCCCCGATGCTCGTGCATCCACGGCGCGAGGCGCAGCTCGGCGTCGCCGTAGCTCGCCGCAGTGTCGATGTGGTTGACGCCGTGCTCGAACAGCAGCTGCAGCGCCTCGTCCGCCTCGCGCTGCGACACCTCCCCGAGTGCCGCGGCGCCGAAGATCACGCGGCTGCTGTCATGGCCCGTCGCCCCGAATGGTGCCTTCGCAATCATGGCGCCAGTCTAGCCCGGGCCGCTCAGCTCGCTGGGGCGCTGGCGGGCTCCAGATCGCGGAGCAGGCCGTGCCGCATCGCGAACAGGCTGGCAGCGGCCCGGCCCGAGGCGTCGATCTTGGAGTAGATGTGCTCGACGTGGTTGCCCGCGGTCTTCGGCGAGATCACGAGCCGGGCGCCGATCTCCTTGGTTCGAGACGCCCTGTGCGACCAGCCTGAGCACCTCGACCTCACGCGGTGATGAGCCCGGTAGGCCGCTCGCGGCGCCGCGGTCTCTACGGGACGCCGTGCAAGCTGTCAAGAGGCTCCGACTACGATCGCCTCATGCCCACCGACATCTCCACCGTCATCCACCCGGTCAGCGAGCTCGGCGCGGCCGCTGCGCCGGGGGTCTCCGTCGTCGCAACGCGCGACGAGCGCTGGGACGCCCGTTCGTATCTGATCAGCACGGGATCGGACGGGGTGCTCATCGACGGCAACGGCAACCTCGGCCCGCTCCTCGAGCACGCCCGCGCGCGCGGCATCGCCGTCCACGCGCTCCTGCTCACGCATACGCACGAGGACCACGTCGCGGGCGTCGCCGAGCTGCGCGCGGGCGGCCTCCCGGTGCTGGCACACGCGGCCGCACCCGGAGGGTTCCACGACCGCGACCTCCACGACGGCGAGGTCGTCCGGTTCGGCGAGCTCGAGATCGAGCCCATCCACTTGCCCGGCCACGACGCCGCCCAGTTCGCGTACCGGACGGGAGGTGTCGCAACCACCGGCGACTCGATCTACCGGCACACCGTCGCCGGCCACTCCGAGCCGAGCGAGGTCTCGTTCGCCGAGCACATGGGCGGGATCCATCGCCGCATCCTCGCCCTCAGCGGAGACACCGTGCTGCTGCCCGGACACGGCCCGGCGACCACCGTCGAGGATGAGCTCGCCGCGAACCCGTTCGTGCGCATCTTCCGCGGCGACGATGCACCGCCGCGCCCGCGAGCCTGCCGCGTGGGCGGGCCGTTCGGCCTCTGGGAGGCCGAGCTCGTGCTGCTCGCCGTCGACTACGACGGCGGGCGGAAAGCGCTCGTCCGGTTCCCGACCATCGGCCGCTCGATCGTGCCAGGAAGCCAGCTCTACACCGCGGACGGCCAGCCCTGGCCGCTGCGCGGAGAGGAGGTGCCCGGGGTCGCACGCGGCGCATGAAACGTTCCCACACGATTTGCAATCCATGTCGATATGCTTTGCAAGGCATGCGGAGGCGCGTTGCGCCGCCGGTGCCCTCGGGGGGCGTTGTGATCGTTCGCATCGCAGGCGAAGGCTGGTGGCTCCTACCGGACGCCGCGGAGCCCGACGTCCTCCAGCTGGACAACGCGGTGACCATGGCCGTGGACGAGGCGCGCGAGGACGAGTATCAGCGCCTACTCGTCGGGCTGTGCGCGTTCGTGCGAGAGCACGGCGTGCTGCTCGAGTCGCACGATCACGCGGGCGACGCCGACATCACGGTGCCCCCGCCCAGCCTGTCGCTCGATTCGGTCGTCGACGCGCTCTTCGACGCGGGCGGGCTCAGCGCCGAATGATCAGAACATGATCACGGCGCGCAGGGCCTCGCCGCGGGCGGCGGACTCGAGCGCCTCGTTAATCCCCTCGAGCGGCGAGCGCGACGAGACGAGCTCGTCCAGCCGAAGGCGCCCGTCGAGGTAGAGCCTTGCGAGTCGCGGCACGTCGACCGCGGGCCGCGACGAACCGAGCTTGCTGCCCAGGATGCGGATGCCGTCGTGCGCGATCCCGGCCGGCTCGATCTCGACCGTCGCACCGGAGGCCGGCATGCCCGCGATCACGATCGTGCCGCCGCGGCGCACGAGCCGCAGCGCCAGCTCGACCGCCGTTGTCGCGCCCGCGGCGACCACGGCACAATCCACGCCACGGCCTTCCGTCAGGTCGCGCACGGCGCGCAGGGCATCGGCGGCCGCGTCGATCGTGTGCGTCGCGCCGAACGCCTGCGCGACCGCGAGCCGGTCGCCCACCAGGTCGAGCGCGACGATCGGGTTGCACCCGGCCAGCTCGGCGGCCTGGACGCAGTTGAGGCCCACGCCTCCCGCTCCGATCACGGCGAGGCTTTCGCCCGCGCTCACCTGCGCGGCGTTGACGACCGCCCCGTAGCCCGTGACCACGCCGCAGGCCAGCAGGCACGCGCGGTCGAAAGGCAGCTCGCGCGGGATCGGCACGACCTGGGAGCGGTGGACGAGCACCTCCTCGGCGAAGGCAGCGGTGCGAAGGCCCTGTGCGACCTCGGCGCCGCTCGATGTTCGCAGCGGACTGCTCCGATCCAGTCGGAAGATCGTCTCGCACAGGGCTGGCTGGCCGCGCAGGCAGGTGTGGCAGGCGCCGCACGAGCGCACAAGCGTGACCACGACGTGATCGCCCGGAGCCAGGCCGTTGGGCTCGCCTCCCACCGCGTCCACGATGCCGGCCGCTTCGTGACCGTAGACCGCGGGAATGCGTCCGCCCCAGGCCCCCGACGCGTACGCCACGTCGCTGTGGCAGACCGCGCAGGCCGCCACGCGCACCCTGACCTCGCCGCGTCGCGGAGCGTCGAGGCGGATCTCCTCGATCACCAGCGGCTCGCCGAACGCGTGGCACACGGCTGCCTTCACGCACCGGACTCTAGGGGCAGGCTAGGCGCGGAGTCGTCGTCGAGCCCACGTTCCGCGAGATGGCGCTTGGGCCGCTCGCCGACCGGCAGGCCAGCGCCGGTGCCGCGTGACGACGGGCGGGATGTCGTAGACCTTGGCGACCGGAGGTGCCGAGGTGCCGGTGAGGTATGTCCACGTGCTGGGCGGCAACATGCGCTTCCTCCTTCGCAAACGGGCCGTCACAAGACAAGACCCGGACAGCGCGCCCGACTCATCGCCGATCCGGGCGATGAGTTTTCGCTCCCGCGACGGTCGTTGTTCGCGAGGATGAGCACGACGCCAGCAGACGCGACCGGACGGCAGCGAGCGCTGCTCGAGTCCGCCCGGCGAGGGGACGAGGACGCATTTCGCCGGCTGATCGAGCCGCACCGCACGGAGCTGCACGCTCACTGCTACCGCATGCTCGGATCGGTGCACGACGCCGAGGATGCGCTGCAGGACGCGTTCCTGCGCGCCTGGCGCGGTCTTGGGAGATTCGAGGCGCGCAGCTCCCTACGCGCCTGGCTGTACCGGATCGCGACCAACACCTGCCTGAGCGCCATCGAGCGGCGACCCGCGCGGGTATTGCCGCTCGCGTACGGGCCGCCGAGCGATCCGCACGAGCATCACGACCCTCCCCTCGCGGAGCCGATCTGGATCGAGCCGTACCCGGATGCTCAACTCGGGCTCGGGGATGGCCTGGCGGCGCCGTCGGCGCGCTACGAGCAGCGCGAGAGCGTCGAGCTGGCCTTCGTGGCGGCGCTCCAGCTACTCCCGCCGGGGCAGCGCGCTGCGTTGATCATGCGCGAGGTGCTCGGATTCTCGGCGCGCGAGGTCGCCGAGTCCCTGGGCACGACGGTCGCCTCGGTGAACAGCGCGTTGCAGCGCGCACGCAGGTCCATCGACGAGCGGCTCCCCGAGCGCAGCCAGCAGACCACGCTGCACGCCCTCGGCGAGCGCGAGCTGCAGGCCATCGTGCGCGCCTACATGGACGCGATGGAGCGCGGCGACGTGGCCGCGGTCGTCGCCATGCTGACCGAGGATGCGACCTGGTCGATGCCGCCCATCCCGAGCTGGTACGACGGACCGGACGCGATCGCCGTGTTCCTGCGCGACCAGGCGCTGGCCGTGCCGTGGCGGCACGCGGCCACGCGCGCCAACGGCCAGCTTGCGGTCGGCTGCTATGTCCTCGACGACGAGGCCGCGCGCTACGTGCCCGGCGTGCTCGACGTGCTCGAGTTGCGCGGGCGCCGCATCGCCAGGGTCACCGGCTTCGTGACGCCGGAGGTGTTCCCGCGCTTCGGCCTGCCCGACGGGCTGCCGCTCGCGGGCAGCGAGCGCTGAGGGCGGCGCGCGGCACCTCCGCCGCCGCCAAGTGGCACTCGCACGCTGTGCCATTTGGCCGTGCTTCAATTGCGCACGATGGAGCGCCATGCCGACCAGCGCGCCCTCGTCACGGGCGGCACGTCGGGCATCGGCGAGGCGGTCGTCTCGCGGCTGACCGAGGAGGGTGCGCGCGTCATGTTCACCGGACGCGACGCGGGGCGGGGCTCGGCGGTCGCGACCCGCACGGGCGCGCTGTTCGCGCGCGCCGATGTGCGTGAGGCCGACGAGGTCATCGCGTCCGTGAAGGCCTCGCTGGAACGGCTCGGCGGACTCGACATCGTCGTGCTCAACGCCGGCGTTCTCTGCGAAGCCACGCTCTCGGAGACGACCGACGAGCAGTGGGACACCGTCATCGCGACGAACGTCGTCGCGCCGATTCGCTACGCCCGCGCGGTCCTGCCCGCGCTGCGGGAGACGCGCGGCGCGATGGTGCTGGTCGCCTCCGACGCGGGCGTGTGGGGAGAGACGCCCATCGGCGCGTACTCGGTCTCGAAGCGTGCCGTGATCATGCTCGCGCGCATGCTCGCCGTGGAGGCCGGGCCGGACGGCGTTCGCGTCAACGCGGTCTGCCCGGGCGACACGGAGCCTGGCATGGTCACCACCGTGGACGGGCGTGGCGCGCTTCCTGACACCTCGCAGTGGACGCGCCCGCCGCTCGGGCGGCTGGTGCACGCGCGCGACGTCGCGGCGGCCGTCTCATTCCTCCTGAGCGACGACGCGCGCACGATCACGGGTGCCGACCTGCTGATCGACGGCGGCATGCGTGCCGCGCTGCGCGCAAACTCCGTCGACGCCGAGCGCGCGCGATGACTCGCTCGGCGCTCGTCACCGGGGGCACGGGCGGAATCGGGTCGGCAATCGTGCGGCGGCTACGCGCGAGCGGCGACGAGGTGGTTTTCTGCGGTCGCGACGAGCAGCGCGGTGCGACGCTCGAGCGCGAGACCGGTGCGGTGTTCCGTGCGGCCGATTCGACTGACCGCGCAGCGAGCGATGCGGCGGTGGCGTTCGCGCTCGAGCGGCTCGGGCGCGTTGATCTGCTCGTGGCGGCTGCCGGCGTGCTCGCCGCCGGCCCGCTCGCCGCCATCACCGACGAGGAGCTCGAGCGCCTCGTCGAGATCAACCTCACCTCGGCGTTCCGCTGCGCTCGAGCGCTGTTTGCCCCGATGAGGCGGCAGGGTGGCGGCTCGATGGTGCTGATCGCCTCGGACGCTGCCATCCGCGGGTCGCACAGGATCCCGGCCTACTCTGTCGTGAAGGCCGGCGTCGTCGTGCTGGCCGAGCTGCTCGCCGGCGAGGGCGCGCCCTTCGGCATCCGGGCCAACGCCGTCTGCCCCGGCAACACACTGCCCGGGATGGCCGGCGACGACCCGGCGAGCTGGCGCGCGACCGCGAGCGGCGCATTCGCGACTGCCGACGACGTCGCGTCAGCGGTGGTCTTCCTCGCCTCGCGCGATGCCGCGCACATCAACGGCGCGACCCTGCGCATCGACGGCGGAACGGGCGCGGCACTCCAGGCGGTCACGCGCAGCTGACGCTGCCGTAGCCGCTACGCCGTGGGCGGCGGCTTCTTCGGGGTGCTCGTGGTCTTGCTCACGGCGTCCCGAGCGATCTTCTTGGGATTCGCGGAACGAAGCGTGTCGGCGACATCGTTGAGCGGGTTGTTGTCGCCCAGGCCGTGGTCGAATTCCTGCTTGAACGAGGTGACCCCGTCCTTGGCCTCACGTGCGTGCTTGCCCGCCGAGCGTGCGATCTTCGGGAGCTGCGATGACCCGAAGACCAGCAGGATGATCACGGCGAGCACCAGCAGGTGGATCGGATTCTCGAGTCCCATGTCGGGGAGCTTACCGTGCGGGCGCGCGTTTCACTATGCTCATCTGCGATGCGCACGGGAGCCGATCGCACGCTGGAGCTGCTCGAGGCGCAGGTGGGACGTGGCGTCGACGAGGTCGAGACGCCCGTCGCGATGGTCGACCTCGACCGGCTCGAGGCGAACCTGAGCGATCTGCAGTCCTACGGCGACCGGCACGGGATCGCGCTGTGGCCGCACACCAAGACGCACAAGTCACCTGAGATCGGCCTGATGCAGCTGGCGCTCGGCGCCGGCGGCCTGACGGTCGCCAAGACCGGAGAGGCCGAGGTGTTCCAGGAGGCCGGCGCGCCGCGGATCCTCGTGCACTACCCGCCGTTCGGCGCCGACAAGTGGGAGCGCCTCGCCCGCATCGCCGACGAGGGCGTGGAGCTGACGGTCGCGGTCGATGGCCTGCCGGCGGCCGAAGGCCTCGCCTCGGCGCTGGATCGCCGCGGAGCGCGGGCGACGCTGCTCGTCGAGCTGGACGTCGGGCTCCACCGCACCGGGCAGACGACGACCGCAGGCGCCCTCGCGTTGGCCCAGGCGCTCGCGCGTCTTCCGGCAGTCGAGGTGGCCGGCATCAGTTGCTACCCGGGGCATTGCCGTGGCGACGCCGCCACCGTGCGCGCGCGCGTCGAGGCCGTCGACGAGCTGCTGCGCGCCACGCGCGATGCGTTCGCGGCCGCGGGCGTGCCCTGCGAGCGCATCTCCGGTGGGTCGACACCGTCGCGCTATCTCACGCACGAGACCTGCGTCAACGAGCTGCGATCCGGCACCTACGCGCTGCTCGATCGTGTCGACGGGACGCCCGATGCATGCGCGCTCACGGTCGCGGTGACCGTCGTGTCGGACGCCGTCCCCGGGCAGATCGTGATCGACGCCGGCTCGAAGACGCTGACCTCCGATGACCACCCCGACGGCGGGCACGGGGTGATCGTCGGCCTTCCGGGCGCCGAGCTGCACACGATCAACGAGGAGCACGGCTACGTGAACGTCACCGCCCTCGCCGAACGGCCCGCGGTCGGGGATCGACTGCGGGTCATCCCGAACCACGCGTGCGGCTGCGTCAACCTGCACGACGGCCTGCTGGCCGTGCGCGACGGCGTCGTCGACCACGTGATCCGGGTCGCCGCGCGCGGCCTCGTGCGTTAGGACCGAGCGAACCCCGGGGCTTCGCGTTCCCGCTCGCTTCGAGCCCGCGACCACTCACGGGACGCTTGAAACCAGGTCCGTCAACGCCGGTAGTGCTCGAGCACGTCGCGCGGCGCGACGCAGTAGGCGGTGTAGTCGGTGTTGCTGATCTGGCAGATGCCGGCGTCCGCGACCATCGCCAGTAGCAGCGCGGCCTGCGGCCGGTCGATCTCGTAGTCCTCGACGACCCACTCGAGCAGCTCGCGGTAGGCCCGGCGCGCACTCCACTCGAGCGGCTTGCCGGAGACGAGCGTCGTCAGGCTGCCCGAGGTCTCGAGCCTCGGCCACGTCATCGACGCGGCAAGCTCGCGCGGCTGGGCGGTCGCGGTGACCAGGGCGCCGACCTCGGGCGGCCCGACGATCTCGCCGTCGCCCATCAGCGCCTTGCAGTCGCCGAAGTAGAGGCCGCCGCCGTCGTGCGCGACCGGCAGCACGAGCGTCGCACCCGCGCAGATCTCGCGGCAGTCCATGTTGCCTCCGTAGCGGCCCTGGAGCATGGCGTGCAGCTCGCCCTCGGCCGGGGCGACCGCAAGGCAGCCGATCAGCGGCCTCGTCGGGAGTGTCGTGCGTTCGTCGAATTGCAGGCTTCCGCCTTCGGCCGGATAGACCGCGCACGCGCTCTCGTCGTCCCACCACTCGTACGGATCCTCGGCGGTATAGCCGCCGTAGACGACGACGCCCGGCGTCGTCACCTCGACCGAGTGGATCGTGACGGCGACCGCCCCGCCGGCCTGGGCGCCGGCGACCGTGATCGGCCCGGTCACCGCCCACTTGAGCTTCTCGGCCTCCGCGTAGCGCTCGGGCGTGAAGTCGGAGGGTGACGCGAACGCGTTGTAGAAGCCCTCGACGGACTCGACCTCGAACGTCTCTCCGGGCTGCACCGTGCCGATGGACGCGTGGTCGGGACTGTAGGAGAACTTCGCGTCGCGCGCGAGGAAGCGCTGCATCTCGGCGACGAGACTATCGTCCACGACATGCAAGCGCTGACGGATCAGGTCGCAGTCGTCACGGGTGCCGCACGCGGCATCGGGCGCGGCATCGCGACGGTGCTCGCCGCGGAGGGCGCGCGCGTCGTCATCGCCGACATCGACGCGGCCGCCGCCGAGCGCACGGCCGCGGAGCTGGGGCGGGGCGCGCTCGCGGTCGCGACCGACGTCACCGTCCGGGCCTCCGTCGACGAGCTGGCCGCCGCGGCGCTCTCGGCCTTCGGCCGCATCGACATCCTGGCTGCCAACGCGGGGATCTACCCGAGCACCGAGCTCGCCGCGATCGACGACGCGCTCTGGGACCGGGTCATGGGCATCAACGTCAAGGGCGCGCTGCACGCCATCCAGGCCTGCACGCCGGCGATGCTCGCCCGCGGCTACGGGCGCATCGTGCTGACCTCCTCGATCACGGGGCCGATCACGGGCCAGACGGGCTATGCGCACTACGGCGCCTCCAAGGCCGCGATGCTCGGCCTCATGCGCTCCGCCGCGATCGAGCTCGCGACGAGCGGGCTCACCGTCAACGCCGTCATGCCGGGCAACATCGAGACGCCAGGGCTCGCAGAGACGAGCGAGGAGCACCAGCGCCTGATGTTCTCGTCCATCCCGATGGGGCGCTTCGGCACTGCCGAGGAAGTCGGCTGGGTCGTGCGCTTCCTGGCCTCGCCCGAGGCGGGCTACGTCACGGGCCAGACGGTGATCGTCGACGGCGGGCAGGTGCTGCCCGAGGCGCCGCCTCCCACATCCAACTAACGCTGCCTTGACACGTCTTCTAGAACAGGCATGCTGCCGATCATTCACGATCGGCGCGGAAGTGGAGGAATGATGGCGAGGAAGCACGTTCTGGCAGTGGTCGGGGCGGCGCTCGCGCTGGGCGCGGCGGCGTTCGCGACGACGGCTTCATCCAAGCCGACGCGGCCCGTCGCGGATGACCCGAACAACGCGAACCTGACGTATTGGTACTGGGGCGACGACGACGCCCCGGGCGCAAGTAACTGGCTCAAGAAGGAAGTCGCTCTCTACGAGAAGGCGCATCCGAAGCGTCAAGATCAAGGTCGTCAAACAGTCGACGGACACGCTCATTTCGGCCTTCACGACGACGGCCCAGACCAAGAGCGGCCCGGACATCGCGACGCAGTGGGCGACCCTGCCGGTGCTGACGCCGGCATGGAACGGCGCGTCCGTGCCGATCTCCGACTACGTGCCCGCGAGCGAGACGAAGAACTGGATCGGCACGGCCGAGAACATGTCGGGCGGCAAGCTCTGGGCGATGCCGCAGTACCTGCTCGGCATCCCGTTCGTCTGGAACAAGGCGATGTTCAAGAAGGCGGGCCTGAATCCGAACAAGGGGCCCAAGACCTGGACCGAGTTCCTGGCCGACGCCAAGAAGCTCAAGGCGGCCGGCTTCACGCCGTTCGGCATGGGCAACAAGGACGGCTACGGCGGCGCCTGGTTCTTCTCGCTGATCGGCAAGCAGAACCTCAACTCGATCAACGAGCTCAAGGCCGTCGTGATCGGCAAGGCCAAGTTCTCCGACCCGAAGAACTCGGGCTTCTACCAGGCGCTCGCCAACCTCAAGAAGAAGGGGTACCTCAACTCCGACGTCGCTTCGATCACCTTCACGCAGGGGCTGTCAGCTCTTCGGCCAGAAGAAGGTCGCGATGGCTGGATCACGGACGGCAACGTCACGGCGCGTCGAAGTCGCTCGGCGCCAAGAACGTCGGCGTCGGCCCGATCCCGATCTGGGGCAAGGGCAAGCTCGCGACCAGCTACGACACCACGCAGTCATCGTATGCGTTCATCACCAAGTGGTCGAAGCACCCCAAGGCGGCAGCGCAGTTCCTGACATTCCTGCATACGCCGCAGGCGCTCAAGGGCTGGTACGCGATGACCGGCGTGTTCCCGGCCGACAAGCGCTTCCCGGCCTCGCTGGTCACGAGCCCGATCGCGAAGAAGCAGCTCAAGCTCGACCATGCCGCCGTCTCGGTCTGGCCCGAGAACTCGTGCCGCCGCAGGTCGACGGAACGCCGACCTGGCCGCCGGTGAGTTGATCACGTCGGGCTCGGGCTCGCCCGCCGACGCCGTGGCGCTCTGGGAGCGCGAGCTCAAGAAGTGGAAGTCCCAGCACCCGGACGAGTTCAAGAACTACTCGAAGTGGGTCGATGGGGGCTGAGTAGCACGCGCAGTCTAGGGCCTCGAGTATGACCAGGGAGAGCACTCGCCGCCGGCGCCGCCGGCGGCGGGTGCTCTGGCCTTACTTCTACGCCCTGCCCGCCGTCGGGGCGATGGTCTTCGCGTTCGGCTATCCGCTCGTACAGGTCGTGCGGAAGAGCTTCTACGCGGGGCCGTTCGCCTCGCC
>CAWJTT010000038.1:0-10071 GCA_963845865.1 uncultured Actinomycetes bacterium
CTATCCGCCCGGTCCTTGAGACGCCCAGAAGGGGGTGTTAGTCAGGCTGCGCGACCGAACCCGGCACGAAGTCGCGGTAGACGTAGCGCGGGCCGAAGCCGAGCTGCGCATAAAGCCCCTGCGCCGCCGCGTTTTTCGTCTCGACCTGCAGGACGGCTCGCCCTGCGCCGGCGGCGGCGCCCCAGCTCAGGAGGCGCTCGCTGATCGCGCGCGCCAGCCCCCGACGGCGGTGCTCGGGCACCGTTCCGACGCACGCGATATAGAGCCAGTCGCCCTCGAGTCGTGCGTACCCGGTCGCGACGGCGGCACCGTCGAGGAACGCACGCGCGAAGCGGCGCGGTGACTCCCCCGAGCCGAGCACCCAGCGCGCACCAGGATCCTGTTCGGCCGGCCAGTTGCGCTCCACTGCCTTGAAGGCCTGCAGCCATTCGTCGTCGAGCGCCGGGGCGAGCGCGATCGCCTCGAGCGCCGTCGGCACGGCGGCATCGTGCAGCGTCCCCGCCACCATCACGACCGCCTCCGTGTCGACGACGTATCCACGCTCGTCGAGTAGCCGCTCGAACGCCGGCGGCGAGCGTGGCGTGAGGCGGAATCCCGGACGCAGGCCGCGGCTGCGGTACTCGCGCTCGGCCCGCGCCAGGAGGCCGCCGAGATCCGTCGCGCAGGCATCGACGCGCGCGGAGTTGGCGCGCCGCGTGAAGCCGTCGGTGAAGCGCAGCACGGCGCCGTCGAGCTCGATTCGCTCGCGCGGCGGCCACGCGCGCTCGCAGATGTCCTCGAGTGTGGCGACCTCGGACATCCGCCCCAGGATACGCCTGCGAGGATGGCGCGCATGACGGGTCTCACGCGCTCTCAGCTGGTGCTCGGCGCCGCTGCCGTCGCGGTGCCCGGGCGGACGCGGACGCCTGCACCCCTGGCAGCACTGGCCGCCGCCATGCGCGGCCCGGTCTACCTGCCCGGCACGGCTGCGTATGCGCGTCTACGGCCCGTCTACAACGCGCGCTACGACGGCGTGCGGCCTGCGGCGATCGCCCAGCCCGTCGATGCGAGGGATCTCGCAGCGGCGTTGAAGACCGCGCGCGCCCGCGGGCTCGCGATACGCATCCGCGCGGGCGGCCACAGCTACATCGGCGCCTCGACCGTGGCGGGCGGCGTCGTGCTCGATCTGCGCAGGCTGCGCGGCGTCCGGCTCCAGAGCGACGGCAGCGTGCTGGCCGGCGCAGGCCTGCGTCAGATCGAGCTGATCTCGGCGCTCGCGAGGCGGGGGAGGGCTGTGGTACACGGCTCGTGCCCGACGGTCGGCGTGGCGGGATTCACGCTGGGCGGCGGCTACGGGTTCGACGCGCGGCGCTACGGCCTGGCCTGCGACACGCTCCTCGCCGCGCACGTGGTCGACCTGCGCACGCTGAAACCCGCGCCGGCGGACGCGGAACTGCTGCAGGGCCTGCGCGGAGCCGGCGCGAGCCTGGCGCCCGTCACATCGCTGCAACTGCGCACGCATCCCGTCGGGGCCGTCACGACGTTCTTCGCCGACTACCCGTGGTCGCGCGCGGCGGAGATCGTGGCCGCCTTCACGGCCCGCGGCGCATCCGCGCCCGCCCCGCTCGCGGCCATCTGCTCCGTCGCGACCGGAGCCGGCTCGGCCACGATCGAGGTCTTCGGGCAGTATCTCGGCACCGGGACGGCCGCGAACAGGGCGATCACGGGGCTGCTGGAGCCCGGCGCGAGCGTGTCGCAGAACACGCACCCCTACCTGCAGGCGCAGCTGATCTTCGCCGGCTGCCTGGGCAAGACGCTGGCACAGTGCAGGCCGCGGAGCGAGGGCGGCACGCTCGGCCGCGACACGTTCGCCGCCGGCTCCGCGTACATCGCCCGTGCGCTCGGGACGACCGCGGCCCGCACGCTCGTGGGCCTCGTGGAAGCCCGCCAGGCCTCGGGCGGGTCCGGCGTCCTGCTGCTCGACGCGCAGGGTGGTGCGATCGACGACGCAGCGGCCGGCCAGACATCCTTCATCCACCGCCACATGCGCTCATCGGTTCAGATCCTCAGCTACGCCTCGCTCGCCGGAATGGCGAGCGCCCAGCATTTCGTCGACACGACGCGGGCGGCGCTGGCGCCGATGGGCAACGGCCAGGCCTACCAGAACTACCCCGACGCCAACCTGTCGTCCTGGCGCACCGCCTACTACGGCAGCAGGTATGCCGACCTCGTGTCCCTCAAGCACGAGCGCGACCCCGATGGCCTGCTGCGGTTCCCGCAGGCGATCGGCTCCTGAGCGACCAGGCCGCCGCTCGGCTACGCGCATCGCGGGGGCAGACCTCGGGGGAAGGGTCGAACGGGCGCGCTACTGCAGGGAGGTCTGACCCCTGCCCGAGCGTTCGAACCCAGCAGGGCGAGAGGCAACGATGTCCGGGCGCGAGCACCACCCGGGTTCGAACCCGCGCTTCGAAACAGCGGTCTGCGTTACCGGCGCGCGTTTGACGAACGCCAATCGTGGTTGACGTGTCACACCACTTCAGCGTGGCGGGTCTCAGTACGGACCGACAGATGAAGACCGAATGGAGCCTTGTCATGCAGACACCCGAGAAGATCGCAGTCGCCGGAGCAACCGGGCGCGTGGGCCGTCACGTCGTCGAGGTGCTGGAGGCCGGCGGGCACGACGTCGTGCCGATCTCGCGCTCGCAGGGCGTGGACGTGATCACCGGGGAGGGCCTCGCGGAGGCTCTCGAGGGCGTGGAGTGCATCGTCGACACGGCCACCTCGCCGTCGCCCGACGAGGCGACGGCCACGGAGTTCTTCACGACCGCGTCGCGAAACCTGCACGAGGCCGGCGCGCAGGCCGGCGTGCGGCGCGTGGTGGTTGTGTCCATCATCGGAGCCGACCGCTTCGCCGGAGGCTATGGCGCTGCCGTGGTGGCGCACGAGCAGGCCACGCTGTCGGGCCCGATCCCGGCGCTCGTCCTGCGCGCCGCGCAGTTCCACGAGTTCGTCCCGCAGCTCGTCGAGTGGGGCCTGCAGGGCGCCGTGAGCTACGTGCCGAGGATGCGCACGCAGCTCGTCGCGGCCAGGACCGTCGCGCAGGCGCTCGCCGAGATGGCGACCGACTCCGCCGCCTCGCCGCACAGCGGGCCGCCGTTCCCGGAGATCGCGGGCCCGCGCGAGGAGAGGCTCTCCGCTGCGGCCGAGCTCCTGGTCTCCCGGCGCGGTGACCCGATCCGGATCGAGGAGGTGAGCGATCCCGCGCTCGCGGAGACGCCGGTCTTCGAGTCGGGCGGGTTGCTCCCCGGGCCGAACGCCACCCTCGCGGGCCCGACGTTCGAGGCGTGGCTGGAAGCCACGCTGCCGGCTGCTGCGAAGCGCTAGGAACGGTCGCGCAGCGCGGGGAAGAGGATCACGTCGCGGATGGACCGCCGGTCGCAGACGAGCATCGCGAGACGGTCGATGCCGAGACCGAGCCCCGCGGTCGGCGGCAGTCCGTAGCGCAGCGCCTCGATGTAATCGGCATCGAGGGGCTGCGCGTCCTCGTCCCCCGCTGCGCGCATCGCGACCTGCTCCTCGAAGCGCTGGAGCTGGAGATCCGGATCGTTCAGCTCGCTGTAGCCGTTTGCGAACTCCATGCCGCAGCAGAACGCCTCGTAGCGCTCCACGAGCGACGGATCGCCTGCGAACGGGCGCGCCAGCGGGGAGAGCTCGGTCGGGTAATCGACGAGGAAGACCGGCTCGACGATCGCGGGCTCCACGAAGTGAGACAGCGCGCGGTCGACGAGCTGCGCCCAGGTGGCATCTCCGTCCGCGGCGGCCGCGCCCCGCTCCACGAGTGCGGCCCGCAGCACGGCGGGGTCCCGCAGCGCCAGCACGTCGACGTCGCAGGCCTCGCGAATGGCCTCGACGAGCGGCTTCCGCGGCCAGGGCGGCGCCATGTCGACCTCGCGCCCGTCGCGCGTGATCACGGTCGTGCCGAGCGCGCCGCCCACGCTTGCGGCGACGAACTCCTCGGTGCGCCGCATGCCGTCGCCGTAGTCGGCGAAGGCCTCGTACCACTCCACGACGGTGAACTCGGGGTTGTGCTTGAACGAGACGCCCTCGTTGCGGAAATCCTTGCCGATCTCGTAGACGCGCTCCAGCCCTCCCACGATCAGCCGCTTGAGATACAGCTCGGTGGCCACGCGCAGGTAGAACGTGCGGTCGAGCTCGTTGTGGTGCGTCGTGAAGGGGCGTGCGCTCGCGCCGCCGTAGAGCGGCTGCAGGATCGGCGTCTCCACCTCGATGAATCCCGCCCCGTCGAGGTATGCCCGCCCCGACGCGATCATGCGGGCACGCCGCTGCGCGTCGTCGCGCACGTCGGCGTTTACCATCAGATCGACGTAGCGATGCCGGTAGCGCGCCTCGACGTCCGCCAGGCCGTGATGCAGGTCGGGGAGCGGGCGCTGGCAGGGTGCCAGCAGCTGAAACTCCTCGAGTCGGAGCGTCAGCTCACCGCGCCGGCTCGCGATGGCCTCGCCCGCGACGCCGACGATGTCACCGAGCTGCGTCTCGCAGACGGTCGCGAAGAGCTGCTCGCCGAGATCGTCGGCGCTGGCGAGCAGTTGCAGCCGCCCGCTGCGGTCCTCGAGATCGAGGAACGCGGCCTTGCCGTGCACGCGACGCGCCATCGCCCGGCCTGCAAGGCGGTAGCGCACTCCCGAGACGTCGCCGGCTGCCAGTTCGCCATGCGCCGCCCGCACCTCGGCGATCTCGGTGCGGTCGGCGAAGCGATGTGGAAGCTGATCGAGCCGGCGGCTCTCGCTCACGCCGGGACGCTGATGTTGACGATCTTGAGCTTGAGCACGCCGGCAGGCACGCTCACCTCGATCGTCTCGCCCTTCTTGCGCCCCATCAGCGCGCGTCCGACGGGAGACTCGTTCGAGAGGCGGCCGGCCGACGGATCGGCCTCGGCCGAGCCGACGATGCGGTAGGTCGCGTCGCGCTTGCGATCGACATCCTTGACCGTGACCTGGAGCCCGACGTCGACTGCGCCGGCGTCCGCCTCGGACGGGTCGATGATGCGCGCCGAACGCAGGCGTTCCTCGAGCTTCGCGATCTGCTTCTCGAGCATCATCTGCTCGTTCTTCGCGTCGTCGAACTCGGAGTTCTCGCTGATGTCGCCGAACTCGCGCGCAACGCGAATGCGGTCAGCGACCTCCCGGCGCTTGTCGGTCGACAGCGACTGCAGTTCCTCTTGCAGCTTCTCGTAGCCCTCTTGAGTGAGCAGGACGTCTCGCTCCACGATGCCTCCATAGGGCCCGGACGGCCAGCGGCCGCCGGAAAACGTCATCAGGGCGAGCGGGTACAACGCGTGCCAACCACGCCCGACTGCAGCGTACACTGCGTTGAACCGTGCAGTCGACAACTCTCCCCACGCGCTCGCTCGAGCTTGCCTCGCCATTCCAGATCGGCGATGTGGAGATTTCCTCGCGCGTCGTGCTCGCGCCCATGGCGGGCGTGTCCGTCCAGGCCTTCCGTAGGCAAGGACGGCGCTTCGGCGCAGGCCTCGTGTGCTCGGAGATGGTCTCCGCCTGCGGCCTCTCGTACGGCAACGCCCGCACGCTCGGGTACCTGCGCATCGCGCGCGACGAGCATCCTCTCGCGGTGCAGGTGTTCGGGTCGGACCCGGCCACGGTCGCTGATGCCGCGCGCATGTGCGAGGCGGCGGGCGCCGACATCATCGACATCAATTTCGGCTGCCCCGTACGCAAGGTCACGAAGACCGGCGCAGGCGCCTCCGCGCTCGACAACCACGACGTGGCCATCGCCGTCACGCGGGCGGTCGCAGACGCCGTCGAGGTGCCCGTGACGGTCAAGCTGCGGGCCGGGGTGCGCAACGGCTCCCGCGACTGCCTCGCGCTCGGCCCGAAGCTCGTCGACGCAGGCGCGGAAGCGATCACGCTGCACCCACGCTCGGCCCAGCAGATGTACACCGGCCATGCCGACCACGGCCTGACGGCGGAGCTCGTCGAGCTCGTAGACGTCCCCGTGATGGCGTCGGGCGACATCACGACGCGCGCACGAGCACAGGCCGTGCTCGATTCGACCGGGGCGAGCGCGGTCATGATCGCACGCGGCGCGCAGGGTGATCCGTGGCTGCTCGCCGAACTGGTCGACGGAGTGCCGCGCGAGCCGAGCGACGTCGAGCTCGTCGACGAGCTCGTGCGCTTCGTGCGGGAGGTCGCACGCGAGATGACGCCCGAGCGCGCGGTCGGCTGGCTGCGCAAGTTCTACGGCTGGTATCTGCGGGGCGGCCGGCTCGGGCCGGGCATGCGCGCCGCGCTCGCCCAGGCGGAGACGATCGACGACGTCGAGCGCCTGCTGCTCGAGGCCTGCCCCGAGGCACGGGAGCTGGTGAATCAGAACGGCCGCGACATCGCCGCCCTGGGCGCGATCGAGGACGACGCGCTGCTCGACCTGCCGATCTCGATCTATTCGGCGGGCTGAGAACCGGTTTCAAGAGTCCCGTGAGTGGTCGGGGGGTCTTGAGAACTGGTTTCAAAAGACGCATCGCGTCGCGGCAGCCTCGTGAAGCGTCAGGCCGACTGGCGCTCGTAGACGATCCGCAGCCCCTCGAGCGTCAGGTCGGGCACGTGCTCGTGCACCGTCTCGGCATGCGGCACGATCAGGCCGGCCAGCCCGCCCGTTGCAAGCACGCGAGGCTCGCCGCCGAGCTCCGCGGCCATACGGCGCACGATGCCGTCCACCTGTCCGGCGAAGCCGTAGACGACGCCGCTCTGGAGGGCGTGGACGGTGTTGCGCCCGATCACCGTCGGCGGAGCGACGAACTCCACGCGCGAGAGGCGCGCAGCCCGGTCGAAGAGCGCCTCCATCGAAATCGCCACGCCGGGAGCGAGCACACCGCCGACGTACTCGCCGCCGGCGGAGACGGCATCGAAGTTCGTCGAGGTGCCGAAGTCGACGACGATGCAGGGCCCGCCGACCCGCGCGAGCGCGGCCACGGCGTTGACGATCCGGTCAGGGCCGACCTCGCGTGGGTTGTCCATCAGGATCGGCAGGCCACTGCGCACGCCCGGGCCGATCAGGAGCGTGTCGACGCCGAGGGCGCTCTCGCCCACGCCGGCCCATTCCGCTGCCAGCACCGGCACGGTCGAGGAGACGACGAGGGCGCTCACCTCGCTCGCGTCGAGCTCGCGCAGCGCGAGCAGGCCGTCGAGCTGCACGGCCAGGTCGTCGCTCGTGCGCAGCGGACGCGTCGCGATGCGCCACGTGTGAGCAAGCACGTCGCCGCGCCAGAGGCCCAGGTGCGACTGCGTGTTGCCGACGTCGACGGCGAGCAGCATCGACCGCTACGGCGTCGGCGGCGCGAGCGGCGGCGTGCTCTCCGGCGGCCGCAGTTCCTCGATCGTGACGTCCTGCGTGGTATGGATGTCGGTGCGCGGGATGATGCGCGTGGGCCGGTTCTTGTCCCAGACCCAGACGTCCTCCATGGCGACGTGGATCATCGGGTACGACGGCTGGTGCTCGATCTTGAGCTCGAGCTGATTGCAGAGGTAGGTCGCCTCCTGCGTCAGGACGCAGTACCGGAACAACCCGTAGACGTCCGCGTACTCCTTCTTGAGCCGCAGCTCGAGCTCGGCGTCGTATTCCTCGAGTTCGTCGATGTTGGACACGTCTGGCCTCCCTCGCGTGGCCGTCATCGTAGTTGAACGCCGTCGAGGCGCCGTACGGCCTGATCGTTCACAGCCTCCAGCAGGATCGCCAGCGGCACGCCGCTCGGCAGGCTCAGCCCCGGATCCAGCTCGAGCAGCGGCTCGAGTGCGAAGCGCCGCTCGGCAAGCCGCGGATGGGGCACCGAGAGGCCGGGCTCGTCGACGACCTCGTCCCCGGCGAGCAGGATGTCGAGATCGCACGTGCGCGGGCCGTAGCGCACGGTGCGCACGCGGCCCAGCTCGCGCTCGATGGCCAGCAGCCCGTCGAGAACGCTACGCAGCGGGAGCGCGGTGCGCAGCCGCGCGGCCGCGTTGACGAACGGCGGCTGTCCGGTCAGGCCGATCGGCGCGCTCTCGTAGGCGGAGGAGACGGCCTCGATCTCGACGCCGTGCAGCTGTGCGACGCGCCGAAGTGCCGTGCGCAGCGTCGCGATCGGATCGCCGAGGTTCCCGCCGAGACCGATGTGGACCGCGCGCACGCGCGATCAACGCTATACGGCCTGAAGCTCCTCGAGGCAGGCGATGGCGTCGGCGCGCGAGCGCACGCCGAGCTTGCGGAGGATCGACTTGATGTGCCAGCGCACCGTCTCGACCGAGAGATAGAGCTCGGTCGCGATGCCGACCGTCGTCGCGCCGCTCGCGAGCATGCGCAGGATTTCGAGCTGCCGCGGAGTCAGATGGTCGCGATCGGGCACCAGCGCCGCGATCTCCCGCCGGCGATCCTCGCGGCGCACCTCGTCGACGAGGTGCATCGTGAGCACCCGCGAGATCGGCGCCTCGCCGCGCAGAAGGCCATGCAGCGCGCGCTCGAGGCCGGATGGCGACTGATCCTTCGAGAGGAAGCCGGCTGCACCCGCCCGCAGCGAGCGGAGGAACGACTCGCGATCCGAGCTGGAGCTGAGCACGACGATCTTCACGCCCGGATGCGCCTCGGTCATCTCGGCGATGCGTGGGATGCTGTCGCCATCGGCGAGGACGAGGTCGAGCAGGACGACGTCGGGCCGGAGCTCTGCGGTCATGCGCACGGCGTCCGCTCCGACCGCGGCACTGCCCAGCACTGCGAACCCTCGATCGGCGAGCACGGAGACGAGACCGCGTCGATACAGGTCGTTGTCCTCGGCGACCAGAATCGAGATCCGTTGCGACGCCTCTTCCAGCGCGCTCCTCGCAGAGTCCATACACGCGAGTTTCACCCCTCCGAGGGTGGCCCGCAACCGCCAACTAGCCCATGGTCGTGTGCGGTCTAGCCCCCCGATAGGCCACGACTCTGGATTGTTCGGCCGTCACGAGCGAAGCGACGGAACGCGCACGCGGCTGACGGTCACCGCGACATCGTCGAACTCGAGCCCCAGCGGCGCGTCGGGCTTGTGCACGGTGACCGTAGCGCGCTCGAGCGGCATGCGGGCGAGGAGCGCGTCGGCGATGTGCGCCGCCAGCCTCTCGATCAGGTCGAAGCGGGTCGACGTTGCGACCTCGACGGCCATGCGCGCGGCGTCGCCGTAGGAGACGGTGTCTCCGAGGCGATCGGTCTCGCAGGCCAGCGCAGAGCTCGGCACGAGTGCGAGGTCGAGCAGGAAGCGTTGCCCCTCTTCTCGCTCGTGCTCGTGCACGCCGTGATGCGCGTGCACGACGAGCCCGCGCACCTCGATCGTGAGCGGCGCGGTCACGCGCCACCCTCCAGCGCCCGTTCGACGGCGAGCGCGTCGGCCGTGGCCTGCACGTCGTGCACGCGCAGGAGGCGCGCGCCCCCCCGGTAGCAGTAGAGCGCGGCGGCGACTGAGGCGGCCACGCGGTCCGCAGCGATCTCGCGGCCGGTCAGCGCGCCCAGGAAGCGCTTGCGGGAGACGCCCAGCAGCAGCGGGCCGAGTCGCGCAAGGCGCGGCAGCGCACGCAGCAGCGCGAGGTTGTGCGCGAGCGTCTTGCCGAACCCGATGCCGGGGTCGAGCACGATGCGCTCCTCGGGCACGCCGGCCGCAACCGCGACCTCGGCGCGCTCGGCCAGGAACCTCTCGACCTCGGCCACCACATCGCGATAGGTGGGTGCGTCCTGCATCGTGCGCGGCTCGCCGAGCATGTGCATGAGGCAGAGGTCGGCGCCCGCATCGGCGATCACCGATGCCATCTCGGGGTCTCCGCGCAGTGCGGTCACGTCATTGACGAGAACGGCGCCGGCGGCCAGCGCGGCCTGGGCGACCTCGGCCTTGCTCGTGTCGACGGAGACGGGAATGCCCTCGGCAGCGAGCCCGGCGATCACGGGCAGCACACGCGTGAGCTCGAGCTCCGCGGAGACCGGTCGAGCGCCGGGGCGGGTCGACTCGCCCCCGACATCCACGATCGCCGCACCCTCGGCCGCCATCCGGAGCCCATGCAGGAG
>CAWJTT010000039.1:0-7701 GCA_963845865.1 uncultured Actinomycetes bacterium
CCCACGAGGAAGGCTGCGACATCGCCGAACGCTCGCCGTACGATCACCGGGGAGCCGCCGCCCGTGGCCGAGGCACCCTCGGCATAGGCGCCGGCGGCCAGGAGCACGAGCAGGCCCACGACGGGCAGGACGATCGGCGTCAGGCCGAGCGCGTAGAGCGCCACCACCCCGAGCGCGAAGTAGAGCGAGGAGGAGATCGTGCCGTAGATCGCGGCGAACAGCGCGTCCTCGCCGACGACTCGCTGGAAGACGGGCAGCTTGCGGGCCATTACTCGCGCCTCGCCATGTGCAGGGCGAGCCAGCCGCGACCGAGCCCGGCGAGCGTCAGCGCGCCGCCGAACACGTAGCCGACGGCGACGCCGGATCCGCCCGCCATCGCCGTGCGCACGATCGCGGTCAGGCCGAGCACCACTAGCACGGCGCTCAGGACCAGCGCGACGCGGTTGCGCAGCGTCACGGCGCACCTCCGGCCACGGGCGCGACGGCGTGCGCCGCGCCGCGCCATTCCGGCGTTGCGCCGACCATGACCTTGCAGCGGGCGTGCCGCAACACGTAGTCGACCGTGGAGCCGAACAGGCGCGCCGAGCGGACCGAGCGCCCGGGCGAGCCGAGCACGATGATCTCGCTGCCGCGCCGGTGCGCCTCCTCAACCAGGGCGCGTCCGGCGTTGCGAGTGCGCACGAGGCGCGAGATGACCTGCACGCCGTACACCTGCCCGAGCGCTTCGGCCTCGGCCAGCTGCTCGTTGGCGCGCTGCTCGTCCTCGGGCGAGACCTGAGCGAGCGGCCGCGCGGCCGGCACCTCGAGCGTGTAGATCGCCACGACGCGCGCGCGCCGCTCCGAGGCGAGCCGCAGCGCGGTCGCGGTCATCTCGTCGGCGACGCGCGCCTCGGTCACGTGGAGCACGATCGTGCGGTACTCGATCTCGATCGCGGGCCCGCGCAGCTTGGTGTCGGCGAGCACGGTCTTCGTCAGCGGCAGGCCCTGGCGCTTGCGGTAGACGACGTAGATGACCATGCCGAGCGCGAGCCAGCCGAGGCCGGCCCAGCGCACCGCCGGGAACAGCGCCGCGACGACGATGAACGCGGCAAACGTCCCGGTGCCCCCGAGCACGGCGAAGAGCGGGATGTCGAGCTCGCCGATGCGGATGTTCAGCGGGGCGCGGAACGGCTGCTCGGGGTCGCGCTTGCCCTTGCGCACGCGCAGCGCGATCACCGAGGCGTGCGCGATCGTGAACGACAGCATCGCGCCGAACGCGTAGAGGTTGCCCAGGAATGCCACGCCCTGACCGCCCGCCAGCTTGGCGGCGCCGATCATGCCGATCGCCGCGAACGTGTAGACGACGATCGCGACCCACGGCGTCCGCCAGGTGGGGTGCACCGTGCGCAGGAAGTCGGGGAACTGGCGATGCACCCCCATCGAGTACGTGAGGCGGGAGACGCCGATCAGGCCCGCGTTCGTTGCGATGATCAGGATCGTGCCGGCGAGCAGCCCGACGTAGTAGCTCACGGGAGTCGTGAGCGCGCCAAGGCCGAGGTTCTGGACGATGCCCTGGACCGGATCGCCCGCGTACTTGCCGCCCAGCGCCGTCCAGAAGTGGGTGCCGGCGGTGCCGGGCGGATTCGAGAGCGCCGGCGTCTCGTGGATCGGCATCGCGGACAGCGCCACGGCCGGCAGGAAGGCGTAGATCGCGAACACCGCCGCCGCCACCAGCCCGATCGAGCGCGGCACGTCGCGCGCAGGGTCGCGCGCCTCCTCGGCCATGTTCGAGATCGTCTCGATCCCGGTGTAGGCGACCATCCCGATCGGGATGGAGATCAGGAAGGCCGTCACGGTCGGCGTCGTGCCGAACTGGACGTTGCCCACGAGCACCTGGGGATTGAGGATCAGCGCCACGCCGATGACGACGAGCAGCGCCTGCGTGGCGAGGTCGGCGATCGCAAGGAAGATGTTCAGCCGCGCCGATTCCTGGATGCCGCGGATGTTGAGCAGCGCGAGCACGATGCAGAGACCGGCCGCGACGACCACCTGCCCGGTCATGCCGTTGCGCATGAAGCCACAGCCGGGGAACACCGAGAGGTACGGCGGGACGGTGTAGGCCGAGATCGCGATCGTGACGGTGTAGTTGAGCATCTGCGCCCAGGCCGCGAAGAACGAGACCGCCTCGTTGAACGCGCGGCGGGAGAACGACGCCGACCCCCCGGCCTCCGGGAAGCGGGCGGTGGCCTCGGCGTAGGTCGCCGCCGTGAATGCGAAGATCACGCCGGAGATCGCGAATGTGACGGGCGTCATCCCCCCCGCGTAGAGGGCGGTGACGCCGAGCGCGTAGTAGATGGACGAGCCCACGTTGCCGTAGGCCGTCGAGAACATGTCCCCGACCCCGAGAACGGCGGGGAGGCCATGCGAGCTGCGGCGGCGGAGCAGCGGCACGCGTTACCCGATGAACTTCCACTTGCGCAGCACGCCCTGCGCGTCGAAGGTCACGAGCACGCGAGCGACGACCGCCGTGCCACCGCTCGCGCCGTGACCGGCGACGAGCGTGCAGGTCAGCGTCCGCGCCGCAGTCGTCTCCTGCTGGCAGCGGATCCTGCGGAGCGTGTTCTTCCCGGCCAGCTCGGGCTGCGCCGGGAACGGATCGTTGCTGCCGACGAAGAAGCCCACCCAATCGTCCTCGATCGTCTGGACGGCGATCTGGCCGGGGGTCTGGTCGACGCCGCAGCCCGATATCACGATTGCGATCGCGATCAGGCACGCTGCGGCTGCAACCCCTCGCATCATGCGGAATCTAGCGGCAGGGGCGGGCGCGCCGAGCGCCCGCACTTCACGGAACCGGCTTCGAGAGTCGCAGGGACTCTTGAAACCGGGAGTTACAGGAAGTGGACGACCAGCGGGATGATCAGGATCGCCACGATGTTCGTGATCTTGATCATGGGGTTGATCGCCGGGCCGGCGGTGTCCTTGTAGGGGTCGCCGACCGTGTCGCCCGTGATCGACGCGGCATGCGCGTCGGAGCCCTTGCCGCCGTGCGCCCCGTCCTCGATCAGCTTCTTGGCGTTGTCCCACGCGCCGCCGCCGGCGGTCATCGAGATCGCGAGGAAGAGGCCGGTCACGATCGTGCCGACGAGGAGGCCGCCGAGCATCTCGTACGAGATCAGGCCGACGACGATCGGGATCACGATCGGGATGAGCGCCGGGATCCGCATCTCCTTGAGTGCGCGGCGCGTGACGATATCGACGCACCTCGCGTACTCGGGCCGCGCAGTGCCCTCCATGATCCCCGGAATCTCGCGGAACTGTCTGCGCACCTCCTGTACGACCTCGGCGCCGGCGCGACCGACCGCCTCCATCGCGAGCGAGGCGAAGAGGTACGGCATGATCCCGCCGATCAGGAGCCCGACGAGCACCCACGGGTTCGCGATCGAGAAGGCGACGTTCACGGTCTTCCCCGCAGCCGCGGCCTGCTGGACGAGCGCGTGCGAGTAGGAGTCGAAGAGCACGAGCGCGGCGAGGCCGGCCGAGCCGATCGCGTAGCCCTTCGTCACGGCCTTCGTGGTGTTGCCCACGGCATCGAGCGGGTCCGTGATGCCGCGCACCGACTCGGGCATCTCCGCCATCTCTGCAATGCCGCCGGCGTTGTCGGTGATCGGCCCGAAGGCGTCGAGCGCGACGATCATGCCGGCCAGCGAGAGCATGGCGACGGCCGCCAGGGCGATGCCGTTGATGTTGCCGAGCTTGTACGCCACGAGGATGCCGATGCCGATCACGAGCACGGGGGCCGCCGTGGCCTCCATCGACTTGGCGAGGCCCGCGATGATGTTGGTCGCGTGGCCCGTCGTCGATGCGTCCGAGATGCGCTTGACCGGACCCCACCTCGTTCCGGTGTAGTACTCCGTGATGACCATCAGGAGGGCCGTGATCACGAGGCCGACGACCGCGCACAGGTAGAGCTTCCCCCACGAGGCGTGGGCGACCGGGATCTCGTCCACCATCCAGTTCATGACCGGGATGAACACGAGCGCCGAGATGCCGGCCGTGATGACGACGCCCCGATAGAGCGCGCCCATGACGCTGCCGCCGCCGCGCACCTTGACGAACTGCGTGCCGATGATCGACGCGATGATCGAGATGCCGCCCAGCACGAGGGGGATGGCGACCCCGGCGGCGCCCCAGCCCGCCTGCTGCGCGAGCAGCATGCCGGCCACGAGCGTCACCGCGTACGTCTCGAACAGGTCTGCCGCCATGCCGGCGTCGTCGCCCACGTTGTCGCCCACGTTGTCGGCGATCACGGCCGGGTTGCGGGGGTCGTCCTCGGGGATGCCCGCCTCGATCTTGCCGACCAGGTCGGCGCCGACGTCGGCGCCCTTCGTGAAGATGCCGCCGCCGAGGCGCGCGAAGACGGAGATCAGCGAGCCGCCGAAGGAGAGGCCCACGAGCGCGTTCACGGCCGAAGCCTGCGAGACGCCGCCCAGGCGCAGGGCGCCGTAGTAGCCGGCGACGCCGAGCAGGCCGAGGCCGACGACGAGGATGCCCGTCACGGTGCCGCCCTTGAAGGCGACGTCGAAGGCCTCCGAGAGCCCGGTGCGGCCCGCCTCGGCGACGCGCGCGTTGGCGCGCACGGCCGTGTTCATGCCGACGTAGCCCGCGAGCGCCGAGAGCACGGCACCGATGATGAAGCCGAGCGCCACCTTCCAGCCGAGCTCGTCGGTCCAGATGCCGGCGATCAGCAGCAGGGCTGCGACGATCACGGCGACCACGCCGATCGTGCGGTACTGGCGGTTGAGGTAGGCCGACGCACCCTCCTGGATCGCCGCCTGGATCTCGCGCATGCGCTCGTTGCCGGGAGACTGCTGCAGCACCCAGCGCGTCAGGTACGCGCCGTAGGCAACGGCCAACAGGCCACAGATCAGGGCGAAGAGCACGTTGTGCTCCACCAGGAACGTCTGCATGAGCGACTCTGCTCCCTCTCGAGAAGAAACCAGCCCGACGCCGCGCGGCAGGCGTAGGCGCACCGCGGCGCGCTGGGCGATCGTAACAGGGTTGATGCGTTACATACGCCAGATGCGCGCGCGCTTGTGACTACACCGAGCTTCCCCTAAGAACTGGTTTCAAAAGTCCCGTGTGTGGCCGGAGGGCTCGAAGCGAGCGGGAGCGGATCGATGCCCGGCCGAGGCGGCGTCGAGGGTGACCGCGGCGGTCAGACCTCGCCGCCGGGCGTCCAGATCGGGGGCCGCTGCTCGCCCGGGCCCTCGTCCTCCGGCGGTTCGTCTGCCGCGGGCGGATCCTGCTCGGCCGCGGGTGCCGGCGCCGTGGCACCGGCCTGCACGAACGCCATGCGCAGCTGCGCGAGGTCGCGCCGGAGCGCTTCCAGCTCGTCGGGCTCCGCCATGGGCGCCAGCAGGTCCACGATGCCGGCGAGGGCGTCGATCGCCTCCCGGGCCTGCTCCCGGTCCGCGTGCTCCGGGCTCGCCATCCCGATCCTGATGGCGGCCTGGTTGGCCAGCATCACGGCCGTCTGCATGAGCAGGTCGCGCGGACGCAACTGCAGCAACTGCGCCGCCAGCGCCGCGCGAACGTCGTCGCCGCCGACCGCTTCGGGGTCCTCAGCCACGTGCCGCCTCCTGTGCGACGACGGCGTCCACCGATTCGCGCGTGACACGCACCTGGTCGGCGAACAGCTCCTCGAGCGTCGCTCCGGCCTCGAGTGCTGCGATCGATCGCTGCGCCGAGTTGCCGTGGTCGAGCATCCGCTGCAACGGCTCGAGGTACGGCTCCAGCCCGAGCGCCGCGACCTCGGGCGCGGCGTCGGCGAGCTGCGCGCGCACGCGCTCGGCCGCAGGCACGGAGCGCATGCCGCGCTCGTAGTCGATCAGGTCGCCCGAGAGCCCCCAGCGGATCGCGCGCCACATGTTCTCCTCGATGTGGCGCCCGCGCAGCTCGAGGATCTGCTCGCCCTCGTCGATCGCGCGCAGGCGCCGCGCCGAGAGCGCGTACGCGTAGGCCATCACCGCGAGCGACTCGCGCACGTCGGCGAGCGCATCGGCATTGCGCAACTCGACCGTTCCGTACGACTGGTGCGGCCGCACGCACCACCAGATCTCGGTGTGCTCCTTGATCGAGCCGGTCTCGACCAGCCAGCGCACGAAGCGGTCATAGTCGGCCCAGCCGTCGAACGGCTCCGGGATTCCGCAGCGAGGGAACATGCGGGTGAAGAGCTGGGTGCGCGTCGAATGCAGGTGGGTGTATCGCCCCTCGTACCAGGGTGACGATGCCGACAGCGCGAGCAGATCGGGGAGCACGGAGCGCATGGCGTTGGCCAGGGCGATTGCGCGGTCGGCATCGCGCACGCCGACGTGGAGGTGGATTCCGAACGTGTTGTTGCGCCAGGCGACGTAGCGCAGGGTGTGCTCGACGATGCGGTAGTGGGGCGTGTCGATGACCTCCTGCTCCCACCACGGCGACCAGGGGTGCGTCCCGCAGGCTGCGAGCGCGACGCCCATGGCGCCGGCCTCGTCGAGCAGGGCTCGCCGATGCTCGACGAGCCGGCGCGCCGCCTCAGCGAACGACTCGGTGCGGCCCGTCTTGAGCTCGATCTCCGACGAGATCAGCTCGCCCGCCGTGTGCTCGCCCAGCGGGATGGCGTCGGTGCGCGCCTTGAGCTCGGCGAAGCGGTTGACCAGGCCGTGCGTCTCGGGGTCGACGATCTGGAACTCCTCCTCGATCGCGAGTGTGAGGTCCTGCGACCGGGCGAAATGGTCGCGCGCCTCGTCGAGCGCGAGGAGTGGGTCGGAGATGCTCTGCCCCATCGGCGCGAGCGTACCAGCGCATCGCTTTTGCCCCACGTGCACGGGCATCTACCGACGCAGGCCGTCGCCCCGCCGCCGGATTACGTGAGGTAGAAGTAGAGCGCGTGCAGGAGCTCGACGGCCGGGCTCGAGCTGTGCACGGTCACGTCTGCCGGCGTCTGCAGGAGCGCCTCGGAGTAGTTGAAGATGATGTGCACGCCGGCCTTGACGAGCTGGTCCGCGACGGTCTGCGCCGCCCCCGCCGGGACCGCGATGACAGCGGCGATGATGTTGTGCTCGGCCACCTGCGTGCCGAGCTCGCCCGTCGAGCGGATGCCGGCGCCGCCCAGCTCGGTGCCGATCTTCGAGGGGTCGTCGTCGAAGATCGTGACGATGTGGAAGCCGTGGTCGGCGAAGATCGACGAGCCGGCGATCGCCTGTCCGAGCCGCCCCGCCCCGACGAGCGCGATGTTGTGCTGCCCCGACGTGCGCAGGATGCCCCGGATCTCTGCGATCAGCGCATCGATGTTGTAGCCGACTCCGCGCTTGCCGAATTTCCCGAAGGCGGACAGGTCGCGCCTGATCTGGGTCGCATTGATGTGCGTGTACTCGGAGACGTCCTGCGACGAGATGGAGCTGCGGCCCATCTTCTTGGCCTGCGTCAGCACCTGGAGGTAGCGCGACAGGCGCGCGGCTACTCCGACCGTGAGACGTTCGCTCACTGGGGACTCCTGCAATCGTCGGTGGGACTTGGTGGGCTATCGGAGCGCTCCTCCGACCGGGCTCGTATCAGTAGCATACTGTCGCGCAACGCCGCGTCAGAAGCCGGAAATGCGGTGTCACGAACCCTCGTCGCGAGGGGCAGCTTGTGCGCGCCTGACGGCACGCTCCAGCGCATCCGCTCCGACTGCGTACGTGA
>CAWJTT010000040.1:0-19459 GCA_963845865.1 uncultured Actinomycetes bacterium
TTGCCCTGGGCAACCAGAACACGCTCAACGAGCCCGTGCCGTACTGGAACCCGCTGGACTGGAACGTCGGCTACCTGCTCGACACGCTGCGCGACATCTGGAACCGCGGGCCGTTCTTCACGGTCTTCATGCGCACCGTGGCGTACGTGGCTGCTCGCGATGGGGCTCTCGCTGCTGATCGGCTACCCGGTCGCGTACTACGCCGCGCGGCACGCCGGCCGCTGGCGCGCGCTCGTCCTGCTGCTGCTCGTGCTGCCGTTCTGGATCAACTACCTGATGCGGATGCTGGCCTGGATCAATCTGCTCTCGCCCGGCGGCTGGGGCACGCGGTTCCTGCACGACTTCGGCATCGAGGGGCTGTTCGAGAAGCTGGGGCTCCTGTCGCAGGACGGCGGCTGGCTCAACGGGCAATCGGCGTCCGTCGTGATCGCGCTCGTGTACGGCTACGTCCCGTTCTTCATCCTGCCGCTGTACGCGGCCCTCGACCGCATCGACCAGCGCCACATCGAGGCCGCGCGCGATCTCGGGGCGAGCCCGTTCGCGGCATTTCGGCGCGTCACCCTCCCGCTCTCCACACCCGGGATCCTCGCCGGCGCCGTGCTGATCGCACTGCCGATGTTCGGCGACTACTACACGAACGACCTCATCTCGGCCTCGCCGCGCACGACGATGATCGGCAACCAGATCGACGAGTTCACGCGGCAGGGCTCCCAGAAGACCGTGGGCGCCGTCCTCACGATGCTGCTCGCGCTCTTCCTCCTGGTGCTGATGTTCTACTACCTGCGCACGACCCGCCGTGCCGATCTCGAGCGTGCGCGTTGATGGCCTGGCTGCGCAATCCCTGGGGACGCCCGCGCTTCCTCCCGCTGATCGCGGCGATCTACATCTTCTGGTCGCTCGTCCCGGTCGCGATCGCGATCGTGTTCGCGTTCAACTCCAGCCGCTCGCGCACGAGCTGGGACGGCTTCTCGATGCGCTGGTTCTACGGCGACCCCGACCTGAGCGTCTGGAACGACCCGGCGCTGCAGGGCGCGCTCAAGCACACGCTCGTCCTGGCGGTGATCTGCGTCGCCGTCGCCACGCCGCTCGGTGTTGCGCTCGCCCTCGGCCTGCAGCGCTGGCGCGGGCGGGGCAGCGGCTCGGTCAACGTGCTCATGCTGCTCCCGCTCGTGACGCCCGAGATCGTGATGGGCGTCGCGCTCCTGCTGCTGTTCCTGCAGGTCTTCAGCGCGATCGGCATCGGCACCACGACGCAGGCCATCGGTCAGGTCACGTTCACGGTCTCGTACGTGGTGGTGATGGTGCGCGGCCGCCTGGTCTCGATCGGACCGGAGTACGAAGAGGCCGCGGCCGACCTCGGGGCGCCACCGTTCGGGGTGCTCTGGCGTGTGCTGCTGCCACTGCTCGCACCCGCCATCCTGGCGAGCGCGGCCGTGGTCTTCGCGCTGTCGATCGACGATTTCGTGGTCACGCAGTACCTGTCCGGCGACGCGAGCACGACGACCGTGTCGATGCTGCTGTACTCCTCGGCCCGCGGAGCGCCGACGCCCGCGCTCAATGCGCTCGCGACGATCGCCCTTGCGATCACGCTCGGGACGCTCGCGCTCGTATTCATCGTCTACCGGCGCTTCGCCGGCGCCGAGGGCGCCGAGGCTGTCGCCGCCGGCCTGGAGGTGTAGCGGATGGAGGGCGAAATCCGGCTCGAGGAGCTCGTCAAGGCGTTCGGCCCCGACGTCGTGGCGGTCGATGGCATCGACCTCAGACATGCCGCCCGGCGAGTTCTTCACGATGGTCGGGCCGTCGGGCTGCGGGAAGACCACGACGCTGCGGATGATCGCGGGCTTCGAACGGCCCACGAGCGGGCGCATCCTGCTGGACGGCGAGGATGTCGCGCAGACGCCGCCGCACCGCCGCAACGTCAATACCGTGTTCCAGAGCTATGCCCTGTTCCCGCACCTCAACGTCGCCGACAATGTCGCGTTCGGCCTCAAGTACAAGAAGGTCACCAAGGCGGAGCGCGGGCAGGCCGTCGGCGAGGCGCTCTCGCTGGTGCAACTGAGCGGCTTCGAGAAGCGCAGGCCCGGGCAGCTCTCGGGCGGTCAGCAGCAGCGCGTCGCCCTGGCCCGCGCCCTCGTGCTGCGGCCGCGAGTCCTCCTGCTGGACGAGCCGCTCGGCGCGCTCGACGCCCGCTTGCGCAAGGATCTGCAGGTCGAGCTCAAGGCGCTCCAGGAGACGCTCGGCATCACGTTCGTCTTCGTCACGCACGACCAGGAAGAGGCGCTCACGATGAGCGACAGGGTCGCTGTCATGAACGGCGGCCGCGTCGAGCAGAGCGGGCCGCCGCAGGTGATCTACGAGGAGCCCGCGACCCTCTTCGTGGCCGACTTCCTCGGCGTCTCGAACCTCGTTCCCGCCGAGGCCTCGGGCCGAATGGGGGGCGCCTGCATGCTGAAGGTGGGCGACGTCCCGATGCGCGCGATCCAGGGCTCGCTCGACGCGCGCGGATCGGTCAAGGCGATGATCCGGCCAGAGCGCGTGCGCATCGAGGACCAGGGCACCACCGGCGAGAACCGCCTGCCCGGCCTCGTCGAGCACGTCGTGTTCCTCGGCAGCTTCCGCGAGGTGCGCGTCCGGCTGCTGGGAGGCGCTCTGGTGACGGCGGTGCAGCCCAACGACGGCACCGAGTCGGTGCAGACGCAAGGCGCTGCTGTGTCCGTCCACCTGCCCGCCGAGTCGCTGCGCGTCCTGCCCGACGCGCCCGAGCCCGAAGCGGACGAGCCCGTCGAGGACGAGGACGGGCAAGCCGAGGACACCGCGACGCAGGCAGGCTGAGCCGCGCCGTCAGACGCTGGCGACGATCGCGATGCCTCCGCGCGACTTCTGCCGCAGCGTGACGTTCACCCGGTCGGCCGGAATCTCGAGCACCGTCGCCACGTCGTCGCGGATGCGCACGGTGAGCGCTTCGCAGAACTGGCCCTCGTTGCGGAACTGCATGAGATAGAGCTTCACCGACTTCGACTCGAGGCACAGCGCCTTTGGCCTGTAGGCGATCGTCGCCACGTACATGTCGGGCTGGAGCGTGATCGGGCAGAGTGCCGCGAGCTCGTCGCTCGTCATCTCGACGCGCTCGACGCCGGGGTTCGCGAACGTCTCGAGGCCGGCGAAGTTCTGCAGGCCGGCGTGGCCGAGCGACTCGAAGCGGGGCGGCGAGGCGGGCTCCACGGGCCGTATTCTACGCCGATGCCGCGCCGCGTCTATCTCGCGGGGCCGCCGTTCGCCGAGGAGTACCGGCGCCGCGCCGACCCGCTCGTCCGTGCCATCGGCTGGGAGCCGGTCGATCCCATGCGACGGGATTTCCGGGGCCGGACGGAGGGGCGCGAGGACGAGATCGTGAGCGGCGACCTCGCCGACATCGACTCGTGCGACGCCGTGTTGGCCGCGTTCACCGCCCCCGACGAGGGCACGTCCATGGAGGCGTGGTACGCCCACGGCGCCGGCAAGCTGGTCGTCGCCTACACGGGCGGGATCCCGGCGCATCCGTGGACGGTGTACGTCGCCGACGCCGTCTGCGCCGACCTCGACGAGGCCGTCTCGGCGCTGCGTGCGCAGGGCGGGGCTCCATGAGCACGGCGGTCGTGGTGGGTGCCGGTGCGATGGGCGCGGCCGCCGCGCGTGTTCTCGCCGAGCGCGGCTGGGGTGTGACGCTGCTCGAGCAGCACGCAATCGGGCACGACCTCGGTGGCTCGGGCCACGAGACGCGATCGTTTCGCCTGTCACACTCCGATGCCGACGACGTGCGCCTGGCGGTGCGGGCGCTCGAGCTCTGGAACGATCTCGAGCGCCGCGGGGGGGAGACGCTTCTGCGGCGCAACGGGCTGCTGCAGCGCGGCTCGGTGGTGCCGCCGATGGCGGCTGCCCTGCGCGAGGCGGGCGTCCGCTACGACGAGCTCGACCACCGCGACGTCTCCCGCCTGTTCCCCGAGATGCGCCCGCAGCCCGACGCGCCGGCGATCTTCCAGCCCGACGGCGCGGTGATCCTCGCGCGCCGGTCGATCCTCGTGCAGGTACGCCTCGCCTGCGCCGCGGGCGCCGCCGTGTATGCGGGGGAGAAATGCGTCGCGCTCGCGCGGCAGGGCGACGGCGTGCGCGCGTTCACGAGGCGCCGGCGCATCGACGCCGACATCGCCGTGGTCTGCGCAGGGCCCTGGTCGCTGCCGCTGCTCGTCCCGCTCGGCCTCCGCCTGCCGCTGCAGGCCGGCCTCGCGCAGGTGACGTCGTTCCGGAGCCTCCATCCCGGCTGGCAGCAGCGGCCCGGCCTGATGGAGCGCACCGCCGGGCCGGGGATCTACGGCATGCCCGAGTACGAGCGCGGCTACAAGCTCGGCTGGGCGACGATCAACCCGATGACGTTCTGGAAGGCCTCCAAGGTGCGGCCGTACGATCGCGAGAACGAGCAGGCGCTGGTCGAGCGCGTCCGCGAGGACTTCCCCGGCTTCGACCCGACGCCGCTTCGGCACGAGGCCGGGCCGATCACGCTCGTCCCCGACGAGCTGTTCGTGATCGACCGGCGGGGGCCGATCGTGGTCGGCGCGGCGTGCATCGGCCATGCCTTCAAGTTCTCGCCCGTGATCGGCGAGCTGCTCGCCGACCTGGCCGAGGAACGGCCGCTGCCGCCCGAGGCGCGCCGCTTCGGCCTGGACCGCCCGACGCTCGCACCGGAGCGCCGTCGCGGACGCGTCGCCGTCGGCGCCTAGCACCTCGAAACGCCGTCCTCGCACGGCGGATACAGTCGGCCCTTCTCGCGAAAGGAGGGATGCATGACCCAGCAAGAAGGCGAGCGCCTCGGCAAGGGGAACCTCTCGCTCCCCGATGTCGTCGCGCAGTCGGTGGGATACATGGGGCCGGTCTTCTCCGGCGCGTTCTTCATTCCGGCGATCGCCGGACTCGGCTTCGCAGGCAAGGGCGCCGGCGTCGCCACCCCGGTCGCGATCCTGCTCACAGCCATCGGTATGCTCGGGCTGGCCTGGATCATCTCGCGCTATGCGAAGCGGATCCACGCTGCCGGCGCGCTCTACGACTACGTCGGCGAGGGCTTCGGCAAGCCCGTCGGCCTCTTCGCCGGATGGGTCTACTACGGCGGGGCGATGGTCCTCACAATGGCGATCGGCCTCGCCTTCGGCGGCTTCGTCAGCCTGACGCTGCTCACCGTCCACGACGTCCACATCAACTGGATCTGGTTCGCGCTCGGGTTCTGGATCGTCGCGTGGGCGATCTCGGTGCTGGGCGTGCGGATCTCGACGCGCGCGCAGCTCGTCCTCGCACTCGTGTCGGTCGCAATCGTCTTCGCCTGGGCGGTCTACGTGGTCCTCAAGGGCGGCAGCTCGGGCTTCTCGCTGCGGCCGTTCAACCCGAGCGAGGCCTCGTTCAAGGGCATCACCTTCGGCATCGTCTACGCCGGCCTCATCTTCGTGGGCTTCGAGTCGGCGGCGAACCTGGCCGAGGAGACGGCCGAGCCGCGGCGCAACATCCCGCGCGCCATCTTCTACAGCGTGGTCGCGGCCACCGTGTTCTACGTCGTACTGGCATGGGCGCTGCTGCTGGCCTTCGGCCTCAACGTCGCCGAGATGCTGAAGAGCTTTCCGCCGCTGTATGCCGCGACTGCCAACCCCGACTTCGGCGGCGACAGGTTCTCCGAGTTGGTGCAGTGGCTGGTGGTGATCGACATCGCTGCGGTCGGGCTCGGTACGTCGACGGGCACAACGCGCGGCATCTTCGCCCTCGCACGCGATCGTCACCTCCCGAGTGCGCTGGCGGCGGTGCATCCCCGCTACAAGACGCCGTACGTCGCTGCCACTGCAATCGCCGTCGTCGCCGTCGTCGTCGCGCTGATCGTGCGCATCTCGAGCGGCCTTGCGCCGGGCACGCCGACCGACCCTCCCGGGCACTGGTTCCCGATCTTCCAGTTCGGCGCCACCCTGGGGGCGTTCCTGCTCTTCTGCGTCTACCTGCTGATCGCGCTCACCGGGTTCAAGGGCCAGCCCGGCGAGAACCGCGGCGGCCTGGCTCTCGCGGGTGTGCTGGCCGGCGCCACGAGCATCGCCGCGCTCTACGGCGTCCTCTACAAGGCACCGTCGATCTACTGGTTCGACAAGATCTGGTGGATCGCACTGATCTGGATCGCGATCGGCGTCGGCGTCGTGCTCATCGCGAGGTCGCGCGGCAACCTCGAATCACACGCGCCCGTGATTCCCGACTAACCGGCACGCGTGGGTCGGGCGCGCACAGGGGTGCGTGCCTGACCCGCGCGTGGGGACTTCAGCAGAAGCGCATGGCCGCCAGCGCGATGCGCTGAGCACACGCGACCAGGTCATCGACCGGCACGTACTCGTCGGCCGCGTGTGCGCGGTGGACGTCGCCCGGGCCGAAGCACACCGCCGGAATCCCGGCCTCGACCGTGAGTGTTGCGCCGTCGTGCCAGTTGTCGAGGCCGCCGAGGTGGTCGGGCTGCCCGAGGTCGCGGCCGGCCCCGAGCAGCGCCTGCACGATGGGCTCGCTTTCGGCGACCTCGGAAGGTGGCACGGCGCCGGCGCCCCATGTGACCTCGGGCGGATGCTCGCGGAGCCAGGCGTCGCGCGCCGCCGCCTCCGCGATCCAGTGCTCGAACTCGCGCTCGACCTCAGACCCGTAGCCCGTGTCGTCGGCGCGGTCGGGGAGGTACTCGATGTGGCACTCCAGCGCGCACGTCGCCGGGTAGGAGACGAGCCACTCGCCGCCCGTGATGATGGTGGGCACGCAATCGCCTGCGGAGAGATAGGGGTGGCGCGGTCGCATCGCCCAGTGCTCGCGCAGGCGCTCCACGGCGCCGAGCACGACGCTCATCTTCTCGATCGCGTTCACGGCGCCGCCCTGCTCGTGCGGGAGTGGCGCGATGCCGGCATGCCCGGCGCGGCCGCGCACCGTGATGCGCGGCAGCAGGCTGCCGCGACACGCGACCCACACGGCGAGTCCGCTCGGCTCCGGCACGATCGCGGCGTCGGCCTGCAACAGGCGGGCGGCGAACAGGCCACCGGCACCCGTCGACTCCTCCTCGGTGACCGTGTTCACGATCACGTCGCCTGCCAGCGGGACACCGAGCTCGGCGAGCGTGCAGGCCGCTGTCACCATGCTCGCCACGCCGCCTTTCATGTCGCACGTGCCGCGGCCGTAGAGCCGGCCGTCGCGTTCGAGCGCGGCAAACGGGTCGGCGAGCGTCCAGTCCGCCCGCGGCTCGACGTCCACGACGTCGACGTGGCCGTTGAGCAGCAGCGTGCGACCGCCGCCTGTCCCGCGCATGCGCGCGACGAGCTGCGGGCGACCCTCGAACGTCAGCTCCTCGGGCACCATCGGGTGCGGTCGCAGCGCGGAGGCGTCGGGCTCGTGCAGCGCAACCTCGGCGCCGCAGGCGCTCAGCAACGCGGCCAGGTGCTCCTGCAGTGCACGCTCCTGCCGGGGTGGCGCCCCCGGCGTGTGCGTGACCGTGTCGAACGCCACGAGCTCGCGCGTGAGTGCCACGATGGCCTCCCGACGCGAGCCGACGGCGTCGACGACCCGCTGCTCCGTCGGCGAGAGAGGCATGAGGCGATACGGTAGCCGCGTGAGCGTCAGACTCGTCGGCGCGCCCGATAGCCCACCTGGGCCATGCGGCGATTGCCGCGAAATGGCCTGCGTGGGCGAAGCGGTCGCGGCCTGTAAGGCGCAGTATCGGCACATGCTCTCTTCCCCCGCCTCCGACATTCCGCAGTCCGCTCTCGACGCGTTGAGGGACGCGTTGCCAGGGGGCGAGGTGCTCGTCGCGGGAGACGATGGCTACGACGGCGCCCGCGCGGTCTGGAACGCCATGATCGATCGCCATCCTGCCGTGATAGCCCGCTGCCGGACTACGGCTGACGTCGTGGCCGCCGTCGCCTTCGCGCGCGAGCACGGGCTCCCGGCCTCGATACGCGGCGGCGGCCACAACGTCGCCGGCCACGCCGTCTGCGACGACGGCGTCATGATCGATCTGTCGCCCATGCGGGGTGTGCGGGTCGACTCGGAACGGCGACGTGCGCGAGTCGAGGGCGGCGCGATCTGGCGCGACGTCGATCGCGAGACGCAGGCGTTCGCGCTCGCGGTGCCAGGCGGCCTGATCTCCGACACCGGTGTCGCCGGTCTCACCCTGAGCGGCGGCATTGGATGGCTGCGCGGACGCTACGGCCTCAGCATCGACAGCCTCGTGTCGGCCGAGGTCGTGACCGCCGACGCGCGCGTCGTCCTGCGCGGCACCGGCGCCGGTGAGGACGCCGACCTGTTGTGGGCGCTGAAAGGGGGAGGCGGCAACTTCGGCGTGGTCACCGAGTTCGAGTTCGCCCTGCATCCGGCGGGCCCGGCGATGATGTTCTGCGCGCCGCTCTACTCCCTCGCCGCGGGCAGCGGAGCGATCCGCTTCTGGCGCGATTTCCTTGCTGAGGCGAGCGACGACGTCGGCTCGGTCGTCGAGTTCTCGACGATTCCCCACGATCCCGACTACCCCGAGCAGTACTGGGGCGAGCGGATCTTCACGGTGGCCGCCGTATACGCCGGTGATGCCGACGAGGGCGAGCAGCTGCTCCAGCCCCTGCGCGAGCTCGGCGATCCCGTCATCGACTTCTCGGGACAGATGAGCTACTGCGAGATCCAGCAATTGTTCGACACGCTGATGCCGGCAGGCCAGTACCGGGCGTACTGGAAGAGCCATTTCCTGAGCGGCCTCAGCGACGGGGCCATCGAGTCGATCCTCGAGGGCAACGCTGCGCCGCCGTCGCCCAACACGCTGTCGTCCATCTGGAACTTCGGCGGCGCCACGGCGCGCGTCGCAGCGACGGACACGGCCTTCGGAGATCGCTCCATGCCGTACATGTTCTCGATCGACTCCGTCTGGGAGGCCGCCTCCGACGACGCGGCCAACATCGCCTGGACGCGGGAGTTCTGGCAGCGCATGACGCCGCATTCCGATCGCGGCCGCATCTATCTCAACTTCCCGGGGCTGGGTGAGGAAGGCGAGGATCTCGTCCGGAGCTCCTACGGCGCGAACTTCGCGAGGCTCGCCGAGATCAAGCGGCGCTACGACTCGGACAACCTCTTCCGCTTCAACCAGAACATCAGACCGGTCTGACCGACAGCCTGCGCCCGGATGGGAACGCCAGGCGCGGATGTCTATAGTCACTCGGGTGCTCGACCTCGCGCGCGGCACCGACGCTTTTCAAGCACGGAATTGGTCTCGCGCGCGCGACCTTCTTCGCGACGCCCTCTCGGCGGGCACCTCCGACGAGGCGCTCGAGATGCTGGCCGTGTCGTCTTGGTGGCTCGACGACGGTCCCACTGCACGGCTCGCGCGGGAGCGCCAGTTCCGCAGCCTGCGCCGGGCGGGCGATGACGCAGGCGCGGCGCGGGTCGCGATCGCCCTGGCCTGGGACGCGACGATCTTCGCCTCCGACACGGCCGTCGCGCGGGGCTGGGCGGCACGGGCGCGAAGCCTGCTCGGCGCGACACCGCCCAGCGAGGACCACGCGTGGCTCGAGCTTCGCGAGGCGACGCTCGACGGCGCGGACTCGGCGGCCTACGCCGAAACCCGGCTTCTCGCGCACGGCCTGGGCGCGTTCGACGCCGAGATGACCGCGGCGGTCCTCGAGGGGGACGCGAAGGTCGCCGAAGGAGAGATCGAGGATGGTCTCGCCTGCATGGACGAGGCGCTTGCCGCAGCCTGCGGCGACGAGCTGGAGCACCCAGTCGCGATCACCTTCGCCTGCTGCCAGTTGTTCGCTGCATGTGGCCGCGTGCGCGACTACGACCACGCCTTCCAGTGGTGCCAGCGCGTCGCAGATCTGTGTGAGCGGCGCAACATCTGGAGCGTGCTCTCGGCCACGCGCTGCTCGTACGCTGCGGTCCTGATCGCGCGTGGGCGCTATGCCGAAGCCGAGCGCCTCCTGGTCGCGGCCGAGTCGCGCTACGGCGAAAAGGACCTGCCGAACCATCGTGCCCGCGCGCTCGCATGGCTGGGCGATCTGCGTTTCCGACAAGGCCGGCTCGACGAGGCGAATCGGCTGATCGAGCGAGCTGCCCCGGAGCCGGCGCGACACGTCACCGCCGCGGCGATCGCTCTCGCGCAGGGGCGTGGCGCCGACGCCGGCGAGCACGCCGCTGCCTATCTACGCCAGGGCGATCCCGAGCAGGTCGTCGTGCGCGCAACCGCGCTCGAGATCTTCGTGCGCGCGGAGATCCTGAGCGGGCGCTCGGCACGAGCGGCCGATCTACAGGAGGAGCTGGCGGCACTCGCCGGGCAGGTCGGGAGGGCAGCGGTCGTCGGCCCATCCCTGGTCGCGCGGGCGGCGGTCGACGAGCAACGCGGAGACCTCGAGTCTGCACGCCTCGCGCTCGTCGACGCCATTGAGCTCTTCGAGCGCGGCGAGGTGCCCTACGAGGCGGCGATCACGCGCATCGAGCTCGCCCGCGTGCTCACCGCGGCCGGGCGCCCCGAGGATGCCCGCAAGTCACGCGCGCTGGGTGAGCAGCGACTGCGGGAGCTGCGAGCAGTCGACGGGGCGCCGCCGCTGCTCACCACGCGCGAGCTCGCTGTGTTGCAGCTCGTGGCCGAGGGGCTCTCGAACCCCGACATCGGCCGCCGGCTCGTGATCTCAACGCACACCGTCCACCGTCACGTCTCGAACATCATGCGCAAGCTCGACGCCGGGTCGCGAGCGGCGGCAGTCGCGCAGGCCGCCCAGCTGGGGCTGTTCTGAGGGCCGATCGATGAGTGTCAGCTTCGCCGGGCACGTGCTCCACTCGCCGCGTTTCTCGCTCGAGCAGGCGCGCGAGCTTGCGCGTGAGCGGTTCGGCGTGGACGGCGAGGCGAGAGAGCTCGGCTCGCATCAGGATCAGAACGCGCTGATCGACGGGCCATCGGGGCGCTTCGTGCTGAAGATCGCCAACGCGGCCTTCGGCGAGGCCGAGCTCGACCTGCAGAACCGAGCCATGCTGCACCTGGCAGAGCATCTGGCGCTCGACGTGCCGCGGCCGTGCACGGCGCTGGACGGGAGCGAGATCGTCGCGGTCGAGCACGACGGCGCGACCCACCTCCTGCGGCTCGTCACGTTCGTCGACGGCGAGCCGCTGGTCGACGCGCTGCATCTCGCGCCGCCGGTGCTGTTCGCGCTCGGCGGGGTCGCCGGCTCTGTGGTGCGTGCGCTCGAGAACTTCGAGCACGCCGCTGCCGACCGCGCGATGCAGTGGGATCCGCGCCACGTCGGCGCGGTCGTCGAGGCGCTCGCGCCGCACGTCGCAGATGCCGGGCGCCGCGACCTCGTCCTCGGGGTCGCGGCCGGCGCGAGCGAGGCGATCGCGCGGCTCGCGCCGCGACTGCGCATCCAGATCGTGCATTGCGACGTGACCGACTGGAACGTGATCGGCCGGCGCGACCGGGCCGGCCGGCTGATGCCGTGTGGCGTGATCGACTTCGGAGACGTCACCCGGACGCTGCGCGTCTGCGAGCTCGCCGTCGCGGCCTCGATCGCCTTCTCCCACGAGCCGGACGAGCCGATCTCCGCGGCCGCCGAGATCGTGCGGGGATTCGATGCCGTCTGCCCGCTCGACGACGCCGAGATCGAGGTGCTTCCCCACCTGATTGCCGCGCGCGCCGCCATCCTGGCCGTCGGAACCGAGCAGCAGGCTGCGCTCGAGCCGCACAACGCCTATGCCCAGCGCGTGCGCGCGGGAGACTGGGCGATCTGCGAAACCGCAGCGGCGCAGCCGGCCGCGCTGGTCGACGCCGTCATCCGGCGGGCCTGTCGGCGCAGCGTGGCCGCGATCGCGCCGAGCGTCCCATCCGGGGCCTGGCCGCTTCCCGGCATCGCGCCGGCGGCGCGCGTCGATCTCTCCCCGACGGGGCTCGACCCGGACACGCCGCCCGGCGCGATCGGTGCCCACGGCGAGGCGCGCTGGCACGCGACGCGCGAGCTCTCGAACGACGAGCAGGAGACGATCCACCTCGGTCTCGACGTCTTCGCCCCCGAGCGCACCGAGGTCCGCGCTCCGCTGGCGGGTCGCGTCGAGCGGACCGGCGGGCGAGAGCTCGTGCTGGCAGCAGGCGGCGTCGCGCTCCGCCTGGCGGGGCTCGTCCCGTGCGTGGCGGCCGGCGACGCCATCGCGGCGGGCGCCCTGCTCGGGAGCATCGGAGAGGGAGATCACCTGCCACCGCACCTGCACGTGCAGATCGCGCCTGCGGGGCTCGCAGAGCTGCCGGGTCTTGCCAGGCCGGCCCTCGGGCAGGCCTGGATCGCGCTCTGCCCGCACCCCGGGCCGGTGATCGGGCTTCCTGCGGAGGAGCGGCCCGAGCGAGCGGTGCTCGCCCGTCGCCGCGCCGTGATCCCGCAGGCGCAGCCGCTCTACTACGCGGCTCCTCCGGAGATCGTGCGCGGCCGGCGCCAGCATCTCTACGACGCTCAGGCTCGCGCCTACCTCGACTGCGTCAACAACGTCGCTGTGATCGGTCATAGCCATCCGCGGGTGACTGAGGCCGCGACCCGCCAGTTGCGGCTGCTCAACACGAACTCGCGCTTCCTGTACGAGAGCATGGCGGCTTTCTGCGAGCGGCTGGTCGCGTTGCTGCCCCCACCGCTCGAGCGCGTGTTCCTCGTCTCGACGGGTTCCGAGGCCAACGACCTCGCTCTGCGCCTGGCCCGCGCAGCGACAGGCCGCCGCGACGTGATCTGCATCCGCGACGCCTATCACGGCTGGACGACAGCCACCTACGAGGTGTCGACGAGCTCCGTCGACAACCCGCTGGGCGCGCTGTCGCCGCCCGAGGGCGTGCACCCGGTGCTCTCGCCCGACACGTACCGCGGCCCTTACGGCGCGGACGACGAGGATGCCGGCGCGCGCTACGCCGGCGCCGTGCAGGAGGCGATCGAGCAGCTGGCGGCCCGCGGTCGCGCACCGGCCGCGTTCATCTGCGAGGCGCTCTATGGCAATGCCGGCGGCATCGTCCTGCCCGACGGCTACCTGCAGGCGGCCTACGCGCACGTCCGTGCCGCCGGAGGCGTCTGCATCGCCGACGAGGTGCAGGTCGGCTACGGGCGCCTGGGCGCCCACTTCTGGGGATTCGAGCAGCAGCGCGTGGTGCCCGACATCGTCACGATCGCGAAGGCGACCGGCAACGGCCACCCTGTCGCGGCGGTGATCACGACGACCGCCGTGGCGGACGCCCTGGAGGGGCAGGGCGGATTCTTCGCGTCGGTCGGCGGCGGTGCGGTCTCGTGCGAGATCGGCATTGCGGTACTCGACGTGCTGGCGGAGGAGCGCCTGCAGGAGAACGCCGAGCGCGTGGGCGGAGTCCTGCGCGCAGGGCTGGAGGAGCTCGCCGGCCGGCACGAGCTGGTCGGCGCGGCGCACGGCATGGGCCTCTACCTCGGGCTCGACCTCGTGCGCGACCGGCTCACCAAGGAGCCTGCGCGCGAGGAGGCCTACGCCATCTGCGAGCGGCTTCGCGAGCGCGGCGCGATCGTCCAGCCGACCGGCGACGGCGAGAACGTCCTGAAGCTGAAGCCGCCGCTCGTGTTCGAGGGCCGCGACGCCGACTGGCTGCTGGAGACTCTCGATGGTGTGCTCGCGCGCGGTTGGTAGGGATGCGCACGACGGGCCCTTTGTAACCGGTTGGGCTTCCTGCGAGACTGCCACCGTGCCTGCACGGGCCTCGGACGAGCTCTACGTGCGGCTTCCACCGGAGGAGGTGCGCGAGCACGTCCACCTCTGGCTGCTGGCGCCGGAGCGCGAGCTGCCGGAGGTCGTGATCACGACGCGCCACGGGCGCACGCTGATCGAGCCGGGCGCGCTCGCGCGCAGGCTGGGCGGGCGCGCGCAGGTCGTCCTGGTCGAGACGGGGGAGGCGACCTATGCACTGCGCGACGTGCTGGGCGACGACCTCGCGGTGTGGGGCGGTGCGGCGCGCGTCTACCATCCGGGCTTCTCGCTCTCGGACCGCGCCTCCCTGCATCCGCGCGTGTACGCGTTCGAGGGACGCGAGAGCGAGGCCGAGCGCGCGCTGCTGGCGGCGCTCGGCATCGAGGATGTGCGAGTCGACGACCGTTTCGCGATTGGCGACGATGTCGAGGGCGAGGTCGTCTCGCTCGACACGCGTACGGCGACGCTCGCGCTGAGCGACGGGTGCGCCCGTGTGCGCGCCGGCGACCTCGCGCGCGGTTTCGTGCACTCCTGTCACGACGTCCTGCGGATCGGGCAGCGCGTGCGGGCGCGGGTACGCGAGCTCGCGCCGGACGGGACGCCGTGGCTCGACCTGCAGCCGTTCCAGGCGGACGAGATCGCGACGATCGCGGAGCAGGCCGGGCCGGGCGACGTCGTGCGCGTCCGCGTGCGCCGGCGGAGCAACAACGGCTTCCAGGTCGAGCTCCTGCCGGGGGCCGACGCCTTCGTGCCCCTGCCGCACTGCCCGGCGGAGCTCCAGGCCGAGCGCGACGACGTGCTCGCCGCGCGCATCGTGCGCCTGGACGTCGCCGACCGCCGCATCGTCGTCTCCCTCGCCGATGCGCCGGCGAGTGCCGACGGCGCGCGGCCGCTGCGGCTCTACCCGGAGGGACCCGTCTTCCTGGCCGCCGACGGCGTCGCCGCGCAGCGCGCGGCCAGCGAGCTCGATCGCAGTGAGACGGAGCTCAGCGATGTGCGCGAGCGGCTCGAGCAGGCGCTCGCAGACGCCGACGCGGCGCGTGCCGAGCGCGACCGGCTGAGCGACGAGCTGCGCGACGAGCGCCTGCGCTCCCGCTCGCTCGCGGCGGATCTCCGCAGCACCAGCGAGGGCGCCACCGACCTCGACGCGCTCCTGCGCGCCGAGGCCCTGTGCGACTCCGGCGCGTTCGTGGCCTGGCTCGGGGTCGCGTACACCAGGCTGCACGGACCCGCCGAGCGAGCGCGCTACCCGCTTCGCCGCGTCGTGGTCGGGCCCGCGTTCCTGAACTCTCTCCGCGAGCTCCAGGGCGTGTCGCTGCATCGCGTGCTCGACACCTGCGTGCACGTCGTCACCGGCCGGGCATCCGAGATCCCGGGCCTCGAGCTGCATCCGCTCAGGGCGGGAGCGGGGGGCACCGAGCAGCGCCAGCGCGCCGACGGGGCGCGCGCCTGGCGTTGCGCACTGCAGGTGCACTCGCCGTCGGCCCGGCGATTGCACTTCTGGCGACTCGAGGGCGACGCGGTCGAGCTCGACCGCGTCGGCACGCACGACGCCGATATCTGATCAGCCGGCCAGGGCGAGCAGTGCTCGGGCGCGGTCGAGCGCACCCTGCTCGTCGGCCAGCTTGCGCTCGAGGGCCCGAGCCTCGGCCGCCCGGGCGCGACCCCCCACACGTGCCTCCGCCAGGCGCTGCTCGACCTCGGCAACGCGCTCCTCGTGCTTTCGCAGGGCGACCGAGAGCGGGCTCGCGGGGGGCTGGGGCGGCTGCGGAGGCGCGCTCGACTCCTTGCGCGATTCGCCGCGATCGCGGCGGCCCGCGCCCGCTCCGCCTTCACGGCGCCGCGATGGGCGCGCGGCGCGCAACTGCGCGAGCACCTGGTCGCGGGCGGCTCGGAAGGCTTGCCACAGCTCCTCGTCGTCGGCGCGCCCGGCGCTGCCCGCCGCGCGCCACGCCTCCATCTGAGACGCCAGCGCGGGCTCGGCGGCGGCCGCGTCGAAGGGCTCGATGAGCGCCTGAGCCTGCTCGATCAGCGCTCGCTTGGCCGCGCGCGCCCCACCGCGAGCGCGATCGCGCTCGGCGGCCATCGACCGGCGCCGATCGAAGGCCGCGCGGCGGCTGGCCGAGAAGCGCTCCCAGAGCGCCTGCTCCTGATCGCGTCCGGCATGCCCGGCGGCCTTCCACTCCGTCATCAGCCGTTCGAGGGCGTCCCCGATCGCCCGCCCGTCGTCCGATGTCGCCAGCGCCTCGCTCTCGGCGATCAGCGCCTCCTTGCGCTCGACCGTCGCGGCGCGCTCGCGCGCCCGCTCGGCGTAGGCGCGGTTGCGTTGCTCGTAGAACCCCTCGCGCGCGGCGGCGAAGCGCCGCCACAGTTCGCGATCGCGCATCTGACCGGCCGATGGGGCCGACTTCCAGCGTTCGAGCAGATCGCGGTACGCCTGGGCGGATTCGGCATAGCGCGTCGATCCGGACAGGCGCTCGGCTTCCTCGGCGATCGCGGTGCGAAGCACCTCGGCCAGGGCGCGCTCATCCTCTCCGGAGAGCACGACCTGCTCGGGCATCTCGCCCGAGGGCGGCTCCTCGGCCGGCGCGTCGTCCTCAGCCGGAACTTCCTCGAGCGCCGGCTTCTCGGTGCTCGCCTCCTCGACCGGGGAGGCGTCGCTTGTCGCGGGCGCGTCGTCGCCTGCCTCGTCCTCGGCGACGACACCGGGCGCCTCGCTCTGCGGCTCCTCGTCGGCAACGGGTTCTTCGGCGACCGGCTCCTCGGCGACCGGCTCCTCGGCAACCGGCTCCTCGGCAACCGGCTCCTCGGCAACCGGCTCCTCGGCAACCGGCTCCTCGGCAACCGCTCCGTGCGACCGCTCCTCGGCAGCGGGTCCTCGGCAGCCGACTCTGGGGCGACCGCGTCGTCCGACTCCTCCGGCTCCGCCGTTGCGGCAGGCTCGGCAGATGCCCCCGAAACGGCCGCCTGCGCGGCGGATGCCTCCTTGGCGGCGATCGCTTCCTCGACGGCGGCCGGCTCCTCGCTCACCGGCCCCTCGGCCGGGGCGTCGATCACGGGTGCGTCCGGGGTCTCCTCGGCGGGCGACTCCATGCTCACACGCGAACCCTAGATGATCGCTCCGAACCTCTGATTCGGGCAGCCGCTAGCATCGGGCTCGATCTCGTAGGCCATCGGGGAGCCGTAGCCATGAATGCAGACAGCACTGCACGCACGTCCTGGCAGGGAACACTCACGCGGGGATCGGGCACCACCAACCTCGCCAGCGGCGCGGCGAGCCCCCTCGGCGTGACCTGGGGAGCGCGCACGGAGCGCGTCGCGGGCGTGACCAGCCCGGAGGAGCTGATCGCCGCTGCGCACGCGAGCTGCTACGCCATGGCGCTGTCGCACGAGCTCGGCGAGGCGGGCGCCACGCCTGAGGATCTGGACGTTTCGGTCACTGTCACGTTCGAGCTGGTCGACGGCGCGCCGACGATCACGCGCAGCGCCCTGACCGTGCGCGGCGGCGCCACCGGGATCGACGCGGCCGGCTTCGCAGCCGCCGCCGCCGCCGCGAAGGAGGGCTGCCCGGTCTCGCGCGCGCTCAAGGGCAACGTCGAGATCACCCTCGACGCGGCGCTCGCGTAGCGCGCCACCGGCACAACCCCTCAGGAACCGGTTGTGCGGGTGGCGACGATCACTCCGCGCGCAGCGTCCAGCGTCGCGTCAGCGCGTTGATCGCGCGCCAGTGGCGGCGCCGGACCACCGGCCGGAGCAGCATGAACCAGGTCATCAGACCCGCCGGAATCAGGAAGAGCAGCGACACGTGGTTGGTGAAGCCGACGGCCAGGCAGAGGATGCCGAAGCCGCCGAACGCCAACCAGCCGAACAGCCGGTAGCGACGGTCGAGCGCACGGATCGCCTCGTAGTCGGCGGCGGGGATCTGCGACGTCGACCACGAGCGGCCGCACTCGCAGGTGTACGCCTCGCCGTAGTCGAGCTTGCGCGTCTCACCGCAGTCGCACGTGATCGTGATCTTGGGAGCGGCCACGTGATTGCATCCTGACAGGCCGGTGGAGTCGTCGCCCACCGGCCTGTCAGGAGCTCCTCTCGGTCGCCTCTACTCGTCGGCCGTGGCCGGCGCGTCGAGGCTCCAGCGGAGCTTGCTCTTGTCCTCGACGAGCACGCGGTAGAGGTAGAGCGCGATCGCGATCACGAGCACCACCAGACTCCAGACGAACACCTCGGTGCCCCCGGAGTAGCCGGTCAGGCTGAACGAGACCGAACCGACTACGAGATAGATGATGTCCAGCGTCAGGCAGAGGACCGCGATCGGTATCCACAGGCCCGAGAGCCTGATCGGGCGCGGCCACCCAGGGCGATCCTTGCGCAGGAGCAGGAAGCCGGAGATCGCGAAGATGTGGGCTATGACGTAGCCGAAGTTCGAGACCGCGAGGATCTTGAGATAGCCGCCTCCGGCCAGCGTGCCGATCGCCAGGAAGAGCAGGCAGAGGTTGAGCACCGCATCGAGTGTCATGGCGTTGCCAGGCACGTTGTTGCGGTTGAGCTTGCCCAGCCACTTGATCGTCATCCCGTCCCGGGATATGCCGTAGAGCGCTCGTGACCCGTCCATCGTGGCCGTGTTCATGGAGAGCACGATGCCCGCGCAGAGCATGACGACGAGGATGTCGGCGGCAGTGCTGCCGAGCAGGATGTCGAACGTCTGGCCGTAGAACGTGAGCGTGTTGGCGAGCGTGATGTTCTGGTCGCCGAAGGTGCCCAGGGCGCCGATCGGCAGCAGGGCGTACACGAACACGCCGAACACGGCCGCCGCGCGCAGCGCCTTGGCAGTGTCGCGCTCGGGGTCGCGGTACTCGGGCGCGAACGATGCGCAGCACTCGAAGCCGTAGGACGACCAGCACATCAGGTACAGCCAGGTGATGACGAGCCGCCAGCCGTTGTTGTAGACCAGCGAGTCGCCGGAGCCCGTCGTCTGGGCCGTTTGCGTGTTGCCCCAGTCGATGAAGCTGTGCAGGTTGCTCGAGCTCCAGTCGCCCGTGATGTACGGCAGGAAGATCAGCACGAAGAGCGGGAACAGGAGCAGGATCCCGGTCACGTATCCCGTCCAGACGGCCGGCTTGATGCCGAAGACGTTGGCCAGCCAGATGACCACGATCAGCACGGCGCCGATCAGGATCGCCGGGCCCGAGGAGAGCGTGAAGACCCACCAGTCGGCCGTGCCGGTGGCCCAGGTGCTGTTTGCGAAGAACTGCGATTGCAGCAAGAAGCCGACGATCGCGCCGTTCAGCGACAGCACGACCGACCAGCCGAGCCAGTAGCCGACGGCCGCGATCGGCCCGACGAACGAGGTGTAGCGCTTCCACGCCTCGTGCGCGTAGACCGCGACGCCGCCCGAGAGCTTCGGGAACATCGTCGCGACCTCGGCATAGATGTTGTTGTGGAGTGCACCGATGCAGACGGAGAACGTCCAAACGATGGCCGCGCCCCAGCCGCCGAGGCTGAGGACGGAGCCGCCGAGGGCGGTGAGCAGGAAGCTCGGGTTGGCGAGCGCGACGACGAAGCCGTCGAACCAGCTCATCGCCTTGATCAGCTCTCGGTCATCGACCGAAGCTACCGCCATGACACCTCCCTCGTCTGGAGTACCGGGAGTGCGTATGCAATACGCCAGCGAAGCCGGCGTCAAGGGTATGGACGGCAGACCGACCAGGTGGCGATGCGGCTGCTGCGCCAC
>CAWJTT010000041.1:0-37513 GCA_963845865.1 uncultured Actinomycetes bacterium
TCTCGCGGCCGAGGATGGGGGTGGCGCGGACGTACCAGAAGTCCCGGCTGTTCGCGGGCCTGAGCGTGGAGGACAACCTCTACCTCGCCATCGTGGGGCACGAGGGCGGCCGCCTGCGGCCCGTGCATTCACCGGCCCGCGAGCGCGAGCAGCGCGAGCGCGCGAGGGCCGCAGCCGAGCGCGTGTGGCTCGGCCGACTCGCTGGGCGCGCTGGTCGGGTCGCTCTCGCACGGGCAGCAGCGGCAGCTCGAGGTCGGCATGGCGAGCGCCACGGATCCGAAGCTGATGATGCTCGACGAGCCCGCATCGGGCCTCTCCCGCGGCGAGCGCGAGCGCCTCACCGAGCTCCTGCTCTCGCTGCCCGCCGACGTCACGCTGCTGCTGATCGAGCACGACATGGACATCGCGCTGCGGGTGGCGGCCTACGTCACGATGATGCACGACGGCGAGAAGATCGTGGAAGGCACACCAGAGGAGATCCGCGGCAATCAGACCGTGCACGACATCTACCTCGGGAGCAGGTTCACGAATGAGTGATGCTCCGCTCCTGGAGCTCGAGGACGTCCACGCCTTCTACGGCTCGGCGCACATTCTCGAGGGCGTCTCGTTCTCGATGGGGCTCGAAGCGATCGCCCTGATCGGGCGCAACGGCATGGGCAAGTCGACGCTCTGCAACACGATCATGGGCCTCTGCGACGACGTGCGCGGATCGATCCGCGTGGCCGGCACCGAGCTGCGCGGCAAGCCCCCGTACATCGTGGCCGCCGCCGGGGTGGGCTATGTGCCGCAGGGGCGCCGGCTGTTCCCGTCGCTCTCGGTCGACGAGCACCTGCGCATGATCCGGCCGCCGCGGCAAGGGCCGCTGGAACCCCGGGGAGATCTACAAGCTGTTCCCGCGCCTGGCGGAGCGCAAGCGGATCAGCGCCACACAGCTCTCGGGCGGTGAGCAGCAGATGCTCGCCATCGGCCGGGCGCTCCTGCTCAATCCGCACCTCCTGATCATGGACGAGCCCTCGGAGGGCCTCGCGCCGACGATCGTGGAGAACGTGATCGAGACCTGCCACTCGCTGGTCGGCGAAGGCATGGGCATCCTGCTGGTCGAGCAGAACCTCGGTGTCGCGACATCGGTGGCCGAACGCCAGCTCGTGATGGTGAGCGGCCACATCGCCGCCGAGACGACGGCCGACAAGCTGCTGGACGACCCCGACGCGCAGCGGCGCTATCTCGGCGTCGAGTCGGTCTCGTCGCACTAGAAGCTCGACCAGGGCGGCCTCCGCCGCCGTCCTGCCAGAATCCTCGGATGCTGATCGACGACGCTGCGTTGCTGCGCGACCGTGGCTTCATCGACGGCGCATGGTCTGCGGCTGACACGGGCGCCACCTTCCCGGTGCACGATCCCGCCACCGGCGAGGCGCTGGCCGAGGTGCCGCGCATGGGCGCCGCCGAGACGCGCCGCGCGATCGAGGCCGCCGCGGCCGCACTGCCCGCCTGGCGGGCGCGCCCGGCGCGCGAGCGCGCCGCCATCCTGCGCGGGTTCTCCGACCTGATGCTCCGCCATCGCCGCGATCTGGCGATGATCCTGACACGAGAGCAGGGCAAGCCGCTGGCCGAGGCCGACGCCGAGATCGGCTACGCGGCCGCGTTTCTCGAGTGGTTCGGCGAGGAGGCCAAGCGCGTCTACGGCGACACGATCCCGGCTCAGCAGACCGGCACGCGCATCGTCGTGCTCAGGCAACCCGTCGGCGTGTGCGGGGGCATCACGCCCTGGAACTTCCCCTCGGCCATGATCACCCGCAAGGCCGCGCCCGCCCTGGCCGCGGGCAACACGATCGTGTGCAAGCCCGCCGAGCAGACGCCGCTCTCGGCGCTCGCGCTGGCCGAGCTCGCCGACCGCGCGGGGGTGCCGGCCGGTGTCTTCCAGGTCGTCACGGGCGACGCGCGAGGATGCGCCGGCGATCGGCGGCGAGCTGACGGGCAACCCGACGGTGCGCAAGATCGGCTTCACGGGTTCGACGGCCGTGGGCAAGCTGCTCATGGCGCAGTGCGCGGGGCAGGTCAAGAAGCTCTCGCTGGAGCTCGGCGGCAACGCGCCGTTCCTCGTCTTCGACGACGCCGACCTCGACGCCGCCGTGGCCGGCGCCGTGCTGTGCAAGTTCCGCAACTCCGGCCAGGTCTGCATCGCCGCCAACCGCCTGCTGGTGCAGGACGGCATCCACGACGCCTTCGTCGAGCGCTATGCCGAGGCGATCACGGCGTTGCAGGTAGGCGCCGGCACCGAGCCCGGTGTCGACGTCGGCCCGCTGATCGACCGGCCGGGACTCGAGAAGGTCGTCGCGCACGTCGCCGACGCCCGCGCCAAGGGCGCCGAGCTCGTGCTCGGCGGTGGGCAGCACGAGCTCGGCGGGCTGTTCTTCGAGCCCACGCTGCTGACGGGCGTCAGCGACGGCATGGCGATGTCGCAGGACGAGACGTTCGGGCCGGTCGCGGGCATCCGCCGTTTCGGCGACGAGGAGGAGGGCGTCCGCCTCGCCAACGACACGCCCTACGGGCTCGCCGCGTATTTCTACAGTCGCGACATCGGCCGCGTGTGGCGCGTCGGCGAGGGCCTCGAGTACGGCATCGTCGGGGTCAACACGGGCTTCGTCTCGACCGAGGTCGCGCCGTTCGGAGGCATGAAGGAGTCCGGGCTCGGGCGCGAGGGCTCGAAGTACGGGATCGAGGATTGGCTCGAGATCAAGTATCTGGCCATGGGAGGTATCGACCGATGAGGCTCGCAGACCGCGTCGCCATCGTCACGGGCGGGGCGCAGGGGATCGGCCGCGCCATCGCCGAGCGGCTGCACGAAGAGGGCGCGACCGTCGTGATCGCCGATCGGCAGGGACACGACGCGGCGGCCGCCGACCTCGGCTGCATGGGCGTCGGCTGCGACGTGTCGCAGGAGGCCGAGACCCTCGCGCTGGCCGCGGCCGTGCTGGAGCGCCACGGGCGCATCGACGCGCTGGTCAACAACGCGGGCATCTACAGCTCGCTGGTGCCCACGCCGTTCGAGCAGCTCGACGTCGACGAGTGGCGCCGGGTCTACGACGTGAACGTGCTCGGCATGTTCCTCGCGACGCGCGCCGTCGTGCCCGCGATGCGCGCCGCGGGCTACGGGCGCATCGTCAACATCGCCTCCGGCACGCCCTACAAGGGCGTGCCGTTCCTGCTCCACTACGTCACCAGCAAGGGTGCCGTCCTGGCCATGACGCGCGCAGTGGCCAAGGAGGTCGGTGCGGACGGCATCCTCGTCAACACCGTCTCGCCGGGCTTTACGATGTCCGACGGCGTGCTCGCCAACCCCGTCCAGGTGGAGCAGCTGCAGGAGGGCTCGCGCAAGGCGCGCCTCGTGCAGCGCGACCAGTACCCGAGTGACATCGTCGGCGCAGTCGCGTTCTTCTGCTCGCCGGACGCCGACTTCGTCACGGGGCAGTCGCTCGTGGTCGACGGTGGGGCACACTTCAACTGATGGCTACCTTCCTGCAGGTCGTCGAGCTCCACGGCGTGGCCGAGCTGCCCCCGGCGACGCGCGTGCTCTACGACGTCCATGCCAACACGGCGAGCTTCGACACCGAGTCGGCTCTCGTCGCGGACAGCAATCACCACGACTTCGAGCTCGTCACCGAAGGCAACCACCTGAGTTTCGAGCTGGTCGACGCACCCGCCCCCGGCGCGCTGATGGCGCGCGAGCTCGCGCTGCCGGCCGGGGAGTACCTCCTGCGCTTGGACCGCGTCGACTTCCCGCCCGGCGGCGAGGCGTATCTGCACACCCATCAGGGCCCGGGCATCCGCGTGCTCCTGTTCGGCTCGATCCGTATCGAGACGCAGGGCGCGACCAACGACTACGGGCCGGGCGAGCCGTGGTTCGAGACAGGGCCCGATCCGGTGCGCGCCTCGACCCATGCCCACGAGCCCAGCGCGTTCGTGCGCTGCATGGTGCTGCCGCGCGCCTTGCAGGGATCGCCGTCCATCCGCTACGTGCGCGACGAGGATCGCGCGCGCCCGAAGTCGCAGCGCTACACGGTCTTCGTGGACGAGCCGGTCGAGCTTTGACTCCCAGAACTGGTTTCAACAGTCGCATGGCGTTCGGCGGTCTCGAATCGCCGCGGTCTGCCGGTCGCGCGCTGATGCTGATGCTACTGCTGGTGGGTGGACGCACGACCGGCAGACCTGCGGCGACCCCGGGTTCGCTCATGGAGCCGAGCGATCCCGGGCTCGCGGGAGCGGATCCGGCTCTCATGTTGCGGATCTTCGAGCCGGATCCGCTCCCGCTCGCTTCGAGCCCCCCGACCACACACGGGACTCTTGCAACCAGTTCTGAGAAGCGGCGGGCAGCTGCTCGCCGACCAGCTCGCGCTGCACGACGTCGAGCTCGCGTTCTGCGTGCCCGGTGAGAGCTACCTCGCCCTGCTCGACGGCCTCTACACGCATCGCGAACGCCTGCGCGTGATCACCTGCCGTCACGAGGCCGCAGCGGCCAACGCCGCCGACGCCTACGGCAAGCTCACCGGCCGGCCCGGCGTGTGCATGGTCACGCGCGGTCCCGGCGCCACGCACGCCTCCACGGGCGTGCACACCGCGATGCAGGACTCGACGCCGCTCGTGCTGCTGGTCGGTCAGGTACCGCGCGAGCATCGCGGGCGCGAGGCATTCCAGGAGATCGACTACGAGCAGATGTTCGGGCGCGTGGCCAAGTGGGTGTTCGAGATCGACGCCGCCGAGCGGATTCCCGAGCTCGTCGCGCGCGCCTTCGCAACGGCGGTCGCGGGACGTCCCGGCCCGGTCGTGCTGGCGCTGCCCGAGGACGTGCTCTCGGAGATGACCGACGCTGCGGACGCGAGGCCCGCGCCGCGCGCGTGTGCGGGACCGGAGAGCGGCGCGCTCGCCCGCATGCGCGAGCTGCTCGCGCGGGCCGAGCGCCCGCTCGCGATCGTCGGCGGAGGCGGCTGGACGGCCGAGGGGGCCGCCGACCTCGCGGCCTTCCTCGTCGCCGGCGGGATCCCCGCGGCGGCGTCCTTCCGCTGCCAGGATGTGATCGACAACCACCTGCCGATCTACTGCGGCGATCTCGGCCTGGGCGTCAACCCCTCGCTGGCGCGGCGAGTGCGGGAGGCCGACGTCGTGCTCGCGGTCGGCACGCGGCTCTCGGAGACCGAGACCGGCGGCTACACCTACCTCACGCCGCCGCTGCCGAGTCAGACGCTCGTGCACGTGCACCAGGACGCCTCGGAGCTCGGGAAGGTCTACCGCCCCGCGCTCGGCATCGTTTCGGGGCTGCCCGAGTTCGCCGCCGCGGCGCGTGCGCTCGAGCCGCTCGACGGCGGCCGCTACGCGGACTGGCGCGCGGGTGCGCGCAGCGACTACGAGGACGCGCTCCGCTACGACCCGGCTCCCGGCCACGGCGTCGATCTCGCCGCCGTCCTCGAGCACCTGCGCGGGCGCCTGCCCGACGCGATCGTCGCCAACGGCGCGGGCAACTACACGGTCTGGGTGCACCGCTTCTGGCAGTTCTCGCGCTACCGCTCGCAGCTCGCGCCGCTCTCGGGGGCCATGGGCTACGGCGTCCCGGCGGCCGTGGCCGGCAAGCTCGTCCACCCCGAGCGGCCGGTCGTCGCGTTCGCGGGCGACGGCTGCTTCCTGATGTGCGCGCAGGAGCTCGCGACGATGGTCGCCGCGGAGCTCGACGTGCTGGTGATCGTCGTCAACAACGGCATGCTCGGCACGATCCGCATGCACCAGGAGCGGCACTACCCGGGGCGCGTGATGGCCACCGACCTGGTCAACCCCGACTTCGCCGCGTTCGCGCGCAGCTTCGGGGCGTACGGCGAGCGCGTCGGGGAGACGGAAGCATTCGCCCCGGCACTGGAGCGGGCACTGGCTGCGAACGGGCCCGCGCTGCTCGAGCTCGCCTGCGATCCCGAGGCGCTGACGCCGCGTCAGTCGCTCTCGCAAGCGCGAGCTCAGGGGGAGCGCAGCGCTGCGAGCTGACGCTCGTGCTCGCGCCGGCCGCGCAGGCAGATGGGCGCCGCCAGCGCGCGCTCGAGCTGCGCCGAGGTCGGCGCCTGCTCGTAGAAGAGATCGATGAACTCGAGCACGCCGATCGTCGGCTCGGCGGCTCGCTCGTAGCGCACGTCGTCTCCTGCCTGCACGGGCCCGGTCGCGAGCACACGGCAGTAGAGCCCCGGCCGTCCCGCCTCTCGGAACGTCCTCGTGAAGCCCCTGATGCCCATGCGGGCCCTGAGGGTGTTGCAGGGGATCCGTCCGCAGGTCACCTCGAGCACGACGCCCCCTCCGACGTGCATGCGATCGCCGACGCGCGCTCCACCCGACTCGAGGCCGGTGACCGTGAGATTCTCACCGAAGGTCGCCGGCTCGAGCGCGCGGCCGAGATGCTCCTCCCACCAGGCGTAGTCGCTCTCGCCGTAGACGTAGACGGCCTGATCGGGCCCGCCGTGATGCTTCTTGGACGCGATCAGGTCGCCCGCGAGGCCGAGGGGGCCGACCTCGACGGGGCCGGCCACCGGCTGCTTGCCGATGCCGCTGCGGATCGTGCGGCCACCGCTGCGCAGCTCGGTCGGCCCGGTCGCGATGTTGACGCTGCTGAGTAGCACCCTCTCAGTATCGTGCGCCCGCAGATGGACGCCCTCCACACCTGGCCCGCCCGTCGCATCGCCGCCGCGGTCCGCACGCGGGAGCTCTCGGCACGCGAGGTCACCCGTCACCACCTGGACCGCATCGCCGAGCACGAGCACCTGCACGCGGTCATCACGCTCACCCCGGAGGCTTCTCTCATGCGCTCGAGCGACGGGGCGCAGGGGCCGCTGGCAGGCGTGCCGCTGCTCGTGAAGGACGTCTTCGACACCGCAGGCGTGCGCACGACCTACGGCTCGGGGATCTTCCGTGACCACGTCCCCGTGCGCTCGGCCACGAGTGTCCGGCGGCTGCTCGACGCGGGCGCCATCATGCTGGGCAAGGCGAATCTGCACGAGTTCGCGTGGGGCGTGACATCGCGCAATCGCGCCTATGGCGCAGTCGTCAACAGCGCCAGGCCCGACCGCATCCCGGGCGGGTCGTCGGGCGGCAACGCGAGTGCGCTCGCAGCCGGCCTGTGCGCACTCGGGCTCGGCACCGACACCGGTGCGTCGATCCGCCTGCCGGCCGCGGCCTGCCGCGTGGCGGGCTTCAAGCCCGCATTCGGCAGCGTGCCGGCCGACGGGCTGTGGCCACTCGCGCCCTCGTTCGATCACGTCGGCCCGCTGGCGCGCTCGCTCGACGACTGCGCACTCGCCTTCGACGTCCTGCGGGGCACGCCGCTGCCGGCCGTGGATCCGGGCGGCCTGCGCGTCAGGCGCGTCGAGGCGGTCGACGTGGGGGCGACCACCGAGGCCTTCCTCGACGCCGCGCACCTGCCACCAGCCCCCGATCTCGTGCGATTGCATCTGGCCGAGTGCGCCGAGGTGCATCGTGAGCTCTACGCCGAGCACCGCGATGCCTACGACGACGACCTGCACGCCAAGATCGCCGTCGGGTTCGCTGTCGCGCCGGAGGAGCGCGCGTGGCTCGTCGCGGGGTTGCACGCGTGGCGTCAGGAGTGCGCCGTGCGCTGCCCGTGGGACGTGCTGGTCTCGCCCACGTTCCCGGGGGAGCTGCCGGCCGCCGACGTCCCGGCGAGCATCGAGCTGACCGATCGCATGACCGCCTACACGCGCCCGATCAACTGGCTCGGCTGGCCGTCGGCGGTGACCGCCGACGGCGTGATGCACACGGGCCGTGACGAGGCCGCGCTGCTGTCCCACGCGCTGGCGTGGGAGGCGACCCTCTAGGAACTGGTTTCAACAGTCGCGTGGCGTTCGGAAGTCGCGAATCGCCACCGGCAGACCTGCGGCGACCCCGGGCTCGCTCATGGAGCCGAGCGATCCCCGGGGGCTTCGCGGGAACGGATCCCGGCTCTCGAAAGGGTTCAACCGGATCTTCGAGCCGGGATCCGCTCCCGCTCGCTTCGAGCCCCCCGACCACACACGGGACTCTTGAAACCAGCTCTAGGAGCTTGCGACGACGCCGGAGCCCACGTAGAACGCGATCCGGTTCTTGCCGGATTCCTTGGCGTGGCACATCGCGATGTCGGATTCGATCAGCAGCTTGGCGACATCGAGCTCCAGGCCACCGGTGACCGGGGTGATGCCGATCGAGGCCGTGACGGTGGCCCGGCGTGCACCGTTGCTGACGGATGCGCGCGCGCGAACCGCGTCGATGAGCTTCTCGGCGACGACGCGAGCCGCCGCCTCGTCGGTGTCGGGCAGGATGAGCGCGAACTCGTCGCCCCCGATGCGTGCCAGCACGTCGCTGTCGCGCAGGATTGAACGCAACGCCTCGCCGACGCGGGTCAGCAACTCGTCTCCGGCCGCGTGGCCGAGCGAGTCGTTGACCTCCCTGAACCCGTCGAGGTCGAGTACGAGCAGCGCGCCGGGACGCCCGTGTCGGCGCGCCCGGCTGACCTCGCGCTCGAGCTCCTCCTGGAAGCGCCGCCGGCTGAAGAGCCCGGTCAGCGCATCCCGGTCGGCGATCTCCCGGATCTGTAGCTCGAGGCGCTTGCACTCGGAGACGTCGACCAGCTGTATGAGGATGAGCCGCTCGCCCTCGGAGCCATGCACGAGGCTCGGCACGGTGCGGGCGCAGATGTCGTTGCCGTCACGATGCGTATAGCGCAGATCGCCGGACACCTGCCGGCCCGCGAGCACGTCGTCGAGCATCCGCCGGCGCGCGCCCAGGTCATCGGGATGCACGGACGCCGCACCGGCGCCCAGGAGCTCCTCCGGCTCACGTCCCAGCATGGCTGCGAAGGCCGGGTTGCAGCGGACGACCTCGACGCTGCCGTCGTCCAGGGCGCGGCCCAGGAGCATTCCGATCGGAGCCGAGGCGAACGTCGTCTCGAAGAGCGCGCGGGCGGCGTCCAGCTCGCGGGTCGTGCGCTCGTTCTCGCCGGCGATCTCCTGCAATCGGCCGCCGACGTGCGCGAGCTCCTCCTCGGCCGCTCGCTGCGTCGTGATGTCGCGCGACGTCATCGTCGCTCCCAGGACCTGGCCGTCGCGCACCACCGGGCGCAGGGTCGATGCGTAGACGGCCTTGCCGTCGAGGGCAGCCTGCTCGAATGTGATCGTCTCTCCGGCCAGCGCTCGAGCGCACAGCGGCTCCAGTCGCTGCCACAGCCCGCGCGGCATCACTTCGCGCAGCGTCTGGCCGATCATCCGCTCGTGCACGTAGCCGTGCCGCTGCAGGGCCGTGCCGTGCAGCGCTCGGATCTGCATCTCCGTGTCGAGCACGATGACGGAGAGATCGGGAAGGGAGGCGAGGGCCGACTGCAGTGTGTCGTCGCCGCCGAGGTGCGGGCTGACCGGGTCCATGCTCCGCCCATCGGCAAAAGGCGGCGGGACCTGAGCCTTCCCTCCGGGGATATCGGCGCTTCGTGCCGCGCAGGCCTCTACCGTCCGCTGCATGCCGAGACTCCAGGACCGCACGATCATCGTCACGGGAGGGGCGTCGGGGATCGGGCGCGCCCTCTGTGTCGCCTTCGCCGCCGAGGGAGCGCGCGTCGTCGTGGGCGACGTCCGCCGCGAGCCCCTGCACGTGGGCGGGACGGCGACCGACCAGCTGATCGCCGAGGCCGGAGGCGTCGCGCGCTTCGTCGAGTCCGACGTCCGGCGAGGCGACGACATCGACCGCCTGATCGCTGCCGCCCTGGAACTGGGCGAGGGCGTCCTCGACGTGATCGTCAACAACGCCATGGTCGCCGGGAGCCACTCGAAGGGCTTGCTGGAGACCAGCGAGGACGACTGGGACGTCATCCTCGACGTCGGCCTGCGCGGGCTGTTTCTCTGCTGCCAGCGCGCCGTGCGGCAGATGCTGACGCAGGAGCCGCGCGGCGAGGTGCGCGGCCGGGTGATCAACATCTCCTCGCAGCACGGCATGGTCGGTGCTCCCGGCAACGTCGCGTACTCGGCCATGAAGGGCGGCGTCGTCAACCTCACGCGCCAGATCGCGGTCGACTTCGCCGAGCACGGCATCGTCTGCAATGCGATCGCGCCGGGCAAGATCGTGGTTCCCCGCGAGGGCGGTCAGGACCCCGAGTTGCTCGCCTACGCCTACGCCCGCACGCCCTGGCCTCGCCTCGGCGAGCCCGAGGACGTGGCGGCCCTCGCAGTCTTCCTGGCCTCGGACGAGTGCCGCTTCATGACCGGGGCCAACGTGCTCATCGACGGCGGATTCATGGCGTACTAGGAAACGCGCTCGTAGGTGAGACCGCCCAGCCGCACCACGATCCTAGGCCTGACGATGGCGGCCGACGTCCTCGGTGCGCTCCTGATCGTCTTCGTCGTGCCGCTCGCCTGGTCGACGCGGCTGATCGTGCTTGCGGTCTACCTGGGCGTCGTGAACGCGCTCTCGCGCCTCTACCTGCGCCGCTCAGCCGACGGCTGAACGCCCGCGACTTCCGTTAGCGTTCGGGCGTGGGGACGCCGACACCCGAGTTGCTGGCGCGAGCGCGCGTGTTCTCGATCGCGTTCGCCGTCGTGGCGGTCGCGGGTCTCGCGGTCAGCGTCGTCATCCCGCTGACCGTGCCGGGCCCGAAGTGGCTCACCGTCGCGCTCGGCTCGAGCGTCCTCGTCCTCGTCCTCGTGCTCGGCGGCAAGCTGCTGCGGAGGATCGTGATGGGCGGCGCGAAACCCGGCCTCTGACCGAGCAGCGGCCTCGCAGCTCCACCTGCCTCAGGGCCGCGGACGCTCGAATACGGCCGTGACCTGCATGGCGACGTTGCCGCTGATCGCCTGACAGACGGGGCAGTGCTCGGTCGCGTCGTCGACGAGCGTGCGCAGGTCGCTCTCGGCCGCCGACGAGGTCAGCCGCACCGAGAGATCGCTCGCCGCCAGCCGGTGATCGCCGGCGTCGTCGCTCCATTCGAGCCGCACCTGCGCCTCCGTGAGCACGTGGGCGAGTTCGATCCCACGCGATCGCGCCATGCTCGTGATGGTGGATGTGAAGCAGTTGGCGTGCGCCGCCGCGAACAGCTCCTCGGGATTGGTGGCGCCCCCGGGGCCGCCGAGCTCCACCTGGGCGGCCGTGGCCGTTGCGAGCATCCCCGAGGCGCTCTCGACGGTGCCGCCGAAGCCCTGCCAGTCGACTGTCGCGCGTGCCTCGTAGCGTCCCATCCGTGCTGACGATAACATACTGCCGTTGTGGCCGAGTCCAATCCCCCCGGCGTCGCCTTCGTCGCCCACTGCATGCTCAACCAGAACTCCAAGTGCGACGGCGGTGCGCGCTGCCCGGGCATCTACTCGCCGCTGGTCGAGCTGCTGCGCGAGCGCGGCTGGCGCATCGAGCAGATGCCGTGCCCGGAGCACTCGTTCCTCGGCATGAACCGCTTCTGGCTGGTGAAGGACCAGGCTGACACGCTGGCCTTCCGCCGGCATTGCCGGCGGCAGGCGAAGGTCGTGGCGGGCGCCATCGCGGTCCACATCGAGCGTGGCACCGACGTCGTCGTGATCGGCGTCGAGGGGAGCCCCTCCATGGGCGTGCGCGTCACGTCGTCCAGCGCCGAGTGGGGCGGGCGTCCCGACAAGGGCGACGACGAGTATCCGCTCGTCCCCGGGCGCGGGGTCTTCAGCGAGGAGCTCGTGGCGGAGCTCGCCGAGCGCGGACTGGGAGACGTGCGTGCGAGCGGTATCGAGCACCAGCTCCCAACCTACGACGAGGCGGCCGAGCGCGAGAAGATCAGCGACCTCCTGGAGCATCCGAGTGGAAGGTGACGCGCGGGGATTCCGCATCGCGGTCTGCGCGGACGTGCTCGTCAATCCGGAGCCCGGAGGGCTCGACGCCCTCGATGTGTGCGAGCGCACGGGCTTCGGCGTGATGCAGTTGCCCGCCACGTGGTATCCCGACGACGTCGCCGCGGGCTGGCTCGAGCAGGTCGCCGAGCAGCTCGACGAGTACCTGCGACACGGCTACGCGGTCGTGCTCCTGACGATCGCCGGTGATGCGGACGCCGTGCGGCAGCGCGCGGCGCTTGCCGATGCCCTGGCCGCGATCGGCCACGGGTTGCCGCCTGTGTTCGAGAGCACGGGCGACGCCGCCGCCCTCGAGCAGTTCCTGCGCGCCCAGCCCGTGCCCGGCGCCACGGCGTGAGCCGCACGCTCGCCGTCCGCGGCGGGCTGGTCGTCGCGGCGGACGGCGCGCGCAAGGCCGACATCCTCGTGGAGGACGGGGCAATCACGGCGCTGACGGCGCCGAACGAGGCCCGGGCGCCGGACGAGATCGACGCCCGCGGCTGCGTCGTCCTGCCCGGCGCCGTCGACGCGCACGTCCATGTCGGCCTCGACTATCGCCTCATGGACGGCACGACCGCGACCTCGGCCGACACCTACGACGACGCCTCGCGCGCCGCGGCGGCGGGCGGCACGACGACGATCATCGACTTCGCGATGCAGGTCGAGGGCGAGGGTCTCGTAGAGCCGCTCGAGCGCCGCCTGAACGACATCCGGCCGAGCGCCGTCGACGTGGCGCTGCACTGCTGGATGCTGGAGGCCAACGCGGACGCGCTCCGCGACATCCCCGAGCTCGTGGCGCGCGGCGTGCCGTCGCTCAAGGTCTTCCTGGCCTACAGCCAGCTCGGCGAGCCGATGCCGGACGAGGACCTGCTCGCGGTCTGGAAGGCGGTGGCGCGGGCCGGCGGGGTCATGCAGGCGCACTGCGAGAGCTGGCCGATCATCCGGCAGCGTCTCGAGGAGGCGAAGGCGAGCGGGGCCACGGGGTACGCGGATTTCGCAGCCTCGCGTCCACCGGTCTCGGAGGCCGACGCCGTCGGCCGCGCGCTCGCGCTGGCCGCGGCCAGCGGCGCCGAGACCTACTGCGTGCACCTCTCGACGAGCGGCGCGGTGGAGCATCTGCGGCTGGCGCGCATGCACGGGCTCGCGGTGCACGGCGAGTGCTGCCCGCACCACCTGCTGCTGGACGAGTCGCGCTACCTCGGCGAGCGCCCCGGCGACTTCGTCATGAGCCCCCCGCTGCGCAGCGCGGAGCACCGCGCCGCCCTCTGGTCCGGGCTGCTGGACGGGACGCTCGAAGTCGCGGCAGCCGATCACGCCGCCTGGCCGGCGCCCATCAAGGCGCCCGGGCCCGGATTCCTGGAGGCGGTGCACGGCGCCGCGGGCAACGGCCTGCTGCTCCCCCTGCTCGCCGCGCAGGTCGGGGCTGTCGAGGGCTTTGGCTGGGAGCACGTCGCGCGCCTGACGGCCGAGAGCCCGGCCCGCATCTTCCGCCTGCCCGGCAAGGGCGCGATCGCCCCGGGCAAGGACGCCGACCTCGCGATCCTGCACCCGGGCGACGTCCGCCCCGTGCCGATCGTTCCGCCCTACTGGATGGTCGACAACGGCATCTTCCGGGATCTCCCGCACGTGCCGCCGCGGATCGTCCTGCAGCGCGGTCGCACCCTCGCCCGCGACGGCACGTTCGTCGGGGAGCCCGCGGGCGGGCACTTCGTGCCAGGTGTCACGTAACGAAGAGCGGGGCATGCGAGACTATCGAGGGCATTCCGAATTGGAGGATCGATGCTGAAGTTCCTGACGAAGTCCCGCGACCTGGTCGCCGAGTCCGACGCGCTGCCCGGCCGCGACGAGCCCATTCCCGTCCCTGACAGGCACACCGTGCTCGGCACGCCGCTCCTGCCGCCGTTCCCCGAGGGGATCGAGGTCGTGCAACTCGGCCTCGGTTGCTTCTGGGGCGCCGAGCGCCTCTTCTGGCAGCTGCCGGGGGTCTACTCGACCGCGGTCGGCTACTCCGGCGGCTACACGAAGAACCCGACCTACGGCGAGGTCTGCTCGGGCCGCACCGGCCACGCCGAGACCGTGCTGGTCGCGTACGACCCGAAGGTGCTGCCCTTCGAGCAGCTGCTGCGCACGTTCTGGGAGGGTCACGACCCGACGCAGGGCATGCGCCAGGGCAACGACATGGGCACCCAGTACCGCTCCGCGCTCTACTGGACGACCGACGCTCAGCGCGAGATCGCGCAGCGCTCGCGCGATGCCTATCAGGCCGCGCTGTCCGAGCGGGGCCGCGGCCAGATCACGACGGAGCTCGCGGAGGCCGGGACGTTCTACCCCGCCGAGGAGTATCACCAGCAGTACCTCCAGAAGAACCCGGGCGGCTACTGCGGCCTGGGCGGCACGGGCGTGAGCTGCCCGGTCGGCGCGGGCGTCAGCGCTTCCTGATCGGCGAGTCAGCGGGCGCAGCGAGAGTCAGGCGGGCGCGTCGACAGCGACGCGCCCGCCGCGCGCGAGCGCCCGCTCGCAGGCCAGCGCCGTCGCGAGCGACGCGGTCGCCTGCGCCGGCGTGCAGGCCACCTGGTCCGGAGCGCCCGCCCGCGCGGCAGCCAGGAAGCGCTCGAGCCCGTGCGCGCTCGGTGCGCCGTCGTCCCGGAGGTCGACCGGCGCTCCGTCGGCGATCCCGTGCGCACGGAACTCCGGATCGAGCACGCCCTCGACGCGCGCCCCGTCGCCGATGACGTCGAGCTCGTAGGTCCGCGGCAGGTCGTCGCGCTGCCAGACGACCTGGATCGTCGCGATGGCGCCCCGCTCGAGCTCGAGCGTGAGCGCCAGCACGTCGTCGATCTCGCTGTCGGCCGGGCGGTCGGCGCCGGCCAGCGGCACGTTGACGCCCGTGGCGGAGACGCCCACCGCCGGGCCGGCGATCGCCTGCACGAGGTCGATGCCGTGGCTGGCGCGCTCGAGCACCTGGCCGCCGCCCGCGGCCTGATCGGTGAACCACGTGCGCCCGGCCGTCGAGCCGAACATGCGCACCGCAAGCAGCCCGAGCGCACGCCGGGCGAACAGGTCGCGAAGCTGCGGTACCCAGGTGATCGCTCGCCACTGGTAGCCGATCGCGCAGACGACGCCGGTGCGCTCGGCCGTCGCCACGATCGACCGCGCGTCCTCCAGGTCGCGCGCGACCGGCTTCTCGAGGTACACCGGCAGGCCGCGGTCGAGTGCCTCAACGGTGATCGCACGGTGCGCGAGCGGTGGCGTGAGCACGAGCACCGCCTCGGGCTCACCTTGGGCGAGCAGCGACTCCCAGTCGGCGAACGCCTCGGCGCCCGTCAGGCCTGCGGCCCAGGCACGCCGCCCGGGATCCGGATCGCAGACGCAGGCGACCTGCTCGCCGAGCGCCTTCAGGTTCGCCAGATGCGTCTCCGCGATCCAGCCACAGCCGATCACGCCGATTCTCATGCCACCACCTCGCCGTTGCGCAGTACGGCGCGCGGTCTGCCGCGCACCCGGGTCCCGTCCCAGAGGGTTGCATCGAGTCCCTCGCCGAGCGTCGCCGGCGAGAGCGTCCACGCCGGCTCGGGATCCCAGACCAGCAGATCCGCCGGGAGGCCGGCCTCGACCGCCAGTCCGCCGCACAGGAGGCGGGTCGCCAGCTCGATCGGAAGGCGCGTGTCGTGCAGGCTCGCCGTCAGCATCAGCGGCATGCGCGCCGCGACACCCGGGCCGCCCGAGACGAGCTCGTCGAACGGGGAGGACGGGCGCGAGCCGCGCTGGGAGTGATCGGAGCCGACGGTGCTCAGCGTCCCGTCGAGCACGCCCTGCCAGACGGCCTCGACGTGTGCGTGCGGGCGCAGCGGCGGCGAGATCACTCCCATCGGGGCGAGCGTGCCGTCGTAGACCGCCTCGTCGAGCAGCAGGTACTGCGGGCAGGTCTCGCCCGTCACGTCGAGCCCTTCGGCCCGCGCCAGACGGATTGCCTCGACGCCGCCTGCTGTGGAGACGTGCACGACGTAGACCGGCGCCTCGGCCAGGCGCGCGAGGTCGAGCACGCGGCGGATGGCCTCCTCCTCGACGAGCGGCGGGCGCGAGCGCGGGTGCGCGCCGACGCCGAGATCGCCGGCGGCGCGCAGCCGCTCGCGCAGCACGTGGATCGCCCCGGCGTTCTCGCAGTGCAGCCGGGGGACGACGCCGTGCTCGCGGCCCCAGATCAGCGCACGCAGCAGGAGCTCGTCGCCGGCGTCCATGCCCAGCTCGCGATACGCCAGGAACAGCTTGATGCCGCGCACGCCCTGGGCGGCGAGTGCCGCGAACGACGTCTCGTCCAGAGCAGCGGGCTCGTAGACCGTCGCGAGCGGCTCGATGCGGCAGGCCGATCCCGTGGCCAGGGCGCGCCAGCGCGCGCACGCGTCCTCCACGCGCTCGCCCGGCCGGGGCGGCGCGTAGGCCTCGACCGTCGTCGTGCCGGAGCGCAGCGCCGCGGCGGGCGCCGCGGCGAGCCCCTCGTAGACGTGCGCATGCGGATCGAGGCCGCCCGGCAGCACGTAGCAGCCGCGCGCGTCGAGCTCACGGGCCCCGGCGGTCGCCTCGCCGACGGCCGCGACCCGCCCGTCCTCGACCAGCACATCGGCCCCGTCGAGCACGCCGCCGGGCGCCACGACGCGGCCGCCGGTGATGCGCAATGGGGTCACGTCGGCTCGTCGCACGCCAGGACGGCGCCCGCGCGCACGACGCCGTGCGCGACGAGGCGCTCGGCTGCGTGCTCGGTGACGCCGTCGGAGAGGCGGTGCTCGCCGTCCACGAGCGCGAACCTGCCGCGCTGGCGCTCCAGCAGGCTGACGTCGCCGGGAGCACCGGGTGCGAGCGTCCCGAGCCCCGCGGGCGCCACGTGGGCAAGGTGTGTGGCGACACGCACAGTTGCGGCGGCGATGACCTCCTCCAGCGACATGCCGAGGTGCAGCAGCTTGGAGAGCGTGCGCGGCAGGTCGTGCACGGGGCCCGCGTGGTTGTAGGCGTGGATGTCGCTCGAGATGGTGTCGGGTGGGAAGCCCTGCGCGAGCGCCGCGCGCGCGACGCGCCAGGTGAACGAGCCGACGCCGTGCCCGACGTCGAACAGGACACCGCGCTCCCGCGCCTCGAAGGCCTCGGGCCACACCCTCTCGTCCGCATCGAGCAGGCCGCCGTCGTTGCCGTGGAAGCAATGCGTCACGACGTCGCCGGGGCGCAGCTGCGCGAGCAGCTCGGGCAGCGGCATTCCCATGTCGATGACGTGCACCATCAGCGGCAGGCCGAGAGCGCCGGAGGCCTCGAGGGCGAGCTTCACGGCGGGGCGCGGGTCGGGGCCGACCATCTGATACCCCGCGCGCAGCTTGACGCCGGCGATCACGTCGCGGTTCGCCTCGGCCACCCGCACGCACTGCTCGACCGAGGCCCAGCGGATGTCCTCCAGCTCGCCGACGAGCCGCGTGATCATGCCCTGCACGGCGATGTGGAGATATGCGTAGACGCGCGTCTGCGCCTGCTCGATGACGAGCCGGCGCAACCCCGGAAACGTCTGCGCGCCCGCGGATCCGACGTCGATGCCCGTCGTCGTGCCGCGCCGCAGCAGGTAGCGGTCGGCGTCGATGCCGTAGTGGGACACGCCGTCGTACACGTGGACGTGGAGGTCGATGAGCCCCGGCACGACGAGCAGGCCGCCGGCGTCGAGGCGCTCGCGCCCCTGCAGCCCTGCGCCCACGGCCGCGATGCGCCCGCCGTCGATCGCGACGTCCGCGACGCAATCCGTCCCCGTGGCCGGGCAGAGCACGCGGCCGCCCGCGACCACGAGATCGTGCGTCACGGGATGAGGCCCTCGTCCTGGAGGCGCTCGAGCGCGCGCCCGAACGCGTGCACGGTGAACTCGGCCTCGGCGGGCCCATGCGCGAGCGAGAGCAGGCCGCAGCCGTGGAACAGGTGCACGCCCTCGAGCAGCATCGCACACTGGAGCACGCTCGCCAGCGGCGCCGGCACCCCAGCCTTGAGCGTGACGGGATCGTCGGTGCGCTCGCCGAAGATGAGGCAGAACGTCGACGACTGGCCGTATGCGAACCCTGGCGTCGAGCGCCGCTCGAAGCTGGCGCAGAGCGCGTCCCGCAGCTCGGCGGCGACGGCGTCGGCGCGGGCGAGGCCGCTGCCGTCCGCGAGCAGGTCGAGCGTGGTCGCACCGGCGACGGCCGCGAGCGGGTGCGCGTTGTGCGTGCCCGGGTGCTCGACCTTGCCGCGACCCGCGCGGAAGGCGAGGGCGTCCATGACGTCGGCCCGTCCGGCGAGGGCTCCGCCGGGCATGCCGCCGGCGACCACCTTCGCAAGCGCCGTGAGGTCCGGCGTGACGCCGATCAGCGCCTGGGCCCCGCCCGGCGACCAGCGGAAGCCCGTCACGACCTCGTCGAACACGACGAGCGTCCCCTGGGCCCGCGCGGCCGCCGCGATCGCCGCCACGCGTGCGGGCGCGAGCGGCACCGCTCCCCAGGCCGCCCCGGTCGGCTCGAGAATCACGCAGGCCACGTCCCCGCCGGCGAGCTCTGCCTCGAGCGCTCCCTCGACGAACGGATCGACGACGGTGAGGTCGGGATTGGGCGGCGATCCCACGGGTGCCGCCGGATCGACGGGCAGCGCGACGCCTGGGCTCGCGTCGTCGTGCCAGCCGTGGAAATGGCCGGCCAGCTTGAGCACGCGGTTGCGCGCGGTGAAGCCGCGAGCGACGCGCAGCGCGAGCAGCGTCGCCTCGGTGCCGCTGGACGTGAAGCGCACGCGCTCGGCGCTCGGCACGAGTCCCACGATGCGCTCTGCCCAATCGGCCTCGAGCTCGCTGCTCGCGCCGAGATGCATGCCGAGCCCGGCCTGCCGCCGCACCGCCTCGACGACGGCGGGATGCGAGTGGCCGGCGACGAGCGCGCCATGGCCCATCACGTAGTCCAGGAGGCGATGCCCGTCGAGATCCCACTTGTGGGCGCCCTCGGCGTGCGTGACGCAGGGCGGGAACGGGTCCTGGCGTCGTGCGTCGTGCGTGAGCCCGCTCGGGAACAGCCTCAACGCGCGCTCGTAGGCGGCCTGCGATCGCGGATTGGCGCGCGCGTACTCGGCGAGCGTCGAGAGCGCGGTGCTCATCCGGCGAACGCTACCTCCGGGCCTGCGCGCGTGTAGCGTCCCGGCCATGGAACTCGATCTCGTTGGCCGCCGCGCGGCCGTCATGGCATCCAGCGACGGCATCGGCAAGGCGATCGCCTGCGCGCTGGCACGCGAGGGCGTGAACGTGATGCTGTGCGGGCGCGACGAGGCCAGGCTCGCCACGGCGACCCAGCAGGCGAGGGCCATCGCGCTCGAGGGCGCCCAGGTCGCCGGCGAGCGCATCGACGTCGCCACGCCCGAGGGCCCGGCGCGGCTGGTCGAGGCCGCAGCAACGGCGTTCGGCGGGCTCGACATCCTCGTGACGAACACGGGCGGGCCGCCCGCCGGCCCCCTGCTCTCGTTCGACGACGAGGCGTGGCAGAAGGCCTTCGAGTCCGTGCTGCTGTCGGTCGCGCGCGGCGCGCGCGCCGCCGTGCCACACCTCGAGGCCTCGAACCAGGGACGCATCGTCACGATCGCGTCTTCCTCGATCAAGACGGCGCTCCCCGGCCTCGGGTTCTCGAACGTCTTCCGCCCAGGCATCCACGGACTCGTCAAGACGCTCGCGGAGGAGCTGGGCCCGAAGGGCATCACCGTGAACCTGATCGCGCCCGGCAAGATCGACACCGAGCGCGTGCGCTGGCTCGACGGCGTGCGAGCGGAGCGCACCGGCATGAGCGTGAGCGACGTGCGAGCCGCCTCCGAGGCCGAGATCCCGCTTGGCCGCTACGGCGATCCCATGGAGCTGGCCGAGGTTGCCGTGTTCCTCTGCTCGAGGGCCGGGCGGTATCTCTCCGGCACCGTCAGGCTGGTCGACGGCGGCATGGGCCGAGCACTCTGAGCGGGTAGGCGATGCAGCGCGGCCTCGTCCTGCTGCTCACGGGCGAGCTGCTCACCACGACGTCGTCGATGACGGTGCAGACCGCGTTGGGGTGGGAGGGATACGTCCGCAGCGGCGAGCCTCTCGTGCTGGGGCTGATCGGCCTGGCGGAGTTCCTGCCGGCGCTCCTGTTCGCGCTGCCCGCAGGGCACGCCGCCGACCATCGCGACCGGCGCTTCGTGACGGCCTTCGGCCTGAGCGTGATCGCGCTCGCGACCGCCGGCATCGCCCTCGACACGGCCGCAGGCGACGTGCGCCTGTGGCCGCTGTACGTGCTCGCGCTGTTCATCGGCATCGGCCAGTCCTACGCGTCGCCGGCGTTCGGGCCCATGCTCGCGGCGGTCGCGACGACGGAGGAGCTGCCGCGGGTCATGGCGATGAACGCCTCGGTGTGGCAGTTCGGCACGATCGCCGGGCCGATCGCCGCCGGGTTGCTGTATCTCGTCGGCGCACCCGCGCCGTTCGTCGTCGCCGCGGTCGCCGCCGGCCTGGGCGCCGGCGTGGTGCTCGCCATTCCGGCAGTCGTGGGCAAGGAGCACCTCTCCGACGAGCCGCGCTCGGCGACGCTCGCCGACGCGCTCGAGGGCGTGCGCTTCATCCTGCGCACGCCGGCGATGCTGGGCGCGATGTCGCTCGACCTGGTCGCCGTGCTGCTGGGCGGCGCGACCGCACTGCTGCCCGTCTTCTCTCGCGACGTCCTGCACGTGGGGGCGCTCGGAAACGGGCTCCTGCGCGCGGCCCCCGGGATCGGAGCCATGATCGTCGCGCTGGTGCTCACGGCGCGACCGCTGAGCCGGCATGTCGGTCCCACGCTGTTTCTGGCCGTCGCCGCGTTCGGTGCGCTCACGCTCGTGTTCGCGCTCTCGACCAGCTACCTCCTCTCGCTCGTGACGCTCGCCGCCCTCGCGGCGGCGGACATGCTGAGCGTGTTCATCCGTTCGACGCTCGGCCCGCTCCTGACTCCACCCGACCTGCGCGGCCGCGTCGGCGCCGTGGAGCGCGTCTTCATCGGCGGCTCGAACGAGCTCGGCGCGTTCGAGTCGGGCACGGTCGCGGCGCTCATCGGCGCCGTGCCGGCCGTCGCGATCGGCGGCATCCTGGCAATCGGCGCCGCGGCGTTCTGGGCCTGGCGCTTCCCGCAACTGCGGGGGATCGACCGCTTCGAGGACGCGGTCGCGCTCTCGCGCCCGGCGCCTGAGCCCGCGCCGAGTTAAAGTGGTTGCCACCGCGCGCATGGCGTCCGGAGGTCTCGAATCGCCTGCGGTCTGCGCCGGTCGCGCAGGCTAGCGGCCGACGACGTCGTCCAGGTTCACCGCTCGGCTGCCAGCTCGAAGAACGTGCGCAGGATGCGCGCGCCTGCGGGGTTCGCCGAGCGGTACGACTCGGGATGGAATTGCGTGCCCCACCAGCCGCGCTCCTCGCTCGCGATCGCCTGCACGCGGCAGCGATCGCTGGAGGCCAGGATCCTGAAATCGCCCGGGAGCGCGGTCAGCTCGTCGAAGTGATGCTGGAACACCCGGGGTCGCGGGCCCACGCCGCGCAACAGCCCCTCGCGCTCGACCACGTCGACCTCGAGCTCGCCGATCTCCGGCTCGGGCGCGTGCTCGATCCGCCCGCCGGCGAAGCGGCCGAGCAGCTGCATGCCCGCGCAGATGCCGAGCACCGGCCGCCCGCTTGCGCCGACGGCCTCGCCGAGGCGCGCGAGCGCCGCCGCGTCGTGCGCCGCCCACGGCGCCGAGGAGCCCGACAGCACGATCGCGCGTACATCGCCGAGGTCGCCGGCGTCCAGGTAGTGGACGACATCGACGGGGAGCCCCGACGCGGCCTCGAGCCGGCGGCGCAGGCGCTCGCGCCAGCGCGCGGGGCCGGTACCGAACGCGCTCGGGTGCTCGGTGTCGATCTGCAGGACAGCGTGCCCGGCCACGGTGCGAGCATAGACTCCGGCGATGCTGGACCTGGTCGTCAGAGGTCGCTTCGCGTCGCCCGGCGGGGGCATCGAGGACGGCGAGATCGGCGTCGCGCAGGGACGCATCGCAGCGCTGGCCTCGCCCGGCGAGCTCAGAGGAGCCGAGCGGATCGACGTCCCGGCCGGGCACCTGATCCTGCCCGGCCACGTGGACGCGCACGTACACACGGGGAGTGCGCCCGGCGAGGGTGTCGCGCGGGCCACCACGACGGCCGCGGCCGGCGGCGTCACGACGATCGTCGACATGCCGTACGACGATCCCGAGCCCGCGAACACGCTCGCGCGCTTCGAGCAGAAGGTCGCGCAGGTCGAGGCGCAGGCACTCGTCGACGTCGCGCTCTACGCCACGATCGCGCCGAGCGGCGGTCTGGACGAGATCGAGCCGCTGCACGCAGCGGGCGCGGCGGCCTTCAAGGTCTCCACCTTCGAGACCCACCCCGTGCGCTTCCCGCGCGTGCCCGACGGCGAGCTGCTGCTTGCGATGGCGATCTGCGCGCGGCTCGGCGCGCTCGTCTGCTTCCACCCCGAGAACGACGACATCGTTCGGCGACTGTCGGAGAAGCTCGCGGCCGAGGGACGCTCCGACCCGATGGCGCATGCGGATGCCCGTCCGCCCGTGGCCGAGAGCGAGGCGATCGGCCGTGTGCTCGAGCTCGGCCTCGCCACGGGTTGCCGCACGCACCTCTGCCACGTCTCGATCGAGCGCGGATTCGCGCTCGTCGCGCGCGCGCTCGCCGACGGCGCGAACGCGAGCGCCGAGACCTGTACGCATTACCTCGTGATGGACTCCGACGACCTGCGCCGGCTGGGCGGACGCGCCAAGATCAACCCTCCGCTGCGGCCGCGCGCCCAGCAGGACGCACTCTGGCGGCTGCTCGAATCCGGCAGCGTCGACCAGGTCACCTCGGACCACGTCGGCTGGGCGCGCGAGCTCAAGGACACGCCCGACATCTTCGCGGCCCGCTCGGGTGTGCCTGGCCTCGAGACGACGCTGCCGCTGCTCTTCAGCGAGGGCGTCGTGCGCCGAGGGATGCCGCTCGGAGCGCTGCTGCGCGTGCTCTGCGAGGGCCCGGCGGCCCGCTACGGGCTGGCGCCGCGCAAGGGCGCGATCGCACCGGGAGCGGATGCCGACCTCGTGATCTTCGATCCGGACGAGCGCTGGCGCATCGACGAGCGCGAGCTCGTCTGCCATGCAGGCTGGAGCCCGTACCATGGGCGCGAGGTGACCGGTCGTGTCAAGCAGGTGCTCGTGCGCGGCGGCACCGTCTTCGCAGGCGGTGAGGTGTGCGCGCGAGCGGGCTCGGGGCGCGTCGTGCGCCCCCTGAGGCAGCAGGAGGCGGGCTAATGGCGATCTCGGCCGAGCGGAACATCAAGGCGCAGCGCGGCCGTGAGCTGCGCTGCAGGGGCTGGCGGCAGGAAGCGATCCTGCGCATGCTCGAGAACAACCTCGAGAATGCGGAGCGGCCCGAGGATCTGGTCGTCTATGCGGGGTCGGCCAAGGCCGCGCGCGACTGGGAGAGCTACGACCGCATCGTCGCGGCGCTCCGGACGATGACCGAGGATCAGACGCTCGTGGTGCAGTCGGGAAAGCCCGTCGGCCTGTTCCGCACGCACCGGCTCTCGCCGATCGCGCTGATTGCCAACGGCAACGTCGTCGGGCGTTGGGGGACGATGGCCGGCTGGCAGGAGCTGATCGACGCGGGCCTCTCGATGTTCGGTGGCATGACGGCGGGAGCCTGGCAGTACATCGGCTCGCAGGGGATCCTGCAGGGAACGTACGAGACGTTCATGGCCGCGGCGCGGGCGCTCTTCGGGGGCTCACTGAAGGGACGCCTCGTCCTGACCGCGGGCCTGGGCGGCATGGGCGGCGCACAGCCGCTGGCCGGTGTGCTCGCGGGCGGAGCGATCCTCGTCGCCGAGGTCGATCCCGAGCGGGTCGAGCGGCGCCTGCGCGAGGGCTACCTGCAGCACCGCAGCGACGATCTCGAGAGCGCGCTTGCGCTTGTGCTCGCTGCGAGAGAGCGGGGCGAGGCGATCTCGGTCGGGCTCGTCGCAAACATCGCCGACGTGATGGATGCCCTGCTCGAGCGCGGCCTCACGCCCGACATCGTCACGGATCAGACGACCACCGATCCGATCCGCGGATACGTGCCTCGAGGCATGACGGCCGCGGAGTGCGACGAGCTGCGCGCCGCCGACCGCGACGAGCTGATCCGCCGGGCCGACCTCACGCTCATCGACCACATCCGTGCGATGCTCGAGTTCCAGCGACGCGGGGCGGAGGTCTTCGAGTACGGCAACGGCCTGCGGGCGCGCGCGCAGATGCTCGGCGTCGAGGACGCCTTCGAGATGGGCGTGTTCACGGAGCGCTACATCCGGCCGCTGTTCTGCCAGGGCATCGGGCCGTTCCGCTGGCTCGCGATCTCTGGCAACCCCCAGGACATCCACGAGGTCGACGCCCTCATCCTCGAGCGCTTCGCGGGTGAGCCGATCACGGACTGGATCGCCGCTGCGCGGGAGGCCGTCCAGTTCACCGGGCTGCCGGCGCGCATCGGCTGGCTCGGGTACGGCGATCGGCGCAAGCTCGGCCTGCTGGTCAACGACGCGGTCGCGAGCGGCCGCATCTCCGGGCCCGATCGCCTTCACGCGCGACCACCTCGACTCGGGCTCGGTGGCCGCACCCGTGCGCGAGACGGAGCGCATGCGCGACGGCTCGGACGGCATCGCCGACTGGCCGATCCTGAACGCGTTGCTCAACACGGCCTCGCACGCCGATCTCGTCGCGGTGCACGGCTTCGGCGGTCAGGCCCAGTCGGCCGGCGCGACGACCGTCGCCGACGGCACGGCGCAGGCGGCCGAGCGGCTCGGCGCCGTGCTCACGAACGATCCTGGGATCGGCGTCCTGCGCTACGCGGACGCCGGCTACGAGACCGCGGCCGAGACGGCCGCGCGAGCTGGATTGGGGCTCTAGATGGCAATCGCACCCGACGACGCGCTCGGCCTCGACGAGGCCGCAGCCGCGCTCGACAACGGCTGGACGCTGCCCGCGCGCTGGTATGCGGATGCCGACATCTACCGGCGCGAGGTCGAGCGCGTCTTCAACCGCAACTGGACGCTGCTCTGCCCGGAGAGCAAGCTGGCCTCTGCCGGCGACCACGTGATCGGCCAGGCCGGGCTCGTCCCGGTCGTCGTCACGCGCGACGCCGCGGGCGTGCTGCACGGCTTCGTCAACGTCTGCCGGCACCGCGCGCACCCGGTCGCGCTCAAGGACGGCTGCCGCAAGCTGCTGCAGTGCCGCTACCACGGCTGGACGTACACGCTCGACGGGCGTCTGCAGAACGCGCCGCGCGCGTCGCGCGAGATGGAGTTCGACCCGGCCGAGCTCTCACTCGTGCCGGTCGCCGTGGACACCTGGCGCGGGTTCGTGTTCGTCAACCCGGACGCGTCCGCGCCACGGCTGCTCGACGTCCATCCCGCGCTCGAGCCGCTCGCCGTCGAGCGCAACCTCGGCTTCGCGGACTGGGACTTCCGCGGGCACTGGGTCTACGACATCCCCGCCAACTGGAAGGTCTACGTCGAGAACGCGGTCGAGTGCTACCACTGCCCGACCGTGCACACGAAGAGCTTCAGCGACGCCTTCGTGACCGACGCGAACGTGTACGAGCTCGTGGAGCTCGGCGGTCTGCTGTGCCAGTTCACGTCCTACAACGACCGCCGCTCGAAGACGCGCTGGGGCGGTCGCGAGGGCGAGGGCTTCCGGTTCATCTACATGTGGCCGACCTCGTTCTGGGCCCAGGACGACCAGGTCGCGTTCACCGGCATGATCGTGCCGACGGGCATCCAGACGTGCGCCTTCCATGCCGACGTGTACGCGCGGCCGGGCGCCGACGAGGCGTTCGTGGTCGAATGGATGGAGATGTACAACCAGACGCTGCTCGAGGACGCCGACGTCGTGCGCGTCCAGCAGGTGGGCTTGGCCTCCGGCATGGTGCCCTACGGCCGCCTCCTGCCGAAGAGCGAGAGCCCGATCCGGCACTTCCACCGGCTGGTCTACGACGCGCTCGCCGACGATTCCTGAGGCCCGGGGCTAACTGCAGGACCGTTCGATCGTCTCTAGCCAGCAACCGGGGTTCCTGGTAGCGTCCCCCGATCCGATCGCCCCTCGCCGCAGTGGGAGCCAGCTCATGAGCACGCCGACCGAACCCTCGAACGACCCGGCCCGCATCGACCGCGGGAAGCTCCTCAAGCGAAGCGCAGGCATTGCGCTCGGCGCGAGCCTGTACTCGTTCGGCGACCCGCTGACGGTGCTCGCCGCGCCCATGAAGCAGAAGGCGCTCTCGCCCGACGGTGACCTGGCCTACTTCAACTGGGCGCAGTACATCGACCAGAAGCTGCTGCGCGGCTTCGAGAAGGAGTACGGGGTCAAGGTCCACGAGTCGAACTTCACGAACATGGAGAACATGCTCGCGAAGCTGCGCGCGGGGGTGAAGTACGACGTCGCCTTCCCCGAGGCCCAGACCGCCGCCCAGCTCGTCAAGGCGAACTTCCTCGCTCCGCTCAATCACGCGAACCTGCCGAACTGGTCGCAGGTCAACTCGGCCTTCCACAACCCCTGGTACGACGCCGGCGCCAAGTACACCGTGCCCTACGCGATCTGGACCACGGGCATCGCCTGGCGCACCGACAAGGTCCACGGCATGACGGGGTCGTGGAACGACCTCTTCAACCATCCGGAGGCGGCGAAGCACACGTTCCTGCTCGACGACTTCCGCGAGGTCATCGGCATGGGCCTCCTCGATACGGGCGTCAAGAACGTCAATTCGACCGACCCCGCGCAGATCAGCAAGTCCCAGGACAAGATCCTGAGCGTCAAGCCGCGGTTGCGCGGGTTCACGAGCGTCAACACCGAGATGGCCAACGGCATCAGCTGGCTGACGCACATGTGGTCGGGCACCGTGTACCAGGCGCTGCTCGTCATGAAGCACCCCGAGACGCTGCACTACCAGACCAACAAGGAAGGCATTCCGGTCGGCAGCGACACGATGGTCGTGCTCAAGAACGCACCGCACCCGAACACCGCGCAGCTCTTCCTCAACTGGATGCTGGCGCCCGAGAACTCCTCGCAGAACGTCAAGCAGATCGGCTACCCGATGATGACGAAGTCCGGCCTGAAGACCTATGACGGCCTGACGAAGAAGTACCCCTGGCTGAAGGTCACGACCGCCGAGGTCGAGACCGGCCAGAAGTTCAAGCCGCAGGATCCGAAGACCCTGCAGCTCTGGAACACGGCCTGGTCGAAGATCCAGGCCTAGCGCGGGCACATCCCGGTGCGACGCGGTCTCTGGTCGAGCTTCCTCGTCCCGCCGGGTCTCTGGCTCGTCGCGCTCTACCTGGTCCCGCTGGGTCTGATCGTCGCGGCGTCGTTCGGCACGGTCGACTTCCTCGGCCGCGTGATCTACTCCTGGCCGTTCGCCGGCTGGGACCTGAGCAACTACCACACGGTCCTTTCGTCCGCGTACCTGCCGGCGTTCTTCCGCTCGCTCGCGTTCGCGCTGCTCACGACGTTCCTGTGCCTCGTGATCGGCTACCCGGTGGCGTACGTGATCGCGCGCTACGGCGGCCGCGTGCGCCTCCTGCTCGTGGTGCTGCTCGTGCTGCCGTGGTTCGTCGACTACCTGATCCGCGTGTACGCGTGGATCGTGCTGCTCGGCGACAACGGCGTCGTCAACGGCTGGCTGGGCGATCTCGGCATGTCCGGGGATCCGCCCGTCCAATTCCTCGGCACGTGGTGGGCGGTCGTCGGGGGGCTGTTCTACAGCTACTTCCCGTTCATGGTGCTGCCGGTCTATGCCGCGGTGGACCGGATGGACCCCTCGCTCGTCGAGGCCGGCAAGGATCTCTACGGCACGCCCTGGCAGACATTCCGCCACGTCACGTTCCCGGCCACGTTCCAGGGCGTCGTCGCCGGGGCGGTGCTCGTCTTCCTGCCGGCGGCGGGCGACTTCGCGAACTCCGAGTTCCTCGGCTCGCCGAGCACCTCCATGATCGGCAACGTGATCAACCAGACCTTCAACCAGGGCGGCTACGTGCCGCTGGGCGGGACGCTGACGGTGTGCTTCATGCTCGGCATCGCCGTGTTCATGGTGTTCTACCTGCGCTCGGCGTCCCGGGCCTCGCGCGAGGGAGCGCTGTGAGCGTCGCCACCGGGGCGCGCCGGCACCGCCGCAAGGGCTTCGACCGCCCCCGCTTCCTGTGGGCGCTCTACGTGGCGATCTGCCTCTACCTGTTCGTGCCGATCCTGGTCGTGATCGTCTACTCGTTCAACGCCGGCAATTCGCTGCAGGTGTTCGCCGGGTTCAGCACGCGCTGGTACCGGGCGTTCTGGAACGACCCGCAGATCAAGAACTCGCTCGTCGCGAGCTTCGAGGTGGCGGCCGTCACGATGGTCGTGGCGACGGTCCTCGGCACGCTGCTCGCGTTCGGGCTTGCGCGCGCGCGGGGGCGCATGGGCGGATCCGCCAACATCCTCATGCTGCTGCCGCTGATCACACCCGAGATCGTCACCGCCGTGGGGCTGCTGCTGTTGTTCGGCCGCGTCGGTACGCCGCTCTCCCTGAACACGATCATCCTCGGCCACATCACGTTCTCGATCTCGTATGTCACGGTGATCGTGCGCGCCCGGCTGGCGCTGCTCAACCGCGAGGTCGAGGAGGCTGCGATGGACCTCGGCGCCACCGAGCTCGGCGCGCTCCGGCTCGTCACGCTGCCCGCGCTCTACCCCGCGATCGCGGCCTCGGCCCTGCTCGTGTTCGTACTCTCCTTCGACGACTTCGTCACGTCCGTGTTCATCTCGGGCGCAGGCACCTCGCCGCTGCCCGTGCGCATCTACTCTCTGCTGCGCGTCGGCGTCTCGCCCGAGATCAACGCCGTCGGCACCACGATGATCGCGATCACCCTCTTCCTCGCCCTGGCGACGCTGCCGTTGCTGTTGTGGCGGCGCCGCACCGAGCCGCCGGCGGCGGGCGCCCCGGCAGTCGAATGAGCGACGCCGAGCTCACCGTCGCGCTGCGCGGGGTGGTCAAGCGCTTCGGCGACCAGTATGCCGTCGAGAACCTCGACCTCGACGTCGCGAAGGGATCCTTCTTCTCGATCCTCGGCCCGTCGGGCTGTGGCAAGACGACGACACTGCGGATGATCGCCGGGTTCGAGCAGCCCGACGAGGGCCACATCCTGCTCGAGGGGCAGCCGGTCGAGGGCGTGCCGCCCTACCGGCGCAACGTCAACACGGTCTTCCAGAGCTACGCGCTCTTCGAGCACCTCTCGATCGAGGACAACATCGCCTTCGGCCTGCGCCGCAAGAAGGTCCCCAAGCCCGAGATCACGCGCCGCGTGGGGGAGATGCTCGGTCTCGTGCGCCTGGCAGACCGCGCCAAGGCGAAGCCCCGGCAGCTCTCGGGAGGTCAGCGGCAGCGCGTGGCGCTCGCCCGGGCGCTCGTCAACCTGCCGGCCGTCCTGCTGCTCGACGAGCCGCTCGGCGCGCTCGACCTGCAGCTGCGCAAGCAGATGCAGCTCGAGCTGAAGCACATCCAGCGCGAGGTCGGGATCACGTTCGTGTACGTGACCCACGACCAGGAGGAGGCGCTGACGATGAGCGACCGCATCGCCGTCATGAACGGCGGCGAGCTACAGCAGGTCGGGAACGCCGAGGATGTCTACGAGCGCCCTGCCAACGCCTTCGTGGCCCAGTTCATCGGCATCTCGAACCTGCTGGAGGCGACGGCCGAACGCGACGGCGTGCGGCTCACGTCGGGCTCCGTCATACCCGCCCGCGTTCCGGCGGACGTGGCCACGGGCAGTGCGGTGCGCCTCTCGATCCGGCCCGAGAAGCTCGCGCTCGGCCCCATCGCAGACGGCCGGGTCGCCGTCGAGGGCACGATCGTCGAGTCGGTCTACATGGGCACCGTCACGCACTACGTGGTGGAGATCGCGCCCGGCGCGCGCATGATCGCCGTCACGCAGAACACGGAGGACGCGAGCGGTGGCACGCGACCCGGCGTCGGCTCGCGCGTGACGCTCTCGTGGCGCCCCGAGCACGCGCTCGTGCTGGCCTCGTAGAGGTTGTACCTCGAGCACGGGCCCGGATCTGTCCGCGTCAGCGCAGCGCCGCTCGCGTCGCCTCGACGACTGCGGCCGGGGCGGCACCCGCGGGGAGCCTCGACCAGGCGCCCTGCACGCTCTGGTAGGCCGCCCGCGTTCCGCTGCCCAGGACCGGCACGCCCTGGGCGTCCATCAGGTCGGTCGCCATCTGCACCTCGCAGGTCAGGATCGTGTCGAGCAGCGTGAGCGCCCGCCGCGTCGTGAAGACGACGCTCGGGGTGACCACGCCGTGGTCCTCGACGTCCAGGTCGAGCGGCGGCAGGTGAATCGAGACCGGGGCGGCGAGGTGCTTCAGCTCCGCCAGGAGGGACGCGGCCGCGTAGTGCACGAGCGCGCGCCGCGGCATCTCCTCGTCGCTCAGGCCGGCCAGCATGAGCTCGGGATCGGAGAAGCGGATCGTCGTCAGCTTGTTCATGCGCCGCTCCGAGAGCATCGCGACATGCGCGGCGCCGATCCGCAGCGCCTCGAAGGCGAGCGCCAGCTGCATGGGCTGGAAGTTGCCGTTCGAGATCAGCGTGTCGCGCTCGATCAGGACCATCGGGTTGTCGCCGATGCCGTTCAGCTCGACCGCCACGGCGTGCTCGGCGGCCGTCACCTGCTCGCGATAGGCGCCGTGCACCTGCGGGGCCACCCTGAACGAGAGCGGATCCTGCACGGAGAGGGTCGTCGCGGGGTCGTACAGATACGAGCCCTCGAGCAGCGTGCGCACCTCGGCGGCCGCCGCGATCTGGCCGGGGATCGCCTTGGCGGCGGCCGAGGCCGGGTCGAACGGGCTGGGGTTGCCGCCCACGGCCTCCAGCGAGAGCGCGCAGGCCAGGTCGGCCAGGAGCGCGAGCCGCAGGGCCTCCTCCGCGACGAGCGCCCCCGCTCCGATGGCGACGCCGTTGGAACTGACGAGCGCGAGCCCTTCCTTCGGCTGCGCCACGATCGGCGCGAGGCCCGCTCGCGCCAGCGCGTCCGCCGCGGGCAGCAGCTCGCCGTTGAGCTCGGCCTCGCCGCTCCCGATCATGACGACTGCGATCGCGGCCATGTGCATGAGGTCGCCCGCGCCGACGGAGCCGGCGCTCGGCACGATCGGATGTACGCCTGCGTTGAGCATCGCGACGAGCAGCCGCACGGCTTCGAGCGTCAGGCCCGAGCCGCCACGCGCGGCGCCGCTGACGCGCGCGAGCATCGAGGCGCGCACGTCCTCCGTGTCGAGTGCGGGCCCGATGCCGCTCGCATGGGCGTGGATCATCTGCCGCTGGTAGCGCTGCAGCACGTCGAGCCCGACGCGGTGATCGCGCATGTGCCCGAGGCCGGTGTTGAGCCCATAGATCAGGCGCTCGCCCGCGACGAGGCGGTCGACGACCGCGCGTCCCGCCAGGATCCTCGCCTCGACCTCCGGCGCGAGCTCGACCGTCGCGAGCTCGCGCGCGGTGCGCACGACGTCCGCCGGCGTGATCCCGCCGGCACCGACGACCACGGCGTCGCTCACGAGGCGCCGGCGTGGGCGACGAGCTCGATGCCGAGCAGGCGCTCGGGATCGCGATAGACGGAGGCTTCGCGCACCCCCGCGCCCAGCGGGATGCGGTCGCGCGGAATGGCCAGAACGACGATGCGCTCGCCCGGCTCGCGGTGGGCCGCGGGCGTGGGCATGCCGTCGGCCTCTGCAAGCGTGACGATCAGGTCGGGGTACGTGGCGACCCGTTCGCCGTCGATCTCGGCGGCCATGTACTCGTTGCAGACGTGGATCACGAGGCGCGAGCCGCTGTCGACCTCGAGCGTGCCCACGTCCCAGTTCTCGCGCACGACGACGTCGGCCGAGCGCAGCGGGCCGCGCCCGAGCTCGCGGCCGCCGAGCGTGGCGCAGATGGCCGAGATCATCGCCTCGCCACCCGCTCCCTCCGCCGCGATCATGGCCTCGCCGAGGCCGATGCAGGCAGACACCGCGCCGACCGCCCCGTGTTCGCGCAGGAATGCGACGGGGAACGGGCCGCGCGACGCGAGCAGCGAGCCGCCGGCCTCGGCCGAGGCGTGGTGGAGGATGCCGGAGACGATGCCGACCGGCCCGCGGGCCACGATCTCCACGTGCCCGTGGTGATCCTCGACTCCGCCCACCGCAGCCTGGACGACCGAGATGTCGGTGCGGCTCGCGAGCCCCATCCCGCCCATGGCCACGGTCGGGTGACCGCGGCCGTTGGCGTTGCAGTCGATGACGGCCAGATGCGGGTCGAGCGCATTGGCGAGCCACGTGCCCGCCATGAAGGCGCCCGGGTGGGCGGTCATCGTGCCCACGAGCGCACCGTGGCCGTCCCAGGCCTCGCACGCGAGCTCCAGCGCGCGTAGGCCGTCGCGCGGCCAGGTCAGCCTCCGCTGGGTGCCGGGGGCTCCGACGCCGGTCATGATCATGACCTGATCGTCGTCGTCGAGCTCGTCGAGCCCGGCCAGCACCGGGGTCCCGACCTGGAACACCGTGCGCGCGGCCTCGAGCCCGCGCTGGAGCCCGCCGCCGCCCGCTCCGAAGACGAGCCCGCCGAGCGAGGCCGCACGTGCGTCTTCGAAGGTGAGCTCGCGCATGCCGCGGGTAGCATAGGGCGCACACGATCGAAGGAGAACCGCTATGCCGATGATCCAGATCCACATGCTTCCGGGTCGCACCGACGACGAGAAGCGAGCGGTCCTGACTGCGATCCACGAGGCCGTGACGAGCACGCTCGGCGTGCCGGACACCGCAGTGCGCGCGTGGATCACGGAGATGGACCCGCACGGCTTCATCCGCGCGGGGGAGATCGTCGCCGATCAGATGGCTGCCGGCTGAGATCGGCCCGCGGCGCCGATCAGAGCCAGTCGTCGATCAGCCTGCGCGCGATCGAGAGGCGACCCGGGAGATCGGGGAGGTCGTCGCGCGTGAACCAGCGCGCGTCCACCAACTCGGCCTCCTCGATGCGCAGCTCGCCGGCGACCCAGGTGGCGGTGAAGCCGATCATGAGCGAGTGGGGAAACGGCCAGGGCTGGCTCGCGAAATAGCTGATGTCGGCGACCTCGATGCCGACCTCCTCCTCCAGTTCCCTCGCCACGCACTCCTCGAGCGACTCGCCTGGCTCGACGAAGCCCGCGAGCACGCTGTAGAGGCGGCCCGGGAAGCGCTGCGCACGCGCGAGCAGGATCTCGTCGCCTCGCGTGACGCGCACGATGACTGCCGGCGACAGGCGCGGGAACGCGGCATGCCCGCAGATCGTGCAGCGGCGCGCCCGCTCGCCCGAAGCGTGCTCGGTGGGCGAGCCGCAGCGCCCGCAGTGGAGGTGCGTGCGATCCCACTCGACGAGCTGGGCGGCGCGGCCGGCCAGCGTCCACACATGCTCGTCGACACGCCCGTAGAGGTCGCGCAACGTGCGGAACGCCATTCCGGGCGGCGCCTCGTGGTCGTCCGGCAGCTCGGCCGAACGACAGGGCACCCCGTCGAGCTCGCCCAGGTAGAGCGAGCGCAGCGGGACGACGCCGAGCGCATCCACCTCCGCGGCGCTCGGCAGCTCGTCGCGCTCGCCGCGATCGAGGACGAGCACGTCCATGCCCCGGATGCCGATCCAGATGGCGTCGCCGTGCACGAGCGGCGCGACGCTGGGAACGAACCGCGCGCTCACGCCAGCGCGCGCTCCGTGAACCACGCGGTAAGCCTGCCGGCCTCCTCGCCCAGCGGGTGCGACTCGGTCACGACGGGGAACCTGGCACGCACGTCCGCCAACAGCCCGGCGAGCGCAGCGGGAGGCTCGCGGCCCGCGTCGGCCAGCGCCTGCGAGGCGATGGCCGAGACGATCGCCATCGCGGCGTCGAGGCAGCGCCCGACCTGCTCCTGGCGCCGCCAGGCGAAGAAGGAGGGCGCGCACGTGTCGTTCTGGCCGTAGCCGCCGAGCGGGATCAGCGTCGGCTGGGCGGTGGCACGCGCCTCCTCGGCCCACCAGGTCTGCACCATGTAGAGGATCTTGACCGGGACGTGCCCCTCGCCGAACACCGTCGCGTCGGTCAGCAGGCGCTCGGTCTGGCGCTCGAGCAGCTGGCAGATGTCGGCCCAGGCCGCCGCCAGGCCGTCCATCGCGGGCGGCGCCTGCGCGTTGTGGTAACTGCCGTTGGAGAGCGTGGCCCCCAGCGGATAGCCCTCGCAGGGCGGGACGTAGACGGGGTTGTCGCTGACCGCCGCGAGCGACGATGTGGCGGCGCGCTCGGCCTCGGCCGTCGCGCGGCGCAGGCGCCCGAGCACCCGCGGCAGGATACGGAACGAGACGGGGGCCTGGAAGTGCCGCCGCTCGCCCGCGCCGCCGGCGAGCAGCTCGCGCAGCGAGCGCAGCGCCGCCACCTCGTGCTGTTCCGCCCAGAGCGCCTCGAGCAGCTCCGAATGCTGCTCGTCGGGCGTGCGGATCACCTCTGCCGTGAGCCCACAGACCCTTTCTGCGAGCGCCAGCCGGTTGCGAGCCGAGAGTGCGGCGTCGGCGACCAGGGCAGACGCGCAGGGCGAGCCGTTGATCAGCGACATCGCCTCGCGCGAGTCCTCGACCGTGCGCGCCGAGAGCGCGCCGAAGAGGTGTCCGAGCGGGAGGATCTCACCGCTTCCGCCGTTGCCCTGGGACGGCACCGTCGGCAGTGGCCCGGACTCGAGCATTCCGGCGACGGCGCGGGCCAGCTCGGGCCGCACGCCCGAGTTGCCCTCGACCATGCCGGTCAGGCGCGTCAGCACGATGCCGCGCACGACGCGCTCGGGCAACGGCTCGCCGAAGGACGCGCCGGAGCGGCCCAGCATGCGCGCGAGGTTCCGCCGCTGATCGGCGTCCAGCATGATGGACGCGCCGTCGCCCGCGCTCGTCGTGACGCCGTAGATGATCGCCGCCGGATCGCTCTCGACGAGCGCGAGGAACGAGTCGCGCGCTGCGCGCATGCGCTCGGCCGCGCCCTCTCCGATGACGATGCCGGCGCCCTCACGGGCGACGCGGCGGTAGCTCTCGAGATCGATGTCGGTACGGCGCTCGAGAGTGACTGCGCGCGTCGCCTGTGCGGTGCTCATCGCTATGCGGTGCCCCCGACCTGCGCGGCCACGCCGCGGTCCTTGAGGGCACCTGCCGCGGCAAACGGCGAATAGCCGCGCTCCTGGCGCTCGCCGTCGATGTCGACGTCCACGACCTCGTCGTAGAACGAGACGAGGCCGCACAGCGCCGCCGCGGTCACGATCGGGTCCTCGTAGCTCCAGGCGATGTCGTCGTTGCCGTCCACGCTCCAGTAGGACGCGATGCCCTTGTACGGGCAGCGCGTGCTGCGCGTGGTCGCCTCGTAGCCGGCGACGAGATCGGACTTGGGGAGGTACCAGCGCGTCGGCAGGTTCGTCTCGAAGCACGCCAGCGGCCGGCTCGACTCGGCCAGCACGACGCCGTCCAGCGAGATGCGCACGTTGCGGGAGCTCGGCACCAGGTCGACGCGGTGATACGGATCGCGCGGGTGGACGAAGACCTCCTCGTCCTCCTCGTACCAGTGCTCGACGGCGTCCCAGTAGAACGCGACGCGATCGCTGATGGGCGGCGTCCCGGGCAGGATCTCGGGGTAGCCCCAGACCTTGTTCTCGGCGACCTTGCCGCCGGCGCGGATCGTCCAGTAGCTCGCGTCGCCCTTGAAGGGGCAGTGCGTCGTGTGCTCGGTCGCCTCGAGCAGGTCGAAGCGGACGTCGGAGCGCGGGAAGTACCAGATCGGCAGGTAGCCCGTCTCGTGCAGGAGCGCGACGTCGGCGAGTCGACGACGGTCTCGCCGCCGATCACACCGCGCACGCGGCGCGGCGAAGGCTCGAGGTAGAGCGCGTGCCCCTTCGGCGCGTCGGGCTCGAAGTTGAATGTGCCTGCGGGCTGCTTGCCGAACGGGCCGGTGCCCATGGTGAGTCCCATGATGTCTCCAATCGACTCGTCTCGGGAGCGTACATGCGCCCCGCGGCCGCCCGCCGCGGACGGCCTGGCACCCGGTATACCAACCGACGGCCCCGCCCGGCATTCCACGCCCGCACGGCCGGAAGCACCGCCGATCGGGACCGCACGAACGGGGTCAGACCCCGTTCTTGCGGTCCCGCGCGTCCCGGCTCGGGCGGTGAGGTCGGCTTGGACACCGGCGTTGCTGCCATCGCTCGTGCGTCAAGAAAGCTTGACGTATTATTCTAGTCAACGTAGGTTGACGGCTATGGACGACCTTGAAAGCCACTCGCGAACTTCTACATCGACAGCTCGACGACGTTCTCGCGGACCATCCTCGGCGGCGCTGAGCGCCATCGGCGCGGTTCAGCGCGACGTAGGGTCGCGCCAGGGCGCGGCCGTGCGCGTTGCGGTGCAGCGCCACACGTGGGGCGAGATCGGCGCCGCGCTGGGCGTGACGAAGCAGGCGGCGCACCAGAAGTTCGCCAGGGAGTGGGCGGAGACGCTCAAGGGGGAGCTCAAGGCCGAGGTCCGCGCGTTCAAGACGGCCATGCGTGCAGGAGACGCGACGGCCGCCGGCGAGGCGGAGCGCAGGCGCGACGCCCTGATCGCGGAGCTGAAGGGCGCCGGCCGCAAGCGGAAGTAGGCCCGCGGAACGTCAGCCGCTGATGCGGACGGCGCCGATGTAATCGCTGCGGCTGCCCAGCTGCGACACCTTGACGACGTCGCCGGTGGCCGGGGCGTGCACCTACTGGCCGCCGCCGATGTACATGCCACGTGGCCGAGGGAGTGGAAGAACACCAGGTCGCCCGGCTGGGCCGCTCCTGGGGGATGTGCGTGCCGGACGTACGCGCGCCGACTGAGTGAGGAAGGCCCACGCCGGCCTGCCACGCCCACGAGTCAGGCCGGAGCAGTCGAAACCGACGGCCCGGGCTCGCTGGAACGTACGGCGTGCCGAGCTGGCTGATCGCCGGGTTGACCGGTCCCGGCCACGACGAGGGCGGGCACCGGCGGCAAGCTGCCTCGCCGTCGACCGCGGCCGACCCCGCCGATGTCGTTGACGGCGACCGGTGATGGCGTCGTGCCGTCAGTCGCCTGCGCCCGTGAGGCCGAGCGGGCGCTGAGGCCCTGAGAGCTCGGCTTGCCGGCGCTCATCGAGCAGGCGACGCACCTCCGCGCGCAATCCGGCGTAGCGCCGCTTCTCGGCCGCGACCGAGAGGCGGATGCGTGCCACCAGCGAGTCCAGCTCGGCGACGGTGGCCAGCCGCCGGGTGCGTTCGCGCGCGAGCAGCTCGCTGGCGGCGGAGGATCTCGCCCTTGTTAGACGCGGATCGTCCCGCAACATGTTCCGCGTTGTAGGAGTTCGTCCGGTCGAGCAGCGTGAACTGCTCGAGCACCTGCGCCGAAGTTGCGCGCCGCATAGCGCAGCCTGCAGCGGATCGGGCATGGGGCTCTTGTACGCGCTGATCAAACGATGCACTAAGCGCCTGCTTGGAGGTGCGCAAGGTTGACGCGCGTCGCGGAGAGAATCGTCTGGTTGTTGCGGATCCGGTGCTCCGGGTGCGGATGAGACGGAGGTGCGCCCCGTTCGCGCGCTCGACGA
>CAWJTT010000042.1:0-75018 GCA_963845865.1 uncultured Actinomycetes bacterium
TGCACGCGGGCATCGTCAACCAGCCGACCGCCTACGAAGGCGACAACTACCTGCTCCGTCTGTCGCAGCCGTCGTCCTCGGCGGCACCTCGCTGCTCGGTGGCCGAGGCAACCTCGTCGCGACCGCGATCGCCGCGCTGTTCCTCTCGCAACTCGACCAGTTCGTGCTCGCGCTCGGCGTGACGTACGCGTCGCGCACGCTCGTCCAGGCGGGCGCGCTCGCGGTCGGCGTCGCGCTCTACACGATCGACTGGCGAGGATCGCGCGCCGGCGTCTCCGGGCGCGGCCGGCAACGCTCGCGCCCACCTGACCACGTCGCAGTTCCTCTTCGCAGCCTGGAAGGCCACATCGAGAACGAAATGGAGGACACGCACGATGACCAAGAGGAGAGGTGGAGCGCTTCTCGCGTTGCGCTCGTCTGCAGCGCGCGTCATGGCTCGCCGCGGCGACGTCGTCCGCGAGGACGTCCGCCGTGCCGTCGTGGTGCGGCCCGAAGAAGATCACGCTCGGCCTGACCGACGGGTTCGGCGGCAACAGCTGGCGGCTCGTGACGACGGCGTCCGCGCGCGCCGAGGCGGCGAAGTGCCCGAGCGTGACGTCGCTCAACTACGCCGACGGCCAGGGCAACACGCAGAAGGCCATCTCCGACATCCAGGGCATGGTCGCCAAGGGCGTCAACGCGCTCGTCGTCTTCCCGGACGCCGGCAAGGCGATCCTGCCGGCGCTCACGCAGCGCGTACAAGGCCGGCGTCGTCACGGTTCCCTACCGCGTCACCCCGGGCGGCAAGGCCGGCGTCAACTACAACGTCTTCATCGACACCCACTTCGTCCAGGCGGGCGAGAACTGGGGCAAGTGGATCCTGAAGGTGCTCCGAAGGGCGGCAACGTCCTCATGCTCAGCGGCCCCGCGGGCAACAGCCAGGGCGTCGAGGAGAACCAGGGCCTGCACAAGGTCCTCGACCCGACGCACAAGTACAAGTTCATCGGCGAGCAGCCGTTCGAGGTGACGAACTGGGATCCGGCACTGACCCAGAAGGTGCTGTCGGCGGCATCGCCAAGTACCCGAAGATCGACGTCATCGTCTCGGACTTCGGCCCGTCGCTCGTCGGCGCGCTGCCCGAGTTCAAGAAGAGCGGCCGGACGATCCCGGCGCTCGCGACCTCCGACGGCAACGTGCTCGGCTGCTTCTGGAAGAAGAACCACGCGAAGAACCCGACGTTCAAGCTGTTCACGGTCTCGACGCAGAACGACCACGCACGCCTCGCGATCGACTGGGCGGTGGCGCTCGCCACCGGCGGCAAGAAGCCGGCGACGACGCACTTCCCGGCGCTGGTGTTCGAGAACTCGATCACCGGCAAGCCGCACCCGGTGGAGTGCAAGGCCAAACCTGCCGGGTGACATCTACCTCTCCGCCGAGCTGCCGGCCGCCGTGCAGGCGAAGCTGGTGAAGAAGTAAGGAACGCAGCGGCGTTGCGCGCGGCGGTCATCGGGCCGCCGCGCGCACGCTCGTCGACGGGACCGCGATCGTGGTCAATCGAATCCACCGTCAGCCTCGCCGCGCCGACGACCGCGCCCGGCGACGCAGCCGACGCTGTCGATGCGCGGCATCACCAAGCACTACGACGGCGTCGCCGCGCTCACCGACGTCTCGTTCGACGTCCTGCCCGGCGAGGTGCACGCGCTGCTCGGCGAGAACGGCGCCGGCAAGTCGACGCTGATGAACATCGCGTCGGGCGCCACGGCGCCCGACAGCGGGACGATCGTCTTCGACGGCGCGCCGGTCGAGCACCTGACGCCGGCGGTCGCCCAGGACCTCGGGCATCGCGATCGTGCACCAGCATCCGGCGCTCCTGCCCGACATGACGGTCGCCGAGAACATCCGCGTCGCGGTCGGGCGCGAGCATCTGCGGCGCCGCGACCCGGACGTCGACGCAAGGCGATGCGCGCGATGCTCGACGACGTCCACTTCGTCGGGCCATCTCGAGGACCGCGTCTCGTCGCTCAGCGTCGCCCGGCGCCACCTGCTCGAGCTCGCCAAGGCGTTCGCCGTCTCGCCGCGGCTGCTGATCCTCGACGAGCCGACGGCGCCGCTGTCGCAGGACTCCGTCGAGCTGCTCTTCGACGCCGTCCGCAGGCTCGCCGCGGCGGGCACGGCCGTCGTCTACATCACCCACCGCCTCGGCGAGGTGCGCGAGATCGCCGACCGGGTGACGGTCCTGCGCGACGGCAAGCTGCGCGGGACGTCGGCCGGTCACGAGATCTCCGACGACGAGCTGCTCGCCCTGATCGTCGGCCGCACGCTCGAGGCCACGTTCCCGCCCAAGCACGCGCCGGCGGCCGACGAGGCGCCGCTGCTGCAGGTCGACGGGCTGAGCGGACGACGGCTTCGACAACATCTCGTTCAGCGCACGCAAGGGCGAGATCGTCGGCATCGCCGGCGTCGTCGGCAACGGCCAGCCGGCGCTCCTGCGCGCGCTCGCCGGGCGCCGACCGCGCGACCGGCTCGGTCAACGTCGACGGCAAGCGATCTCTCGCGGCGGGCGCTGCTCCAGAGCGCGGCCTACATGCCGGCCGACCGCCTCGACCGAGGGCCTGATGACTCGACCTGAACGTGCGCGAGAACGCCGCGCTGACCGCGCTCGACCGGCTCAAGTCGGGCCCGTTCGTCAGCCGCCGCCGCGAGGTCGACGTGGTCGAGCGCGAGCTCTCCGAGCTGGCCGTCAAGGCGCCGTCGCTCGAGGCGCCGGTCTCGGCGCTCTCGGGCGGCAACCAGCAGAAGGTCGTGATGGCGCGCGCGATGCTCTCCGAGCCGGCGCATCCTCGTCGCCGACGAGCCGACCCAGGGCGTCGACGTCGGCGCGCGCGCCGAGATCTACCGCATCCTCCGCGAGGTGGGCGCAGGCGGCGTGCCGGTCGTCGTCGCCTCGAGCGACGCCAAGGAGCTCGAAGGGCCTGTGCGACCGCGTGATCGTGATGTCGCGCGGCCACGCGGTCGCGACGCTCGAGGGCGACGACGTGACCGAGGAGAAGATCGTCCACGCGGCGATCAGCGCGACGACGCACACGGCCGAGCAGGCCGACGCGAGCGCAGAGCGGCTGGTCGCGGTTCTCCCGCTTCATCGAGGGCGACTACGCCCCGGTCGTCGATCCTCGCAGCAGTGATGCTCGCGCTCGGCGCGTATGTGCTGGACGCACAACAGCCGCTACCTCTCGGACTTCAACATCACGTCCGTCGATGTTCGCCTGCGCGGCGCTCGGCTTCATCTCGCTGGGCCAGACGTTCGCCTTGCTGCTCGGCGGCATCGATCTTTCCGTCGGTCCGCTCGCCGGCTTCCTCGTCGTCGCGGCGTCGTTCTTCGTGCTCGACGGCAAGTCAACCGCGGTGTGGGTGCTCGGCTTCGTGCGTGATGCTCGCTTGCAGCGGTCGGCGTCGGCCTCTTGAACGGCGCGCTCATCCGCTTCGCGAAGTTCACCCCGGTCGCCGCGACGCTCGTCACGTACATCGCGCTCGGAGGCCTCGCCTTCACGCTGCGTGATGCGCCGGACGGCTACATCGCCGCGTCCGTGACCGAGCGCATCTCCACGAAGGTCGGCCCGGTGCCGATCGCCTTCATCGTCTTCGTTCTCGCTGCCCTGGCGCTCGAGTTCATGCTGCGCAAGTCGCGCTTCGGCATGCGGCTGCGCGCGGTCGGCTCGGACGAGGAATCGGCGCGGCGCGTCGGCGTGCCGATCAACAGGACGGCGCTGCTCGGCTACCTGGGCGCCTCCCTGCTCACGCTCTGCGGTGCGGTCGTCCTGCTCGCGCAGCTCGGCGTCGGCGACCCGGGACAGGGCACCGGCTACACCCTCACCTCGATCACGGCCGTCGTGCTCGGCGGCACGAGCCTGCTCGGCGGGCGAGGAACCTTCATCGGGACGCTGATGGGCGCGGGACTCAGCGTCCAGGTCCTGAACGCCACGGTGTTCCTCGGCCTCGACCAGAAGTGGCAGTACATCTTCCAGGGCCTGCTGATCGTCGCCGCGGCCCTCATCTACAGCCAGGTGCGTCGCAGCGGGACGCTCGCGCCGCGCCAACCGTAGTGCAGAAGCCAATGGGGCCCATCGACACCCATCGAACGATCCCGTTCCGGACCCGGTCCGGATGGTGCAAGGTAAGAGCTCCGTGACGAACGCCTTGGACGAATCGTCGGGGCTCGGGCCGCGGCTTCGCGCGATTCGGCGCAGCCGCGGGCTCGGCCTGCGCGAGCTCGCACGCAGGCTCGAGCTTTCGCCGAGCTCGATCTCACAGATCGAGACGGGCAAGATGCAGCCGTCGGTGCGCACGCTGTACGCGTTCGTGTCGGAGTTCGGGGTCACGGTCGACGAGGTGCTCTTCGACCAGGCGCCGCCATCGCGGGAGGCTACGTCGGCAGCCGTGTCCGAGTCGTCCCAGGCCGCGGAGGGGCCCGGGCTCGCCGTGCAGCGCGCAGACGGACGCCCGGCCATCACGCTCAACTCAGGCGTGACGTGGGAGCGGCTCATGTTCTGGGGAGACGAGGACGTGGAGTTCATGGAGGCGACGTACGAACCCGGCGGTGCATCCGGCCCGGCCGACGCGCTCGTGCGTCACAGCGGCCACGAGTTCGGGCACGTCCTCTCGGCAACCTACGTGTCGTCGTCGGCTTCGACGAGTTCGTCCTCGGGCCCGGCGACTCGATCACCTTCCCGTCGTCGACGCCCCACCGGCTGAGCAACGAGGGCACCGAGACAGCACGAGCCATCTGGATTGTCCGCGGCCGACGCGGAGTGAATCCGCACCTCGATGCGTCCTCGGCGGGCTGGAGCTCCGGCGACGAACGGCGCATCCGATGAGCGGCCGCGCACTCGTCGTCGGCGTGACCGGCATCAGCGGGGGCAATCTCGCGCAACGTCTGCTGGCCGACAGTTGGCACGTCTCGGGCCTGTGCCGGCGCCCTCGTGATCTCGACGAGCGGATCACGCCGATGACCGCGGATCTCCTGGACGCCGAATCGGTCGTCGCTGCGGTGCGTGGCACCGCCCCGACGCACGTCTTCTTCACGACCTGGCAGCGTCGCCCGACGGAGGCCGAGAACATCGACGTCAACGGGCGCATGCTGCAGAACCTGCTCGACGCGACGGGCGCCGAGAAGTCCGTCCGCCACGTCACGCTCGTCACGGGGCTCAAGCACTACCTCGGTCCGTTCGAGGCCTACGCCAAAGCCCAGCCGGACACCCCATTCTCCGAGGATCAGCCCCGCCTGCCGTACGAGAACTTCTACTACGTGCAGGAGGACATCCTGTTCGCGGCCGCCGAGCGCGACGGGTTCACGTGGTCGGTGCACCGGCCGCACACGCTGATCGGCTGGGCACTCGGGAATGCGATGAATATGGGGGTGACGCTTGCCGTTTACGGGGCGATCTGCCGCGCGACGGGCCGTGGGTTCCACTTCCCAGGCTCGCGAGAGCAGTGGGAGGCCGTCACCGACGTCACCGACGCGAGCCTGCTCGCCGAACACGTGGTGTGGGCGGCAACGACGCCGGCCGCCGGGAACGAGGCCCTCAACATCGTCAATGGCGATGTGTTCCGCTGGCGGCGGATGTGGCCGCGGCTGGCTGCCGTGCTCGGCGTTGAGCCCGTCCCATACAGCGGGGAGATTGCTCCGCTCGAGCAGCAGATGGCCGACGCGGGGGAGATCTGGCCTGGGATCGTGAGCCGTCACGGCCTCCGCGACCTCGATGTCCAAAACCTGGCCTCGTGGTGGCATACGGATGCCGACCTGGGGCGCACCATCGAGACGTTCACCGACATGGGACGCAGCAGGAGGCTCGGCTTCCTCGGCGTCCGCGACACCGAGTCGTCGTTCACCGACCTCTTCACTCGCCTACGGGCCGAGCGGATCGTTCCATGACGAGGCAGGGGTAGGCGGTTGCGGGCGCTTCGCTTCCACGCCTCGCGTGATCTCCGGATCGAGCAGCTGGCCGAGCCTTCCGCACCCGGCGTGGGGGAGGTCGTCGTCCGAGTCGTCACGTGTGGCATCTGCGGCACCGATCTGCACGAGTACATGGCCGGTCCCATCGTCACGCCGGTCGAGCCGCATCCGCTGACCGGAGCGCAGAACCCGCAGATCCTTGGGCACGAGTTCGCGGGAGACGTCGTGGCGACCGGGCCCGGCGTGACCCGCGCGAGGGAAGGGGATCGCGTCGCGATCATGCCGCTCGCCTACTGCGGCGAGTGCGCGTATTGTCGGCGCGGGCTGCAGCACCTGTGCGCGACGATGGGCTGCGTCGGGCTGTCGCACGCTTGGGGCGGGATGGCGGAGCTCGCGATGGTCGCGGAGTATCAGATCGTGCGCCTTCCCGAGGGAGTGACGCATCGGCAAGGTGCGCTGATCGAGCCCACGGCAGTCGCCGCCTACGGCGTTGAGCGAGCTGGTGTCGCCCCGGGAGACCGCGTGCTGGTCACCGGAGCAGGACCGATCGGCGCGCTCGCTGCACTGTGCGCGCGCGCTGCGGGAGCTTCCACCGTTTTTGTCTCGGAACCGAACGCGGCGCGCCGCGGGCGAGCCAAGGCGCTCGGCGTCGCAACGGTCCTCGACCCAACGTCTGTCGACGTCCCGGCCTACCTGCGCGAGCACAGCGACGGGCTCGGAGTCGACGTGGCGATCGAGTGCTCGGGGCACCCCAGCGGGTTCGACGCAGCCATACGCTCGCTGCGCCGGCGGGGCACTCTCGCGCAGACCGGACTGTTCGTGGGCGAGGCGACCGTCGAGCCGATGCTCTGGGCCCTCAACGACCTCACCATCGTCGGTACGTGGTGCTACTGGGTCTACGACTTCGATCGGATTGCGGCGCAGATCGCCGCGGGCGATCTACCCGTCGAGCGCGTCATCACGAGCACTGTCACGCTGGATGGCGCGCCGGATGCGTTCGCTCGGCTGGCGTCGGGCACGGCAGACGAGATCAAGGTGCTGGTCGACCAATGAGGGGTGAACTCGAATGAAGGCACTGGTATTCGAGGAGCCGCGGCGCGCCGTGGTTCACGATCTGGAGGTTCCCACGATCGGCGCGGATGAGGTGCTCGTACGCTCGCGCAACGTCGGCATCTGCCACTCGGACTTCGAGCTCTACGAGGGCCGCTACATCATCCCCGTCTCGTACCCGATCATCCCTGGCCACGAGTGGGCGGGTGAGATCGCAGAGGTTGGGCGCAGCGTGACCACGCTGCGCTCGGGCGACCGCGTCGTTGGCGAGTGCGTCGTCAACAACGGCGACGACCACTTCGGCTTCTCGATCAGCGGAGCCAATGCCGAGTACTTCGTCGCCAAGGCGTCCTGGCTCCACCGCATTCCCGACGAGCTGTCTCTGGCTCAGGGTGCGTTCGTCGAGCCCTTCTCGGTCGCCTACAGCGCGTCGGTGGCAGCCGACGGTATCGACGCGAGCGACGACGTCGCGGTGATCGGTGGAGGGCCGATCGGCCTCCTCTGCGCGATAGCGGCGGCGACGATGGGCGGCTCCGTGACGCTGATCGAGCCGCAAGCCCACCGGCGCGCGCTCGGTCTCGAGATCGGCGCCGAGCGCGCCATCGATCCGAGCGCAGCCCCCCTGTCCGAGCAGGTTGCCGAGGCGACGGGCGGGCGAGGGTTCAGCGTGGTGATCGAGGCCGCCGGCGCACCAGCGGCGATGGCAAGCGCCTTCCCGATCGCCGCGCTCGGTGCGCGTGTCGTGCTGGTCGGCATCGACGTCGGCGGAAGCACGCCCGTTGAGATCGGGCTCGTGCAGTCGAAGGCGCTGCAGGTGCGCGGCATCATCGGCTCCGCCGGGTTGTGGCCGCGCACCATCCGCTTCATGGCGACGAGCGGCGTCGACCCGACGCCGCTGCTCACGGCCACGTTCCCGCTCGGCGAGGGCCCCGCGGCGCTCGACGCGGCGCGAGATACGACCCGCAACGTGAAGGTTCAGCTCGAGTGTTGAGCACATGAGGGCGGCCGTCTTCCACGGGCCGCACGACGTGCGGATCGAGAACGTGCACGCGCCGGCCGGACCCGCGCCAGATGAGGTCGTGCTCGAGGTGATCCGCGCGGCGATCTGCGGGACGGATGCCTCGGAGTGGGATCACGGTCCGGTGCTCTGCCGGTCGGGTGTCGTTCTGGGACACGAGTTCGTCGGACGCGTCACCGACGTCGGCTCGGACGTTTCCGGTGTGCGCGCCGGCGACCGAGTCGTTTCGGGAGCCGGAATCTCGTGCGGTCACTGCGCCTGGTGCTTGCGAGGCCGCACGAACCTGTGCGCGGAGTACCGCACGCTCGGCTTTCAGGTGAACGGCGGACTGGCCGAGTACGTCACCTCGCCGGCGGCGATCTGCCACGCCGTTCCCGACGCGTGCGGCGACGACGCCGCTGCCATGACGCAACCCCTCGCCGTCGCACTCCACGCCCTCTCCCGCGTGGCGCACGGTCCCGATGATGCCGTCGCGGTGATCGGCGCCGGCGGGATCGGCTCATTCATCATCGCGGGGGCTTCGAGTCGAGCAGCCGGAGGGCGCATCGTCTCGATCGACATCGACGACGACCGGCTCACGACGGCGTCTGCCCTCGGAGCGAGCGAGACGGCGAACGCGACGGGGCATGACCTCGCCGAGCTGCTGCTCGAGCTCACCGACGGCGTCGGCTTCGACGTTGTGATCGAGGCCAGCGGCGCGCCCCACGCACCGGCCGCCGCAATTGCCGGCGCCTGTCGGGGCGGACGAGTACTGCTCGTCGGCCTGCACGGAGCACCCCGCGAGTTCGAGCTCACGCCGATGATCCTGCGCGAGGTCGACATCTTCACGACGGTGGCGCACGTGTGCGATTCCGACATCCCCGCCGCGCTCGAATTGCTCGCGAGAAGCGATGTCGCGACGGTCACGGCGGGGCCGACGATCCCGCTCGATGCGCTGGTGGACGAGGGCCTGCGCCCGCTCGCCGAGCGGAGGGCGACCGGCAAGATCCTCGTGACTCCTGGCCGCTAGGCCGGGTGATCGTCGACGTAGCGGATGTACCCCGCCTCTTCGAGGCTGGCGGCACCCGCGTAGCCCCAGAGCATGAAGACCGGCTCGTCGCCCGTGTTCTCAAACCCGTGGTAGTCGTTCTTCGGCACGAAGACGACCTCGCCGGGCCCGAGTTCGACATCGGAATCGCCGACGCGCGCGATCCCGTGGCCCGAGACGAGGTACTCGAATTCTTCGGCGTGTGGGTGCCGGTGGATGTCGTGTTTCGACCCCGGAGGGAACTCCGTGATCCCGAAGACCGAGTGCTCGGCGCCGACGCTGTCGCGCGTGAAGAGCCACCGCACGTCCATGTCGACCCAGCCGTCCTCTGCACGCAGGGCGACGTCGCGTGGCGTTGTCTCGAAGCTTGCTTTCATGGGATGGTCGCTGACACGCCGGACGGTTCCGCTCACCTCGCACCTCCGATTGTGATCCGTGGGGGCGTCCATCGTAACTGAACACCTAGAGCGGAACAACTCACTCGAAAAGTGGCACCAACATTGCCGATTCCGGAAACACACAGCTGTTGGGCACTCGCATTCTGTTCCGTGAGACTTGACATGAGTCGCCGGAGTGTTTACAAGGATTGGGTGGTCTTCGCGAGGCACCGCCCTGAGCCTCTGCCCGAGAGTCACAGCACGGTGGAGGAGTGAGCGTGAGGAACGGGCGCACGTGACGATCCCCGGTGAGCCCTCGGGCGGATGAGGCGCGACATCCAATTCACGAGCGGCGGCGAGACGGTGCGCGGCTGGCTCTACACCCCGGACGAAGGCGACAGGCCCTTTCCTGTCATAGTGATGGCGGGCGGCTGGTGCTACGTCAAGGAGCTCGTCCAACCTCACGTTGCGCAGCAGTTCACGGAGGCGGGCCTCGCCGCGATCCTCTTCGACTACCGGAACTTCGGGTCGAGTGATGGCCACCGTCGCCAGCACATCGATCCGAACGCGCAGATCGAGGACTACAAGAACGCCATCTCGTTCGCCGAGACGCTCGACGAGGTGGACGCTGGTCGGATCGGCGCGTGGGGACTGTCGTACAGCGGAGGCCATGTCCTCATCGTCGGCGCGACCGATCCACGGGTGGCCTGCATTTCGGCGCAGATCCCTGTCACCGACGGCTATCGCAACATGCGCCGCGTCCACGGGACCCTGGGCTTCCGGAAGTTCGAGCAGCTGCTTATTGACGACCGGCGCAGGCGCTTCGCCACGGGAAAGGACGGATTCCTGCCGCACGCCACGCCGCACCCGAGCAGCGAGGTGTCGACCTGGCCGTTCCCCGAGACCTATGAGACGTTTCGCGAGCTCAAGCAGAGCGAGGCGCCGGCCTATGAGAACCGGAGCACGATCGAGTCGGCCGAGCTTCTCATGAGCTACCACGTCAACGCGTATCTCCCGCGGCTGCTCGACGTGCCGACTCAAGTGATCGTCGCCGAGGAGGACGATCTCACGCTCTGGGACCTAGAGATCGAGGCCTTCAACCATATCCCGACCGCCAAGAAGCGCCTCGTCGTTATCGGCGGTTCCACGCACATGACCCTGTACAGCGACAGGTCGCTGCTCGGGCAGGCTGCCGCGGCTGCGACCGAGTGGTTCGTGCAGTACCTCGTCTAGCCTAGGCGGCGCGCATGGTTGAGCCGAGCAGCAGCCAGCAACACCTCCAGCGAGCTCATCAGCCGAAGGTCGCAAGGTTCGAATCCTGCCCCGCTATCGACGAAGGGCGCGCGCGTCTGCGTGATTTGGGAGATCTACCTGGTCGAATAGCCCCGCTAATCCCCGCAACGACGTAGCGCAGGTGCCTTCACGGCAAACGAAGCATCTGACTCGCCCGTGAGTTACGCGGACGACCGTCCCGACCCGTCCGGTGGTGTCGCCTGGGCGGAGTGAGCCTCCGGCGCCGGGCCCAGTCAGTGCGAGATCGATCCCGCAGTACACTCCGCGGCGTGGCGGATGAGATCATCGAGCAGCGCATGAGGGATGGCGATGTGTGGCTCTCGTATGAGAGACGCGATGCGCAGGATGTTCTCTTGCACAACCCGACGCCGATGAGCCAGGAGCTCCTTGCGACGTTTCCTGCCTCGTCGTCGACAGATGAGACGCTCCGCGGTCAGCGCCTTGATGCCGCTGAGAGGTACCTCGCCGGTCACAAGGACGTCGGGTGGCGCGTGCGTCTCGAGGATGCCGGGACGATGGGGCCTGAGTATCTCCTCGAGTTCGGTCGTGTCGTGTCGGTCGACGACAAGGGCAACGCGACCGTCGACTTCGAGTGTGACGACCTGCCGCCCGCCGAGTTGCGGGCCGGATGGCTGGCCGTCGACCTGCCCTCGATCTGGCCGTGATGCTCGGCGGGAGATGTCTTGGATTCCGAGGACCGGAGCCTTCGCCGGCCGGTTCGCTGTGACCACCGATCTCCGTGGCACGTTCGTAGCACAACGCGAGCTGATCGCCGCTACGCGAGGTGACCTGAGACCACTGGCGGCCTCATTGCCTCAGCGCGCTGTTCCTAAGCGAGGCAGCGCCTGTCCCACGCGTAGCTCCGGCATGCGCGTCGACGCGCGCTTCGACTCGGTCGTTTCCGGGTAAGGACGTGGCGAGGTCCCAGACCCCCCCGGGACCTCGCCTGCGCCCTTACGGACGCTACGCAGACGAGATCCGCCCAGTGGTCCCCTCGAAGAGGAGCGGTGAGACCTTCCCTCACCCGGCTACGCAGTAACAGCGTATCCTGCCCGCGCCTCGGCGCGCGCTGAAAAGTGCCTCTCGGCAGATATGATCATCCCTCCGGGCAACGACTGACTGGGAGCGCGCGTGGCAGGTATCACACTCGACGGCGTCAGCAAGGTCTTCGCGGGCGGCGTGCAGGCGGTCGACAACGTCTCGCTGGAGATCGGCGACGGCGAGTTCATGGTCCTGGTCGGCCCGTCCGGGTGTGGCAAGACGACGATCCTGCGCATGGTGGCCGGGCTCGAGGAGGTCACCCAGGGAGAGATCGCAATCGGCGATCGCATCGTGACCGATCTGGCGCCCAAGGATCGCGACATCGCCATGGTGTTCCAGAACTACGCGCTGTATCCGCACATGACCGTCGAGCAGAACCTCGGCTTCGGATTGAAGCTGCGCAAGACGCCGAAGGTGGAGATCAAGCGCCGCGTCGACGACGTCGCCCACATCCTCGGCCTCGACCCGCTGCTCAAGCGCAAGCCCGCCGCGCTCTCGGGCGGCCAGAGGCAGCGCGTCGCGATGGGCCGCGCGATGGTGCGCGAGCCGCGCGCCTTTCTGATGGACGAGCCGCTCTCGAACCTGGATGCCAAGCTGCGCGTGCAGATGCGCGCCGAGCTCGCACGGTTACGCGACCGGCTCAAGACGACGACCGTGTACGTCACGCACGATCAGGTCGAGGCGATGACGCTCGGCGACCGCGTGGCAGTCATGCGCGACGGCGTCCTGCAGCAGTGCGACACGCCGCAGAACCTCTTCAAGTTCCCGGTCAACCTGTTCGTCGCTGCCTTCATCGGCTCGCCCGCGATGAACCTCGTCGAGGCGAGGGTTGCGGGAGGGAAGGTCGAGTTCGCCGGGTTCTCGCTGCCCGCGCCGCCGCGCGACGGCCTCGCCGCCTACGAGGGCCGGAGCGTGATCCTCGGCATCCGCCCGTCCGACTTCGACGATGCGGCGCTCGGACGCGACCCCGACCTCCCGACGATCTCCGCCGTAGCTTCCGTGGTCGAGGAGCTCGGCTCGGAGGTGCACGTGCTGTTCGGCGTGGACGCGCCGCCGGTTTCGAGCGATGCGGTGCGTGCCGCAGAGGAGTCGGACGAGGAGGGCGGCGCCCGTCTCATCCACGACGAGGCCCAGCGCTCGACGTTCACGGCGCGCGTCTCGGCGGCCTCGTCGGTGAAGGCGGGCGAGCCGATCACGCTCACGGTCAACCACCCCGCGATGCACGTCTTCGATCCGGCCTCCGGCGAGTCGATCGGGATGAAGGCCCTGGCGTCGTCCGGCGGCTGACGCCTCCGTTACGGCAGCTGCACGACGCAGTCGATCTCGACCTTGATGCCTCCCGGCAGGGCGCCCACCTGGACGGTCGTGCGCGCCGGCCGCGGCTCGTTGAAGAACGGCCCGTAGACACCGTTCATGGCGTCGAAATCGGCGATGTCGGCGAGAAAGACGCCGCAGCGTACGACGTCGTCGAACCCGGCGCCCGCCGAGGCGAGAATCCGCCCGATGTTCTCGAGCGTCGTGCGCGTCTCTTCCTCGATCGTGGCCGGCTCGTAGCGGCCGTCCATCAGCGGGCCCTGGCCCGAGACGTAGAGGAAGCGGCCCTCGGCGATGATTCCGGGGCTGTAGGCGCCGACCGGAGTGGTTCCTTGAACGGGCGTTCGTGTCATGCAGGCCATCGTCGCAGATGCGCGCAGGCCCTGCGAGAATCGGCCTCCCGTTCCGCGACCCGGAGACCACATGACCCGCGCCGTCCGCTTCCAGGGGCCAGGCCCCGGCATCCGCATCGGTCGTCTCGAGGACGGCGCAGTCTGGGACGCCGGCGTGGCACCCGCCGTCGGCTTCGCTCCCACGCCGGAAGCCTGGGAGCGCGTGCGCGAGGCGGCCGGGGCGTGCTTCCGGCTCGACCAGGTCACCCTGCTCGCGCCGGTCGTCCCGCCCAAGCTGATCTGCATCGGCCTCAATTACCGCTTGCACGCCGAGGAGACGGGCGCCGCCATTCCGACCGAGCCGGTGGTCTTCTGCAAGCTCCCGAACGCGTATTCGGGCCCGGGTGATGCGATCGTGCTGCCCAGGGACGAGCCGAATCCGGACTACGAGGCCGAGATGGCGCTCGTGATCGGCACGCGCATCCGCCGCGCCGACCGCGCCGCGGCGCGCGCTGCCATCGGGGGCGTGACCGCGCTCAACGACGTCTCCGCGCGCAAGGCCCAGCGCAGCTCCGGTGGTCAGTTCGTGCGGGGCAAGAGCTTCGACACGTTCGCCCCGCTCGGCCCCTGCATCGCCGACGCAGGCGCGCTCGATCCCAACAACCTCGCGGTGCGGCTGACCCTCTCGGGCGAGCGCATGCAGGACTCCAACACGTCGGACATGATCTTCGACGCAGAGGATCTGATCGTGTACGTCTCGGCGGCGATCACGCTCGAGCCGGGCGACCTGATCGCCACGGGCACGCCCAGCGGCGTGGGCATGGGCCGGGACCCACAGCGCTGGCTGCGCGACGGCGACGTCTGCGACGTCGAGATCGAAGGCGTCGGCGTACTGAGCAATCCCGTGCGCGCCGAGGTCTAGCGACGCCCTGATCAGAGCGCGCTGACAGCGGCGACGAGCGCGTTCAGCGACGCCTTTGCGTCGCCGAACAGCATGGAGCAGTTGGGCTCGTAGTAGAGCGCGTTGTCGACTCCTGCGAAGCCGGTTCCGAGCGACCGCTTGAGCACGATCACCTGCTTGGCACGGTCGACCTCGAGAATCGGCATGCCGTAGATCGGGCTCTCGGGAGACGTGCGGGCAGCAGGGTTCGTGACGTCGTTGGCGCCGACCACGAGCACGACGTCGGTACGGGCGAACTCCGGATTGATGCGCTCCATCTCGTAGAGCTGCGGATACGGAACGTCGGCCTCGGCCAGCAGGACGTTCATGTGCCCCGGCATGCGGCCGGCCACGGGGTGGATGGCATAGCGGACGTCGATGCGCCTGGCCTCGAGCAGATCCGCGAGCTCGCGCGCGACGTGCTGCGCCTGGGCGACTGCAAGGCCGTAGCCCGGGACGAACACCACGCGGCTGGCGTAGGCCAGCAGCACCGCGGCATCGGCGGCTCCGAGCGAGCGCACGCTGCCGCCGCTCGCGCCCGCGCCGGCAGTCGCCGGACCGCCGCCGCCCGTGCCGAAGGCGCCGAAGAGCACGTTGGTGAGGGGGCGGTTCATGGCCTGGCCCATCTTGCGGGTCAGCAGGGTGCCCGAGGCGCCGACGAGCGATCCCGCGACGATCAGCAGGTCGTTGTGCAAGACGAAGCCCGAGGCCGCGGCGGCAATGCCCGTGAACGAGTTGAGCAGCGAGATCACAACGGGCATGTCGGCGCCACCGATCGGCAGCACGAAGAGCACGCCGAGCAGCAGGGCGAGAGCACCGGCTGCGACGAGCCGTGACTCGCTGTCGCCGAACGAGATGCTCGCCGCGAGCACCACCACGGCCGCTGCGATCAGGCCGTTGACGGCCTTCTGGCCGGGATAGGTGAGCGGACGGCCGCCGATCAGCTCCTGCAACTTCGCGAACGCGACCAGCGACCCCGCGAACGAGATGGCGCCGATCACGAGCGAGAGCGCGATCGCGATCGTCTCCGCGAGCGCCGCCCGCCCGGGCTCGGGAACCAGGCGGTGGTATTCGGCCAGTGCGATCAGGGCCGCGCCGCCTCCGCCCACGCCGTTGAAGAGCGCGACCATCTGCGGCATCGCCGTCATCTTCACGGCGCGCGCGGAGACGAGGCCGATGATGCCGCCAACCGCCATCGCGCCCGCGATGGCGGCGTAGCTCACGACGCTCTCGTCGGCGAGCGTCGCGGCGATGGCGGCCAGCATGCCCGCCGCGGCGATCGTGTTGCCGCTGCGCGCGGTGGCGGGGTGCGAGAGGCGCTTGAGGCCGACGACGAACGCGATGATCGCGAGCAGTTCGACCAGCTGGATCGCCTCGCTGCGACTCACCTCTCGTCCTTGCGCCGGAACATCTGCAGCATGCGATCGGTGACGACGAAGCCGCCGACGACGTTGATCGCCCCGAAGACGACGGCGATCAGGCCGAGGATCGTCGCGATGCCGTCGCCGCCGACGCCCGCGACCAGGATGGCGCCGACGATGACGATGCCGTGAATCGCATTCGTGCCGGACATCAGCGGCGTGTGCAGCATCGTCGGCACCTTCGAGATGACTTCGAAGCCGACGAAGACCGCGAGTGCGAGCACGGTCAGCTCGTGGATCAGTTGAGCGTTCACTGAACGAGCTCCAGGACGGCGGGATGGACGACGGCGCCCCCGCGGCAGACGAGGCAGCCGGCGATCACGGCGTCTTCCGGGTCGACGGCGACATGTCCGTCGTTCAGGCAGACACCGAGCAGTTCGGCGACGTTGCGGGCGTAGAGGCGACTGGCGTCGTACGGCATCGCAGCCGCGGGGTTGCGGTCGCCGACGATCGTCACGTTCTCGCGCACGACCGTCGTGCCGGGCTCGGTGAGCTCGCAGTTGCCGCCGGCCTCTGCCGCAAGGTCGACGATCACCGAGCCGGGCCGCATGGAGGCGACCATCTCGGCCCCGATCAGGCGAGGTGCGGGCCGGCCCGGAACCAGTGCGGTCGTGATGACGACGTCGCTGGCCGCCACATGCTCGGCGAGCAGCTCGCGCTGTCGGCGCTGCGTCTCCTCGGGCAGCTCCTGCGCGTAGCCGCCGGCCGACTCGCCGGTCTCGGGCAGGTCGACCTCGAGAAAGGTCGCTCCGAGACTCTCGACCTGTTCGCGCACGACCGGTCGCACGTCGAACGCGCTCACGACCGCGCCCAGGCGACGTGCGGTGGCGATCGCCTGCAGGCCGGCCACGCCGGCCCCGAGCACCAGCACCTTCGCCGGCGGGACGGTGCCGGCCGCGGTCATGAGCAACGGGAAGTAGCGCGGCAGCAGGGTGGAAGCGACCAGCACGGCTCGGTAGCCGGCAATGTTGGCCTGCGAGGAGAGCGCGTCCATCGTCTGTGCCCGCGTGATGCGCGGCACGAGCTCGACCGCGAGGGCGCTGAGGCCGCGGGCGGCGAGCGCCTGGATCGTCTCGGGTCGCTCCAGCGGCCGCAGATACGAGATCAGCAGCACGTTCGCCGGCAGGATGGCGATCTCGTCCTCGCTCGGAGGAGCCACGCGCAACACCACGTCCGCTCCCGCGAGGGCGGCGTCGGCGTCCGCGACGAGATCGGCCCCGTTCAGGGCATAGCTCTCGTCCGGGTAGCCGGCCGCCGTGCCGGCACCGCGCTCGACGCGCACGCGCGCTCCCGCCTCGCTCAGGCGCTTGACCTCGTCGGGCGTGAGCGCAACCCGTCGTTCACCGTCTGCCCGCTCACGGCAGACGGCGACGAGCACACCGGGCGGCGCGGTGGTCTCCTCGGCCGGCTCTGTCACGCGGGCGAGTCGGGCTCCATGTGCGGATAGCCGATGCTCAGCGGGGGCACGGACGTCTCCTTGACGGCACGTGGCGACGACCACCGCATGAGATTGTTGGACCAACCCGCCTTGTCGTTGGTGCCCGAGGCCCGCCCGCCGCCGAACGGCTGCTGTCCGACGACCGAGCCGGTCGGCTTGTCGTTGACATAGAAGTTGCCGGCCGCGTGGCGGAGCTTCTCGTGCGCAAGGGCGACGGCCGAGCGATCGTCGGCGAAGACCGAGCCGGTGAGCGCGTAGGGCGAGGACTCGTTGCACAGCTCGAGCGTCTCGGCGTAGTCCGCCTCGGCGTACGGATAGACGGTCAGGCACGGCCCGAACAACTCGCGCTCCATCGTGTCGAAGTGCGGATCGCTGGTCTCGATGATCGTCGGCTCGACGAACCAACCGACGGTGTCGTCGCATCCACCTCCGCAGAGGATGCTCGCGCTGGTCGACGATTTCGCGAGCGCGAACGCGTCACGCAGCCGTGCGAACGCGCGGCCGTCGATCACCGCTCCCATGAAGGTCGTCAGGTCGGTCGGGTCTCCCTGGCGGATCTCGCCGATGAGCGCCAGCGATCGGTCGCGAACCTCGGGCCAGAGCGTGTCCGGGACATACGCGCGTGACGCCGCGGAGCACTTCTGCCCCTGGTACTCGAACGAGCCGCGCACGAGCGCGGTCGCGACCGCCTGCGGATCGGCCGAGGAGTGCATGACGACGAAGTCCTTGCCTCCGGTCTCGCCAACGAGCCTGGGGTAGGAGCGATAACGGTCGATGCGCTCTCCGACCTCGCGGAAGAGCGAGCGAAAAATGGGGCTGGAGCCCGTGAAGTGCACGCCGGCGAACTCGGGGTGGTCGAAGCAGACCTCGGTGATCGGGCCGGGATCGCCCGGCACGAAGTTGATGACGCCGTCCGGCAGCCCGGCCTCGCGCAGGATCTGGAAGATCAGCCAGTTGGACAGGATCGCGGTCTGCGACGGCTTCCAGACGACCGTGTTGCCCATCAAGGCCGGCGCGGTCGGCAGGTTGCCGCCGATTGCCGTGAAGTTGAACGGCGTGACGGCGTAGACGAAGCCCTCGAGGCCGCGCTGCTCCATGCGGTTGTGCACGCCGGGCGTCGAGATCGGCTGCTGCTCCGCGATCTGACCGGCGAAGTAGACGTTGAAGCGCCAGAAGTCGGCGAGCTCGGCGGCCGCGTCGATCTCCGCCTCGCGCACGGTCTTGCCCTGGCCGAGCATCGTGGCGGCGTTGACGCGCTGACGCCAGGGCCCGGCCAGCAGATCGGCCGCGCGCAGCAACACGGCGGCGCGGTCGCTCAGGGGCCACGAGCTCCAGTCGTGGCGCGCGGCGAGCGCGGCGTCGATCGCCTGCTGCGCCTCGGCGGGCCCTGCGGCGCTCCACGTCGCGCAGATGCGCTCGCGCAGGTGCGGCTCGCGCTGTTCGCGCAGCTCGCTCGTCATCCGCTCCCGTCCGCCGATCACGAGCGGCACCTCATGCTGCTCGCCGCGCAGCTCCTCGAGGGCGCGTTTGATCTCCGCCCGCTCGGGCGATCCCGGTGCATAGGTGAGGGCTGGCTCGTTGCTGACGGGCGGGACGTTGCTCATGGCTGCATATGGTGGCTCAGGGCGCCGCGATCATGCGCCGCAGGACGAGCGGGAGGATGCCGCCGTGGCTCAGGTACTCGGCATCGGCCGGCGAGTCGATCCGCGCCTGGACATCGAAGACCGTCGTTCCGCCGTGGTCGGCCGCGGCCTCGACCGTCAGCCGCTGATGCGGCTCGACGCCGCCGGCGATGCCGCGGATCGTGAAGCGCTCGTGGCCGTCGAGCCCGAGCGACGCCGCCGACTGGCCGTCGACGTACTCGAGCGGCAGCACGCCCATCCCGACGAGGTTGCTGCGGTGGATGCGCTCGTAGCTCTCGGCGATCACCGCGCGAATGCCGAGCAGCAACGTGCCCTTGGCGGCCCAGTCGCGCGACGACCCGGAGCCGTATTCCTTGCCTACGAGCGCCACGAGCGGCACGTTCTCGTCCGCGTATCGCTCGGCGGCCTCGAAGATGGTCAGTGGGTCTCCGGACGGCAGGTGCGTCGTGTAGCCGCCTTCACGCCCGCCGGCGAGCGCGTTGCGCAGGCGGATGTTGCCGAACGTGCCGCGCACCATGACCTCGTGATTGCCTCGGCGCGCACCGAACGAATTGAAGTCGCGTGGCTCGACGCCGTGCTCGGTCAGGTAGCGACCGGCAGGCATGTCCCGCGGGATCGCACCGGCGGGAGAGATGTGGTCTGTCGTGACAGAGTCTCCGAGCATCACGAGGCAGCGAGCGTCCACGACGTCCGCGAGCGGCTCCGGCTCGGGCTGCAGCGCCTGGAAGAACGACGGCTCGCGCACGTACGTCGAGGCAGCGTCCCAGGCGAACAGCGCGCCCTCCGGAGCGGGCAGCGCCTGCCAGCGCTCGTCGCCGTCCCAGATCGCGGCGTACTGGCGCTCGAAGAGCTCGGGCGAGACGCTCGCCTCGACGGCGTCGCGCACCTCGCCGCTGGACGGCCAGAGGTCGCGCAGGAAGACGTCCGCGCCCGCGCTGTCGGTGCCGAGCGGGTCGTGCTCGAGATCGACGTCGATCGAGCCCGCCAGCGCGTAGGCGACGACGAGCGGGGGAGAGGCGAGGTAGCTGGCGCGCACGAGGGGATGGATGCGGCCCTCGAAGTTGCGGTTGCCCGAGAGCACGGCGCAGACGGCGAGCTCGTCGTCCCGCACGGCCTCCGAGATCTCGTCGGAGAGCGGCCCCGAGTTGCCGATGCAGGTCGTGCAGCCGTAGCCGACGAGCTGGAATCCCAGCGCGTCGAGCGGCTCCTGCAGGCCCGCGGCGGCGAGGTAGTCGGTGACGACCCGGGAGCCTGGGGCGAGGCTCGTCTTGACGTGCGGGGCGGCCCGCAGGCCGCGCTCGACGGCGTTGCGCGCGAGCAGGCCCGCGGCCACCATCACCGAGGGGTTGGAGGTGTTCGTGCACGACGTGATCGCTGCGATCACGACGCTGCCGTCGTGCACGAGCTTGCCGTTGGAGACGTCCCGCTCGGGGTACGCGGCGCGGAAGCTGGCGGGGACGTCGGCCAGCGGCACGCGATCCTGCGGCCGCCTCGGCCCTGCGAGGCTGGGGATGACACCGTCGAGGTCGAGCTCGACCAGCGAGCTGAACGTGGGCGTCGGATCGCCGTCGCGACGGAACAGCCCCTGCTCCTTGCAGACCGTGTCCACGAGTGGAACGAGCGCCTCCCGGCCGGTCGCGCGCAGGTAGCGGAGCACCTCGTCGTCGACCGGGAAGAGCGCCGCGGTGGCGCCGTACTCGGGGGACATGTTGGAGAGCGTCGCCCGATCGGCGAGCGAGAGCGCCGAGAGGCCGTCACCGCAGAACTCGACGAAGCGTCCGACGACGCCGTGCGCTCGCAGCAGCTCGGTCAGCGTCAGCACGAGATCGGTCGCCGTCACGCCTTCCCGCAGCGCCCCGGTCATGCGGACCCCGACGACCGACGGCGTGCCCAGCTCGAGCGGCTCCCCGAGCATCACCGCCTCTGCCTCGATCCCGCCGACGCCGAAGCCCAGGACACCGAGGCCGTTGATCATCGTGGTGTGCGAATCCGTGCCGACCAGCGTGTCGGGCACGGCGACACCGTCGCGGAGCGCGACGACGCGGCCGAGATGCTCGAGATTGACCTGGTGCACGATGCCCATGCCGGGCGGCACGACGCGGAAGGAGTCGAACGCGCCCTGGGCCCAGCGCAGCAGGAGGTAGCGCTCGCCGTTGCGCTCGTACTCCCGCTCGATGTTCTGCGCGTACGCCTGCAACGTGCCGGCCTTGTCGACCTGCACGGAGTGGTCGATCACGAGATCGCACGGCACCAGCGGGTCGACCCGCGACGGATCGCGCCCCGCGCGCGCCATGGCCGCGCGCATGGCGGCGAGATCGACCACGGCAGGCACGCCGGTGAAGTCCTGCAGCAGCACGCGAGCGGGGAAGAACGGCACACGCTTGCCCTCACCCGGCGCAGCGGGCCAGCCCGCGAGCGCGAGCACGTCCTCCTCGCGCACGTGCAGCCCGCCGGCGTAGCGCAGCAGGCCCTCGAGCAGGATGCGAATCGTATGCGGCAACCGCTGCGTGTCGGCCGCACCGGTCTCGTCCAGCCGGTTGAGCCGGAAGAGATCGGGCATGCCCGCCAGGCTCGCACGGGCGCCGAATACGTCGCTTCCCATCCCCTGGACTCTATCGCCGCGCGTGCCCGGCGCAGTGCGCCTCGTCAGTCGCCCAAAGCAGCCAGGTCGCCGATGATCGCGTCGATCTGCGCGATCAGCGAGACGTGGCCCTCGTCCTCGAACAGGTGAGCCTCCGCGGTGGGGATCTCGGCAGCCAGCCACTCGCCGTGCGCGTAGGGCACCATCCGGTCCTGGCGACCCTGCCAGACCGCGACGGGAACGCTGATGCCGGACAGGCCGAAGCCCCAGTCGCGGGCGAAGGCCAGGTCGTCGTCGCGCCAGCCGGCGACACCATTCTCCACGGCGCCCCGGAAGGAGAGCGCGAGCTCCTCGGCAAAGGTGCCCGTGACCGCGGCCTTGTCGACGCTGGAGAGCAGCCCGCCCAGGCCTTCGGCGAGAGCCGGCCCGGTGATCTCCCGGAGTCGCTCGACTTCCGATCGCAAGTAGGCGTCGAGTGCGTCGAACCCGGCCAGCGTCGCATTGAACTCGTCGAGGTTGGACTGGTCCATGCCGTCCATCCAGTCCAGCCCACGTGCCTCGTACGGCGCGATGCTCGCAAGCAGCGCGGCTGCCCGGCAGCGATCGGGGAGTAGCGCTGCGCACGCAAGCGCATGTGGCCCGCCACCCGACCAACCGAGCGCGCGGAACTCGTCGACGCCGAGCTCGTCGAGCAGCGCGGCGACGTCCTCGACGGCGTCGCCGGCGCTGCGGCCAGAGCGCTCGGCCGAGCGGCCATAGCCGGGACGCGAGTACCCGACGAGCCGGAGTCCCAGAGCAGTCGCCGCCGCCGTCACCGCGCTGAAATCGACCGTCGCCCCGGGCGTGCCCGTGTGGAACACCACCGCGGGGCCGTCCAGTCGGCCGGTCACGCGGTACTCGAGCCGGCGTCCGTCGGATGTGGTCATGGTCGAGGTGTCTGCAGGCATGGCGCGATCGTAGGGAGGTTTCCGGTGGGCGTCCCGGGGAACGCCAAATGGCACACGCCGCGTGTGCCATTTGGCCGTGAGGGCCACGGCGACGAAGTCCAAATGGCACACGCCGCGTGTGCCACTTGGCCGTGAGGGCCACGCGACGAAATCCAAATGGCACACGCCACGTGTGCAACTTGGCCGTGAGCGACTTCTCTACCCTGCCCCCATGGCCGCGCTTGCCGACACGGCACTCACCACGCTGCGCACGGACGAGGCGGACCCGCGCGAACGCGGTCGCGCCGCAGGATCGGCGCTGGCCGAGCGCGCGGCGCTCTGCCTCGGCGCGTATCTGCCGCTGTTTCGCGACGTCGGGCACGGGCTCGCGGATGTGAGACGGTTCGGGGAGCGCGTTCTCGGATCCGTCGAGCGGTGGCACGCCCCGCTGGCCGTCGAGCTGGAGGCGTTCGCGCTCGGTGCGCGGCTCGAGCCCGAGCTGGTCGCTGCCCTCAACGGGCGCACGGAGTTGCTCGCGCTCGCGGAGTGCACGACCGTCGGGCGCTGCGAGAGCGCGGCGGGTCCGTGGCTGGCGCAGAACTGGGACTGGTATGCCGATGCGCCGGAGCGGTGCCTCGTCTGGTCGGCGGCCGTTCAGGGCGGGCGCTTCGCCACGATGACGGAGGCGGGAATCCTCGCCAAGGTGGGGGTCTCGACTCGCGGGATCGCCGTGGCGCTCAACATCCTGTACCACGCGCACGACGGCACGGGGGAGCTCGGCGTGCCCGTGCATCTCGTCCTGCGGCGGCTGCTGGAGGAGGCGGCGAGCGTCGACGACGCGTGGGCGCTGCTGCGCGAGACGCCGTACTCGGCGTCCAGTTGCGTCACGGTCGTCGACGCTCGCGGCGGCGGTGCGTGCTTCGAGTTGTCCCCGGCGGGCGTCGCGCGCATCGAGCCGCGCGCCGGCCTGCTCGCGCATACCAACCACTTTCTCGACGAGGCTCTGGCCGGGGACGAGGCCGAGCAGCCCGCCGCCTGGCTGCCCGGTTCGCGTGCTCGTCTGGCCCGAGCGGAGCGCGCCGCGCCGCGGGAACTGAGCGATGCGCTCGCGCTGCTCGGCGATCACACGTCCGATCCGCAGGCGATCTGCCGTCACGACGAACCGTCGGGAGAGCCCGGACGCCCGCTCGTCGGGACGGTCGTGTCCGTGGCCATGCGGCCCGGGGTGCCCGAGTTGCGCGTGGCTGCAGGGCAGCCGTGCGAGTGCGCGTTTCTCTCCTACGCCGTCTGAGGAGCCGAACCGGCCGCGCGAGCGCGCCTACAACGTGGCGACGGCGTCGTCGGTCGCCTTCCGGCACGCCGCACGGTCGCCGGGGTCGACCAGCCGGCAGAGCGCGTCGGCCATGCCGCGCGCATGCCTGTCGAAGACCGCGTTGGCCGCGGCCCCGGCGATGCACTCGGCGCGGTGGACGGCCGCGCCCATGCCGCACTGCGAGACGATCGTCCCGGGGTCGAGCAGCGCAGCCCCCGAGATGTCGCGCCCCATGCTGCGGTAGCACGTGCCGACGTAGCGCGCCTCCACGTGGTTGCAGATGCGGAACGCCACCGGCAGGTTCCACTTCTTGACCTGGAGCACGTACGAGGTCTGCATGAGGTAGCACGACGGCTTCTCCTGCTCCGTGACCGCGTCGCAGGGGTAGATCGGGTCGCTCGGCCTGAGGTCGACGGCGCGGTGCATGCCGCTGCCGTTGGCGACGATGTTCTGCATGAAGACGCCGCTGTAGCACGATTGGCGCTCCCAGCTGTGCGTGATCACGTTGCAGAAGCGCAGCGCATGGAAGACGTCCTGCGTGAAGCGGATCGTGAGTCCGTGGCCGAGGCCGTGCCAGCAGTTGTAGTAGGCGAGCGAGTACGGGTGGGCCGGGTCCTGCGTGCAGATGCCGTTCATCCGCGCGCGCAGCTGCTTGTCGTCGAACTGCGAGATGTAGCTCTCCATGAGCCCGTGGTGATAGCCGGACCAGCACGTCTCGCGGGCGTACTGCTCCGCGGCCGTGACGCTCTTGTACTTGGCGTATGCGAGATGGCCGATCGCGTGCGCGAGCGGATGGCAGGTGCGCCGGACATACGCGTCTGACTTGTAGAGCGCGTCCAGGTCGTCGAGCGCCACGCCGGGATTCTGCGCATCCACGATTTCGCGGAAGCCCCGCTGGTAGCACCCGAACGTCTCGTCCTTCTTGCAGGCGGCGAGCACGGCCGGTTCGCCCGATTCGACGGCACCCGCTGTCGCAGTCGTGGCGCCGGTCACCGCCGCCTGACGCTGCGAACCGCCGAGGTGGGCTGCGCCGTAGCCGAGGCCCCCGCCGATGAGCAGCGTGCAGAGGGCGAGCAACGCGATGCGCACGGGGCTCATGGAGGGAAATGGTAGGTGGATCGCAGATCCGGCGTGCGGGCGATCGCGGCGGTCAGGACGATCGAAGCTCGTTCCAGGTTTGTTCCCAGAGCGCGAACGGGACGCAGATCCGGCCGCCGCCGCAGTTCTCGACCGGCGTGTGGCGAAACGCGATGTGCTTGAGCAGGGCGCCGGTCGCGTCCGCGTGCAGCGCCCGGCAGGCCGTCCTGCCGAGCCGGGCGCAGGCGTCGCGGTTGACCGGCGTCGCTCCGAAGTAGCGCGCAACCTGGGCCTGGACGCGGGGTCCAGAGGCGTATCGCATCCAGCGGTACGCGCAGCCCGGGTGGAGTGCGTGGGCGCCCAGCATCCAGAGGTCGATCTCGCCCGGCGCGCCCTCGCGGGGCAGCGTGAGGCCGACGTCGACGTTCTGTGCCCGGATCTGCGCGGCCGTGTACCAGTCGCCCGCGCCGACATCGACGAGGCCGCCGTCGAACGCGTCGATCTCGTCTCCGGGCAACTGCCAGAGCGCGCCCGCGAGGTGCTCGCGCCGTTTCGTCAGCGCCACGGCGGCGGCGAACTGGGTTTCGTCCAGGGCGTACGGGTCGGTGATCCCGAGCGCCGGCCGGAGGGTGCGCAGAGACAGCGCGGCATCGCCGATCTCGAGGGGGGTGTCCTCCAGCGACACACGGCCTCGCCGCGCCCGCGTGTTCCACGAGAGCGGGGCCCAGGAGGCCGGCGCGTGCTTGCGGATCGATTTGCGCCACAGCTCGAGGCGCGGCGTCCACATGAACGAGACGCCGTATCGGCGGGGCCCGGCACGCGCTGCCGCCGGATCGCGGAACGGCGCCCGGAAGCGGGCGCGCTGCGGCACGAGCGCCGGGTTGAGCGCGCGCGCTGCTCCGTCCTGGACGACCGCGTAGGCGACGCTGCCCGGGATCGACGCGACGTCGAACGCATAGCCGCCGGCGGCGTTCCGGAGGCTCTCGGCGCTGTCGGCGTAGCGCACCTCCACCCGGCAGCCGGTGCTGCGCTCGAACGGCCGGACCCAGCCGCTCTCGGCGTAGCCCTGGCGCGTGAGCAGGCGCAGCGTGCCTTCGGCGCGCGGCAGGGTCGTCGCCGGCGCGGACGGCCCCGCGGGGGGCGTGTCGGCCGTCGAGCTCTTCATGCCGCAGGCGGTGACCAGGCTGACGAGCGCTGCGGCCAGAAGCGCCCAGCGGAGCACGCGCGCCACCATCAGATGGGCTGCGAGCCCGCGGTGGCGGTGAGCGTGCTCGGTTCCCCTGCCGCGGAGCGCCCGTCCGCGCCGGTCGTCAATCTCTGCGCGCAGTAGACGGGCACGATGCTCAGCAGGACGAGTGCTGCGGCGACGACGTTGATCTCCGAGCCGCTGCCGCCGGTGCGCAGGCCCGTCCAGATCCAGATCGGGATCGTCGTGTTGCCACCGGCGGTGAAGATCGTGACGATGACCTCGTCCCACGAGAGCGCGAACGCCAGCAAGGCGCCCGCCACGAGTGCGCTGCGAAGCTCCGGCAGGAGCACGTAGCGGAACGTCTGCAACCCGTTGGCGCCGAGGTCCATCGACGCGTCCTCGATCGACGGCTGCATGCGGCGCAGCCGGGCGACCACGTTGTTGAAGACGATCACGATGCAGAACGTGGCGTGCCCGATCATGATCGTCCACAGCGAAAACGGAATGCCGGCCACGGCGAACGACGATTGCAGCGCGATGCCCGTGATCACGCCGGGCAGCGCGAGCGGGATGACGACGAGGAACGACACCGAGTTGACGCCGAAGAAGCGGTAACGCGCCACGGCGAAGGCTGCCGCGGTGCCGAGCATGAGCGCGACCGCGGTCGCCGCGCAGGCCACCTTGAACGACAGGATGAACGCATCGCGCACCTCCTGGTCGTTCCATGCGACGCTGAACCAGCGCGTCGAGAAGTGCTTGATCGGCCAGGTCTGCACGGCCGAGCGGTTGAACGCGTAGAGCACGATCACGGCCAGCGGCACGTACAGGAACGCGACGACCATGATCGACCAGATGCGCAGCAGCGAGCCTGTGGCGCGGGACTCCATCAGAGGTGATCGAAGGCGCCGAGGCGCCTGGCGCCGATGAGATAGATGGCCATGATCGCCAGCGGAACGGTGGCGAACGCAGCCGCGAACGGCGCATTGTTGGCGATGCCGAAGTTGCTGTAGACGACCGAGCCGATCAACTGGTGGTTGTCGCCGCCCACGATCGCCGGAGTGATGAAGTCGCCGAGCGTGAGCGAGAACGTGAAGATCGAGCCCGCGACGACGCCCGGGAACGCGAGCGGCAGCACGACGGTGCGGAACGTCGTCGATCCCTTCGCGCCCAGGTCGCGCGAGGCCTCGATCAGCGATCCCGGCACACGCTCGAGCGCCGCGTAGACGGGGAGGATCATGAACGGCAGCCAGATGTAGGCGAACGCGATCGCCATCGCCGTCTCGGTGAAGCCGATCTGCACGTTCAGCCCGAACGTGGCGAGGAAGGAGTGCAAGATGCCCCCGTCGTCGAGGATCAGCCGCACGCTGTAGAGCCGCACGATCAGGCTCGAGAACAGCGGGACGGTGATGAGCACCAGCACGACGCGTCGCGTGCGCGGCGCGGCGACGCGGGTGAGGTAGTACGCCAGAGGGAACGCCAGGATCACGTCGATGATCGTGGTGACGGCCGCGAACCCGAGCGTGCGCGCCACGATCGAGTGGTAGACCGGATCTCCCGTGAGGAACGTCCGGTAGTTGTCGAGGTTCCAGTCGTGAATCGGGTTCGGCGAAAGCTCGTCGGCGCGCCAGAACGATTGAATGAGCAGGCTGCCCAGCGACGCGAGGTACACGCCGATGAGCCACGCCAGTGGCACCGCCAGCAGCAGCACCAGTTTCAGCCAGCGGTGGCGGAAGAAGAAGGCGGAGAGCCGCTGGAGCGGGCTCTCCGCCTTCGGCATGGCGTCAGCGGCCGTCGTTCATCCCTTGATCGACGTCCAGGCCTGTTGCCATTCGGAATACGGCGCGCAGTCGTTCTTGCCGTTGCCGCAGTCGCTGAGCGGCGTCTTCCAGAACTTGATGCGGTTGAGATAGGCGGTGTCGCCATCGGCGTGCAGCGACTTGCAGAGCGTCGCGCCGAGCGCCTTGCAGGACTGCAGGTTGGCGGGAGTGTAGGTATTGAACTTGGCCACCTCGGCCTGCACCTTGGCGCCCGAGGCGTATTTCAGCCAGGCCTCGGCGCAGGACGGGTTCTTGGGGTTCTTGGCCAGCATCCACACGTCGGACCACCCGGTTGCGCCTTCCTTGGGCAGCGCCTGGGAGACCTTCATGCCCGCGCGCGTGAGCTGCGCGACCGCGAGCGGCCAGGCCGCCCCGAGCGTGGCCCCGCCGGTCTGGAAGATCTTGACCTCGTCGGTCGCGAAGCCCCAGTAGGCCTTGATCAGCGGCCGCTGCGACTTGAGCAGCACGACCGCGGCGTGCAGTTGGGCGGAGTTGAGCTCGTAAGGATCCTTGATGCCGAGCGCGGGCTTGGTCTTCGACAGGTAGAGCGCCGCGTCGGCGATCTGGATCGGGTTGTTCGGGATTGTGATCTTGCCCTTGTTCTTGGGGTCGTAGAGCGCCGACCAGGAGGAGGTCGCGCCTTTGTACTTGGCGGTGTTCCACATGAGCACGTTCGGGCCCCACTGCCAGGGCAGCCCGTAGTACTTGCCGTCCACGAAGTGGTTCGGGCCCTTGACGAGCGCAGGGGTGAGCTGGCTCCAGTTCGGAATCGTCTTCGGGTCGATGGGCTGAACGAGGCCGCTCGCGATCAGTCGGTTCGAGGCGTCGCCCGATGCCGAGACCAGGTCATAGCCGGCGTTCTTCTTCATGAGGTTGTACATCTCGTCCGAGCTGCCGGCGTACTGGTGCTGAACCGTGCACCCGGTCTGCTTCTCGAACGGCTTGACCCACTGGTTCTCCGTGTAACCCTCCCAGGCCACGACTTTGAGCACGCCTCCGAGCTTCTTGCCCGCGGGCTTCGCGGTGGCTGCTGCGCTCGTGGCGAGCAGGGCGGCCGTCGCCAGTGCGATGGCGGCGATACGCTTCTTCATCCGTTCTCCTCGTTCATTCGTTCTGCCGTGATGGCGACGGCGTGGCTGCCGTTCCAGACGACCTGTACCGGGCGGCCCTGAGCAGCCCGTACTTCCGTAGACGTCTGCGCGAGGTTCTGGGCTAGTACGCCGAGTGCCGATCCGTCATCGACGCGGACCACGTAGCGCGTGATCGGGCCGAGGTAGACGACCTCCTCGATCGTCCCGAGCCGCGCCTCCTCTCCGGGCTGGGCCGTGTAGCCGAGGCTCTCGAGCCGCAGCTTCTCCGGCCGCACCGCCCGTCCATCGCCGAGCACGTTCGAGGTGCCGACGAAGCCGGCGACGAACGCCGTCGCCGGTCGCTCATAGACCTCCGCCGGAGTACCGATCTGCTCGATCTGGCCGGCGTTGAAGACCGCCAGGCGGTCGCTCATAGAGAGCGCCTCCTCCTGGTCGTGCGTGACGTAGATGAACGTGATACCGACCGTCTGCTGAATGTGCTTGAGCTCGATCTGCATCTCCTGGCGCAGCTTGAGATCGAGCGCGCCCAGCGGCTCATCCAGGAGCAACACGCCCGGACGGTTGACGAGCGCGCGCGCCAGGGCGACGCGCTGCCGCTGCCCGCCCGACAGCTGGCTCGGCTTGCGCGTCGCGAACGCGCCCAGGCGGACGAGGGCGAGCGCCTCGCCGGCGCGCTCGCGGCGCTCCTGCTTGGCAACCCGCTTGACGCGCAGGCCGTACTCGACGTTCTCCTGCACGGTCATGTGCGGAAACAGCGCATAGTCCTGGAACACGGTGTTGACGTCGCGCTCGTAGGGAGCGCGCGCGGTGACGTCCTTGCCGTCCAGCAGCACCGGCCGCTCGTCGGGCGCTCGAAGCCCGCGATCATTCGCAGACAGGTCGTCTTGCCCGAGCCGGACGGGCCGAGCAGGGAGAAGAACTCGCCGCGACGGACGTCGAGGCTCACCTCGTCGACCGCGACGAACGAGCCGAAGTGCTTCGACACGTCATCCAGCCGGACGCTCACGTCACCCGCCGGCACGCCGCTCGCGGCGTTTCCGATCGTCGCGGCCTCCTCCACGGTTGCGCGACGATAGCAGCAGGGCATGCCTCTTCCTCGGGAATAGCTACCGCGGCGCGAACGCTTAGACTGGAACCGATGGATGTCATCACGGTCAGCGAAAGTGCTCGCGTCAAGGCAATCGCCCTGCGCGAGGCCGAGGGCCGCGCCGAGGGCGCCGTGCTGCGCGTCGGCGTCCAGGGCGGCGGTTGCTCGGGCTTCCAGTACCTGCTCGAGTACGACGAGCGGCGCGACGACGACCTCGTCATGGAGCTCGAGGGCCTGACCGTCGTGATCGATCCGTTCTCGGCGCCCCTGCTCGCAGGCACCGTGCTCGAGTACGACGGAGGCCTGGGCGGTCGCGGTTTCGAGTTCCGCAACCCTCAGGTCGAGGCCGGCTGCGGCTGCGGTCGCTCATTCCAGGTCAACCCGGACGCCCTCGAGGCGCTGGGCTGATCACTCCGCCTGCGGCGGCGTGAACGGCTCGCCCTGATCATCGCTGCCTGACCGCCGAGCGGCGGGCGGACGAGTGCGCTGAACGGGCGACCGCTGGTCGCCGACGAGACTGCACTCGACGCCGACCGGCAGGCAGCACCAGCGTGTCGCCGGGAGAAGGGAGGCGGGCTGCGACGCGGCGGGTCGGTCGGTGGGCGGCGTTGCTGCCAAATGGCACTCGTCGGCGGGTGCCATTTGCCGGTCGAGCCGATGCTCGAGGCGCATGCGCGACGTACCCGTCGTGAATCCTCTCGAATCGGTGGTGTCGCGTCGGGGACACGATCGTGAACCGGCACCTGCCAATTGGCACTTCTCGACCAGTGCCAATTGAGCGATCGGCACAAACCAGTACCAGGGCGTGACAGTCGCGTGCGCCCCATCGATGGCAGGCTCGTCGCATGACGCGTCTACCTACTCTCTACAAGGCCCGCGGCGTGCCCGTGAAGATGTCGATTTGCGCCATCTGCCTCGATCGCACGCGCGGCAAGACGTTCGAGCGGGAGCTCACGCACGGGGTGCGGATCTGGCTCTGTGAAGGGCATCACTCCGTCGCGTTCATGCGGTCGAATGCCGGGCGAGACTTTGCCGTCACGCTCATGCGCACGTGGCGGGCGCACGGCTGCCTGACGCGGGCGCGGGCACGCGCGCTCGACCATCACATCAAGGCCGTGCGCGCGCTCGGGCGGGCAGTTGTCCGACGCCGGCCCGGGTCGTATGCATGGCCGCGGCTGCGCCGGGATGCCGAGGCGTGCTTTGCGCGCGGTGAGCGCGCACTCACGACGATCACGCGGCTGCGGGAGCGACACGCCCGGGATCACGCCACCGTGCCGAGCGTGCGCACGATGCGGCGGTGGTTCGCCGAAGGCCGCTGGATGCGCCTGCCTGAGGCGGGTCGCGCCTGAGTCACCGGTACTGGGATGCGTCGGCCTCGAGCGGATCCCTCCCGCGCATGACCACCTCGTCGAACCAGCGGCCCCAGTCGGGCTGCGAGCCGTCGTCGTCGCGAAAGTCGTACTCGCGCGCGAGGCCCCAGGAGGAGAGCGCCTGGCCGCTCCAGCGCTTCACGTCGGGATCGGCTGCGAGCGCCGCGACGGCTCGGCCGACGAAGCTCGGCGTCTCCGAGAGCGCGAAGTGCGGATCCCGGGCCACGCCGTCACGCCAGTGCTGCTCGTCGACGCCGAAGTAGTCGAGCATCGCCTCCGAGCGCAGGAAACCGGGGGTGAGCGAGACAGCCGTGACTCCGTGGGGCGCCAGGTCGCTCGCCTGGGCCACGGCGAGGCGTATCGCCGAGGCCTTCGCCAGGTCGTAGAAGAGCGATCCCCGGTAGCGGTCGCTGTCGCCGTCGGTCACCTCGATCACGAGGCCGCTGCCTCTCGCCACGAGCAGCGGCGCGAGCCGGTGCGAGGTGATCAGGTGCGTCTCGACCGCGTTGCGCCACGCGTGCAGGCCCGACTCCAGGTCATGCTCCCAGAAGGGCTCTCCAAAGCTCACGAGCTCGTCGCCGCCCCAGATGTCGTTGACCAGCACGTCGAGGCCGCCCGCCGTCGCTCTCGAGCCGTGCTCGCAGCGCGTCGACGTCCTCGATGCGCGCGTGATCGCAGCGGATTGCGATGCCGTGGCCGCCGGCCGCATCAACGAGCTGCGCGGTGCCGTCGATCGTCTCGCTCCGCCCGAGCTCGGAGGGCGAACCGGTCGTCGAACGGCCGGTGACGTAGACCGTGGCGCCGCAGCGACCGAGCTCGACCGCGATGCCGCGGCCCGCGCCGCGCGTGCCGCCTGCGACGACGGCCACTCGGCCTTCCAGCGCAGGTGCGGCTGCGCGCTCCGGCTCCATGGCCGGACGATACCGATATGTTCGAGGCGTGCTGCTGGCGTCGATCCCGAGCCCCTCCGACCCGTTCATCTTCCATCTGGGAGCGCTGGCGCCCCGCTGGTACGGCGTCTTGCTGGCCGTCGGGATCCTCGTCGCCATCCTCGTCACGCGACAGCAACTCGCGCTGCGCGAGCGCGACCCCGCGATCGCGGGCGAGGTCGCCCTGTGGGCCGTGCCTGCGGGGGTCATCGGCGCCCGCCTCTACCACGTCGTGACGGACTGGTCCGCCTTCTCGGGTCACCTCGGCGACATCCCGCGGATCCAGCAGGGCGGCCTCGGCATCTACGGCGCGATCCTCGGGGGCGCGCTCGGGGCCGTCGTCGGCGCGCGCCGTGCGGGCGTCCCACTTCTCGTGATCCTCGACTGCGCGGCTCCGGGCACGGCGCTCGCGCAGGCGATCGGGCGCTTCGGCAACTACGCCAACCAGGAGCTGTTCGGCGGTCCCACGAACCTGCCTTGGGGCCTCGAGATCGATCCGGCCAACCGTCCGGCGAAGTACCTGAACGACCCGACCTTCCATCCCACGTTCCTGTACGAGTCGATCTGGAACCTGATCGTCATGGCGATCCTGCTACGGGTCGCGCGCCACTGGCGGCTCCAGCCGCCGGGCTACGTGCTCGCGCTCTACCTCGCGCTCTACTCCCTCGGCCGGTTCTTCGTCGAGGGCCTGCGCGTCGACCCGGCGCACGAGATCGGGCCGTTCCGCCTCAACCAGGTCGTCGCCGCGGTCGTCTTCGCCTGCTCGCTGGCGGTGCTGCTGTACCTGCGGCGCCGCTCGCCGCGGTCAGGCGGCGCGTAGGCGTCCGGCCGTCGGCGACTGGCCCTCGCCCGCCGGGCGCGGCGGAACGATCACGCGTACCGTGCAGCCGCCGCCCGCCGTCTGCTCGAACGTCATCGTGCCTCCAACGCCCCAGGCGCGCTCGCGCATCGCGTCGACGCCTCGGTGCATGCCGCCGCGTTGCAACTCATCCTCTTCCGCGCCGCGCCCGTTGTCCGCGATGCAGAGCTCGATGCCGCCCTTCTCGAGCATGCGCGCCGTCACGTCGATTCGGGTGCCGCCGGCGTGCTTGACGGCGTTCGTCGTGGCTTCCTGGGCGATGCGATAGAGCGACACCTGTGCCTGGCGGTCGAGGGCGTCGATCGCCGCCGCGTCGACCACGATCTCGACGTTGTGCGATTCCGAGAGCTGCCCGGCGAGTTCGCAGAACGCCGCCGTGAACCCGTGGTCGCGCAACGTGATCGGCTCGAGGGCGAAGGTGAGGGTGCGCAGGGAGCGCACGACGCCGCGGCAGTGCTCGAGCGCGCGGTTCAGCGACGTCAGCCCCTGCGCCACCTCGCCCGCCCGAATCGTGTCGCGCGCCGCCTGGACGATCAGCCCGATGCCGGCGATGCTCTGCTGCGGCCCGTCGTGGAGTGCCAGGGCCAGCCGGCGGCGCTCGCCTTCCTCGACGCGCAGGAGCCGGTCGGACAGACGGCCGCGCTCGCGTTCGCGCAGCTCCGCCTCGACGCGCAGGGTCTCGGCGAGCGTGAAGAGGCGAGCGTTGTGCGCCGTCCGCACGGCTGCCGCCGCGAAGACGCGCAGCTGGGCTCGCTCCACGGCGCTGAACGGTTGATCGGAGCCGCGCAGCACGGCCAGGGCACCGGCCTGCAACGACGGAACGGGCAGCGGCGTGACCTCGACGGCCCCGCCGTGGGCCACGGAGAGCGCGGTGGCGAGGTCGGTCGCACTGCCCGCTTCGAGGACGGCCGGCCGCCAGGCCTGCCGGAGCGGTGCGCTCGTGACGACCGTGCAGCGGTTGTCCGTGCGCTCCAGCACGAGTCCGCAGTCGGCCGAGACCAGCTCGACCGCCTCTTCGGCGATGCGCTCGAGCAGGCGGCCCTCGTCAAGCTCGTCGGCGAGCCCGGTCGTCGCGGCCAGCAGGCGATCGAGCGCGTCCGCCTGTGCGCTCAGCTGCTCCCGCAGCGCCCGCTCCGCCTCGACGTTGCGCTCCGCTCGCTGGCGAGAGCCGCGTGCGCGCAGCGCGAGCACCCCGAGCACACCCAGCGCGACGGCCAGCAGGACGTCCAGCACGATCTCGTGGACGCTCACGCCCGCTCGATCCCGTCGTGCACGATCGGCACTACTCGATGATCGATTCGCGCAGTGCGATCGCGACGGCCTGCGTGCGGTTGTCCGCCTCGAGCTTCGCGAGGATGTGCCGCACGTGGCTCTTGACCGTTTCCTGGCTGATGAACAGCTTCTGGGCGACATCCGCGTTGGACATCCCGTCGGCCAGCAACTGCAGGATCTCGCGCTCGCGGCCCGTGATCAGGCTCTCGCGCGAGAGCTCGAGCAGGGACGGCGCCAGAGCAGGGTCGATGAAGTCCTCGCCGCGCGCGACGCGGTCGATTGCGCGCACGATCGTGTCGTGGCCGGCTTCCTTGAGTACGTAGCCCCGTGCGCCGGCCTCACGGCCGCGCTGCAACAGGTTGCGCTCGGCGTGCGCCGTGAACAGCACGACGGCGGTGCCCGGGACGCGATCGCGGATGCGACTCGCCGCGGTGACGCCGTCCACGTTGCCCATGCGCACATCCATCAAGACGACGGCCGGGCGGCGGCGCTCGGCCAGCACGACTGCGGCTTCACCGTCGCTCGCCTCGCCCACGACGCGAATGTTCGGCTCGCGAGAAAGCGCCATGCGCAGGCCCTCGCGAACGATCTCGTGGTCGTCTGCGATCAGGCAGGTGATGGGCTGGTCTGCATTCACGTTGCGTATCCCCCAGGCGGGCTTGGCGCTGCTCTCTCCGATCCCCCTATCGGCAGCGGTCCGGAAATCGTTAGTGTTGATTACGCCCGCAGAAGAATTAGAGCTAATTAGTCGTTCTGCAAAATCTGACACGTGGCACACCAGTGCAGCGTCCGTGCCTGGTCGCCCTGTGCTCTGCGCTGCACGAAAGCGCCACAGCGAGGACAGATCCTGCGGCCGTAAACGCCGTGGGGAAGCGCGCCGCCCGAGCGCACGCCGGCCTGGAGCAGGCGCCTCGACTGCTCGAACAGCGCGGTGAGCGCGGTGTCGGACAACCCGCCGAGCGGCGCCCACGGGTCGAGGCGCAGGGCGTGCAGCGCCTCGCACCGCACGACGTTCCCGATGCCTGCGGCCACCGTCTGGTCGAGGAGGAGCTCGCCGATCGCGCGCCCGCGCGGCGAGCGTGACCGCGATCGCGCCACCGCGTCGGCGATCCGGGGATCGTCGTCCAACAGGTCGGGCCCCAGGCGGCTCAGTACGGGGTGCAGCGCGAGACGCCCGCGATCGAGCAGCTCCAGCACCGGGCCGCCGAACTGCACGGCGGTCGTGCCGCCCGCGCCGAGCTCGAGCCAGGCACTGCGGCGGCCACGACGCCATGGCTCGCCCGGGCGATAGAAGTGCCAGCTGCCGGTCATGCGCAGGTGCGAGTGCACGCAGCGGCCGTCGTCGAGCGTCAGTAGCAGGTGCTTGCCGCGTGCGCGCGCCGAGTCGAGCACGTGCCCGTCGACCCCCTCCGCGATGCCCCGCGGCGCCTGCGGCGCGTGCGAGCGCGCTGACAGCCGCAGGCCCACGAGCGGAGCCATGCGCTGCGCGGCGAGATGCAGCGTATGGCCTTCCGGCAGGGCTACCGCCTCGCGCGCAGGCCGAGCCGCCTCGGGCCTGCCGTGAACCCCGCGGTCGTGAACGCGTCGGTGCACGTCGTCGCGGTGGCGGGCTCACCGTCGATGCGCTCGAGCTGCAGGGTGGGTGCGCGCCCATCGTGGACGGCGCGTGCCAGTGCAGCCGCGACGGCGTTCCAGTCGTGCGCCTCGAGCGGGCGCAGCGACAGCAACGTGCGCCCTCCGCGCTCGAGAAAGGCGAGCGGCTCGCCTGCCTGGAGCACGACGAGCGCCCCGGGGGCGCGCGAGGCCCGACCCGCCGCGTGCTCGGGCCAGCGCAGGGCAATGCCGTACGGATTCGCCGGATCGCTGGCGGCCAGTGTCACGGGTGCGGCGTCGGCGGGCGCGTCGCGGAGCTCGCGGAGGCGCTCGATCGCGCCCGGCAGGGCGTACTGCGAGCCCCCGAGCCCGTCGACCAGGTAGCCGCGACGGCATACGCCCAGCGTCTCGAGCTCTCCGAGGGCTCGCCGCAGGCCGGCGGGGCCTCCGGGCGTGCCCTCCGCGGCGATCGCGGGTCGCACCAGCACGCCGTGCCGCTCGAGCAGCAGCTCGGCGAGCGCGCGACGGCAATCGGCGTCGTCGACGGTCGCCGCGAACAGGGGTGCCGTCGGCGCCCAGCGGCCGAGCGCGGCCGGTCGCGGAGCCAGCCGCCGGCGCGTCAGCCTTCGCGCCCCGGCTCGGGGCGGGAGCTCACGCGGCGCGGATGCACGGCGCGGTCGGCGCAGCGGCTCCCAGGCGTCGTTGGTCGCCTCGCCGGCCGCCGCGAGCCGCCACAGCGCTTCGACGACATCGGCCTCGGGGAGGGTGGTCGCGGCGACGAGCTCGTCCAGGTGGCGCGCGCCCAGCAGGGCCGCCCGCACGGACTCGGCCGCCGGGTCTGCCGGCGACGGCGCCAGTCCCGGCGGCGGGCCGAGCAGCGCAGCATCCTCTCGGAACGCGACAGCCACTCGCCCGCCGTCTGCGCCCACCCACACGACCTCGCCGCTGGTGCAGAGCTGATCGAGCAGTTCCGGGCGATACTCCGGCATGCGCACGGGCAGCACCTGGCGCTCCCACACCTCGGGAGCGAGCGGGAGGCGCTGGAGCGGGAAGAGCACCTCGCGCAGCCGTTCGACCCCGCCGCGGCCGCCCGCCCGGCCGACGCCGTGCCAGTTGAGCGCGAAGCGCGCCAGCGCTGGCTGCTCGACCGCCTCGACCTCGCGACGCAGGCGCGCGACCGAGGCGCGGCGGATGCGGCGCAGCACCTCGACGTCGCACCACTCGCGGCCGCTTCCACCAGGTCGCAGCGCGCCGTGGACGAGCGTTCCCTCGCGCTCGAGCGCCGCCAGCTCGGCCTCGGCGACGGTCGGCTCGAGTGCGTAGCGGGTCGCGAGCGCTCGCGATGTGAATGGCCCGCGCCAGCGTGCGTAGCGCGCGATCAGGCTGCGCAGGGCGTCGCTCACGGGCTCCAGGAAGGCTGAGGGCACCCCGCCCGGCGGCATGACGCCTAGGGCATCCCGGTAGCGGCCGGCGTCCTCGGCCGCGATCAGGCGGTGCTCGCCGCCGACGCGCACGCGCAACGCGCGGCGGTCGGCCAGCAACCCCGCGCAGGTGCTCGCCGCCTCGCCGGGCAGCCGCTCCGCAACCTCGCTCTCGCTCAGGTCGCCGACGCGGCGCAGCAGGTCGTGGAGGGCGTCGGTGCCTGCGCGACGCTCGCTGCCGAGCTCGTGCTCGACCTGCTCGAGGGCGTCGCCGTCGAGCAGGTCGCGCAGCTCGTCGGAGCCGGCGAGCTCGCGCAGCAGGTCGCGGTCGAGCGTCAGGGCGGCGACGCGCCGTTCCGCCGCAGGCGCGTCGTCTTCGTACAGGTACTGGGCGACGTACTCGAAGTTGAGCGACGCGGCGAACGGCGACGCGGTCTGCGACTCGACGGCGACGAGCTGGCGGCTTCCGTCGCGCAGTCCCGTCAGCAGCTCGCGCAGCGCACTCAGGTCGAAATGGTCGGCGAGGAGCTCGCGGTAGGTCTCGAGCAGGATGGGAAACGAGCCGTAGCGCTCTGCCACGGTGAGCAGCGACTGGGCGCGCAGCCGCTGCTGCCAGAGCGGCGTGCGCTGACCGGGCCGGCGCCGCGGAATCAGGAGCGCGCGTGCCGCGCTCTCCCGGAAGCGTGCGCCGAACAGGGACGAGCCGCCCAGCTCGCCGACGACGAGATCCTCGACGACGGCCGGATCGATCGCGATGAGATCGTCCGGCGGCATCGCATCCGCATCGGGCAGGTGCACGATGATGCCGTCGTCCGACCACAGGGCGTGCGTCTCGATGCCGTAGCGCTCGCGCAGCAGCGCCCGGAGAGCGAGCGCCCAGGGTGCGTGTACGCGGGCGCCGAAGGGCGAGAGCACACACAGGCGCCAGTCGCCGATCTCGTCGCGGAAGCGCTCTACGACGATCGTGCGGTCGGTCGGAAGGACGCCGGTGGCACGCTCCTGCTCGCGCAGGTAGTCGACGAGCCCGCGGGCGGCACGCTCGTCGCAGGCATGAGCGCCGATCAGGCGCTGCACGGCTCCTTCATCGTCCAGCGCCGCGAGCTCGCGCTGAAGGCGGCCCACGGCGCGACCGAGCTCCAGCGGGCGACCGGCCTGCTCGCCGCGCCAGAACGGCACCTGGGCGGGCTGGCCCGGCGCGGGTGAGACGAGCACGCGATCGCGCGCGATCTGCTCGATGCGCCAGGCGGAGGCTCCGAGCAGGAAGACCTGGCCCTCCCGCGCCTCGTGCACCATCTCCTCGTCGAGCTCGCCGACGCGGCCGCCGCCGTCGGCCAGGAAGACGCCGTAGAGGCCACGGTCGGGGATCGTCCCAGCGTTGGCGATCGCGATGCGCTGGGCGCCCTCGCGGGCCCGAAGCGCCCCCGTGGTGCGCTCCCACACGATGCGGGGCCGTAGCTCGGCGAACTCGTCCGACGGGTAACGGCCTGCGAGCAGGTCGAGCACGTTCTCGAGCTGCTCGCGCGTGAGCTCGCGATAGGGATACGCGCGGCGCACGAGCGCGTGCAGCTCGTCGACCTGCAGCTCCTCGACCGAGGCCATCGCCACGATCTGCTGGCAGAGCACGTCGAGCGGGACGCGCGGAACCCGGGTGTGCTCGACGTCGCCGTCGAGCATGCCGCGGGCGACCGCCGCGGCCTCCACGAGCTCGCCTCGGAAGCGGGGGAAGATGCGGCCGCGCGACGGCATGCCGACGGTGTGGCCGGCCCGTCCGACGCGCTGTAGTCCGCTCGCGACGGAGCCCGGCGACGACACCTGGACGACGAGATCCACCGCACCCATGTCGATGCCGAGCTCCAGCGACGAGGTGGCAACGATGCAGGGCAGCGTGCCTGCCTTGAGCGCCTCCTCGACCTCGCTGCGGGCCTCGCGCGAGAGCGAGCCGTGGTGAGCGCGGGCGACCGGTTCGTCGGCCAGCTCGTTGAGGCGCAACGCCAGTCGCTCGGCGAGTCGCCGGCTGTTGACGAACACGATCGTCGAGTGGTGCTCGCGGACGAGGCGGAGCACCTCCGGGTAGAGCGCGGGCCAGATCGAATGCTCGGCGGCATCGCTGGCGCCTTGTACGTAGGCCACCGGCTCGGCCGGCTCCTCCTCAGGCGGCAGCTCGATGCGCAGGTCGAGCTGCTTGCGCATGCCGGCGTCGACGATGCGCATCTCGCGGTCGCCTCCGACGAAGCGCCCGATCTCCTCGAGCGGCCGCTGCGTGGCCGAGAGCGCGACGCGCTGCGGGTCGTGCTCGCACAGATCGGCGAGTCGCTCGAGCGAGAGCGCCAGGTGAGCCCCTCGTTTGGTTGCTGCGACTGCGTGCACCTCGTCGACGATCACGGCCTCGACGCCGGTCAGCAGCTCGCGCGCGCGCGACGTGAGCATCAGATAGAGGCTTTCCGGCGTCGTGATGAGGATGTCGGGCGGCGTGCGCAGCATGCGCCGGCGCTCCTCCGGCGGGGTGTCGCCCGTACGCACCGCGACGCTCGGCGCAGCCAGATGCACGCCGCGGGCGGCGGCCGTCGCCCGGATGCCCGCGAGCGGCACACGGAGATTGCGCTCGACGTCGTAGTTGAGCGCCTTGAGCGGCGAGACGTAGAGCACCCGCAGCCCCTCGCCGGGCTCGGTCAACACGCGGTCGAGGAACCACAGGAACGCCGCCAGCGTCTTGCCTGAGCCTGTGGGCGCGCACAGGAGGACGTGTTCGCCGGAGGCGATCGGCGGCCAGCCAAGGGTCTGCGCAGGCGTAGGCGCGCCAAGCGCGCCCTCGAACCAGCGACGCGCGTGAGCCGAAAAGCCGGCGAGCTCGTCAACGGTGGCGGTGGACATCGCCATGGCAGATTACGACGGAAGACTGGCTCGCACTAGCGCAGCAGGATGTCGAACGAGAGCAGCGCGCTTGCCGTCACGACCATGGCCGCTGCGAGCGTCACGCGCGCGGCGATCACGTCGTCGCCCGCCGCGTCCGGCCGCTCGCGCACGCTGAGCAGCGCGCAGACCGCGCTCGCCGTCAGCGCCAGCGCCGCGACGATCGCCGAGGGGTCGGGAAACGTGGCCCAGACGAACAACGGCGCAACAGCCCAGATGGCGATGTACTGGGCGCTCCGCGCCCGGAGCGCGAGGCCCGCGAGCACGAGCGCCGCAAGCCCGACCATCAGCGGCCCCGTGCCCGCGGCCACGCCGAACGCACCGGCGGCGACGCCGAACGCGATCGCGGTGACGTCGAACCGCCGCATGGCACGACGGTAGTCGATGGCCCAAATGGCACACGCGGCGTGTGCCATTTGGCGAGAGCTCAGGCGCACCGCCGGATGCCTGGCACCGGCCAAGTGACACCCGCGGCGCGTGCCACTTGGCCCGCACGGGCCGTAGTCCAAATGGCACTGGCTGCGAGTGCCATTTGGACTACCCGCTACGCAGGCCGCCTGGGTGGATGCTCCCCCTCGTGGTACTCGACCGCGTCCGCCATGCGGAAGACCTCGAAGAGGCCGGCTCGATCGGGCAGGCGCTCGCAGGCTGCGAGCTTGCTCGAGTCGGGGTAGACGACGAGGTCGGGCGTGTCGCTCGTGGAGACGGCGAGGAAGCGGGCCGTGACGTCGCCCCAGTTCGCAAGCTGGTGGGCGCCGGCCGGGCCCGGGAGGAAGGAGATCACGTCGCCTGGCACGAGCTCGCGCCAGTCTCCGTCGGTGCGGACGCTCGGGCGCCCGAGCAGCACGACGAGGAGCTCTTCCTCGCCCAGGTGGTAGTGATACGGGTAGGCGGCCTCGCCGGGCTCAACCTCCCAGATGCTCGCGCCGAGACGCTGCGTGGCGAGCTGCCAGCCGAGCCTCGCTCGCAGGGCGCGGAAGCCCGGATGCTCCCGTCGCTGGTTGAAATCCGGCTCGAAGATGTTCGGCATGGGGAACGCTTCGGGCCGCAGCCTCGCGATCCTCCGCCTGTCGTAAAGTGCGGGCATGGCCCCTCGCCGCCTCGCCGACCTGTGCCGTGCGCTGGCTGCGCTCGCCGCGCTCGTACTGGTGGGCATCGTGCTCGCCGGATGCGGCGGCTCCAGCAAGGCGAGCGCCGCCGCGGGCGCGGCGGGCACGGACGGTCGTGGTGCGCAGGCGTTCCCGGCGTCGACAGTCGCCTTCGCCGACGCGAACATCGACGAGAAGTCCGATGCCTGGAAGCGCCTGCTGGCGCTGGGTGAGCGCTTCCCGAGCTGGCCCAAGCTGGTCGCCGAGTTCGACAAGGCGGAGAATCAGGCCACGCAAGGCGGCCCGACGCTGGCCCAGCTGCGCTCCTGGCTCGGCAGCGAGGTTGCGGTCGGTGTGCTCGATGTCCCGGCAGACGGCTCCGACCCGACGGTGCTCGGCTTCGCCGAGGTCACAGACAAGAGCGGACTCGAGGGCGCTCTCGAAGCAGCAGGCGATGGTGCATGCGGCCGGAGCGCATGGCGGCTTCGATCTCTTCGAGAGCACCAAGGGTCGGGCCGTGGTGGCTGTCTCCGACGACACGGCGCTGGTCGCGAACTCCTCGAGCGCCGTCACCGCGGCCATCGACCGGCTCGCGAGCTCCAGCGATCGGCTCTCCGATTCAGCCGACTTCAAGGACACCATGGCGACGCTACCGAGCGACAACATCGTCGTCGGCTACGCGCCCGGGTCGAGCCTGCAGAAGCTCGTGACGCTCTCGCAGCGACGTGGCCCGGAGGCCACGCGTGGACAGCTGCCTGAGGCACAGCTCGACCAGATCTCCTCGAAGCTGGCCGGCATCCGCAGCCTCGGCTTCGCGCTGAACCCGACCGACAAGGGCCTGCGGCTGCGCCAGACGACGCTCCTGAACGGACAGGACAGCGGCCTGCCCGCGCCGTTCACGCCGGACCTGCTCAACCGTGTGCCGGCGAACTCGTGGTTCGCGGCCTCGTTCGGCAATCTCGACACGACCATCAAGCAGGTGGCCGGCCAGGCCCTGACGACCAACGCCGCGGCGCAGAAGCAGGTCGCGCAGGTCGAAGCCGTGCTCGGCATCAAGCTCGACGACCTCTACGCGCTCCTGTCCGGCGACCAGGCGCTCTTCGCGGGGCCCGGCTCGCCGCTCTCGGCGGGTGTGATCCTGCATCCCCAGGACGCCACGGCGGGCGCTGCCACGCTCCGCGCGCTCACGAAGCTGCTGGCGGGTCGGGGCATCAAGCTCACCGATACGGCGGACGGTCAACAGGCCGCCATCCGGGGCTTCGTCGTGCGCTGGCGCGCCGTCGACGACGTGCTCGGCATCGGCACCGACGAGGCCGTCGGGGATGTCGCAAAGGATTCGATCGTGGACAGTGAGAAATTCAAGCGCGTGCTCGCGGAGGACGGCGTGGACGTCGGCTCGAAGACGCTCGGGATCGCGTACATCGACGTACCAGGCCTCGTCAACCTCGCCGGCGCCTTCGGGGCTCTCGGCGGCGGGAACGGCAACGAGGTGCTCGACAACCTCCGCCACGTCGGTGGCGTGCTCTTCTGGGCGGGCCGCGACGGCGACACGGTGACGAGCGACCTGTTCGTGGAAAGCACGTAGCGGACGATGGTCGCCGACTGGGTCGTCGTGGAGCTGGAGCCGGCCGGTGCGGCGCGCTCCGGGCTCCCCGCACGCCTCGCTGTGCCGCGCGAGGTAGCCGAGCGGGGGGATCCGATCGAGCGCGTCCGCGCCGCCGAGTGGGCGCGCGCGTTCGTCGCGGGGCACGCCGACCACGAGCTCGCGGCAACCCTGCTCGCAATGGCTGCCGCCGAGCCGTTCCGACGCCTGGGCGAGCGCCTGATGCGCGAGGAGCGCTTCGAGGAAGCCGTGCCCGCGCTCGCTCGCGCGATCGAGCTGACGCCGTTCGACGCGGCCTCGCGCTTCAACCTCGCCGTCTCGTTGCGACGCGCGGGCGAGCCCGAGCTCGCGCTCACGGCGCTCGATGAGGCCGAGTGGGCCTACAGCGGAGAGTCCGCCTACCACGTGCTGCGTGGCCGAGTCTGGGAGGCGCTCGACGAGCAGACGCGCGCCGTGCTCGCCTACGAGCGGGCGCTCGAGCTCGCACCTGGAGACGGCTTCGTGCTGGAGCGCCTCGAGCACCTCGGCGCGCTGATGCGCATCGAGGGCCCCGACGGCGAGGTCTTCTGGCTCACTCCGGGAGATTTCGAGCGCGTCATGCGCCACGAGCTCGCATCGGCCAGCAATGACCCCGATCAGCTCGTCGCGCTCGGCGACCGGCTGCTCGGCGGTGGCCACGTCGCGCTCGCCGCCTCGGCCGCCGAGCTCGCCCTGGCCGGCAGCGACGACCTCCCCGGAGCGTGGGCGCTCGCGGGCCTGACGCGTGCGGCGCTGGGGCGCGAGCTGCAGGCGCGGGAGGCCCTGGGGCGCGCGGCCGCGCTCGATCCCTCCAACATCGCGGTGGCGCGTGCGCTCGTGCAGCGCGACGACGACCCCGAGGGCGACCTGCCGCGGGCGCACGCAGAGGTGCAGAGGCGCCCCGGCTCTGCGGCTGCCTGGATCGTGCTCGGCGACTACCTGGCCGCCGCCGCCCAACCTCGCGAGGCGCTCGGCGCATACGCACACGCCCTCGATCTCGATCCGGCGCTGTCGGGCGCCGAACACGCGCGCGAAGCCCTGCGCGTGCTCGGCTGACCACCGCCGTCGCTATGCTCCCGTCATACGTGACCCGAAGCGGTCGATCACGTTCGAGCAGTGGCCGGGAGTGGCGGGTGACGCCGCTCCACACCCTGGCAGGCAGATGACGCGCGTCGTCCTCACCGACGGCGGTTCCGAGCGCGTGCCTGCTCGCGTCCTGAAGCCGCGACGATGAGCGTCGTGACCGCGGTCGAGCTCGTCCTCATCGCCTTCTGCATCCTGTGGAACGCGTTCTTCGTCTCGGCCGAGTACGCGTTCGTGTCGGTGCGCCACACGCGGCTCGACGAGCTCGCCAGCGAGGGCAATCGCCGGGCGCGCACGGTGCGCAAGATCGTTGCCGACCCCTCGCATTTCATCGCCGCGATGCAGCTCGGGATCACGCTCTCGTCTGTCGCACTCGGCGCCCTGGGTGAGCCCGCCGTGGCGCGCGTGCTCGAGAGCGCGTTCGGCAGCGTCTCGGAATGGACGGCGACGGCACTGTCGGTCGGGATCGCGTTCGTCGTCATCTCGATCCTGCACGTCGTGATCGGCGAGATCGTGCCGAAGTCGTACACGCTGCCGCGCGCCGAGAAAGTTGCTCTCGCCGTCGCGCCGCTGATCGGCGTCTTCTTCTTCGTCTTCGCGTGGTTCATCGCGTTCCTCGACTGGCTCGCACAGCTCGTCATGCGCATACTCGGCATCCCCACGACGAACGAGCTCGAGGCCTCGCACAGTGAGATCGAGCTGCGCATGCTGCTGCGCCAGGGCGAGCGCGCCGGCGTGCTCGAGCCGGACGAGCAGCAGATGATCGACAAGGTCTTCGACTTCTCCGACACACCCGTCGAGGACGTCATGGTGCCCCGGCCCGACATCGTCGCCCTGCCCGTGGCGCTGACGCCCACGGCCGCGATGGAGCAGGTCCTGCAGCACCCGTACACGCGCTACCCGGTGTTCGACGAGGAGTTCGACAACGTGCTCGGCGTCCTGCACGTGCGCCGGCTGTTCGTTGCCCTGCAGAACGGCGCCGCGGCCAGCTCCGATCTGCGCCAGCTGCTCTATCCGGCGCACCTGGTGCCGGAGACCAAACGGCTCGGTCATCTGCTGACGGAGATCCGCCGGCAGAAGGGCCACATGGCGATCGTCGTCGACGAGTACGGCTCGGTGGCCGGCCTTGTCACGCTGGAGGATCTGCTCGAGGAGATCGTCGGCGAGATCGACGACGAGTTCGATCCCGAGGATGCACCGATCCTTCGTCTCGGGCCCGATCGCTACCGGGTCGACGGGAGCCTGCCGGTCGAGGAGTTCAACGAGCGCTTCGGACGCGAGCTGTCCGAAGACGATTACCACACCGTCGGCGGCATCGTCTTCGGCGAGCTCGGCCGTGCGCCTGCGGTCGGCGACAGCGTGGAGGTCGGGCACGTCAAGTTCGACGTCGCGGCCGTCGACGGCTCGCGGATCCTGCACGCGGACGCGACCCTCCTGCCGAAGCCGGAGCCTGCCGACGAGCACGCGGACGGCGACGCGTGATGAGCTACCGGCGCGGCAGCGCCGGCTTGCTGCAGGAGGCACCGCTGACGATGGGTCTAATCGCCGTCAACGTCCTCGTCTTCCTCCTGCAGCGGACCCGCAACACCTCCGTCATCTACATCCTCGACAGCGGCACGACGGCCGGCCGGCTTCCGGTGCAGGGCGAGGTCGACGCGCACTACGCGCTCTGGGGACCGATGGTGGCGGCCGGCGAGTGGTGGCGCCTGCTGACAAGCGGGTTCCTGCACGCAAGCCCGCTCCACATCGGTTCCAACATGCTGGCGTTGTTCTTCGTCGGGCGCGCCATGGAGCCGGCCCTCGGCTCCGTGCGCCTGGGCCTCATCTACTTCGTCTCGCTGGCCGCAGGCTCGCTCGGCGTCATCATCGTCGATCCGGGATCGCTCTCGCTCGGCGCTTCCGGCGCGATCTTCGGTCTCATGGGCGGGCTGCTCGTGATCGCCCGCGCACGCGGCATCAGCCTGACGCAGAGCGGCATCGGGCCGGTCATCCTGCTCAACCTGGCGTTCACGTTCACGATCCCCGGCATCTCGAAGGGAGCTCACGTCGGCGGCCTGATCGGCGGCGCGGCACTCGGCCTGCTCGTCGTCGAGCTCGACCGGCGCCGAGAGCTCGCCCGGCGCGGAATGCAGGTGCTGGTCGCCGTCTCGCTGACGGCGTTCGCTGCCCTCATGATCGCCGCGGTCGCGCTCGCGCGTTCCAAGTACCCGAGCTTGGGTTGAACGCCCTGGACGCGTTCTCCACGCTCGCCGGCCGTGTCACGGGCGAGCTGGAGGAGCGCGGCTCGCGCTTCCTCGCCGTGGCCGTTCCGGTCGATGACCGGGCGGGCGCCGAGGCGTTCTTCGCCGCCGAGGGGCGCGCGCACCGCAACCCGACCCACGTCGTGCCGGCCTTTCGCCTGCGCGATGGGGTGTGTTTCTCGAGCGATGCCGGCGAGCCGGCCGGCAGCGCAGGCGCCCCGATGCTGGCAGCGCTCGCCGGCGCGGACCTGCACGATGTCGCGGCTGTCGTCGTGCGCTGGTACGGCGGCACCAAGCTCGGAGTCGGCGGTCTTGTGCGCGCCTACGGCGGAGCGCTGGCGCGAGCGCTCGACGAGGCTGCGGTCGTGAGATGCGAGCGCGCAGCGGACGTTCGGTTGCGCCATGCCCACGAGCTGACGGCGGCCGTCATGCGCTGCCTGTCGCTGCACGGGGCGCGCGAGCTGGATCACACCTATGGCCCTGGAGGGGCAGAGCTGCGCTTCCGCGTGCCGCTCACGCGCTACTCGTCGCTCGAGCGCTGCCTACGCGACGGGACGCGCGGCGTCGTGTCGCTCGTACGCCTCGGCGAGGCCGTGATCCGGACTTAGGCCCTTAGTTCAGACGATCTCGAGCGGGAGCGACTCGGGCGGGCGCCCTTCGGCGAGTCGCCAGGCACGGATCTCGGGCGGGTCGCTCTTCAGCGAGACGATCAGGTAGGCGGCCTCGGGCCACGTTGCGAGCTCCATGTCGGTGCGCGACGGGCTTGGCGGGGACATCGTGTGCGAGTGATAGATGGCAGCGACGTCGTCGCCGGCCTCGTCGATCTCCAGGGCGATGCGCAGCAGATCCTTGGAATCGACGCTGTAGCGATAGGGGCTCGCATCTGCGTTACGCGCCGGATGGAACGTTCGCAGTTCACCCTCGAGCGTTCCGCCGAAGACGCCGCACGCTTCGTTCGGGAGCTCTGAGCGGGCATGGGCGATCATCTCGTCGGCCAGCGCGCGCGAGACCGTCACCACCAGACGCCCTGCTCCATGCGCTCGAGCAATTCCACTTCGGGCGTGTCCCACAGGCCGGCCGAGAGGTACTTCCAGCCGCCGTCGGCGAGCACCATGACGATGTTCGCCGGGGCGTCCAGATCGCGCGCGACGCGCATCGCGGCATGCAGGACACCGCCCGAGGAGACGCCTGCGAAGAGGCCTTCCTCTCGTGCGAGCGCGCGCAGGCCGCGCACCGAGTCCTCGTTGCTCACGAGTAGCTTGCGGTCGAGCAGCGAGAGGTCGAGGATCTCGGGGGTATAGCCGTCCTCGAGCGAGCGCAGGCCGTCGATGCCCTCGCCAGGCAGCGGCTCCGCGGCGACGATCTTCAGGTCGGGCCTGGCACGGCGCAGCCGCCGGGCGCAACCCATCAACGTGCCGCCGGTGCCGAGCCCGGCGACGAGGACGTCGACCTCGGGGCACGCGGCGAGGATCTCCTCGGCCGTGCCCTGCTCGTGCGCGCGCGGATTCGCCGCGTTGCCGTACTGGAAGGGCATGTAGAGCGTCGGGTCGGCTTCGGCGAGCTCGCGGGCGAGCGTCACCGCGCCGTTGGAGCCGAGCTCGGCCGGCGAGTAGATGACGTCTGCCCCGAACAGGCGCATGAGCTGCTCGCGCTCGGGCGTCGAGCCCGCGGGCATGACGATCGACACATCCAGCCCGCGCAGGCGGCCCTGCATCGCGAGCGCGATGCCCGTATTGCCGCTGGAAGGCTCCAGGATCCTCCGCCCGGGCCACAGCTCGCCCGCCTCGGCGGCGGCGTCGAGCATGGCACACGCGACGCGGTCCTTGACCGAGCCCGTCGGGTTGAACCACTCGAGCTTCGCGAACAGCCGCACCTGCGGGTCGGGCGCGAGCCGTGTCAGCTCGACGAGCGGTGTGCCGCCGACCGTCCTGCAGAACGCGACTGCACGCGGCGGCGCGATCACGTCCTCAGCCTCCGCCGGCCATCGCCGGGAGCACGATCACGCTCGCGTCCGGCGCGAGCGGCGTGTCGAGGCCGCCGCCCACGCGCACGTCCTCGCTGTCGACGTAGATGTTCACGAAGGCCGCAATCTCGCCGTCGTCGCCCAGCAGGCGCGAGCGCAGCGCCGGGTGCTGGCCGGTGAGGTCGTCGAGGGCGGCGCGAAGGCTGTCACCGCCGGCCTCGACGGTGCGCGCGCCGCCTGCCATCGGGCGCAGGACGGGGGGCAGGCGAAAGCTGGCCATGTCAGGTCGTTGCCCGCGCGGGCGGCAGGCAAAACTCCTCGTAATCGATGTACTCGATCGGCTCGGCGTCCGCGCCGCAGACCGGGCAGTCCGGGTCGCGGCGGAGGCGCACCTCGTGGAAGCTCGTGTCGAGTGCGTCGAACAGGATCAGCCGGCCCGTGGGGGGCTCACCGATCCCGAGCAGCAGCTTCAGCGCCTCGCTCGCCTGCAGGGATCCCATGATGCCGGGCAGCACGCCGAGCACGCCGCCCTCCGCGCACGACGGCGCCAGCTCGGGCGGCGGCGGCTGCGGGAAGAGGCAGCGGTAGCACGGGCCCTCGTAGGGCTGGAAGACGGTCAGCTGGCCCTCGAAGCGGAAGATCGAGGCGTGCACGACCGGGATGCGGTGGCGCAGGCTGGCGTCGTTGAGCAGATAGCGCGTGGGGAAGTTGTCGGTGCCGTCGACGATCACGTCGACTCCCTCGAGCAACCGGTCGATGTTCTCCGACGTGAGGCGCTCGCGGTAGGTGACCACGTGCACATCCGGGTTCAGCTCCTCGATGCGCTGCCTGGCCGACTCCGTCTTGGGCATGCCGATCGACGCCATCGAGTGGAGCACCTGGCGTTGCAGGTTCGATTCGTCGACGACGTCGGCGTCCACGATCGCGATCGTGCCGACGCCGGCCGCGGCCAGGTACAGCCCCGCGGGCGAGCCGAGGCCCCCGGCGCCCACGAGCAGCACGGTGGAATCGAGCAGCTTTAGCTGCCCACGCTCGCCGACTTCGGGAATCAGCGCATGACGGGAGTAGCGTGCGCGCTGCTCTGCGCTGAGCACGCGCGGCGTGCTCCATGGCAGCCCGCTCTGCTTCCACGCGCCGAAGCCACCGGCCAGCGACGCCACATCCTCGTAGCCCAGCTCCTCGAGCGAGCGCGCCGCGAAGGCAGACCGCGCACCCGACTGACAGGTGATCACGATCGGAGTCGAGAGGTCGGGGACGACGCCGCCGATGCGCGACTCGAGGTTCCCGCGCGGGATGTGCACGGAGTTGTCGATCGCGCCTTGGTCGAACTCGTCCGGCTCGCGCACGTCGATGAGGACGGGCGGCTCGTCGGAGGCGAGTCGAGCGGCCGCGTCGTCGGCGCTGATCTCGTGGATCTGCGTCTTGAGCTCGGCGAGAAGATCCTGGTAGGAAGTCACGCTGCTGCGAACGCTACGTGGATCGCGGCTATTCCGTCGCGCTATGGAGCTTCTCACGTGGAGGAGCGCGGTGTCGACGGCCGTCTCACGCTGAATTCGGAGAGAACCTCCTACCCTGCGCGCGTGAGTGCCGGGATCGACAGGAAGCGTGCCTTGTCGGTCGCCGCGGCGGGCGCGCTCGTGGTCGCGGCGGCCGTGATCGGGGCGCTCGCGCTGCGGAGCCCCGCTCCCGCGGCGGCGCCTCGCTCGTCGGCTCCGCTGAGCGGAGCGCCGCCGCTCGTGCTCGACCTGCCCGCGCGCCCGCGAGGCGGAGAGGCCGCCCTCGCCGCGGTCTCCTCCGACATCGCGGCGGGACGGCGCGGATCGGCCGAGACGGCGCTGCGGCGCGCCCGCGCTCTGCTCGGCGCCGGGGATATGCGCGTGCAGGTCGCCGGAGCGCTCCTGCGCTATCGCCCGGGCGAGGTGGACACCTCGATCGGCGTCCTGCGCGCACTCGTCGCCGACGACGACCGAGCCCCCGTGCCCGCGCTCCATCTCGGGCTCGCGCTGCTCTGGTCGGGGCAGAGAGCTGAGGCGACCGCCGAGTTGCAGGAGACGCGCTCGCTCGATCCCGACGGGCTCTACGGGCGGACCGCCGACAACGTCCTGCACCCGACGTATCGCAAGAACTATCCGCTCTGGGTGCGCTCCCGCTTCGTGCACGGCTCGCTTCCCCGCTTGCGCGCGCGGGCTCTGGCCGCCCCGCGCTCGGTGGCCGCCCAACTCGACTACGCCTACGCGCTGCAGTTCAGCTCGCGTACGCGAGCGCGACTCGCGGCGGAGAAGGCGCTGGCACTCGACGCGAGCAACATCGACGCTGAGGTGGCCGTGATCGTGCTCGGCTTCGACAAGGACGTCCCCGCGCAGGCAGTCGGGCAGCTGGGTCAGCTGATGCAGAGCCGGGCGGGCGCTCCCAGCCCGCGCTTCCACTTCGGCGAGTTGCTCTCCTGGATCGGCCAGGACGCCAAGGCCAGGCAGGAATACCGGCAAGCATCACAGCTCGACCCGCGCGGCCTGATCGGCCGCTTCGCGCGCAGCGTGCTTGCCGCGTCCGGGTAGGGGCCAAATGGCACACGCGGCGAGTGTCATTTGGCCGCTTCGAAATCACGAGAAGGAGATCGCTCCCCGAGCGCGAACCTCGGCGGGCATGAGCACTCTCTCCTCGCCCGTGGACCTGCACGAGCGCGTCCTCGCGGCGCTCGATGAGGACGAGCCGTTCGATGTCGCGACGCTTGCGCTGAGTCCGGTCGACGAGCTCTCCGACGACGACGCGGTAACCGCGCAGGCCTATGCCGATGCCGAGGCGGATGCGGATGACGACGAGGAGCCGGTGCACGCCGTCGAGGTGCTCTCGAGCGACTCGCTGCAGCGTTTCCTGCGCGACATCGGCCGCACCAAGCTGCTGACCGCCGCGCAGGAGATCGAGCTGGCCAAGCGGGTCGAGCATGGCGACATGCGCGCCAAGCGCCACATGATCGAGGCCAACATCCGTCTGGTCGTCTCGATCGCGAAGCACTACCGCGAGCAGGGGCTGCCCTTCCTCGACCTCATCCAGGAGGGCACGATCGGCCTGGTCCGCGCGGTGGAGAAGTTCGACTACCGGCGCGGCTACAAGTTCTCGACCTACGCGACCTGGTGGATCCGGCAGGCGGTGGCACGCTCGCTGGCCGACAAGGGCCGCACGATCCGCATGCCGGTGCACGTCGTCGAGAAGCTCAACCGCATCGGGCGCGTCGAGCGCAAGCTCCGCACCGAGCTCTCCCGCGACCCCACGATCAGCGAGATCGCCGACCGCGTCGAGCTGCCCCTGGATGAGGTCGAGCAGATCATGCGCGCAGCGCAGACGCCGATCTCGCTCGAGAAGCCGGTCGGCGACGAGGACGATTCCCAGCTCGGCCACTTCATCGCCGACGTCACGACGCCGACCGCGGAGGACGAGGCAACGCGCAAGATGCGCCTCGAGACGCTCTCGGAGATCCTGGGCGTACTCAGCTTCCGCGAGCGACGCGTGCTCGAGATGCGCTTCGGCCTGGGCGGCTTCGACCCCTGCACGCTGGACGAGGTCGGCTCCGCCTTCCACGTGACGCGAGAGCGCATCCGCCAGATCGAGAACCAGGCGCTCAAGAAGCTCTCCTCCCTGGCCGAGGCTCAGCGCCTCCGCGACCTCGCCTAGGCAGCTACCCTGCGCGCCGTGCGCCAGGAGCACACACTCCTCGAGAACGGCCTGGCCGTGGGGTCTTCGCGCTGCGACACGCGCGTCAACGGCGCGGGCCTCGCGCTCGCGTTCGAGGGCATCGTGGGAGCGCCGAGCCCCGAGCGCAGCGTGGTCGGCGAGGCGTCGCTCGACGGAGAGTGCCGCTGGGCGCGCCTGAGCCTCGCCTTCGACGGCAGGCCGCTGCCGTTGGACGTGCCGCCCGAGGCCATGCTCGACGTCGAAGGGGCGCCGGCGCTGGTCGGCGCCACCGCGCAGCGGTTGATCCGCGGCGGCATGCGGCCGGGTCAGACGCGCGACGTCGAGGTCGTGCGCGTTCGCTCGGATCGCAGCGTGCACCGCCTGACGGGCCGCTGTATCTGGCTCGGCGGGCGTGAATGGCGCCTGTTGCTGCCGCTCGAGTCGACGGGATTCTCGGTGCGGGCGGACGGCACCGTCGCGGGCGTCGAGGCGGCCGCCCTGCTCGTCGAGTGAGCACCATTCCGCGCGGCTCGCTGCGCGAGCTCTTCGGCCCGGCGACGCGTACCATCGTGCTGGCCGGCCTCGGAGCAAGCTTCCTTGCCTCGTTCGACCTCCTGATCGTGGTTTCGGCGCTGCCGAGCGCCGCGCGCGACGTCGGGGACATCCACAACTATGCGCTCGCCGCCGGTGCGTACTCGGTCGCGAGCGTGGTGGGCATGCCGCTTGCGGGCGCGGTCAACGATCGCATCGGCCCGTTACGCACCCTGCTCGCCGGCTCGGGAGTGTTCTTCGTCGGCACCGTGCTCGGTGGCACGGCGACGAGCATGACGCAGATCGCCGGAGGCCGGCTACTTCAGGGCTTCGGCGGCGGCTTCCTCCTGAGCGTGCCGCTCGTGCTCTGGACGGCCTACCTGCCACGCCACCTCGAGCGCTACGGCTTCGCCGTGAATGCCGCAGTCTGGGCGATCTCGGCCGTGATCGGGCCCCCGACCGGCGCATTGCTCGTGGCGCTCGTCGACTGGCGCGCGGTCTTCTGGATCAACCTCCCGCTGCTCGCGCTGACCGTCTTCTTCGCGCTGCGCGGATTCCACGGGAAGGTGTTCACGCCGCACTCGCATCAACGCGCCAACATCGTCGGGCCGTTCCTGCTGGGCGGCTTCGCGCTCGCGCTGCTGCTGCCCTCCCCGTGGCCCCTCGTCTCGGTTCCCCTTGCGCTGACGTTCTTCTGGCAGGAGACGCACACGGACCGGCCGCTCATCCCGCGCCATCGCTCGGGTTACGCGGCGTGCATCATCGCGCTCTCCGCAGGCATCGCGTTCACAGGCGGCACGACCGTGATCACGCTGGCGCTGCAGGCCGGCTCCGGCTGGTCGGTGTTCTGGGCCTCGTTCCCGCTGCTCCTCGCGAGCCTCGCGTGGACGATCGGAACGGGACTCGTGACGCACCTCGCATGGTCGCTACGGCGGATCGTCGCCGTCGGCACGTTCGTCGTCGCCGCCGGCACGCTCGCCATGGCGATCCCCGTCTCCGGCGGGCTGGCGATCGCGATCGGCTTCACGATCTCGGGCTTCGGCATGGGATTTGCGAGCCCGGCCCTGTTCCCCGCCGCGCTCTCCGACGACGCAGGGCCGCGAGGGGCGCGACACGAGCGCCGTCACCACCGCGCGTCAGCTCGGCGCCGGCATAGGCGCGGCGCTCGCGGGATTCGTGTTGCTCGAGACCGTTCCGAAGGCGGTGCTCACGGCAGCTCAGAACGGCGTCTCGCCGCTGCCCGAGCTGCACGACGCCGCGGGGCTCGCGTTCGGCCTGCTCGGCCTGATCGTCCTGTTGTCACTGCCGGTGACGCGCGGGATCCGGATCGCGCCGCGGCGCTCACGCGCTGCGGCGGAAGAGGACGTCACCACGGCGGGCGGCCGTGCACCCAGCGCCCGCCGACCATCGTCGCGACGACGCCGATCCTAGAGATCTCATCGGGTGGGCAGGTGACCGGGTCGCGTTCCAGCACGACGAGATCGGCGGCGTAGCCCGGAAGCAGCCGGCCGAGCCGGCGCTCGGCCTGGCGGGCGTGCGCCGCACCACCCCAATAGCCGTCGAGCGCGGCCTCGACGGCGAGCGCCTCGGCAGCGGGCCAGTCGCGCGTCACCGCTGCCTGGACACCTGCGAGCGGGTCGAGGGGCTCGATCGGCGCGTCGGAGCCGAAGCACAGCGCGGCTCCGCTGGCGGCCAGCGACCCGAGCGCGTACGCGCCGCTGCAGCGGGCACCCCAGGCGGCCTCGGCGACCGCTCGGTCGGAGGGCGCGTGAGAGGGCTGCATCGACGCCGTCACGCCGAGTCTGGCGAAGCGCGCGAGGTCCGCGGGATCGAGCAGCTGCGCGTGCTCGATGCGCGGCCGCAGGCGACGCGAAGCCCAGTGGTCGCGCGTCGCCTCGAGCGCGTCCAGCACCGCGCGATTGGCCGCGTCGCCGATTGCGTGCACCGCGAGCTCGAGCCCGGCGTCGGAGCTGCGCCGCGCGAGGTCCTCGCAACTCCTCGGCGCTCAGGAGCGCCTCGCCGCGACCGGCATCCGCGAAGGGCTCGAGCAGCGAGGCCGTGCGCGAGCCGAGCGTGCCGTCGGCGAACGCCTTGACCGGCCCGATGCGCAGCCACTCGTCGCCGAGGCCGCTGCGCAGCCCGAGCGCGATGATCTCGTCCAGTCGCTCGGCCGGCAGCGACGCCCACACGCGCAGCGACAGGCGGCGGTCGGCGTGGAGGCGCTGCCAGGCGGCGAGGCCGTGCTCGCGCTGGAAGTCGTGGATGCCGGTCACGCCGCGGGCGTGCGCGGCCGCAGGCCGCGCGCCAGGGCCTCGTCCAGCTCGTGTTCGCTCGGCGTCGGGAGCGCCGCGGTCGCATCCCACGCGGCGGTCTCGCGCAGCACGCCGGTGGGCGCGCCCGTCTCGTCGCGCTCGACAACGGGTGCCGTCCCGATCGGCAGCCGGGCGAGCGCGGCCGACGACAGCCAGGCGGTGTGGTGATCGTGTGCCCAGAGCACCACCGGCCGATCTCCGCAGGCGGCGTCCAAGCGCGTGGCGGTGCGGCTCCGGGTCTCCCGCGGGCCAGTGCGACGAACGCCACCCGGCACCGACGAGCCAGCCGCCCTCGCCCGACGGGGCGCCTGCCGCGGCCGCAAGCACCTCGGCGTGCGAGCGCGTGCCCGAGAGATCGAGCCGCGCCAGTGACAACGACCACTCGAGGAAGTGCACGTGCGCGTCCGTGAAGCCCGGCACGACGCAGCGCCCATCCAGGTCGATGCGCTCGTTGGAGACACGCGAGTGATCGCCCTCGCGCACGTCGACGCCGCCGCCGATGACCTCATCGGCGATCGCCAGCGCACGCACCAGCGGCAGCCGTGCGTCCCCGGTGCGCACGCTGCCGTTGTGCAGGATCACGTGGCTGAGGGTAGCTCGGCCAAATGGCACACGCCGCGAGTGCCACTTGGCCGCGTCGCGCCGCCCACCCCGCCCGTCGCTATCGTCTCCGTCCGTGCTGCCGCCCCCGCCGCCGGCCGAGGAGATCGACCGCCGCATCGCGGCGTTCCAGGCGGGCTTGCAGCGCGACGGGATCGATGCGGCGCTGATCGTGCAGTCCGCCGATCTCGTGTACCTCAGCGGTACGGCGCAGAACGCCCACCTGATCGTTCCGGCCGTGGGCGAGCCGCTGCTGCTCGTTCGGCGCGATCTGGAACGAGCGCGCCGTGAGAGCGCCGTGCGTCGCATCGAGCCGTTCACGTCGCTGCGCGCGCTGCCCGCGGCGCTGTCGGCGTGCGGCTTGCCGGAGCGTCTTCGCCTCGGCTTCGAGCTCGACGTCGCTGCCCGCCGCCGCCTATCTTCGCTACTGCGAGCTCGTGCCCGGTGCCGACCCCGTCGACTGCATGCCGGCGCTGTGGTCGGCGCGCTCGCTCAAGAGCGCGTGGGAGGTCGAGCGCATCCGCCTCGCCTGCGAGCAGACCCGGTTGGCGATGGAGTACGCGCCGCAGGTGCTCGTTCCCGGCCGCCCCGAGTGCGATGTCCTCAGCGAGCTCGGCCATCACATGCGGCATGCACGGCCACGAGGGCACGATCCGCTTCCGCGGCATCAACAGCGAGTTTCTCTACGGCCAGGTGCTCGCCGGCGTGAGCGGGGCCGTGCCGGGCCCGACCGAGACGCCGCTGCACGGGCGCAGGGCTCTCGACTGCGCAGGGGCGCGGGCCCTCCCGGCGCCCGCTGCGTCGCGGCGATGCGGTCGTGATCGACCTCTCCGGCCTGGCCGAGGGCTACGTCTCGGATCAGACGCGCACGTTCTTCATCGGCGAGCCCGATCCGGTGCTGCTCGCGCGCGTACGAGACGTGCCGCAGGATGCTGGCCGAGTGCGTCGCGCTGCTGCGGCCGGGCACACCCGCCAGCGCGCTCTACGAGCGCGCCCTCGAGATCGCCGCCGAGGCCGGGTACGCCGAGCAGTTCATGGGCGCCGGCGACGGCCGCGTGCGCTTCGTCGGCCACTGCATCGGCCTCGAGCTCAACGAGCCGCCCTACCTGGCGCGCGGCTACGCGCACCCGCTCGAGAGCGGAAACGTCGTCGCCGTCGAGCCGAAGCTCGCGTTCACCGGGCTCGGCGCGGTCGGCGTCGAGAACAGCTACCTCGTCGGGGAGGATGGCCCCGTGCAGCTCACCGGCGGCAGCGAGGAAGCGCTGATCGTGTGATCGACGCGGAGCTCTACCGGCAGTTGTTCGCCGAGCTCGCGGAGATCGGACGCGAGCCCGGTGGCTGGAACAGGATGGCGTGGGGGCCGGGCGAGGATGCGGCCCGCGAGTGGTTCCGCTCGACCGCGACGGCACTCGGGCTGGAGGTGGCGCAGGATCCGGCCTCCAACCTCTGGGCGATCGAGCCGAGCGGCGCCGACGGGCGCCGTTCGACGCCGTCGGCTCGCATCTCGACTCGGTCGCCGACGGCGGCGCATTCGACGGTGCGCTCGGCGTCGTGGCCGGATTCGTCGCCGTCGAGGCTGCCCGCCGGGCGGGCGGCGCGCGCCCGACCGCTGGCCGTCGGCGCGATGGTCGACGAGGAAGGCCCGCGCTTCGGCGCAGCGATCTTCGGCTCGCGTGCCCTCTGCGGCGAGCTCGACCTCGACGAGATCCTCGCGCGCACCGACCTCGAGGGCAACGTGCTGGGCGATCTCGCGGCCGGGCGCGGCGTGACCCAGGCCTCAGTGCGAGCCGCGCCGGCGTTCCTGGCACGCGTGGGCTCCTGGATCGAGGTGCACGTCGAGCAGGGTCGGACTCTTGTGGACGTGCCCGCCCCGCTCGCCGTCGCGACGTCGCTGGCGGCCCGGGAGCGCTGGCGCTGCACGTTCCGCGGAGTCTCCGACCACGCCGGAACAGCGGCGATGGCGGGACGTCGCGATGCGCTCGTGCCCGCCGCCCGCGCGGTGCTCGCCGCGCACGAGCTGGCCCTGGCCGAGCCGGGAGCGGTTGCGACGGTCGGCCGCATCAGCGCGCTGCCCGGCTCGACGAACCAGGTGCCGGGCGAGGCGCACGTGAGCCTGGACGTGCGTGCGCCCGGTCTGCCCGCGCTCGAGCGCGTCCGGGAGGGGGTGCGTGCGGCGGCGCTGCGCCGACGGCGTAGCGGCGGAGTGGCTGTGCGACAGCGCGGATCCGGGCTGCGTCTTCGACGGCGCGCTGCGCGCCGCGCTTCATGAGGCGGCGCGCGCGGAGGGCCTCCACGCAGTCGACCTCGCCGCCTCGCCGGGCACGACGCCGGCGTGCTCGCCCGTCACCTGCCGGCCGCGATGCTGTTCGTCAGGAACCCGACCGGCATCTCGCACAACCCGGCCGAGAGCGCATCCGAGGAGGACTGCCTGGCCGCCTGCGCCGTGCTCGCGCGCACGCTCGTCCGCCGGCTCCCTGCCTCGTAACGTGCTCAGGCTGCCTTGGGCGGCCAGGAGAGACGGCGCACGGCGTAGCGCTCGCGCAGCAGCGCGCGCTGGAACGCCGACAGCGGGAGCCGCCGGATGACCGAGGCGGCGGTCGCCAGTGCCGCCTCGTCTGCGGCGCCGTCGATGAGCGCGTTGGCCGCAGTCACGGCGTCTCCGTGGGGCTGCGGCAGACGGCGGAACGCCTCGACACAGGCGGTGCGGGAGGCTGCCAGCACCTGCGCGGTGCAGCCGAACTCCTCGGCCAGGACGCAGCGCACGATCGCGAAGCTCGAGCAGCGCGACCGCGTCGTAGGCGGCGTAGTCGAGCTGGGCCGGCGCGAGGGGCTCGGCGCCCCACCAGTCGGCGCCGTGGTCTCCCTTGGGCGCGCCCAGAAGGCGGCGCGTGACCGTCGCGAGCGTGGCGTCGTGGCGCGCGTAGGCGGGATCCTGGATCGACCAGTGGCGCTCGAAGACCCGGAACGCGCAGCTCGTGTCGAAGACCGAGCGCCAGGCCGGCAGGCCGTAGTGGAACGTCAGCCAGGACTGCTCGTAGCGGGCGTTGTGCGCGATGATCTCGCGCCCGTCGGCGAGCAGGCGGACGAGCGGCCGGGGGGCGACCGCGTAGCAGTCGACCACGCCGCACACGATCTCGCCGCCGATCCGCGCCGCGACCTGCAGGAGGCGCACGGCTCCGTCGGCGGGGGACCAGTCGGCAGGGGCGCCGAGCGGGCCGCAGTCGGTCTCGATGTCGACGGCGAGCGCGCCGGCGGGCTCGAGCCGCTCGCACAGCGCTGCCAGCGCCGGGGGGTCGGTGACGAGCGTGAACGGCGGATGCGGGAGCGGCGCCTACGGGCACGGCGAGCGGAGGTGGCACGCGCCGCGCGACCGGTTGCTCGGGGAGGCCGGCCGGAACGTCGGCCCGCTCGCGCGGGCCCTCGAGGTAGGCGACGTCGGCGAGCCCGTCCGCTGCCGTCTCGATGATCCCCGCGTACGAGCGCCGGGCCAGGTTGCGCTCGAGCAGGCCGCGCTGCTCGTCGAGCGTGAGCGCGGCGATCGCCTCGGGATCGGCGTCGCAGAGCAGCGTGAGCCGTCCCTGGAACCATTCCGGATTGGATTCGGGCCAGAGGCGCAGCTCGGCATGGGCGCCGGCTGCCGGCCCGTCCGACGGCGCGTAGGGTGACCGCCCAGAACGGCCGCTGACGCCGACTCGAACTGCCCTCGCGGAGGAGCGCTCCGGCGAACGGGACGGCTGTCAGCAGCGCGCGCGTGCGAGGCTCCAGCCCGATCGGGGCGTAGCAGCGTGGATCGACCGCCTCGTCGCCCTGCATGCGCACACGATACGGCCGATATCGGCGGGCCCCTACGCGCCTGAGTCGGCGTTAGTGTGTGGTCATCGAGCACTCGGAACGCATGCCCGCACGCGCCCCGCGCGCCCCCTTCCTGCTATCGCTCGTGGCGACCGTCGCGGGCATCGCCGGGCTCGTGTCTGCCGTCACGCCGACCTGGGCCGGGCGCCTCAAGGTGGTCTCCGACCTGCTCAGCCCGGCCGCGCCGCATGTGGCCGACGGCCTGCTCGTCGCTTCGTCGCTCGGGCTCCTGCTGCTCGGGCGAGGGCTCGCCCGTCGCCGCCACCGCTCCTGGCAGGCGGCGCTCTGGCTGCTCGCCGTGTCGTGCATCGGGCACCTGCTCAAGGGGCGAGACGTGATCGACGCGGCCGCGAGCGCGGTGCCGTTCGCCCTGCTCTGGTGGAAGCGCGCGGACTTCAACGCCGCGGGCGATCCGAACGGCCCGCCGCGGGCGCTCGCAGCGGCGTTCTGGGCGCTCGTCGGCCTCTATTCCTACGGTCTCGCCGCGACGTACGTGCACGCCGAGCTGCGCGGAATGCCGTTCGCGTTCGGCGACACGGTGGGCAACATCAGCCTCGGTCTCGTCGGCATCGATCCGACCGCCACTCCGGGTCGCTTCGAGCACGGCCTGACGATCAGCCTGGCCACCGCCGCGATCTTCTGCGCGGCCTATGTCGATCTGGCTCGCGCTCAGGCCGCGCGACTGTGCCGTGAGCCAGGTCGTCGCCGACCGTCGCGACGCGCGCCGGCTCGTCGAGCGGCATGGCCGCGACTCCCTCGCCTACTTCGCGTTGCGCCGCGACAAGTCGTACTTCTTCAACGAGGAGCGAACGGCCTTCCTCGCGTACCGCGCCGTGGGCGGGGTGGCGCTCGTGTCCGGCGACCCCGTCGGCGACGCGGCCGCAGCGCCGGCTCTGCTGGCCGACTTCGCGCGCCACTGCCACGCGCACGCGTGGCGCGTGGCGGTGCTCGGCGTCGCCCGCGAGCATCTCGCCGACTGGCACGCCGCCGGGCTGCGCACCATCTACATCGGCGACGAGGCGATCGTGCGGCCTGCGCGGTTCTCGCTCGAGGGCCGGCCGATCCGCAAGGTGCGGCAGTCGGTCACGCGCCTGACGCAGCGCCGGGCACACCGCGCGCATCGTTCGGGCGCGCGAGCTGACGCTCGAGCAGCGCCGCGAGATCGAGCGCGTGAGCCGCTCCTGGTTGCGCGGCCAGCCGGAGCGCGGCTTCTCGATGGCGCTCGACGACATGCACGCCCCGGACCACGGCGATGCCGTGTTCGCGCTCGGCTACGACGGCGACCGCCGATTGGTGGGCTTCGTGCACTTCGTGCCCGCGCCGGCCAGCGGCGACCTGTCGCTCTCGGCGATGCGGCGCCTGCACCACACGCCCAACGGCCTCATGGAATTCCTGCTCTGCGAGACGTTCCGCTGGGCCGGCTCGCGTGGCATCGAGCGCATCTCCCTCAACTTCAACGCGTTCGGCGACCTGCTGCGCAGCGATGCGAGGCTGCCGGCCTGGGAGCGCGCCCTGCGCTTCGTGCTCGCGCGCGCCGATCGCTACTTCCAGGTCGAGCGCCTGCTCGACTTCAACCGCAAGTTCTTCCCCGAGTGGGAGCCGCGCTACGCCGCCTTCGAGCGCTACTCGGATCTCCCGCTGGCTGCGCTCGTCCTGCTGTCGATCGAGAGCCTCGTCGCCTGGCCGGGGGTGCTCCGGCGGCTCTGGCCGCACGCATCCCCGGTGCCCACCGCGCCGGCCGCCGACCGGGCGTTCTAGAGCCCGCGCACCCGGCTCCGTCCGACGGGGCCCGTACCCTGTGGGGCGATGGCTGATTTCGCACCCATCTCTTCGGCGTCCCCGATGCCCGCGTCGCGGGAGGAGCTGGCGTCCGTACTCGATGCCCGTCTGACGGAGATCTGGGCCGAGCTGTTCCAGGTGCCTCGCGAGCGCTGGGATCACGAGTTGATCGGGTGGTTCCTGCGCGCCGCATACGGGCAGGGCTACTGTGACGCGCTGCGAGAGCCGGCGGGTGGCACCCTCACCCGCGAGCTCGGCTACCAGTCCTCCTGAGGATCACCGCGGCTCGCGACCGGCTTTCGGTACCCGCCGGGTATGCTGCCGACGCAGATGCGCGGTAGCAACGTCCGTCTCGTCGTCTCGCTCATCGTCGCCTCGACGCTGGGTGCGGCGCTTCTCTACACGACGGTCCTCGGCGGCACCGTCGACGTCGTGCAGGTGCAGCAGCTGCTCGCGAGGCAGGCCAAGAGCGGCGAGGTGCGGCTCAACGGCACCGTCGTGTCACACGAGGGCGATGCGGCGCAGCGCGTCGGGCCTGCGCATCCGGCTGGCCGACAATGCGGCCTACTCCCACGACCCGCGACAGCCCGCAGCATCACGTTCGTCTACCACGGTGCGGTGCCTTCGGCCTTCCGCGACGGGCGAGCGATCCTCGTCGACGGCCGGGTCAAGGGCGCCACCTTCGACGCGCGCAGCGACTCGCTGAGCACGAAGTGCCCGTCGAAGTACTCGTCGACCTCCGTCGCGCCGACGCAGTGAGCGGAGTCGCTGATGGAGCTGCTGGGCCGCGGCGCGTTGCTGCTCGCCCTCTTCGCGGCCGTCTATGCGCCCATCGCGGCGCTCGTGGGCGCGCGCGCGCACGATCAGCGTCTGATCGCGAGCGCGCGGCGAGCGCTCGCCGGCTGCTTCGTCTGCGTGGCGGCGGCCTCGGCGGTGCTCGTGACCGCGATCGTGCGCCACGACTTCCGCTTCGCGAGCGTCGCCGAGCACTCGTCGCGCGAGGTGCCGCAGCCGTACCTGATCTCGTCCTTCTGGTCGAGCCAGGAGGGCTCGCTGCTGCTCTGGCTGCTCGTCCTGAGCGGCCTCTCGGCACTCGTCACCTACCAGCACCGCAGGCGCTCGCGCGAGCTCATGCCCTATCTCGTGGCGTTCCTGGGCGGCGCCTGCGCGTTCTTCGCGTTCGCCACCAGCTTCGTCGCGAGCCCGTTCGAGACGGTCGCCCAGGTTCCGCGCGACGGCGCCGGCCTCGTGCCGTCGCTTCAGAACCCGTACATGCTCACCCACCCGCCGCTGCTCTACCTCGGCTACGTCGGCTTCACGATCCCGTTCGCGTTCGCGATGGCAGCGCTCGTCAGCGGCCGCTCCGACGGGCGCTGGCTCCAGGCGGTGCGGCGCTGGACGCTCGTGCCCTGGCTCGCGCTCGGCGTCGGCATGCTGCTCGGCGCCAAGTGGGCGTACGAGGAGATCGGCTGGGGCGGGTTCTGGGGCTGGGATCCGGTCGAGAACGCCGCGCTGATCCCGTGGCTCACCGCCACGGCGTTCCTGCACTCGGTGATCGTGCAGGAGAAGAAGGGCATGCTCAAGGTCTGGAACGTCTCGCTGGTGGCGATCACGTACGTGCTCTGCATCGTCGGCACGTTCCTGACACGCTCGGGGTTCACGTCGTCGATCCACACCTTCGTCGTCTCGAGCGTGGGCTGGTGGTTCATCGGCTACATCGCGATCGTCGCGACCGTCGCCATCGTCGTGATCGTGCGCAATCTCGACCAGCTGCGCTCGCCGCACCGGATCGACTCGCTCGTCTCGCGCGAGGCGACGTTCCTCTTCAACAACCTGCTCTTCGTCGCACTCGCGTTCGCGATCCTCTGGGGCGTCCTCTTCCCGTCGATCTCGGAGGCGCTGGCGGGCCACCGTGTCGCGACGCAGTCGCCCTACTACGACTTCTTCGCCGTCGTGCTCGGCCTGCCGTTGCTGCTCCTGGCCGGCGTGGGGCCCGGTCGTGGCCTGGCGCCGTGCCTCGCTCGGCGGCGTCGTGCAGGCCTTCCGGTGGCCGTTCCTCTCGGCGCTCGCCGCGGGGGCTGCCCTGGTCGTGATGGGCTTCGCCTCGAGCGTCGCCGGCGTGGTCGCGATCAGCCTCTGCCTGTTCGTCGCGGTCACGATCGGGCTCGAGCTCGCGCGCGGGACGTCCGCCCGCCGCGCGCTCACGCCCGGGACGTCGTGGCCCGCCGCGCTGGCCCAGCTCGTGGGCCGCAACCGCAGGCGCTACGGCGGCTACGTCGTGCACCTGGCGGTCGTGATCGGCATCCTCGCGATCGTCGGCACGAGCGCGTACGCCACCAGCCGCACGCTCGTCCTGGTGCCGGGGAAGACGGTCCAGTTCCACGGCTACGGCCTGCGCCTGCGGGGCATCGAGTCGCCCATCACGCGCAGCTACATCTCGACCGAGGCCGTGGTCGACGTCTTCCAGGGCGGCCACCGAATCGACACGCTGCGCCCCTCGGCGCGCACCTACCTGGATTCGGGCGAGCCGACCAAGCAGATCGCGATCCGGCCGCTGCTGCACACGGGCGAGGACCTCTACCTGGTGTTCGACGGCTCGCCTCGCCCGGGAGCGGTCACGATCAAGGCCTTCCTGAACCCGCTGGTCAACCTGCTCTGGCTCTCCGCCTTCGTGCTCGTGCTCGGCTTTGCGATCGCCATCTGGCCCGACCCGCGCCTGGCGGCGCGGCTCGCTCGGCGTACGAACGAAGCGTTCGCGCGCGCTCGTTGATGCTGATTGCCGTGCTCGTGCTGCTCGCGCTCGCCGTCGCGGTCGTCGCGCTCGTCGCCTGGCCGCTCGTGCGCGAGCGGGTGGTGGAGACGAGCACGCCCGACGCGCGGCGCATGGCGCTGCTGGAGCGCCGCGACGCAGCTCTGCAGGCGCTGCAGGAGCTCGAGCTCGACCACCGGGCCGGCAAGCTGACGGACGAGGACGCCGAGCGCGAGCGCCGGACGCTGCGCGACGAGGCCGTGGCGGCGTTGGCCGAGCTCGAGAGCCTGGAGCCCGAGTAGCGCTGCTCAGGCTGCCCGCACGATCGCGCAGATCTCGCTCAGCCGCTCGCTCAGGCGCTCGCGATCGCGCGCGTAGAGCGCGACGCAGCGAACCTCCGGGTGGACCTCCTGGAGCCGGCGGAGCTTGCGGTTCTTGCGCGTGACGTGGCACTGGCGCATCGCCGTGACCTCGAGGTAGAGCCGCAGCTCCGGGAGGTGGAAGTCGGGCGTGACCGCCTCGCGCACACGCCCGTGCTCGTCGCGGCTGAGGACGAACGTGTGGGGCTCGTACTCCCAGCGTATGCCCAGAGCGTCGAGAGCTCGGGCGCACTCGACCTCGGCCTCGTGGGCGAAACGCGTCACGGACGGTCAGGCTAGGGACGTCGTCGGACGACGCTCGCCGCGCAGCCGGTGTGATTCAATTCCCGCGATGCTTCACGGCGGAAGGACGAACGGCATGCTGCGCACACTTCTCGTGTCCCTCGTCGCTCTGCTCGCCGTGCCAGCGAGCGCGCTCGCAGCGGACAGCCCGCACGACCTGCACAAGGATCGCACGACCGAGATCATGCTCGGCATCATCTTCGTGCTGATGATCGCGATGGTGTTGATCGGCGTGCTCGAAGGGCGCGGAAAGCACTGACCTGCGGTTTCCGCCGCCGGCGTTCCCGCGGCGGACGTCGTAGAGTGCGGCCATGACGACTACCGAAGCCCTGCGCGAGGCGCTGAACGCCGTCGAGGACCCGGAGATCGGCATGGGCATCGTCGACCTCGGCCTCGTCTACGACGTGACCGTCGATGGCGGGGCCGTGAAGATCACGTACACGCTGACGTCGATGGGCTGTCCCGTCGGGCCGTGGATCGCCGAGCAGATCGAGACCGTCGCGGCCGGCTGCGAGGGGATCGAGAAGGTCGAGACCGAGCTCGTGTGGACGCCGGCCTGGTCGCCCGAGCTGATGTCCGAGGACGCCAAGTTCATCCTCGGCTACTGAGCGCGTAGGTCGCTCAGGCGCCGGCAGCCCGCTCGCGCGCGAGCACCGCAAGCACATCGGCACGCTCGTTGAGCTCGTGGCCCGCGTGGCCCTTGACGAGCTCCCAGGTGATCGCGTGCGGCTCCTCGGCGGCCAGCAGCTCCTGCCACAGGTCCTGGTTCTCGACCGGCTTCCTCGCCGACGTGCGCCAGCCGTTGCGCTGCCAGGTGCGCAGCCAGCCCTGGCGGTGCGCATTGACGACGTAGGCCGAATCGCTCTGCACGCGCACGCGGCACGGCCGCGTCAGCGCTCGCAAGCCCTCGATCACCGCCTGTAGCTCCATGCGGTTGTTGGTGGTGAGCGTCTCGCCGCCCGAGAGCTCGCGCCGATGCGCTCCCTTCACGAGCACGACCGCCCACCCGCCCGGTCCCGGATTGCCCGAGACGGCGCCGTCGGGCACCAGCAGCACCTCGTCTGGATCCGCCTCAGCCACCGGCGATCTCGAGCACGAGCTTGCCGTTCTGCTCGCCTGCCTCCAGCCGCCGCTGAGCCTCCTGGACGTCCTCCAGGGGGCGCACCGAATCGACCAGCGGGCGGATGCGGCCCTGGTCGAAGAGGCGGGTGACCGCGCGGAACTCCGAATCGCTCGCCATCGTCGAGCCGAGTACGTCGAGCTGCTTCCAGAAGATGCGGTGCAGGCGCGCGGGCGGATTCCCGCCCGTCGTCGCGCCCGTGATGACAAGCCGCCCGCCGCGCCGCAGCGCCTCGATCGATGTCGCCCACGTGTCGGCGCCGACGTGCTCGTAGACGACGTCGGCACCCCGCCCGCCTGTGAGCTCGCGCACCGCCGCCAGGACATCGTCGTCGCGGTGGTTGATCGTCGCGTGCGCGCCCCGCTCGCGAGCCACGGCGAGCACCTCGTCGCGTGAAGCCGTGGCGATCACCCTCGCCCCGAGCGCGGATGCGAGGGTGACGGCGGCGCTGCCCACGCCGGACCCCGCGCCCCACACGAGGATCCACTCGCCGGGTTGCAGGCGCGCCCTCGTCATCAGCATCCGCCACGCGGTGGCGAACACGAGCGGGTAGGCCGCGGCCTCGGCGAAGCTGAGTGGCGCCGGCTTCGGGTGGAGGTTGCGCACGGGCACGACGCAGTAGTCGGCATGGGTTCCGGGCACGTGCTCGCCGAGCACCGCGAAGCGCTCGCAGAGCGATTGCTGGCCCAGCAGGCAGGCCTCGCAGGCGCCGCAGAAGAGCCCCGGGTTGATGACCACGGCCGTGCCCGGAGCGGGCCCCTCGGTACCCGGTCCGAGTGCCTCGACGACGCCCGCGCCGTCGGCTCCCAGGGTGTGCGGCTTGGGGCGGGACGGCTTGCCCAGGCGGATCCAGACGTCGATGCGGTTGAGCGCGCTCGCGTGCATCCGCACCAGCGCCTCTCCGGCACCCGGCTCGGGAACGGGCACGTCGCGATCCACGAGCACGACCTCGGGGCCGCCCTCTTCATGGATCCGCACGGCGCGCACCGAACGGATCGTATTAGGCTGCTCTCGATGCAGGATGAGCTCGTTGCAGACGGCCTCCTGCTCGGGGTGGCGCGTGCCGAGGCCTACGCCGAGACGGAACGGCTGATCGCGGAGCGACGCGCGCGCGGGTTGTTCGGCGATCTGCGGTTCACGCTCACGAATACGACGCGCTCCTGCCACCCCGAGCGCCTCGTGCGGGGAGCCCGCAGCGTGATCGCGGCCGCCATGCCGCTCTGGCGGCCCGCCGCGCCGCGGCCCGAGGAACCGGCCGGCCGCATGCCGCGCTACGCCTGGAAGGATCCCTACACGCCCCTGCGCGAGCGTCTCACCCAAGTGGCCGATCGCCTGCGCTCGCGGGGCGCGCGCTGCGCCGTGTTCGTGGACTCGAACCACCACGTCGACAGGGACGCCGCCGTACGCGCGGGGCTGGCCTTCTCGGGGCGCAACACGATGGCGATCGTGCCCGGAGAGGGCTCCTTCGTCGCGCTCGGCGCGATCGTGACGGACGCGGAGCTCGAGCCCGCACGGGAGCTCGTGCCACCGGGGTGCGGGTCTTGCACGCTGTGCCTCGACGCCTGCCCGACCGGCGCGCTGATCGAGCCGGGCGTGCTCGACGCCACGCGCTGCCTTTCCACCACCACGCAGGCGCGCGGTGCGGTCCCGGAGGAGCATGCAGTCGCCCTCCAGGATCGGGTGTACGGCTGCGACATCTGCCAGGACGTGTGCCCGTGGAACACGGGCCCGGCCGGTCGTCGGGCCGACCAGCCCGAGGATCCGGGCGCGTGGGTGTCGCTGGCCGACTGGCTGAAGCTCCCCGGCGAGGAGTTGCTGGCCCGGCATGCGCACCTCTACGTGCCCGAGCGCGACCCGCGCTACCTGCGTCGCAATGCGCTCGTCGCTCTCGGCAACGCGCCGGCCGCGCAACGCGAGCTCGCCGCTCTCTACGCAGACGACCCCGATCCGCTGCTCCGCGACGCCGCCCGTAGGGCGCTCACGCGCTGAGCAGGTCGCCGATGCCCTCGAGCTCGGCGCGGGCGAGCACGGCGCTGGCGAAGACCACGTCGTGCGCGCCGACGCCCAGATTGGCGACGACGACCTGGCCATGCGGCCGCGGCGGTGCGCCGTCGGCCAGCCAGGTGCCGACGGGGCCGTCGAGGGGCCGCCATCCCTCCCAATGCGCACCGCGGTAGCCGTCGAGTTGCGCGACATCGTCGCTGAGCAGCAGCGCCGCGGCGTTCGCGGTCTCGGCCGTGATCGAGGTCGAGTAGTCGATCGGCAGGACGAGGGCATCCGAGCGCAGGGCGTGTGGGTCGACGCGCCCGCCGGTGGCGCCGATCGGGATGCCCGTGATCACGATCGCGGCGCCCTCGGCCGCCGCGCTGGCGCTCCCGGCGGCGTGCACCGAGACGGCGGGAGCGTGATCGCGCGCCCAGATCTGCAGGGCCTCCAGGTTGGAGGCGCGGTGATCCCAGACGACGGCGTCGCGAATTCCCATGGCGTCGAGTGCCAGCAAGTGCGTGCGCGCCTCGACGCCTGCGCCCGTGAGTGCCACGTGACCGGGCTCGGCCGGCGCCAGGCGCGCGACGCAGGCGGCCGAGGCCGCGGCGGTGCGGCACGCGGTCAGGGCCGGTGCCCCCCAGCACGCCGCGCACGAGCCCGGTCTCGCTGTCGAGCACGATCACGATCGCCGTGACCGTGGGCAACCCGCGCCCGCGGTTCTCGGGGAACACGCTCACGAGCTTGACGCCGGTGCCGTCGAGCGGGCCGACGTAGGCCGGCATCGTGTTGACGAAGGCGTCGGAGCGGGGATGGATGGCGGGCTTCGGCGGCAGCTCGATGGTGCCCTCGGCCAGCCCGACGAGCACCGAGCGCGCGAGCTCCGCGGCTTCGAGTGGCGGCGGGAGGAGCCCCGCGACCTGCGACTCGCCCAGCCAGCGGGCCTGCGGCGCGCTCACGAAGTGCTGGTTGTGGCGTGCGCGCGCACGAGCGCGGCAAGCTCGCGCGCGCGCTCGGCGACGCGGGCCCGCAGCGACTCGGGCTCGAGAAGGATTGCCTCGCCCAGGTAGCGGCAGAGCTCCGCACACAGCCAGCGCTCCGAGCCGTACGGCACTGAAGCGATCGCGGCACCGTCGGCCAGGCGGTTCGTGTCGGCCCTGCCTTCGAGCTCCCAGCGCGCGACCTTCGCCGAGAACCAGAAGGACGCCGTGCCCGCGTGATCGCCGAGCGCGCCGTCGACGCGCGCGGTCAGGCTCGCGCGGCGCTCGAAAGTCTCCTTCAGCGCCTGCGCCTTGTGAATGCGATCGACGCGGAAGGTGCGCTCGCCTGGCTCGGGCGTAGCCGTGCGATCCCAGGTGTCGCAGTACCAGTCGCCGCGTACGCCGCGCAGGTAGTGGGGCTCGATCACGCGCCGCGTCAGCGACGTCGGCCTGGCGGCCGAGGTACTCGATCTCGACCACGGTGCCGCGGCGCACTGCCGAGGAGAGCACTGAGAGTACGTCGTCGTCGAGTGGCGTCGGCTGGGGCTTCGGGGCGCCGCGCATGTCGTAGTGGCCGAACGCCGCCTCGAGCTTGGCGCGCACGTCGTCGAGCGTCGTGCCCGAGTCGGCGGCCACGAGCGGGCCGACGAGGTCGAGCGCGAGCAGGAGCGCCTTGGCCTCGAGCGGCGAGAGCCGCGCGGGGCGGCGGAACTCGTCGCCGTAGAGCTCCTTCTCGACGTGGATCGAGCGCCCCTCGTCGACGCGCTCGGCGTACACCGCGTAGCAGCCGCCACCGAAGTTGACGAGGTTGAGCAACTGCAGGTGATCCTCGAGCTCCTCGTCGGTGAGCTTGAAGCGCGCGGCCAGCTCGGCCGCATCGATAGTGGCGTCCTTGTGCTCACCGCAGGCGGCCAGCACGTCGGCGAGCATTGCCTGGAGCACCGCGAAGCGCTCCGGGGTCACAGGGGACTCCCCGCGCTCGGGCGACGACGCGCGGTCGACGAGCTCCAGCGGCACCGCGTGCGGCCGGGGCTCGCCCTCGTGCGCGGCGGCGACGCGCTCGAGTGCCGTTGCGACCCGCTCGACGAACTCGGGCGGGGAGATGGGAGAGGCCAGGCCGTCGAGACCGATCAGCCAGCCGGCGAGCTCCTGCCAGTCGGCCACCGTGGTCGTGTACAGCAGCGAGCGGTCGTCGCGGTGCTCTACCGTCCCGTGCTGGCCGACGGCGCGGTCGACGAGCCAGGCGGCGTCGGGCTCGACCAGGATCGTCGCCTGCTCGTCGCCATCGCCCAGCTGCCACTGGGCGCGGTTGCGGTAGGCACTCGGGTCGAACTCCGCAGGCACGCGGAAGTCGCGCTCGCGGCGGGTCGCGAAGCGCACGTCGCCGCGCACGCGGTCGAGCCTGAAGGTGCGCACGTCGTCGCGGTCGTGATCGCGCCCGATCACGTACCAATGACCGCTCATGAGATAGAGGCTGTAAGGATCGACCGTCCGTGTCGCCTCCTCGTCGGAGGAGATCGCCCAGTAGCGGAAGACGACGGTGCGCTGCTTCGAGATGGCGGTCTCGAGCTTCTGCAGCCTCAGCGCGACCTCGGCCGTGAAGCCGCTCCCGAGCAGCCGCACGGACACCTCGGGTGCGGCGTCGTACGACGGGTTGGGGCGGCCGAGCGCGAGGTTCTGGAGGGCCAGCCGCAGGGGCTCGGCATAGGCGAACTGGCCATCCAGCAGGTGCACTGCGGTCGAGAGCGCCGCCAGTTCGGCGTCGCTGAGGTCGAGGCCCGGCAGGAAGTAGTGCTCCTGCAGGAGCGTGTAGAGCTCCTCGCCGGTGAAGTCGTCGCGCTGCGACTGCAGCGGCACGCCCAGCGCGAGCAGCTCGCTGCGATCGGCGTAGAAGCGGCGCGCGAAGGCCTCGTCCGACATCTCCGAGTAGCCCTCGACGGCCTGTTTGACGTCGCGCGCAGATGCGGAGCGCCGCTCGGCCATCAGATACGCCACGAGCGAGAGCTGGCGGACGAGTTTGTCGGTGTCGGGCGTCACGGAGGTCATGAGTCTATGCGAGGTGAAGGCACGTGGCGGCTGCCGTGATTGCGCACTTTCGGACCATCTCATCCCTGTGATGACGAGCCCGCGATCCTGCGCTGCGCAGGGTGCCGCGCGGGGCGCGGTCTACCATGCGGGCATGGCATCGCGCCGCCTGCCGTCCCCGCGCGCCCTCGTCGCCTCCGGCGTGGCCTGTGGTGCGCTCGTAGCACCGGGCAGCGCTCCCGGGGCAACGCCCGCAGGCGCGCCCGATCCCTCCTGGTGGGCTTCCAACGCACGACTGCTGGTACAGAGCGCACCGCCCTCGCGACCCCTCGCGGCACGCTTCGGCGCCGGTCTCGCCGGCTGGACACTGCTGGGCCCGGGGGCCGTCGCGGTGCGCGCCGGCGGCCCGGGCGGTCACTACGCGGCCCTGCGAGACAACACCACGCTCGAGACGCCACCGCTGCCGATCGCGCGCGCCCAGCAGGTAGTGCTGATCACGGCGCGTGCACCCGTGGGCTCGCCGCTCCTGCACATCACTGCTCTGGGAGCGGACGGCGTCGTGCACGTCCTCGGCGATCTCCGTCCCACGGCGAGCTGGGACACCTTCGCGTTCAACGCGGCGGGTCTCGGCGGGCAGCGTGTCCGGCTCGTGCTGGACCCCGTGATGGGGCGACAGGACGCGGTGGATCTCGCGCGCGTGGGGGAGAGCGAGCAGGTCGCGGCCGGCATGACGCTCGCGCGGGGCGCCGCGCGCCGAGCGGTCGGGCTCCCGGCCGGCGCCCTCTTGACTGCCGGGGCCGGCCCGTTCGAGCTGCGCACGGGCATGTTCCGGCTTGCGAGCGACGCGGCGACGATCAGCGTCTGGATCCGCGGTCTCGCGGGGCTGCGTCCCAGCGTCACGCTGAGAGCCGGCCCCCGGGTCCTCGGCTCGGCGATCGCAGGCAAGACGTGGCGGCCCGTTCGCGTCCCCGTCGCCGCTCTGCGTGGCAGGCGGGTGGCGCTGTCGGTCGCGAGCGACAACGCCACGGGATTGCAGCTCGCCTACGTGGGCACGGTGCAGCGCGCGCCCGCGCTGCGCGTCCGCCGCTTCGTGCCTGCCCCCCCCGATTCGCCCGCGGGCGCTCCAATCGGCGTCGTCGTGACCGCATCGCACGCTCTCGCAGGAGTGCGGGTGACGCTCGAGCGGCGGCGCGGCGCTACCTGGCAGCGCGTCGGCGGCGCCCTCCTGAAGCGCAGTGACGCGCGCGCGAAGCTGACCGTCCGGCTGCCGCCGCGCGCCACGGTACGCGCCGTCTTCGGCGGCAGCGAGGCGGTGGCGGCGGGCACGTCGCCCGTGCGTACGCGCCGGGCGTGATCGCCCACCTAGACCTCGACGCATTCTTCGCAGCTGTCGAGCAGCTCGACCGGCCGGAGCTGCAGGGCAAGCCGATCGTCGTCGGCGGCGATCCGCGCGGGCGCGGTGTCGTGTCCACGGCCAGCTACGAAGCGCGCCGCTTCGGCATCCGCTCGGCGATGAGCGCAGCCGAGGCCTACCGGCGCTGCCCCCAGGCCATCTTCGTCAAGCCCGACATGGCGCGCTATCGCGAGCGCTCGCGCACCGTCTGGTCCGTCGTCGGCAGCCTCGTCGAGCGCTTCGAGCAGGTCGGCATCGACGAGGGCTACCTCGATCTGCACGGGCTCGTGCGCTCGAGCTCGGACGCGCGCGCGCTGCTCGGCGCCCTGCAGGCAGGATTACGCGACGCCACCGGCCTCTCGTGCTCGCTCGGATGCGGAACGGGCAAGACGGTGGCGAAAATCGCGAGCGATCATCGCAAGCCCGGCGGCATCGTGGTGGTACCGCCCGGGCGCGAGGCAGCGTTCCTCGCGCCGCTGCCGCTGCGGGCGCTGCCGGGCGTCGGGCCGCGTGGCGAGCAGCGACTCCTGGCCGCCGGCATCGCGTCGATCGGCGATCTCGCTCGCCAGGACGACGCGGCGCTCGCGGAGCTCGGCATGGGGAAGGTCGGCCGCGACCTGCGTGAGCGAGCGCGCGGCTTCGACCCGCGGCCCGTCGTCGTCGAGGCGTCCGATCCGGTCACGATCGGCGAGGAGACGACGTTCGAGCACGATCTGCTGGATGCCCTCGCAATGGCCGCGGAGCTCGTGCCGATCGCGGAGAACGTGTTTGCGCGCGTCGAACGCCACGGCTTCGCCGCCCGCACCGTTACCACGAAGCTGCGCTACGACGACTTTGCCATCGTCACGCGTTCGCGCACGCTGGCGGCGCCGGTCGGCACTGCAGAGGCGTTGAGCGGCCTCGCGGTCGAGTTGCTCGAGAAGGCCCTGAGGGACAGACACGCTCCGGTGCGGCTACTCGGCGTGTACGTCGGCAAGCTCGCGCGCGAGGCCCAGCTCGAGTTGCCGCTCGAATGAACCTCTCAGGCTGCGACGAAGCCGGCGGCGATGCGCTCGTCGAGGTGCGCATGCGAGGGGCAGTACTCGCTCTCGGGCATCGCGCCGCGCTGGCACGGCTGGCCCTTGCGCGTCAGCGCCCGGCAACGGCCGAGCAGATCGCTGCGTCGCTGCAATTCCGCCTCGGCGGCCTCGACGACGCGCGAGATCACCTCGTCGACCGCCACATACACTCGTGCCTGCTGCGTGATCGGGAAGTAGCGGCGGATCTCCTCGAACAGGCTGCGCGTGGGACGGGCGAAGTAGCGGGGGTCGGCGGCAAGCCGTTCGACCGCGGCCTCGCAAGCGGCCAACACGCGCCTCTGGGCCTCGACCCGGTCAACGCCGGGCTGCGATTCGTCCACGAGATTCTTGACCGCGAGGAAGATCGCGCGGCTGTACTGGTACATTCACTCTCCTGCCGGGTGACCGCTCTCGTCCGTGCGGACGGAGGTTCGCCACCAGGCGCTCGTTTCCCTGCGAGCGATTGTGGACACTCGCGGGACGAGAATCAAGCCCTGGAGAGCAGGAGATCGGGTGCCGGATGTGTGCCCGCCTCGCGCTCCAGCCTGCCGCGGGCGACCTCGATCGCCTGCGGCGAGCAGTCGCCGGCGACGAAGCGGCGGCCGAGTCGCTGCGCGGCGACGGCAGTCGTGCCACTGCCGACGAAGGGGTCGATCACGAGCGAACCCGGGTCGGTGGTCGCGGCGATCACGCGTTCGAGGAGTGCCAGGGGCTTCTGCGTCGGGTAGCCGGTGCGCTCCCCCGAGGTGGGCGCGATGCTCGGGATTTCCCAGACGGAGTCGAATGGCTTGCCGCCCTTGAGGTAGTAGCGTCGCCCGTGGGCGTTCTGGTAGCGACCGTGCTCGTCGGAATGGGCGTACTTCGCGGCCATGGCCGGCGTCACCTCTCCTCGCAGGCGGTGGAACGTATTGGCCGGGCCCCGGGCGTAGAACAACAGCACGTCGTGCTTGCGCGCGAACGCGTTGGCTGGAGCGCGACCGCCCAGGCCGTAGCGCCAGACGATCTCGTTGCGAAAGCGGTCGCGACCGAACACCGCGTCGAGCGCGATGCGGGCGTGCGCGCTCATCCGGTGATCGAGGTGGAGGAAGAGGGAGCCCGTCGGTGCAAGGACGCGATGCAGCTCGACGAGATGCGGCTCGAGCCAGGCGGCGTAGGCCCCGGGGTCTTCGACAAGGTCGTCATAGCAGTGACCGCCGCCCCTGCGGACCTGCCCCGTCGCAAAGGGCGGATCGGCGTAGGCGAGGCCTGCGCTGCCGTCCGCGAGCGTGCCGAGCACGGCGAGCGCGTCGCCGAGCAGAAGCCGGTTCGGCTCGCGCCCGCCGGCACCCAGGATCAGGAGTTCGGGCAGGTCGTGCACGCGCCAATCATGGCGCGCTCGCCCCGTGGACTCTCGCTCAGGCGGCTGCGCCGACGCGCGCCGGGAGCGTGGAGGGCTCCTCGAGATGCGAGTGCGACGGGCAGTACTCGCGGCCGGGCAGCGGGGTGCGCTGGCAGGCCTTGCCCTTGCGGGTGGTCGCTCGGCAGCGTGCGTTGGCCTCGTTCAGCCGGTCGAGCTCGACCTGGATCGACGCGCGGGCGAGGCTGACCATGCGCTCGATCGCGTAGAACACGCGCGCCTGCTGAGAGATCGGGAAGTAGCAGCGGATCTGCTGAAAGAGACTGCGGGCGGGCTGGGGAAATAGCGCGGATCGCTCGCCAGCCGCTCGACGGTGGCCTGCGACGCCTCGAGCACGCGGCGGCGCGCCTCGGTCACGCTGATCGTGTCCGGGTGCGGGTCGACGAGGTCTTTGAGTTCGAGATAGAGGGCGCGGCTGAAGCGGTACATGAGGGGGCTCGCTCGTGACGGACGGATTGGCTCGCTGGCTGGGACTTCGTGCATGCACGGTCCGGCAAACGGACCATTAGAGTATCGGATCAGGGCGCGAAAAACTAGTAATGCGTAGACCGGCTTGCGCGATGGACGGAGGACTTTGTGACGTCGCCGGAGTGACGGCGTCGATGAGCTTGTGACAAACGCATCCGGCGCGCGCTCGAGCACTGAAACACCCCGCGC
>CAWJTT010000043.1:0-113584 GCA_963845865.1 uncultured Actinomycetes bacterium
TCACGCCGAATGGCCGGGCTCTCTAGGGTCCGTAGCCGGGGGCCGGGGCGGTGGACGCGGCGGCGGCCGGCTTCGTGATCTTTGTTCCTGCCGGCGAGATCGCGGCCCAGGTGGCTCCGAAGGCGCTCACGCCCTCACCGTTGGTCTGGCCCGCCTTCGTGTCCTTGACGAAGGTGTAGAGCGGGTGATGGTTGTACGTCACCTGGAGGCGTCCGTCGGCGCGCCTCGTGCTCCCGATGAGTGATGCCTTCGCGCCGCCGGTGACGCCCGGCTTCCCGCTCATGATGAGCGGCGGCCAGAAGGTGGCGCACTGTCCGGTGCACGCGCTCTTGCCGTTGCGGTCCTTTCCGAACAGATAGAGCGTGTGACCGTTCGAGTTGACGATGATCCGGCCGAGGCTGGTCTTCGCCGTCGAGACGACCGCCCCCTTCGACTGTGCGGCGTGCGTCGCAGGCGTCTGAAGCGCGAGGCTCGCGGCCGCGAGTGCCGCGACGGCTGCTGCCGCGACGATCATCCGCGGACGCCGCACCGCTGTGGGCAGTTCGTTCGTGCGGTGAATCAGTTGCATTGTCTCCTCCTGATGTGTGCTCGTGTTGTCAGAGTGCGCCCTGTGTGTCGTCGTCACGTGACGTTGAGGACGCCGTGCATGATCGTCCGGTGCGGGTCACACATGAAGTGGTACGTACCCTTCTTCAACTTCACGGTCCACTTCGTCGTGCCGGTGCCGCTGACGCTCGTCTTCTTGTCGACGCCGGGCCCCGTGAGGTGGAAGTCGTGGATCGCCGCGAGGTCGTGGACGGTGATCGCGTAGGTCCCGGCCTTCACGCTCTTCTTGTTCATCGTGATCGTGAAGCCGGGGCCGACGGTGCCGGTCAGCGTGTTCGTGTTCACGGCCCCGAACGCCGAGCTCGCGAGTGCAAGCATCGCGAGGATCGTTGTCAGGCCGCCGGTGATCAGTCGCATGGGAGCTCCTTGGTTAGCGGAAGGGAACGCGTTGTCACCAGGACAGCGTCGCGGCGAGCATCGACGCAGCGCATCGAGACGAGCCGCAATTCGTCACTGTGGCTACCCGGTAGCAGCGTTTCCGGGCTGCAGGGATGTGCTCCGTGCCCCCCGCGAGCGACCATGAGCGGAGATGCTCGGTCGCACATCACTTCGCCTGCCCGTCGCGTTACCGGCAACCAAGGGCCACCCGCTGTACAGCTTCGTGAATGACAAGAGGCCGGGCGACAAGGTAGCCGTCGCACGCACACGCTGGGCGGGGTCGGCGACGGCAGCAGCTCGTAGCTCTTCGGACTCTCCGCGATGCGCGCCAGCGCGCCTCGAGGGAGGCTGACCGCGTGCAGATTCGCTGCCTCATCGTTGATGACAATCAACCTTTTCTCGATGCCGCGCGCCTGCTGCTCGAGCGTGAAGGCCTGGCGGTTGTCGGGACTGCGACGACGAGCGCCCAAGCGCTGCGACTCGAGGAGGAGCTTCGGCCGGAAGTGGTACTGGTCGACATACGCCTCGGTGAGGAAAGTGGATTCGACCTCGCACGGCAGCTGAGCGGAACCGTGATCCTGATCTCCACCCACGCGCAGGGCGAGTACGCCGAGGAGATCGCAGCGAGCCCGGCGGCGGGGTTCATTCCCAAGGCTCAGCTGTCGGCGTCCGCGGTCCTGCGCCTTGCCGGCGCCCCAACCGATTGAGGACGCTAGCGCGCGTCGAGGTACGTGACCACCGCGAGCACGCGGCGCTGATCGTCCTCCCCGGCCGGCAGGCGCAGCTTCCTCAGGATGGCTCGGACGTGCTTTTCGACGGTCGACTCCGTGATCCACAGCGTGTGGGCGATACCCGCGTTCGAGCGGCCCTCGGCCATCAGGGCGAGCACCTCGCGCTCGCGTGGCGACAGCTCGTCGAGCGGATCCCGCACGCCGCGCGCGGCGACGAGCTCCTGCACGAGTGCGGGATCAACGACGGAGGCGCCCTTGACGATGCGCTTGAGCGTGTCGACGAAATCCTCGACGTCCGTGACACGGGTCTTGAGCAGGTAGCCGCTGCGCTCGCCGCTCGCGAGCAACGCGGTCGCGCGCTCCACCTGCACGTACGCGGAGAGAGCGACGACGGCGGTATCCGGAAACTCCTCGCGGATCGACTCGGCGGCTTCGAGGCCCTCGGTCGTGTGCGTGGGAGGCATGCGGATGTCGACGATCACGAGGTCAGGTCGAAGCTCGCGCACCAGGTCGATCAGCTCGGACGCGTTCCCCGACTGACCCACCACCTCGAAACCGGAACGCTCGAGCAGGCCGGCGAGACCCTCGCGCATGAGAACCTCGTCGTCCGCCAGCACGACCCGTGTCGCGTTCGTGCTCATGGCCACGATTATGGGCTATCGTGACGCGATGAGCCCATCCGCCCCGCCGGCGGATCCGCGCAACGAGGAAAGCATCGAGCTGCGCCGGCTCGTGGAGGAGCAGGCCGCGTTGCGCCGCGTCGCGACCCTCGTGGCGGACGGTTCGCCGTCGACGGAGGTGTTCTCGGCCGTTGCACACGAGGTCGCTCTGGTGATGCACATGCCGATGGTCGGGGTCTATCGCTACGACAGCGACGGGCTGATGACGGTCATCGCTGCGTGGAGCGACCGTCCGCACGTCCTGCAGCCGGGAACGCGCTGGCCGCTCGAGGGCCAGTCGATGGTCGCGCAGGTACAACGGACCGGCCGCCCGACCCGGGTCGAGGACTACGCAGATCTTCCCGGCGCGCTCGCCGCCGGGGCTCGTGAATCTGGCCTCAACGCGACTGCCGGCGCCCCGATCGTCGTCAACGGCGCTGTCTGGGGAGCGATGGGGATGTCGTCGCCGGATGCGCCGCTCCCCGAGCATGCCGAGGATCGGCTCGCGGAGTTCACCGCGCTGGTGGCGACTGCGATCGCCAACAGCCAGGCCCGAGACGAGCTCACGCGGCTCGCCGAGGAGCAGGCGGCGTTGCGGCGCGTGGCGACGCTGGTTGCAGCGGGCGCGCCACCGGCAGAGGTGTTCGAAGCCGTGAGCGTCGAGGTGGCGGCATTGATTGCCGCGGACGGCGCGGCCGTTACGCGCTTCGAGGCAGACGGGACCGTGACTGCGGTCAGCGGCTGGACGACCGAGGGCGGGTACAGCTACGTCGGGAGGCGCTACGAGCTCCAAGGTACCGTGTCAGGCCTTATCCTCGAGACGGGCCGGCCCGGACGCGTCGAGAACTACGCGGAGGGGCCGAGCGGCGCGCCCGACGCCGCCCGCGAGATGGGCTGGCGCTCGTCCGTGGGAGCGCCGATCACGGTGGAGGGCCGCCTCTGGGGCGTGTTGGCCGCCGTTTCGAAGACCGAGCAGCCCCTGCCCGCGCGATACCGAGCAGCGACTGGCCGAGTTCGCCGAGCTCTTCGCGACCGCGATCGCAAACAGCGAGGCACACGAGCAGCTCGCGCAGCTCGCCGATGAACAGGCGGCGCTACGACGGGTGGCAACGCTGGTCGCCGAGGGGGCGACTCCGCATCGTGTCTTCGACGCCGTCCGGCACGAGGTGGCACGAGCGTTCAACACCCCCCTCAGCGTGCTGATGCGCTACGACGACACGAACGGCACGGCGACGCTGCTTGCTGCTGACGTTGGCTTCCTCGGCCCGGTCGGGAGGAGCTGGCCCGTCGAGGGCGACAGGAGCGCGATCGCGCGGGTCTGCCGGACCGGCCTCCCGGCGCGCGCCGACTACACCCGGGGCGCACGGGGGCCGATCGCGGCCGCTGCGCGGGCCGTAGGGGTGCGGTCCGCGGTCGGGGTGCCGGTCGTCGTCGACGGAGCTCTCTGGGGCGTCATGGCCGTCGGCTCGGGCGAAACCGAGCCGCTGCCGGCTGACCTCGAGGACCGGCTGGCGAAGTTCACGGAGCTCCTGGCGACGGCAATCGCCAACGCCGAGAGCCGCGCCGAGCTGGACGCCTCACGCGCGCGAATCGTGGCCACGGCCGACGCGACCCGGCGTCGGATCGAACGCGACCTGCACGACGGCGCCCAGCAGCAGCTCGTCTGGCTCGCGCTCGCCTTGCGCGCGGCGCAGGCGACGGTTCCCGAGGAGCTCGAGCAGCACAGGAGCGAGCTGGGCCGCGTCGTAGACGGACTCACCGCCGCGCTCGATGACCTCCGCGAGATCGCCCTCGGGATTCATCCGGCCGGGCTCTCGGAGGACGGCCTGACGCCGGCGCTCAAGCGGCTCGTTGCCCGTTCGCCGCTCCGCGTCAACCTCGATGCTCGCGCCACTGGTCGCTTTGCGGAGCCGGTGGAGGTGACGGCCTACTACGTCGTCTCGGAGTCGTTGACGAACGCAGCGAAGTACGCGGATACCCCGGTTGTGGACGTCGCGGTGGCCGTCGACAACGGTGCCCTTCGAGTGCACGTTCGCGACGACGGGCGCGGTGGCGCCGACCCGCGCGAGGGCTCGGGACTGCTCGGCCTGAGAGACCGCGTCGAGGCGATCGGAGGGACGATGCGCCTGATGAGCCCGCCGGGCGCGGGCACCGCGTTGAGCGTCGAGTTGCCGCTCCACGGCCAGGCCGCCCACCGCTAACCCACGGACGCGTCACGCGCCGCGCGGCCCTCCTCTGCGGGCGCCCCGCCGACGCTGAGCGCCACCTCGATGTTGCCCCGCGTCGCCTTCGAGTACGGGCAATGCTCGTGTGCACGCCTCATCAGATCGAGACCCTCCTCGCGAGTGAGCTGAGGTGCATCGAGGTCGAGCGCAGCGGCAAGGCCAAAGCCGCCGCTCTTCGACGGCCCGATCCCGACGCGTGCAGTGATCCGCGAGTCGCTCAAGTCGAGCTTCCGCCCGGCCGCGATCCGAAGCAGCGCGCTCTGGAAACAGGCGGCGTAGCCCGTGGCGAACAGCTGCTCGGGATTCGTCCCCGGACCGCCCGAGCCGCCCATCTCACGGGGAACATCGAGCGCGACATCCACGCGGCCGTCGCTCGTCCGCGCACGCCCCTGGCGCCCGCCGACGGCAGTCGCCTCGGCGGTGTAGAGAATCTGGAGTCCGTCGTTCACATCCATCCTTTCGTCGGTCCGCGCGAGCGGCGCGGCGTGGGGCGTGACCGGTACTGGATCGGTTTCACCGGTCTCTCACTCGACCTGCCGCACGCGCTCATGGTCGCGACCAGCGCGGTCAATCCGCCGAGCGCTGCGTGCGTGCGGATGCTCCGCGGTGCGATCGACATCAGGACGGGAGCCGGTAGGCGACGATGGCGGCCTTCTGGTTCTTGCCCTGCGGGAACGAGCCTGCCGTGATGACGGTGTTGCCGGCGATCGCGACCGGTGTGTTGGTGCCCGCCGGGAGCTTCGCGCTCCAGAGCGTCTTGCCGGTCTTCGTGCTGAACGCCCAGACGCGTGCCGTCGAACGTCGTCGTGAAGAGCACGTCGTTGGTGAGGCTCGCGGCGCCGTACGGAGACTTGGTGAGCTTGTGATCCCAGGCGATCTTGCCCGTCGCCTGGTTCAGCGCGACGATGTCCCCGGTGCCCTTCGTGAAGCTGTCGAGCTTGATGCCGCCTTCGGTGTTGTTCGTGTAGGTAGAGGCCAGGTTGTTGACGGCCGCATACACGTTCGTCCCGTCGGAGGCGAGTTGGGATTCGACGCCACCGAGGATGCCTGGATAGACGACGTACGGGAACTTCAGCGTGGCCTTCTGCTGGGCGGGCGTCAGCAGGCCGTCGTGGTCGTGTCCGTTGTGCGTGCCGACGGGCGTCTTCCAGAGCAGCTTGCCGGTGTTCTGGTCGACCGCGACGACGATGCCGCCCTTGCCGGCGTCGATGACCACGCTCTTGCCGTTCGCCGTGGTCAGGATCGGCGAGTTCTGCAGGTCCCAGTCGTTGATGTCGTGCGGGGTCAGCTGGTAGTGCCAGACGAGCTTGCCGGTGGCGTGGTCGAGCTTCACGATGGAGTCGGTGTAGAGGTTGGGGCCGGGTCGGCTGGAGCCGTAGGGAAAGCCCTTCGCGCCCGGGAATGGTGCCGGGTTGGAGACGCCGAGGTAGAGGTCGCCGTTGGCGTCGAACGAGGGCGGATCCCACTGGCCGCCGCCGGAGTTGATGTTCGTGTGCGTCTTCGACCAGAGGTCCTTCGGGACCTCTTCCCACTTCCACTGGACTGCGCCGGACTTGGCGTTGAGCGCCCACAGGATGGCCTGCCCGTTGCCGTCGTAGAAGCCCTTGGCGTTGCCGGGCACGGTCGAGATGTAGACCGCCCCGTTGTTCACGCCGGGGGCCATGTCGATGCCCTCGGTCTTGTTGCGCGTCAGCTTCTTGACCCACAGTTGCTCGCCCGTGCTCGCCTGGAGGGCGAAGGCGGAGTCGCCGGTGGCGCCGTAGACGACACCACCGACGACGTTCACGCCGTTCGGTCCGACGGAGGGGGAGTTGTACTTCTTGAACCAGTTCAGCTTGCCGGACTCGAGGTTGATCGAATACACGTTGGAGTTGATGTCCTGCGTGTACACCGTGCCTCCGACGATGATCGGCGTTGTCGCATAGGCGCCGAACGCGCCGGTGGCCTTGATCGGCACCGTCCAGCCCTTCTTCAGCGTCGTCACGTTCGCGCTCGTGATCGGGCCCGGGACGTTGCGGGTGTTCTGCTGATCGGCGCCGGGCAGCGGCCACTCACCCGGCTTGGCCGCGCCGGCCTTCGCGCTACTCGGGGATGCCGCGTCCACGCCCACTACCGCGATCAGGCTCACCGCGGCTACCACTGTCAGGCCCGTGATGAGCAATCCACGGCGTCCGCGCTTCGATGTGTCGAATCCAGCTAGGGGCACGATCTCACCTCCACGTAAAGGTTGTTGGCTTGTCTGGCAACACCCGTCACGATCGCGAACGACGCCACTTTCGTCATCGCCGCGAACACCCAAACCTCGTTGCGGACAGTAGGAGCCTTCAGTTCCGGCTAGCTGGAAGCGCTTGGCGATGCTGCACTTCCAGGGTCCGTGATCCGTCAGTGCGGTGGCCGCGGCGTTTTCGACTGTCGCCGTGGACGGTCGGGGCGGCGAGCCGAACCGGTCTGCCTGCTAGCCCCCAGCGTGAGAGCCCCGGTAGCCGGGCACGGAGATTGCTGGTGGCCGCGTTGCCGAAGCGTGGCGCGGGAGCAATTGTTCTACCACCTTCACATGCGCGTTCAGGGGGGCAGATCCATGAAAACACTGGCGATGATCTACGAGGACGTCACCGACGTCCACGAAGAGGAGCTCCTCGTTCACGCGTGGCGAGCGGAGCAGCTGCAGCGCCTCGGCCTCCACCGCGTTCTCGCGGAGGCGTTCGCCGACCTGGTGGACTGGCACGCGCTCGCCGAGCTCGTCGCGCATGGCTGCGAGCCCGAGCTCGCGCTCGAGATCGTCCGCTGAAGCCGCGGTCACAGAGGGCGCCGCCCGGCAGCGCTCCCGTATCGTCGAAGATCTCGGTTTACGACACGGCCGTCGCCGCACACCCCCGTCCACGGAGTCCAGATGCCAGGCAGCACGCCGTCGCGCGTCGAGATCGACAATCTCGGTATCCCACCGCTCGCCGGCATCTGCAGTTACGCGGCGGCCGCCAGGCCGGGACTGCCGGTCGAGCAAACCGTCCTCCGGCTGAAGCGCTGCAACTACGTCCTGCGACGGCTGCACGACGTCGGCGCGGCCCACCTGGCAGCGACGCCCGAATGGGAAGTGAAGTGCGGGCTCAGCCTGCACGTCTGGCTCGACGCCGAGCACGCGTCCGCGCTCCAGGCGCGCATCGCGGAGATGCGCGAGCCGCCGCTTGGTCTCGACACGGTCCCCGATGAGCGGCTCGAGGCCGCATTCGAGGAGCTCATCCGCGCCGGCTCGACGGTCGAGCTCCTCGCAGGCTCGTACGCCGCGGCTCGGCACGCCCTGGTCACCGCTCTCGCCGACCATCTCGAGCTGCTCAACCCGCTCTTCGATCACCCTACGCGTCGGCTGCTGCGCACCATCGTCCGTGAGCAGGAGGAGATGCTCGGCTGGGGGCGAGCGGCGCTCGACGCCCTCGCCTCCGGCGATGGGCGAGGAGAGGCGGACCGCTTCGCAACGCACGTGGTCGCCTACCTCGCGGCCGCAGGCGGAGTCTCGGGAGCCGACGCGGTTCCGGCCGACAGCGAGCTGCCCGAGCCGCGCTGGGATGGTACGCCGTTCGAGATGGATGCCGAGCCGCGTCGCGATCACCGATTCGCCGATGCGTTCAACGCGACGGCGAAGATCGACGAGTACTGGCGCGACGAGTCGAGGCCGGCCGATGAGCGCGTCTGGGCACTCGCCTATAAACGCCTGCGTGAGATGGACGTGCCGGAGTGGATCGCGCCGATCATCGGTAAGACGCGCGGCAAGCCGTGGGCCTATTACAACGACCTTTCCCGGCAGCTCTGGGACGAGGCCCGCCACGCGATGATGGGCGAGGTTGCGATCGTTGCGCTGGGCGTCCCGTTCTACGAGTTCCCCATCGACTGGGCTTCCTCGGTGTCGCTGAATCGCGAGTTCACCCCGCTCGAGGCCCACATCGTGTTGTGGCGCATCGAGCAGGGACTCATGCCGGGAAGCACCGGTAAGCGCCGCGAGTGGGTCGTCGCACATGACCACGGCGACGATCTCCTCGCGGCCCTGCAGGATTACGACTGGGCGGACGAGGTGCTGCACGCGCAGATCGGCAGACGGTGGCTCGCGGACGCCTACCCGAGCCGGGCGGAGCTGACGCAGATCGCGGATGAGTTGATGGAGCGGTGGGAGGCGCGGCTCGACTACTACGCGGGGCTGTCGACGGGCCGCGACTGGTGGCCGGAGTTCGTCTCGTTGGCTCGGGAGCACGCGCGCCTTCCCGGTTGAGTCGATGAGGTCGAGCTCGGGCGACACGCGACGCCGAGCGCACGCTCTGCGCCACACCTACGTCGGCGTCGGCGCCTCGCTCAGGCGCCCGAGGATTGCCTCGAGCACGCGCAGGGCGTCCTCGGCGCCGTCGGCCGCACCTTTCTCGAAGTCGCCTTCGCTCCCGAGCTCGTTGGTCAGGTGCGCGAGACAGACGACGTCGTGGCCGGTGGCGTCGGCGAAGGCGTAGAGGGCAGCAGCTTCCATCTCGACCGCAAGCACGCCTGCGGCGCGATGGCGTTCGATGTCCGGCGCCGTCTCGCGGAACGGCGCATCGGTCGTCCAGGTGCTCCCGTAGACGATCGGTGGCCCGTCGGTGAGTTGGAGAGCGGCGAGTTTCTCCCGCAGGTCGCGGCGCAGGTAGCTCCAGCGAGTCGCTGGGACGTAGTGGAAGCTCGTGCCTTCGTCGCGCAGCGCACGCTCGATCACCATGAACGAAGCGATCCCGGGCGGCGCAGCGATGCGGCCTGCGGAGGTGAGGTTGATGAGGAGCTCACACCCGCTGGCCACGAGCTCCTCGGCGACGAGCACGGCGAACGGCGCGCCAACGGCGAACGGCACGATGGCGACCTCGCGGTTCGCGAGCATGAAGCGCGAGAGCGTCGTGTGGTAACAGGCCCACGTCGGGTCGATGCGGGCGCGGCCGGTCTCCTGGAGGTGCCGTGCGAGATCACCGTCAGGGTCGAGCATGCAGACAGGCGGAACGCGGGTGTCCGGTAGACGGCGCTGTCGGCGGGCTTCGCGCAGCAGGCTCGCCGCCGTGAAGACGGATCGCTCGGCGTGCGGCTTGGTCTCGAGCAGCGGCGCGGGTTCGTCCGCGCCCGGACGGGCCGTGACTCCCTCCGGTTCAGACATGCCCGGCAGCATCACCGATCCACCGCGCGCTGCGAAGCTGGTTCGAGGCGCGTCCGGGTGCAGGTCTCCCGATCGAGCGTCACGATCGGTCGGCGTGAGTGGGCTAGAGTCGTCGTCAGAGGTCATGGCGATCGACGAGACACGCTCTTCATCGCCCGCTCGCCGTGGCATCGCCGACCGGGGCCGGCGTTGGTGGGGCGGCGGTGGCGGCGTTCCGGACGCCGAACGAATGGCGCTGGTATTCGCCGGGCTGCGGATCTTCGTCGGCATCGTCTGGATCGCCAACCTCTCCTGGAAGTTGCCGCCCGACTTCGGCCGCCACGATGCCCGGGGCTTGCTGTATTCGTTTGAGCTCGCCCACCGCTGGGCGCTCGTCGAGCCGCTCCGCCACCTCGTAGGGAGCGTTGTGATCCCACATTTCACGCTCTTCGGCTGGCTGGTCTTTGCGATCGAGCTCGCCGCCGGCGTCTTGCTGACCCTCGGGTTCATGACCCGCCTGGGCGCGCTCCTCGGCACTGCCGAGTCGGTTGCGATCACGCTGCTCGTGGGGCGAGCACCCACCGAATGGTTCTGGGGGTACGCGATGTTCGTGGTCCTCAACGCCCTCCCGCTCGTGGTCATCGCCGACGCACGCTTGAGTGTCGCCCACGTGCGCGGGCGCGCGTGAAGATCTCGGTGATCATCCCAACGCTGCGGGAGGCCGAGACCGTCACCCACGCGATCTCCACGACGCGGCAGAGGCTCGAGCCGTTCGAGGTCGTCGTCGTGGACGCGGGCAGTGACGACGGGACGTGCGAGGCGGCGGAGAGGGCGGGCGCGCGCGTGATCCACGCACCCGGCAGCCGCGCGGTTGCGATGAACGCCGGAGCTCGTGTGGCTCGCGGCGACGCCTTGTTGTTCCTGCATGCGGACACGACGCTGCCGGAGGGCGCCGGTGGCGCCGTGCGCGAGGCACTCCGCGACGCTGACGGCGGCGCATTCCGCCTCCGCTACGACGACGGCCGTCCGATCCTACGCGCCCTCGGGGACCTGCGTCTGCGCTTCCTCGGGCCCGTCTACGGAGATCAGGCGATCTTCGTGAGGCGAGCCGTGTACGACCGGATTGGTGGCTACCGGCCGTTGCCGATCATGGAGGACTGCGACTTCGTACTCCGCCTGCGGCGCGCCGGTCGCTTCGTGCTGTTGCCGCTGTATGCGGAGACGGCGGCTCGGCGCCACCGGGGGCACGGCACCGTGCCGACGCTGGCCCGCATGTGGACGATTCAAGGTCTTTACCGCATGGGCGTCAGTCCCGACAGGCTGGCGCGAATGTACCCGCCAACTCGCTGAGCGGCGCGGGCCCTGCAGCCGGCCTCCTCCTCGCGGCGGGCCTCTACGATGACGCGGTGATCGCGGCATGATCGGCGTCATCGGGGGGTCCGGACTCTACGAGTTGTTCGAGGCCGATCGCACGGTCGAGCCAGAGACACCGTATGGCCCGCCGTCGGCCCCGATCACGCTCTCGAGCGTCGGGGGCGTCCCCACCGCTTTCCTTCCGCGCCACGGCCTGTCTCACCAGTTCCCGCCCCACCGCGTTCCCTACCGCGCGAACCTCTGGGCGCTCCGGGCCGTGGGCGTCACGCGCATCATCGCGCCGTGCGCGTCGGGCTCTCTGCGCCCCGAGCTGCCGCCTGGGACGTTCGTCGTGTGCGATCAGTTCGTCGATCGAACGTCGGGGCGCGAGCACACGTTCTTCGACGGCCCGGACGTGCGCCACGTCTCAGCCGCGGATCCGTACTGCGGCGACCTCCGTGCCACTCTGCTGAAAGCAGGGCGCGACCTCGGCCTGCCGATGCGCGACGGCGGAACGGTCGTCGTGATCGAAGGCCCGAGGTTCTCGACGCGTGCCGAGAGCGCCTGGTTCCAGGCCATGGGCTGGGACGTGATCAACATGACCGCCTATCCCGAAGGCTGGCTCGCCCGCGAACTCGGTGTGTGCTACGCGAACCTGTCGCTGATCACGGACTACGACGTGGGGATTGCGGGTGACGCCGCCCACGGGGCCGTGACGGCCCAGGCGGTGCTGGAGGCCTTCTCGGCCAATATCGAGCGGCTCCGCCTGCTCCTGGCGAGTGCGGTCTCGTGCATCGGTCCCGCGCCGGCGGACGATGCCTGCAGACGGGCACTCGAGAACGCCGGCGTCTAGGCTCGACTGGCTCGGTGGATCGGACGGATTCGAGGAGGCCGCCGCGGCGACCGGTGCTGGTCAGCTCCCGGCGCCCATCATGATCTCGTCGAGGAAGGGAGCGGCTAGCAGGATCGCGAGCGCGGTCTGACCTTCTACGAACTCGCCGGTGCGCACCCGAGCCAGCGCCTCGTCGATCGGCAAGCGCACTGTCACGAGGCTCTCTTCCGCGCCCGGGTGCGGCGCCGACAGCTCGACCTCCTTCGCGAAGAAGGCGTCGGAACGCAGGCTGAGGTGGGCGCTGGAGGAGTAGAACGTCGAGAGATGCCGCCAGGATGAGGATCGTCCGCCGACCTCTTCGAAGAGCTCGCGCTGAGCGGCCTCGAGCGCGCTTTCGCCTTCCTCGACCGAGCCGGCGGGCACCTCGAGCGTCCAGTCGCGCACCGGGTGGCGATACTGGCGCACGAGCACCAGCTCCGGCGCGCGCGTCACGGCGACAACGAACACGGCCCGCGGGACGGCGAGGTAGGTATAGGCGCTCGACCGTCCGTCAGTGCGACACAGCTCGTCGCTCACGACAGCCCGCCACGGAGACGAGGCGAGGAGCTCGCTGGCTACGAGCCGCGGCGCCGCCTCATTGCCGATGACGTCCAGCTCGGTCAGCTCGCGCAGGACAGAGGCGGTGTGCGGTGCGATGGATGGATCGAGCTCGTCGCGGCAGGCAGCCAGGTCGGCGTAGGTGTCGACGTCGCGCCATCGCTCCAGAGCTTCGATGCGCAGACCGGCCTCGCGGCACCGGCGGAGGGTCACCGCCCATACCGCCGGCGTCGACCATGGGATGTCGCGAAATGGCGCCTCGTGTGCGGCGCGCATGGCGACGAGCCAGTAGCCGCCGTCCATCGCGGGGCCGAGCACGACATCCGAGCCGGCGGCGAGGGCTTCGTTCGCCCGCGCGATCGAGCCTGCGGGCAGGCCGGGCAGGTCGGAGGAGATGATTGCCACCGGCCCGCGTGTGAGGTGGTCGGAGACGCCGTGCGTGAGGGCATCGGCCAGTCCTCTCCCTCGCTGCACCTCGATGGGTATCCCGGGGACGAGCGCGTCGAGGTCCGAGCGCTCGTGCTCGCTCGCGACGAGCAGCCGTACATCGCCCGTTTCGCGCCGGCAGGCCGCGACCGTGTCGAGGAGCAGGGCTCGCTGTAACGTCGCGGCCTGCTCGGCCGAAAGCGGAGGCACGAGGCGGGTCTTGCCATGCCCGACGACGGGAGCCCTGGCCACGATGAGAGCGGTGATCGTCGCCATCGCGGGAGCGTGTCATATCGCGCTCGACCCCTCCGCGGCGTCCATGGCTACGCCACTTCCGATGCGTCCTCGCGTGCTCCTCACCTGCCGCCCGATACCGGTTCGGGCATGCTCCTTATGGGGGATGGGCGGTTCTCGTGCGTGCGACTAGCTTGGCGTCAGGCGCGTGGACCGCGGGCCCTCCCGGGGCCAACCGACACCCGGTTCATGCACCGTCCGAGGACGAGAGCCCGCCGTTCCCGAAGCCTCCGGAGGCGGCGGGCTCCGAGCCCGGACGCGCGCGGCTCGCACCGCCAACTCGATCCGCATGTCCTGGGCAGTCAGGGGCGGGAACTTGGCCGGGCAGCCGACGTCGGAAAGCGGTACATCACGATCTCTCCGGACTCCAGCCCGCGCCGCGAATACAGGCGCAGCGCATCGGTGTTGCCCGACATGACGCTGAGCACGAGCGGCAGGTCTCCCTTCGCCAGGAGCTCCGCGTCGACGGCATCCAGGAGGCTGCCCCCGATTCCACGCCCGCGCATGTCCGGCGCGACCGAGAGGGAGTAGAGCTCGGCGTATCTCGGCGCGAGCGGGAACGTGTCGTCGGTGCCGTCGTGAATGACCACCAATGCGTAACCCGCCGGCTCGTGGCTGCCGCGGGCCACGAAGAGCGTCGCGCGTCCTTCGGCGAGCCAGGCGAGGTACTGGGCCCGGCGGGCGTCCCACGCTGCGTCGTCGGCGACCAGCGGGAGGCGGACGATGTCCCGGTGGTGGCGGTGCATCGCCAGGTACAGCCCGCGCAGATCATCGATATCGTCGGCGCCGGCGAGCTCGATCCGGATGTCTCGCACTGGCATGCCCCCTAGTTGACGTATTCGAGGATGCGACCGCTCGGTCACACGGGGATCCTGCGGTAGCAACGCCCCTGGAGCGCCGTTCACCGCACCGGTGCGCCGTTCGCGCGCACGACGAGCCAGAGTCCGCCGAATTCAGAGACGTTCTGGCACAGGATCTGGCCCGGTTTGCGGTCGCCGGCGTAGTAGTAGAGCGGCCGGTTCGCGTAGGTGACCTGCCTCGAGCCGTCAGCGCGCCGCACCGTCGCGATCAGCGACTGCCTGGCCCCGGTGCCGGCACGCACGGCGCCCGGCACGAGGTAGGGCGGCCATGCCTGCGCGCACGCGCCGCTGCACCTGCTGCGACCCGGGCGATCATGTGTGAACGCGTAGAGGACGAAGCCGCGACCGTCGTAGAGCACGGGCCCGTAGCGGGACTTCCCGACCTCGAGGCTGCTCCTTGCCGGGGATGCCGTCGCGCTCGGCGCGAGCAGGCCGAGCGCGGAGAGGGCAACGGCGACGAGGGTTCGCATGACTGCCCGGTCTGGCCTCGGGCCGATCCGTTACACCGGCACGGCGACAGGCTGCGACCAGGCTCGAAGCAGTCTCAGCGCGGCGCCGCTGTGCGCGCGCGCGAGATTCTTGGTCTAGCGTGCCGTTGTCCCGCTCGGCCCCCGAGTCTCGTTACTCACTCCCCAGTGTCGAGCGGGACACTTCACATACGGCTCAGCTCGGCCTGCGGACTTACCCCTGGCGCAACTCGGCCGGCGGGCACACGGCTACCGGGCGGCGAGCCTCGGCAACGCGCGGGTCACGCGCGCCTGCGCCACGCGCTCCGTGACCCGGGCTCACCGCACCAGCAAGTGGTGCTCGGCTTCCCGGAGCGTCACGGCCTCAGCGCGACGGCAGCCTCGGGCGTGGCGACGCGGAAGCTGAAGCTCTCCTCGAGATAGAGCTGGACGACGTCGGCGTCATGGCCGAGATAGCCGACCGAGATGTCCTCTCCCGACTCGAACAGGAAGTCACCGCCGCGCAGGCTGACGACCACGGCGCCCTCGACGCCCGGCGACCAGACGAGCGATCCGCCGAGGATCGTGCGGAGATGGTCGAGCAGCAGCACGCCGCCGTGCTCGCTGCTCTCGAGCACGAGCTCGTGCGCTTTGGGCCCGAGCGCAAGGCCGTATGGGCCGTCGACACCGGATGCGAGCAGTTGCTCCACAGCCATCGCCACGTGTCGCGGATAGCGCTCGCAGTCGTTGCCCAGGGCGATCGCCTTGTGCGGCGAGGCCTCGGCGATGCCGACGATGCCTGCCGCCTTCCAGCCGTGGAAGACGGCGGCGTTCTCCGCGGCGGCGAGATCGTGGGCGGCGCGGTCGAGATCGCCGAAGTCCACGTCCTCCGCACCGCGATCGGCGTCGGCAAGCTCGGCACGCGCGAGCGCGAACGCCGCGCGGGCCTCGACGAGCGGGAGCACGCGGCGTAGCTCACCTGCGATTCCGGCGAAGGGCGCCTTGATCGTCGTCACGCGGCCGAGGTTCGTGGCCGAGTGCTGCCAGCCCAGCGGGCCCGCGAAGTCCACGAGCCGGCGCGCGGCCAGCGCTGGGGTCAGCCGCTCGCGCGCTTCCTCGTCGATGCGTTGCCACGATTCCTGGGTGATCGGCGCGTGCTCGCGCAGCAGGTGGCTCACCGGGACGCCCTCAGGCTCCCGATGCCGAGCGATGCACTGCCGGTCAGCGGCGCGCCGCGGGCGGCCGCGCCCTCGACAGCCTCTTCCTCGGCCTCCTCGCCGTGCTCGACGATGTCGCCCTCCTGGAACAGGATCCCGCGTGCAATCTCGCGCCAGAGCGGCGTGCGGCGCAGGAGGAATTCGAGATCCATGCAGAAGTGCTTGAACTCCTCTCCCTGCGCGTCGCGCATGATCGCAAGCGCCTCGCGGTCGGACTCGACGGCGAGTCGCTGCTCGTACCAGCCGATCGCCTCGGCCTCCTCGGTCAGCGAGGCGCTCAGCCGCGCGAAGGTCCGCGTCTCGGCAGGCAGCTCATCCGGCGGCTCGTGATACTGGTCGGCACCCATCGCGGCATCTTGTCATGCGGCCGTGGCCCGTCGCGACTCCGGGTTCCGATCGGTCAGTGACTGACGGGAGATCGGTCGCTGCGCGTCGACGCGCTCCGACGGCCCCAGCCCTCGAGGGCGTCGGCCGCGCTCGAGACCCCGCCGAGCAGGGAGAAGAAGCCCACTGCGATCAGATAGAGAACGACGATCGTGACCCAATCCCACATCTGGCACCCCTTCGTCCGGTGCCCGCAGTCTAGAAGCTTCTGACTCGTCCGTTTCTGGCTACAGTAGGCACCTCAGCGTGGGGGTGCGGGGAACCCGGTGCGAGTCCGGGGCGGTCGCGCCACTGTGATCGGGGGCCCAGAGCCGCCGGGAGTCAGGAACTCCACCGCCCACGAGCCCTCGATTCCGGGACGCTCGATCCCGAGGAGGTAATCGCATGCAGTTCGACCCGGGGACGCGCGCGTGCTTCGTGTCGTAACCACGGCAGACACCGAGATCCTCGCGACCGCGGCGGCTCTCGAGCGCCTGCCCGACGACTTCCCCGAGGTGCGCTGCGTCAACCCGGGCTCCGTCGACCGACGACGCGGCCCTGATCGAAGAGCTGCTCGACGGCGCACGCGTGGTGCTGTGCCGCATTCTCGGGGGCCGGCGCGGCTGGCAGGGCGGCTTCGATCTGTTGCGCGCCCGCTGCGCGGAGCGCGGCATCGCGCTGCTCGCACTGGGCGGGGAGGCACAGCCCGACGCCGAGATGACGGCGCTCTCGCTCGCGCCGTCGGGCGCGGTGGCGCAGGCGGGCGAGTACCTGCGGCACGGCGACATCGACAACGTGGAGCAGCTCCTGCGCTTCCTCGCCGACACCTTCCTGCTCGAGGGCTACGGCTTCGCGCCGCCCAGGGAGGTGGCCGACCTCGGCGTCTACGTGCCCGGCCTCGGCGACGTGGCCATCGAGGCGGCACTCGCCCGCCACGACCCGGAGCGCCCGACGATCGGCGTCTGCTTCTACCGTTCCCACCGGCTCACGGGCAACACGGCGTTCGTCGATGCGCTCTGCTCGGCGATCGAGGATGCCGGGGGCAACGCGCTCGCGGTCTGGAGCTACACGCTGCGGCGGGATGCCGACGGACGCGTCCCCGCGCTGGAGCTGATCGGCGCCCACGTCGACGCGCTGGTCGTGACGATGCTCGCGACGGGCGGGTCGAGCGCAGGCGACGCGGCTGCCGCCGAGGGTGGCGACGGCGTCGGCGAGGCCTGGCAGGAGTGGGACGCCTCGGCGCTCTCGGATCTCGGCATCGCCGTCATCCAGGCGGTCTCCGCGACCTCGTCCCGCGCGGCCTGGGAAGAATCCTCCTCGGGGCTCGCCCCGCTCGACGCCGCCACCCAGGTGGCGATTCCGGAGTTCGACGGCAGGCTGCTCGGAGGGGTCGTCTCGTTCAAGGAGCGCGACTCCCGGGTCTCGCGCGTAGGCACGGCTGTTGCGCGCTACGTTCCCGATCTCGAGCGCTGCGGGCGCGTCGCCCGGCTTGCGGTGCGCACGGCGCGGCTGCGGACACTGCCCCCCGCCGAGCGTCGCGTGGCGGTGCTGCTGACGAGCTTCCCGACGAAGCACGCCAGGGTCGGCATGGCGGTGGGTCTCGACACGCCGGCGAGCGCCCTCCGCCTGTTCGAGGCGATGCGCGCCGACGGCATGCAGGTCGACGCGCCCTTCGAGCACGGCGACGAGCTCATGCACGCGCTGATCGCGACCGGCGGCCACGACGCCGAGTTCCTGACCGACGACCAGCTCGCCGCCTCGCCGTTGCGCCTGTCGGTCGACGACTACCTCGCCTGGTACGCGGCCCTGCCGGCGTCGCTGCGCGAGGCGATCGAGCAGCGCTGGGGGCCGCCGCCCGGCGACCGCTACATCGACGGAGCCGACTTCGTCGTGGCCGGGCTCGAGCTGGGCAACGTGCTCGTCGCCATCCAGCCGCCGCGCGGGTACGGCGACGACCCGGTCGGGATCTACCACGACCCCGAGCTGCCGCCGACGCATCACTACCTGGCTTGCTACTGGTGGATCGAGCGCGTCTGGGGAGCCCACGCGATCGTGCACCTCGGCAAGCACGGCACGCTCGAGTGGCTGCCCGGCAAGACGCTCGCGCTCTCGGCCGGATGCGCGCCCGACGCCGCGCTCGGGGACATGCCGCTGGTCTACCCGTTCGTTGTCAACGACCCGGGCGAGGGCGTCCAGGCCAAGCGGCGCGTGCACGCGGTCATCGTCGACCACCTGGTGCCGCCGATGATGCGGGCGGACACCTACGACGAGATGGCCGAGCTCGAGGCGCTCCTGGACGAATACGCCCGGCTCGAGGTGCTCGACCCGTCCAAGCTCCCGTCGCTTGCGGTGCGCATCTGGAGCGCGATCGAGCGTGCCAACCTCCAGGCCGACCTCGGCGTCGAGGAGCGGCCCGATGACGTCGCGACGCTCGTCGAGCACATCGACGGCTACCTCTGCGAGGTCAAGGACATCCAGATCAAGGACGGCCTGCACATCCTCGGCCAGCCGCCGCGCGGCGACCAGATGCGCGGCCTGGTGTCGGCGATCCTGCGCCTGGGCTCGGGCACCGTCCCCGGCCTGCGCCGCGCCGTCGGAGCTGCCTTCGGGCTCGACGAGCCCGCCCTGGTTGCTGCCGCCGGGTCCGCCGCGCCGCGCTCCGTGCCCGAGCTGGTGGAGCGCTTCCGCGGGCCGTCCGCGAGCGCGGGCGACCTCGTGGATCGGCTCGAGGCGGCGCAGATGGCGCTTCTGGACGAGCTGGCCGCGCACGAGTGGCGCGCGGAGGCCGTGCCGGGCGTGTGTCTCGACGTGCTCGGCCGCGCCGACGACGGGGTCGAGCGCGCGCTCCGGTTCGCCGCCGATGACGTCGTTCCCCGCATCCTCCGGACGACCGACGAGCTCGACAACACCATCGCCGCGCTGTCGCGGGCGGGCACGTGCCGTCCGGCCCGTCCGGCAGCCCGACGCGCGGCCGGGTCGACGTGCTCCCGACGGGCCGCAACTTCTACTCGGTCGATCCGCGCGCACTGCCCTCCGAGCTCTCGTGGGAGGTGGGCTGCCGCCTCGCCGACGCCCTGCTCGATCGCTTCCGGACCGAGACGGGCGCGCTCCCGCGCATGGTCGGGCTCGTCGCCTGGGGAACGTCCGCGATGCGCACCCAGGGCGACGACGTGGCGGAGATCCTCGCGCTGCTCGGCGTCCGGCCGACCTGGCACCCGGAGTCCCGCCGCGTCACCGGTCTCTCGGTGATCCCGCTGGCCGAGCTCGGGCGTCCCCGGATCGACGTGACCGTGCGCATCTCCGGCTTCTTCCGCGATGCCTTCCCGCACCTCGTCGTGCTGCTCGACGACGCCGTGGCGAAGGTCGCGGCGCTGGACGAGCCATCCGAGGACAACTACGTGGCTGCACACGCGCGGGCCGATGCCGAGCGGCTGGCGGCAGAGCTCGGCGAGCGCGCCTGGCGGCGCGCGACGACGCGCGTCTTCGGATCGAAGCCGGGCACGTACGGCGCCGGGCTGCTGCAGCTCGTCGACGCCCGCGACTGGCGCGACGACGCGGACATCGCGCAGGTCTACGAGGCCTGGGGCGGGTTCGCGTACGGTCGCGGGCTCGATGGCGCGGGCGCCGGCGACTCCATGCGCGACTGCTTCGGGCGCATCGAGGTCGCGGTCAAGAACGTCGACTCGCGCGAGCACGACATTCTCGACTCGGACGACTATTACCAGTACCACGGCGGCATGGTGGCGACGGTGCGTGCACTCAGCGGCCGCGACCCCGCCGCCTATCTGGGCGACAGCTCCGACCCCTCGCGCGTGGTCTCGCGCACGCTGGCGGAGGAGACGCGCCGCGTGTTCCGCGCCCGCGTTGCCAACCCGCGCTGGATCGCATCGATGATCCGCCACGGCTACAAGGGCGCGGCGGAGCTCTCGGCCACCGTCGACTACCTGTTCGGCTACGACGCGACGACCGGGGTCGCCGAGGACTGGATGTACGAGCAGGTCGCGCAGCGCTACCTGCTGGACGAGGACATCGCGGAGTTCATGACGCGCTCCAACCCGTGGGCGGCGCGCGCCATCGCCGAGCGGCTGATCGAGGCGGCCGACCGCGGGCTCTGGGCGGCGCCCGAGGACTCCACACTGGCCGACATCCGCGACCGCTACCTCGCGCTCGAGGGCGAGCTGGAGGAGGCCGGCGCGTGAGCATCCCGTACCCGCTCACCGCGATCGTCGGCCAGGAGGAGCTGATCGAGGCGCTGCTCGCCAACGCCGTCTCGCCCGAGATCGGCGGCGTGCTCGTGCGCGGCGAGCGCGGCACGGCGAAGACGACCGCCGTGCGCGGGCTCGCGCCGCTGCTCCCGCCCGTCACGGCCGCCAGCGGCCAGGCCTTCGCGTTCGGGCCCGGGGAGCTCACGCCGGACGGCTCCGTGCCTGCGGACGCCCCCGTCGAGACGCGCCCGGCGACGCTCGTCGAGCTCCCGCTCGGCTCGAGCCTGGACCGGCTGGTCGGGGCGCTCGACCTCGGCCGCGCGCTGGCCGGCGAGCGGGCGTTCGAGGCAGGGCTGCTGGCGCGCGCCCATCAGGGCATCCTCTACGTCGACGAGGTCAACCTGCTGCCCGACCATCTCGTCGACGCGCTGCTGGACGCGGCCGCGACGGGCGTCTCCCGCGTGGAGCGGGACGCGGTCTCGGCCGTGCACGCTGCCCGCTTCCTCCTCGTCGGCACGATGAACGTGGAGGAGGGGGAGTTGCGGCCGCAGCTGCTGGATCGCTTCGGGCTCGGCGTCGAGGTGCGCGGGCCTCGCGAGCCCGCGCTGCGCGCCGAGATCGTGCGGCGGCGCCTCGCGTTCGAGCGCGACCCGGAGCGGTTCGCCGCCGACTGGAGGGGAGCGGAGGAAGCGCTCGCGGCACGCATCGCCTCGGCACGCGTCTGCCTGCCGAGCGTCCGGCTGAGCGAGCGGGAGCTGCAGCGAATCGTCGCCGCCTGCGCCGCCCTGGGCATCGACGGCGTGCGCGGCGACATCGTGACCGCGCGCACCGCGCGCGCCCTGGCCGCGCTGGACGGCGACGACGAGGTGGGGGAGGAGCATGTCCGCCGTGCTGCGGCCATGGCACTGTTGCACCGGCGCCGGCGCGATCCGCTCGACGGCGGGACGCCCTCGCCCGCCGACGTCGAGCGGGCGCTGGACGATCAGCCGCCCGACGACCCGCCGCCCGAGGGCCCGCCGCCGCGCGGCGGTCGGCCAGAGTCGATCCCACTCGGAGGGCGGTGCCCAGGCGCCGGCGCGCGAGCGGCTCGACGCCCCGGCTGCCGCGCGGTTGCCGGCCGAGGCGGTTCGCATCAGCGGCACCGGCAGTGGCCCTGTCGGCCGGCGGGCGCGCAGCTCGGGACCGATCGCAGGTGCAATCGACAGCCGGGGCGCCGCTCCCGGCAGCACCGACATCGCCATCGTCGCGACGCTGCGGGCGCGCCTCGCGGGCGAGGATCCGCTCGGGTTGCGCGAGCACGTGCGGGGCGGCCGCGAGAGCGTGTTGCTCTGCCTGGTCGTGGATGCCAGCGGCTCGATGGGGGCGCGGGCGCGCCTCGCGCGCGTCAAGGGCGCGTTGCTCGAGTTGCTGCGCGATGCCTATGCGCGCCGCGACCGCGTCGCCGTGGTCGCGTTTCGCGACCGCGAGGGTCATCTCCTCGTACCGCCCGGGGCGCCGCTCGAGATCGCCGCGGAGGCGATCGGGCGGCTGGCGACCGGCGGCCGCACCCCCCTCGCCGAGGGGCTCGCGCTGGCCGAGCAGGTCGTCAGGCGCGAGTCGGCGCGCGACCGCAGCCGGCGCACGCGTCTCCGTGATCCTCACCGACGGGCGCGTCCAGGATCCCGTCGGCGCGGTGCGCCGTGCAGCCGCGAGCCTCGGCCGCGCCAGCGATGCTGCGCACGTGATCGACATCGAGGACGGCCATGTCCGCCTCGGGCTGGCCGCCGAGCTTGCACGGGCCGCCGGCGCGCGCCTCCACACGCTCACCAGTCCGCCGAGAATGCCGAGGACGGCCGCATGACCGACCCGCCTGTCCCAGCCCCGTTGGCCCGCCACGGCGGTGACGACGTCGATGTCCCGCACCGGCCCGGCGACCAGGGCAGCTCCGAGCCGCTACGACGCAAGCGGCGCGATCGACCGCTGCTGATCGTGCTCACCGGGCACGGCAAGGGCAAGAGCACGTCGGCCTTCGGCATGCTCATGCGCTCGTGGGCGCGCGGCTACCGCTGCGGTGTGTTCCAGTTCGTGAAGTCGGGCAAGTGGAAGGTCGGGGAGGCCAAGGCGGCTGCGGCGCTCGGCGGCATCGACTGGGAGAAGATGGGCGACGGCTGGTCCTGGATCTCGAAGGATCTCGAGGAATCGGCGGACAAGGCGCGCGCGGGCTGGGCAGGGGTCAAGCAGATGGTCGCGGAGGAGCGCTACGAGTTCCTCCTGCTGGACGAGATCACCTACCCCATCAAGTGGGGCTGGATCGAGGTCGACGACGTCGTGGCGACGCTGCGCGACCGCCCCGGGTTCCAGCACGTCGTGATCACGGGCCGCGATGCCGCGCCCGAGCTGATCGCGATCGCCGACCTCGTCTCCGAGGTGGTGAAGGTCAAGCACCCGATGGATGCCGGCATCCGCGCGCAGCAGGGCATCGAGTGGTAGCGCCGTGATCCCCCGCATCGTCATCGCGGGCACGAGCTCGGGCGCCGGGAAGACCACCGTGGCCTGCGGCCTGATCGGCGCGCTGCGCGCGCGAGGGCGCGTCGTGCAGGGCTTCAAGGTCGGGCCCGACTACATCGATCCGAGCTACCACGCGCTCGCCTCCGGACGGCCGGGGCGCAACCTCGACGCCTTCCTGAGCGGTCCCGAGCTGATTGCGCCGCTCGCGCGGCACGGGGAGCAAGGCGCCGACCTCGCAGTCGTGGAAGGCGTCATGGGGCTCTTCGACGGCGCCTCGGGGCGCGGTGAGCTGGCCTCGACCGCTCACGTCGCGAAGCTGCTGGACGCGCCGGTGCTGCTGGTCGTGGACGCCGCCTCGATGGCGCGCTCGGCGGCCGCGATCGTGCACGGCTATCGCACCTTCGATCCCGACGTCCGGGTGGCCGGCGTGATCTTCAACCGCGTCGGCTCGGATCACCACGAGCAGCTCCTCCGCGAGGCGCTCGCCGACCTCGGCGTCCCCGTGCTCGGGGCGCTGCGCCGCGACGACGGCGTGGCGACGCCGGAGCGCCATCTCGGCCTCGTGCCGGCAGACGAGCGCGAGGCGCAGGCGCGCGCCGCGCTGGCCACGCTGAGTGCGGCCGCGGAGCGCTATGTCGACCTCGACGCCGTCGAGCGCCTGGCTCGCTCCGCGCCTGCGCACGACGGGCCCGTCTGGCGGCCGGATCCGCCCGAGGGGCCGATCGCCGGCGCTCGCATCGCGGTCGCCTCCGGTCGAGCGTTCTCGTTCCACTATCGCGAGAACCTCGAGCTGCTCGAGGCCGCGGGCGCGGAGCTTCGGGCCTTCGACCCGCTGCGCGACGAGGAGCTGCCCGAGGACGCCGGCGCGCTGATCCTGGCCGGTGGCTTCCCGGAGGTCTTCGTCGCGGACCTCGAGGCGAACGACCGGCTGCGCTCCGAGATCACGGCATTCGTGCGCTCGGGGAGGCCGGTGATGGCCGAGTGCGGCGGGCTGCTCTACCTCGCCGCCGAGCTCGACGGCCGGCCGATGTGCGGCGTCCTGCCGGTGCGCGCCACGATGACGCGCCGTCTGACGCTCGGCTACCGCACGGCCGCGGCGATCAGCGCCACGCCGTGGCTCGACGCCGGGGAGCAGGTACGCGGGCACGAGTTCCACTACGCGCAGGTCGAGGGCCTGGAGGAGACGACGCAGCCCGCGTGGCGGCTCGCGGCGCGCGGCGGCGAGCGCGACGAGGGCTTCGTCGCCGGCGCGCTCCAGGCCAGCTTCCTGCACGTGCACTGGGCGGCTTTCCCGCACGGCGCCGCGCGGTTCGTAGGCGCAGCGCGGGCCGAGCGGTCGCGGGTGGCATGAGCGGGCCCGTGCTCGTCGTCGTCGGCATCGGCGCCGACGGCTGGGCGGGGCTCTCGGAGGACGCGCGCGCCGCCGTGCTCGCCGCCGAGGTGATCGTGGGCTCGCAGCGGCAGCTTGCGCTCCTGCCGCCGGGCGCCGCGACGCATCGTCCCTGGCCGTCGCCGATCGACACCCTCGTCGACGAGCTGTGCAACGGCGTTCCCACTCCGACCTGCGTGCTCGCGAGCGGCGACCCCATGCTGCACGGGATCGGCGCAACGCTGATGAGGCGGCTGGGGCCGGGGCGCGTGCGGGTGCATCCCCACGTCTCGGCCTTCGCGATCGCCTGCGCGCGCCTGGGCTGGCCCACGGCCGACGTCGAGCTCGTGAGCGCCGTCGGACGTCCGCCGGAGGTGCTCGCGCGCTCGCTGCAGCCCGGCCGGCGCATCGTGGCCTACGTCTCCGGCTCGGATGGGGCGAGCGGCGTGGCGCGCGTGCTGCGCGAGCGCGGCTTCGGTCGCAGCCGCATGGTCGTGCTCGAGCAGCTCGGCGGCGAAGGCGAGCGCGTCACGGAGAGCACTGCCGCGGAGTGGGGCCAGCGTGCGGTCGGCGAGCTCCACTGCGTCGCGGTGGATTGCCACGCGGACCCCGGAGCCGCGAGGCTGTCGCGCATGCCGGGACTGCCGGACGACGCCTACGAGCACGACGGCCAGCTCACCAAGCAGGCCGTCCGCGCCGTGACGCTCGCGGCGCTCGAGCCGGGTCCCGGACTGCAGCTGTGGGATGTCGGGGCCGGCAGCGGCTCGATCGGCATCGAGTGGCTGCGCGCCGAGCCGACCGCGCGCGCGGTGGCGATCGAGGCCCGTGCCGCCCGCGCGGAGCGCGCGGCTCGAAATGCACTCGCCCTCGGGGTGCCGCAGCTCGTGATCCAGACGGGCGAGGCGCCTGCGGCGCTCGCCGGGCTCTCGGAGCCCGATGCGATCTTCATCGGCGGAGGACTCACGTCGCCCGGACTGCTCGCTCACTGCTGGGAGGCCCTGCGGCCCGGCGGGCGGCTGGTCGCCAACGCCGTCACGCTGGAGAGCGAGCGCGTTCTGGCCGGCCGCTCAGGCGGAGCACGGCGGAGAGCTCACGCGCATCGACGTGAGCCAGGCCGAGCCCGTCGGCGGCTTCACGGCCTGGCGCGCCCAGTTGCCCATCGTGCAGTGGAGCGTGCGCAAGGAGCTCGCATGACCGTGCACTTCATCGGTGCCGGGCCGGGGGCGGCCGATCTGCTCACACTGCGCGCGGCGCGCCTGATCGGCGCCTCTCCGGTGTGCGTCTACGCAGGCGCGCTCGTGCCGCCCGCGGTGCTCGGCCACGCGCCGGAGGGCGCGCGCCTGGTCGATACGCAGCACCTGTCGCTCGAGCAGATCGTGGCGGAGCTGCATGCGGCGGACGAGCGCTCGGAGGACGTCGCCCGACTGCACTCGGGCGATCTCTCGATCTACAGCGCGTGCGGCGAGCAGATGCGCCGCCTGGACGAGCTGGGGATCCCGTGGGACGTCACGCCCGGCGTGCCCGCGTTCGCCGCGGCTGCGGCTGCGCTGCGCCGGGAGCTGACGCTGCCGGGCGTTGCGCAGACCGTGATCCTGACCCGTCATTCGCGGCGGTCGACGCCGCTGCCCGCAGGCGAGGATCTCGCGGGCTCGCCGCGCACCGTGCGACGCTCGTGCTGCATCTCGCCGTCCAGGCGATCGAGGAGGTCGTCGAGACGCTGACGCCGCACTACGGCGCCGACTGCCCCGCGGCCGTCGTCGCCAGGGCGAGCTGGCCCGACGAGGTGGTGCTCACCGGCTCGCTCGAGTCGATCGCCGGCGCCGTGCGCGCGGCCGGCGTCGAGCGGACGGCCGTGATCATCGTCGGGCGCGCGCTGACCGCCGGCGGCTTCCGCGACAGCCACCTCTACTCGGCGGCGCGGGAGCGCCCGGCGTCGCCGTGACCGTGCTGGTGCTCGGGGGCACTGCCGAGGCCCGGGCGCTCGCCGGCGCACTGGCCGCTGACGGCACGCGCGTGATCTCGTCGCTCGCCGGTCGCGTCGCAGAGCCACGACTGCCGCAGGGCGAGGTGCGCGTGGGCGGCTTCGGAGGACCCGAGCTGCTCGCCGCCTGGCTGGGAGAGCAGGGCATTGCGGCCGTCGTGGACGCGACGCACCCGTTCGCGCAGCGCATCTCCGCGTCCGCGGCGAGCGCCTGCACCACGGCCGGTGTCCCCCTGCTCCGCCTCGAGCGCCCGGGCTGGACGCCGCGCGCCGGGGACGACTGGCACTGGGTCGACGACACGGCCGCGGCGGCCGCGGCCGTCCCCGGACTCGGCCGCCGGGTCTTCCTGACCACCGGGAGGCAGGGCCTCTCGGCATTTGCCGGGCTGAGCACGGTCTGGTTCCTGGTTCGCTGCATCGACCCGCCCGAGCCGCCGCTGCCGCCGCACTGCGAGGTCCTGCTCGACCGCGGGCCGTACGCCTGCGAGGGTGAGCTCGCGCTGATCGATCGCTTCGGGCTCGATCTGCTCGTGACCAAGGACAGCGGCGGCGCGCTGACTGCCGCCAAGCTCGATGCGGCGCGCCTGCGCGGCCTGCCGGTGGTCGTGATCCGGCGCCCGCCCCGACCCGAGGTCGCGACCGTGCGGGCGGTCACCGACGCGCTGGTCTGGCTGGGCGATCCGCGGTGAGACGGCTCCTGATCATCGGGATCGGTGCCGGCGACCCGGAGCACGTCACGGTGCAGGCGATCCGCGCGCTCAACGAGGTCGACGTGTTCTTCGTGGTCGAGAAGGGCGAGGACACGCGCGATCTCACCAACCTGCGCCGCGAGATCTGCGAGCGCTACATCGAGCGGCCCGCGTACCGGACCGTCGGGCTGCGCGATCCCGAGCGCGACCGAGCCGCGGCGGCCTACGGCGCGGCGGTCGAGGCCTGGCGCGGCGAGCGCGCGAAGCTCTACGCCGAGGCGATCGCGCGCGAGTTGTCGCCGGGCGAATGTGGCGCCTTCATGGTCTGGGGCGATCCCGCGCTGTACGACAGCACGCTCGCGATCGCCGAGGAGATCCTCGCGGGCGATCCCGATGCGTTCACGTACGACGTGGTGCCGGGCATCTCCAGCGTGCAGGCGCTGGCCGCGCGCCACCGCATCGCGCTCAATCGCATCGGCCGGCCGATCCACATCACGACGGGCCGGCGGCTGTCGGAGGGCCTGCACGACGAGGCGGGCGACGTGGTTGTCATGCTCGATGCCGGCTGCGCATTCCGACGCTTCGCAGACGAGCCCATGGACATCTACTGGGGCGCCTATGTCGGCACGCAGGACGAGATCCTGATCGCCGGCCCTGTCGCGGAGGTGATGGACGAGATCGAGCGGGTGCGCGCCGAGGCGCGCGAGCGCAAGGGCTGGATCATGGATACGTACCTGCTGCGGCGGAGGTCTTAGAGCACTGCGCGATATCCCGCCCTGGCGTCTCGGCTAGCTTTGGGCGCATGCACATCCGGTCGCTCGACCACCTGGTTCTGACGGTTGCCGACATCGACGCGACCGTCCGGTTCTACGAGTCGCTCGGGATGCGGCGAGAGACGTTCGGCGAGGGGCGAGTTGCCTTGCGATTCGGGAGTCAGAAACTCAACCTGCACAGGGCAGGCGCAGAGCTGCCTCCCCATGCAGCGCACCCCACCCGCGGCTCGGCGGACCTGTGTCTCCTGGTGTCTGACAGCCTTGAAGAGGTCGCCGAGTCGCTCGCGCGCGCCGACATCGCCGTCGAGCTCGGTCCGGTCGCCCGCACAGGCGCGACGTCCGCCCTCAACTCGCTCTACGTTCGCGATCCCGACGGAAACCTCGTCGAGCTGTCGCAGGCCATCGATTCGTAGGCGGTGGGCGGAAACAGCTTCGTCGACGTTCTCAGCCGGGGTAGTCGCGGGGCGTGAAAACGCGTGCGTCCTGCGTCGCGCGCGTGCGTGAGGAGCCGACGAGGAGGATCGTTCGCATGTCGACGGCGTCCGCGTCGAACGTCGCGAGCGTGCTGATCGTCACGGACTCCTCGTCGCTCCCGACGGCGCGCGCGACCACGACGGGCGTGGTGCCGGCGCGGTGGCGCAGCAGCGCCTCGCGCGCGCGCTCGAGCTGGTCGCGGCGTGAACGTGAGGCCGGGTTGTAGAGGGCCAGCGCGAAGTCGGCCGCGGCCGCCGCCTCGAGGCGGCGCTCGATCACGGCCCAGGGCTTGAGCTGGTCGGAGAGCGAGATGACGCAGAAGTCGTGGCCGAGTGGCGCGCCCACGCGCGCAGCGGCGACCTGCATCGCGGACACTCCCGGCACGACGCGCACGGGCAGGGAGCCAAAACGCTCGCGATCGCCCTCGATCGCCTCGTAGACGGCAGCGGCCATGGCGAAGATGCCAGGGTCGCCCGAGGAGACGACGGCCACGCGCGCGCCGCCGAGCGCGAGCTCCAGCGCGTCGCGCGCGCGCTCGAGCTCGGCGCGGTTGTCGCTCGCGCGGCGCTCCTGGCCCCGGCGGGGCGGCACGCGAGCGAGGTAGGTCTCGTAGCCGACGAGCACCTCGGCCCGCGCCAGCGCGGCCTGGGCCTCCGGCGTCAGCCATCCGGGGCCCGCCGGGCCGAGGCCCACGATGTCGAGGCTGCCCGCCCCGGCCGCGCGCGCCGGCTCGTCTCCGGGCACCAGCACGAGCGACATGTAGGGCACGCCGGCCGGGTCGACGTCGGCGAGGCCGGCAGTGCGCTCGCGTGCCGAGCTCGCCCGCTCGACGTACACCGCCCGGCCGTCGACGCCTGCGCGCCCGGCGGCCTCCCGCACCTTTGCGAACGTCCGCCCGAGCTTCATCACGACTGCCGCGTCGGTCGTGCTCAGCCGCGTGGCCAGGACGTCGGGCGGGAGCGTTCCCGGCAGCACGGTGAGGATCTCGTCGCGGCGCGCGAGCGGCACGCCGGCACTCGCGCTCGCGGCGCTCAGCGACGTCACGCCCGGCACCACGATCGCCGGATAGCGCGGCGAGAGCCGTTCGTGCAGGTAGATGTAGGAGCCGTAGAACATGGGGTCGCCCTCGCACAGCACTGCCACGTCGCGGCCGGCGTCGAGGTGACCGGCGAGCGTCTCCGCCCAGTCGTCGTAGAACTGGACGAGCGCGGCCTCGTAGCCGCCGGGGTGGTCACTCTCCTCGGTCGTGACCGGGTAGGTCATGGCGAGCTCGATCTGGTCGTCCCGGAGAAACTGCTCCGCGATGCTGCGGGCGATGCTGCGACCGTGGCGCGCCGTCGGGTACGCGATGACCGCCGCCGCCTCGATCAGGCGGCGCGCCTTGAGCGTGAGCAGCTCGGGGTCGCCCGGGCCGACGCCGATCCCGTAGAGCGTCGCCTTCTCCGCCATCACGTCACTCGCGATCGGACGCGAGTGCGTTCACCGCCGCGGCGGCGATCGCGCTGCCTCCGCGGCGACCGTTGACGACGAGATACTCGAGCGCAGAGGAGTGCGCCGCGAGCTCGGCCTTGGATTCCGCCGCGCCGATGAATCCCACCGGCACGCCGATCACCGCGGCGGGACGAGGGGCGCCCTGCTCGATCAGCTCGAGCAGCCGGAAGAGCGCCGTCGGGGCGTTGCCCACTGCCACCACCGAGCCCTCGAGCAGGGGTCGCCAGAGCTCGATCGCCGCTGCCGTGCGCGTCGTGCCGAGCTCCGCGGCCAGTCCGGGCACCTGCGGGTCCGAGAGCGTGCAGACGACCTCGTTGGCGGCGGGCAGTCGCGAGCGCGTGACGCCGGAAGCGACCATCGAGGTATCGCACAGGATCGGCTTGCCGGCCTGCAGTGCGGCGCGCGCTGCCGCGCAGAATCCGGGCGAGCTGTCGACGTCGGCGACGAGATCGACCATGCCGCAGGCGTGGATCATGCGCACGACCACGGTGGCCAGTGCCGGATGCATGCCCGCGAGGTCGGCCTCCCTGCGGATCGTCTCGAACGAGCGGCGGTAGATCTCTGCGCCGTCCTTGAGATAGCCGCTCACGACAGCGCCGTGGCGGCGATCGGCACGTCCGGCGGCAGGCCGCAGCGGCGCTCGCACGCCGACCAGTGCTCGCGGGGCGCGTCGGCCGTGCGGACGGCCGCGCGGCGGGCTGCGGCGGCGCGCACGTCGAGGAGGGCGTTCGCGCACGCGCCGAGCCCGGCGCAGGCCGACAGGCCGCGCCACCCCGAGTCCTCACGGACGACGAAGCCCCGGCTCGCGAGCTCGCCGAGCAGCGCCTCGCCGCGCGACCCCGCGACGTCCGGCAGCGTCAGCGTCCGCGCGCTGGAGAGACGCACCTCGGTGTCCGCACTCGCGACGAGCGGGATGAGCGCGCCGAGCAACGCGAGATCGAGTCGCCCGAGTGGCGGCAGCACCGTGACAGCGGCGCGCCCGTCGTTCTGGACGGTCGCACCGAGGGCGCGCGCGGGCGACAGCGCGAGGCGATCCGGCCGCAGCCGGGCGCCTACCGCGCGCGCCACGGCCTCGGCGCCGCCGGGTAGCTCCGCGATGCGCCACGGTCGCTCACCGCAGGCCGCGGCGAGCGCGAGGAACGCGTGCGCCGCCGCCAGCGCGCTCTCGATCGCTGAGCGCGGCGGCAGGCGCAGCTTCGTCAGCCGGCCTGCGAGGGCGAGCGTGAGCGTCGGCCGGCCGCCCGGCTCGGCGATCAGGGCGATGTCGGCTCGCGGGTCGGCCGCCATGCCGCCGCCGTCGTCGACTGCGAACAGGAAGCGCCCGGGCAGTGCTGCGAGGGCCGGATCGGCACAGAGCGCGCGGTCGAGCGCGACGACGACGTCGTCGGTTGCCAGCAGCGCGGCCGGATGGCGGCCGGCCAGGGGGTCGGCCAGGATGTTGCGCACCCGCTCGTGCTCGACCGACGGGAGCAGGCCGCCGGCGCCGAGCAACCGTGCGAGCGGCTCACCGGCGTCCGCGGCGAGCCCGCGGATCTGGAGGTTCGCGCGTGACGTCAGCTCAACGAGGCCGCTGCCGAGGCGGGCGGCGTCTCCGATCGCCTCCAGTTGTCGCGACGACACGCGGCCGCCCGGCGTGCGGACGCGAGCGAGCCAGCCGTCGGCCGCAGGTTGCAGGGCGAGCGCGCCGGGGCAGCGGTCCTCGCCGCCCCGGCGTGCTCGCTTCGCACGGTTGTCGCTGACCGAGTCTGCGCGCAGTTCGACCGTCCCTCTCCGAGTCGTCAGTCGACTGCGGGCACGGGGTCGTTCTGCCTGCGCCGCGGCAGGATCGTGCGGCCTGCCATGACGCGCTCCGCCGTGACGCCGAAGACGAGGCCGATCGTCGTCCAGATCACGGCCTGCATGCCGAGGGACGCCTCACGGAAGCGGAACAACGTGACGGCCGGGAACGTCTTGGGCACCTCGTTGATCGACGGCAGGAGCGCGCCGGCGACGATCACGAGGAGCAGGTAGGCAAAACCGGCGACCAGCGTGGCCGTCGAGCCCGACCAGCGCTCGGCCAGCAGCTTGCGCAGTCGCACGGCGGCGATCGCGGCCAGCACTGAGATCAGGATCATGATCAGGTACAGCGCGGTGCGCTTGCCGATCGTGTCCGGATCACCCACTGATGGCGGGTTGGCCGGGTACTTGATGAACGGCACGAGGTAGAGCACGACGAACGCTCCGGCAGCCATCCAGATGCTCGTACGCGCCGGGCTGGCACGGCCGACACGGCCGTAGGCGGCCGCAAACGCAAGGGCGAAGAGCCCGCCGAGCGCGAGGCCGTAGACGACCGCGGCAGTCAGCAGCCCGAGGCTGCTCTGCAGGCTGCGGGAGACGACCGGCTTCTCTGGCGGGAGGCCCTGGGCCTTGTACTGAGCGTCCTCGTAGGCGATCGCCTGGTTGATCTGCGTCTCACCGACGACGCGGGCGAATCCCGTCGCGAGCAGGCCTCCGCAGAGGCCGGCGAGGAGGCCGCAGAGCAGCAGATTCCGAAGCATGTCCCCGCCTCAGTGACAGGGGAAGCCGAGGAGGTGACGCCCGTCGTGCACCCACTCGTGGACGGAGTGGCCGGGCACCACCGACGCCGCGCCCTCGTCGACGCCCACGAAGTAGAGCAGCGCGAACAGCGCGGCGCCGAAGAGCATCCATGGCCACGCGTCGTGCAGCGAGATCGCAGGTGGGTAGGCGACTTCGGGGCCGGCCGACGGAGCGGCGAGGGTGTCGGACATGTCGGAGCCTCCTGGGGATTGCGCGTCCCCGTTGCGGTGTCGGCGATGGCTCGAGTCTCCTGGCTTTCGGATCGACGCTCCTTCCCGCCTTCCCACCCGAGGGGCAGTGGCGCACGTGGGCGGAGCTCTCCGATTACAGTGGCGCGACCGCGCCGGCATCTCACCGGCTTCCCCGCACCATCGCTTTGTCGGCGTCGAGTCTACAGACAGCCGCGCGCGCGTGCGGGGAAGCCGGCGTCGATCATCCGCGCCGGTAGCGGGCGATTGCGAGCGGGACGGACAGCGCCAGGATCGCGCCCGCCCAGAGCAGCGACCGAACCACGAAGTAGGACGCCGGGTGGCCGAGCAGGGCCTGCGACTGCGATCCGAGGGTCAGGCTCCGGACGGCGTCGACCATGTACGTGAGCGGCTGGTGCGTCGCGATGACCTGGAGCCAGGAGGGCATCGAGTCGACCGGCACGTATGCGCTCGAGATGAAGGCCAGGGGGAAGACGATCATGCCCATGCCCTGCGCTGCCTGCCCGTTGCCTGCGAACAGGCCCATCGTGATGAACAGCCACTCGAAGGCGAAGCCGAACACGATCACGAGCCCGAATGCCGCGAGTCCCGCGAGGACGCCCCCGTGGAGGCGGAATCCGACCGCGAACGCGATTGCGACGGTCACGGCCGAGGCCAGGGTCAGGATCGCCGTGTCCGCGATCGCTCGCGCGGCGAGCACGGAGCTGCGTGGTATCGGCAGCGAGCGCAGCCGGTCGACGAATCCCTCGTGGAGGTCGTCGGCCATCGCAACCGCCGCGCCGATGCCGCTGAACAGCACACCGGTTGCGACGAAGCCGGGCACGAGGTAGTCGACGTAGGCGACGCGGCCGACGTCGATCGCGCCCCCGAAGATGTAGCGGTAGATCAGGAAGAAGAGTGACATCTGCAGCGTCGCCATCACGATCAGCTGCGGCGTGCGCAGATAGCGCAGCGCGGCGCGTCGCGTGATGGTCAGGGTGCTGCTCGTCAGCCCGGCGGATCTCGACGCCGGGTGCGTGGCGATCGTGGCCATGCGTGATCCTTTCTCGAGAGTACCTTCAGGCCGCCACGCCCTCGGGCGCGCGGCCGGGATGCTGTTCGGTCATGGGCTGGCCCGTGAGGGCGAGGAAGACCTCGTCGAGCGTGGGCTGTCGCAGGGCGATGTCGTCGATCTGGACGCCCGTTGCCTCGATCGAGCGAAGGGCCGAGGTGAGGTCGTCGCCCGTGGAGGTGACGCCGATCGTGACGCGTCGGGTGGCCGCGTCGATCTCCGGACGCGCCCGCGAGAGGCCGCTGATCGCGCCGGCGACGGTCGCGAGGTGCGCGCGGCTGCGGGCGTGCACTTCGATCACATTGCCGCCGACGCGGCGCTTGAGCTCTGCCGAGGTGCCCTGCGCGACGGCGCGTCCATGGTCGATGATCACGATCTGGCTTGCGAGATGGTCGGCCTCGTCGAGGTACTGGGTCGTCAGCAGGACGTCCGTGCCCTTCGCAACGAGTGCGCGGATCGCGTCCCAGAGCTCGCTGCGGCTGCGCGGATCGAGGCCCGTCGTGGGCTCGTCGAGCAGCAGCAGGCGCGGCGCACCGACGAGACTCGCACCGAGGTCGAGGCGGCGGCGCATGCCGCCCGAATAGGTGCGAGCCAGCCGGTCGGCGGATTCGCTGAGCCCGATCTGCTCGAGCACGGCGGCGGCGCTCGCGCGTGCCGTCCGCCGGCTCTGGCCGAACAGGCGCGCGACCATCTCGAGGTTCTCTCGCCCGCTCATCGCAGACTCGATCGCCGCGAACTGCCCGGCCAGCCCGATCTGACGCCGAACGGCCTCCGGCTCGCGGCGGACGTCGTGGCCGGCCACGCGCAGCGTCCCCGCGTCCAGTCGCAGCAGTGTCGCGACGGCCCGCACGAACGTGGTCTTGCCGGCCCCGTTCGGTCCGAGCACGGCCGTCACCTGGCCGGGCTCGGCAACCAGGTCGAGGCCGTCGAGCGCGCTCGTCTTCCGGTAGCCCTTCTTCAGCGCGTGTGCTTCGATCATCGCAGTCATCAGGCTTCCTCTTCGTCGTGTGGATGGAATGCGTCGAAGATCTCCTTCAGCCACTCCTCGCTCCAGGTCAGCCGGCCTGCCTGCAGGTCCGCGATCACGTCGCGCAGCCATGCAAGCTCCGCGCCCAGGACGGCGCGCCGGTATTCCTCCTCGAGCATGAACAGCCGCGGAACCTGGGGGTTGTCCGCAAGCTGGGCCTGCGTGTCGGCGAGCTCGGCCTCGAGCCGCCCGGCCCGCAGCTCGAGTTGAGCGCGGGCGTCCTCCGGCTCGAGGCCGAACAGGATCGACAGTGCGGCGATGAACTCGGGGTACTCGCCCGTGGTCGTCGAGAGCATCTCGCGCAGCCACTGCTGCGCGACCTCGCGACCGGACTCGGTGATGGCGTAGATGGTGCGGTCGGGGTAGCCCGCGCTGCGCACCGTCTCGTGCACTTCGACCAGGCCGAGCCTCGTCAATCGCTCGAGCGTCTGATACAGGCTGGCGCGCGCGCGCACGTTGACGACCCGGTCCTTGCCCTGCTGCTCGAAGAGCTTCTGCATGCGGTAGACATGCATGGGCTCCGCGACGAGCTCCCACAGGACCATGAGGCCGAGCGGCGATCGGCGTGCCGCGCTCTTGGGCGGACGTTCGGAGTCGCTCATGGACAGGAACTTACTAGAAGTAATCTAACTAGTCAAGTTATGTCTTGGCGTTTTGCCGGCGCCTCCGCAGACCGCTCAGCGGTTCGCCACGGCCGCTGGGCGAGTCGGCGCCGCGCACGGGCGCATGCGGTTCATCGTGCGGCCGTGGATCTCGTCACGCACGCACTCGCCTTCCTCCTCCCTGTTGCACTCCTCGGCCCGACCGCGGCGCTCAGCGGGAAATACGCCCGAGGCGCGCTGTTCGCGGCCTTCGGGCCCGCCCTGCTCTGCCTCGCCCTGGCTGCGCTCGCCTTGTGCACGCCCTGGGGCGATCGCCCGGCCCCAGGGTCGGACAACATGACGAATGCCGGCGCGATGATCCTCGAGACGTCGCTGTTCGCCGTCGTCGGCACGCTCGGGCTCGTCCTCGCGCGGACGACGGTGCGGATTCGACCGGCACCAGGTGGCGACGGTCCCTCTCGGAGCGTCCCGCTCGCGCAGCCCAAGCAAGGAGAAGCACGATGAGGAGCCCGGCCAGGGCGCGTCTGCGCCAGATCACGGGGGTCGTGGTCGCCGCTGCGGCGGCGCTTGCATTCGGTGCGAGCGCGAGCGCGGCGACCCCGGGCCACGTCGTCGGCGAGCGCGGCTCGGCCGGCGGGTCATTCGCGATCGCCAGCGCGCAGGCGAGCGTGAAGCAGCCACGCTCCTTGTGGGTGCGGGCGACCGGCCGCGTCCGCAACGTCACGATCATCGTGACGTGCAGCCGCGGGTTCCGCGTCGCTGCGAACACGGTCGAGCGCAGGCGCGCCGGCCTCTTCAAGCTGCCGGTGATGCCGAGAGCGGAGCACTGCTACGTGGCTGCGAGCGGTGGCGGTTCGGGCCGCATCGCCGTCGAGGTCCGAGTGGCCTCGCGCCCGGCGGTGTAAGCGTCGCGCTGATCAGGAGTGCGCGTCGACGAAGCGGATGACGCGTGCCCAGGCGTCGTCCGAGGCGGCCTGGTGCTCGGCCTGCCGCCGATCGAAGAAGCTGTGCGGCGCGCCCTCGTAGGTCACCACCTCGTGCTCGACGCCTGCGGAGGCGAGCGCCTGCTCGAAGGCGGCGTTGTCGTCGGCCGTGATGTTCGCGTCCTCGCCGGCCTGCAGTGCCAGCACGGGGGCCTCGATGCGCGCCGCTGCCTCGATCGGCCCGGGCTCGCCGTTGCGCTCGCCGAGGGAGCCGTAGAAGCCGACGGCGCCCGCGAGCCCGTGTCCGCCCGCTGCGGCGAGCCACGACTGCCGACCGCCGAAGCAGAAGCCGACCGTGAAGATGCGCGCGCGCGACCCGCCCTCGGGCGATCGCAGCCATGCGACCGCGGCGGCGATGTCGGACTGGACGGTGGCCTGCCTCGTCTGCGCCACGTGCTCCATGTACGGGAAGTCGTCGTCGCGCTTGCCGGCGCCCGCGGTTCGACCGAACCAGTCGATCGCGACGGCGGCGTAGCCGCGCTCGGCCAGGCGCAGCGCGAGCTCCTCGTAGAAGCCGTAGAGACCCCGCACGTCGGGCAGGACGACGATGCCAACGGAGGAGGGTTCGTCAGGGATCGCCGCGAAGGCCGCGAGCTGCGTCCCGTCGGCCGAGCCGAGGACGAGATCCCGGTGTGAGACCGCTGCGCCGGCGATCGCGCGGATGGGCGGCAGCGAGTCGAGTTCGAAGCACACGCGCGGAGTCTACGCATAGGTGAGACGGCCGGGCCGGATCGCCAAGTGGCACTCGCCGCGAGTGCCACTTGGCTTGCCCCGGGCAGCGTGCCGGCGCCCGACAGGTGTAGCCTCGCCCGGATGGGCGATCTGCAGATCCCGTCGTTCACGGACGTGCTCGGCGCACGGCGGCGCATCGCGCCCCACCTGCAACCGACGCCGCTGTACGGCTACGCCGCGCTCAGCGAGCTGGTCGGGACGGACGTCCGGGTCAAGCACGAGAACCATCTGCCCGTCGGCGCCTTCAAGGTGCGGGGCGGGGTCAACCTCATGGCCCAGCTGTCCGAGGAGGAGCGTGCCCGTGGCGTGATCTCCGCCTCGACCGGCAACCACGGGCAGTCGATCGCCTATGCCGCGCGGCTGTTCGGCGTGCGCGCCATCATCTGCGTGCCCGAAGGCGCCAATCCCGTGAAGGTCTCCTCGATGGAGGGTCTGGGCGCCGAGATCGTCGTGTATGGCCGCGACTTCGACGATGCGCGCCTGCGCTGCGCCGAGCTCGCTGCGGAGCACGGCTTCCGCTACGTCCACTCCGGCGACGAGCCGCATCTGATCGCCGGCGTGGCGACCGCGACGCTGGAGCTGCTCGAGGACGAGCCCGCGATCGACGTCATCGTCGTGCCGATCGGCGGCGGCAGCGGCGCTGCGGGAGCGTGCATCGCCGCCAAGACGATCCGCCCGGGGATCGAGGTGATCGGCGTGCAGTCCGACGCGGCGCCCGCGGCGTACCGTTCCTGGCACGAACGCCGGCTGCTCGAGGACCGCATGGAGACCTTCGCCGAGGGGCTCGCGACGCGCGTGGCGTTCGAGCTGCCCCAGCGGATCATGTGGGAGCTGCTCGACGACTTCGTGCTCGTGTCCGACAACGACATCCGGGCGGCGATCGTGACCATGATCGAGACCACGCGCAACCTCGTCGAGGCGGCAGGAGCGGCGCCGCTCGCGGGGGCGCTGAGCCTGCGCGAGCGGCTGGCGGGCAGGCGGGTCGCACTCATCTGCAGCGGCGGCAACATCAGCCGTGCGCAGCTCGTCGACGTGCTCGCGGCCGCCTAGCCATGCCAGTCCCGGCGGAGCGTCCGACGCGGTTGGTGCGCATTCTCGGCGGCGTCGTCGGAGGCATCTATCTCGCCTTCGGAGTCGGAGAGGTCGCGGGGCACCTCGACGAGCCGGCCAGCCTGGCGTTCTGGGCGCCCACGCTGCTCGGCGGAGGCGCGCTCGTGCTCTACGGCGTGTTCCTCCGGGCGGGGTCGGCCAAGCTCGTCGCCGCGGGGGCGCTCCTCGGCATCGTCGGGACCGCCTGGACGCTGATCGTGCCGGTGCTCGCGATTGTGCTCGTCGTCCTCACGTTCAACGGCGCGCAGCGCCCCCCCGCCGCGCCGTGAGGATCACGGGCGTCCGCACCTTCGTGGTCGGCAACCCGACTCCGGGCTACGGCGGCCGTTACTTCATCTTCCTCAAGCTCGAGAGCGACGGTGGTCTCGAGGGCGTGGGCGAGGTGTACGCGGCGACGGTCTCGCCGCAGCTCGTGGCGCGCATGGTCGAGGACGTCGTCCTCCGCCATGTCGTCGGACGGGAGCCCTTCCACGTCGAGGCCACGTGGCGCGACGTGTACGCGTCCGGCTATGCGATGCGCCCCGATCCGACGCTCGTCGGCGTGCTCTCGGGCATCGAGATGGCGATGTGGGACCTGGCCGGCAAGGCGGTCGGAAAGCCCGCCTACGAGCTGCTCGGGGGACGCGTGCGCGAGCGCCTGCGCGCCTACAGCTACCTCTACGCCGAGCCCGGCGACGCGACCGACGTCTACGCGGACCCCGAGCTTGCCGCGCAGCGGGCGGGGGAGTACGCCGCGCTCGGCTTCACGGCCGTCAAGTTCGACCCCGCCGGGCCGTACGCGTCGTTCGATCCGCGGCAACCGTCGCTCGCTGATCTCGATCGCTGCGAGCGCTACGTCGGGCAGATCCGCGACGCCGTCGGCTCGCGCTGCGACCTGCTGTTCGGGACGCACGGGCAGTTCACGGTCTCGGGGGCGATCCGCCTGGCGCGGCGGCTCGAGCGCTTCGATCCGCTGTGGCTCGAGGAGCCGACTCCGCCCGAGTCGCCCGAGGAGATGGCGCGGGTCGCGCGCGCGACGACCATCCCGATCGCCACGGGCGAGCGGCTGACCACCAAATACGAGTTCGCGCGCGTGCTCGAGACGGGCGCGGCGTCGATCCTGCAGATGAACCTCGGTCGCGTCGGCGGGCTGCTCGAGGGCAAGAAGATCGCCGGGATGGCGGAGACGCACTACGCGCAGATCGCACCTCACCTGTACTGCGGGCCCGTCGTCGGCGCCGCCAACGTCCAGCTGGCGACATGCACGCCCAACTTCCTGATCCTCGAGGGCATCGGCCGCTGGGACGGCATCCATGCCGAGCTGCTGAAGGAGCCGATTCGCTGGGAGGACGGGCACGTGATCCCACCGACCGGGCCTGGCCTCGGCGTCGAGCTCGACGAGGCCGTTGCGCTCGCCCACCCGTACATGGAGACGCGCCTGCACCTCGAAGCTGCGAAGGGCGAGCCTCCCGTGCGGCGCGACGGCGCATGAGGCTCGGCTTCGTCGGTCTCGGCAATCTCGGCCGCGAGCTCGCTGCGAGCCTGCTGCGCGCGGGATTCGCCCTGACGGTCTACGACCGGGATGCGGACGCGATGGGACGCCTGGTCGCCGCGGGCGCGGGCGCCGGCACCTCGCCGCGGTCCGTCGCCCGGGTCTCGAAGTGCGTGATCACGTGCCTGCCGTCCCCGGGCGCGATCAGCAGCGTCGTCTCGGGCCCCGAGGGTCTGCTCGAAGGACTGCCGCCCGGCGGGACCTGGATCGACATGAGCACGAACGATCCGCGCGAGCTCGAGCGGCTCGCGGAGCTGGCCGCGGCGCGCGGCGTCGCGACGCTCGAGTGCCCGGTCACCGGCGGCGTCCACAAGGCCGCGACGGCGGAGATCACCGTGCTCGCCGGAGGCGACGCGGCCGTCTTCGCGGCGCATCGTGCGGTGCTCGAGGCGATGGGCAGCCCGGTCATCCACGTCGGGCCCCTCGGCGCGGCGTCCGTGATCAAGGTCGTCACGAACATGCTCGCGTTCATCCATCTCGTCGCCGTCGGCGAGGCGCTGATGCTCGCCAAGCGCGGCGGGGTGCCGTTGGAGACCGCCTACGAGGTCATCCGCGCGAGCTCGGGCAACTCGTTCGTCCACGAGACGGAGAGCCAGGTGATCCTCAGCGGCTCGTACGACATCGGCTTCAGCATGGACCTCGCCCTCAAGGACCTGGGATTCGCGCTGCAGATGGGGCGCGAGTTCGACGTCCCACTGGAGCTCGCGGCGATCGTCGAGGGGACGTTCGCGCGCGCCCGCGAGCAGTACGGCGGCTCGGCGCAGTCGACCCAGGTCGTCAAGCTGCTCGAGGACGCGCTCGGAGTCGACCTGCGCGCTGCGGGCTTTCCGGCTCGGCTCGACGGTGCTAGCGCGCGGGCGGCGTCTCGAGCATCTGCAGCGAGACCTCCCATAGGCGCTGGGCGGCGTCGGGATCGAGCGCGTAGGCGCGCACGCCCGAGCTCACCTCGCTGTCGTCCGTCACGTGCGCCTCGTTGCAGTCCTCGAAGTAGCGTCCGCTCACGCCCTCCACCTCGGGGGACGCCGCGAGCAGCACCGAGGTGGCAGCGCCCTGCTCCGGGGTCTTCATGCGCACCCCCGTGAACGTGCCGGTGCTGAACTGCGCGCGCGTCTCCTCGTCCATGTGGCGCTGCAGGTTGGTCAGGATGACGCCCGGCATCAGCGCGTTGGCGGTGATGCCGTCGTCGGCGAGGCGGCGGGCGGCCTCGACCGCGAAGAGCGCGTTGGCGGTCTTGGACTGCCCGTACGCGAGCCATGGGTCATACGCGCGGCGCTCGAAGTGGATGTCGTCGAAGACGACCGGCGAGCGGCGATGAGCTCCCGAGCTGACGACGACGATGCGGCCGGCGCCGTCGGCCGCAAGCGCGGCGCGCAGGCCGAGCGTGAGCGCGAAGTGGCCGAGGTGGTTGGTGGCGAACTGCAGCTCCCAGCCCTCCGGCGTGCGCGTTTCGGGGCACGCCATGACGCCCGCGTTGTTGACGAGGACGTGCAGTGGCCCGGCCCAGCCCGCGGCGAAGGCCGCGATCGAGGCGCGATCCGCGAGGTCGAGCGGCTCGACGTGCACCTCGGCATTGCCCGTCGTCTCGGCGATCTCGGCGGCGGTGCGCTCGCCGGCGGCGAGGTCGCGCACCGCGAGCGTCACGTCGGCTCCCGTGCCGGCCAGCGCCCGCGCCGTCTCGACTCCGATCCCCGATGCGCCGCCCGTCGACGATGATGCGGCGGCCCGTGAGGTCGATGCCGCGCGCCACTTCCGCCGCCGTCGTGTCGTGCCCGTACTCCGTGCTGATGGTCGTCATCCCGAGCCTCTCGCCGTGGTTGACGTCAGGCGCCCGTGCGCTCCAGTTTGCGGACCGCGCGGTCGCGCAGGCGTCGCAGGACCGGCCCGTAGATAAAGCGGCCCCCTCCGGTGCTCAGGCGCATCAGGGGGCTGCTGTCCATGAAGGGCAGGAAGTGGTCGGGGAAGCCCGGCATCGTGCAGGCGATGCAGATGCCGCCGACGTTGGGGCAGCCGCCGACACCGTTCACCCAGCCGCGCGCCGGGACGTTGCACTTGGCGACCGGCCCCGAGCAGCCGACCTTCGCCAGGCAGCTCCCGTGGTCTGCGAGCGTCGCTGCGAAACGGCCGTGCTCGGCGAGCCCGGCGCGGTCGCACGTCTCGTGCGCGGTCTGCTCGAACAGCCAGAGCGGTCGGCCCTGATCGTCGAGCTCGGTCGGCGGGGAGACGCCCGCGAGCTCGAGGGCGATGCGCTGGAGGGTCTCCGTGATCGCGTCCGGCTGGACCGGGCAGCCGGGGAGGTTGATCAGCGGCGCCCCGCGGCGCGAGACGAACCCGTGCCCGAGGTGGTCGCGCAGTCCCATCGCGCCCGTCGGGTTGTTGCGCATCGCAGGCACCCCGCCGTACGCCGCGCACGTGCCGAGCGCCATCACGACGGCAGCGCGCGGGGCCAGCCTGTCGATCCACGTGCTGGCAGTGATCGGCTGGCCCTCGCCGTCGACTCCGAAGCCGCTCCAGTGCCCCTCGCCGTTGATCTCCTCGTTCGCGACCGACCCCTCCACGACGAGCACGAACGGATCGAGCTCGCCTCGCGCGGCTGCATGCCACGCACGTAGGTACTCGTCGCCGACGTCGTAGGCGAGCAGCGGGTTGTAGAGCGCGATGCGCGGCTGTCCGGGGATCGCTCCACGCAGGAGCTCCTCCAGGCTCGGGCTGGTGGCGGCCGTCAGCGAGACCGACTCCCCGTCACAGCTGAGGCCGCTGGTCAGCCAGAGCACGTGGACGATCATGCTCTCGACGTCCCGGCCGTTGCCGGTGAAGTCGACGCTCCTCCTCACGCGCCGACCGCGGCGTCGGCGTCGCTCTCGCGGCGTTCGCTCGGCCGGTGGGCGAGCGCGGCCACGTGCTCGTCGGCGGTGCCGTGCAGATGCAGCGCGCCGTCACGGCTCGTGACGAGACCGGCCTGGGCGAGCCGCGACAGTGCGTGCGAGACCGACGGGCGCTCCGCCCCGACGAGCCGCCCGAGCAGCCGGTGCGTGAGCGGGAGCCCGAGGCGGATGCCGCCGGGCTCGACCCGGCCCCACCGCCCCGCCAGGTGCCAGAGCAGCAGCGTGAGCCGCACTTCCAGGCGCGGCTGCGAGGTGATCGCGCGCTGGGCGTCCAGATCGGCGGCTCGCGCGCACGCGCGCGCGAGCAGCGCGTGCGAGATCTGAGGCCACGGCTTGACCCGCTCGGCAAACGCGTCGTCGAGCAGGGCGAGGCGGGCCGGCATGAGCGCATGCCACGCCGACGTGCGCTCGAGCAGATCATCGGCGCGTGCGGCGAGCGGCTGCAGGACGTCGCCGTCGCCGACGATCTCGGTCGCGGTGCGGTCGCCCACGCGCACGTCGACGCTGAGCACGCCGTCGACGATGAGCACGCCTGGGCCATGGCCGACCTGCCTGAAGCAGCCGGAGAGGTCGCAATCCCCGGCCGGCGCCGTGAAGACGACCGCAGTCACCACCTGCCTGGCCACGAGCCGCATGCGCAGGTCGAGTTGCTCTGCGAGGTCGTCGTCGAGATCGAGCAGGTAGTGGTAGGACGAGGTCGGGAACGCGTCGACGCTCGACAGCTCGCGCAGCGCCGGCCACTGCTCGGTGCCCCGTGCTGGAGATTGCGGTCGAGCGGTGATGTGGGCTCCTCGCGCGCTCGTGGAGAGAGTGGTCGCGCCCGCGATCTCGGCGGGGCGGCGCAGGTGATCCTACGCCTCGTATACCCAGCGCGACAGGCCGGTAATCGTGATTACCACGTGTCCCCTACAGGCGTTGGTAACCGCGATTACGCGGCCCTGTCCGCTGCCTGCACGCGCTGATAGAACCCTTCCGACCCACCCGAGATACACCGCTCCCGCGGCGTACGCCACCCCAGCCAGGAAGGCACCGGTGCGTATGTGCTTGGCGATCCCAGGCCAGGTGATCGAGCTCGTCGATGAGGCCAACCGCCTCGCTCGGGTCGAAGTCGCGGGCGTGCGGCGGACCGTGAACATCGGACTGCTCGACGAGGACGGCGGCGTGGTGCCAGGCGACTGGGTGCTGATCCACGTGGGATTCGCGCTCTCGAAGGTCGACGAGGAGGAGGCGCACGCCACGCTCGCACTGCTGCAGGGCATGGGCGCCGAGTACGAGCAGGAGCTCGAGGAGCTGAAGGCGAGCGTGATCGAATGACTGCGATCGATCACGCCGAGCTCGCGCCGACCTGCGTGGACGAGCACTGCATCACCTGCGGCGATCAGGGCCTTCCCCTTCGCATCGTCGCTCTCGAAGGAGCCGGCCTCGCGCGCTGTTGCGACGACGCCGCGCCCTCCCAGCCCGACACGACCGTCGACGTCCAGCTCGTCGGCGATGTCGCCCCGGGTGATCTCGTGCTCGTCCACGCGGGTGTGGCGCTCGCCCGTCTCGATGAGGCGAGCGCATGAAGTACGTCGACGAGTTCCGCGACGCCGAGCTCGGCCGGGTGGTGTCCGCAGAGATCGCCTCCACCGTCGACGCCGGCCGCCACTACAAGGTCATGGAAGTGTGCGGCGGGCACACGCACTCGATCTACAAGTACGGCGTCGACGACCTGCTGCCGCCCAACGTCGAGCTCGTGCACGGGCCAGGCTGCCCGGTCTGCGTGATCCCCATGGGGCGCGTCGACGACGGCATCGCGGTCGCGCGCGAGCCCGAGGTGATCTTCACGTGCTTCGGCGACATGCTGCGCGTCCCCGGCGCGCACGGAACGTTGCTCGACGCCAAGGCCGAGGGCGCCGACGTGCGCATGGTCTACTCGCCGCTCGACGCGCTGCGGATCGCGCGCGACAACCCGGATCGCACGGTCGTCTTCTTCGCGATCGGCTTCGAGACGACGGCGCCGTCGACGGCGCTCACGTTGCGCCGGGCGAAGGATGAGGGACTCGAGAACTTCCTCTGCCTCTGCAATCACGTCACGATCGTGCCGCCGCTGCGCGCGCTGCTGGAGTCGCCCGACCTCCAGCTGGACGGCTTCATCGGGCCGGGCCATGTCGCGACGGTCGTGGGTGCGCGGCCGTTCGAGTTCATCCCGGCGGACTACGCCAAGCCGATCGTGATCTCGGGCTTCGAGCCGCTCGACCTGCTGCAGTCGGTGCAGATGATCGTGCGGCAGCTGGCCGAGGGCCGCTGCGAGGTCGAGAACCAGTACTCCCGCGTGGTGCCCTACGAGGGCAACTCGGCGGCGCTGCGCGCCATGGCCGAGGTCTTCGAGCTGCGCCCGCACTTCGAGTGGCGGGGACTCGGCTTCATCTCGCAGAGCGCGTTGCGCCTCTCGGATGCCTACCGCGCGTTCGACGCCGAGGCACGCTACGAGGTGCCGAACGTGCGCGTGGCCGATCCGAAGGCGTGCCAGTGCGGCGAGGTGCTGAAGGGCGTGATCAAGCCCTGGGAGTGCAAGGTCTTCGGCAGCGCCTGCACACCGGAGCACGCGATCGGGACGTGCATGGTGTCGCCCGAGGGCGCGTGCGCCGCGTACTACACGTACGGCCGCTTCGCGCGCGAGCGAGAGGTGGTGTGAGCGTGTCCGCCCGTCCGGGCGTCGGCGAGCGAGAGCAGCGCGTGCTGGACGTGATCGCCAAGCAGCGAGCGCGACGACCGAAACTGCGGGACGCGCACATCACGATGGCGCACGGCGCCGGTGGCAAGGCGACCCAGACGCTGATCGAGGGCGTCCTCGTCCCCGCCTTCGCCTCGCCGGCGCTCGACGCGCTGGCGGATGTCGCGACGGTCGAGGCCGGTGCGGCGCGGCTCGCGTTCACGACCGACAGCTTCGTCGTCAAGCCCTTGCGCTTCCCGGGCGGATCGATCGGCGAGCTCGCGGTCAACGGCACCGTCAACGACCTCGCCATGGGCGGTGCCAGGCCGCTCGCGCTCAGCCTCGCGATGATCCTCGAGGAGGGTCTCGCGAGCGACGTCCTGCGTGCCGAGGTCGAGGCGGTCGCTCGGGCCGCTGCTGCGGCCGGCGTCGAGGTCATGACCGGCGACACGAAGGTCGTCGAGCGCGGCCACGCCGACTCGATGTATCTCTGCACGACCGGCATCGGTCTCGTCGACGAGCGCGCCGCGCTCGCGCCCGGCGAACCTGCGCGCCGGCGACCACGTGATCGTCTCGGGCTCGATCGGCGAGCACGGCACGGCGATCATGCTGGCACGCGGCGAGTTCGACCTCGACGCCGACGTCGAGTCCGACACGCGGCCGCTGTGGCCCGCCGTCGACGCGCTGCTGGCAGCCGCCGGGCCGCATCTGCGCTGCCTGCGTGACGCGACGCGCGGTGGCGTGGCCTCGGTGCTGAATGAGCTCGCGCGGGCTTCGGAGGCCGCGATCGTCGTCCGGGAGAAGGACATTCCCGTGCGGCCGGCGGTCGCCGGGGCGGCCGAGCTGCTCGGCATCGATCCGCTGTACATCGCCAACGAGGGCACGTTCGTCGCGTTCGTGGGGCCGGAGGGAAGCGCCGCCGCGCTTGCCGCGCTGCGAGCCGTGCCGGGGTGTGAGAGCGCCGTCGAGATCGGCGAGGTCAAGTCCTCGCCGGCCGGGATGGTGCTGATGGAAACCGCGTTTGGCGGCAAGCGCGTGGTCGACCAGCTGGTCGGCGATCCGCTGCCGCGCATCTGTTAGCCGAGCGAAGGAGCCGGGCATGTCGAGCATCGAGTTCGCGCCGAAGCAGAAAGCCACCGAGCAGGTGACCGCGCACGTGCTCTGGATGACGACCGGGCTGTCCTGCGAGGGCGATTCGGTCGCGATGACGTCGGCGACGAACCCGAGTCTCGAGGACATCGTGCAGGGGATCATCCCCGGCATGCCCAAGGTCGTGATCCACAACCAGGTCATCGCCTACGAGGTCGGCCAGGAGTTCATCCAGGCCTGGTTCGACGCCGAGCAGGGCAAGCTCGATCCGTTCGTCCTGATCATCGAGGGCTCGCTCGGCAACGAGCAGATCAACGGCGAGGGCCACTGGTCCGGATTCGGCGTCAGTCCCGAGGGGCAGCCGATCACGACGAACGAGTGGGTCGACCGCCTCGCCAACAAGGCGGCTGCGGTGGTCGCAGTCGGTACGTGCGCGACCTACGGCGGCATCCCGGCGATGAAGAACAACCCCACGGGCGCGATGGGCCTGCCCGACTACCTGGGGTGGAAGTGGAAGTCGAAGGCCGGGCTGCCCGTGATCTGCATCCCGGGCTGCCCGGCACAGCCCGACAACATGACCGAGATGCTGCTCTACCTCGTGCTGCACCTCGGCGGGCTCGCGCCGGCGCCGGAGCTCGACGACCAGCTGCGGCCCGTGTCGCTGTTCGGGCGCACGGTGCACGAGAGCTGCAACCGCGCCGCCTTCTACGAGCACGGGAACTTCGCGACCGAGTACGGCAGCGACCACCGGTGCCTCGTCAAGCTCGGCTGCAAGGGGCCGGTCGTCAAGTGCAATGTCCCGTTGCGCGGCTGGGTCAACGGCATCGGCGGCTGTCCCAATGTCGGCGGGATCTGCATGGCCTGCACGATGCCCGGCTTCCCCGACAAGTACATGCCGTTCATGCAGGCGGACACCAAGGGCCGGATCTCGTCGGACGCGGCGAAGTTCACCTACGGCCCCGTGCTGCGATGGGCGCGTTCGCAGTCGATCAAGAAGGTCGGCGATCAGGAGCCGGCCTGGCGCAAGCGCGGTACCCAGCTCACGTCGGGGTACAACAAGCGCTGGTAGAGGCCCCACGGAATCGCTGACTGAAAAGAGGCACGGTGGCTACGACGCAGACCCCCGAGGGGCAGAAGATCATCGTCAAGGAGATGTCGTGGGACCCGATCACGCGGATCGTGGGCAGCCTCGGCATCCACACCGAGATCGACTTCACGAACCAGCAGGTGCTCAAGTGCTACAGCACCTCGATGGTGTTCCGCGGCTTCGACATCTTCATGAAGGGCATCGATCCGCGCGACGCGCACTTCATCACGAGCCGCATCTGTGGCATCTGCGGTGACAATCACTGCACCTGCTCGTGCCTCAACCAGAACATGGCCTACGGGGTCAAGCCGCCGCCGCTCGGCGACTATGCCTACAACCTCGCCGAGTCTGCCGACTTCATGTTCGACCACGCGATCTTCAACGACTGCATGGCGAACGTCGACTTCTGCGAGCAGATGGTCAAGGAGACCAATCCGACGCTGCTCAAGACGGCCGAGAGCACGCCGTCGCCCCACGGCGACATCCACGGCTACAAGACGATCGCCGACATCATGCGGGCGCTGAACCCGTTCACCGGCAGCTTCTACCTCGAGACGCTGCAGGTCGCCCGCTACACGCGCGAGATGTACTGCCTCTTCGGCGGCCGCCACACGCACCCGTCGACGATCATGCCGGGCGGCGTCTCGGCGGACATCACGCACCAGACCTGCACGGACTACTACGTGCGCCTGATGCGCTACATCGAGTACGTCAAGCGCACCGTGCCGATGCACGACGACCTGTACGACTTCTTCCTGCAGCAGTTGCCCGGCTACGACATGGTCGGCTACCGCGACACGGATCTGGTCTGCTGGGGCTGCTTCGACGATCCCGACTACGTCGACTACACCTACAAGGGCATGACGGAGTGGGGGCGGCACCGCTTCATCACGCCCGGCCTCGTCTTCAAGGGCGAGCTGATCACGACGGACCTGGTCGAGATCAACCTTGCGATGCGGATCCTGCTCGGCAGCTCGTACTTCGACGACTGGTCCTCGGAGGAGACGCATGTCACGAAGGACCCGCTCGGCAACGCGGTCGACAAGCGCCACCCGTGGAACAAGACGACCCTGCCGAAGCCGCAGAAGCGCGACTTCACCGACAAGTACAGCTGGGTCACGTCGCCGCGCATGTACGACAAGCGCAACGACTCCTACGTGGCCTGCGACACGGGCGGCGGCCCGTTTGCCCGGCAGTGGGTCACGGCGAAGGCCGGGCTCGTCGACATCGGCTATCTCAAGGCCACGGGAACGAGCCTCCAGATGGTGCTGCCCAAGACGGCCACGATGCCCGAGATGGAGCTCGAGTGGCACGTCCCCGCGAAGTCGAACGCGATCGAGCGGGATCGCGCGCGCTCCTACCACCAGGCCTACTCGGCGCTCGTCGGCCTGTATTGCCTCGAGAAGGCGCTGGCCGAGATCCGGGCCGGCCGAACCAAGAGCTGGAGCTCGTTCAAGGTCCCCGAGGAGGCCGTCAGCGTCGGCTTCCACGAGGCCGCGCGCGGAGTGCTCTCGCACCACATGGTGATCAAGGAGGGCAAGATCGCGAACTACCAGCCCTACCCGCCGACGCCCTGGAACGCGAATCCGCGCGATGTCTACGGGACGCCGGGTCCCTACGAGGACGCCGTGCAGAACACGCCGATCTTCGAGGAGAACGGGCCCGAGAACTTCAAGGGAATCGACATCATGCGGGCCGTGCGCTCGTTCGACCCGTGCCTTCCCTGCGGAGTGCACATGTACACGGGGGCCGGTCGCGTGCGCAAGGTCGTCCATCGCCCGACCGGTCTCAGCTGAGGCCGGCCGAGATGGCAATCGAGGTCCCGCGCGAGGAGCCGACGGAGGGGCGAGAGCTGCTCGAGCGGGTCGAGCAGCTCTCTGCCGCGATCGATGCGACCGCCGATCCGTTCCTTCGCGGCACGGTCGACGAGCTCGTGTCGGCGATCATCGAGCTGTACGGCGAAGGCCTGACCCGCATTGTCCGCGAGCTGGCGGAGCAGGGAGAGGAAGGGCTGCTCCTCCGGCTCGCGGGCGACGGCGTGATCGGGAGCCTGATGCTGATCCACGACCTCTACCCGGTGCCGCTCGAGGCGCGCGTGGAGGAGGCGCTCGCGAGCGTGCGCCCGTACATGGAGTCGCACGGCGGCGACGTGCACCTGCTGCGACTCACCGACGGCGTCGCGTACCTCGAGCTCGTCGGCCACTGCCATGGCTGTCCGGCCTCGGCCGCCACCCTGGAGCTGGCGATCAAGGAGGCGCTCGAGGAGGCGGCGCCGGACCTGCTCGGCCTCGAGGTCGAGGGCGTGGCCGAGCCCAAGCCCGTACGCAAGCCGCTCGCGATGGCGGCCACGGCCCCCGCGCCCGCCGGCGCGCCGGGCTGGCTGCCGTTCGAGCAGGCCGGGGAGATCGAGCCCGGGACGTTCCGCGCGCTCGCGCTCGAGGGCGTCGAGCTGGTCGTCGCCAACGTCGACGGCACCGTGCTCGCATACCGCGATCACTGCGCGACCTGCGCGGCGTCGCTGCGTGGGGCGTCGCTCGCCGGCCCGTTGCTCGAGTGCCCGGGGTGCGGGTGCGCGTTCGACCTCACCCGCGCCGGCCGCGCTGCCACCGGCGAGGGGCACCTCGACCCCGTCCCGCTGCTGCGGCGCGGAGGACGAGCCTACGAGGTCGCGCTCGCCCGATGACGGGCGGCGCAGTACCGGCGGTTCGCCGCCTCCGTCAGCTGGCACAGGCGCGTCCGCCCTCGCCGGTCTCCAGCGCGCCCCGAGCCGGGGACGACCACTGCGACCTCTGCGGCGTCGTCATCGACCCCGACCACCGCCACCTCCTGCACCTCGTCGACCGCCGCATCATGTGCGCCTGCGAGCCGTGCTTCGCGATGCGCGCCGGCGATGCCGAGCTGCGGCCGGCGGGAACGCGCGTCCTCTTCCTCGACGATTTCGTGCTCGACGACGACCTCTGGGCGAAGTTCCAGATCCCGATCGGGCTCGCGTTCTTCCTCCTGCGCGAGCGCGGGCAGGGCGTGGTCGCGCTGTACCCGAGCCCGGCCGGCGCGACCGAGAGCGAGCTGCACCTCGCGGCGTGGGACGAGCTCGTGGCCGCGAACCCGATCCTGCGCGAGCTCGAGGCCGAGGTCGAGGCGCTGATCGTCGACCGCATCAGCGAGCCGCGGCGCTGCGTGATCGTGCCGATCGACCGCTGCTACGAGCTCGTGGGCATGATCAAGTCGCGCTGGGAGGGCATCTCGGGCGGCCGTGCGATCGACGACGCGGTGGCCGAGTTCTTCACGGCGCTTGGTGGGCAGGGCGCATGAGCTCCGCGCGCGAGGCCGAGGGCCGGCCGCCCGGCGGAGGCGTCCCGGCGACGATCACGCCGGAGTTCGCCGTGCTCGGGGTCGAGGTCGTCGAGGACGCGGCCGCGCCCACCCTGCGCTTCCGGCTCGGGGTCTCCGAGGACTCGCAGCGCGAGATCTTCACGATCGCGCTGACGGCGCAGATCAACGTCGAGCCGGCGCGACGCGACTACGACGCGGCCACGCGCGAGCGCCTCGTCGACCTGTTCGGCGAGCCCGAGCGCTGGCCGGCGACGACGCATCCGTTCGTGTGGGCCCAGTCCGCGACACTCGTTCCGACGTTCACGGGCGCGGGCATGTTCACGCTCCCGGTGCCGGCCACGTTCGACCTGGAGATCGCCGCGGCTCGCTACTTCTCGAGCCTGCCCGCCGGCGACGTGCCACTCGCGTTCCACTTCAGCGGGTCGATCCTGATGCGCGGGGAAGACGGCCGCGTCCAGGTCGTATCGGTGCCGTGGTCGTGCACCACGACGTGGCGCATGCCGGTCGCGACCTGGCGCGAGATGATGGCGAGGCACTACCCGGGCCGCAGCTGGGTCGCACTCGGGCAGGACACGGTCGGGCGGCTGACCGAATACCGCCGCGAGCACGGGCTGCACTCCTTCGACGCCTGCGTCGAGCGCATGCTCGACCGCGACCCGGAGGAGGCGCCTGGTGGATGACGCGCGCGAGAGCCTCGAGACGCTCGTGCGCACGCTGCTGTGGGAGGGCTACGCGCTGTACCCGTACACGCGCGGCACGGCCAAGAATGCGACGCCGACGCCGTTCGGCATCGTCTACCCGCCCGCCTACGCGGCCGGCAGCGCCGGGGCCTTCGACACGCTCGTGCTGCGCGGCCTCGCGCTCGCGGGCGCCGATGCACCGCTCTCCGCCGAGCTCCGATTCCTCCATGCCAGCGGGCGGCGCCACGAGGCCGCCGAGCGCGGTGTCGCCTTCGCAGCGCGCCCGCTGGGAGAGCTCGCGTCGCAGCCGCGGGAGCGGACGTTGGCCGACGACGGCCTGCAGGCCGTCGTGCGTTTGACGGCCACCCGGGACGGCCCGTCGCGCTACACGGTGGAGCTGCGGGTCGAGAACGCGACGCCCTTCGTCTCGCGCGACGCCGACCGTGCCGAGGCGCTCGCCTGGAGCCTGCTCTCCACCCTGCCCTGCCTTCGCCTCGGCGAGGGCAGCTTCGCCTCGCCGCTCGGCGAGGGCGCCGCGGCGCGCAGCGAGAACACCTTCCCGGTGCTCGCCACGCCTGCCGACGACGTGCTCCTGGGCGCCACGATCATGCTGCCCGAGCACCCGCAGATCGCGCCCGAGAGCCGCGGCGACCTGTTCGACGGCACCGAGATCGAGGAGGCGCTGCTGCTGCACGTGCTCGCGCTCTCGGACGACGAGCGGGCGTCCATCGAGCGCGACGATCCCGCCGTGCGAGCGATGATCGAGCGCGCTGCCGCCGCCACGCCCAGCGAGATTCTCGCCCTGCACGGCCGCGTCACGCTCAGCGACCCGCAGTCGGAGGACCCGCGATGAACGAGCTCGGGCCGGCACCGGAGGGCGTTCCGGGCGAGCGCGAGGCTACGGTCGACGGCACGACCTACCGGCTGGGCGACACCGTGCTGCTCCGCCTGGAGGGTCGCTCCGACCCCTACGACCGCATCCTCGACGGCCGCAGCGCCACCGTCGAGCGTATCTACCTCGACTACGACGACCGGCTCTACTTCGGCGTCACGGTGGACGACGATCCCGGGCAGCAGCTGATGCGCGACACGGGCCGCTTCCTCTTCTTCTTCGCCGGCGAGCTCGAGCTACGGAGGGCGTCATGACGGAGCGCAGCGCGCAGATCCTGGTGGCCGGAGTGGGCAACGCCTGGATGCAGGACGACGGCTTCGGCGGCGAGGTCGTGCGGCGCCTCAAGGAGCTCGCGCTGCCCGACGGCGTGACGGTCGAGGACTTCGGCACCGGTGGGCTCGATCTCGCCTACGAGGTGATGCGCGGCTACGACGCGCTGCTCCTGATCGACGTGACCAGGGGCGGGGGGGTGCCCGGCACGTTGTACGTGCTCGAGCCCGAGGAAGCCGAGATCGCAGCGGGCATCGAGGACGGCGAGATGATCGATCCGCACGCGATGGACCCGCAGACGGTGCTGCGGTTCGTGCGTGCCGTGTCGGGCTGGCCGGGCAGCGTCGTCGTGATCGCGTGCGAGCCCGAACAGGTCGAGGAGCCTGGGCTGGGACTGACGCCCGCCGTTGCCGGGGCGGTGCCGCGGGCGCTCGAGCTCGCCCTGGAGACGCTCGCAAGCCTCGGGGAGGAGGCGCGGCGCGCGAGCGCCCTCTGAACATGCACGAGCTCTCGCTGGCAGGAGCGGTGGTGGACACGGCGGAGCGGCACGCAGCGGGCCGGCGCGTCCTCGTGATCCAGCTGCGGCTGGGCGAGCTGCGCCAGGTCGTCCCCGACTCTCTGGCCTTCTACTTCGAGCATGTCGCGCGCGGCACGCTCTGCGAGGGCGCGGCGCTGGAGTACGAGACGGTCGCGGCGAGTCTCGGCTGCAGGCGATGCGGGACGAGCTGGGAGCTCGCCGACAGCGGCGGGCCGGTGTCGTTCCGCTGTGCGCGCTGCGGCGCAGCGGACGTCGAGATCGAGGCGGGCAACGAATTCGAGGTCGAGTCGATCGAGGTTGAGGAGCCAGCATGCACCGGGTGAAGGTTCGCGTCGTCGAGGATGCGCTCGACGCCAACAACACGATCGCGCGGGCCAACCGCGACGACTTCGACCGCCACGGCGTGGCCGTCGTCAACCTCATGAGCGCGCCCGGGGCCGGCAAGACGAGCCTGCTCGAGCGGGCGCTCGAGCGCCCGCTCGCCGAGGGCATTCGCGTGGGCGTGCTCGAGGGCGACGTGCAGGGCTCCTACGACGCGATGCGGATCGCCTCGCTGCATGTGCCCGTGACGCAGATCAACACGGACTCGGGCTTCGGCGGCGAATGCCACCTGGACGCCAACATGGTGCGCTCCGCGCTCCCGTCGGTGCCGCTCGCCGAGATCGACCTGCTCGTGATCGAGAACGTCGGCAACCTCGTCTGCCCGGCCGAGTTCCGCGTCGGCGAGGACGTGCGCGTCATGGTCGCGGCGATCACCGAGGGCGAGGACAAGCCGCTCAAGTACCCGCTCATGTATCGCACCTGCGAGCTCGTCCTGATCAACAAGGTCGACCTGATTCCGCATCTCGAGGTCGACCTGGACGAGTTGCGCGCCAACATCGACGCAGTCCACCCCGACGTCGAGACGCTCGTCGTGAGCGCGCGGACGGGGGAGGGCGTGGACGAGTTGCGGCGCTGGCTGGCCGAGCGCGTGGCGCGGCGCGTGGCCGCGCCGGTGGCGTGACCCGCACCGTCGCCGAGCCCGCGGCGGAGCTGCTCGCCCGCGGCCTGGCCGCCCGCCGCGAGGCCGGCGGCCGCCTCTACGAGCGCGAGTCGGCGCGCATCGCCGAGCTCTGCCACGCGGTCGCCGAGCGCTGCGCGCGCGGTGGCCGCCTCCTGGCCTGCGCGTGCTCTCCCGCAGGCGCCTCGGACGCGCGCCACGTCGCGGTCGAGTTCGTGCACCCCGTGATCGTCGGCAAGCGCGCCCTGCCGGCGCTCGCTCTGATCGGCGACGCGGGCCGGCTGCCGGGTGAGGTCGCCCTGCTCGCGCGCCCCGACGACATCGTGCTCGCCTTCGGCGACGACGCGGATGCTCCGGCGCTGACGGCCGCGCTGGCAGCCGCACGCGCTTGCGGCGCCCTGACAGTGGCCTTCGCGCCGCTCGGGGCGCACTGGGTGATCGAGCCGCCCTCGGCCGATCCGTACGTCCGGCAGGAGCTGATCGAGACCGTCTACCACATCGTCTGGGAGCTCTCGCACGTCTTCTTCGAGCACCGCGGCCTGCTCCAGGGGCGCAGCGAGCGCCGCGCCCACGATGCCGGTGCGTCGAGCTTCCTGTATCCGTTCCTCAGCGAGAGCGAGACCGACCTCGAGGCCGTGCTCGCCGACGTGGGCAACTCGGTGACGATGAAGGCGGCGGAGACCGAGGCACTGCGCGAGCAGACAGTCGAGGACGGCGGCGCCGTGCTCGCAGCCGCCGCGACCTCGCTGCGGCAGGTCTTCGAGCGCGGCGGCACGTTGCTTGCGCTCGGCAACGGCGGCTCGGCCACCGACGCCATGGACATCGTCGCCGACCTCGCGATGCCGTTGCCGGGCGGTGCGGGCGAGCCGCGCCGGGCGCTCGACCTCAGCGCGGATCCTGCGATCGTGACGGCGATCGCCAACGACATCGGGCCGCAGGCGGTGTTCACGCGGCAGGTCATCGCCTACGGCGGCGTCGGGGACGCCCTGATCGCGTTCTCCACCAGCGGCGACTCCCGCAGCGTCGTCGATGCGCTGGCGGAGGCGCGCAAGCGAGGCCTCGTGACGGTCGCGCTGGTGGGCTACGACGGCGGGCGTGTCGCTGCGGAGAAGCTCGCCGATCACCTCGTGGTCAGCCGCTCGCAGCACATCCCGCGCATCCAGGAGGCACACGCCACGGCCTCGCACCTGCTGCGCGAGCTGGTGGAGCTCGCGGAGCCGTGAGCGCTTCGCGCGTGCGCGCGCGCGTGCAAGGCGTCGTCCAGGGCGTCGGCTTCCGCCCGTTCGTGTACCGCCTCGCGCGTGAGGAGCAGCTCGGTGGCTTCGTGCTCAACGACGAGCGCGGCGTGGTGCTCGAGGTCGACGGGCGCGAGGACGCCGTCGAGAGCTTCCTCGCCCGTCTCGCCCGCGAGTCGCCGCCGCTCGCAATCGTCGAGCGCGTCGACTGCGACCGGCTCGAGCCGACGGGTGAGCGAGATTTCCGCATCGTCGAGAGCGTCTCGCGCGGCGATGCCGACGCGCTCGTCTCGCACGATGCCGCGACCTGTGACGACTGCCTGGCCGAGCTGCGCGACCCCGGGGATCGCCGCTTCCGCTACCCGTTCGTGAACTGCACGAACTGCGGGCCCCGCTTCACGATCGTGCGCGGCGTGCCGTACGACCGGCCGGCCACGACGATGGCTTCCTTCACGATGTGCGCGGCGTGCCAGGGCGAGTACGACGATCCCGCGGACCGCCGCTTCCACGCCCAGCCGAACGCCTGCCCGGTGTGCGGGCCGAGCGTCGAAGCTGCTCGACGGGAGCGGAGCTCCGATCGACATCGCCGCGCCCCAGGATGCCGTGCTCGCGGCCGCGCGCCGGCTTGCCGGCGGCGCGGTGCTCGCGGTCAAGGGCATCGGCGGCTACCACCTGGCCTGCGACGCCGCCAACGGCGTGGCGGTCGCCGAGCTGCGCGCCCGCAAGCGCCGTGAGGACAGGCCCTTCGCCCTCATGGTTCGCGACGAGGCGATGGCCGGCGAGCTCGTGGAGCTCGGCGACGTCGAGCGGACGCTGCTCGTCTCCGTCGCGCGGCCGATCGTGCTGGCGCCGAGGCGTCCGGGCGCGCCCGTCGCCGACGCCGTCGCCCCGCGCGTCTCGGAGCTCGGCGTGATGCTGCCCTACGCGCCGCTACATCACCTCCTGCTGGCCGACCTCGCCGAGCTCGGTACCGAGTCGCTCGTGCTCACGAGCGGCAACGTGTCCGACGAGCCGATCGCCTTCCGCGACCGCGACGCACTGACCCGGCTCGAAGCCATCGCCGACGGCTTCCTCGTGCACGACCGCCCGATCGAGACGCGCACGGACGACTCGGTGGTGCGCGGCGTCGCGCTCGCCGAGGGCCGCAGGCCGCTCACGCTGCGGCGCTCGCGCGGCTACGTGCCGGCGAGCATCGAGCTGCCGGTCGCTGCCCGGAGACCGCTGCTCGCGTGCGGAGGCCAGCTCAAGGCGACGTTCTGCGTCGCGCGTGGCTCCCGCGCATGGGTCAGCCATCACATCGGCGATCTCGAGCAGTACCCGGCGCTGGTTGCCTACCACCAGGGAGTCGACCACTTCGAGCGCCTCTTCTCGCTGCGCCCCGAGCTGCTCGCCCATGACCTGCACCCCGACTACGCCTCCACGGCGTTCGCGCTCGAGCTCGACGACGTGCAGCTGACGGGCGTGCAGCACCACCATGCCCATCTGGCGGCCTGCCTCGCCGAGCACGGCCTCGAGGGGCCGGCCGTGGGCGCGATCTACGACGGCTCGGGCTATGGCACGGACGGGACGATCTGGGGCGGCGAGATCCTCGTCGGCGACCTCGTGGGCTTCGAGCGTGCGGCATCCCTGCGCGGGGTGCGCATGCCCGGCGGTGAGCGAGCCGTGCACGAGCCCTGGCGGATGGCGTGCGCCTGGCTCGCGGCAGCCGGCGGCGGACCGCCGCGACTGCCCGACGTGCTCGCCGGAGCCGTCGACGCGACGCGCTGGCACGCCGTTGCGAGCCTGGGCCAGAGCGCCTCCGTGTCTCCGGCGACGACGAGCATGGGGCGTCTGTTCGACGCCGTGGCCGCGCTCTGCGGTCTGCGGGCGCACGTCTCCTACGAAGGTCAAGCTGCAGTAGAGCTTGAGACTTGTGCCGATCATCAGGCCGATGGCAGCGCCTACGACTTGCCGCTCGCAGACGAGGGAGGCAGGCGCGTGCTCGATGCGCGAGCCACGGTGACCGCCGTCGCCGCCGACGTCGCCGCAGGCGTACCGGTCGGCGCGATCGCACGGCGCTTCCACGAGGGCGTGGCGCGGGCGACCGCCATGGCCTGTGCCGAGGCCGCCGCCCGCCACGGCCTGCAGGCGGTCGTGCTGTCCGGCGGCGTGTTCCAGAACCGCCTGCTGCTCGAACGCACCTCCGCACTGCTGACTGCCGTGGGGTTGCGCGTGCTCGTACCCGAGCGGTTGCCGCCCAACGACGGCGGCATCGCCTTCGGGCAGGCCGCGGTTGCGGCCGCGCGGGACCACGTCGGTGCCATCTGAAGGGCCGGTCTACGACGCAGCCGCGCCCGCGCGCCGGCGCTGCATCGCCTCGGTGAGCCGGCTCGGGGCATCGAGCAGACCGCCGAGCTTCGCGCGAAAGCGACGAATGTCGTCGCGTGGAGCAATCAGGTTCCGTCGCAGCTCCATCGGGTCGGTTCCGGCGTCGTTGAGCCCGGGGCGGCACGTCACGGCGGCGCGATAGCCGAGCTCACGCGCGAGTCGCGCGTCTCGGGGCCCGTAGAGGCCCGCCGGATAGCAGACGCTCGTGACCGCGACTCCCAGGCGCTGCTCGATGTCCGCCTTCGACGTGGCGAGCTCCCACCTGGCGCTCGCGTCGTCGAGCGCGGTCAGGCGAGGATGCGTGCGCGTGTGCGCCTGCACATCGACGAGGCCGTCGGCGATCAACTCCCGAACGCCGTCCCAGTCGAGCGCAGCGGGCGCCGGCCGTTCCCCGTACCAGTCGTACGGCGCCACACCGTCGATCATGGCCGTCGGCAGGTAGACAGTGGCGGGCATCTCGAACTCGCGCAGGATCGGCAGGGCCACGTCGAGCGCGTCCTGGTAGCCGTCGTCGAACGTGACGCAGACGTGGAAGTCCTCGACGGGGCGCGCGAGCAGACCGAGCGCGCCGTCCAGGCGCAGGGCGCGAGCACCCGATGCCCGGATGGCCTCCATGTGCCGCCGGAATGCGTCCGGGCTCACGGCCAGGACGTCGCGGTCGCCCGAGATGCGGTGATAGCAGAGAATGCGCACCCCGCGCTGGGCCGGGAGTGGGCCGCGGAGCCGCCGGAACGTCGTGACCCGGTCGACCAGGCCGACGGCCGTGTAGTACGCCCGCGGCTTGAGCGGGGGCGTGCGCGGGGATGTGTCGGAGGTGCTCACTGCTGCTTCGCCGATCAGACGGTAGAGCACCGCTTCGCAGCTCCGGATCAGCCGTCCTTGTCGAACGCCGTGGCGGGGGATGCGTCGGGGTCGGTGAGCCCCGCCCGGTCGACCAGCCGGGCCTGCACGCGCAGCAGCGCGTTGAGCTCGTTCTGCGTCTCGGGCGTCTGGCCGACGATCAGGGCCGCGGCGAGTCGCTCGTCGCGCAGATACCAGCCGATCAGCGCGCCCGCCTCGAGCGAGCCGCGCATGACGAGCTCGTCGTGGCCGCCGTCGAGATCTCCGAGGAGGCCGATCTTGGTGCCGAACACCTCCGAGAAGAAGTACGCGACCTGGTCATAGGGCGTGTCCTGGCCCGCGAGCAGGCGGCCGAGGCGGTCGCCCTGGTAGCTGGCGTTGGTCCAGTGCTGGATCAGCCGCCGGTGGCCGAAGATCGGGTCGCTGAAGTTGGCGATGTCGCCCACGGCGTAGATGCCGGGGACGCTGGTCGCGAAGCGCTCGTCGACGATCACCGTCCCCCTGTCGAGCTCGACGCCGGCGCCGTCGAGGTAGCCCGTCGAGGGCTGCACCCCGACACCGACGATCGCGAGCTCGGCGCTGATCTCGCGCCCCGCGCGCGTGACGGCACCGGTCAGCTTGCCGCCGCTCCCGCGGAACTCCGCCACGACGTCGCCGAGGATCAGCTCGACGCCTCGATCGCGGTAGAGCCGCTCGAGCGAGCCCGACAGCGGTGGCGCCTGAAGCGAGGCGTAGAGCTCGTCGGCAAGGTCGACCTGCGTGACCTCGAGGCCTCGGCGGCGGAGCGAGGCGGTGGTCTCCATGCCGATGAACCCCCCGCCGATCACGAGCGCGCTCGAGGCGGACTCGGCTGCTTTGCGGACAGCCGTCGCATCGCGCAGCGTGCGGTAGGTGTGCACGCCCTCGAGCGTCTCGCCGGGCGTGCCGAGCGCACGCGGGAGCGAGCCGGACGCGAGCACGAGCCGGTCGTAGGGGAGCGAGCCGCCGTCGGCGAGCGCCACCGTCTGCGCGTCCGCTCGCACGGCCGTCACCTCGCACCCGAGGCGGAGGTCGATGCCGAGCTCCGCGTAGGCCTCCTCCGGCTCGACGAATACCGCGTCCGCCTCGATCTCGCCTCGCAGGAAGCCCTTCGAGAGCGGCGGCCGGTTGTACGGCGGGTCGGTGTCGGCCGACAGGATCGAGACCGGCCCCTCGCCGCCGGCGTCCTTGAATGCCCTTGCGACGCGCGCAGCCGCGAGCCCGCCGCCGACGATCACGATGCCGTCCTGAGTTCCCATGCCGGCAGTCTCCCCGATCACGCCTCTTCCCACGGCTTGCCGGCGCGACCCCAGCGGTGCGGGTCATAGCCCTCGACCAGCACCCAGGTGTGGTCGCGCAACTCCTCGGCCTCGAGCGCGTCGAGCAGCGCGTCCGTCATCGCCTTGATGATGCGCGACTCGGACTGCGCGTCCAGGCGGCGTTCGAAGACCTTGACCGTGACGAGCGGCACGGCGAACCTCCTCAGTGAGCGGGAGGTTCAACCGTACCGGCTCGGCGGTACCTCTAGAGGTCGCCGGTGACGCGGCCGAGCGCTCCGGAGACGCTGCCGCTCAGAGCGGTCAGCGCCAAGACCAGCGTGACGGAGATGATCCCGAGCACGATGGCGTACTCGGCCATCGTCTGCCCGGTGTCCCGCCGGCTGAGCATGTAGAGACGTACGAAGAAGTCGTTCACGAACGCACCCCCCGAGTGCGGATGCCCGGATGAATCTCCCACCTAACACGAATGTGGCATCGGTTTCGCCGCTCGGTCGGGGGATTCCGGATGCTCGTACACTGAGGGCGTGAGCGTCACCCTTTCGAGGTCGTTCGGCGGCGAGCTCCCGGCCCTGCACGAAGCGACCCGGGACGAGACATCGCTGCGGAGGTTCCTGCACGGACTGCCCGGCGTCGACCAGGTGGGGGCGGAGGCGCGCGCAGCCGCGCTCGCCACGCGGAGCATCAAGACGACCAGCAAGGCCTGGGCGCTCGACGCCGCAGTGCGCATGGTCGACCTGACCACGCTCGAAGGCGCCGACACGCCGGGCAAGGTGCGCTCGCTCTGCGCAAAGGCCGTGCGGCCCGATCCGAGCGACGCCGCGACGCCCGCCGTGGCCGCCGTGTGCGTGTACCCCGACCTCGTCGGGGTCGCGGTGGAGGCGCTGCGCGGCTCGGGCGTCAAGGTGGCGAGCGTCGCGACGGCGTTCCCCTCGGGCCGCGCATCGCTCGACGTGAAGCTCTCCGACGTGCGCGAGGCGGTCGCGGCAGGCGCCGACGAGATCGACATGGTGATCGATCGCGGCGCGTTCCTGGCCGGGCGCTACGGGCAGGTGCACGACGAGATCGTCGCCACGCGCGCGGCCTGCGGCTCGGCGCACCTCAAGGTCATCCTCGAGACGGGCGAGCTCGCGACGCTCGACAACGTGCGGCGGGCCTCGGTGCTCGCGTTGCTCGCGGGCGGCGACTTCATCAAGACCTCCACCGGCAAGGTGAGCCCGGCGGCGACGCCGCCGGTCGCGCTCGTGATGCTGCAGGCGGTGCGCGACTTCGCCGACGCCACGGGAGAGGTGCGAGGTGTAAAGCTCGCGGGAGGCATCCGCGCGAGCAAGGAGGCGATCCGCTACCTCGTCATGGTCTCGGAGGTCGCCGGTCCTCGCTGGCTCGATGCCGACCACTTCCGCTTCGGCGCCTCGAGCCTGCTCAACGACCTGCTGCTGCAGCGCCACAAGCTCGCGCGCGGCAGCTATGACGGACCCGACTACGTGACGCTCGACTGAGCATGGCAGCAGCCCCTCCCTTCGAGTACGCGCCCGCTCCCGAGGCTCGGGAGACGGCGCGCCTGCGCCCCTCCTACGGGATCTTCGTGGGCGGCGAATTTCGCCCAGGCGCAGGAGGGACGGTGCCCACGATCGACCCGTCCACAGCCGCTCCGCTGGCCGATGTCGCCGAGGCCGGCGCCGGGGACGTCGATGCCGCGGTCGGCGCCGCGCGGGCGGCCTACGAATCGGTCTGGCGCGACCTGCCCGGACGCGAGCGCGCCAAGTACCTCTTCCGCATCGCGCGCGTCATCCAGGAGCGCGCCCGCGAGCTGGCGGTGCTGGAGTCGCTCGACAACGGCAAGCCGATCCGCGAATCGCGCGACGTCGACGTGCCGCTCGCGGCGGCGCACTTCTTCTACTACGCCGGCTGGGCCGACAAGCTCGAGCACGCGGGCTACGGGCCTGCGCCGCGTCCGATCGGCGTGGCGGGCCAGATCATCCCCTGGAACTTCCCGCTGCTGATGGCGGCCTGGAAGATCGCTCCGGCGCTTGCGACCGGAAACACGGTCGTGCTCAAGCCGGCCGAGACCACGCCGCTGACGGCGCTGACGCTCGCCGAGATCATCGCCGAGTGCGACCTGCCGCCCGGCGTCGTCAACGTCATCGCGGGCGGGCCCGCGATCGGGCAGGCGCTCGTCGAGCACGAGGACGTCGACAAGATCGCGTTCACGGGCTCGACGGAGGTCGGAAAGCTGATCCAGCGCAGCGTCGCGGGCACGCCCAAGCGCCTGAGCCTGGAGCTCGGCGGCAAGGCCGCCAACATCGTCTTCGACGATGCGCCACTGGATCAGGCGATCGAGGGCATCGTCAACGGCATCTTCTTCAACCAGGGCCACGTGTGCTGTGCCGGCTCACGGCTCCTCGTGCAGGAGTCCGTGGTCGAGGAGGTCATCGCCAAGCTGCAGGAGCGCATGGCCACGCTGCGCCTCGGCGATCCGCTCGACAAGAACACCGATATCGGCGCCATCAACTCGGCCGAGCAGCTGGCCCGCATTCGCGAGCTCAGCGACGCCGGGGAGGCGGAGGGCGCGGAGCGCTGGTCGCCGCCCTGCGAGCTGCCCGAGAACGGCTTCTGGTTCCCGCCGACGATCTTCACGGGCGTCTCCGCGAGCCACCGCATCGCACGTGAGGAGATCTTCGGCCCGGTGCTCTCCGTGCTCACGTTCCGGACGCCGCAGGAGGCCGTGGACAAGGCCAACAACACGCCGTACGGGCTGTCGGCCGGCATCTGGACCGAGAAGGGCTCGCGCATCCTCTGGATGGCGCGGCAGTTGCGGGCCGGCGTCGTCTGGGCAAATACGTTCAACCGCTTCGATCCGGCCTCGCCGTTCGGCGGCTACAAGGAATCGGGCTTCGGGCGCGAGGGCGGCCGGCACGGACTGGAGGCCTACCTTGCCCGCTGAGCAGCCGCGCCTGCGCGTGCGCAAGACGTACAAGCTCTCGATCGGCGGCGCCTTCCCGCGCTCGGAGTCGGGCCGTTCCTACCCGGTCGAGGATGCCTCCGGCGGACTGCTCGCGCAGGCGGCTCAGGCCTCGCGCAAGGACGTTCGCGACGCGGTCGTCGCGGCGCGCAAGGCGTTCCCGGGCTGGGCGGGTGCCACGCCGTACAACCGCGGGCAGGTGATCTACCGCGTGGCCGAGATGCTCGACGGCCGCCGCGAGCAGTTCGCCGCCGAGGTGGCAGCGGTCGAGGGAGTGACGAGCGACGAGGCGCTCGAGAGCGTCGCGCAGTCGATCGATCGCATCGTCTGGTACGCCGGCTGGGCCGACAAGTTCGCCCAGGTCGCCGGCTCCGCCAACCCGATCGCCGGCCCCTACTTCAACTTCTCGCTGCCGGAGCCGACGGGCGTCGTGGCCATCCTGGCACCGCAGGAATCCAGCCTGCTCGGTCTTGTCAGCACGCTCGCGCCGGTCCTGTGCACCGGTAACACGGCGGTCGTCGTGGCCTCCGAGCGCCGGCCGTTGCCGGCGGTGTCGCTGTCCGAGGTGCTCGCGACCTCGGACCTGCCCGGCGGCGTCGCCAACGTGCTGACGGGCTTCACGAGCGAGCTCGCTCCCTGGCTTGCGAGCCACCGCGACGTGAACGCGATCGACCTCACCGGCGTGGCTGCGCCGGAGCGCGGCGCGCTGGCCCGGGCGGCGGCCGACAACGTCAAGCGCGTGTACGCCCCGAGTTCCGAGGACTGGGTCGGCGAGCCCGGCACCGAGCGCCTGACGGCCTTCGTGGAGACGAAGACCGTGTGGCACCCCATCGGGGTCTGATCAGCGCCCCTGCGCCTGCTCGCGCGCCGCGATCTGCAGCGCCTGCGGCGGCTGCGCGTGGTCGACCTGGAGCGTCGTGTGCCCGATTCCGAAGCGCTCGCCGAGCACGTCGGCCAGCCTGCGGCGCGTCGCGTGGCAGTCGCAGTCGGGTGAGACCAGGACGTGAGCGGTGAGCGCGGGAAAGCCGGACGAGATCTCCCAGACGTGCAGGTCGTGCACCTCGCTCACGCACGGCTGTGCCACCAGCGTGCGTCCGATCTCTTCGGGGTCGAGACCGCTCGGCGCGGCCTCGAGGAAGATCCTGCCCGAGTCGCGCAGCAGCCCGTAGGCCGCGCGCAGCATCAGGGCCGCGACCAGCAGCGACGCGATCGGGTCTGCGCGCAGCCAGCCCGTCCAGAGCACGAGCGCGCCGGCGACGGCGGTTGCGATGAACGCGTAGAGGTCCGTGAGGATGTGCTGGAACGAGCCCTCGATGTTGAGGCTGCGGCGATTGGCGCGCGAGAGCGTCCACGTGGCGGCGAGGTTGACGAAGATTCCCACCACCGCCACCGCCAGCACGATGCCGCCCTTGACATCGGGCGGCGCGATCAGCCGGCGCACGGCCTCGAACAGGATCAGGAGCGCGAGCACGAGCAGCGTCACGCCGTTGGCCTGGGCCGAGAGGATCTCGACGCGCTTGAGACCGTAGGTCATGACGCCTTGCGCGGGGCGTGCCGCCAGGCGGATCGCAACCAGCGAGAAGCCGATCGCCGCCGCGTCCGTGAGCATGTGACCGGCATCCGAGAGCAGCGCGAGGGAGCCGGCGAACAGGCCGGCGACGACCTCGAAGAGCATGAAGCCGAGGATCAGCGCGAGGGCGACGGCGAGCTTGCGGCTGTCGGCGTCGGCGGACACGCCGTGCGCGTGTCCCTCGTGGCTCCCATGCGCGTGGGCACTCACGCGGCGTTCACGAACGTCACTGTAGGGCGTTCAGAGCTTCGCGGGGGAGCGTGATGACCGGTTCCCGAGCCCCGTGTGTGGGCGTGGGTTGCTGCCGGCCCCGGCGAGGTCAGGAGCCCTTGACCTCGATGCGCTGGCGCGGGGCGCGTTCTGCCTTCGGGACGCGGACCGTCAGCACGCCGTCGGCGAGCCTCGCCTCGATCTTCTCGGAGTCGAGGAGACTCGGCAGCGTGACGCGGTAGTCGAACCGTCCCGTGTGGCGTGCGCGCCGCCGGACGATGCCCTTGCGCTCGCGTTCGCGGATCTCGCCCGTGATCGACAGCTCGTTGCCGACGAGCTCGATCGCGACGTCCTCGCGCCTGACGGCGGGCAGATCCGCCTCGAGCACGTACGCCTCGTCCTCTTCCTCGATGTCCACGGGCGGCGTCCACGACGAGGCCTCGCTCAACAGGGCCGGCGGGCTGAAGCTGCCGAGCGTCTGCTCGAGCATGCGCCGCATGCGCTCGGGAACCTGTTCGAAGGACGGCCACTGGGCCGATCCGGATGCTCGCCGGCGCTCGGATGCGAGGTTCGTCATGTATGCCTCCCTTTCCGCCGTTGTCGTCTCATATGTGAATAGGCCACATCTGCGTGTACGCAAACCTCGGGCTTCGTCGTGCCGACAGCCGGCGGGCTCGCACGGAGCCGCCGAGGTCAGCCGCGGCGCACGCCCATCGTGATCGAGCCGACGTAGCCCTTGCCGGCGCTGCGCATGCGGAGCAGGGAGCGGCTGCCGCCTCCGAGGTAGATCGAGTCGTCGGTGTTGCGCACGTCTCGGGCGGAGCGGCCGCTGTAGGGCGCCCGCCGGTAGACGACGTCGGTGAAGCTGTCGCGGAAGAACAACTGGCCCGTGTGCGCGACGTTCCCGCCGACGTGGACCTTCACGTGGATGTGGACGGTGCGGCCCGGATACCAACCGGGGTAGACGGTCGTGAAGAGGGCGAGCCCGTTCGCGTCGGTGCGCTGGATCCCGCGCAGGAAGGTCTGCCCGACGGTGTCGTTGGCCTGCTCTCCGGAGTACTTGCCGCCCGCGCTCGCGTGCCAGATGTCGACGGCGGCGCCTTTGATCGGCTTGCAGGTCGAGGCGTCGGCCACGGTCAGGTGCAGGCTCAGCGGAGCGCCCGGGAGGCCCTCCGTGATGTTGCGGCGCAGCTTCTCGTTCGGCAGGTAGTACGGCCCCTCGGTCATCTCCGGGGAGAGCACGCAGGCCACGGCGCCGGCCTGTTCAGTGGTGCCGGCAGCCTCGGCCGGCAGGCTTGCAGCGCCCACGGCGGCCGCGGCCAGCCCGCCTGCGCGTACGAGCGTCGAGCGGCGGCTCAGCCGGTCGGCCTCTGCAGGATCGTGGATGGGCGGGGGCACGTTCCCTCCTTTCGGGTTGCGAGCACGTCAACTGGTTCTCAGGGAATCCTGCACGTCCCGGCTGTGACCGTCCTGAGAGCGGGCTGTGGACATTTTCGGCGGTGCCCAGCCTGCACTCACGCCGGACTTACGCGTACTCTCAGGCACATGACGGCTGCGAGCGAGGGCCTTAGCGCGCGTCCCGCGAAGAGCGTGGGCATCAGCGGGCGCGGCCGCCGGGTGGCCCTGTGGCTGGCGCGCCCCGCCTACGCGCTCTACACCCGCCGTCTGCGGCGTCATGTGCTCGCGGCGGACGCACCCCGCCACCTGGCCGTGATCCTCGACGGCAACCGCCGGTGGGCGCTCGGCGAGGGCCTGAGCGAGGATGGCGCCGGGCACCGACGTGGAGCCGACAAGATCGATGAGCTGCTCGATTGGTGCGCACCGCTCGCGATCGACGAGATCACCGTCTGGGCCCTCTCGAACGAGAACCTCGGCCGCCCCGGCGCGCAGCTCGCCGCGCTCTTCGACGTCGTCTGCGACAAGCTCGACGCACTCGAGGAGCGGGCCCTGTCGCCCGACACCGCAATGCGCGTGCGCGTGATCGGGCGCTTCGAGGAGCTGCCGGAGCGAGTCTGCGCGACGATTCGCCGGATCGAGACGTCCACCGCCGATCAGCCGGGTCCGAGTCTCACCATCGCCCTCGGCTACAGCGGTCGGGACGAGCTGATCGACGCCTGCAAGGCGCTCGTCCTGTCCCTCGCCGCCGCCGGCGTGCCGGCGGCCCTCATCGCCGAGGAGATCACGCGCGAGTCGCTTGCGGCCCGCCTGTACACGGCGGGCGCGCCCGATCCCGACCTGATCATCCGCACGAGCGGCGAGCAGCGACTGAGCGGTTTCCTGCCCTGGCAGAGCGCACACAGCGAGCTGTACTTCACCGACGTGTACTGGCCGGCCTTCCGCGAGCTCGACCTGCTGCGCGCGCTGCGCACCTACCAGCAGCGCGTCCGGCGCCACGGCTTGTAAGTGCTGAACTGTGCCGATGCCGCCGACGCTGTTCACGATCGGCTACGAGCGCCGTTCACCGGATGAGCTGGTACGCGCGCTCGGCGATGCCGGCGTGACGCTGCTCGCCGACGTGCGCGAGCTCCCGAACTCCAGGCGGCGCGGATTCTCCAAGAAAGCGCTGGCCGCGGCACTCGGCGAGGCCGGGATCGCCTACGCGCACGAGCGCGCGCTGGGCAATCCGAAGCCCTACCGGGACGCCTGGAAGCGCGGTGACGCGGAGGCCGGCCGCGCCGGCTACGCAGCCCACATCGCCGGCGAATCCTCCGGCAGCGTCGACGTGCTCGCCGTTCGGGTCGCGCAGGGCGGCGTCTGCTTGTTGTGCGTCGAGCACGATCCCGCGGACTGCCACCGCGTCCTGCTCGCAGCTGCGCTGGGCGAGCGGCTCGAGGGCCTGCGCGTCGAGCATCTCTGAGACACCGGCCAGGCGGTCGGACCCCGACCCGTGCACCGGGTCAGAGCAGGCGGCGGAACCAGGCCAGCGAGAGCAGGCTGCCACCGGCCACGAGCGCCATCGCGCCGCCCACGAACGCGAAGCTGACGTCGCGCTTCTTCTTCTGGGGCCGGACGGCGCTGCCGATGTCGCCGTAGGCGTGCCGCAGCGCGTTCGCGTCCTTGGCGCGGTAGAAGCGCCCGCCGCTGGTCGCCGCGACGCGGCGGAGCGTGGTCGGGTCGGGCGGGACGCTGACGGTCTTGCCCTGCTCCGTGACGGTGCCGCCGGCCGTACCGAGCGAGACGGTGAAGACGCGCACGCCGGCAGCCTTGGCGGCCCTCGCGGCAGCGATGGGCGAGCGCTTGCCCTCGGTGCTCTTGCCGTCCGAGATCACGATGATCGCGCGTCCCTTGCGTGCCGGGTGCGAGGCGCGCAGTGAGGCGACGGAGCGGTCGATCGCGGTGCCGAGCGTCGTGCCGCCGCGCAGGGTGAGGTGCGCGAGCGCACTGCCGAACGCGGCACGGTCCTCGGTGGGCGCCTGGAGCACGCGCACGTCGCGCGCGAAGGAGACGAGCCCGAGCCTCGCGTTCTTCGGCAGTCCCTCGATGAGGTCGCGCGCCGCGGCGCGAGCGGCGGCGATGCGGCTGGGACTGACGTCCTTGGCAGCCATCGAGTTCGACGAGTCGACGGCGAGCACGACGGTCGTCTGCTTCTGGTCGCTGGCCATCAGCGCCTGGGGTCGCGCGACGCCGACGAGCAGCGAGGCGAGTGCCAGCAGCAGCAGGACGGGGGGCACGTGGCGGCGCCAGCCGGGCCGGCGCGGCATCAGGTTGGGCCACAGGGCCGGGTTCGCGGCGGCTCGCGCGGTGCGGCGGCCGCGGCGGGCGAACACGACGTACGCCACGAGCCCGAGCGGCACGGCGACGAGTGCGATCAACAGGTACGGGTCGGCGAACGTCATGTGATCCTCAGCAGCCAGGACGAGGCGGCGGCCGCAGCGAGCAGCACGGCCGCGATGCCGGCCACGACGAACGTCAGCTCCTTCTGCTCCTTCGTCGAGCTGACACGGGTGCCGATGCGGTCGTAGACCTTCTTCAACGTGGACTCGTCGAGTGCCGTGAACGACTCGCCACCCGTCGCGTGCGCGATCGCCTTGAGCGCCTCGGGATCCGGCGGAACCGGAATCGTTCCGACGCCCTGGCCGATCGCCTGCAGGTCGAGCACGCCCTGAGGCGTGCCGAGCGCGATCGTGTAGACGGGGATGCCCGCCCGCTTGGCCGCGTCCGCTGCCGTCGAGATGTCCGTGCCCTCCGTGTTCGAGCCGTCGGAGAGCAGAAGGACGGCGCGCCCCTTGCGCGTCGCCGTTGCCTTGACGGGGGAGTTTGCGCCGAGCAGCCCGAGCGAGCTGATGATCGCGTCGCCGATCGCCGTGCCTCCCCCGGCCTGGATGCCCGCGATCGCCCGCTGGGCGCCCGAGCGGTCGAAGCTCGGCGCCGCGAGCGCATTGGCGGTGTCGGAGAACGACACGACGCCGACGCGGAAGCCGTCAGGCAGGTTCTTGACGAAGCGCTTCGCCGCATCGCGCGAGGCGGTGATGCGGTCAGGTGTGACGTCGTTGGCGAGCATCGAGCCGGAGCGGTCGAGCGCGAGCACGATCGTCCCCTGCTTGCGCTCGGCCGAGACCGAGACGCTGGGGCGCGCGAGGCCGACGGCGAGTGCCGCGAGCGCGGCGAGCAGCAGGGCGGGCGGCACGAATCGCCACGGCGAGCGCGTCACCTCCGCGACGCCGGCCAGCACGTCGACGTTGCTGAAACGGATGGCGTAGCGCGACTCGCGGCGGCGCGAGAGCCAGAGCAGCCCCACCAGCAGCGGCAGCAATGCCAGGGCGAGCAGGGCGATGGGCCACTCGAATGTCATCGCAGCACGGGCCGGTTCGCGAGACCGATGACGAGCGGCCGGAGCCAGTCCTCGCCGGTCGACAGCAGCATATGGTGGGCGCCTGCGGCGCGCAGATCTCGGGCGACGAGCTCCCGCTCCTCGGCCGCGGCGACGGCGTAGCGCTCGCGTAGCCGGCGGCTGCCGGTGTCGATGCGCGCCTGGCGGCCCGTCTCGGGATCGACGACCACGACCTCCCCGATGTCGGGCAAGGCCTCCTCGGCGGGGTCGCGGACCTCGCACACGATGACGTCGTTGCGGACGCCGAGCTCGCGCAGTGCGCCGGTCCAGTCGCGAGGGCCGCGCAGGTCGCTCACGACGACGATCAGTGCGCGCTCGCGCGCATGCCGGCGCGTCCGCGAGAGCGCCTCGCCGAGGCTGTCGGGCGACTCGGGAATCGAGAAGTCGTCGGGGCGCCCTGCCACCTCGCGCAGCTGCATCAGTACGCCGACGAGGCCGACGCGTCCCTGGCGCGGCGGCACGAACAGCGGCTCGGGGTGGCCATAGGTGAGCAGGCCCAGGCGATTGCCGCGGCGGCTCGCGACGTGGCCGACCGCGAGCACGACGCCCTCGGCGACGTCGGCCTTCCTGCGCAGCGCCGTGCCGAAGCCCATCGACGGCGAGGCGTCGAACACGATCCACGTCGTGAGCGCCCGCTCGGCCACGTGCAGCCGGACGTGCGGCTCGTTCATCCGCGCGGTTGCGTTCCAGTCGATCAGGCGGACGTCGTCGCCCGGCTGGTAGGGCCGCACCTGCGCGAGCTCCATGGCGATGCCCAGCGATGCCGCGCGGTGATCGCCCGCGAGCAGGCTCTCGATGCGGCGCCGGACGGTGACGTCGAGCGCGCGCAGCGCGGTCTCGGGCACGGGGCCCGGACCCGGTCGCGCCGGAGTCGCCGGCGCGATGGCAAGCGTGAGCTCGCTCACGCCACCTCGCTCACGAGCTCGACGCGCGGCATGGGCACGGTCTCGAGCACGGGGCCGATCACGGCCTCGGCGCTGACGCCTTCGGCCAGTGCGCGGTACGAGAGCACGAGCCGGTGGCGCATCGCGTCGGGTGCCAGCTCGTGCACGTCGGAGGGCAGCACGTAGCGGCGGCCGCGCAGGACGGCGAGCGCGCGCGACGCGTGCAGCATGCTGATCGGTCCGCGCGGGCTGACGCCGAACGACACGAACGGGTCGAGGGCGGGGAGCCCGTGTCCGGCGAGGTCGCGCGTGACGGAGGCGAGCCGCACGGCGTAGCGCGTGACGGCCGGGTCGACGTAGACGTCTGCGACGGCGGCCTGCAGCGCGAGCAGCTGCGGCAGCTCGATCACGCGCTGCACGTCGACCGGCTGCTCGAGCGCGCGCTGCGCGACCGTGTGCTCGTCCTCGATCGCGGGGTAGTCGACGAGCACCTTGAGCATGAAGCGGTCGACCTGCGCCTCGGGCAGCGGATACGTGCCCTCGGACTCGATCGGGTTCTGCGTCGCCATGACGAGGAACGGGCGCTCGACGATGTGCGTCGTGCCGCCGATCGTGACCGTCTGCTCCTGCATGACCTCGAGCAGCGCGGACTGCACCTTCGCGGGCGCGCGGTTGATCTCGTCGGCGAGCAGGAAGTTCGTGAAGACCGGGCCGAGCTCGGTGTCGAACGTGCCCGTGTTCGGGCGGTAGATGCGCGTGCCGACGAGGTCGGCGGGCACGAGATCGGGCGTGAACTGGATGCGCTGGAAGGTGCCGCCGAGGACGCGCGCGGCAGTGCGGATCGTGAGTGTCTTGGCGAGGCCGGGGACGCCCTCGATCAGCAGGTGGCCGCCCGCGAGCAGGCACACGAGCACCCGCTCGAGCATCTCATCCTGCCCGGCGATCACTCGTTTCATCTCGAACAGGGCTGCCTCGACCGTCTCACGGCCTTCGCCCGCGGCGTCGAGGCCGGTAAGACGGCGCTCCTGTGGCATGGTGCTCTCCCTCGTTTGAGTCTGCGTGCGCTTCGGCCATTGAAGCGCTTTCTGCAGGAGAACAGCGGATCCTTAGAGGAGGCTTAACGCGACCTGCACGCCCGCTGTGAGGCCGTTCAGGCGACGTTAAGGAGCTTCCGACCACACACGGGACGCTCGAAACCAGTTCTTACGGCAGCGCCGGGCCCCGCGGCGGGACCGGCGACGACTGGATGATCGAGGTCGTCGTCTGTCCGTACGGGATGAAGCGGTCGATCAGCTGCTCGAGGTGCTCGATGGAGCGCACGTGTGCCTTCATGAAGAAGCAGTCCTCGCCCGTGATGCGGTGGCATTCGACGACCTCGGCGCTCGCGCGCGCGATCTCTGCGACCCGCTGCAGCTGCCGCGCCGCCGGGCGCACGCGCACCACGGCGCTGAGGCCGTAGCCGAGGGCCCGCGGATCGACCTCCGTGCGGTACCCGGTGATGCAGCCCTGCTCCTCGAGGCGCTGGAGTCGCTCCGCCACGGCGGGCGAGGACAGCCCGACGCGCCTCCCGAGCTCCGCGAGGCTCAGGCGGGCATCGTCCTGGAGCTCGGCCAGCAACCTGCGATTGGTGTCGTCGATGCGGGCAGCATCGGAGGAATGACCGATTTCCCTTTGATTCGAAATCATCGCCCCGAGTCTACCGTCGAATACCGATGGACGCCGGGACATAGGCCTTACGACACTGGTGGGGATGCTCCCGAGGCGGGTGCCACCACACGGCTTCTTCGTCGTCAGCGCGATCTTCCACTACCTCGGGCCGGCCTTCGCCGTGTTGCTGTTCGCGCGCGTCGACGTGCTCGGCGTGGCCTGGCTGCGCATCGTCTCGGCCGCACTGATCTTCGCGTGCTGGCGCCGCCCGTGGCGCGCGCTCGCCGGCATCGATCGTGGCGGGCGGCGGTTGCTGCTGGCCTGGGGGTGCGTACTGGCGCTGATGAACTGCTGCTTCTACCTCGCGATCGACCGGCAGCCGATCGCGAGCGTGGCGGCGATCGAGTTCCTGCCGGTCGTCGCACTGGCGGCGCTGGGGGTCCGCACGCACCGCAACGTCGCCGCGCTGGTGCTCGCGGTGATCGGGGTCTACCTCGTCACCGGCGTGCAGTTGGCCCTCGCGCCGCTCGGCGTCGCGTTCGCGTTCGCCAACGCCGTGCTGTTCGCGCTGTACATCGTGCTGGCCGACCGCGCCGCCAAACGACTGGCCCATCCTGCGAGCGCTTCCGGGCGCCAGCCGCCGAGTGGCATCGACTGGCTGGCAGCCTCGATGCTGGTCGCCGCGGTCGTGGTCACGCCGTTGGCGGGGAGGGCAGCCGTCCCCGCGCTGGGCGACCCCCTCGCGCTGGCGGCGGGCATCGGGGTAGGCATTTCGTCGTCCGTGATCCCCTACGTGACCGACCAGCTGGCGCTTGCGCGCCTGGCACGCGCCACATACGCGCTGATGGTCTCGTTGCTGCCCGCGATCGCGACGGTCATCGGCGTGGTGGTGCTCGCGCAGATTCCCGCGGGGTGGGAGGTGGTGGGGGTCGGACTGGTGATCGCGGGAGTGGCGTTGCACCAGGCCGAGCCCGCGCTATAGTTGACACATACAAATAATGTCGTTGAGTCTGGCAGGTACTTCGTGATGACAGAGCTTGCCGTGCGCGCCGAGCGTGCCCGCAGCTTCAGCCGTTTCTGGACGCGCGAGATCGGTCTGCTCCATGAGGGCCTGCTCGACACCCCGCACTCGCTCACGGAAGCCCGCGTGATCTACGAGCTGGGACAGGTCCCGGAGACGACCGCCTCGGCGCTGGTGCGCTCGCTCGAGCTGGATCCGGGCCATCTCAGCCGCGTGCTCGCGGCGCTCGAGGCCTCCGGCCTCGTCTCGCGCAGGCGCTCGCCCGCCGACGGCCGGGCCCAGCTGATCTCGCTGGCCGCACCGGGCCGGGCAGCGTTCGCCGAGCTCGACCGGCGCTCGGCGGAGCAGGCCTCGACACTGCTCGAGCGCCTGCCCGCGGAGTCCCAAAGGCGCCTGCTCGCCGCCATGGCGACGATCCAGGAGTTGCTCGGCGACGACGGTTCCGGCGCATCGCTCGTGATCCGAGCGCCCCTCCCGGGCGAGTTCGGCTGGATCATCCAGCGCCACGGTGCGCTGTACGCCCGCGAGTACGGCTTCGACACCAGCTTCGAGGCGCTCGTGGCGGAGATCGTGGCCGCCTATCTCGCCCGTCACGACCCGGCGCGCGAGCGCTGCTGGATCGCCGCGCTTCGCGGAGAGCCGGTCGGGTCGGTGTTCTGCGTCGACGCGGGTGGCGGCGTGGCCAAGCTGCGCCTGCTGATCGTCGAGCCCGCGGCGCGGGGTCGGCACGTCGGCACGCGCCTGGTCGAGGAGTGCATCCGCTTCGCGCGCGCGATCGGCTACCGCGAGCTGACGCTCTGGACGCAGCGGCAACTGGAGCCCGCGCGCCGGATCTACCAGCGCTGCGGGTTCGAGCTGGTCGGCGCCGAGCCACCCAGGGAGGTGTTCGGCACGACGCAGGTGTCCGAGACCTGGCGGCTCGCGCTCTGACGGAGGACGTGGGCGGAGGCCTAGCCCGGTCGACCTTGTTTCGCTCGTGTCAATTCGTCTACCGGCGCCGCCGCGCTCCTGACACTCGGGCGCCGGGGCCTCGCGCTTGGCGTGGCCCGCGCTACCCTCGCCGCATGCCTGAAACCGATGTGCGATTCCCGAGCTTCGATCTCAGCGGCCGTGTGGCCCTCGTCACCGGGGCCGCGCGCGGCCTCGGGGAGGCGATCGCGCTGGCGCTCGCGCACGCCGGCGCCGATGTCGTGCTCGGTCTGCGCGATGCGTCGGCCACGCCGGCGGTGGCCGGGCAGATCGAGCGGCTGGGCCGGCGCGCCGTGTGCCTGCAGATGGACGTGACGCGGCTCGATCAGATCGAGAGCGCGGTCGGGGAGGCGCTTTCGGCGACCGGTCGCATAGACATCCTCGTCAACAACGCGGGCCTCGGGCCCGAGAATCCGGCCGAGGATGTGACCGAGGCCGACTTCGACTTCACCTGCGCCGTCAACCTCAAGGGCACGTTCTTCGTCAGTCAGGCGGTGGGACGCGCGATGATCCGCCAGGGGGGCGGAACGATCGTCAATCTCGGTTCCCAGGCGGGCGAGGTCGCGCTTCCGGGCGAGGCGGTCTACTGCATGACGAAGGCCGCCATCCACCATCTCACGCGCTGCCTGGCGGTGGAGTGGGGCGTGCACAACATCACCGTCAACGCCGTCGCGCCCACGTTCATCGTCACGCCTGGCACGGCTCCGGCGCTCGATGACCCGGCGTTCCGAGCCGATGTGGAGGAGCGGATCGCGGGCCTGCACCGAGTCGGTGAGCCGATGGATGTCGCAGGCGCGGTCGTGTTCCTCGCTTCGCCCGCGGCCTCGTTGATCACGGGCCACACCATGCTGATCGACGGTGGCTGGACGGTGCGCTGACTGAAAATAGCCGTTCCCGCTCGCTTCGAGCCTCCCGACCACTCACGGGACTCTTGAAACCAGTCTCTTAAGCGGCGCGGGCGCGGTCGGCGAGGAAGCCGTCGAGCGAACGGCGGATGCCCGCAGCGTCGAGCCCGTAGGCCCGGCGATGCTGCTCCGGCGTGCCGTAGCGGCGCAGTTCGATCGGCGGCACCCCGAGCGCGAGCAGTCGCCGCGGCTCGTCGCGCAGTGCATCGGCGAGCGCGGCGGCCGACGTGCCGGCGAGGTACGGCTCGACGATCGCCACCTCGCTGCCCGAGGCCAGATCATTGACTGCGGCGGCCGGGAACGGCGTCACCGTCGAGAGGTAGGCGATCGTCGTCGCGAGGTCCGCGGTCGCCTCGAGCACGGGGTCGAGCGTGGGGCCGACGGCGAGCACGAGCGGGTCGCCGTGGCGACCCTCGCGGACGACGGTCACCTGCTCGACGGGCCGGGCCTCGGCGTTGGTCTCGCCCGGTCAGGCGCACGTAGGCGCGCCCGTCCCGCGCGAACTCCCGCCGCAGCAGCTCCTCGACCTCGTCGGGGTGGCCGGGCACGTGAATCGTGAATCCGGGCAGGGTGGAGAGCAGGGCGACGTCGCCGGGGGCCTGGTGCGTGCGGCCCTCGGCCGAGGCGTCGTAGGAGGCGCCGATGCTGACGAGCAGCGCGCCGACATCCTGGTGGCCGAGATCGAGCTTGATCTGCTCGAACGGGCGCTCGACCAGGAACGGCGCGTAGCTGTGGACGATCGGGCGGAGGCCTTCCTGTGCGAGGCCGGCGGCAACGCTGATCATGAGCTGCTCGCGGATGCCGACGTTGATCACGCGCTCGGGATGCCGCTGCCGCGCGCCGGTCGCCGCGAAGGCGTCGTCGCCGATGTCGGCCAGCACGACGGCCAGCCTCGGGTGGGTTTCGAGTGCCTCCGCCGTGACCCGGGTGAAGCGCTGCCGCATGCTCTCCATGCTCACGCCTCCACCAGCGCGACGACGGCGTGCGGCCGTCCGGGACGGGCGTCGGCGATGGCCCGCTCGAGCGCATCGTGGTCGCACGCTCGAGCGCTCGCAGTCGACCAGCCCTCGCTCGCGAAGCGGGTGTCGACTCCGTCGGGCCAGCCGTAGGTCGCGCTGAAGTTGTTGACGATCACGGCCACGAGCCTGTCGAGGCCGAGACGGCCCGCGAGCGCGATGGCCTCGTGGTTCGATCCCTCGGCAAGCTCGCCGTCGCCCAGCACGCAGAAGACGCGGGGCCCGGTGCGGCCCGTCGCCCGCAGCGCGAGTGCCCGGCCGACGGCGATGGGAAGCCCATGACCGAGCGAGCCGCTCGCGATCTCGACGCCTGCGATCAGCGCGCCGTCCGGATGGTGCCCGAGCGCAGAGTCGAAGCGCCCGAAGTCGGCCAGCGCGTCCACCGATATGAAGCCCTTGGCGGCGAGGACGGCGTAGTAGGAGGCCGGCCCGTGTCCCTTCGAGAGCAGAAGACGGTCGCGTTCCGGGTCGTCGACGGTGTCCGGTGTCACGTCGAGCACGCGGTCGTAGAGCACCCAGTGGACGTCGAGCGTCGAGGCGGCGCTCGGGTCGTGCTTGGCGTCGCTACGCAGGAGCTCGAGCAGACCAGGCAGGTATTCGTAGCCGAGCTTGACGGGCGGCGGAGACGTGGTCGGCGTCATGCGCTGAAGCTACAATCTCAAGTGCGCTTGAAGTCAAGCAATACAGTTGAAGTGCACTCGAAGTAGTGGAGGTGGGGAGCGGTGCCCGAGCCCGCGGCAATGCTGACGATCGGACAGGTCGCTCTGCGCAGTGGGATCGCTCCGTCCGCGCTGCGGTTCTACGAGGCCGAGGGGCTGATCGCATCCGAGCGCAGCGAGGGCAACCAGCGCCGCTATCACCGCTCCGTGCTGCGCCGGGTCGCCGTGATCCAGGCCGGGCGCTCCGCCGGCATCCCGCTTGCGGCGATCGGTCAGGCGCTCGCGCTGCTCCCCGCCGATCGGCCGCCTTCCAAGCGAGACTGGGCGCGGCTCTCGCGCGCCTGGCGCCGCGACGTCGAGGAGCGCATCGCGCTGCTCGAGCGCGTGCGCGACGACCTTGCATCCTGCATCGGCTGCGGCTGCCTGTCCCTGCGCTCGTGCCGGCTGTTCAACCCGACCGACAGGGCAGCGCAGGCGGGCGCGGGCGCGCGCTACCTGCTTGGCGACGAGCCGCCGCGCGACATACTCGCGCGATGAGACCCGAGCGCATGCTCGCCTTCAGCGATGGCGTGATAGCCATCCTGATCACGATCCTCGTGCTCGAGCTGCGGCCGCCCGCGGGGGATCATCTCGCCGACATCCTGGACGAGAAGAGCAAGCTGCTCGCCTACCTGCTGAGCTTCCTGATGGTCGGGATCTACTGGAACAACCACCACCACCTGATGCAGGTGGTACAGACCATCGACGGCCGCACGCTCTGGGCCAACATGCACCTGCTCTTCTGGCTCTCGCTGATGCCGCTGGGGACGGCCTGGCTGGGCGAGCAGGGCGTCGAACCGGGCCCGGTCGCCGCCTACGCGATCGTGCTGCTCGGGTGCGCGATCGCGTTCATGCTGCTCACGTTGGCGCTGCTGGCGATCCACGAGTCGGGCTCGCAACTCGCACAGGCGATCGGCAGCGATCGCAAGGGCAGGATCTCGCTGATGCTCTACATCCTCGCGCTCGCGCTGGCGGGCGTGTTCCCGTGGGGCTCGATCGCGATCTTCGTCGGCCGTCGCGTTCATCTGGTTCCTGCCCGATCGCCGTGTCGAGCGCGTCGTCGGCAGCGCTGTAACAGTTCTAAGACGCGTGCGCGCTCGCTCAGGCGGGTGCGGCGACGACGCGAAGCGACTCGGTATCGGGCAGCTCGACCACGTCACCCGGGCGCAGCTTGCGCCCGCGACGGCCCTCGGGCTCGCCGTTGACGACGACCGCGAGCGTCCCGATCAGGTTCTTCGCCTCGCCGCCGGTGTCGACGATGCCGGCGAGCTGCAGCAGCTGGCCGAGGCCGATGAACTCGCCCGTTACCTCGACGTCGCGCACCGGCGGCCGTTCCTAGTGCTGCGCGGGCGCGGTCGTGCCTGGCCGCAGCCGGTGGGGGTCCTGTGCCTGGGCCTCGGAGGGGTCGTAATGACCGTCGCCCGGCCACGGAGCGAGCGTGAGCAGGATGCGCGCGTGCTCGGAAGCGCGCAGGCTGTGGCGCTCGCCCGGCTCGAGCAGGACGACCGCGCCCTCGCCGCAGGTCGTCGCCGTGGTTCCGATCCTGAGCTCCACGCTCCCCCGTGCCACGTGGATGATCGCGCGCTCATGCACTTCGTGCTCGCCGAGTTGCTCTCCGGCGGCGAGGTCGATCATGACCATGCGCGCCTCGGGCGTGGAGAAGAGCACGCGAGGATCGGTTCTGCCTGTGGCGTCTGCCGCCAGCACATCCCAGAACTGCACGCTCGACCCCTCTCGATGCGACCTCGTGCAGCAGACGCTAGCGGGTCCCGGGCCTCACGTCCGCGCACGCTCGTCCTGAACCAGCTCGTGGAGCCGGTCGAGCCCCCGGCGCAGGCTGCGCACGGCCTGACCGATGCGCTGCTCGTTCTCGATCAGGGCGAAGCGCACGAAGCCCTCGCCACCCGGCCCGAAGCCGTTGCCCGGCGAGACCGCGACCTCGCACTCGCGGATCAGCGACGAGGCGAACCCGAGCGAGCCGAGCTCGGCGTAGGCCTCGGGGATCGGCGCCCACACGAACATCGACCCGCGCGGGCGAGGCACGTCCCAGCCGATGCGCGCGAGCCCGTCGCAGAGCGCGTTGCGGCGTGACTCGTAGATCTCGCGGACGCGCTCGGGATAGCTGGACTCCTCGTTCATGGTCACCGTGGCGGCGATCTGGATCGGCTGGAAGGTGCCGTAGTCGAGGTAGCTCTTGAGCTTGACGAGCGCCTGCACGACCTCGCTGTTGCCGCACAGGAACGCGATCCGCCAGCCGGCCATCGAGAAGCCCTTGGTCATCGAGTAGAGCTCGACGGCGCACTCCTTGGCGCCCTCCGCCTGCAGGATCGACGGCGGCAGGTAGCCGTCGAAGCCGATGTCGGCGTAGGCGAAGTCGTGCACCGCGATCATCTCCCGCTCGCGGCAGAAGTCGACGATCCGCTGCATGAACTCGACGTCGACGCACGCGCCTGTCGGGTTGTGCGGGAACGAGATCACCAGCACGCGCGGCTTGGGCCAGCCGATGTCCCAGGCCTGGTGGAGCCGCTCCAGCGTGTCGACGCCGGGCGACATCGCGACCTGCCGTAGGTCGGCGCCGGCGAAGAGCGGCCCGTAGATGTGGATGGGATAGCTCGGGCTCGGCACGATCGCGGCGTCGCCCTGCTGCAGCAGCGTCCACATCAGGTGCGTGAAGCCCTCCTTCGAGCCGATCGCGTTCGTGATCTCGGTCTCCGGGTCGAGCTCGACCCCGAAGCGGCGCAGATACAGCGCGGCGACGGCCTCGCGCATCTTCGGGATGCCGCGCGAGAGCGAGTAGCGATGGTTGCGGGGGAGTCGCGCCGCCTCGGCGAGCTTCTCCACCGCGATCTCTGGCGAGGGGATGTCTGGATTGCCGAAGCCGAGATCGATGATGTCGACACCGCGGCGCCGAGCGTCGACCTTCAGCTCGTCGATCAGCTTGAAGACGTAGGGCGGGAGGTTGGAGATGCGCCGGAACTCCACCCGCCCGATCGTATCGACGTCTGCGCTCCTCGAGCGCGTCGCCGATGACCCGATTTTCATGAACCCGCGGCACGCTAGCCTCCCGGGCATGACGGACTTGGAGCAGTTCCGCGCGGATGGCCATGCGGCGATCGACTGGGCCGCCGACTATCTCGAGGGCGTGCGCGATCTGCCCGTGATGTCGACAGTGGCGCCGGGCGAGATCCGGGCGCACCTGCCCGCGGCGCCCCCCGAGCAGGCCGAGTCGTTCGCCGACGTGCTGGCCGATGTCGACCGCGTGCTGATGCCCGGCGTCACGCACTGGAATCACCCGCGCTTCTTCGCCTACTTCTCGATCACGGGCTCCCAACCCGGCATCCTCGCCGAGCTGCTGACGGCCACGCTGAATCTCAACGGCATGCTCTGGCGGACGTCGCCCGCGGTGACCGAGCTCGAGCAGCTGACGCTCTCGTGGATGTGCCAGCTGCTCGGACTGCCCGAGGCGTGGCACGGGCACATCGAGGATTCGGCCTCCACCTCCACGCTCGCGGCGCTGTGCGCGGCGCGCACTGTCCGGCCGGATCGCCGCGTCGTCGTCGCGTCCGAGCACGCCCACTCGTCCATCGACCGCGCCTGCCGGATCCTCGGCCTGGAGCTGCGCCACGTCCCCGTCGACGACGACTTTCGCATGCGTATCGACGCCCTCGACCTGAGCGACGCCTGCGCCGTCGTGGCCGCCGTCGGCACGACCTCGACGACCTCGGTCGACCCCGTCCCGGAGATCGCCGCTGCGGCGGCCACCGCCGGCGCCTGGCTGCACATCGACGCCGCGTACAGCGGCTCGGCCCGGGTCTGCCCCGAATTGCGGACGCCCGGCTTCGAGCATGCGGACTCGGTGGTCGTCAACCCGCACAAATGGCTCTTCACGCCGGTCGACTGCTCGTGCCTCTTCACGTCCCGGCCCGACGATCTGCGTGCGGCGTTCGCCCTCACTCCCGAGTACCTGCGCACGTCGGCCGAAGGCGTGCTGAACCTGAACGAGTACGGGCCGTCGCTCGGCCGGCGCTTCCGGGCGCTGAAGCTGTGGGCGGTGCTGCGCTGCTACGGCCGCGAAGGCCTCCAGGGAACGATCCGCGAGCACGTGCGCCTGGCCGAGCTGTTCGAGGGCTGGGTGCGCGACGAGCCCGGCTGGGAGCTCTGCGCCCCGCGACCGTACTCGGTGGTCTGCTTCCGCCCGGAGGGGGACGACGCGCGCAGCGAGGCCCTGCTCGAGGCGGTCAACGCCGGCGGCGAGGCCTACCTCTCGCACACGCGCCTGAACGACAGGCACGTCCTGCGCTTCGCGGTCGGCAATGCGGCGACGACCGAGGACGATGTCCGCGCGGCCTGGCACGTGCTCAGGCGAGAGGCCGCGCATCTCGGCGTCGGCGCGTCTGCAAGCGTCTGATGCGCGTCCTCGTGCTGCAGCACATCGCATGCGAGCCTCCCGGCGTGTTCGAGGACGTCCTCCTGGAGCGCGATCACGAGCTCGTGCGCGTCGAGCTCGACGAGGGGGAGCCGCTGCCCGAGGGCGCGTGGAGCGCGATCGTCGCCATGGGCGGGCCGATGAGCGTGAACGACGAGGACGAGAACCCCTGGCTGATCGGCGAGAAGGCCGCGATCGCAACCCACGTGCGGGCGGGCAGGCCGTTCTGGGGTTCGTGCCTCGGCGCCCAGCTGCTGGCCGCCGCCCTCGGGGCCCGCGTGTACGCAGGGCCTGCTCCCGAGGTCGGAGTCCTCGCGGTGGAGCTGACCGATGCCGGCCGGGCGGATCCCGTGCTCGGCGCGTTGCCCGCGAGCATCGACACGCTGCAGTGGCACGGCGACACGTTCGACCTCCCCGACGGAGGCGTCCTCCTGGCCTCGTCGCCGGCGTATCCCAACCAGGCCTTCCGCGTCGGGCGCTCGGCCTACGCCGTGCAGTTCCACATCGAGGTGACCGAGGCGATGGGGGAGGAGTGGGCCGACGTGCCGGCCTACGCCGAGTACGCCGACCGCGTTCTCGGGCCGGGTGGCAGCGACCGGCTGCTCGCCGAGTTTCGCGTCGGCACGCCGGTCATGCAGCAACACGCCCGCACGGCGTTCGAGCGCTGGTGCGATATCGCGGAAACGGCCGAGGGTTAGAACTGGTTTCACGAGCCCCACGGACACGCACGGGACTCGTGAAACCAGTTCTTAGTTCGCGTGCAGCGCGGCGTTGAGGCCGCGCCAGCCGGCACCCGCGCGCGGATGCGCCTCGACGGCGCCCGTCTGCGAGTCACGGCGGAAGAGCATGCCGCTGATGCCTGCGAGGTCGCGCGCGCGCACGATGTCGCCGTCGGGTAGCCGCACCTTGGTGCCCGCGGTGAGATACAGCCCGGACTCCACCGTGCACTCGTCGCCGAGCGGGATGCCGAGCCCGGAGTTGGCGCCGAGCAGACAGCGCTCGCCCACCGTGATCACGGTCTCGTTGCCGCCCGAGAGCGTGCCCATGATGGAGGCGCCGCCGCCGACGTCGGTGCCATCGCCGATCACGACGCCGGCCGAGATCCGGCCTTCGACCATCGAGGCGCCCAGCGTGCCGGCGTTGAAGTTGACGAAGCCCTCGTGCATGACCGTCGTGCCCTCGGCCAGGTGTGCGCCCAGCCGCACCCGGTCGGCGTCGGCGATGCGCACGCCGGTCGGCACCACGTAGTCGACCATGCGCGGGAACTTGTCGACGCCGTGGACGGAGAGCTGCTCGCCGCGAACGCAGGCCGCCAGGCGCTGTTGCTCGAGCTCGTCGACGGCGAACGGTCCCGCGCTCGTCCAGGCGACGTTCGCGAGCAGCCCGAAGATGCCCGTCAGGTTGGCGCCGTGCGGGCGGATGCGGCGCGCCGAGAGCAGGTGCAGGCGGAGGTAGACGTCGCCCGCGTCGACCGGCGGATCCTCCAGCGAGGTGATCGCCGCCACGATCAGCCGCCGTGGCACGAGGCTCGCGGCCGCCACCGCCGGCAGCAGGCTGCGGATCGTGTCGGCGTTGATGCCGTGGATCGTTCCGAGGAGCTGCTCGGCGGCCTCCCCCGGCAGCGTGACCGAGCCGTTCTCGAGCCCCGCGGCAGCCAGGATCCTGGCGCCCGACTGTGGGTGCTCCCCGACGTTGGTGCGCGGGAACCAGGCGTCGAGCAGGCGGCCGTCGGCGGCGTGGCGCGCGAGGCCGACGGCGTAGGCGGCCGGCGTCATGCCGGACCCGCGCCGTTCCCGAAGGGAATGCCGGTCGTAAACAGCGTCGCCCGCGTGCGCTCGCCGTCCTGCGGACGAAGGTCCGCCAGCGGCACGATGCGGACGCCCTCGGCCTCGCCGGCGCCCGGCGCGCCGTCGACCTCTACGAGATGCCCGTCCGGATCGCGCAGGAAGAGCTGCACCGTCCCGTCGGGCAGCCGGTAGGCCTCGCGACCGTACGGCGCGCCCTCGAAGGCGCCCAGGCGCTCGGCCCGGCGGCACGCCTCCGCGAAGTCGTCGACGGCGACGGCGAAGTGGTGGAGCGGCGGCACGGCCGTCTCGCGCTGGAACAGGTGCAGCTGGCGGTCGCCGAGGCTGAGCCACGCGGTCGGGAAGCCGACGTCGGGCGTGTGCAGTCGCTCGCAGCCGAAGAGTTGCTCGTAGAAACGCGTCGAGCGCTCGAGATCCGTCGCGGAGAGCGCGACGTGGTTGAGGCTGACCCTCACGGCAGCAAGGCGGCGAGGGCGCCTGCGAGCGCGCGAGCGTGGGCCGGCGTGTGGGCAGGCGTGGGGGCGATGCGCAGCCGCTCGGCTCCGCGCGGGACGGAGGGGTAGTTGACGGCCTGCACGTAGATCGAATGCTCCGCGAGCAGGCGCCGCGCGACTTCGCGGCAACGCTCGGCGCCCGGCACGAGCACCGGGAGGATGTGGCTCTCGCTCGGCAGCGGCTCGACTCCGCAGCGCGAGAGCGCATCGCGCAGCGCTCGGACGCTGCGGGAGAGCGCTGCGCGCTCGGCGGACGAGGCGCGCAGATGGCGCACGCTCGCGAGTGCCGCAGCGGCGATCGCGGGCGGCAGCGAGGTGGTGAAGATGAAGCCCCCGGCGTGGCTGCGCACGCTGTCGACCACGGCGGCCGGCCCGGCGATGAAGCCGCCGAGCGTCCCGTAGCCCTTGGCCAGGCTGCCCTGCACGACCGTGACGTCGGCCGCCGCACCCAGGGACTGCGCCATGCCGGCGCCCTCGTGTCCGTACGCCCCGGCGGCGTGCGTCTCGTCCAGATAGGTCAGTGCGCCGTGCTCGACGGCGAGTGCGCAGATCTCACGGAGCGGCGCGAGGTCGCCGTCCATCGAGTAGATCGACTCGAACGCGATGATGCGCGGGCGCGCTGCGGGCAGCGCGGAGAGCAGCTCGCGGAGGTGATCGAGATCGTTGTGGCGGAAGATGGCGCGCTCGGCTCGCGAGGCGCGGATGCCGTCGATCATCGACGCGTGGTTGCGTTCGTCCGAGAGGATCACGCATCGGTCGAGCAGGCCGCCGAGCGCGCTCAGGCTGGCCTCGTTCGCGATGAATCCCGACGTGAACACGAGCGCGGCCTCCTGGCCGTGCAGGTCGGCGAGCTCGTCCTCGAGCTCGCGCACGAGCACGTGGGAGCCGCCGATGTTGCGCGTCCCGCCCGAGCCGACGCCGTGCTCTGCGAGCGCGAGGGAGGCGGCCTCGACGACGGCCGGGTGCAGGCTCATTCCGAGGTAGTCGTTGGAGCACCAGTCCACTGCGACACGGCCGCTGCCGTCCGCGATGCGCACGTACGGCGGTCCCGGCGCCGGGCGCTCGAGCTCCACGAAGCGCCGGTAGCGGCCCTCCTCGCGCAGCTCCTCGAGCCGCCGGTCGAGCGCATCCAGAGCGGCCGCGAGCGCGGGATGTCCACCGCGCACGGCGCCCGCTGGCGGCGACGTGCTCATGGCCGCACGATATCCTCGGCCGCCGTGGGCCGGAGCCGGACAGTGATCGAGCGCGCGCGCCTGGAGGCGCTGATCGAGCGCGAGCGCGAGCGGTTCCGCGAGCGCACGCCGCGCTCCCGTGCGCTCGCCGACGGCGCGCGCGAGGTGCAGATCTTCGGCGTGCCGATGCCCTGGATGGCCAAGTGGGTCGGTGGCTATCCGCTCTTCTACGCGGAGGCGCGCGGCGCGAGCGTCGTCGATGTCGACGGCAATGCCTACATCGACTTCGCACTGGGCGACACCGGGTCGATGCCGGGGCACTCGCCGGAGGCGACCGTGCGAGCGGTCGCCAGGCGGATCGGCGAGCTCGGCGGCATCACGACGATGATGCCGACCGAGGACTCGACCTGGGTGGCCGCCGAGCTGCGCCGCCGCTTCGGCCTGCCCTACTGGCAGTTCGCGCTCACGGCCACCGACGCCAACCGCTTCGTCCTGCGCATCGCGCGGCAGATCCAGCGAAGGCCCAGGGTGCTCGTGTTCAACTGGTGCTATCACGGCTCGGTCGACGAGACGGTCGTCGTGATCGGCGAGGACGGCGAGACGGCGCCGAAGCCCGGGAACGTCGGGCCCCAGATCGATCCGGCCGAGACGACCGTCGTGGTCGAGTTCAACGACCTGGAGGGCGTGCGCCGAGCGCTGGCGCGCCGCGACGTCGCCTGCGTGCTGACCGAGCCGGCGCTCACGAACATCGGCATCGTGCTGCCCGAGCCGGGCTTCCTGGAGGGTCTCGAGCAGGTCTGCCGCGAGACGGGGACGCTGCTCGTCTACGACGAGACGCACACGATCTCGGCCGGGCCGGGAGGCTGCGTCGCGGCCTGGGGCCTCACGCCCGACATCCTCACGATCGGCAAGTCGCTCGCCGCGGGCGTGCCGGTGGCGGCCTACGGCGTGTCCCGGGCAGTGCTCGAGCGGATCGAGGCCGATGACGAGGGCGACTACCTGGACTGGGGCGGCGTCGGCGGCACCCTCGCGGGCAATGCGCTGTCGCTCGCAGCCACGCGCGCCACGCTCGCCGAGGTGCTGACCGACGAGGCGTTCGCCCACATGACAGGGCTCGCGACGCGCTATCGCGACGGCGTGCAGGCGGCCATCGATCGCCACGGCCTGCCCTGGTGCATCGTGCAGCTGGGTGCGCGCGCGGAGTACCACTTCTACCCGGAGCCGCCCGTCAGCGGCGGCCAGGCCGCGGCGCAGATCGACGACGAGCTCGATGACTACCTTCACCTCTACACGTTGAACCGGGGCATCGTGATGACGCCGTTCCACAACATGGCGCTGATGTGCCCGGCGACCACCGCCGCCGACGTGGACCGTCATTCCGAGGTGTTCGACGCGGCGCTCGGCGAGCTCGTCTCCTAGAGAACTGGTTTCAAGAGTCGCGTGCGCGGCAGCGCGCGGCCGACCACCCGCGAGGGGGAGCCGCTCCGCGCGATTTTCGACCATGGTGTGGGCATGCGGCACTCCCTCGCATGCGCGCTCCTGCTCGCCCTCGCGCTCGTCGCCACCGTCGGCACCCTGCCGGCCCAGGCCGAGCTGCAGCTCGGCATCCAGGACGATGCCCTGCTGACCTCGCAGGAGCCGAACGCGTGGCCGTTCGCTCGCGGCCTCAGTCCCAAGGTCGTGCGCTACAACGTCGCGTGGGAGCAGGTCGCCGCGACGCGGCCGGCGGCGCCGGACGACCCGGCCGACCCGGCCTACGACTTCAGGCGTGCGGACGCGATGGACAGGAAGACGGCCGCGATCGGCGCGCAGAGCCTGTTCACGATCGTCAACGCGCCGCGCTGGGCCAACGCGGGGAAGGCGCCTCGCTACGCGCCGCTCAACGCCGACGACTACGGCCAGTTCTGCGGTGTCGTCGCCTGGCGCTACTCCGGCACGTACACGCCTCCGGGCGCGCTCGTGCCGCTGCCCGCAGTCAAGAACTTCACCGTCTGGAACGAGCCCAACCGCGGTCAGTACCTGCTGCCGCAGGGCGTGAACGGCCAGACGGCCGCAGCGACCTTCGCGCGGCTCGTGCGCGCGTGCGCCGACGCGGTGCACGCCGTGTCCCCCGACGCGCGCGTGGCCGCAGGCCCCATCGCGAGCCGCGGAGCCCAGGGTGGCGCGGCGCCGATCGCGTTCCTGGACGGCTACCGCAAGGCCGGCGGGCCGCGCCCTCAGGCACTCGCGTTCAACCCGTACATGAACGGGCTCGTTCCCGACTTCAAGCCGGACGAGAAGCCGGCCGACGGCGCGATCACGCTTCGCAACCTCGATCAGCTCGAGCACTGGCTGAGCAAGTCCTACGGCGGCAGCGTCCCGATCTGGTTCACCGAGTTTGCGTGGCGCACCGCCCCGACGCCGAAGCTCGGGACCATCTCGCCCGCCAAGCAGGCCGACCTCCTGCGCAAGACCGTCACCCTGGTGCGCACGCATTACCCGTACGCCAAGCTGCTGGTCTGGTACCTCGTGCGCGACGAGTCGCCCACCAGCTACTGGCGTTCGGGGCTGGCGACCTTCGACTGGCAGCAGAAGCCCGCCTACGGGCTCTACAAGGTGCTCGCCGGAATCTGAAGCGGTCGGCGAGCGGTGGAGACTGCCTCAGCAGTCCGCTGCTACGGTGGAATCGATGCTCCGCCTCGCGCTGGCCCAGCTCGACCTGACGGTCGGAGCGCTCGCCGAGAACCGGAAGCGCATCGCCGATGCCTGTGCCGACGCCGCACGGGAAGGCGCTGATCTCGTGCTGGCTCCCGAGCTCGCGATCTCAGGTTACCCGCCCGAGGATCTCCTGCTGCGGCCCGCATTCCTGCGTGCATGCCAGGCGGAGGCGGAAGTGCTCGCGGGCGAGGTCGAGGTGCCGCTCGTGGTGGGGTGCCCGTGGCTCGACGTCGACCGCGTGCGCAACGCGGCGCTCGTGATCGCGCACGGCACGATCCTGGCGCGCTACGACAAGCGCGAGCTGCCGAACTACGGGGTCTTCGACGAGGAGCGGACGTTCTCGCCCGGCCGCGGCGCGCTGCACATCGAGACGCCCGAGGGCGCGCTCTCGCTGACGGTCTGCGAGGACGTGTGGCTGCCCGATGCCGTGAGCGAGGCGGCAGCGCTCGGAGCGGTCTGCGTGCTCAACATCTCGGCCTCGCCCTACCACCTCGCGAAGGGCCAGGCGCGCGAGGAGATGCTCGCGACGCGCGCACGCGACGGGCTCTGCGCGGTCGCCTACTGCAATCTCGTGGGCGGACAGGACGAGCTCGTCTTCGACGGGCGCAGCGCGGTGTTCGGGCCCGACGGCGTGGTGCTCGCCCGGGCCGCCTCCTTCGAGGAGGAGCTCCTCGTCTGCGATCTCGAGCTCGCCACCTCGGTGCACGAGCGCCTGCGCGACTCGCGGCTCCGGCGCGGGCGCCGTCGTCGCCTCCACCCGCCCGTCACGATCGAGCTTCCTCTCGGGCGCGAGCGCGCGACGCTCGCCTCCTCCGTTGCGCTCCCGCCGCCGAGCGAGCCGGCCGAGCTGTGGGCCGCTCTCCGCCTCGGGCTGATCGACTACGTGCGCAAGAACGGCTTCGAACGCGTCCTCCTGGGGCTCTCGGGCGGGATCGACTCGGCGCTCGTGGCGGCGCTCGCCGCCGACGCGCTGGGGGCCGACCGCGTCGAGGCCGTGTCCATGCCGACGCGCTACAACAGCGAGGGCACGCGCAGCGATGCCCGGCTCGTGGCCGAGCGGCTGGGAATCGCGTTCCGCGAGGTCGCGATCGAGGACCTGCGCCTTTCCTTCGAGGGCGCGCTCCCGGGCACGAGCGGGCTCGCGGCCGAGAATCTGCAGGCGCGCATCCGGGGTGTGCTCTTGATGACGCTCAGCAATCAGCACGGCTGGCTCGTGCTGACGACGGGCAACAAGTCCGAGACGGCGGTGGGCTACTCGACGCTCTACGGCGACTCCGCCGGTGGCTTCGCTCCGATCAAGGACGTTCCGAAGACGCTCGTGTTCGCGCTCGCGCGCCACGTCAACGAGCAGGCGGGCCGTGAACTGATACCCGCCTCGATCCTGGAGCGCCCGCCCTCGGCCGAGCTGCGCGACGAGCAGCGGGACGACCAGTCGCTGCCCCCGTACGACCAGCTCGACCCGCTGATCGAGGCCTATGTCGAGGACGATCTCTCGCCCGAGGAGATCGCCAGGCGCGGCCTCGCGACGCTCGAGGTGGCGACGCGCGTGGCGCGCCTCGTCGATCTCGCCGAGTACAAGCGCAGGCAGGCTCCGCCCGGCATCAAGGTGCACCACAAGGCATTCGGGCGCGACCGGCGCTTGCCGATCACCAACCGCTTCGGTCGCTGACGCCGGCCGCGCGGCACGTTTCGGCGTCGATGGGGCGGGGAGGAAGCGCAGGTCAATCCACCGCTTCCGAGGGAGGCTGTCGTGTCCGCTTGGCTCTGGGCAATCATCGTCGCGGCGATCCTCGTCGTCGCTGTACTGATCCTGACCACCTCGATCCGACGCCGCAGATCGGCTGAGCTGCGCTCCGGCTTCGGGCCCGAATACGATCGCACCATCGAGCGCGTCGGCGGTCGCCGCGCGGCCGAGGCCGATCTTCGCGAGCGGCAGGCACGTCATGACGAGCTCGAGCTGCGACCGCTCGAGCCGCTCGCCCGCAAGGGCTACATGGACGCCTGGCAGGGCACGCAGGCCGAGTTCGTCGACAATCCTGCGAGCGCAATCGACGACGCCGACCGCCTGATCCAGGACGTCATGCGCAGTCGCGGCTATCCGGTCGAGGACTTCGACGACCGCGCCTCGCTCGTCTCCGTCGAGCACCCGGAGGTCGTCGAACGCTATCGCCGGGCGCATGCGATCGCCGTGTCCAACGACAACGGCGGCGCGGACACCGAGGATCTCCGCATCGCGATGCAGGACTTCCGCGCGCTCTTCGTGGAACTGGTCGAGAAGGACACCGTCGAGGCGTAGCCGGCACGCGGCCAAGTGGCACACTCGGCGTGTGCCACTTGGCCGCTCCGCGGCCGCTTGCGGCCGCGCGCTTGCCTACGAGACCGCGAGCCCGCCGAAGCCGGCCGGCAGGCCGCTGACGCTGCCGAGCGAAGTCAGCGAGCCGTTCCCGTTGATCCGGAAGGCGTTGATGGTCCCGGTGTTGCCGCCGTTGACGTACAGGGTGCGATCGCGCGAGATCGCCTCGTCGAGCGGGTGCGTGCCGGCGGCCAGTTGGGCCGTCGCTCCGCCCGGGGTGACGAGCGCGAGGCTGCCGTCCCAGGCCACCGAGTAGGCGGAGATGGAGTCGGTCGCCGCATTGGCGGTGTAGACGAGGCGCCCACTCCGCGTCGACGCTGCCCAGCAGGCCGCGCCCTGGCCGTTCAGGAGCGACGCCGTGATCGTCGCGAACGGATCGAGCTGGTAGGAGCTGAGCGCGCTGGCGCCTGCCTCGGTCACGAGCAGCGAGTCGTGCCTGCCGAACGCGAATCCGAACGGCGCGGCACCGGCCGATGCGTGAGCCGTGCCGGGCCCGGCACGGCCCCAGCGGTCGACGGGATAGGTGTCGATCGTGTTGGCGCCCTTCTCCGAGACCACGAGCTGATCGCCCGCGGGCGTGAACGAGACCTGCACGGCCCCGGCCGTGGCCGACGAGAGCGGCTGCGTGGCGCCGCTCAGCGGGACGAGGCCGTTGCGGGTGAGCTTGAAGCCGCTGATGTTGCCGGTGCCGCCGCTGTTGAGCACGTAGGCGATGCCGTGGTCGAGCGTGACGCTGTTCGGCGTCGTGCCGCCCGATGGCACGCGGTTCACGAGCACGAGATGCGTGCCGCGGACGCGGAACGCCGAGACGTCGTTGGAGCCGGCGTTCACGGCAAGCAGCCAGCCGCGATCGAGGGCGAGCGCGCCCTCGGAGCCCAGGCCGGCGGCACCCGTTCCGGAACCGCCGGTGGGATACGCAGCAGCGGGGGTCAACGTGCCGTCACCGGCCTGCGCGTAGGCCTGGACGGCGTTCGCGCTCGCGTTCGTCTCCGTGAAGACGGCGCCGCCGCCGTGCGCGAGGGCCGGGGCCGGCGCGATCACCGCAAGACCGGCGACCGCGAGGCCGACCAGTCGACGGAGGGAGGTGTGAACCCGCATGTGGATCCTTTCGTCGTGGGTGCGGACGAGTCACGGTCGCACGCGCCGGCGCCGCTGTTGCGGCTCGGAGGCGCCTGTTCAGCGCCTGTTCAGAGGCGGTTCAGGAAAGCGCTCGCGGGCGGCCTGCGAATTCACGGCTTCGTAATGCGCGGCCCGCCACAATGGCGGAGTGGAGGCTGCGCGCACCGTGCTCGTCGTCGACGACGAGCCCACCGTCAGGGAGGTCGTCGGCCAGTACCTCGCCCGCGACGGCTTCCGGGTCGTCACGACGGGCGACGGTCGCGAGGTGACCGCGCTCGTGGAGCGCGAGTCGCCGCATCTCGTGGTGCTGGACGTGATGCTCCCGGGCATCGGCGGGCTCGAGCTCTGCCGCGCGATCCGCGCGCGCTGGCCCATCCCCGTGATCCTCCTGACCGCACGCGGCGAGGAGACGGACCGCATCGTGGGTCTCGAGCTCGGCGCCGACGACTACGTGACCAAGCCGTTCTCGCCGCGAGAGCTCGTGGCGCGCGTGCGGGCCGTGCTCCGGCGTGGCAGCGGCGAGGATCTCGCGGAGCTGCTCCAGTTCGGGGACTTCGAGATCGACGTGCCGGCACGCGAGGTGCGTCTGCGCGGTGTCGAGGTTCGCCTCGCCGCGCGCGAGTTCGACCTGCTCGCGTTCCTCGCCAGGCACCCGCGCCGCGTGTTCACCCGCGAGCAGATCATGCAGAGCGTGTGGGGATACACGGCGGCCATCGACACCGGGACGCTGTCCGTGCACGTGCGCCGTCTGCGCGAGAAGATCGAGGACGATCCGCGCACGCCGCGGCGCATCGAGACCGTCTGGAACGTCGGCTACCGCTTCGTCCCCTGATGCTCCCGTTCGCGTTCACGCTCGCGCTCTGCTCGCTGGGCGCCGGCATCGTCGGCGGTCTGGCGCTGCGGCTGTTGCCGACGCTCAGCCTGCGGCTCGCCGGCCTCGCCTTGCTGGCCTCTGGGCTGCCGCTGATCGCCGTCGTCGCCTCGGGGCTGATCATGTTCGACACGCGCCACGACGCGCTCGTCACGCTGATCGCCGCGGCGGCGTCGGCCTCGGCGCTCGTCGGCGCGCTGCTCGTCTCGCGCTCCATCTCGCTGCCCCTGCGCGCGCTCAGGCGCACGGCGCAACGCCTCGCAGAGGGGGAGCTGGAGGCGCGTGCGCCGATCACAGGCCCCAGCGAGCTGCGCGAGGTGGCCACGGTCGTCAACGAGATGAGCGCGGCCCTCGACGGGCTCCTACGGGCACAGCGCGAGCTCGTGGCTGCCGCCAGTCACGACCTGCGCACGCCGCTCACCAACCTCCGCGCCGCCGCCGAGGCGCTCGAGGACGGCGTGGGCGATCCCGCGCCGCACCTTGCGTCGCTGCAGGTTCAGGTCGAGCGCATGGCGCTGCTCGTCGACGATCTGCTCGACCTCTCGCGCTTCGATGCGGGCGTCGTCCCGCTGGACGTGGCGGAGATCGAGGTCGAGCCGCTGCTCGACGACTGCCTCGCGCTGTATGCGGCCGATGCGCGCAGCGCGCAGGTGCGGCTCGAGCGCGAGTGCCCGCCGGGGCTGCGGGGCCGTTTCGACCCGCTTCAACTCGGCCGCGTGCTCTCGAATCTCGTCGGCAATGCCATCCGTCACACACCGCCTGGTGGCCGTGTCCTGATCAGCGCGCGCGACGGCCTCGAGGTCAGCGTGATCGACACCGGCGCGGGCCTGCCGCCGGGCGCGGGGGAGCGCGTGTTCGAGCGCTTCTGGCGGGGCGACGAGAGTCGCGGTGCCGGCGGCACCGGCCTCGGGCTCGCCATCGCACGTGCGATCGTGGAGCTGCACGGCGGCACGATCCGCGTCTCCGACACGCCAGGCGGGGGCGCCAGCTTCACGTTCACCTTGCCGGCGTGACGGCCCCGGCGAGCGCGCGGTAGGCGCGGTAGCGATCGTCGTAGACGGCCGCCATGGCAGTGCGCGGAGCGATGGGATCGGCGAGGGCGACGAAGCGCCCGACGTCGCTCCAGTCACGGAATGCGCCGCTGCCCATGCCCGCGGCGAAGGCCGCGCCGAGTGCCGAGCCGGGATGGTCGACGACGGGCTCGAGCGCCAGGCCGGTGACGTCCGCGACGACCTGCTTCCACAGCGCGGACGAGGCGCCGCCGTTCGTGACGCGGGCACGAGCGGGGCGCAGGCCGTGCTCGGCCAGCACCTCGAGGTGGTGCCGGACGCCGTAGCCGAAGCCCTCGAGCAGCGCGCGAAACACGTGGCCGCGGCGGTGCCCGACGTGCAGGCCGGCGAACGCCCCGCGCGCGAGCGGATCGTTGACGGGCGTCTTCTCGCCGAGGAGGTAGGGCAGCATCACGATGCCGTCGGCGCCGGGTGGGGTCGCCGCCGCCTCCGCGTCGAGCACGTCGAGGGCCGCTCCCGCGGCCAGCTCGCGCTGGAACCAGCGCAGGCCCGAGCCTCCGCTCGCCATGCAGCCGTTCGGCAGCCACAGGCCCGGCGCCGGATGGGCATCGAGGTAGAGGCGGTCGTCCAGCAGCGGGCGGTCGCTGCACGCGAGCACGTCGACCGACCCGCCCAGCTTGACGAGCAGGTCGCCGTGACGGGCGAGGCCTGCGCCGAGCGCCGAGGACACGTGATCCGCCAACCCGGCCACGACGGGGATGCCGACTCGCAGTCCCGTGCGCCCGGCGATCGCGGCGCTCAGGCAGCCGACGACGTCGGCCGGGTCGTGAATGGGGCCGAAGAGGTCGCTCCGCACGCCCACCGACGCGCACAGATCGGGCGCGTAGGCGCCGGTGCCCAGGTCGTAGAGGCCGCTCTCGAGCGCCCAGTTGCGTTCGCTGAACCCGACTTCCGTGAGCTGCCCGGCAAGCCAGTCGTACGACCCCGCGACACGACGGGTGCGCGCCCACACCCCCGGTTCGTGGCGCTGCAGCCAGCGCAGCTTGGGCCCGACCGACTGCTGCGTGATGCCCGCGCCGGTGCGCTGCAGCACGCGCGCATCCGCGAGCTCGGCGTTCAGCTCGTCGATCTCCGCGTGCGCGCGCCCGTCGTTGTAGAGCAGCGCGGGACGCAGCGGACGGTCGTCGGCGCCGAGCAGCACGACGCACGGCACGCAGCCGGCCACCCCGACGCATGCGACGGCCGACGGATCGATGCCCGCCGCAGCGCAGACGCGCGGGATCAGCGCGAGCGCGTTGCCGAGCCAGGCCTCGGCGTCCTGCTCCGACCATCCAGGCTTCGGCGAGGCGGGGGCGTTCGGCAACGAGTCGGCAGCGAGCAGGCCGCGGGCGGGGTCGAGCACGACGGCCTTGACCGCGGTCGTCCCGAGATCGAGGCCGAGCAGCACCGGGCTGTTCAGGCGCTCCGCGCCGCGTCCAGGAAGCGCCGCACGCGCTCGCGCTCGACCTGGCCCCACGTTTCGCCGTCTCGCTTGAGGTCGCTGCCGACGATGGCGCCCCCGATGAAGGGCGCGAACGAGGCGATGCCGGCCGCCGTCGCTCCGGTGTTGAGGAGGACGGGGGCGCTCCCGGCGACTGCTTCGGCGACCTCGCGCACGGTGTCGAGCGTGGGCGCCGCGCCCGCCATGGCGCCCGACACGAGGATCGCGTCGGCCAGTGACGAGACCACGGCGGAACGGGCGCGCGCGCCGGCGGAGCGGTCCCCGAGCGGAGAGGCGAACTCGGGAGTGATGTTCATCAGCACGCACAGATCGCCGGCGTCATAGGCGCGGCGCTCGCGCAGCAGGGCGGCGGCGTCGGGCTCCCACAGGCCCATGTCGCTCTCGTAGACGCCCGGGAGCACCTCACGCATGAATGCCGCGCCGGTCGCCACCGCGACGCCCAGGGCGGCGCGCGCGTCCCACAGGTAGTCGACCCCGAACGGGCACTCCTCGGGGGCGAGCTCGCCGACGATTCGCCCGAGCGCCGCGACATGCACGGGCGGCGCCTCGAGCAGGTACGGCCGGTCGTTCTCGTTGCAGAACAGCACGGCGTCCACGCCCTCCTCGACGAGGATCTCGAGGTCGCGGCGGACGTCGTCGATGGCGCCCTGGAGGCCGGCCTGGGCGTCGTAGAGCGGCGAGCCGGGCAGCGCCGGCACGTGGGCCATCGCGATCACGGGCAGTGCGCCCGGAAGCATGCGCCGGAAGCGATCGCTCATCGGGCGCGACTGTAGATGACGTGCGCAACTCGGGGTCGGACCCCGGCGGGTGCGGTTAGAGCGCGTTTCTGAATGAGCGTGTGTGGCTGGGGTGGATGGAGCGAGCAGGGGCGCCGGCCGGCTCGCAGGGCAGGCGGGACGCCTGTTCAAGAGCCGGGCGGTGTCCCTGCGACGCCCCGGGGCCGCATCGCGCAGCGAGCGAGCACCCGGGTCGACCGCAAGCCGGATGATGGGCGCACCTGTCTGTTTCGAACCGTCGAGCGCCGATCATCCGGCTGGAGGGCGATCCAGCCGCTCCAGACGCCGCGCTCATTCAGAAACGCGCTCTTACTCCCGGTCGGGCGCGGGAGCCGGCTCGACCCACTTCGAGTGGTGCCGGCGCGCCCAGTCCTCGTCGACGTCGCCGAGCGTCATCCCGCGCAGGGCGTGGCGCGTCGCTGGATGCAGCACGGCCAGGTAGAGGTGCCCGGCCACGAGGACCATCAGAGCCAGCGTGCCCCAGTCGTGCACCATCACGGTGCCGGCGAAGCGGTATGTCGTGTCGCGCTCGCCGTACCAGAGCAGGAACCCGGTGACGTACATCGTCAGCATCAACCCGCCGATCAGGGCGGCGTTGAGCTTCTGGCCCGCGTTGAAGCGGCCCTGCGGCGGTGCCGCACCGCCGCGTATCGCGCGACCAGGCGCGCTCTTCAGCCAGCGCCTGTCGTCGCGGTCGAATCGATCGATCTCGCGCGCGCTGCGGGCGAGCGCGCGGCGGTTGCCGAGCAGCGCGATCAGCGCGAACCCGGCGGCCAGTGCGACCGCGCTCCACAGATGCCACGCCTTCGCGGTGGGCCGGTCGAGGATGCCCGCGAACGCGGACACGCTCAGGCACAGACCGGTGAACAGCATCACGAAGAACGCCGAGGCGAGCAGCCAGTGCGCGGCTCGCTCCGTCCGCGTGAAGCGCGCAACGCGACGGCTAGCCAAAGCCGTTCGACTTGCCGACCCAGGCGTCGACGTCGTAGCCGCGCTGCTCCCAGAAGCCAGGCGACGCCGTTGCTTCGAAGCGCAGCTCGCGCACCCACTTGACGTTCTTGTAGCCGTACATGCTCGGCAGCACGAGGCGCAGCGGCGCTCCGTGCGAGCGTGTCAGGGGCTTGCCGTCCTGGCTGCGCGCAAGCATCGCGTCGGGTTCCTGGAACTGGGCCAACGAGACCTGGTCGACGTACGGCGTCTCGAGCGAGTGCAGCGTCACGTACCGCGCCGATGCCTTCGGGCGAACGAGATCGATGATCGTCTGGGGTCGGATGCCCTCCCAGCGGACGTTGTCGACCGACCAGCCGGTCACGCAGTGGAAGTCGCTCGTCTGGTGCTCGCCGGGGAGCGCTGCGACGTCGCGCCAGCGCAGTCGCCGCGGTCGCTCCACCAGCCCGGTGATGCGTAGCTCGAAGGTCGCCGGGTCGAAGCGCGGGAGGGGAGATTGGACGCTGTAGATCCGCCATCCGCCTCCGATGCCAGGGAGAATCTCGCCGAGCCCGCCGGTCGAGGGCACTGCGCCGGAGAGGAACCGGCTGACCGCCGGGGCAACGGCGATGCCGCCCACGCCGGCCGCGAACGTCGCGAGCAGCGCGGCGCGGCCGATCGGAAGCCCCGAGCGCGGAGTCGGCGTGGGATGTTCCATCCCTCCGAGGGTACCGCCGCTGCACGTTCCTTCGCGGTCGCGCGCAGGGAATTCAGCCCAGCTTCATGAATCGCCGGTGAGCCGGATCTCCCCGTCCGCCGTCGCGATCACGACCGCGCGCAGTGCGCCTCGGCCGCCAACTGCACGCACCGGGAGGTCGTCCGCGATCCGCCCGTGCAGCTCATCTGCGCTGCAGCCGACCTCGACCCGGCTGTAGCCGTGCACCTCGACTGCGTGCGGCGCGCTCAGCAGGCCGGGTCGCATGCCGGGCTCGTCCCACGCGATGTAGAACGGCCGGGCGCCGAAGCCCCCGTCGCGCCCTGCGACGACCCACGAGATCCGCGAGCCGTCGGGTCGCTCGCGGCTTCCGCGCTCGAGCGGGAGGCTCAGGCGGCGCGCGAGCTCCTCGATCTCGTCCGTCTCGCAGCACCATCCCATCAGCGGGTCGCCCAAGGCGGTGTTGGCCAGCAGCCAGCGTCCCATCGGGTCGCGCACGGCCTCGCTCTCGTCCGCCACGCCGATGATCTCGAGATACGGGCCCGAGAGCGGGACGATGCGATTGTGCGTCCCCCAGCCGGGGTGGCGACCACCCGGCAGCGAGGCAAGCCCGTGGCGCTCCCAGAGCCGGTTCGCGACCGCCTCGATGTCGCGGGCCCCGATGATCGCGTGGTCGATGCGCACTTCTAGGCGGCGTCCTCGCGGATGGTGGTGAGCTTCGCCCCGACCGAGACGACGTCGTCCTTCTGGACGAGCAGCGGCCCGAGCACGCCCGCTACGGGCGCCGTGACCTCCGCGTCCACCTTGTCGGTCTCGACGAGGCAGATCGCGTCATCGACCTCGACGCGCTCGCCCTCCTGCTTCAACCACTCGACGAGCGTCGCGTCGAGCATCGTCAGGCCCCATTTGGGCAGCACCACGGGCGTCTCGCTCACTCCCCACCTCCGTGTCGGGCCGTCATGCCTGGGCGATGATGTCATGCCGGTCGACCCGCGCGTGGAGCGAATCCACCGGCCACCATGCCTCAACCCTTGTGGAGCGTTCCCCTGGAATGTAGCCTCGGGCCACGCCGCATTCCCCGCGCGGCGCCCCAACGTGGAAAGGGAGGTGGTCATGGAGGCTTCTGAGGAAGTCGTCGACCCGGTGCACGGGCTCGCACGCAATGCACTCGGTCTGCCGCAGGTGTTGTTCTGCATCGTCACCGGCGCAGCGCCGATCGCAGCCATGCTCTTCAACGATCCATGGGCGGTCTTCGGCGGTGGCTGGGCGGCACCGAGCGCCTTCATCATGGCGACGATCGGGTTCACGCTCTTCTCCGTGGGCTACATCGCCATGGCCCGCCGTGTCACCGCCGCCGGCGGCTTCTACAGCTTCACGTCGCACGGCTTCGGACAGACGGCAGGGATGGGCGTGGCGCTGCTCATCGCGGCTTGTTATCTCATCTTCTCGGCCGGCGTGACCGGCGTCACCGCGTACTTCGCCAACGCCACGTTCAACGACTGGTTCGGCTGGGACATCCCGGTCTGGGTGTTCATGTTCGGGACGCTCCTGGCCATGATCCTGTTCGCGTTCTTCCACATCGAGCTCACGGCGAAGTTCCTGGGCGTCTTCCTCTGTCTCGAGCTCGTCGCGCTGCTGACGTTCGGCATCTGCGTGATCTTCCAGCCGGCCAATGGGTACGTCTGGAGCGCGCTGCTGCCGTGGAACTTCTTCGACGGCGACGCCAACGGAGCCGTCAAGGCGTTCGGCGCCGGCACGCTCGGAGTCGGGATATTCGGAGCCTTCTGGTCATGGATCGGGTTCGAGATGGCTCCGAACTACGCCGAGGAATCGAAGGACCCGAAGCGCATCATGTCGCCGGCGACCTACATCTCGGTCATCGGGCTCGGCGTCCTCTACACGTTCATCTGCTGGATGCTCGTCGTCTCGTGGGGCAAGAACGGCATCACCGCAGGTGTCAACGCGCAGTTCAGCGGCGACATCGCGTCCGTCTTCTATCCGCAGACCGACCGCGTCTTCCCGATCGACATCGGCAACGCCTCGGCGCTCACGCGGCTGTTCCAGCTGACGATCGTGACCGGCTCGTTCGCATGTCAGCTCGCGTTCTTCAACACGGCCACGCGCTACCTCTTCTCGATGGGCCGCGAGGGCATCCTGCCGCGCCAGCTCGGGCGGACGCACCCCACGCACCGCAGCCCGCACGTGGCCGCGCTCGTCGTCGGCATCCTCGCCGGGTGCGTCATCGCCGGGTTCCTGCTCTACGACTCGAGCACGCTCGGCGCGCTGCTCGTGCTCGGCACCTGGGCGCCGATGATGGGCAACATCGGGATCCTGGCCATCATGGGCCTGGTCTCGCTGGCGATCATCCGGTACTTCGCGACCGAGGCGAAGGGAGAGCTCGGCCCGCTCTCGGCGATCGTCGCTCCGCTGCTCGCGGCGGGCGTCATGTTCGCCGCGACCTACCTGCTGATCGACAACCGCAACACGCTCTCGAGCGGCGGCACCGGGGTGCCGTTCGTCGAGTACATGTGGGTCCCGCCGCTCGTGGTGTTCATCGTGGGCATGGGGCTCGCGCTGCTCTACCGCTCGCGCGACCGCGACCCGCTATGAGGGCATCGGCCGTTACCTGCACGAGGACGTCAGCGCCTGACAAGACCAGTCTCCACGTGACCTTCAGGTCGCGGGGCGCCGCAACGGGCGGCGCCCCGCGACCCGCGCCGCGTCCTGAGCCAGGGCGCGCACGTCTGCCTCCGGCGCCTCCAGGTAGGTGGCCGAGGGCGCGCCGGCGAGCACGGCACACGCCCCCCGGGCATCGAGGCCCACCCCGATGCCGAGCAGCCCACGCAGCGCAGCCGCGCGGGCGAGATCCTGGCGCGTGCCCGCGACGCGCTCGACCGTGAGCGGCACGCTCTCCTCCTCGAACCCGGCGCGCAGAGCGCCGAGGGCGGCCTCCGGCAACGTCCGTCGGCGACGAGCGCGAGCACGAGCGGCTCGCTCATGATCCCGCCGCGTAGGCAAGCACGAGCCCGACCGCCACCGCCGCGCGCGGGCCGTGGCGCCCGAGCACGTTGCCGCGCGCGACGGCCACGTCGAGGTCGCCGAGCTCGGCCGCGACGGCGTCGATCACCTCGGGGTCGCTCGCGCAGCCGCCCACGAGCGTGACGAGCTCGCCACGCGGCACGCCCCCCGCGGCGTCGATCGCGCGCCGGACGTTGCGAGCGATCACCGCTTGCTTCGCGCTGCGTCGAAGCCCGCCCCAGACCTCGGGCGCAAGCGTGCTCGCAAGCGGCTCCGGCGGGCCTCCGGCGAGCACGCACAGGCGGGCGAGCGCGACCGGCGGCGCAGGCTCTCCCAGGAAGCTGCGGGAGCCGTCCTCGTGGTGCAGCACGAACGGCGTCTCGACACGCGCAGCGCGGTGGCGCTTGGCGCGTTCCGCCGCGTCGCGCCCGACGCCCAGCAGCCCCTGGCAGATGCGCGTCACGAGCTCGCCGGCACCGGCCGTGACCACGGCCAGGCCCTCACGATGCAGGTCGACCGTGCCGCCCCCGATGTCGATCACGAACGGCGTCCTGCCCGCACGCGGCGTCGTGCCGGCTCCCAGCACGGCAGCGAGCGACTCGCCGCACACGACCTGCGCCCCGCCGGGCGTCCGCTGCGCGAGCACGCTCAGCAGCTCGCTCGAATCGCCGCGCGCGAGCACGGCCAGGGCGAGCGCGCGACGGCGCTGCAGGCGCCGGCGAAGGCCCGGGTCCTCGGGGGGCTCGGGCAGCCGGCACCAGAACGCGTCGAGCACCTGCTCGTGCGCGCCGGCGGCTCCGCGCAGCGCCGTCACGCTGCCCGGCGGTGGCGGCGCGGCTCGTTCGTCGAGCACCGCGGTCGTCCCGTCGGCGAACAGGAGCCGCACGGTGGTGTCGATCGCCTCGGCAGCGGATCCCGCCACGCCTGCCTCGCGCACGACGAGCGCCGTGCGCCGCCCTGCGACGGCACGCGCGGCATGACGCGCCGCACGTGCCTCGTCGGGCCCGAGGTGCAGCAGGTCGGCCAGCTGCAGCGGGTCGCAGAGCTCGCTCACCGCGGCGCCGGCCACGGCGACCTCGAGCGCCGCCAGCGCGCCGACCGGCAGGATCGCCGCGTCCGTCACCTCGTCGACGATCGGCAGCGCGCGATCGAAGCGGTTGCCGATCAGCACGGCGTCGTCACCCTGGACGACCACGCCCGCGATCCGATGACCGCGGTCGCGAGCCGCGCGCAGCTGTGCTGCCGCATCCTCGAAATCCTCGTCGAGCACGATTGCCAGCACGGCGTCCCCGTCGGGGTCGCCGTCGAGCTCGGCGAGGCGCCGCAAGCGCCCGGAGGCCGCGCCCGCGCCCGAGGGCGTCTCGCTGACCGGGCGCACGACGGCGTTGCGCGCGAGGTCCAGCTCCTCGAGTCTCCCGAGCTCGACGAGGCCGGTGTCGACCGGGTCCAGCTCGGCCAGCAGCAGCCGGTGCACAGGCTCGCCGAGCCGGCGCTCGGCCCGGGCGACCAGCTCGCTCACGCCCGCAGCGCAGGCTGTCGAGCCCTTCGCCCCGGTGGTCGCGGCGCGCCACACCCCGAGGAAGTCGGGAGCCGCGCCGGGCGTGATCCGGGCGACGGCGAGCTCCGTGGTGGAGTTGCCGACGTCGACCCCGGCGACGAGCATTGCCTAGGACGCGAGGCCGCGGCGCACGTATGCACCGCGCGCCTCGAGCACGAGCGCGGCGCAGAGAACGGCTCCGCCGGCCTCCAGCCGCTCGCGCGAGCTGCTCGAGCTCGAGCGCGCTCGAGCGGCCGGGCCGTAGCGACTCGTAGAGGTCGAGCAACTCGCTGTCCGAGAATGCGACCAGCTCTGCGCCGCGGCGCAGGTTGTCGGCGAGCTGTGGATTGCCGCCCTGCTGGGCGAACTCGGCCTGCTGCCGCAGCACCTCGGCGCTGACGCGGATGTCGTCCGGCCCGATCTCGCCGCGCACGACGGCGTCCAGCGTGATCTCGCTCACCTTGCGGCCGCTCGAGGTGCGCGCGTCGCCGGCATCGCTTTCTGCCAGCGGATAGCGGGGCTTCAGCTCGGCCACGCCGCCTCCACGTCCAGCGGATCGGCCGCGGCGACGCTGCCGCGCTCGAGCGCCACGAGCGCCACCACGCGCGCGTGGTAGTTCGGGCCGAGCGGCTCGCTCGACTCGGCCAGGAAGAGCGGCTCGGGCTCGGCGCCGCGGGCGTAGCGGGCCGCGTTGCGGCCGAGGCCGCGGTAGAGCTCGCGGGTCACGCGCGGCGCGATCGAGAACAGCTCCAGGTTGCCGAGCGGCGGCAGGTCGGCGCGGTGGATCAGGGCCGTGCCCTTGGCCTGCAGACCGATGCCGATGCCCGAGCCCGCCAGCCGCGAGGCCGTCGAGCCGATCGCGCCGACATCGAGCGTGCGGCGCACCTGCACGAGGCGCGCAGCCGCTCCCTCCTCCTCGATGCCGGCGAGCACCTGGCGCAGCACCTCCGCCACGGTCAGGCCCGAGAGCGAGAGCCAGATCGTGTGCGCGAACGCGGGGGAGAGGCCGACCACGACCTCGTCCGGCGGGCTGCCGCGCTGTGCGGGCCCCAGCTCGCGCAGCTCGAGGCAGCCCGTGTGCGCGTTCTGCTCGGCGACGAGCGTCGCCGGTGCCCACACCTGCCGCACGGCACCCGTCTCGGCGCGGCGCGCCGCCGTCATGCGGTAGCCCGTCCCCGGGCCCTCGTAGTCGTTCGGATCCGAGAGCGCCGAGAGCACGCGCATGTCCTCGGTGAAGATGGCCGAGGTCTGCAGGTAGTCGCCGTAGAGCCGCTCGACGCAGCATGCCGAGCACGCGCTCGGCCTCGACGTCGTATCCGCGAGCCGCAAGCGCCCGCACGACGTCCAGCGCAGTGAGTCCGCGCTGCATGAGCCGGTCGGCGGCATCCGGCACCAGGTGAGGGTCGAGCGGCGGCACGTCGAGCGAGCCATGCGCCTGGACGACGGCCTCGGCGTCCGCGTCGTCGAAGCGCGCCAGGTCGAGCTCGTCGAGCACCGCTCGCAGCGCCTCCACCGCGCGGCGGCGCAGCGGCAGCAGCTCGTCGTCCGACTGCGGGCGCAACACGCCCTCGAAGCCCCAGTCGCGCTGCACGACCAGGTAGTCGTCGATGTCCTCGGCGTTGAAGTTGGAGGGGCCGAACGCGTTGTCGTAGGCCGGGATCGAGCCGAAGCCGGAGAACAGGAAGTCGGAGCCGGCGAGCAGCAGCGGCAGCGTGTGCGCGGTGCGGCGGATGTCGGAGGACGACATCAGGGTGTCGTTTCCGGTGCACGACTCGAGGTCGTGCATCATCGCGAGCAGGTTCTCCGCGATCACCTCGCGCATGCCGTCGGGCACCGACCCGGCGACGTTGACGCCGTCGATCCCGCCGTTCTGGGTGCCCTGGGAGCCCGCGGCGCGCGTCACGGCCAGACAGCGTGCCTCGAGATAGAGCATCGAGCAGCCCTCGGTGGCGCCCATCAGGCACTCGGCTCCCGACCCCGAGGTGAAGCGCATCTTGAGCCCGCGCGAGGCGTAGCACGAGGCCAGGAACGCCTTCGACCAGGGCGTGTCGTCGCCGTCGACGAAGACCTGCTCCGTGCCATAGACCGAGACCGTCTCTGCGTACGTCGTGAGGCCGCGCATGCCGAGCTCGAGCTCCAGGCGCTCCTCGACTGCGCACTGCGTGAGCGCGCCCGGCGCGGGCACCTGCCCTCCGACGAGCAGCGCGACGGCGTTGAGCGGCGCGTCGCGCAGCAGCGGCACCGTCGTCTCGAGCTCGCGGAAGCCCAGCGCCACGGCGCTCGCCGCGTCCGCTGCGAGCAGGAGCGGATGATCGACGCGGTTGGTGACGTGGGCCTGGATCGACGGCGTGCGGCGCACGCGCATCTTCTGCATCGCCGAGAGCAGCTCGACGGGCGCGAGGAGAGCGAGCACGCGCGCGAGCTTCGCCGGCGTCATGCCCGCCGCGAGGCGCGTGATCTCCCCGCGCGGCGTCGTGACGTCGACGAGACCGCGCGCGAACTCGACGTCGTCGAGCGCCATCGCCTGCTCGGCGACAGCGAGGTCGATGCCGCGGCGCGCGATGAACTCGTCGAGCAGGTCGAACTCGGCCTCGGACTTGCCGTCGAGCTCGACGATGCGGCCGTCCTCGATGCGCAGCGAGGGCTCGGGGTCGTTCGGGCTCGAGAACGCGATCAGCCCGAGCGCGGCGTTCTCGGGCACGAGATTGTCGCGGCTGATGGGCCGCGTCGCGTAGAACTGCGCGCGGAGCGAGGGGCCCGTGCTCACGGCGCGTACGGTAGCGGGCGGGAGGGCGGCCCGTGGCTCGTTGCACGCGCGGGGAACGCCGCCGCGCGACGTGCGACGAATGCCACATCCGGGGCTAGGTTGTGTCTATCCCACCCGACGGGTGCGGGCTGAAAGGGGGCACCGTGCGGGAGGAACTCGACACTGCTGCGATCACTGCGGGCCCGCCGGCGGTCGGCACGAGGACCAACGTCCTGGCCATCCTCGCCCTCGCGCTCGGCATCCTGGTGGGCGCCGGCTCGGTTCCGGCACTCGTGCTCGGCTACATCGCCAGGAGGCAGATCGACCGGTCGGGCGGGCGCCAGACCGGCAGGCGCTTGGCCGTCGCGGCGATCGTCCTCGGGTGGGTCGGCGTGGGCGTGCTGGTCGTGAGCTTCGCATTCGGGTTCGCCGCAGGCGCGGATGGTTCCTGAGGCCGGTTTCGTCCAGATCTGGAACACCGGTGCCGCGCACGAACGAGGCAGGAAGCGACCACCCGGCGTGCTAAGAGTAAGAAGACGCTCGCCGTTCGGTGTGTCTGTAGGGCAACAGAGGGGGCTGCATGGGTTCTCAAGGGTTCGACGCAAGCACGATCAAGCGGTCGACGTGGCTCACGGGTGGTGGCAGCGTCGTGCTTCTCCTCTCGACCTTCTTCGCCTGGGGCAAGTTCTCCGCGGGGCCGCTGTCGATCAGCATCAGCGGCTGGGACACCGGAGCCCTCGGCAAGCTCGTCTTCTTCGCCGCATTGATCGCCGTCCTCCTCGTCGTGGTCGACTACATGAAGGTCGACGTCTCGCAGATGCCGTTCCCGCTCTCGCTCGCACTCGCGATCACCGCCGGGGCCGGCCTCCTGTTCGTGATCCTGCGCTTCCTCTTCATGCCCGACGGCCTGAGCCGGGCCTGGGGCCTGTACCTCGCCATCATCGCCGCCGCAGTGCTGGCGTACGGAGCGTGGCTCAAGCTGCAGGAAGACGAGGCCGCCGCCTAGGCGCTTCAGAACTGCTCCGAGGGCTCGCTTCGAGGGGCGGGCGGTCGAGCCGCCCGCCTCTCACACGCGCGCTGCGTCGACGAGCGCCTGCAGCGGGCGGGCGTAGCGCGCGTCGTCGCGCATGTGGAACTCGTTGTGCCACTGCAGCCCGACGGCGAAGGCCCCATTGGACGACTCGACGGCCTCGATCGTGCCGTCGGGCGCCACGGCCGAGGTGCGCAGCCCGTCGCCGAGCCGCTCTACGGCCTGATGGTGGTAGGAGTTGACGACGTGCGTGCCGGCCCCGAGCCAGTCGGCGAGCTGCGTGCCGGCGAGCACCTCGATCTCGTGGTAGCAGCTCGGCGGATCGTCCACGACGCGCACCCACTCGCCCATGTGCACGAGCGAGGTGCCCGTCGAGGGCACGTCCTGCACGAGCGTTCCCCCTGCGGCGACGTTGAGCACCTGGTTGCCGCGGCAGATGCCGAGTACGGGCTTTCCATCCCTCAGGCAGGCCTGCGCGAGTCCGAGCTCCGTGGTGTCGAAGCCGGCGTGACCCGGTCGTGTCAGCGGATGCGGCGCGGCTCCGTAGGCCTCGGCCGAGACGTCGGGGCCACCCATCATCACGACGGCGTCGACGAGCTCGTATGCGGCCCGCCAGCTCTCCGGGTCTGCCGAATGCGGGATCACGACCGCAAGCCCGCCCGCGCCCTCGATCACCTCGCGCATGCGCTCGTCGACCTTCGCGATGATCGGATCGTGCAGTTCGAGCGTGAGCCCGATACGTGGCCGGCGGGGCATCGGCGGCGGGGTGCCCCGGAACCTATGCCTGCGGTTTGACGATCTGCGCGAGCTCGCCGGACTCGTGGAGCTCCATCGTGATGTCGCAGCCGCCGACGAGCTCGCCGTCGACGAAGAGCTGCGGGATGGTCGGCCAGCCGGAGCGGCTCGACAGCACCTGGCGAATGCGCGGGTCGGGCAGGATGTCCATGGCTGCGAAGTCGGCGTCCACGTCACGCAGCGCCTGGACGACGCGCATCGAGAAGCCGCACATGGGGCGCTCGGGCGTTCCCTTCATGAACAGCATCACGCGGTTCTCCGCGATCGCCGTGTCGAGCGCCTGCGCAATCTCCTGCTCGCTGATGATCTGAGTGTCCATCACTGCTCCTCGCCGCCGGTCGCGACGGTCTTGATCGAGAGGGCGTGGATCCTGCCGTCGTCGAGCCAGTCCTGGACGGCGGCGTAGACGAGCTTGTGCTGTTGCAGCAAGGGCAGTCCGCGGAACTGCGGCGCCCTCACCTGTGCCTCGAAATGGTCGCCGGTGCCGGCGTTGAAGTCGCTCACGTCGGCATTCGATCCCGGTAGGTGCGCCTCGATGCGCGCCTTCAACTCATCCGGATGCGGCATGGCGACAACCTAGCAGGCGACCTGGCCCGGATACCTACACTCCGGGCTGTGAAGGCGATCCTCCCCGACGGCACCGCACTCGACCTTCCCGACGGCTCGAGCGGCCTGGACGCCGCGCGGGCGATCGGGCCCCGACTGGCCGACGCCACGGCCGCGGTCGAGGTCGACGGCGAGCTCCGCGACCTGCGCCTGCCGCTGCCCGACGGCGCGCACCTGCGCATTCTGCGCGTCGGCGACGCCGAGGCGCTCGCAGTGCTACGGCACTCCACGGCGCACGTGCTGGCCGAGGCGGTCCAGCACCTCTGGCCGGGCACCAAGGTGGCGATCGGCCCCGCAATCGAGGACGGCTTCTACTACGACTTCGAGTTCGCGGAGCCGCCGAGCGAGAGCGACCTCGCCCGCATCGAGGACGAGATGCGTGCGATCCTGGCGCGCGGGCCGCACCCCTTCGAGCGCGTGAACACGACGCGCGAGGAGGCCGTGGCGCGCTTCGCGGCAGAGGGCGAGTCCTACAAGGTCGAGCTCGCCGAGGGCCTGCCCGACGGCGACGGGGTCACGTTCTACGAGCACGACGGCTTCGTCGATCTCTGCCGTGGCCCGCACCTCCAGACGACGAAGCCGATCCGCGCGTTCAAGCTGACCTCGCTCGCGGGCGCGTACTGGCGCGGCGACTCGGACAAGCCGATGCTGACGCGCATCTACGGCACGGCATTCTTCGACCAGGCCGATCTCGAGGCCTACCTCGAAAGGGTCGAGGAGGCACGGCGGCGCGATCATCGCCGGCTCGGTCGCGAGCTCGACCTCTTCCACTTCAGCGACACCTCGCCCGGCTCGCCGTTCTGGCACCCGCGCGGGATGGTGCTCTTCAACGAGCTCGGGCGCCTGTGGCGCGAGCTCAACTCGAGCCGCGGCTATCAGGAGGTGCGCACTCCGATCCTGTTCGAGACGGGTCTCTGGAAGCGCTCGGGCCACTGGGACAACTACCGCGACAAGATGTTCCTGACCGAGGAGGTCGAGGGCAGGCAGTTCGGGCTCAAGCCCATGAACTGCCCCGGCCACGTGGAGATCTACAACCAGCGCCGGCACTCCTACCGCGATCTGCCGGTCCGGCTGGCCGAGCAGGGCCTCGTCCATCGCAACGAGGACTCGGGGTCGATGCACGGCCTCCTTCGCGTCCGGCACATCACGCAGGACGACGCGCACATCTTCTGCCGCTGGGATCAGGTCGAGGAGGAGGTCGTCGGCTGTCTCGATCTCGCGCGCGCGATCTACGACACGTTCGGCCTCGACGTGCGCGCCGAGCTCTCGACGCGCCCGGAGAAGCGCCTCGGCAGCGAGGAGGAGTGGGAGAGGATGGAGTCCGCGCTCTCCGCCGCCCTCACCACGGCCGGCTGGGACTACGCGGTGAATCCCGGCGACGGCGCGTTCTACGCACCCAAGATCGACCTCCACATGACCGATTCGATCGGGCGCAGCTGGCAGGTCGGCACGATCCAGCTCGACGGCTGGATGCCGCAGCGCCTGGACGCGACCTACACGACGAGCGAGGACGAGCTCGAGCGCCCGTTCATGATCCATCGCGCCCTGTTCGGCTCGTTCGAGCGCTTCATCGGCATCCTCATCGAGCACTTCGCCGGGGCATTCCCGCTCTGGCTCGCGCCGGTGCAGGTTGCCGTGCTGCCGCTCTCGGGCGAGTTGCGCGAGTACGCCGACGTGGTCGTCTCCGCCCTTCGTGACGCGGGCCTGCGCGCCGAGCTCGACGCGCGCGACGAGAAGATCGGCCGCAAGATCCACGACGCCGAGGTGCAGAAGATCCCGGTGATGCTGGTACTGGGCGGGCGTGAGGCAGAGGCGCGCACCGTCGCGGTGCGGCGTCACGGCGGGGTCGACGCGGGCGTCAAGCCGCTCGACGAGGTCGTCGCGGAGACCGCCGCCGAGGCGCGCGACCGCCGGCTGACGCCGTCGACGGTCTGACCCGGACGTGCGCGTCACGCTCCGGGCGTTCCGGTCGTGCGTGGCGGTAGCTCGTCGCTGAGGTCGTGCAGGAGGCCGTCGGCCAGCTCGAGCAGAGCCGCTGTGGCGGGTGAGAGCGTTGCGCCGCGGCGCGTGACGAAGGCGAACGAGTCGTAGATGCGTTCCGCGAAGCGCACGTGGTGCAGGCCAGGCTGGAAGCGCCGGTTGCGAGTCACGACGGACGGCACCAGCACGTCGCCGACGCCGCGGGCCGCGAGCTCCAGCGCCGCGCTGAGGTATTCGACCTCGACGATCGGCTCGATCGTCACGCCCGCCTCCTGAGCGCGCGCGGCGATCTGCAGGCGGGTCGGATCCTCGGCCGCGTGGCTCGCGTCGGTGAAGATGAGCGGCCTGCGAGCAAGCTCGGACGTGGTCACGGGCCGGCGCACGCGGTGCGGGTGGGCGCTCGTGTAGAGCACCTCGTCACGCAGCGCGGGCCGGACCACGAGACCCTCGGCGTCGACGGGCAGGACGACCAGGCCGGCCTCCAGTCGCCCGGCCCGCACGTCGTCGGCGACTGCGGCGGAGTTGAGGCCGACGATGCGTAGCCGCACGCCCGGATAGCGGGCCGTGAAAGCCTCCGCGAGGTCGGCCAGCAGGTAGTAGACGGCGGTCGAGAACGTGCCGAAGCTCGCCGTCCCGGCCCGCACGTCGCGCACGCCCGCGACCGACTCGCGCGCCGACTCGACCTCGGCCAGGACGCGCTCGGCGTGCGGCAGGAGCGCGCGTCCCGCCTCGGTCGGCTCGACGCCGCGCCCGACGCGCACGAACAGCGGAACGCCCAGCTCGCCCTCGAGCCTGCGGATCTGCTCCGAGAGCGAGGGCTGCGCCAGGTGCAGGACCTTGGCCGCCGCGCTGAACGACCGCTGCTCGAAGGCCTCGCGGAAGTAGGCGAGCTGCTGGAGGTTCATGGCCGGCTATCCATAGTCATTACCTATTGATCATAGAGTCAGGACAGGATGGGACTACCGATCCCACGGCCATACGCTGAGGGCGTGGGGCACGTGCCCTGCCCAGGCGAGAGGCATCCCGCCCGCGAACTCACGCAACCTTTCTCGAGGAGTCGGTCATGCCGAACCCCCTGATTTCCCTGCTGCTCCTGCTCGGCGGCGCCGATCGCCCGAGCGACGCATTCCGCCCGCAGCGCCGTCCTCGCAGGTGAACGAGGAGCGCCGCGGTCTCGCCGAGTGCGCCGGCAGCGCCGCGGCGTTCGGTTCGGTCGGAGTGCTGGTAGCGATCGCCCGTCACGAGCACGTCGCCACCACGACGTTGCTGGCGAGCCGCTACGCGATCGGCGCGATCGCGCTCTGGGTCGCCCTCCTCGGCCTGCGACGTCCGCTGCCCGGCCTCCCCATCGCACTCGCCGCCGTCGCACTCGGGGCGACGACGTTCGCGGCGGCCTCCGGTCTCTACCTGGCCGCCATCGAGCAGATGGGTGCGGGGCCGGCCGGCGTCGTCTCCTACTGCTACCCCGTGCTCGTGATGGCCGGCGCGATCCTGCTGGGCCGCGAGCGCGTCTCACGCCGGCGCACCGCCGCGATCGCACTGGCCGTGACGGGCGTCGGGCTGCTCGTCGCGGGCGGCGGGCTCGGAGCGATCAACGCGCCGGGCGCCCTGCTCGCGTTCGGATCCGCGTTGCTCTACACGGCCTACGTCCTGGCCTCGACCGCGCTGCGCGACCGCGTCGAGCCGCTTGCGCTCTCGACGCTGGTGGCGACGGGTGCGGCGACCGCGTTCGCCATTACGCACGCCGTGCAGGGCGGAGCGCCCGTCCACACGCCCGTGGCGGCGCTCGCCGTGGTCGCGCTCGCGCTCGTGCCCACGGCCTTCGCGGTCTCCACCTTCCTTGCCGGCCTCGGCCGCATCGGCCCGTCGCGTGCGAGCATCGCCTCGTCCGTCGAGCCGGTCGTCGCGGTTGCCTGCGGGGTGCTCGTCCTGGGCGAGCGGCTCCTGCCCGTTCAGTTCCTGGGCGCGGCGCTCGTGATCGCGGCCGTGCTGGCGATCGAGCTGCGCAGGCTTCCGCGCATTCCCGTGCCGCCGCTGCCGAGGATCCGCGTGTTCCCGCGCCTGGTGCCGCGCCTGCCCCGCGCCGACTAGTTCAGGCTGGGGTCGTCCGGCATGCGCGAGACCAGGCGGTAGCTGCCACCCTTGCGCTCGAGCACGCTCGACCACAACTCGCCGGGATCCGCGCTGAACACGTCGTCGACGCGCGCGGGCTCGAGGAACCAGTCCTCGCGCTGGAGCTCGCCCTCGAGCTGGCCCGCGCCCCAGCCCGCGTAGCCCGCGAACGCGCGCACGCGGCGCACGCTCTCGGACAGGCGCTCGGGCTCGCTGAGGTCGCTCAGCATGCCGACGCTGCCGACGACGAGGCGCTCGGATTCCTCGGGCTCCGCGAAGTCGGCGAGCACGACGACGCCGTCGCGCTGGACGGGGCCACCGTCGTGGAGCACATCGCTGGCCTCGACGAGAGGAGCGAGCTCCTCGACGACCTCGCAGGCCGGCACCTCGGTGGGGCGGTTGAGCACGACCCCGAGCGCGCCCTCGGCGTCGTGTGCGAGTACGAGCACCACGCTGCGGCGAAAGTTCGGGTCGGCGAGGCGGGGCTCGGCGATCAACAACTGGCCGGCGAGGTTGCCGGGGCTCTCGCTCACGTGCGCGGCCGCGCACGCGCGGTCAGAGCCAGTGCGATGAGCCCGACGGCGACCTGGGCGCGCACGGTCGCACGCGGCCCCGGCAGGGAGTCGTGGAGCCGCGAGAAGCGATGGCTGGGGTAGAGACGCAGACGCCGGCCGCGCAGCACCACGTGCTCGAGATCGGGCACGGAACAGGCGAAGCCGCACCAGAACTCGCGACTCCGCACGCCGAAGAGGCGCGCCGTGAGCGCGATCGTGGCGAGCGTGAGCGCGCCCTCGCCGGCCTCGTCCAGATCGTCGTGCGCCGGCAGGTCGAGCAGGCCGTGCGCGCCGACGCAGGCCAGCACGGCCGCGGGGCGCGAGCGGATGCGGGAGCCGATCGCGGCGCCTGCCGCCGCATGCGCGAGGGTCATCACCCTTGGGGAGTCTACCGCCGCTCCGCGGCTACCATTCGACCGCATGTTCCAGTCGCTTTCCGACAAGTTGCAGGCCACGCTGGGCGACCTGCGCTCGCGTGGAGCCCTGAGCGAGGAAGACATCGATCGGGCGATGCGCGAGATCCGGCTCGCCCTGCTCGAGGCCGATGTCAACTTCCGCGTGGTCAAGACGTTCGTCGCCGCCGTGCGCGAACGCTCGGTCGGCCAGGAGGTGCTCTCGAGCCTGACACCCGGCCAGCAGGTCGTGAAGATCGTCGACGAGGAGCTGACCGAGCTGCTCGGCGCCGCGGGCACGAAGCTCACGTTCGCCGCCAGGCCGCCGACCGTCATCCTCCTCTGCGGCCTGCAGGGCTCTGGCAAGACGACGGCCGCCGGCAAGCTCGCGAACCTGCTCGTCAAGCAGGGTCTCAAGCCTGCGCTCGTGGCCTGCGACCTGCAGCGCCCGGCCGCGGTGGAGCAGCTCAAGACGCTCGGACGCCAGGTCGACGTGCCCGTGTTCGAGCGCGGCGCGGGCGGCGACCCGGTCGCCGTCGCGCGCTACGGCGTCGAGGCGGCGACCTCGCAGGGCCGCGACGTCGTGATCGTGGACACGGCGGGCCGGCTGCACGTCGACAGCGACCTCATGGACGAGCTCGTGCGCGTCCGCGATGCCACGAAGCCGCAGAACGTCCTCATGGTGCTGGACGCGATGACGGGCCAGGACGCCGTCAACGTGGCCGAGCAGTTCGCGGACGCCGTCGACTTCGACGGCGTGATCCTCACGAAGCTCGACGGCGACGCGCGTGGCGGCGCCGCTCTCTCGGTGCGCGCCGTCACGGGCAAGCCGATCGTGTTCGCGTCCGTGGGCGAGAAGCTCGACGCGCTCGAGGAGTTCCATCCCGATCGCATGGCCTCGCGCATCCTCGGCATGGGCGACGTGCTGACGCTGATCGAGCGCGCGCAGGAGCAGATCGACGAGAGCGACGCGCTGGAGCTCGAGCGCAAGCTCAAGACGTCCGAATTCGGGCTCGACGACCTGCTCGACCAGCTCCGCCGCATCCGCAAGATGGGGTCGCTGCGCTCGCTGCTCGGTATGATCCCCGGGATCGGCAAGCAAGTGAAGGACATGCAGGTCGATGACAAGCAGCTCGACCGCGTCGAGGCGATGATCCTCTCCATGACGCCGTCGGAGCGCCGCAACCCGTCGGTGATCGACGGCTCGCGCCGCCGCCGGATCGCGTCCGGCTCTGGTACCAGCGTGCAGCAGGTCAATCAATTGCTGCAGCAGCACCGTCAGATGAAGAAGATGATGAAGCAGGTCGCAGCCGGAGGGACGCCCGCCATGGGCGGTGTTCCGGCGGCGCAACGACCGCGGGCTGCCGGCTCGCGAAGCAATCGTAAGAAGCGAAGGAGGTGACATCAGCATGGCCGTAAAGATCCGCCTCACCCGCCTCGGCTCGAAGAAGAACGCGCACTACCGCGTCGTCGTGATCGACTCGCACAGCCCGCGCGACGGCAAGAGCATCGAGACGATTGGCCGCTACGTGCCCCAGGCCGACCCCTCCGTCGTCGAGATCGACGCCGATCGTGCGCGCGCCTGGCTCGCGAAGGGCGCCCAGCCCAGCGAGCCGGTCAAGAAGCTCCTCAAAATCGCGGGGGTCTGAGATCCGCGAGCTCGTCGAGTACCTCGTGCGGCTGCTGGCCTCCAATCCGGAGGCCGTTGTCGTTGAGGAGACCGTCGATGGCGAGGGCCGCCACGTCTCGGTGCGGGTCGACCCCGAGGACGTCGGGCGCCTTATCGGCCGTGGTGGCCGCACCGTGCGCGCGCTGCGCACGGTCGCCCGCGCGGCCGCGGGCTCGGGCGAGCGCGTGACCCTCGAGATCCGTGACGCCGAGTGACGCTGCCGCGCCGCTGCGCCTCGGCCTGATCGGGCGCGCCCATGGCCTGGGCGGCGCGTTCCGGGTCGTCGGCGCGGCTGACTGGTACACGTTCGCGCCGGGCGCGACGCTGCTGGTCGACGGCGAGCCGCGCGCCCTGCTCTCCGTGGCGGGGACGCAGCAGTCGCCGATCGTGGAGATCGCCGGCGTGACGACGCGCGAGCAGGCTGCGGCGCTGCTCGGCCATCCGCTGGAGCTGCGCGCGAGCGACGCGCCCTCGCCCGAGACCGATGCGTTCTGGGTGCGCGACCTCGTCGGCATGCGCGCACGCTGCGGCGAGCGGGACCTCGGCGAGGTCACCGACGTGCTGGAACGCCCGGCCAACGACGTGCTCGTCCTGCGGCTGAGCGACGGCCGCGAGCACCTCGTGCCGTTCACGCGCGAGGCGGTGCCGGGCGTCGACGTGCCGGGCCGCGTGCTGGAGCTGGCAGAGCCGTTTGCCCAGCCGCTGGACACCTAGGCGGACGGCGTGCTCGAGATCGACGTCTTCACGCTCTTTCCGCACTGGTTCGCATGGCTCTCCGAGGAGACGGCGGTGCAGCGTGCCTTGAACGGGCCGATGTCGCTCCGGTTCCTCGCGTATCGCGATTACTCGCCACTTCCGCACGCGCAGGTGGACGATGCGCCGTTCGGCGGCGGAGCGGGCATGCTGATGCGCGTCGACGCCGTCGCGTGTGCCGTGGAGGGCGCATACGGCTGC
>CAWJTT010000044.1:0-38950 GCA_963845865.1 uncultured Actinomycetes bacterium
TTGCACCGTGACGCGGAGCCCGCCAGCGGCGCGGGGGGTGAGGGTGAGGGTTCCGTCGTGTGCTCTGGTGATGCTCTTGACGATTGCCAGGCCGAGGCCGACACCTGCGTGGTCGGTGCGTATGCGTTCGTTGCCGCGAAGAAACGGCTCGGCTAGCGTGGAAACCAACGGTGGGGTGAGCGTCTCACCGGTGTTCTCGACAGTGAGCACCACACTCTCGGGGTGAACGCTGGTCGTGACCCACACAGCGCCCTGTTCAGGCAGGTTGTGGACGATCGCGTTCTGCACGAGGTTCGTAGTCAACTGCAGCAGGAGCGCGTGTGAGCCGCTGGTGGGGGTCACGTCGCCGGAGGTCTCGATGGTGAGGCCGCGTTTCTCTGCGAGGGGGAGGAGCGTTTCCGTCGCCTCTTCCGCTATGAGGGACAGGTCGACGTGCTCTCGGGTGAAGGACCGTTGGTCGGCGCGGCTGAGCAGGAGCAATGCCTCGGTGAGGTCGATCGCTCGGGTGTTGACGGCGTGGAGGCGGTCGACGAGTTCGCCGGTGTCGCCGTTCAGATCGTTGCGGCCCACGTCGAGAAGTGTCCGCGTGATCGCCAGCGGGGTGCGCAGCTCGTGGGAGGCGTTGGCGGCGAATCTCTGCTGTTCGGCGATGTGTGCCTCGAGCCGCGCGAGCATGGCGTCGAAGGCGTCGGCGAGTTCGCGGAACTCGTCGTTGCGGCCTTCCAACTGGATCCGGTGGGAGAGTGACCCGCTCGCGGCCATGCGGGTGGCGTCTGTGATGCGAGTCAGGGGGGCGAGCATGCGGCCGGCGAGAAGCCACCCTCCCACGAGACCGAACACCAGCAGGAACGCCATCACGATGGCTGCGGTCGGAGCGAAAGCGCGCAGGAGGTCGGCGTGGCTACGCACCATGAAGATCACACCAGGGTGCGCACCACGCGAAAGGGAAAAGTACCCGACCACAAGCAGCAAGGCACCTGCGAGCATGATGAACCCGGCGTAGCTGAGGGTGAGCTTGAGGCGAACGCTCAAACCGGGGGCTCTATCCATCGTCTCCTCCCTCAGGCCCGGTGTCTGGTTGCGTGTCGATGCGGTAGCCGGCGCCTGCCACGGTGGCGATGATCCAGGGTTCGCCGAGCCGTTTGCGCAGTCCCGAGACCGTGATGCGCACGGCGTTGGTGAACGGGTCCGCGTTCTCGTCCCATCCTCGCGCTAGGAGTTCTTCGGCGCTGACGACTCCGCCTTCGGCGGCGACGAGGACTTCGAGCACTGCGAACTGCTTCCTGGTCAGCGCGACGTAGCGGCCGTCGCGGTAGACCTCTCGTCGGAACGGATCCAGCCGCAGGCCCGCGATCTCTCGCACGGGTGGCCTGTTGTGGGCTCGCCTGCGGTCGAGTGCCCGGAGCCTGAGCACGAGCTCCTTGAGGTCGAACGGCTTCGTGAGGTAGTCGTCGGCGCCGAGTTCGAACCCGGTGGCCTTGTCGTCGAGCCGGTCGGCGGCGGTGAGCATGAGGATCGGCATGCCGCTGCCGGTGGCGACGATGCGCCCTGCGATCTCGTCACCGCTAGGTCCCGGAATGTCCCGGTCGAGGACGGCGATGTCGTAGTCGTTGACGCTCAGCAGCGCAAGTGCGGTGTCGCCGTCGCCTGCGATGTCGGCCGCGATCGCTTCCAGGCGCAGGCCAGCGCGGATCGCGTCCGCCAGGTAGGGCTCGTCCTCGACGATCAGCACACGCACGCTCGCAGCGTACGAGCCGGCGCATATCGCCGGCGTATCGAACGCCGCATACGTGCTGGCAACACCACGCTGCCTTGAATGGAGGGATGACCTACCACGAACCAGCGCGAACAACCACCCGTCGGAATCCCAGGCTGCTGGTCGCCGCCCTCCCAGTCGTCGTCGCGGCGATCGCCGCCGCCCTCGGCTTCCAGTTGCTCGCGTCCTCGTCCTCGACGGCCGCATCAGCCAGCGACGTCCATCGCAGTACGCACCGTGGTGCGGCTGGCGAAGCGCTGCCGAGAACGGTGTGGCCGGCAGATGGCCAAGCCGCGTTCATCAAATCAGGGCAGTCGCAGGTTCAAGCCGGCCCGAACCAGCACGAGGCTGCAATCGCCAGCGTCGCGAAGGTGATGACGGCCTATCTCGTGCTCCGCGACCACCCGCTACGGCTCGGCGAGGACGGCCCGGCGATCACGCTCACCGACGCCGATGTCGCCGACACCGACCGGCGGCGCGGACAGGGCGAGTCGGTCGTGTCCATCGCCGCGGGAGAGCAGTTGACCGAGCGGCAGGCGCTTCAGGCGCTGCTGCTGCCGTCGGCGAACAACATCGCCGCGGCTCTGGCGCGATGGGACGCCGGCTCGGAGGATCGGTTTGTGGCCCGGATGAATGCCGCCGCGCAATCGCTGGGCATGACCCGCACCCGCTACACCGACCCGAGCGGCTACGACGACGCGACCGTCTCGACTGCCGCAGACCAGGTGCGTGTCGTGAATCGGGCCATGCGCCTGCCGGTGTTCGCGAGCATCGTCGCGACGCCGAGCGCGACGCTGCCGGTCGCCGGCCTCGTGCACAACACCGACAGACTGCTCGGGCACAACGGGTTCGTCGGCGTCAAGACCGGCTCGACCGACGCGGCCGGCGACTGCTTCGCCTTCCGGGCCATCCGCTGGATCGACGGCAAGCGGACGACTATCACCGGGGTCGTGTTGGGCCAGCCCGGCGGCAGACCAGGCTGCGGCGGGTCTCGCGGCCGCCGACGCCATGGTCGACCGCATCGCCGGTCACACACAGCGCCAGGTACCGGCTCTGCCGGAGCTAGGGCAACGATCCCTGGCACCAGGAACTCCGCCACCACTTCTGGCTGCGGGACGGAACTGAACGAAGCCGACCAATCCGCGCACGTCTGTGCGCGGGCCGCAGCATCCGTGCGTCGAGGCGTGGATGCGTTGACAGGTGAGGAGGCAAACCTCGATGGTGTCGCGAGCGGACACCTGCGAGAACCTGGAGGCTCGGATGCCTGCCGTCGATCACGAGCGCACGATTCGCGACTACTTCGATGCGTGCACTGCGGGCGACGCCCGGGCGATCGCCTCGTTCTTCGCGCCGGACGCGGTGCATTACTTTCCCGACGGCGATACGTACCCGGACGGCTCCCCGCAGCGCGCGTTTCGTGGCGCTGACGCGATCGGTCACGGGTTCGGCGACCGCTTTGGTGGCGAGTTCCGCACGCGCTGGACGGTCGATCACGTGATCGTGGATGCTGAGCGGCGCGAGGCGGTGATCGAGTGGTCGAACTTCAAGCCGTCGGTGTCTCCCGACGCTCGCCTGCGCGGCGCGGAGTTCTACCGTTTCGACGCCGCCGGCAAGATCGTCGAGATCCGCGCCTACTACGCGTGTCCGCCCGGTGGCCCGGGCCGTCCGTACGAGCTCGGCGAGTTCGACTACGCGGGGCGCGGATACCCGGTCGCCGATCGCTAGAGGCGGTCAGGCGTCGGTGAGGTCGGTCATCGAGATGTAGGTGACGACCTGGCCGACGTTGGGCAGGGGACGAAGTTGCACGCTACGTGACAGCGTTGCTGGTCCCGCCGGCCGTGCGCACGGTGACGTGCTCGCCCGCCGCGGGCCGCGTCCCGAGCAGGATCACTGTGCACGTCACGGACAGGAGCTGCGTGGCGGGCACCTTGGTGGACCCGAAGTAGACGTCGGTGGCACCGCAGGCGAAGCCGGTGCCGTTCACGGCCATGCCCTGACCCAGAGAGCTGGAGCGGTCGAGCGCCGTGATACGCGGCACGACCTGGAGGCGGGCGCAACCGTGGCCGGTGACCTTCACCTGCTGGTCGGACGCTGCGCAGGATGGCACGGCGACGTGCAGTGACCTCATGCCGACGGCGACGGTGCCTGCCACGGCCGTCGTGCCGGGCTTGCACACGCCGGTGGCGTCGCGCTGAATGGTCTCGAACTCGGTGTTCTGACCGACGGCGAAATCCTGGCCGGTGAGAGCACGGGCCGCGGCCGGGATCGCGATCGTGATCTGCTGGCCGACGTTCGCGGATGACACCGCAGGGTCTGCCGGTGTTCCTACCGTAGCCTGGGCGGTGAGCGTGATCCCTGCGATGACCGTCACGGTCGCGATTCCCGACTTGGTCGGGTCGAACGCCGAGCTTGCGCGCACGATGACCGGGCCGGCCGGGGCGGAGCACGGCGCGCGGTAGGTGCCCTGCTGATCGACGACTCCGTTCGCTGCGACGCCGTCGACCGACCACGTCACGGCGCTGAGCGTGGTGCCCGTAACCGTGGCTGTGAGCTTCACCGTGCGCTCCGTGACGACCGTCGGGGTCGGCGGCGAGATCGCGCAGGCGAAACCGAAACCGGTGGCGGCGCCCTGCAGGAACAGGACCCGGCGCACGCGCACGGGATGGGATGCGGTGAGGATGAAGAAGGGGTCGCCGGGTACCCCTCCGCCCCCTGCGATCACGCCATCGAGATCGTTGAAGCCCGGCGCGAGCGGCACCGTGACCGTAAACGGCGCGGGCACGGGAAGGAATTGCTCGCCGTTGGAGTTGCGCACGCGCACCGAGCCCGCCGACTGACCGCTGACCGAGATTTGCGGACTGCCCGTGACGAGCTCGGGCCGGTAGTCGAGGTCCGGAGCGAGGAACGCTGCAGGCGCGACCGTCGCCCCGGGCGTGACGGAGCCGTCGATCTGGATCAGGCCGCTTTGCGGGTTGGACAGCAGGCGCTGCAACTCGGTGAGTGTCCCCGGGAGCGTGATGACGGCGTCAGCGAAGCGGGCGGCGCGCCCGTCCATTCCGCCGACAGCCAGGACTTCGCCAACGAGCAGGCGAAGGCCGCGGAGGAAAATGGTCCCGCCACTTCCCGCGCCGCCGCCTCCGCCACAGCCGGCGTGGAACGGTGGAGCCGAGGGCGGATTGCCGACTGCGAACGGGAACGCGCCGTCGCCCCCGTTGCCGGCGTTCGCTGCGACGCGGCCGCGTATGCGTATCTCCTCGCCGGCCGCGAGCTCCAGTGCCCCGCCCCCGGCGCCGCCTCCGCCGCCTCCGCCGGCCGTCGACTTGAAGATCACCCCTTCCCCTCCGCCTCCGCCTCCGCCGCCTCCTCCGGCGCCCCGCACGAGCGGAGGCACGAAGCTCGCGGAAGGGAACCCCGGCATCGCAGCTGCGCTTCCGCTCGCACCGTCCCTGCCATAGCCGAAGCCGCCGAAGCCACCGCCACCACCCGCCCCCGGGACCTGGTGGATCGGGCCGCTGCCGGAGCTCCCCGGTGTCCCGCCGCCGCTCGAGCTGAATCCGCCCGGGCCCCCGCGCCCGCCGCCGCCGACCACGCCCGCGAACGCGGTGGGGGCGCCGCCTGCGCCGCCCGCGCCGCCCGCGTCCCCAAGCGTGCCGGGTGCCCCGGAGCCAGTAATGACCTCGACGAGAGCGCGGCCCTGGCCCGGCGCATCGGCGCCCACGACGATGGTCTCGTACGCGGTGATCCTCAGCGGGGGCTCGCTGTGCGCGATGCGCAGCACGCCGCCGACTCCGACACGGATGCGCGAGAAGGTGCGTGATTGCGCGAGCGGGAGGGTGTTGCCGGCGAAGTCGAGCTCGTCATGCCCGAGGATGTCGAGCGCGCGCTCGGCCGAGCCGGCCGGCGTCGTGAGCCGCAAGCGGAGGTGACGAGTGTCGCCCTCGGCCAGGTCGGTCATGACACCGGCCTTGAGCGTGACGCCGAGCTTGGTGCCGTCCGCGGTCACGAAGATCTGGCGCACGTCGACGCGCTGCTCCGTCCCACCCGCGAGCTTCAGGACCGTGACCGACGTAACCCCGGGCACGAAGTTCTTGCCCGTGACGAGCACCGCCGCCGTCTCGCCCTCGTGCAACGCAGACGGCGACATGCCCGTGATCGACGGCAGAAAGGACGGCGCCGGCGGACTGTAATGCAGCGTCCCGCGAACGTAGACCGGGAGGCTCTCGAGCCGTATCTTGAGCGCCTCGCTGCCGGGAATCACGCTCGCGAGGTCGGGCACATCGAACCACGGATCTCCCAGATCGTCCCGTACCTGAACGCCGACCTCGGCCCCAACGTCGAGCGGGATACTGAGCGGAAGGGTGAGCTCGCCGGGGGCCGACAAGGGCACGCCACCGCTGATCCGCGCGGCGGCCACGACGATCTGACCTGCAGCTGCATCCTCGTTGTCGATCGGCACCGCCTCGATGCCGATCGTCGCGAGCTCTCGCAGTGCCTTGCGAGGCAGCGTGAGAATGCAGCGGTCGTCCTCGGACCGGACCGTCCCACCGAGCGGCCCGAGCGGCAGCGGCCCGCGCGCGGATGGATGCGGGATGACGCGAATGCGAGCGCGCGCCGACGCGGAGCCGTCCGCCGAGCTCACTGCGAAGACCGTAATCGCACCCTTCTCCCTGCCGAGCGGAGGCGTGTACACCCCTTCGGGAGAGATCTTCCCTGGCTTGCCTCCGCTCGCCTCTGCGCGCCATTCGACGCGGCCGTCCGTCGTACCGGTGACGAGCGCCGTGAGCGTGATCGGCACGCCCTCGGGCACACGGACCTCCTCCGGGACAATGCGCACCCGCGTACGTGGTGACAGCTCTTCCGCGCTGAGCGCTGCTCCCGCCGCGCCGGCCACGGCGATGCGACCGGGCCGGTCAACCGCCGGCATGCGGATCCGCATGCTCTTGCCTTCGGCCGAGAGCACTGGCGCCGCGACACCAGCGACCTCCACCTCGAGCCCCTCGGGATCGAGCCCGCGCCCCTCCACAACGACCTCATCGCCGGCCTGGGCCGTCTGTGGCGAGAAGCCGTCGATCGACGGGCCCACCGCGCCTCCATCGGAGACAAGCTCCACCGCCGTCTCGAGTGACTCGCTGACGTTGCCCGACGCATCCACAAACGTCACGCTCGTGGCGTACTCGCCAAGTTCGTCACCCGACCGGAAGACGGCGAGTGCCACTTCGAGCGGGCCATCGCCGTCGGCGCCGGCAAACGCTACGGCCGAGGCTGTCGCGCTTCCGTCTGGCGCGCGCACAGACACCCATACACCCGTGATCTCGTGCTCGCCGCCCTTGCCCTCGACGGCCAGCCGGGCGAGCACGACGTCCTCCTCGCGGGGCCGCGTGATCCTTGCGGACAACGGCTTCGCAGCGAGCATCACCGGACCGACCCCGCCACCCCCGGTCACCTCGAACGCAGCGCTCGTCGGCGGACCCCGCCGTCCGTCCTCGTCGACGATCGCGAGCGTGAGCTCGCACGGACCTGCCGGTAGAGCGGCCAGGTCGAGAGCGAGCCTACCGCCGCCACGAGCACCCTCCATCCCGGCGACAGCCGCCGGGATCAACTGCCGGACGATCCCGAGCGCCGTGGTGAGCGCGGCATCGAGCGACGCGACCCGGGCACCGCGGGCGACGAACGTGAAGTCGCACTCGATCGGTCCACGCCCATCGAAGGCGGGCACCGGTGAGATGGTCGATCCGTGCAGCTTGACGGTCACGGCCCGACGGTCTGGAGGGCATGCAACCTCCCCGCTTTTAGCCCTTCCATGAACGCCGTGCGCAGCGGCGCGGGCCCGAGGCCCAACGGTTCGAGGCTACCCGGTCGGTGACCCGCGCGTCAAGGAGTCCAGGCTCGTCTCCTCGGCCCCGCAGCCGCGTGGCTCTCCGCCGAGGTGCGCCGAGCGGGTGACAGGATCGCGCGCAGGCCCGGGGGTCGCGCGCATGTCCCGCTCGCGTTCCGGCAGCGAACGCGCCGGCGAGCGTCGCGGCTCATGCGGGTCCCGCGTGCTTCGCCGGCGACGACGTTGCGCGACGCCGCCGAGGTGCACCCCGCGCGTGCTGCCGCGGTCAGTTCGACTTGCGGCTCTGGGGCGGTTCGGCCATCAGGGATGCCAGGGCGCGCGCGCTTGTGAGGCCGCGCAAGTCCTCGAGCCGGCTTTCGAGCGCGCGTAGGTCGGTGCGCAGCTCCGCGGCCGCGGGCGCCTTGCTCAACGTCCGGACGAATCGGATTGCGCTGTCGACGTCCGCGTCGCGTATGCGCGAGCGGGTTGCCTTCGTGAGCTCGGCCGCTCGCTTCACCAACTCCGCGGCCTGCGACGACAGCTGCTCGTCCGCCATGAGGACCGTCAGAGTTGGCAGCTGTACGCGTTCGAAGAGTGCGATCCACGCTCGTCCGGCCTCGGTCGTGGCGAGCACCTCGTCGCGGATCCGGCGCAGCTCGGTTACCTCGGCGTCGGTCGCAAGGAAGCGGGCGCCGATGAGCTCGATCGCGCAGATGCACTGTTGCATCAGCGCGATCATCCCGGCCTTCGCGTCGCGCTTGACGAGCGTCGGGTCGGCCGGATGAAACGAGTCTGCGACGTTGCCGACCCACGGGCCTGTCTCGAAGGTGAAGCCGTAGGTCTTGCGCAGTTTGGGGTTGGCGATGTGCCGCGAGTAGGCGTAGTCGCTCTGCGTCCCGGTCGTCGGGTAGAGGGCGATTGACGGTTCGCTGGTGTACACGCGACCGCGCACGGAGGAGATCGCGCTCACAATGCGACTCCCCACGGTCTGGAAGCGCTGCAGGTCCCGCGGCGGCATGTATTCCTGGTAGCCGGCCACACCGATCGGGGCACACGTCCCGGATGGCAGCGTGGTGAAGCGCTTGGTCGGATCGACGGTCTGCGTCGGCGCGTGCCCCCAGGGCCAGAGCACGAGCTCCGAGTAGGAGTGCACGTCCACGAAGCAGTTCACTTGCCGCGTGTCCAGGACGCTGCGGATGTTGCGGGTCTCGGGCTCGCTGAAGGCCTCGGGTCCGCAGTAGACGTCGCTGCATTGCGCGCACGACGTCTGGCCCTGGGTGACGCCCCAGAGAACGTCGAAGTTGCGGTTGAGATCGACGCCGTCGCATTCGGTCCCAGGGTTGTCGCGGCGGTTCTTGCGCCACAGGGTGTCAATGTTCATGACGTACTCGCGCCCGTCGGGGTTCATGCAGGGCACCAGCCAGAGATCGAGCGTCTCCAGGATCAGCTTTATGTCGGTCGCCGACCACGTGCGATTGCCATAAGTGACGTCGCTGCCGGTTGCATGACTGATGAACAGGTCGACGGCGAGCTCGATGATGGCATCGGGGTTCATGAGTTCGCGGGAATGCGTGCCACCAACGACCATGACACCGCGGCGCTCACCTCCGCCGCCCGCGCGCAGGCGTAGGGCGTAGACGGCCCGGCCCTGCACGGAGGGCTCCGGAAGAGGGAAGCGCATGAAGTAGCTTGGGAACCAGGTTGCGAGCAGATTGGAAAGCGAGTCGAGCTGCGCCACACTGCGGTACATCAGGGCTCGCCCTCCTCGCGTGGGATGCCCTGGACGCGCTCCTCGAGCCACGCGATCGCCTCATCGTCGTCAATGCGCAGCTCCGGGCTCAGCGGCTCGACGCGAGCGACGCCGTGCAGCCGCACCTCGTAGCCGCGCTCGAGCAGCGCCACGACCTCTTCGGTCGTGACGAGCAGCCGGACGCCCCGCTGCGGATCCGGTACTCGGTCGAGGTCGAGATCAGCGACACTTCCGAGCGGGACATCCCTGTCGCCCGGATGGACGGTCGCCTCGAAGCGAAGCCGCTTGCCTGGATCGACCATGGCAGCAGGAGCTTAGACCCGATCCGGCTCTCCCGAGAGGCGAAGAAGCCCAATCATTCTTGAGTTTTCGCGGGCCCACAGCTCGCCTCAGGCATGACGACGCCCTAGCCCGGGGCGAGTGATCCGCGCACACGTGCGGCGTCGCTCCTCGACGGGCACAACTGCGGGCGGCTGGTGTCAGCCATGCAAACCCGCGCCGCGCATGGTGGTGGGCGGAAACCTGCGCGACAACGTGCGGCCGGCTCAGCGGGAAGGCCGGTCGGTAATGACGCAGGCGTCCGCGTTCTGCGCGAACAGGCGTGTCATCGTCGAGTACGGCATCCACACGAGTGGGGGCCACGCCCTTCCCCAGGTGTTGCAGAGGCCGAACGCCTGGCGCCTGTCGCTACACGCCCAGATGCCGATCTCGTGCCCGCCCGAGAGCCTGCCGGCACGCGCGATTTGCTGGAGCCACCGCTCCTGGCCACGCCGTGCCGGCTTGAACCAGGCGTGATACCAGTCGATGCCGATCAGCACGGGCTCCGGCCTCGCGCGCGCGAACACGCTGCGGATGTCGTCCACGCTCGTCGCCCAGTGGTTCGACGCGATGCCGTGCGCCCTCTGCGGCCCTGCCTTGACGGGCTTGCCCGCGATGATCCGCCAGTGGCCGAGGCGGCGCAGCACGTCGCAGGCGGCACGCGCGGTCGTGCCCTCCTGGCCGGGATAGCCGTCGACCTCTTTGCAGCGCGCATACAGCCAGTGCGCGTCGAAGGCGTAGTGGTTGAACCAGTTCATGACCCTCGACGCCGCGTACGCGACGCACTCGGCCGTCGGCCCCTGGTTATAGCCGCTGAGCTTCGGCCGCGGGATGTTGACTTCGATGCCCGCAGGCGGCGCGGGGATGCTCAGCGAGAACGCCTCCAGATGCCGGGAGTCGGGCGGAGGTATGCGTCCGAGCAGGTGCGGGCCGAGGGTGTTGGTCATTTGCGCAGGGGGAGGACGTGAGAGCGAAAACTCAGCCGCGCCCTGACGCTAGCACGCGTCTGCAACACCGTGTGTCGGAGGTTCGAGTCCACCCGGGAGCATGGTATTGGATCCGCCATTGCCCCATAAATAGCCTGCAAAATGCCTTTTCGATGCCAGCGAGCGCACTGCGACTTCAGCGCCACGAAGCTTCAGGGAGCGTCACACGAAGCCACAATGTTGCCGCGCAATGTTGCCGCGCACGAGACCCGACTCGTCCAATCCGGGGTGCGCCGCCTTGCAGCAACGCCAGCCTGGCGCTCGCGGCGATCCATCACCGAAGGCGCGAGTCGGGCGGGCATCACTCAAGGCGCAGTCTGGGAGCCCGCCGACGCCTCACGTCGATCGGCAATCCCGTGGCGACGGATTCGTACGCGGCTTCGACCAGCCTCACGGTGTAGACGGCGTCTTCCAAGTCGATCGCGGCAGGCCGGCCCGCCCGCGCGGCTTCCACAAAATCGGTCACCTCGACGGCGATCGAGCGCGCTTTCCATTGCGTGAGGTCGTATGGCACTTCGCTGATCGCGGTGCCGTGATGGTCGGAGTCGCCACGGTAGAAGACCATCGGCGGGTCGAGCACCTGGTCGATGATGAGCGTGCCCGCGCTGCCGTAGATCTCGACTCGTTCGCCGCGAGGATACTCCGTCACGGACGAGAGTTCGACGCTGAAGAGCGCACCCCCCGCGAGCCTGCCGGCGATGATCCCATGGTTCTCGAGCTCGACACCAGGTGCGTAGCGCTGCGCGATCGCATGCAGCATCTCGATCTCGCCGAAGTACCACACCAGCTGGTAGAGCAGGTGCGGCGCGCAGTCCATGATCGCGCCCGTCCCGAAGGCCGAAGGCTTCCAGCCTGTCGGATCCTCGGCCCACTCGTCGAGGATCTGGTCCGGGATGAAGCCCCGCACCATCCGCACCTCGCCGAGCTCGCCGGCCCGCAGCATGCGCTCGGCGACGACATATGCGTGCACGAAGCGCGTATTCTCCGCGAGCGCGAGCACGAGACCGCGACTCGCAGCCAGGTCGACGAGCTCGCGAGCCTCGTGCTCATGCACCGTGAGCGGCTTCTCGAGGCACACGTGCTTTCCGGCCTCGAGCGCCTCCTTCGCGATCGGAAAATGGAGCGCGTGCGGCAGCAGCAGAGCGACCGCATCGACCGTCGGATCGGCCAGAAGCGAGCGGTAGTCCATCGAGCCACGCGCACCGAGGGCCGCAGCCACGGCCTCGACCCTGGCGGCGTCCTGATCGCAGACTGCGACGATCTCGGCGTTTTCGGCTGCTGCGTATGCGGCGAGGTGGGCGCGGCTGATCATGCCCAGCCCGATGACGCCGACGCGCAGAGGTTGAGCGCTCACTGCCGCGCCCCGACTACGCGAATCTCCCGCGGCAGCACCGAGATGCGCCGCGGCCCCGACTCTTCGATGACGTACGTCTCCTCGTCACCGATCTGCTCACCACTCTCCGCATGCGTATACAGCTCGATGTTGATCACCATCCCTGCCTCGACTACGCGGTCGGCGTTGTCATCGATCCATTCCTCTTCGGTCTCGAGGCCGATGTGGTGGCCGACGTGGGTGAAGCGCGCCAGCAGGTCGATGCCGTTCGCGGCGAAGCATTCGAGCGCACGCGCAGAGGCTTCGGCGTAGGTCGCACCGGGCGTCAGCGCCGCCCCCACGTCATCGACGATCCCGACCATGCGCTCGTAGAGGCCGATGAGCGCCGCCGGCGGCTCGCCGCCGTAGGCGTAACGCCGGTTGTCCGAGCAGTAGCCGTCGACGATCGCACCGAGGTCGAGGGTCACCAAGCTGCCCGGCTCGAGCGGCTCGTCGATCGCGAATTCCGGGTTCTCGCGTGCGAACGAGAAGGTCAGATGGCTGATGCCGTCCGCGCCGTTGCGCATGAGACGCGTCCGGGCCTCCTGCATGAGCTCGAGCCGCGACATGCCGAGGTACATCGCGTCGAACAATTCGGCTGCAGTCTGCTCGATGATCTCGACGCTGCGCTCGAGCCGCGCCCGTTCGCGTTGAGACTTGAAGAGGCGAAGACGGGCAACGATCTCCCCTGCGCAAGCTGCTGGTTGCGCACCTCCTGCAGCGGCGCTCGCGATGTCGCCCACGAAGCGCGGGCAGGTGGACTCGACTGCCAGCGGGCCGCGCCGGGCGTGCGCTTCGAGGAGTTCCTGCAGCCCCGCGAGGGCACCGCCGAAATCGTTGAAGCGGACGATCGTGTCCGCCCCGAATTCGACTCCCTCGGTGGAGAAGCCCCAGCAGCCAAGCGTCACCTTGCCATCGGCGTCGACGAGGGCGTAGTAGGGCAACCGGTTGCGCAGCATGTAGAGGATCGGATTGCCGGCACTCGGCAGCGTCGTATATCCGGTCGTGTAGAAGACGTTCTCCGGCGAGGTCAGGAGTGCTGCCGCGAGACCCCGTTCGCGCAGGCGCTCGGCGAGTCGCACCGGGTCGAACCCGTAGGTCGGGAAGCTCGCGCTCATCGTGCCACCCAACCCGCATCGACCAGGAGATCTGCGCCCGTCACGAACGATGCGCCGTCGCCGGCGAGGAAGAACACGGCTTGTGCGATCTCGGCCGGGTCGGCCCAGCGGCCGAGGGCTTGCTCGCCTTCGCGGATGCGCTTTACCTCCGCGAAGCTCTGACCGGTCCGCCCCGCCTCGATGTCGATGTCACCGCGCAGCATTGGAGTGTCCACGGAGCCCGGGCTGATCGAGTTGACGCGGATCTGCCAGGGCGCGAGCTCCCACGCGAGCGCACGGCAGAGGGCGAGCACGGCGCCCTTGGACGCGCCGTAGAGCGCGTGGTCGACCTGGCCGACGTGGCCCGAGACGGACGCCATGTTCACGATCGCACCGCCGCCCTGCCGCTTCATGGCGGGGATGCAGTGCTTGCACAGCAGGAAGGTGCCACCGAGGTTCACGTCGACCATGCGGCGGTAGTCCTTCCAGTCGGTCTCCTCGAGCGGCTTGACGAGCACGACCCCGGCAACGTTGACGAGCACGTCGATGCGGCCGTGGGCGTCGAGCACGCGCCCCACGAGGGCTTCGACCGCACCCTCTTCGGCGACGTCGCAGTACACGAGCGTGTAGTCCGGCTTCGATTCCGCCTCGAGCACGTCCGCGCCGAACACCAGATCGCCGGCCTCTCCGAACCTCCTTGCCACGGCCGCACCGATGCCGCGAGCCGCACCCGTGACGAGGACGACGCGCTGACCACCACCGCTCACGCTCACGATGCCTCCTCGTCGCTGATCTCATCGCGCCAGCTGTGTCTCGGCGTGAAGCCGAGGACGCGCGCGGCCTCCGCGCCGCTGATGATCGGGTCCCTGCCGCTCAAGCGCGTGCGTTGTGGCGTGTCGGGGTAGAAGCGCGCGAGCAGTGTCTCCGACGGCACCGCCGACCGGGCATCCGGACCGACGATGAAGAGGCTCGCGTGCTCGATGCCCTCGACCTCGCAGGCGAGGCGATAGGCGACCGCGGCGTCACGCGCATGCACGTAGCTCCACAGCCCTCGCTGACCGCGCACCGGATCGGTCAGAGCGTCCATCGCGTCCTCTGCCCAGTCGATAGCGAAGACGTAGCTCGTGCGCAGGCAGATGGTGGAGATCGCCCCTCGCCGCGCATAGGCCGCGCAGAGCTCCTCGCCCACCAGCTTGCTCAAGCCGTAGGGGTCCTGCGGCAGCAGGGCATGGCCCTCATCGATCGGGAAATACTCGGGCGCGACCGGCCGAGTACTGAACGAAAAGCCGAGAACCGCCTCCGACGAGGCGAGCACGAAGCGGCCGGCACCGCACGCAACCGCTGCCTCGAGTGCGTTGAACGTCCCCATCACGTTGAGCCTGAAGACGATGTCGTCGGCTGCCAACCCGGGCTCACGGAGGGCGGCAAGGTGCACGATCGCGTCGCACTCGGCGAACGCCTCGGTGAGCGCGGGCAGATCCTCGATGTCGGCCTCGTGGAACGCGGCCAGCTCGAGGGCATCCGGCTTGCGCAGATCGACGCCCACCACGGCGTGCCCGGCCGAATTGAACTCTCTGGCGACGAAACCCCCGACTTCGCCGCTCACGCCCGTCACGGCCACTCTCATTGCGTCCCTTCCATGGCTGACAACGTTTGCAAGAAATCGGCTTCAGTGTCAAGTTTGAACCCCTGATATCGTTGCCAGGATGGTGCAGGCGCGTGCGCAAAGGGCGTCCAGGCTCGGCGGAGACGGGACTCCGCGTCTCGAGGACGTCGCCGCCGTCGCGGGCGTCTCGATCTCGACGGCCTCGCGCGCCCTTCGCGAGCACCCCGCCGTACGGGAGGCCACGCGCCGGCGGGTGCGTTCGGCGGCGACGCGCCTCGGCTACGAGCCGAACCGGATGGCGAGCGCTCTGCGCACGCGCATCTCGTCGTTCGTCGGCATCGTCGTGCCGGATATCACGATTCCGTTCTTCGGCCTGGTCGTGAAGGCCGCCCAGGACGTACTCGAGGGCGCGGGCTACCAGGTGCTCGTGATGAACACCCACCGCGATGCCGACCAGGAGCGCCAGGCGCTCCGCACGCTGCTCTCGCACCGGGCCGGCGGAGTGATGGTGGCGACCTACGGCGGACACGATCGCGGGCTTCGCATCCCCCTCGTCTTCTTCGCCAACGTCGACGAGGAGGCCGACGTCCCTCGGGTCGTGCTCTCCAATCACGAGGGGATCCGTTTGCTGGTCGAGCACTTGGCCGGTCACGGCCACCGGCGGATCGCCTACGTGGGCGGCGCGCCCGTCGTGACCTCGGGGAGCGAGCGGCTGCTGGGATTCCACGCCGCCATCGCCGCTGCGGGGCTCACCGACAGCGCGATCGTCCGTGTCAGCGAGAGCTGGTCGGCCGAGAGCGCCGAGCAGGCGGCGACCGAGCTGCTCGGCGCTCGCGAGGCTCCGACGGCGTTCGTCGCCGGAGGCGACACGTTCGCGCTGGGCATCGTGAAAGCGGTGCGCGCCGCAGGTCTTCGCATCCCGGACGATGTCGCGCTCGCCTCGTTCCAGGATCCCGACCGCGTGGGCGGCATTCTCGAGCCGCCACTGACGACCCTGGAGGCCCAGGAGCGCGAGCTGGGATCTCACGCGGCGAGGCTCTTGCTCCACGTCATGGACCAGGGCTCTTCGGCGACCTCGGCGGCGGAGGTGAGGCTGCCCGCGCGGCTCCTGATCCGCCGCTCGTGCGGCTGCGATCCAGAGCTTGCACACGATCCCATGGATCTGTAATGTCTCGCCCGCGCAGCCTTCGCAAACGTTGCCAGGATTGCGCGACCACACCGTCAGGTGGCCGGGCTGAGCCACCCAGAGGGAGGAGGATCGAGTGAGAGTCCCCAGGGCCAGGCACAAGCTCCTGGCACTCGCAGTCGTCGGAGCCGTGATGGTCGCCGCCGCGGCGCCGAGCTTCGGCGCCGCACACCACAAGAGCGCTCCCATTGAGATCACGTTCGTCGACCGGGTCACGTCGCCCACGCACGACGCGTTCGTGAAGTACCTCGTGGACACGTTCAACCAGCGCAACGACGGCAAGATCCACGTCACCTACAGCGGCATCCCGGTCAACAGCTACGTCGCCAAGATCCCGCTGGTGCTCAAGAGCAACAAGTCGCCGGACGTGTTTTTCTCGTACGAGGCCGGCTTCGCGAAATACATCAAGGACTCGGGCTGGGCTGCTCCGCTCGACAAGTACTGGAAGCAGTTCGGCTGGACGAAGGAGCTCACGCCGGCGGCGAGCGACGTCGCAACGATAGACGGACACAAGTACTTCCTGCCCTACTACATGGCTGCGTCGGTGCTCTGGTACAACACCGATCTCTTCAAGAAGTACGGCATCAAGCCGCCGAAGACCTATGCGGAACTGACGGCCGCCGAAGCCAAGCTCAAGGCTGCCGGCGTGGCCCCCAATATGCTCGCCAATCAGCAGCAGTGGGAGGCGCAGTTCCCGTTCTCGGCCTACTTCGTGAATCGCTACGGCCTCGCGACGTACAAGGCACTGATCGACCGCAAGCTTCCGTGGACCGACCCTCGCGTGGTCGATGCGCTCAACACGATGGCGCAGGATGTCAAGAACGGTGAGTACCTGCAGCCGATCAACGGCATGGACTTCGACACGACGGCGATCATCTTCTGGAAGCGCCAGCAGGCCGCCATGTGGTACCAGGGCTCGTTCATCCTGAGCAAGTTCCTGAACAAGGGCAAGCTCGCGTACCCGGTCGACTGGGTTCCCTACCCGCAGGTCGGCAGCACGAAGCCCGCGGTCTCGGTCTACGCCGAGAGCACCTACATGCTCAATAAGAAGAGCAAGAACAAGGACGCCGCCGCCAAGTTCCTCGACTTCGTCGTCTCCAAGGAGGCTCAGACGAAGATGCTCGAGCTCGATGGTCCGTTCGCGGCAAACCGCTCGGTGCGCCCGCCGGCCTCGTCTCCTGCACTCGTGCGGAAGTTGGCAGCCCTGATCGCGAGCTACAACAAGCCGACGTTCACACACCCGGATCACGCGCTGAGCCCGGACGTGGCCGTGCCATTCCTGCGCGAGCTGCAGTCGGTGCTCGCCGGTCGCCAGACGGCCGCTAAGGCCGCGGCAATCACGGAGGCCGCAGCGAAGCGCGCGCAGGGGCCGGTCAAGAGCTGACGCTCGCTCCGATGCATGACACGCCGTCGATCGAGGAGCCGGCCGGGCATCTGCCCGGCCGGCTCGCTTCGCTGCCTCTGGTGCCATGGCCGCGCGCGGTCTGAGCCCCGGCTGGGGAGCGAGACGCCACGGCTGGGCGCGGGCATGGCGTCGTCACTGGCTGGTGTACATACTCGGCGTCGGGTTGCCGATCGCGCTCTACGCGGTCCTCGTCGGATACCCGCTCGTCTATACCGTCTATCTCAGTCTCTTTTCCTGGAATGGCCTGGGCGCGAAGCACTACGTCGGCCTGGCGAACTTCCGAGAACTCGTGCACGACGAGGTTTTCCGTACGTCGCTCACGAACTCGCTCAAGTGGATTGCGGGTACGCTCTTCTTCGCCGACGTCGTTGGCTTCATGCTCGCGGTGTGGTTGCGTTCGGGCACGGTCATCGGCGCCCGCGTCTTCCGAGTCGTGCTCTTCCTGCCTGTGACGCTTTCGCTGGTCGCAGTCGGGCTCATGTTCGCGCTCATCGTCGATCCGGCCTTCGGCGCGATCTCCGTCTTGCTGAGTTACGTCGGCTTCGACAACCAGTTGCCGGACTTGCTCGGCGACCCGGATCGCGTCATCTACACCCTGATTTGCATCTTCGGATGGACCTACGTCGGCGGCGCGATGCTGCTCTTCGATGCCGCCCTGGGCCAGGTTGCGCCCGAGTTGTACGAGGCGGCGCGCATCGACGGCGCGACGCCGCCGCAGACCCTGCGGCACGTGACCATCCCGTCGCTCCGGCCGGTCTTCGTCGTCGTCACGATGCTCGCGGTCCTCGACGCCCTCAGCGCGTTCGATCTGATCATCGCCATGACGAACGGCGGCCCCGGAGACGCGAGCTCGGTGCTCGGGTTCTTCATGTACCGGTCGGCTTTCGGCGAGACGCGCCTCGGCTACGGCGCCGCCATCAGCACGGTCATCCTCCTGATGAGCGCGGCGTTCGCAATCCTCTACGTCCGGCGTGTCGGGCGAGGTCTCTTCGGTGCGCACCGCTAGATTCCGCCCCATCACGATCGTCTCGACGCTGCTGATGCTCGCGGTCGCGGCCGTGTTCGCATACCCGATCGCGCTGGCCGTGATGACATCTCTCAAGACGCAGGACGAGATCATCAACAGCCCGCTCGGGCTGCCGCAGCACCTCGACTTCAGTGCGTATCGCGATGCATGGAACGCTGTCGGCTTCGGCAATCTCCTGGAGAACAGCTTCCTCTATGCGGGTGCAGGCTCGTTTCTCGCGGTGCTGCTCGCCACCTTTCCGGCCTACGCCTTCAGCCGCTTCGTGATCCTCGGCGGGCGCACGCTTTTCATCCTGCTGCTGACGACGCTGATGGTGCCGCCCCAGACGGTGATCATCCCGCTCTTCGATTTGCTCAACAATGCCGGGCTGCTGGACTCTCGCAGGGGATTGATCGCTGTCTACGCGGTCTACGGCATGCCATTCGTCATGCTGCTACTGACCGGCTTCATGGCGACCGTGCCGCGGGAACTCGAGGAGGCCGCGCGGGTCGACGGGTCCGGAGATCTCGGCGTTCTCTGCCGCGTGATTGTTCCCGTCAGCCTGCCGGCGATGGCAGTGGCATTCACGCTGAACTTCATCCTTGTGTGGAAGGAGTTCATCTTCGCGCTGACCTTCCTGAATTCGGACAACGTCCAACCGGTGACGGTCGGGCTCGTGAAATTCACGAGCACGCAGTACTTCACCGCGTTCAACCTTCCGGCGGCCGCGGTGATCATGGCCCAGTTGCCGATGGTGCTCGTGTTCGTGATCGCATACCGCTGGATCCGCAGCGGCCTCTACGTCGGGGCCGTGAAGGGCTGACCGAAGGAAAACATGGACCCGTTGATAATCACCGCGACACCGAATGTGTGCTGGCTCCAGCCGCACGTCGACTATCCCAGGACGCCTCAGGCAATGGCAGAAGAGGCTGTGCGCTGCCGCGAGGCGGGCGCGTCCATCCTGCACATGCACGCGGACGACTGGATCGGCACGATCGATGCGGTTCGCGCGGCAACCGACCTCATCGTGCAGTGCGGGATGTCGAGCCACGCGATCCCCGACCGCATGGACGTGTTCCGCCACGGCGCCGACATGATCTCGATCATCACGAGCCACCACGACGAAGCGTTCGCCGGGCTCGATGTGCACGTGCTGCACCCGCGCGAGGAACTCGAGGAGTACGGCCGCCTCTCACGCGAGTACGGAACGCGGCTCGAGTTCGAGATCTGGCACACCGGCTCGATCTGGAACCTCGAATACCTCATCCGCGCCGGCGTGATCGACCCGCCGTATTTCACGTCGCTCTTCTTCGGCTGGCCCGGAGGCTCGTGGTCTCCTCCGACGATCGAGGAGTACCGCCACCGGCGCCGCCATCTGCCGGAGGGGTCCGTCGCGACCGTGAGCGTCATGGGAGAGGGCCAGCTCGAGATCCTCGCAGCCGCGATCACCCACGGCGACCATATCCGCGTAGGCACCGAAGACCAGCCGAACCTTCGGAACGGCACGCTCGCCGCTACCCACGAGCTCGTGAGCGAAGCGAGTCAGCTCGCCGAGGCCGCAGGGCGCAGGATCGCGACGCCGGACGAAGCGCGAGCGCTGATCGGCGTCGCTCCGGCGGGCCGCGTCGTCACACCCTAAGTCGGCGCTCGACGCGATCCCCGCAATTGGGTGCGACACCCACCGAACTCGGGCACTGCGGAGCATCCACTTTCCCGGGGCGGATCAGTGAACACCGCACTGGTGGAGTTGGAGTGAAGGCGACGCTGGGCCGCAAGGAGCCTCTGCTGGTGCTGGCAGGCCTCTTCGTTTGCCATTCTTTGGAGCTGCTCGCTGCGCAACGCGGCCTGGATCTGCTGCGCTTTGTGATCGAGATTGCGCTCGCGCCCGGCACGGCGCAGCGTCGAGCGTAACGCCGAGAGCGACAACGCCGGCCCTGGGCCGGGCTCGGTGCGCGCGCCCAGTATGGCGAGTGCGTCGCGCTCGCCGAGCTCGGCCCGAGAACGCCGCGAGCGCCTGCGGGCAGAACTCGCGCAACGTCGAGCGCAACTGACTGACCTGCCGCTGCCGCGCCCAGACCAAGCTCTAATGCGCGCGCGCAGCACCTTGACGGCCTCGGTAAGCGTCCTGTCGGCCGCCACGACGCGGTGTTGATTCTACGGCTGAGTAAGCCGCTCCTGTGCGGTCGCATTCACCGGCGGTAGTCGAACCGGACATCCGCAGCGACCGGGGGGGCCGGCCCCATGCGAGCCTCGGCGCGCGGCTAGACTCGCGGCTGTGGGCGATCAGCCGTCCTGGACGTGACGTTCGCGTCTCGCGCACGCGAGTTCTTGCAAGCGTCGCCGCCGATCTTCCGGTCTCGCGCCCTGGATCGCCTGACCCGCGTGCACTGCGTTGTTCCGCTCCTCATCTTCGGGCCCGCGATCGTTGCGCTCGCGGTACTCGCCGCGTCTGACATGTCGCTTGTTGCCTCGCTGCTGCTGTTCTTGTCGGGTTGGGCATTCTGGACGCTCTGCGAGTACTGGACCCATCGCACCGTCTTCCACTTCGAACCCGCAGGCGGACGCGCCGCGCGCCTTCACTGGATGATCCATGGCGTCCACCACGACCATCCCAACGACCCGTTGCGCCTGGTGCTGCCGCCTGTGGTGTCGATCCCGCTCGGCGCCGCCTTCCTCGGGCTTTTCGTGCTCGTACTCGGGACGCCGCGGGCCTGGGCCGTCTGCGCCGGTTTCTATTGCGGCTACCTCGTCTACGACATGCTGCACTTCGCTCTGCATCACCACCGACCGACGAACCGCCTCGCTCGGCGACTCCACCAACTGCACATGCGTCACCACTTCGAAGACGAGCACTGCGGCTTCGGAGTCAGCGCCCCATGGTGGGACATCGTCTTCGGTACGTACTCCGCACGCGCGCGGCACACCCGGCCGCGAAAGACCGAATCCGGCGGCTCTCACCTGCGCGGTTGACCGCCGGGATGGGCGCCTGCGTGACGCCATCACCCCGAGGTTCGCTCAGCCCAACCCCAGACGAGACCGCGGCGCTCTGGTTCGCGATCGCCGTTGCCGTGATACTCGTCCTGCCGGGCCGTCAGGCGAACCGACTGCAGAGTGCGGCGTGGCTGCTCGCCGTCCTGCCGGTGGCCCTGATGGCCGAAGCCCTGGTCACGCTCGCGTACACGCGGTCAACGCACTAGGCACCGGTGCGGACGAGGTCGTGCTGCATCGCCCACAGCGCGGCGGCCGCCCGCGTCGACACGCCGATCTTGCCGTAGATGTTCTGGATGTGGCGGTCGGCGGTCTTGGGCGAGATGACGAGGCGCTCGGCGATCTCGCGCGTCGTGAGTCCCCGCGCCGCGAGGTCGAGCACGTCGGCCTCGCGATGCGAGATCCCACCGGGGTGCTGCGCCCGCTTGCGCACGGGCGCTCCCGGCTCGCCGTGACCCGCGGCGACGAGCACCGCGTTCGTCGCGCGTGACTCGAGCACGCCCGCCGACTCGAGCCGGCGCAGCTCGGCTGCCGCGGCGGCGGGCGAGAAGGCCGGCCGGTCCGCCCGCTCGGTGGTGAGGCCGACGTAGATCTCCGTCGCGGCGAGCACGCACGCTCCCGGATCGCGGGAGTCGGCCCGCACGCGCTTGTGGTAGCCCGAGCCGTCGCACTTCTCGTGGTGCGCGCACGCGACCGGGTTGAGCGTCGCGAGCGCCGGCGAGCGGCGCAGCATCTGCTCGGTCAGCATGGGGTGCAGCTCGACGCGATCGAACTCGGTCCGCGTGAGCGAGCCGGGCTTGTCCCAGATCGAGTTCGGGACGCTGGTGGCGCCGAAGTCGTGCACGAGCGCAGCCCGGCGGAGGGTCGCGGCCGCCGCATCGGAGAGCCCGAGCACGTGCGCCGCAGCCTCGGCGAGTTGCGCGCAGCGACGGCTGTGGCCGCCCATGAACGGCGACTTGAGGTCGATGAAGTCGGAGGCGACCGTGAGGGCGTTGTCGAGCTCCTCGCCCTCGAGCACGCGGCGCGGCTCCGGCTCGATGTCGAGCACGGCGTCCCACGGGTCCAGCTCGGCCAGCCGGTCGAACCACCCCGTCCCGTGCGCGAGGAACACGTCGACGAGCGCCGGGTCGTAGGTGCGGTCGCGGCGGTCGCGCGCGGCATCGATCGCGTGCTGCGGCGAGAAGAGGCGGCCGATCGCCTCCATGTCGTGACTGAGGTGCACGACGCGCATCGCGAGCGGGATCGCCTCGCCGCTGACGTGATCCGGATAGCCGTTGCCGTTCCAGCGCTCGAACGTGAAGCGCAGCGCCTCGCGGACGCCCGGGCCGAAGTCGAGTCGCTGCACGAGCATGTCGGCGACCTCGCACCCGGAGGAGAAGTTGTAGACGGCCCACTCCTTGGCCGTCTCCTGGATCAGCTTGACGATCGCTTCCTGCTCCTCCGGGCTGCGGCCGGCCGTGGCGTAGGCCATCACGTCGCGCATGACCTCGGCCGGGTTCGCGGCATCGTGGACGAGCGTCGCGGCCCGGATCGCGATCTCGTCGCCGAACACGGTCGCGACCTCGTGGGCGTGGCCCGTGCAACCGACGTAGCGCAGGAGCGCGACCCAGTAGACGTCGTCCCGCACGTCGTCGGGGAGATCGGCGGCCTCTGCGATCCACGTGCCGAGGAGACACGACCGCAGTTGCGATTCGAGCGGTTGACCGAACGCGTTGTCCTGCGCGAGCGCGAGCGTGGCGACGAATTCGCCGAGTCGGAGCTGCGTGTCCAAGATGGGGAGTACTCCCGATGAAACGGCCGATTTGGCGGGCCACGATGGCTACCACAGTCCTGCGCCCTCGGCGATGTGAGTCCGGCGGCGCGCATCATCTCACGGGAGGAGCATTCGTGAACTCGCCAAGCTCGCGCCGCGGAGGCCCGCCGATCAAGGTCGGCGTGATCGCCGACCAGACGGGCCCCCTCGGGCCTGCCGGGATCGCCAACGCGAACGTCGCCAGGATGGTCGTCGGCGACATCAACGCCAAGGGCGGACTGCTCGGGCGTCCGCTCGAGCTGCATCTCGAGGACGGCGCGACCGACGACGCCGTCGCAGCCGCCAAGGCCGCAAAGCTGGTCCAGCAGGATCAGGTCGACGTGCTCCTCGGCGGCATCTTCAGCTCGACGCGGCAGGCCATCAAGGGCCCGGCCGTCGTCGAAGGGAAGACGCTCTACATCTACCCCGAGCAGTACGAGGGGCAGGAGTCGGATCCGCTCATCTTCTGCACCGGCCCCGTGCCGGCGCAGCAGGTCGATCCGCTCATCCACTGGCTGATGGAGGGCGGGGCGCGGTCGTTCTACCTGCCCTCGGCCGACTACATCTGGCCGCACGTCATGAACGGGCGCGTGCGCGAGATCGTCACCTCCAACGGCGGCACGATCACCGGCGAGGAGTACTACCCGATGGATCACGCGGACTACCGCGCGACCGTCGATGCCATCGTCGCGTCAGGCACGGAGGTCGTGTTCAACACGATCGTGCCGCCCGGGGTCACGCCGTTCTTCGCGCAACTGCACGAGGCGGGCTTCATGCGGCGCGGCGGGAAGCTGATCTGCACGTACTTCGACGAGAACTTCCTGCCCTTCGTGCCGGCCGAGCACGTCGAGGGTCTGTACAGCTGCCTCGACTACTACCAGTCGGTCAGCGACCCATTCAGCCAGAGGCTGCTCGCGCAGTACAAGGCCCTCTATCCCGGCGACGCGCCGTTCACGGGTGGCAGCGGCTGCTCGGGGCTGTATCGCGGCCTGCGGTTCTGGGCCGAGGCCGTGGAGGAAGCGGGCTCGCTCGTCCAGGCGGACGTGATCGCGGCGCTCGACCACGCCGAGATCGCCGACGGTCCCGGCGGCCCGGCGGTGATGGCTCCGGGCGAGCACCACGCGCGCATGAACATGTACATCGCTCAGGCGCACAACGGCCGCTTCGAGATCGTCGAGAGCCTCGGAGCCATCGATCCGCAGGAGCGCCAGGTCGGCGCGCCGGTCGCCACCGCACGCATCTGACGCCTGCCGTCACGCACGACTCACCGACAAACCAGCTCAGACAAGGGAGAACGAACATGCTGCTCGCAACGACGCAGGTCGAGGACTTCGACCAGTTCATGAAGGTCTTCTCGAACGAGGGCGCCGAGAAGCGCGCCGAGCACGGATGCAAGGGCGCAACCATCTTCCGCGACCCCTCCGAAGACGATCGCGTCTGGGTGGTCTTCGACTGGAACGAGACCGGCTGGCAGAGCTTCGTGTCCGACCCGGCCGTCCCGCCGATCATGAAGGAGGCCGGGCACAAGGGGAAGCCACAGGCCGCGCAGTTCGCCGGCACGTGCGGCGCCTGACGGCGGCGCAGTTCGGTCGTTGAGGGAGCGATGGCCTCGGCGGGGAGAGTTCCCGTCGGGGCCATCGTCGACACTGCTCCAGACTCGCCGGAAACCATGCGGCTCACCATAGGTCGATCATCAAGCCATCGCGCTGGAAACATGACAGCACGTGGCACAAACCCCGTAGGCTGCGCCATTCGCCGACGCCGTATATTCCGCACGTGGCGGAGTTAGGGCCTGGTCTCTACGAGAGGCTCCTCACGGAGGGTCTCAAGGCACAGCTAGACGAGCTGGGCGAGTCGTTCCCCAGTGAGCGCCGTGGCCTGCGCGCCATTGAGGCACCTGACCGGATCGCGTGGCACCTGAGCCGCCAGATCGAACGGGCACTTGCCGACGTAGGTGACGAGGACCGGGTCACGGTCGGGCTCGCCGTCGCCAGGGCGCTTCTCCATCGGCTCGGGGAGCTCGTCGAGGTTGATCCGTCAGTCGTACCCGCTGAGCCCCTGACGGTCCTTCACGCGATCCTCAGCCGGCGTCCGGATGGCACACCGGCAGCGATCCCCGAGCCGCTCATTCCACTATTCGACACGACTCTGCTGACCAACGCGCCTGGCGAGCCGAGTCTCTGGAGCCAGTTGCGATCGGAGGTCGAGTCCGCCGATGCCATCGACGTCGTGATGGCGTTCATCCGACGCAGCGGAATCGGCCCCCTGCTCGACGTTCTCGCTCGCCATTGCGACGGAGGCAAGGCACTGCGAGTGTTGACGACGACCTATACCGGGTCGACGGAGCGTCGCGCGCTCGACCAGTTGCGTGAGCTGGGAGCCGACGTCCGCATCTCGTACAACCTGAGCACGACCCGGCTCCACGCCAAGGCATGGGTCTTCCACCGCTTGTCGGGGTTCTCGACGGCCTACGTGGGTTCGTCGAACCTCACACGCTCGGCCCAGGTCACGGGTCTCGAGTGGAACGTTCGGGCATCAGCGGCCCGCAACCCCGATGTTGTCGCCAAGTTCGGCGCCGTCTTCGAGAGCTACTGGGCCGGCGGCGACTTCGTTCCCTACAGCCGCGATCAGTTTGATCAGGAGCAGCGCCAAGCCGGGCACGCGGATACGGGGCCGCGCGTCATCCTGAGCCCGATCGAGCTGCGCCCCGAGCCGTTTCAGGAGCGACTTCTCGAGCTGATCGCGGTCTCCCGCGAAGGAGGTCACCACCGAAACCTTCTGGTCGCGGCAACGGGCACCGGTAAGACAGTCATGGCGGCGCTCGACTACGGCCATCTGCGACGAAAACTCAATCGCTCGCGCCTGCTGTTCGTCGCTCACCGCGAGGAGATCCTCGACCAGAGCCTGGCTACTTTCCGCTACGCCCTGCGAGACGCCTCGTTCGGGGAGAAGTGGGTAGGTGGCGCCCGCCCTGCGCGGTTCGAGCACGTCTTCGCCTCGATCCAGAGCTTGAGCGCAAGCGATTTGGCGCACCTTGCCCCGACGCATTTCGACGTCGTCATCATCGACGAGTTTCACCACGCCGCCGCGCCATCGTACGAGCGCGTGCTCAACCATCTCCAGCCCGTGGAGCTGCTCGGCCTGACAGCGACGCCGGAGCGCAGCGATGGCATGCCAATTCTCCAGTGGTTCGACGACCGGATCGCCGCTGAGCTCCGCCTCTGGGATGCCATCGATCAGCAGCACCTCGCGCCGTTCGTGTACTTCGGCATCCACGACGGGCTCGACCTGCGAGAAATCCCGTGGCGACGAGGGCAAGGCTACGACGTCGACGCGCTGAGCGTGGTCTACACCAGTTCCGACGCATGGGCGCGCCTCGTCGTGCAGCAGGTCGACGAACGCGCTGACACCGCCGAGATGCGGTGCCTCGGCTTCTGCGTAAGCATCGAGCACGCCCGCTTCATGGCCCAGCACTTCAACAGGCACGGCATTCCGGCTGTCGCCATCTGGGGCGACAGCCCGCGCGACGAGCGCGATGCAGCGCTCCGCGACCTGGCTGCAGGGCGAGTTCGAGTCGTGTTCTCCGTCGACCTCTTCAACGAGGGCATCGACGTCCCCGCCGTCGACACCGTCTTGATGCTACGCCCGACCGAGAGCCCAACCCTCTTCCTCCAACAGCTTGGACGCGGCCTCCGACGATCACCGGAGAAGGGCGCGTGCACCGTCCTCGACTTCGTCGGCACCCACCGTCGCGAGTTCCGCTTCGACCGCCGATACCGCGCACTGCTTGGCGGCACACGACGGGACGTCGAGCGCGCAGTCAAACTGCAATTCCCGTTTCTTCCGGCCGGCTGCAACATGCAACTCGATCAGAAGGCCGCCGAGGTTGTGCTCCGCAGCCTCCGCGAAGCGATCCCATCGCGCTGGCCGGCGAAGGTCGACGAGTTGCGCTCGCTCCAGCGGGATCGCGCGGAGCATCGACCTCGCGGGCTTCCTGGACGAGTCGGGCCTGGACCTCGACGACATCTACGAAGGCGGCAAGAGTTGGTCTGATCTTCGAGAAGCAGCAGGGATTGCGGTGCTCTCCGCCGGGCCACACGAGGCGACGCTCCGCCGGGCCGTCGGTCGTCTTCTCCACCTCGACGACGACGAGCGAATCTCAACCTACGCGAGGTTCTTGGCAAGCTCGGTCCCACCGTCACTCGATTCCATCTCGGAGCGCGAGCGGCGGCTTGCCCACATGCTCGTCGCCGTCATTGTCGATCGCGTGATCAGCCGCACGACATCTGTCCAGGATGCGGTCGAGCTCCTATGGCGTCACCCTCAAGTCCGTGTTGAATTGCTCGAACTGACGAGAATGCTTCGCGACCGAGTCGACCACCTCCACACGCCGCTCACCACTCACCCAGACGTCCCACTCCAGATCCACGCGCGCTACAGCCGCATCGAGATCCTCGCCGCGTTCGGCCTCAGTCCCGGGGCAAAAGTCGCGGCGTGGCAGAGCGGTGTCTACGAAGCCAAGAGCGCCAACGCCGAGCTTTTCGCGTTCACTCTCGACAAGAGCAGCGGGGGCTTTTCCCCTACGACCCGCTACCGCGACTACGCCATCAGCCACTCGCTGATCCACTGGGAGAGCCAATCGAGTACTCGAGCCGACGGCCCGACCGGCCTCCGCTACCGAAACCATCGGCGCGACGGCCGCTCGATCATGCTGTTCAGCCGCCTCCGAGCCGATGACCGCGCCTTCTGGTTCCTCGGCCCGGCGACCTATCGAAGCCACGTCAGCGAGAGGCCCATGGCCATCACCTGGGAGCTAGCCCAACCGCTTCCCGGCGACCTCTATGCCGACTTCGCCGCAGCCGTCGCGTAGCGCACGCGGCGGGATCTCATGGAGTACTGGATGCCGAGCGTTTTTCATCGCTCGCTTCTTCAATTCGATCCGGCCAATACCCCAGCCGGTAAAGAGCGGCCGACGGGTAGCACTCGGTCGCCTTGCCGTCGACGCGGTCGACCGGCGTGTGCTCCGCGCCGGCCAACCCTGTGAGCAAGAGCGCGCAACGCATCGCGAGTTCGCCAATCTTTTCCGCCGGCACTGAGTACGGCTTCAAGACACACTCGTTCACATACAGGTCAGTCGCTCGAAGTCGAAACGGCTCCCTCGTGACCCTCACAGGAGGTTCTGCTATTGCGCCACTGCGAGATCGCCACGCAGAACGCCTCCGGCCATCGGAAGGGCGAGTCGATCGCAGACCGATCTGACGAACCGATCAGCCGACTCAACGTTTCGGTCATCAAGCCGCTCTCCGACGAGCTCCGCGTGCAGTCACCCCAGCCGCACCCGCACAGGCTGCCCGCCCCCCGCCGCCGACTCGTCGATCGCGAAGCACACCGACATCGACTTCCAGCTGTCGTGGATCGACGCGTGCGACTCGGTGTCGGTCTCGATGCACTCGAGGAAGTGGTCGATCTCGTCCTTGAACGGATGGTGCGCGACGTCGCCCGAATCCGGCTTGACCGTCGGGAACGCCCAGTAGCCGAGGCTCCCCGGATAGCGCGACGACGAGTAGACCTCGTTGTCGATGATCGTGCCCTTGGTGCCGAAGAGCTTGCAGTTGAAGATGTACGGCGTGTCGGCCTCGAGGATCGTCGCGAGCTTGCCGACTGCGCCGTTCTCGAAGCGCAGGCTCGCCACGACGATGGGGTCGTACTCGAAGTCGTCGTTCATGCGCTTCGCAGCCGAGAAGGCCGAGACCTCCACGATCTCTCCGCCGAGGTAGCGGAGGATGTCGACCGCGTGGCAGCCGCCGCACACGAAGGCGCTCACTCCCTGGGCCTTCGAGACGAACGCTCGGTACCCGGGGTAGAGGTCTGCCAGCGGATGCCAGTAGTCCGCCTCCCCGTAGATGAGGTCACCGGGCACGCCGTCGGCGATCAGCTGCTTGACGGTCACGAACTGCGGGTTCCAGCGCAGCACGAAGCTGGTGACGGTCTTGACCCCCGCCTTCGCCACGGCGTCGCGAATCGCGATCGAGTCCTCGAGCGTCACCCCGACCGGCTTCTCGATGACGATGTGCCTGCCCGGTCTCCGCAGCCCGCACGCAGTGCTCTCGCCGCGTGTCCGGGTGCGTGCACGAGGCGATGATCTGGATCCGCTCGTCGTCGAAGAGCTCGTCGAGGGATGCGTACTCGCGTGCCTCGGCCCCGAGGGACGCGCACAGATCCGTTGCCTTCCCCGGCGTCCGGTTGTAGACGCCGACGAGCTCGGTCTTCGGATGGTTGGCGAAGATCTTGACGTACTCGCCGGCGACCCATCCCGCTCCGATGATTCCAACGCCGTAGCTGCGCCATCTCTCCCTCCTCAGGTGAGGCCGAGCAGCGCGAGGCTGTCGCGGCCGATGATCTGCTCGATGACGTCGTCGGGCACGCGCGGAAGCGCCGTCCCCTCGGTGAAGCGGTTGATGCTCCTGAGCCCTGCCGCGGTCTCCGCGGGCGTCGCGAACGGCCAGTCGCTCCCGAACAGGAGCTTGTCCTCCACCCCGTACTCGAGCGCCAGGATCAGGCCGTTGTAGAACTGCCAGGGGCGGTAGTGCAACGCCGAGATGTCCGCATACAGGTTCGGGTGCTTGCGGATCAGCACGATCGTCTCCGCCATCCACGGATGGCCCATGTGCGCGATCACGATCTGCAGCTGCGGGAAGGCGAGCGCGACGTCCTCGAGGAGCAGCGGGTTGGCGACCTTCAGCGGCGCCAGCCGGGGAAACGTCGTGCCCTGGTGGATCAGGATCGGCAGGCCGAGCTCGGCGGCCTTCGCGTAGACGCCGAAGGCCCGGCCGTCGAGCGGATGGAACCCCTGGTAGATCGGCCCCAGCTTGAGCCCGCGCAGACCGAGCTCGTAGGCGCGCGCCATCTCCTCGAGCGCGCCCGGGTGCATCGGGTCGACCGACATGAACCCGACCACCCGGCCCGGATGCGCCTTCGCGTAGGCCGCGATCGCGTCGTTCTGGTTCTCGCCGCCGCGGGCGATGTCGAGCACGACCATGCGCTCGACCTCGGGCGACAGGGTCTCCCAGTGCTCCTCGAAGGTGAAATCGAGCTTCACGCGCGTCCCCGGCCGGACACCCTCGTGGTAGTCCGGCAGGAGCCAGCCGAGCGGCGCATGGGTGTGCAGGTCGACGGGGCTCACGAATCGGCACCGCCGTGCTTCCGCTTCCACGCGCGCCAGGTCATCGCCCAGCGAGCCGGGTCGTCCATCGGCGCCGGGTCGAGGTAGTGCACCGTCGAGCGATGCGGGCTGGTCCGCACCGTCTCGGGCTGCCTCGTAGGCCTCGCGCGCGACGTGGCGGATGATCTCCGCGTAGGTGTCGAGATCGGCGCGGGAGACCGTCTCCGCCGGCTCGAGCGTCATCGGCTCGGGCACGACCCACGGCTCGTGGCTCGCGAAGAACTGGGCGACGCCGAAGTCGTTCGTGCGGCGGGCGAGGTCGAGCGTGGTCAGGCCCGTGTCCTCGTGCAGCTGCCGCCACGAGTAGCGGATCTGCTCGAGCCGGTGGGCGCCGTTCTCCCCGGCGTACGAGACCTCGAGACCGCGGATGCCCTCCAGCCGCTTGGCCAGGTAGTTGTTGTTGAGCACCGCGATCTCCGCCACCTCGCGCAGCCCGGCTGCTCCGAGCGCGAGCACCCAGGCGTACGAGCGCACGACCGTGGCCGGCACGCCGTGGAACGCCCGGACCTTGCCGATCGAGTGCGGCCGGTCGTCGTCCAGCGTGTAGCGCTCGCCGTCGAACTCGACGGTCGGCCTGGGCAGATACGGCGCGAGCTCGGCCGAGACCGCCGAGACGCCGACGGGCATCCCCATCGAGCAGTGCGGCGACGAGAACGTCTTGTGCAGGTTGAACTGGCAGAGGTCGAAGCCCGCGTCGCGCGCGCGCGTGATGCCGAGGATGCCGTTCGCGTTCGCCTGGTCGTAGTGGCAGATGCCGCCGGCCGCGTGGACGAGCTCGACGATCTCATCGATCTGCGGGTTGAAGATGCCCGTGTCTTCCGGGTTCGTGATCATCAGGCCGGCGGTGCGCTCGGACAGCGCCGCCTCGAGCGCCTCCATCGGCGGCAGGCCGTCCGGGCCCGGGTAGAGCGTGACGAGCTTGTAGCCGGCGGTCGCCGGCCCGGCGCCGTCGCAGGGGTGGGAGAAGACCGTCGTGATGATCTCGTCGCGCTGACCCTGCCCGCGCGCGGCCTGGCAGGCGGCGATCATGCGGGCGTTCGCGTAGACCGCCTGCGATCCGCCGCCGGGCTGGAACGACGCGCGGTCCATGCCGGAGATCTCGCAGATGATCCGCTCCAGGCGGTAGATCGCCTCGAGGATCCCCTGCGCCGTGGCGCTGTCCTGCCACGGGTGCAGGTGCGTGACCTTGTGCGAGCGGACGAGCGCCTCGTTGACCTTGGGGCTGTACTTCATCGTGCAGGTGCCGAGGCCGAGGTGGATGTCGATGTCCTGGCCCGAACGTCTCCTGCGAGAGCCGCAGGAAGTGGCGCAGGACGGCAGGCTGCGACAGCTCCGGCAGCGCGGGCGGGCTCGTGCGGCGCAGCGCCGGCGGAATCGCCGAGAGGCCGTCGCCGACCGCCTCGGCGATGCCCGGCTCGGTCGCGGGCACGTCGAGGCCGCGCTCGCCCGGGCTCGTCTGCTCGTGCAGGAGGGGCTCGTTCCAGGCGGCTTGATGGAAGGCGCGCAGGTGCGTCGTGGATGGCATGCCCGCTCCTACGCGATGGCCGCGGCGAGGGCGTCCGCGAGCCGGTCGATGTCTTCCTGGGTGTGCACCTCGGTGACGCACACGAGCGCGGACTGGCCGAGCGCCTCGAATGTGCGCGAGAGGTCGAGCGGGCCGTGGATGCCCGCCGCGGCGAGCACGTGGTTGACCTCGGCGACGGTCCGGCCGGTGCCGTCGAGGTCGATCACGAACTCCTTGAAGAACGGCGCCGCGAGCGCGGGCGAGCGGACGCCCGCGAAGCTCGCCGAGGCGCTTGGCGGCGTACTGGCTGCGCTGCATGATCGTCGTGCCGAGCTCGCGCATCCCGTCGGGCCCGAGCAGCGCGAGATGGACGGCCACGCCGATCGCCCACAGGCATTGCGTCGTGCCGGTGAAGTCGCGCGCCTCGCCGCGCTGCACGTACGCCATGCGGTCCCAGCGCACCTCGCCGAAGCCCCACTCGTCGTCGACCGTGCGGCCCGCGCCGACCAGGAACGTCGGGTACTCGGCCACGATCCGCTCGTCGTCGGCGCTGGCGATGAAGCCGATCGTCCCGCCGCCGTAGTGCATGTGGATGCCGAGGCCCTGGAGCTCGCCGCAGACGAGGTCGGCGCCGTAGCGCGGCGGGGCTTCGAGGACGCCGAGCGAGGTCGCGTCGACGCCGACGACGGCGAGTGCGCCGCGCGCGTGCGCGCGCTCGGCGATCGCCGCCGAGTCGGGCTCGAGCGTGCCGAGGAAGGCGGGGTTCTCGAAGTAGACGCAGGCCACGTCGTCGCCCAGTGCGGCATCGAGCGCGGCGAGGTCGAGCGCCCCGGAGGCCGCGTCGCACGGCACGTCCTCGACGGTCATGCGAGCGCCGCAGGTGCCCGCGATGATCGAGCGCCGCTCGGGCGAGAGCAGCGCGGGCACGAGCGCTCGCGTCCTGCCGGTCAGGCGGCCGGCCATCAGGATCGCGCTGGCCGCGGCCGAGCCCCAGTCGTAGGTCGGCTGGGAGACGACGTCGCACTCGACGAGGTCGCCGACCATGCTCGCGAACTCGAAGAACGCCTGGAGCTTGCCGTGGTCGGAGTAGGTCTCGCCGTAGTACGCGGTGAGGAACTCGCCCCGCCCGATGATCTCGTCGACGACGGCCGGCACGTAGTGCGGCCAGCAGCCGCCGCCCAGGAACGAGATGCGGTCGCGGGCCGAGACGTTGCGGTCGAGCATGCCCTCGACCCGGCGGCGCAGCTCCAGCTCCGAGCCGACCGCCGGCTCGATCTCGAGCAGCCGCCCGAGACGCAGCCGCTCCGGGATCGCCGCGTAGAGGTCGTCGGTGCTCTCGACGCCGATCGCCTCGAGCATCTCCTGCCGGATCTGTGGCGCGGAGTTGGGGATGTACGGGTGCGCGCGTGCGAGACTCACTCGGCTCTCCATCCGGGGACGTGGGGACGGCGGGTCACGCCGTCACGCGGTAGACCGTTTCGTGCCGGTAGCCGGTGACGACGCGCCGGTAGCCGGCAAGCGCGGCGTCGAGCTCCGGGTCGCCCGTGTCGACGAGCAGCGGCCGCCCGCCGAGCGCCGCGAGCTTCGCCTCGGTCGCGACGATGTGCAGCCGATCGAGGCCGATCGCCCGCAGCACCGCCGGCGAGAGCTGCTGGTTCCCGCGCCCGAGCACGAAGCCCTGACCGCCCACCGGCGTGACGATGACGAGCGCCTCCGGCCCGGCGAGGCCGAGCAGCGTCTCCTCGTCGGCGTCCGCGGCCAGCAGCCGACCGTCCTGCACGACGTCGACGCCGAGCACCGACTTCGGCAGGCCGAGCGCGGCCATCACCGCCCGCGTCGTCGTGCCGGGGCCGATCAGCGCGGCGGCGCCGTCGCGCAACAGCTCCACGGCCTGCGCGGCGACCGCGGCCTGGGCGGCCGCCTCCGCCGGCGCGCTGCGCGCCTTGCCGCCCTGCACGAGCCCGGGCGCGAAGGGAACCCGCAGGAAGCCGTGGAGGCGCGGCGAGATCCGACCGGCCCTCAGATCGGCCTCGTCGATGTCCATCACCTCCGCCGGTGCGTCGCAGTGGACGCCTCCGGCGGCGAACGCCGCCGCCAGCGCGCCGGCGCTGCGCGGGGTGACGCCGAACACGGCCGAGTGCATCTTCACGCCTGCGGGGATCCCGATCACCGGCAGCCGGTCGCCCACGGCCGCGAGCACGTCCACCGCGGTTCCGTCGCCGCCGGCGAAGAGCAGGAGGTCGACGCCGGCGTCCGCCAGCGCGACCGCGGCCGCGCGCGTGTCGGCCGCCGTCGAGGAGGCGACGGCCTCGGTGATCGCCGTGCCGGCGAGATCGGCGCCCATCGCCCCGCCCGCGGCGAGCACCTCGACCGCCCGCGGCAGCACAGCGAGCGCCGCGCGAGCGCGATCCGGAGCAGGCCGGAGCGCCCCGCCGCTGAGAGCCTGATCGACGAGGGCGCGATCATCCGAGCCCTTGAAGGCGAGGCGTCCTCCCACGCCGGCCAGCGGATTGACGATCAAGCCGAGTCGTCTCACCAGAGTTGGCGAGTCTAGCGTCGGCGGGCGCCGCGGGCCGACTCCGTCCCTCGGCCGCGAGCACTGGAGGCCGTCATGACTACCGCACACCGATCTATCCACTCGTTTCCGGCTCTCGCGGCATCCGTTACGGCGAGCTCTTCTAGATTTGCGCCGTCCTTCGAGCGATGCAGGCGTGCCAGCTGCTGCGCTTCCTGATCGTCGGCAGGCCTGTGCGCCGGCAAGTCGATCGACGGCCTGCCATGATGTTCCAGACGAGCCGAAAACCAACACTTCGAGATACGCCGACTCGAAGGGTGCTGGCCTGACGGGCGCGCCCACGGCACCGGCCAATGACCTCCACTGCACTGCACGCGAATAGGCATGGCAAACCGCCACCTTAGCGACGTTACGGATCCAGAGGCAGTTCTTCGCGCGTGCGCGGAATTCGACGCGCTCGGACGGGATGAATTCATTGCAAAGTACGGTTTTAGTCGCGCGCGATACTATGAGCTTGTAGTCGACGATAGGCGCTACGACTCCAAGGCGATTATCGGTGTTGCTTACGCCTATCAATATCCGGGTGAAGACCCGCTTGCCCAGAGCGAATTCTCGGGTGGAACTGCGACAACTGTGGCGCGTCTGCGCGCTCTTGGATTCGAGGTGCAGCGTGTCGCCGGCACAGACGCATTTTGGGCGCTTGGCGCGGATCCACAGGTGTATCGGATCGAGGACGCGATTCGTGATCAGGAGCTTGAGACGTGGACTACGGATAGCGCTCTCGGAGTCGGCAATCGCGTCGCGATCTGGAAATTCAAGGGAACGGGCGAGCATAGAGGCGTCGTGGCACTTGCGGAGGTCACGCGAGAACCCGTACTCATGCATGACATGAGTCCGTACTGGCTCGTCAGCAACCGAGGCGCTGTGGCAGAAATGCGCGTGTCGATCCGCCTTGTCCCGCTACCCGACGGTCCCCTATGGCTGGCCGATTTTCCCGAGTTGGCGACCTGGAGCATCGCTCGCGCCAGCGGAGGGACGACATTCCGCATCCTAAAGGATCAGTGGGACGCTCTTCTAGCAATCATCGGCGGCTGGCCACCGGATCGCATGCGGTTCTGGCATATGAACCACTCCGACGCGCTAGCGCCGGTTTTTTCTCGCCGTCAGCTCGCCGTCGACTTCGAGGAGCTGGTCGGCGAACCGGACGCTTCCGAATTGCCGGCAAACCTCAACGAATTTCGCACACTGTTCCAAGATCGCGCACCGCAACTTCCGCGGGACAGTTCTCAGGCCAGCGAGGCCCATGCGTTCGCCAGAGTCATGAAACCGGGCGACATGGTCTCCCACCGTGCTGACTCAGGGCACATTCAGATTGGACAGGTGTCCGGCGCCGCAGAGGTCTCGCCCAGAGGTTCTCCGGCAACCTACTTTCGCCCCGTCCGATGGCTTGCGACAGTCGACCGCGGTCTCCTGAGCGAGCGCGCTCGGAATGAGCTGAGCGACTCTGGAGTGATCTACGAGGTCGGAGCGGAGACGTCAGCGGAGTTGCGCCGGCTTGCCGACCCCTGGTCGCCGCTCGTGGCCTGGATAGACGCACTCGTTGGGTGTGACGAGTTCCAGAGTTGGGAGATCGACGACAGGCGGACGCTGTGCGAGCGTCTCCGCAAAGTACGCGAGTCCGTCGTGGGTCAGAGCCTGGAGCCTACCGGCTTGCGCTTGGCATTCGGAAGTCCGTACAACTTTACGAATTTTCGGACTCACCAGCCGTTTCTCGAGTGGATCGAATCTGAGCCGGAAGCAGCCGCTGCCGCGCTGCGGGAACTATGGGCGGGGAGCGAGGACGAGCCGGTACGCGTTGCACGCTTCGTTTCGGCCATCCCGGAGGTCGTCCGTGGCCTGGGACCACGCACCACCCTCGCCTCGTATCTGCTCTTCGCGAACGGCATGGAGCAACATCCCATCTACCGCACCGAGGCGTTCAACTGGTTCTTCGACCGCCTCAGCGTGTCAAGACCTGCGGAGGCTCCGGCCGAGCGCTATGAGGCCGCGATCACGCTGATCGATCGCATCATCCGAGAGGCACGCGCGCGTGGAGTGGACATCCCAGACCGTACTCATACCCAGGCGGCGATGTGGCTGATCTTCAAGGGCCTTCTTCCGGAGAGCTTCAGCGAGGTTGAACGCCTGGCTCTCGCCGAATTCAGAGCCGGCCGCAACATTGGCCCTAACGATCTAACGGCTTCGCTGTCGGCGGTGGGGTTGTTGGCTGAGCGGTTGTTGGTGGATGCGGCGTGGCTGGAGGGTGTGCTTGAGTTGCTTGAGTTGAAGCGGCAGGTGGTGTTCTTTGGGCCGCCGGGCACGGGCAAGACGTTCGTTGCGCGTGCGATTGCAGCGTTGCTTGCGGGCGAGCTTGGATCGGTCGAGTTCGTGCAGTTCCATCCGGCCTATTCCTATGAGGACTTCGTGCAGGGTTACCGCCCGGTCGAGTTGCCTGGCGGCCAGCCTGGCTTCCGGCTCTCAGACGGGCCGCTGCTGCGCCTTGCCGCGCGTGCGCGCGAAGCGCCGGACGCGACGCACGTGCTGGTCATCGATGAGCTCAACCGTGGAAACGTCGCCAAGATCTTCGGCGAGCTGTTCTTCCTGCTCGAGTACCGCGACGAGGCGGTCACGCTCGCCTATCAGCCGCCCGAAGCAGCACCATTCAAGCTGCCAGCCAACATCCGCATAGTCGCGACCATGAACACGGCGGATCGTTCTATCGCGCTGATCGATCAGGCGCTCCGCCGACGCTTCTTCTTCATCGGCTTCCACCCCGAAGAGCACCCCGTCAAGGGCCTCCTCAAGCGCTGGCTCGCTCGCGAACGGCCCGATCTCGACTGGATCGCGGGCCTCGTCGACGAAGCCAACTTGCAACTCGGAGATGACGCCCACGCGACCGGAATCGGACCCAGCCACTTCATGCTCAACGACCCCAGCCAACTCAACGAGACCCTCGTCCAGCAGATCTGGACGCACTCGATCATCCCAACCCTCGAAGAGCACTTCTACGGCCAACCCGACCGCCTTACCGCCTTCAACTACCACACCCTCCGCACCAATGCCGCGGACGATCGCACCGAATGAGCGATCCGCTCGTTCTGACGGAATACCGGATGAGCGCCCGCGTCGAGCTCGTCGACGACGAGCTCGATCGGTTGTACGCGATTCTCGGCCCGTCGCTCGGCGTGCGGCCGACCATCGGTACGCCCGGCGCCTACGACCTCACTCCCGGCAGCCGCGTAGGAACGATCAGTCTTCCAAATCGCGCGGTCACGATCCGGCCCAAAATCGGCGTCGGGCGGATGCTGTTTCTCATGGCCTATGCAAGCGATCCGCACGCCTGGCGTGATGAGCCCTTCGACTATGCCGAAGAGGATCTGTTGGAGGCTGTCATTCCGGCGTTCGCTGCCCACCTACGACGAGCGCTCGGACGGGGTGTACTGGAGGGATATCGCGCATTGGAGGACGATCTCCTCACGGTCCGGGGTCGTATAGACATCCAGCGGCAAGTCGCCTACCGCTTTGGACGCGTGCCACCCGTCGCGACGCGCTTCGACGAATTCACGCAGGACATCGAAGAGAATCGCATTCTGCGCGCCGCGCTGGCGGCGCTCGCGCATCTTCCGCTCAGAAGCCCGACGAGCCGCTCAACACTCGCTGCGTACAGCGCTGTGCTCGGAAACGTCTCCCTCGTCGAGTTCGAACGCAACGGGATACCAACGATCGTGTGGACTCGCCTCAATCGGCATTACAAGCCTGCCGTCCAGCTTGCACGAGTGATCCTTCGCGCCACCGCATTCGACCAGGGAGTTGGGCGCGTCCCAGCATCAGCCTTTCTCGTCGACATGAACCGATTGTTCGAGGACTTCGTGATCGCCGCCCTGCGCGACCAACTCGGCCTTCGCGCCGACGAGTTTCCACAGGGAGCGCGAGGCCATGCACTTTACCTTGACCGCGAGCGCAGGATCAGGCTGAGGCCAGACATCTCCCGGTGGACGCGAGATGGCTGCGTGTTCGTCGGCGACGCCAAGTACAAGAGGACCAAGAGTGACGACTTCCCCAACGCCGACATCTATCAGGTGCTCTCGTACGCAGTGGCTGCGCATCTCCCCACCGCGCTGCTCGTCTACGCAGAAGGCGAGGATGAGCCGCGTGAGATCCACGTAGATGCTGCGGGCAAGGTGCTCCAGATCACCTCGGTGCGTCTTGCCGGCACACCTGACGAGGTGCTGGAGAGCATCAGCCGAGTTGCGGAGCGAGTGCGAGCCATGTCTTCGGCTGCCGTTGAGCTTGCCGCTAGTTGAACGACGCCTGCGAACGGAATGACGATCGAGCCGAGCCGTCTCACCAGAGTGGCGAGTCTACCCTCGGGCAGACGGCCGGCGGGGTTCAGTCACGGGCTTTGGGCGTCCCCTCGGCCGAGCGCAGCGCGATCGACTGCGCAGGTGACGGCGACTACGATTCGCGTGCCCACCGGAGCAGGCTTGCGCTTTCCTTGCGCTTCGCAGTCCTCGATCTACGGACGCGGTGGATGAAAGGGCCAGGCACACGAACGGCGCGCTCGTCGGCGGGCGGGCCGCGTGGCCGGGGCGT
>CAWJTT010000045.1:0-10023 GCA_963845865.1 uncultured Actinomycetes bacterium
CCCACCCACGCCGGCGTTCCGGGAAGGCACGCGGGTGCTTGAACGACCGACGCCCGCTCCATGGCGGGCGTCGGAATCCCATCCGCGTGTGAGGCGCGGCCACTGCATGCGAGTCGAAGTGCGCCGCTAGGCGGCGGGCCGGAACACGAACGTGCTGTGCAAGTCGTAGTAACCAGCCGGGACGATGTACTTCGTCACTGTCTTGCCAGCGCCGTAGACACTCGTGTCGACAGAGAAGGAGTAGCTCGTGTCGGGAAGACCGCAGTCGAACGAGCCACCGGCACCGAGGGCCACGTCAGCACCAGCCGGTGTGGCAGCGGTGAACGGGCCGTCGAGGTACTCACAGGTGGTGAGAGGAGCGCCCTGGCCGTTGCCGTCGCCTGCGTTGTAGATGAGCACACGCGGGATGACCGTGTGGTTCGTGGCACCCGTGACGCTTGCGCGCACCGAGATGACGCACGGAGCGTTGGCAGACGAGCACGTGAAGCGGAAGCTGCCGCCCGTGTTGTCACCGACCGGGGAACCGAGGGCCGTGGAATACGTGGCCCACGTGGCGGGGGCGTTCTGCACGCCGTCCGCGTTGTGGCCGCGAGACACGTAGACATTCACGATGCCGTATTGCGTAGCGGATGCCGGGGTGCCGTTGTCGCCGTTGTCGCCCTTGCCGCCGTTGTTGCCGTTCGAGCCAGGGCCGCCCTTGTCGCCGTTGGAGCCGGTGCCGCCGTCCTTGCCGGCGCCGCGCTTGCCGGTGCAGAGCGCGGCCATGAGGTCGGCGCTGAGCTTGCGGCACGAGACAGAGCCGAACTTGATCTGGCGATTGCCGACGGCATTCGCCTTGAGCGCGCCGTTTGCGCCCGTGGCCCGGTGGACGCCGTTCATCGCGCTCTTCTTCACCCCGACAAGGGGCGGGCTGTTCGCGGCGAGGGCCGTGACAGCGCCCACGCTCAGAATGACGGCAGCAAAGACTGCCGTCTTGCGGATCGAGCCGATCATATGTATCGCCCCTCTCAGGGTTTGACTCGGCGGTTCGCCGATGCATCCCATGCCGGGGCACGCCGACGCCAGCGTGCGCTGCCTTCTCCGTTTCGGTGTCGGCGTTGCCTGCTAGCGGTCGTGCGATTCGCTGTCGCGCGATGCCTTGCAATGTCTCCAGGCTGGGAGGCAATGCAAAGTAGTCGACAGCAAATCTGCTACCCACACTATACGCCATTTTTCAGATGTGCGTCAAGGAGCGCCAAATGCACCGTCTGCGGAATTGTCCCTGCAAACAGGCAAGTACTCCTTCCCGACATGTAAGCATTGTGTGTTGCAACTGGCATCTGAGGGAAATGTGCGGAAGCATTTCCATTCGCGACGCTGAGTTGATGGACCGCCGTCGGGGGGTCGGCGCAGAGCTGCGGCAATCCCGCGGCACGGCTCGCGGGGCTACCCGATGCGGCCAATCGCCTCGCGGCACAGACTGAGGGGAGAGCACGTCGATACCCGACGGGAGATGCCCCATGAATACACGAACGATCATGCTGACCGCCGTTGCGATCGGCGCGGCAGGAGCTTTGACCTCGGCGGGCGTGGCTGCGGGCAGCCCCAACGGCGCCAACCTGGTCATCCGGCATCAGGTGAAGGGCTGCCACGAGTGGTCGCTCAACGGTGGCAAGTACGGCGTGACCCAGGCAGTCAAGCTGCAGCGCGGTGGATCGCTGACTCTCACCGACAACGACATGATGTCCCACCAGCTGGTGAAGTTGAGTGGGCCCGCCATGGCTGCGCGTCTCGTCAAGCCGGGCAACGCAATGATGGGCAAGATGAAGTCCCCGTATGCCGTTGGCCTGATGCCCCATATGGGCGCAATGCTGCGCGTGACGTTCACCAAGCCCGGCGTCTACAAGCTGCGCACGAAGGCGCTGGACGACTACATGCCGGTCAAGACGACCGGCGAGGACAACGTGCTGCGAGTGACCGTCGTCGTCAGCTGAACGTAGCTCACGACGCAGCGGACTTGCGCCGCCGGCTGACAGGCCGGTGGCGCAAGCCCGCTTGACGTGCGCGACGTCGGTCGTCCAATAGAGGCATGAGGCCTGAGCAGCGAATCCTGAAGGCCGGATCGTCGGGCCCCGCCGTGATCGGAGACCTCCGTACGTCTCCCCGACGCTAGACTCGCCACCCTGGTGAGACGACTCGGTTTGATCGTCAATCCGCTGGCCGGCGTGGGAGGACGCCTCGCCTTCAAGGGCTCGGACGACCGCGCCCTCGTGGATCAGGCTCTCAGCGGCGGGGCGCTCCGGCCTGCACCGGATCGCGCCCGCGCGGCGCTCGCGGTGCTGCCGCGGGCGGTCGAGGTACTGGCCGCGGGCGGGGCGATGGGCGCCGATCTCGCCGGCACGGCCATCACCGAGGCCGTCGCCTCCTCGACGGCGGCCGACACGCGCGCGGCCGCTGTCGCGCTGGCGGACGCAGGCGTCGACCTCCTGCTCTTCGCCGGCGGCGACGGAACCGCGGTGGACGTGCTCGCGGCCGTGGGCGACCGGCTGCCGGTGATCGGGATCCCCGCAGGCGTGAAGATGCACTCGGCCGTGTTCGGTGTCACCCCGCGCAGCGCCGGCACGCTGGCTGCCGCGTTCGCCGCCGGAGGCGTCCATTGCGACGCACCTGCCGAGGTCATGGACATCGACGAGGCCGATCTGAGGGCTGGTCGGATCTCGCCGCGCCTCCATGGGTTCCTGCGTGTTCCCTTCGCTCCCGGGCTCGTGCAGGGCGGCAAGGCGCGCAGCGCGCCGGCGGAGGCGGCCGCCCAGGCTGCGGTCGCCGCGCAGGCCGTGGAGCTGTTGCGCGACGGCGCCGCCGCGCTGATCGGCCCCGGCACGACGACGCGGGCGGTGATGGCAGCGCTCGGCCTGCCGAAGTCGGTGCTCGGCGTCGATGTCGTGCAGGACGGTCGGCTGCTGGCCGCGGATGCCGACGAGGAGACGCTGCTCGGCCTCGCCGGCCCGGAGGCGCTCGTCATCGTCACGCCGGTGGGCGGTCAGGGCTTCGTGCTCGGGCGCGGCAACCAACAGCTCTCGCCCGCAGTGCTGCGGGCGATCGGCCTCGATCGGCTGCACATCGTCGCGACGGAGGCCAAGCTCGCGGCGCTCGGCGGGCGGCCGCTGCTCGTCGACACTGGCGACCCGGAGCTCGACTCCGCGCTTGTCGGCTACCGGCGCGTCGTCACCGGCTACCGGCACGAAACGGTCTACCGCGTGACGGCGTGACCCGCCGTCCCCACGTCCCCGGATGGAGATCCGAGTGAGTCTCGCACGCGCGCACCCATACATCCCCAACTCCGCGCCACAGATCCGGCAGGAGATGCTCGAGGCGATCGGCGTCGAGAGCACCGACGACCTCTACGCGGCGATCCCGGAGCGGCTGCGTCTCGGGCGCCTGCTCGAGATCGAGCCTGCGGTCGGCTCGGAGCAGGAGCTGCGCCGCCGGGTTGAGGGCATGCTCGACCGCAACGTCTCGGCCCGCGACCGCATCTCGTTCCTGGGTGGCGGCTGCTGGCCGCACTACGTGCCGGCCGTCGTGGACGAGATCATCGGGCGCGGCGAGTTCCTGACCGCGTACTACGGCGAGACCTACTCCGACCACGGCAAGCTCCAGGCGTTCTTCGAGTTCGCGAGCATGGTCGGGGACCTCGTGGAGTGCGACGTCGTCTCCCAGCCGACCTACGACTGGGGCTCGGCCGCCGCCAGCGCGATACTGATGGCAGGGCGCCTGACCGGCGGGACGCGAGCGCTCGTGCCCGCGCTGCTCTCGCCCGAGCGGCGCTCGATCATCGCGGGCACCTGCGGGGCTCGGATGACCGTCGAGGACGTGCCGTGCGATGCGGCCTCCGGGACGCTCGATCTCGCCGCGCTCGATGCCGCCCTGGGCGACGACGTGGCCTGCATCTACTTCGAGAACCCCGCATTCCTCGGCACGCTCGAGCCCGACTCGGCGGCGATCGCCGAGCGCGCGCACGCGCGCGGCGCACTCGCCGTCGTCGGCGTCGATGCGACCTCGCTCGGCGTCGTCGAAGCCCCGCCGCGCTACGGCGCCGACCTCGTCTGCGGCGAGCTCCAGGGCCTCGGCATCCACATGCACTACGGCGGCGGGACGATCGGCTTCATCGCCAGCGCCGACGACGAGCGGATCGTGGCCGAGTACCCGACGTTCCTGGTCGGCGCGGGTCGCACGGTCGACGACGAGTGGGGCTTCGGCGAGGTGCGCTGGGACCGCATGGCGTACGTGCAGCGCGGCGAGGCGCGCGACTTCACCGGCACCACGCAATGCCTGTGGGCGATCGGCGTGGCCGTCCATCTCGCACTGCTCGGGCCCGACGGGATGCGCGAGCTCGGCACGACGATCATGCAGCGGAGCCAGTACGCCGCCAAGCGCCTCGGCGAGCTTGCGGGCGTCCGCTCGCCCGCGCTCGCAGCGCCGTTCTTCAAGGAGTTCGTGATCGACCTCGACGGCACGGGCCGGAGCGTCGCTGAGGTCAATCACGTGCTCGCCGCGGCAGGCATCCACGGCCCGCTCGACCTCTCGCGCACATTCGAGGCACTTGGCCAGTCCGCGCTCGTGTGCGTCACCGAGGTGCACACCCAGGAAGACATCGACCGGCTCGCGGACGCCCTCGCCGCGGCCATCGCGTAGGAGCGGGCATGCCATCCACGACGCACCTGCGTGCCTTCCACCAAGCCGCCTGGAACGAGCCGCTCCTGCACGAGCAGACGAGCCCGGGCGAGCGCGGCCTCGACGTGCCCGCGACCGAGCCGGGCATCGCCGCCGCAGTCGGCGACGGCCTCTCGGCGATTCCGCCGGAACTGCGCCGTACGCACCTGCCCGCGCTGCCGGAGCTCTCGCAGCCTGCAGTGCTTCGCCACTTCCTGCGACTCTCGCAGGAGACGTTCGGCCAGGACATCGACATCCACCTCGGCCTCGGCACCTGCACGATGAAGTACAGCCCCAAGCTGAACGAGGCGCTGGTGCGCTCCCACAAGGTCACGCACCTGCACCCCTGGCAGGACAGCGCCACGGCACAGGGGATCCTCGAGGCGATCTACCGCCTGGAGCGGATCATCTGCGAGATCTCCGGCATGGACCGCGCATCGTTCCAGCCCGGCGGCGGATCGCAGGCGGTCTATGCGAACGCCCGCATGATCGCCGCCTGCCAGGCCGCGCGCGGGCAGGGTCAGCGCGACGAGATCATCACCACGGTCTTCTCCCACCCCTGCGATGGCGCCGGGCCCGCGACCGCCGGCTACAGGCTCGTCACGCTCTACCCGGGCCCGGACGGCCTGCCGCCGATGGAGGCGCTCGAGGCGGCGCTGTCCGAGCGCACCGCCGGCCTGATGATCACGAATCCGGAAGACACGGGCATCTTCAACCCGCAGATCGACGAGATCGTCGAGCGCGTGCACGCGGCCGGCGGCATCTGCCACTACGACCAGGCCAACGCGAACGGCATCCTCGGCATCACGCGCGCCCGTGACGCGGGCTTCGACCTCTGCCAGTTCAACCTGCACAAGACGTTCTCGTCGCCGCACTGCTCGATGGGGATGCCCGTCGGCGTCTCGGCGGTCTCGGCGGAGCTCGCGCCGTACCTACCCAGGCCGACCGTCGAGTTCGACGGCGAGCGCTACACGCTGGACGACGACCGTCCGCACTCGATCGGCAAGGTCAGGGCGTTCCACGGGGTGCCGGCCACGGTCGTGCGCTCGTATGCCTGGGTGCTCGCGCTCGGAGCAGCCGGGCTGCGCGAGGTGGCCGAGATCGCGGTGCTCAACAACAACTACCTGGCCAAGCGGCTGGAGGGCATTCGCGGTCTCGAGGTCTCGTACGCCGGGGAGAACGGAGCTCACCGGCTGGAGCAGATCCGCTACTCGTGGCGGCAGCTGCACGAGGACACCGGCCTGACCACCCTCGACCTCGCCCGCCGCACGAACGACTTCGGTGTCGCCCAGTTCTTCGCGAGCCACGAGCCGTGGGTCGTGCCCGAGCCGATGACGCTCGAGCCGGCCGAGACGGTCTCGCGCACCGATCTGGACACCTACGCGGAGATCATCCGCCACGTCGCGCGCGAGGCCTACGAGCAGCCCGAGACGGTGCGCACCAGCCCGCATCGCTCGACGGTGCACTACCTCGACCCGGCCCCGATGGACGACCCGGCTCGCTGGGCGATGACCTGGCGCGCCTGGAAGCGCAAGCACGGCGGTGCCGTTTCGTGAGCCCCGTCGACCTGCACACTCACGCGCCGCTCGGCTGGCTCCTGCCGGACTACCACGAGGGTGTCCGGCCGGGCACGCGCGTGAAGCTCGATTTCACCTTCGAGGAGCACTGGGAGACCCTCTCGCCCGAGGTCGAGCGCATGGTCGTGCTCGACATCGCCCGCGGCGGCGAGAACCAGAACGACGCGATCGCGGCCTACGCCAAGGCGCATCCGGGCCGTGTGGTCGGATTCATGTCGGTCGACCCGATGCACCCGGGCGCGCTCGAGGAGATGGCGCGCGCTTACGAGCTCGGTCTGCGCGGGCTCAAGCTCGGGCCGATCTACCAGGGGTTCCATCCGCTCGACGGGCGGGCCTTCGGCGTCTACGCGAAGGCCGCCGAGCTCGGCCTGCCGATCCTGATCCACCAGGGCACGACCTTTCCCCGGCTGGCGCCGCTGAAGGTCGCCAACCCGCTGCTGCTCGAGGATGCCGCGCTCGCCTTCCCGCAGCTGCAGATCGTGATCGCGCACATGGGCCATCCGTGGATGGCCGAGACGATCGTGCTGATCCGCAAGCACCCGAACCTGTATGCGGACATCTCGGCGCTGCACTACCGCCCCTGGCAGTTCTACAACGGCCTGATCCTGGCGCTCGAGTACGGGGTGGAGGACAAGCTCCTGTTCGGCAGCGACTGGCCGTTCGCGACGCCCGCGGAGACCGCGGCAGGGCTCAGGAGCATCAATCGCTTCACCGAGGGGACGGCGCTGCCGCGCGTGCCCGACGACGTCATCGAGCAGATCATCGGCCGCGACAGCCTCGCGCTGCTCGGCCTCACCTGAGGAGGGAGAGATGGCGAAGTACGGCGTTGGAATCATCGGAGCGGGATGGGTCGCCGGCGAGTACGTCAGGATCTTCGCCAACCATCCGAAGACCGAGCTCGTCGGCGTCTACAACCGGACGCCGGGGAAGGCGACGGCTCTGTGCGCGTCCCTCGGGGCCGAAGCACGCGAGTACGCATCGCTCGACGAGCTCTACGACGACGAGCGGATCCAGATCATCGCCTCCTGCACGCACCCGGACACGCGGCGAGAGCACTGCGTGCGGGCGGCGGAGACCGGCAGGCACATCGTCATCGAGAAGCCGGTCGGGGTGACGCTCGAGGACTCGATCGCGATTCGCGACGCCGTGGCGAAGGCGGGGGTCAAGACCGTCACCAGCTTCGTGCTGCGCTGGAACCCGCAGTTCGTGACCGTCAAGCAGTTGATCGCCGACGGCGTGCCCGGTGACCTCGTCTACGGCGAGGCCGACTACTGGCATCCCCTGGCGGACCTCTACCCCGGGTACCGAGCGTTCGTCTCGAAGGCCCAGGGAGTGAGCGCCTTCGTGTGCGGCGGCTGCCACGCCGTCGACATCCTCCGCTACCTCGGCGGAGAGATCGTGGAGGTCTCGGCCTTCTCGGCTCCGAAGCGCATGAACGACGACTTCGAGTACGACCCCATCGTCGTGGCGAGCCTGCGCTTCGAGAACGGCGCGGTCGGCAAGCTCGCGACGATGCTCGAGGGCGACACGCCGTACATCTTCAACTGCAAGCTGTTCGGCACCAAGGGCACGATCATCGACAACGAGGTGTACTCGTCATCGCGCTATCCGGGAAGCCTCGGTTACTGGGCGTTCCCCACGGTCAAGCCGGATTCGGGCGACGTCGCGCACCATCCGTTCAAGGACGAGATCGATCACTTCCTCGAGTGCATCGAGACCGACACCGAGTCGCACGCCTCGATCCACGACAGCTGGAAGTCCATGTCGGTGTGCTTCGCGATCGACGAGTCGGCGGCGGGGGGTGGGCAGCCTGTGCGGGTGCGGTTGGGGTGAGGCGCGGGAGGCAAGCGCAAGGCGTTGCGCGTTGTCGAGCGTGGCGCGGACGCTCTGCCGAGACGGCACTAGTAAGTTATTCGAGCGGTTCCGGATCGTGTCTGCATCGCGCGAGCCGCAGCGGGCGCGACGCGACGGCTACGACCCGGCGTGACCGTGCCCGTCGTGTGCCCGGACCCACACGTCGCGCGCGATCGGATGCGCCTGCTCGTCGACGATGTGGGCGACGATGCCGGCCGCGCGGGCAACCAGCGCGAAGCCGCGTATCTGGGACGGCGGGTACCTCATGTCCGAGAGGATGGCGCCGATCGCGCCGGCGGCATTGACGATCAGCGTGCGCGCGGTCTCGCGCGCTGCGACGGCTCGGACCGCCTCGAGCGCATCGACGTGCGCTCCGCGCAGACCCTCCGCTTCGGCGATCCCGATCAGCACCTCGACTCTCGGATCGACGTCGCTGTGCAGGTTGTGGCCGAGTCCGGGGATGCGCGTGCCGCTGTCCAGCAGGCGCCGCACCTCGAGCGACACCGCATCCGCAGAGTGAACGCCCCCACTGGGCACGATGCGCTGGAGCATGTCTGCGGCCTGCTCTACCGTGCCGAGGAATCGGGAGCCGACGGCCAGCAGCCCGGCGGCCACGGCGCCCTGGGTGGCCTCGGGCGCGCCGTCGAGTACGAGCCGCGCTGCGAGTGTGCTGGGCGTGATTCCGTGCTCCATGAGGGCGACGAGGACCACGTCCACCATGCGCACGCGGTGCGCATCGGGGAGCGTGCCGTCCATGTCCAGCAGGAACATCTCGGTGAAGGTGACTCGGCCCAGCAGGTCGCCGGCCAGGCGATGGCCGCGCACGATAATCTCGTCGCCCTCGGTGGTCGAGATCGGCGTCGGCTGGACGTTCACTTGAGGTTGGAGTATGCGGTCGGCGTGAGAATCATGTTCTCGGCCAACTCAATGAGCGGGCCGTCCTTTTCGGTCTCGGCGCGGATCGCGAGCCATTCGGGATCGGACGCGAATCCGTTCCAGACCCGCTCGCGCTCGGCGAGGTCGTTCCAGGCGAGCATGTAGCGAAGGGCGTTTGCCGAGGGGCCGATGTAGCACGTCCAGAAGCCGATCGGATCGATGCCGTGCTTGGCGAACAGGGGCAGTGCCTGATTCTCGAAGCGACTGTTCATGGCAGGCAGCTTGCCCGGCACGACGTGGTAGGTGCGAAGTTCGTAGAGCACGTTGTGGTTCGTCTCCTTCTCGGTTACCCGATCTGGCGGTCGTGGTCGCGCCACAGATCCTCGCGCAGGTCGCGTTTGAGCACCTTGCCGGTGGGCCCGATCGGAAGCTCTGTCACGAACACGATCCGGCGGGGCTTCTTGTAGGAGGCGAGGCGCGGGCGGGTCCAGGCCAGCAGGTCGTCCGAGCTCACAGGGGCGCTGCCTTTCACAACCACGAATGCGACCACGGATTCGCCCCACTCGGAGTCGGGCGCGCCGACCACGGCAACCTGGGCGACAGACGGGTGCTCGGCAATGACCCGCTCCACCTCGGACGGGTAAATGTTCAATCCGCCGGAGATGACCATGTCGCGCCGGCGATCCTGCAGTGTCACGAGGCCATCGGAGTCGACGCGCGCGAGATCTCCCGACCGGTAGTAGCCGTCTTCGGTGGTCACCTCCCTCGTCGCGTCATCGTCGTACCAGTAGCCGACCATGCCCTGGTCGCCGGCGATTAGCAACTCACCCGGAACCCCGGGCTCAACCGCGGCCCCGGAGTCGTCGACGATCTTGACGTCGACGCCGAAGGCGGCACGTCCGGCGCTCCGGAGTGTTCGATCGTCGAGCTCGGTGTAGTCCTCGGGCCTGAGCACTGTCACGGGATGTGGCATCTCGGCCGATCCGTAGATCTGCGTGAGTATGGGCCCGAACGAGCTGACCGCGTC
>CAWJTT010000046.1:0-71572 GCA_963845865.1 uncultured Actinomycetes bacterium
GCGACGCCTTCGTGACCGACGCGAACGTGTACGAGCTCGTGGAGCTCGGCGGCCTGCTGTGCCAGTTCACGTCCTACAACGACCGCCGCTCGAAGACGCGCTGGGGCGGCCGGAAGGGTGAGGGCTTCCGGTTCATCTACATGTGGCCGACCTCGTTCTGGGTCCAGGACGACCACGTCGCCTTCACCGGCATGATCGTGCCCACGGGCATCGAGACGTGCGCCTTCCACGCCGACGTCTACGCGCGTCCGGGGGCCGACGAGGCGTTCGTGGTCGAGTGGATGGAGATGTACAACCAGACGCTGCTCGAGGACGCCGACGTCGTGCGCGTCCAGCAGGTGGGCCTCGCGCTCCGGCATGGTGCCCTACGGCCGCCTCCTACCGAGGAGCGAGAGCCCGATCCGGCACTTCCACCGGCTGGTGCACGACGCCCTCGCTTCCGATGCCTGAACCAAACGCCGGATCGCTGAAATCGCTCTAACCCTCGGACCGTCCGATCGTCTCTAGTCAGCAACCGGGGTTCCTGGTAGCGTCCCGATCAATCGCCCCTCGCCGCAGTGGGAGCCAGCTGATGAGCACGCCGACCGAACCCTCCAACGACCCGGCCCGCATCGACCGCGGGAAGCTCCTCAAGCGAAGCGCAGGCATTGCGCTCGGCGCGAGCCTGTACTCGTTCGGCGACCCGCTGACGGTGCTCGCCGCGCCCATGAAGCAGAAGGCGCTCTCGCCCGACGGTGACCTGGCCTACTTCAACTGGGCTCAGTACATCGACCAGAAGCTGCTGCGCGGCTTCGAGAAGGAGTACGGGGTCAAGGTCCACGAGTCGAACTTCACGAACATGGAGAACATGCTCGCGAAGCTGCGCGCGGGGGTGAAGTACGACGTCGCCTTCCCCGAGGCCCAGACCGCCGCCCAGCTCGTCAAGGCGAACTTCCTCGCTCCGCTCAATCACGCGAACCTGCCGAACTGGTCGCAGGTCAACTCGGCCTTCCACAACCCCTGGTACGACGCCGGCGCCAAGTACACCGTGCCCTACGCGATCTGGACCACGGGCATCGCCTGGCGCACCGACAAGGTCCACGGTATGACGGGGTCGTGGAACGACCTCTTCAACCATCCGGAGGCGGCGAAGCACACGTTCCTGCTCGACGACTTCCGCGAGGTCATCGGCATGGGCCTCCTCGATACGGGCGTCAAGAACGTCAATTCGACCGACCCCGCGCAGATCAGCAAATCCCAGGACAAGATCCTGAGCGTCAAGCCGCGACTGCGCGGGTTCACGAGCGTCAACACCGAGATGGCCAACGGCATCAGCTGGCTGACGCACATGTGGTCGGGCACCGTGTACCAGGCGCTGCTCGTCATGAAGCACCCCGAGACGCTGCACTATCAGACCAACAAGGAAGGCATCCCGGTCGGCAGCGACACGATGGTCGTGCTCAAGAACGCACCGCACCCGAACACCGCGCAGCTCTTCCTCAACTGGATGCTGGCGCCCGAGAACTCCTCGCAGAACGTCAAGCAGATCGGTTACCCGATGATGACGAAGTCCGGCCTGAAGACCTATGACGGCCTGACGAAGAAGTACCCGTGGCTCAAGGTCACGGCCGCCGAGGTCGAGACCGGCCAGAAGTTCAAGCCGCAGGATCCGAAGGCCCTGCAGCTCTGGAACACCGCCTGGTCGAAGATCCAGGCCTAGCGCGGGCACATCCCGGTGCGACGCGGTCTCTGGTCGAGCTTCCTCGTCCCGCCGGGTCTCTGGCTCGTCGCGCTCTACCTGGTCCCGCTGGGTCTGATCGTCGCGGCCTCGTTCGGCACGGTCGACTTCCTCGGCCGCGTGATCTACTCCTGGCCGTTCGCGGGCTGGGACCTGAGCAACTACCACACGGTCCTTTCGTCCGCGTACCTGCCGGCGTTCTTCCGCTCGCTCGCGTTCGCGCTGCTCACGACGCTCCTGTGCCTCGTGATCGGCTACCCGGTGGCGTACGTGATCGCGCGCTACGGCGGCCGCGTGCGCCTCCTGCTCGTGGTGCTGCTCGTGCTGCCGTGGTTCGTCGACTACCTGATCCGCGTGTACGCGTGGATCGTGCTGCTCGGCGACAACGGCGTCGTCAACGGCTGGCTGGGCGATCTCGGCATGTCCGGGGATCCGCCCGTCCAATTCCTCGGCACGTGGTGGGCGGTCGTCGGGGGGCTGTTCTACAGCTACTTCCCGTTCATGGTGCTGCCGGTCTATGCCGCGGTGGACCGGATGGACCCCTCGCTCGTCGAGGCGGGCAAGGATCTCTACGGCACGCCCTGGCAGACATTCCGCCACGTCACGTTCCCGGCCACGTTCCAGGGCGTCGTCGCCGGGGCGGTGCTCGTCTTCCTGCCGGCGGCGGGCGACTTCGCGAACTCCGAGTTCCTCGGCTCGCCGAGCACCTCCATGATCGGCAACGTGATCAACCAGACCTTCAACCAGGGCGGCTACGTGCCGCTGGGCGGGACGCTGACGGTGTGCTTCATGCTCGGCATCGCCGTGTTCATGGTGTTCTACCTGCGCTCGGCGTCGCGGGCCTCGCGCGAGGGAGCGCTGTGAGCGTCGCCACCGGGGCGCGCCGGCACCGCCGCAAGGGCTTCGACCGCCCCCGCTTCCTGTGGGCGCTCTACGTGGCGATCTGCCTCTACCTGTTCGTGCCGATCCTGGTCGTGATCGTCTACTCGTTCAACGCCGGCAATTCGCTGCAGGTGTTCGCCGGGTTCAGCACGCGCTGGTACCGGGCGTTCTGGAACGACCCGCAGATCAAGAACTCGCTCGTCGCGAGCTTCGAGGTGGCGGCCGTCACGATGGTCGTGGCGACGGTCCTCGGCACGCTGCTGGCGTTCGGGCTTGCGCGCGCGCGGGGGCGCATGGGCGGATCCGCCAACATCCTCATGCTGCTGCCGCTGATCACACCCGAGATCGTCACCGCCGTGGGGCTGCTGCTGTTGTTCGGCCGCGTCGGTACGCCGCTCTCCCTGAACACGATCATCCTCGGCCACATCACGTTCTCGATCTCGTACGTCACGGTGATCGTGCGCGCCCGGCTGGCGCTGCTCAACCGCGAGGTCGAGGAGGCGGCGATGGACCTCGGCGCCACCGAGCTCGGCGCGCTCCGGCTCGTCACGCTGCCCGCGCTCTACCCCGCGATCGCGGCCTCGGCCCTGCTCGTGTTCGTACTCTCCTTCGACGACTTCGTCACGTCCGTGTTCATCTCGGGCGCAGGCACCTCGCCGCTGCCCGTGCGCATCTACTCTCTGCTGCGCGTCGGCGTCTCGCCCGAGATCAACGCCGTCGGCACCACGATGATCGCGATCACCCTCTTCCTCGCCCTGGCGACGCTGCCGTTGCTGCTGTGGCGGCGCCGCACCGAGCCGCCGGCGGCGGGCGCCCCGGCAGCCGAATGAGCGACGCCGAGCTCACCGTCGCGTTGCGCGGGGTGGTCAAGCGCTTCGGCGACCAGTATGCCGTCGAGAACCTCGACCTCGACGTCGCGAAGGGATCCTTCTTCTCGATCCTCGGCCCGTCGGGCTGCGGCAAGACGACGACACTGCGGATGATCGCCGGGTTCGAGCAGCCCGACGAGGGCCACATCCTGCTCGAGGGGCAGCCGGTCGAGGGCGTGCCGCCCTACCGGCGCAACGTCAACACGGTCTTCCAGAGCTATGCGCTCTTCGAGCACCTCTCGATCGAGGACAACATCGCCTTCGGCCTGCGCCGCAAGAAGGTCCCCAAGCCCGAGATCACGCGCCGCGTGGGGGAGATGCTCGGTCTCGTGCGCCTGGCAGACCGCGCCAAGGCGAAGCCCCGCCAGCTCTCGGGAGGTCAGCGGCAGCGCGTCGCGCTCGCCCGGGCGCTCGTCAACCTGCCGGCCGTCCTGCTGCTCGACGAGCCGCTCGGCGCGCTCGACCTGCAGCTGCGCAAGCAGATGCAGCTCGAGCTGAAGCACATCCAGCGCGAGGTCGGGATCACGTTCGTGTACGTGACCCACGACCAGGAGGAGGCGCTGACGATGAGCGACCGCATCGCCGTCATGAACGGCGGCGAGCTACAGCAGGTCGGGAACGCCGAGGATGTCTACGAGCGCCCTGCCAACGCCTTCGTGGCCCAGTTCATCGGCATCTCGAACCTGCTGGAGGCGACGGCCGAGCGCGACGGCGTGCGGCTGACGTCGGGCTCCGTCATACCCGCCCGCGTTCCGGCGGACGTGGCCACGGGCAGTGCGGTGCGCCTCTCGATCCGGCCCGAGAAGCTCGCGCTCGGCCCCGTCGCAGACGGCCGGGTCGCCGTCGAGGGCACGATCGTCGAGTCGGTCTACATGGGCACCGTCACGCACTACGTGGTGGAGATCGCGCCCGGCGCGCGCATGATCGCCGTCACGCAGAACACGGAGGACGCGAGCGGTGGCACGCGACCCGGCGTCGGCTCGCGCGTGACGCTCTCGTGGCGCCCCGAGCACGCGCTCGTGCTGGCCTCGTAGAGGTTGTACCTCGAGGACGGGCCCGGATCTGTCCGCGTCAGCGCAGCGCCGCTCGCGTCGCCTCGACGACTGCGGCCGGGGCGGCACCCGCGGGGAGCCTCGACCAGGCGCCCTGCACACTCTGGTAGGCCGCGCGCGTTCCGCTGCCCAGGACCGGCACGCCCTGGGCGTCCATCAGGTCGGTCGCCATCTGCACCTCGCAGGTCAGGATCGTGTCGAGCAGCGTGAGCGCCCGCCGCGTCGTGAAGACGACGCTCGGGGTGACCACGCCGTGGTCCTCGACGTCCAGGTCGAGCGGCGGCAGGTGAATCGAGACCGGGGCGGCGAGGTGCTTCAGCTCCGCCAGGAGGGACGCGGCCGCGTAGTGCACGAGCGCGCGCCGCGGCATCTCCTCGTCGCTCAGGCCGGCCAGCATGAGCTCGGGATCGGAGAAGCGGATCGTCGTCAGCTTGTTCATGCGCCGTTCCGAGAGCATCGCGACGTGCGCGGCGCCGGTGCGCAGCGCCTCGAACGCGAGGGCCAGCTGCATGGGCTGGAAGTTGCCGTTCGAGATCAGCGTGTCGCGCTCGATCAGGACCATCGGGTTGTCGCCGATGCCGTTCAGCTCGACCTCCACGGCGTGCTCGGCGGCCGTCACCTGCTCGCGATAGGCGCCGTGCACCTGCGGGGCCACCCTGAACGAGAGCGGATCCTGCACGGAGAGGGTCGTCGCGGGGTCGTGCAGATACGAGCCCTCGAGCAGCGTGCGCACCTCGGCGGCCGCCGCGATCTGGCCGGGGATCGCCTTGGCGGCGGCCGAGGCCGGGTCGAACGGGCTGGGGTTGCCGCCCACGGCCTCCAGCGAGAGCGCGCAGGCCAGGTCGGCCAGGAGCGCGAGCCGCAGGGCCTCCTCCGCGACGAGCGCCCCCGCTCCGATGGCGACGCCGTTGGAACTGACGAGCGCGAGCCCTTCCTTCGGCTGCGCCACGATCGGCGCGAGGCCCGCTCGCGCCAGCGCGTCCGCCGCGGGCAGCAGCTCGCCGTTGAGCTCGGCCTCGCCGCTCCCGATCATGACGACTGCGATCGCGGCCATGTGCATGAGGTCGCCCGCGCCGACGGAGCCGGCGCTCGGCACGATCGGGTGTACGCCCGCGTTGAGCATCGCGACGAGCAGCCGCACGGCTTCGAGCGTCAGGCCCGAGCCGCCACGCGCGGCGCCGCTGACGCGCGCGAGCATCGAGGCGCGCACGTCCTCCGTGTCGAGCGCGGGCCCGATGCCGCTCGCATGGGCGTGGATCATCTGCCGCTGATAGCGCTGCAGCACGTCGAGCTCGACGCGGTGATCGCGCATGTGCCCGAGGCCGGTGTTGAGCCCATAGATCAGGCGCTCGCCCGCGACGAGGCGGTCGACGACCGCGCGTCCCGCCAGGATCCTCGCCTCGACCTCGGGCGCGAGCTCGACCGTCGCGAGCTCGCGCGCGGTGCGCACGACGTCCGCCGGCGTGATCCCGCCGGCACCGACGACCACGGCGTCGCTCACGAGGCGCCGGCGTGGGCGACGAGCTCGATGCCGAGCAGGCGCTCGGGATCGCGATAGACGGAGGCCTCGCGCACCCCCGCGCCCAGCGGGATGCGGTCGCGCGGAATGGCCAGAACGACGATGCGCTCGCCCGGCTCGCGGTGGGCCGCGGGCGTGGGCATGCCGTCGGCCTCTGCGAGCGTGACGATCAGGTCGGGGTACGTGGCGACCCGTTCGCCGTCGATCTCGGCGGCCATGTACTCGTTGCAGACGTGGATCACGAGGCGCGAGCCGCTGTCGACCTCGAGCGTGCCCACGTCCCAGTTCTCGCGCACGACGACGTCGGCCGAGCGCAGCGGGCCGCGCCCGAGCTCGCGGCCGCCGAGCGTGGCGCAGATGGCCGAGATCATCGCCTCGCCACCCGCTCCCTCCGCCGCGATCATGGCCTCGCCGAGGCCGATGCAGGCAGACACCGCGCCGACCGCCCCGTGCTCGCGCAGGAATGCGACGGGGAACGGGCCGCGCGACGCGAGCAGCGAGCCGCCGGCCTCGGCCGAGGCGTGGTGGAGGATGCCGGAGACGATGCCGACCGGCCCGCGGGCCACGATCTCCACGTGCCCGTGGTGATCCTCGACTCCGCCCACCGCAGCCTGGACGACCGAGATGTCGGTGCGGCTCGCGAGCCCCATCCCGCCCATCGCCACGGTCGGGTGACCGCGGCCGTTGGCGTTGCAGTCGATGACAGCCAGATGCGGGTCGAGCGCATTGGCGAGCCAGGTGCCCGCCATGAAGGCGCCCGGGTGGGCGGTCATCGTGCCCACGAGCGCGCCGTGGCCGTCCCAGGCCTCGCACGCGAGCTCCAGCGCGCGCAGGCCGTCGCGCGGCCAGGTCAGCCTCCGCTGCGTGCCGGGGGCTCCGACGCCGGTCATGATCATGACCTGATCGTCGTCGTCGAGCTCGTCGAGCCCGGCCAGCACCGGGGTCCCGACCTGGAACACCGTGCGCGCGGCCTCGAGCCCGCGCTCGAGCCCGCCGCCGCCCGCTCCGAAGACGAGCCCGCCGAGCGAGGCGGCGCGTGCGTCTTGGAAGGTGAGCTCGCGCATGCCGCGGGTAGCATAGGGCGCACACGATCGAAGGAGAACCGCCATGCCGATGATCCAGATCCACATGCTTCCGGGTCGCACCGACGACGAGAAGCGAGCGGTCCTGACTGCGATCCACGAGGCCGTGACGAGCACGCTCGGCGTGCCGGACACCGCCGTGCGCGCGTGGATCACGGAGATGGACCCGCACGGCTTCATCCGCGCGGGGGAGATCGTCGCCGATCAGATGGCTGCCGGCTGAGATCGGCCCGCGGCGCCGATCAGAGCCAGTCGTCGATCAGCCTGCGCGCGATCGAGAGGCGACCCGGGAGATCGGGGAGGTCGTCGCGCGTGAACCAGCGCGCGTCCACCAACTCGGCCTCCTCGATGCGCAGCTCGCCGGCGACCCAGGTGGCGGTGAAGCCGATCATGAGCGAGTGGGGAAACGGCCAGGGCTGGCTCGCGAAATAGCTGATGTCGGCGACCTCGATGCCGACCTCCTCCTCCAGTTCCCTCGCCACGCACTCCTCGAGCGACTCGCCTGGCTCGACGAAGCCCGCGAGCACGCTGTAGAGGCGGCCCGGGAAGCGCTGCGCACGCGCGAGCAGGATCTCGTCGCCTCGCGTGACGCGCACGATGACTGCCGGCGACAGGCGCGGGAACGCGGCATGCCCGCAGATCGTGCAGCGGCGCGCCCGCTCGCCCGAAGCGTGCTCGGTGGGCGAGCCGCAGCGCCCGCAGTGGAGGTGCGTGCGATCCCACTCGACGAGCTGGGCGGCGCGGCCGGCCAGCGTCCACACATGCTCGTCGACACGCCCGTAGAGGTCGCGCAACGTGCGGAACGCCATTCCGGGCGGCGCCTCGTGGTCGTCCGGCAGCTCGGCCGAACGACAGGGCACCCCGTCGAGCTCGCCCAGGTAGAGCGAGCGCAGCGGGACGACGCCGAGCGCATCCACCTCCGCGGCGCTCGGCAGCTCGTCGCGCTCGCCGCGATCGAGGACGAGCACGTCCATGCCCCGGATGCCGATCCAGATGGCGTCGCCGTGCACGAGCGGCGCGACGCTGGGAACGAACCGCGCGCTCACGCCAGCGCGCGCTCCGTGAACCACGCGGTAAGCCTGCCGGCCTCCTCGCCCAGCGGGTGCGACTCGGTCACGACGGGGAACCTGGCACGCACGTCCGCCAACAGCCCGGCGAGCGCAGCGGGAGGCTCGCGGCCCGCGTCGGCCAGCGCCTGCGAGGCGATGGCCGAGACGATCGCCATCGCGGCGTCGAGGCAGCGCCCGACCTGCTCCTGGCGCCGCCAGGCGAAGAAGGAGGGCGCGCACGTGTCGTTCTGGCCGTAGCCGCCGAGCGGGATCAGCGTCGGCTGGGCGGTGGCACGCGCCTCCTCGGCCCACCAGGTCTGCACCATGTAGAGGATCTTGACCGGGACGTGCCCCTCGCCGAACACCGTCGCGTCGGTCAGCAGGCGCTCGGTCTGGCGCTCGAGCAGCTGGCAGATGTCGGCCCAGGCCGCCGCCAGGCCGTCCATCGCGGGCGGCGCCTGCGCGTTGTGGTAACTGCCGTTGGAGAGCGTGGCCCCCAGCGGATAGCCCTCGCAGGGCGGGACGTAGACGGGGTTGTCGCTGACCGCCGCGAGCGACGATGTGGCGGCGCGCTCGGCCTCGGCCGTCGCGCGGCGCAGGCGCCCGAGCACCCGCGGCAGGATACGGAAGGAGACGGGGGCCTGGAAGTGCCGGCGCTCGCCCGCGCCGCCGGCGAGCAGCTCGCGCAGCGAGCGCAGCGCCGCCACCTCGTGCTGCTCCCCCCAGAGCGCCTCCAGCAGCTCCGAATGCTGCTCGTCGGGCGTGCGGATCACCTCCGCCGTGAGCCCACAGACCCTTTCGGCGAGCGCCAGCCGGTTGCGAGCCGAGAGCGCGGCGTCGGCGACCAGGGCAGACGCACAGGGCGAGCCGTTGATCAGCGACATCGCCTCGCGCGAGTCCTCGACCGTGCGCGCCGAGAGCGCGCCGAAGAGGTGTCCGAGCGGGAGGATCTCACCGCTTCCGCCGTTGCCCTGGGACGGCACCGTCGGCAGTGGCCCGGACTCGAGCATTCCGGCGACGGCTCGGGCCAGCTCGGGCCGCACGCCCGAGTTGCCCTCGACCATGCCGGTCAGGCGCGTGAGCACGATGCCGCGCACGACGCGCTCGGGCAACGGCTCGCCGAAGGACGCGCCGGAGCGGCCCAGCATGCGTGCGAGGTTCCGCCGCTGATCGGCGTCCAGCATGATGGACGCGCCGTCGCCCGCGCTCGTCGTGACGCCGTAGATGATCGCCGCCGGATCGCTCTCCACGAGCGCCAGGAACGAGTCGCGCGCTGCGCGCATGCGCTCCGCGGCGCCCTCTCCGATGACGATGCCGGCGCCCTCACGGGCGACGCGGCGGTAGCTCTCGAGATCGATGTCGGTACGGCGCTCGAGAGTGACTGCGCGCGTCGCCTGTGCGGTGCTCATCGCTGTGCGCTGCCCCCGACCTGCGCGGCCACGCCGCGGTCCTTGAGGGCACCTGCCGCGGCAAACGGCGAATAGCCGCGCTCCTGGCGCTCGCCGTCGATGTCGACGTCCACGACCTCGTCGTAGAACGAGACGAGGCCGCACAGCGCCGCCGCGGTCACGATCGGGTCCTCGTAGCTCCAGGCGATGTCGTCGTTGCCGTCCACGCTCCAGTAGGACGCGATCCCCTTGTACGGGCAGCGCGTGCTGCGCGTGGTCGCCTCGTAGCCGGCGACGAGATCGGACTTGGGGAGGTACCAGCGCGTCGGCAGGTTCGTCTCGAAGCACGCCAGCGGCCGGCTCGACTCCGCCAGCACGACGCCGTCCAGCGAGATGCGCACGTTGCGGGAGCTCGGCACCAGGTCGACGCGGTGATACGGATCGCGCGGGTGGACGAAGACCTCCTCGTCCTCCTCGTACCAGTGCTCGACGGCGTCCCAGTAGAACGCGACGCGATCGCTGATGGGCGGCGTCCCGGGCAGGATCTCGGGATAGCCCCAGACCTTGTTCTCGGCGACCTTGCCGCCGACGCGGATCGTCCAGTAGCTCGCGTCGCCCTTGAAGGGGCAGTGCGTCGTGTGCTCGGTCGCCTCGAGCAGGTCGAAGCGAACGTCGGAGCGCGGGAAGTACCAGATCGGCAGGTACCCCGTCTCGTGGAGGAGCGCGACGTGGCAGGAATCGACGACGGTCTCACCGCCGAGAACGCCCCGCACGCGCCTCGGCGAAGGCTCGAGATAGAGCGCGTGCCCCTTCGGGGCATCGGGCTCGAAGTTGAAGGTACCCGCCGGCTTCTTGCCGAACGGCCCCGTGCCCATGGTCAGTCCCATGATGTCTCCAATCGACTCGTCTCGGGAGCGTACATGCGCCCTGCGGCCCGTCGCCGCGGTGGCCTGGGAGGCCGGTGTGCCAACGGCCTGACCACGCGGGGCATTCCCGCTGCGGCCCGGGCACGGCCGGGGATCGGCTACCCGCTGATGCGCACGGCGCCGTTGTAGTCGGCGCGGTCGCCGAGGTTCGAGACCTTGACGACGTCGCCCGAGTGCGGAGCCTCGACGAACTGCCCGCCACCGATGTACATGCCGACGTGGCCGAGCCCGTCGAAGAAGACGAGGTCGCCCGGCGCGAGCTCGCTCGTCGAAGACACGTGCGTCCCGGAAGACCAGAGATCGCCTGTGAAATGCGGCAATCCCGGATGGCCGGCCTGCGCGTACGCCCAGGAGACGAGGCCGGAACAGTCGAAGCCGCCGGGGCCTGCCCCGCCGGGAACGTACGGCGTGCCCAGCTGGCTGAGCGCGACGCCGACCGCTCCCGACGCGACGGACGACGGGGCGGGCAACGGCACCGAGGTGTCGCCCACGCCGCTGCTGACGCCGCCGATGTCGTTGACCACGACGGACACGGCGTCGACGCGCAGGGCATGCGTCCTCGCCACCGCGCGCTGGGACGCTGCCACCTCGGCGCGGCGGCGCGCCTCGATCAGGCGCCGTACCTCGGCGCGGAGTCCCGCGTAGCGCTGTTTCTCGGCTGCGACCGATGCGTGGATGCGGGCCTGCAGGGACTGCAGCTCGGCGGCGACTGCGCGCCGCCTGTCGCGCTCGCGCTCGATCGCGCGCTCGCGCCGCGCGATCTCCACGCGAAAGGCGCGGATCGACTTCAGCATGCCGGCGTTGTAGGTGTTCGTGCGATCCAGCAGCGCAAACTGCTCGAGCACCTGCCCGAAGCTGTGCGCTTCGAGCGCCGCTTGCAGCGGGTCGGGCACCGGGCTCTTGTAGGCGCTGACGAGCGAAGCGCTCAGCGCCTGCTGGGCGTGCTTCAGATTGACGCGCGTCGCGGCCACCACCTTCTGGTTCTGGCGGATGCGATCCTGCGCCTGGGCGAGCCGCAGGCGCGCGCCGTTGGAGCGCTCGACGACGCGCTCGAGGCGCTGCCCGTCGCGCTGCATCTGCGTCCAGGCGAGGTCGGCTCGAGCACGCGCGTCGCCGATGCGATCCGCCTGGGCCGGCGTGACGGCAGCGATGCCGGCGGCGCTCGCGCACAGCGCGCTGACGACGACGACGCGTGCGGTCCCTGCCAGGGCCACGATCAGTCGCCGGCCACCGGCTGGCCGGGGCGGGAGAGCTGCATCTCGCGCAATTCTTCGATGGGAATGTGGCAGCGCATGTGGTGCGCCGGCTCGACTTCGACGAGCGGCGGTTCCTCACTCTCGCAGATCGCGCCCAGCTTGCGCGGGCAGCGGGTGTGGAAAACACACCCGCTGGGTGGGTTGGCGGCGCTCGGGATGTCGCCTTCCAGACGGATCCGCTCGCGCTGCTCGCCGTCGATCGTGGGCACGGCCGAGAGCAGCGCCTCGGTGTATGGATGGTGCGGACCGCTGAACACCGTCTCCGCCGTCCCGACCTCCATCAGGCGCCCGAGGTAGAGCACCGCGATGCGGTCCGAGAGGTAGCGCACCACGCCGAGGTCGTGGGAGATGAAGAGGTAGGCGGTGTCGCGCTCGGCCTGCAGCTCGACCAGCAGGTTGAGGATCGCGGCCTGCACGGACACGTCGAGCGCCGAGGTGGGCTCGTCGCACACGATCAGGCGCGGCTCCCCCGCGAACGCGCGCGCGATCGCCACGCGCTGCTTCTGGCCGCCCGAGAGCTGCGCCGGGCGTTGCATCACGGCGCGATTGGGCAGGCGCACGGCCTCGCTCAGCGTGCGGATGCGATCGTCGGCCGCCTGGCCCGTGATACCGGCCAGCTGCTTGAGCGAGCGGCGGAGGATGCGCTGCACGGTATGCCGCCGATTGAGTGCCGAATCCGGGTTCTGGAACACGATCTGCAGCGCCCGCACGTCCTCGGCGCTGCGCTTCGCGAGCGTTGGCTCGAGCGTGCGCCCGTCCAGCTCGACGGAGCCCGCCGTCGGCTCGACGATGCCGAGCAGAGCGCGCGCGAACGTCGTCTTGCCGCAGCCGGACTCGCCCACGAGCCCGAGCGTCTCGCCGCGCCAGATCGCGGCCGAGACGCCGCCCAGGGCGCGTACCGAGGTGCCGTGCTGGCCGAAGATCTTCGTCAGGTCGTCGATCTCGATCAGCGGCTCGCCGCGCCTGTCGACCTGTGCGACGCCCTCGAGATCCGCGGCCATCGCGCGCGGGAGCTCCTGTGCGCGCTGGTGGAAGAAGCAGCGGCTGACGTGGCCGAGGCCCACCTGCACGAGCTCCGGCTTGTCCGTGTGGCAGACGTCCTTGGCGAGCGCGCAGCGATCGGCGAACACGCAGCCGGGCAGATCCGCGCCGATCGGGGGCAGGTAGCCCGGGATCGTGTCCAGTCGGCCGTGATCCTTGCGCACGCCGCCGCGCGGGATGCAGCGCAGCAGGCCGACGGTGTACGGATGCCGCGGATCGTGCAGGACCTGCTCGGCCGCGCCTTCCTCGACCATCTCGCCCGCGTAGAGCACCCCGACCCGCGAGCACATCTTGCGGATCACGCCGAGGTTGTGGCTGATGAACAGCACGGCGGTGTGGAACTCGGCCTGGAGTCGCGTGATGAGGTCGAGCACCTCGGCCTCGACCGTGGCGTCGAGGCCGGTGGTCGGCTCGTCGAGGATCAGGAGCGCCGGGTCGACGCCGAGTGCCATGGCGATCACGACGCGCTGCTGCATGCCGCCGGAGAGCTGATGCGGGTAGCGCTGCATGACCGAGGTCGGGTCGGCGATCTGCACCTGGCGCAGCATCGCGAGCGAGCGCTCCTGCGCCTCGCCGCGACTCGAGCCGCGAGCCGTGAAGACCTCCGCCAGCTGCTTGCCCACGCGGATGGATGGATTGAGCGCCGTGCCCGGGTTCTGGTAGACCATCGACACCACGTCGCCGCGATAGCGCCGCAGGGCGCTGCCCGTCAGCGCGAGCACGTCCTCGCCCGCCACGGTGATCGATCCCGAGCGGACGCGGCCGTTGCGCGGCAGGTAGCGGATCGCCGCCATGGCGGTCGTCGACTTGCCGCAGCCCGACTCGCCCACGAGGCCGTAGGAGCCGCCCCGCTCGACGGAGAAGCTGACGCCGCGCAGGACGGATTTCCAGGAGCCGCGCACGCTGTAGTCGACGCACAGGTCGCGAACCTCGAGTGCCGCGTCCGTCGCTGCCGCGCCCGTCGGTTCGGTCGCCGTCGCCGTGCTCACCGGTCCATCACCTGCTGGAGGCTATCGGCCAGCATCGCGACCGCAATGCAGATCGAGATGATCGCGATGCCCGGGAAGAGCATGGTCCAGTAGTACCCGTCGTGGAAGGTGTCGTTGAGGTTCGGGAACGCGGCGGTGATGTCGACGGCCCAGTCGGGGTCGGGCGGCTGCAGGCCGAGGCCGAGGAACGTGATGCCCGCCAACGTGAAGATCGCATAGCCGAGGCGCACCGTACCCTCGACGATGATCGGCGGCAGGATGTTCGGCAGGATCTCCACGAAGAGGATGTAGGGCGCACGCTCGCCGCGCAGCTTCGCCGCCTGGACGTAGTCCTGCCCGGCCTCGGCCAGGACGGCCGCCCGCACGGTGCGCGCGATGATCGGCGTGAATGCCAGGCCGATCGTGAGGATCAGCGTCTGCCGCGAGGTGCCGAGGCTGGCGATCACGGCGATCAGGAAGATGATCCCCGGAATCGCCAGGAAGGCATCGATCAGGCGACTCGTCGGTCTCGTCGAACCACCCGCGGAAGTAGCCGAGCATCAGGCCGATCGCCGTGCCGAGGGTGACCGCGAGCAGCGTTGCGGCCGGAGCGATGAGCAGGATGCTGCGTCCGCCCGCGATCGTGCGGGAGAGCACGTCGCGGCCGAGCTGATCGGTGCCGAACGGATAGGTCGAATTCGGGCTCTGCAGCACGTCGCTGGTCTGGAAGGTCGGGTCGTGCGGCGCGATGCGGTAGCCGAAGATCGCGCAGAACGTCCAGAACAGGATGATCGCGACCGCGATGTCGAAGGTCGGCGAGCGCAGCAGGCGCCCGAGCGTCTCGCGGCGCGTACTGGCGGAGGGCTTGGCCGGGACGACCTCGGGTGTGGCGATGCGTCGCGCTCAATCGGAGCCTCCGAAGCGGATGCGGGGATTCAGCAGTCCGTAGGCGATGTCGGCGAGGACGGTGGCCGTCAGATAGACCGCGCCGATCACCATGGCGCCGGCCTGCACGACCGAATAGTCCTTGAGCACGGCGTGATTGACGATCTCCTGGCCGAGCCCGGGGTAGTTGAAGGCGCGCTCGACGATCACGAGCCCGCCGAGCAGATAGCCGGTCTGCGTCGCCACAACGGCGATCGTGGGCAGGAGCGCATTGCGCAGGACGTGGCGCCACAGCACTTCCTGCCTGCTCAGCCCCTTGAGATACGCCGTTCGCGTGTAGTCGGCATCGAGCGCCTCGATCGTCCCGGCGCGCACCATGCGCGAGACGTAGCCGAAGAGCACGCCGACGAGCACGAGAGCCGGCAGCAGCAGGTAACGGGCCTGCGTGACCGGACCGGCGCCCGTGGGCCAGCGGGCGCTCACCGGCAACCACCCGAGGATGATGCCGAAGACGACGATCGCAAGCAGCGCCGAGACGAACTCCGGGACCACGGTGAACGAGAGACCGGCGATGCTGATGGCTCGATCGGTCCCCTTGTAGGCCTTCAGCGCCGAGAGGATTCCTCCCAGGAATGCCAGCGGGAGCATGATCAGGAACGCGAACAACGCGAGCTTGACCGAGTTCGGGATGGCCCGCGCGAGGATCGAGTTGACGGATTCGTTCGAGGTGTACGACGTGCCGAAATCGCCGCGCACCGCGTGGCTGGCCCAGTCGAGGTACTGCTGGTAGGCCGGCCGGTCGAGCCCGCGCTCGTGGTTGAAGGCGTCCACCGATTCCTGCGAGGCGAAGCCGCCGAGCACGTTGCGCCCGACGTCGCCCGGCAGCATCTGGCCCAGTGCGAAGACGATCACGCTCAGGATCCAGAGCGTGACGAACGCGAGCGCGAGACGGCGGGCGAGGAACCTCAGCATCGGGACGGCGATTCTCTCACAGAACTCCGGCCTGTCGAAATGCGCGGCGGCCGCCGCGCTGTGCGCGACGGCCGCCGATACCTCATCGTGCGAACACGCTCAGGAGAGCGAGGTCTTGCTCAGGTACTCCTGCCCGAGCTGGTCGACCTTGTAGCCCTTGACCTTCGGGCTGCCCGCGTTGAACGAGTTGTAGAAGTAGGGGAAGATCACGGGCGTCTGATCGAGCAGCAGCAGCTCGATCTGCTTCGCGATCTTGCGCTGGTCGGCCAGCGAGGGCGTCGCGCCGAACTGCTTGACCAGCGAGTCGTACTTCTTGTTCTTGAAGTGCGCGGCGTTCCAGGTGCCGGCCTTCTTGCTGGGCACGGCCTTGCTGGTGAGCGCCGCGTTGAGCAGCACGTTGGGCACGCCGCGATGACCCCAGTCGGTGATCGTCATGGGGTTGTTGAGCCACGGCGTCTGGGTCGGGGAGCCCGTGTAATACTGGGTGCCCGTGAGGATCTTGATGTCGATGGTGCCGCCGATCGACTTGACGGCCTGCTTGACGATCTGCGCGAGGCTCGGCAGCTCGGCCGTCTGGTAGGTCACGAGCGGCACCTTCCAGCCCTTCTTGAGGCCGGCCGCGGCGATCAGCTCGTTGGCCTTCTGCAGGTCCTTGTGGCGCTGTGCAACGCCTGGCGGTCCCACCGTGGACGGGTAGACCGGGGCGAACGGCGAGTCGTTGCCCAGGTCGGCGTTGCCGTTGAAGAGCGTCTTGATGATGTCCGGCCGGTTGAGCGTGAGCGCGATCGCCTGGCGCACGCGCTTGTCGAACAGCACGCTGTCCTTCTGGTCGACGCGCATCGGGATCTCGCGGTGCGTCGCGCCACGGGCCTTGAAGATCTGGATGTTCGGGTTGCTGAACAGCGCCTTGCTGTTGAAGTAGACGATGCCGTTGAGCAGGTCGAGCTGGCCGCCGATCAGCGCGTTGATGATCGCCGTGTCCTCGCCGAGCGTCACGTCGACGCCGTCGAGCGGGGCCGAGCCGCCCCACCAGTTCGGGTTGCGGTCGTAGCGGGCGCTGACGCCGGGGGTGTACGCCACGAGGTTGAAGGCGCCGGTCGTCTGCGGCGTCTTCTCGAACGGACCGGCGTAGTCCTTGGGCAGGATGATCGCCTGGTAGGTCGTCGAGCTCGTGAGGTACGGGAAGCTCGCGGTCGGCGTGTCCAGCTTGAACTTGATCGTGAACTCGTCGACCTTGCTGACGCCGGCGTCGGACAGCACGCCGCTGAAGGCGGAGCCGGCCTGCGACGTCGGGTCGGTCAGCAAGCGGTGATACGTGGCGATGACGTCGTCGGAGTTCATCGGCTTGCCGTTGGCGAACTTGACGCCCTGGCGGAGGAAGTACGTCCACTCGCTGGCGTTGTGGTTCGGCTTCCAGTTGACCGCCAGCTCGGGCGCGAGCGTGAGGTCCTGGCGGTTGCGGTTCAGGAACTCACCCGAGATGCCGCCCATCTGGAGGGCAGCGGTCTCCTGGTACGTCCACGGCTCCAGGTTCCCCTTCGGGATCGGTGTCAGGCCGATGCGGAGCCGCCCGCCGGCCTTGCCGCGCGTCTCCTTCGCGAACGCGACGGGGGCCTCGCCCGCGGCGAGCAACGCCGCCGAGATCATGGGAACGCCGAGACCGAACATCGTCGCGCGCTGGATGAAGCCGGCGCGGTCGCACTCGCCGGCGAAGAGGTCGTCGACAACCGTGTTCTGCGGGTCCGGTGCCTCCGCGCGCCAGGCCTCGAAGCGCCTGCGGGTCTCTCGATCCATGCCTTGTTCCCTCCTAGTGGGGGTTGGTGCGAAGTTAGACGTGCGATCGTACGCAGGAGTTGGGCCTGCCGCCACTTCCACCGCCAAGCGGGGGGTTATGCCAGGCCCACGAAGCAGCGTCAAGTGACGGTTCGGCGCGAGGCCGGTCACACCCTCCACGGCGCGCGGCGAAACGTCTAGGGTCGCGCACGATGCCCGAGCGCCGATTCACGTTCGTGCGGCACGCGAGCACGGTGTACAACGACCGTCAGCTGCTCAACGGCGATCCGCTGGTGGCCGTGCCACTCGATGCCGAGGGTCGCGTGGCTGCCGCTGCCCTCGGGCGGCGCCTCGCCCGGCGGCCGTTCGACCTGGCCGTGCACACGCGCTTCGCGCGCACGCGCGAGACGCTGATGCTGCTGCTGGGCAGGAGCCCCGGGGTGCCGGTGGTCGTCGAGCCGGCGTTCGACGACGTCGACGTCGGGATCTTCGAGGGCGGCGACGTCCAGGCCTACCGCGACTGGCGGGTGTTGCACGGGCCCGACGAGGCCGTCCCGGGGGGTGAGAGCCGACTCGGCGCGCTCGGCCGCTATGCCGACGGCTGCGCGCGCGTGCTCGCCCGCCGCGATGCGCGCTGCGTCCTGCTCGTCGTGCACGACGTGCCGATCCGCTTCCTGCACAACGCGGTGCTCGGCGCGGATCCGCTCGACGGGCCCGTGCGCACCGTCGCGAACCTCGAGCGCCTGTGCGTGGGCGAGCCGCAACTCGCGGCCGGCCTGGCCGTGATGCGGCGCCGGCTCGCCGGCCTACCGCCGGTCTGATTCTCAGCGACCGCAGTGCTCGCAGCGGACGACGGGCACCGGGTGCCCGTCGTCATAGCGCGCGACCACCACTGCCGGCCGATGATGACCGATCACGATGCACAACAAGCGACGCATGTTACAAATATGCAGCGAACTACAACAGTCTGTCTATATGCACTCCGCGCAAACCCCTCGAAGGGGTGAGGGGCCCCCGCTACGATCGCGCGGTGCGAACGGCGGTCATCACCGGCGGTTCGAGCGGCATCGGGCTTGCCGTGGCGCGCGTGCTCGCGCGCCGTGGCGGCTGGCAGCTGCTGCTCGCCGCGCGGCGCGAGGCGCCGCTCGCAGCCGCGGCCGGAGAGCTCGGCGCGACCGCGGTCCGCTGCGACGTGACCGACGACGGCGACGTCGAGTTGCTGGTTGCGGCGTCTCGGGCGGCGGATGGCTGCGACCTGCTCGTGCACGCCGCGGGAGCGCCGGCGCGCAAGGGCGTGCTCGACGCCGATCTCGCCACCTACCGCACGGCCTTCGAGCTGAATTACCTCGGCCTCGTACGCGTGGCCACGGCGTTCTGGCCGCTGCTCGAGGCGAGCCGCGGCCGGCTCGTGCCGGTCGTGTCGGTGGCGGGCACGGTCGCGCTCGCGCCCTCGGCGCCGTACGCGGCGTCCAAGAGCGCAGCGCTGTCGTGGGCGCGCTCCTACGGCGCCGCTGCACGCGAGCACGGCGTGGCGGTGACGATCGTCAGCCCCGGGCCCGTGCCGACGCCGGGCTTTCCCCAGACCGCGCTGCTGCGCAGCCGCTGGGGACGGCTGCTCGTGGTCGACGCCGAGCGCTGCGCCGAGCGGCTGCTGGCCGCCGCCGACAGGCGCGCGCCCGAGGTGTTCATCCCGCACTGGTGGCGCGCCGCGGCCGCGCTGCAGGGAGCGGCGCCCGGTCTCATGGCGCGCGTCGCCGAGCGCGCCTGGCGCCACGATCCGCGCCTTGCGCAACGAGCCCGCCCCGGCATGAGCCAACCGGTCGCGCTCGTCACGGGCGGCAGCTCCGGCATCGGCCTCGGCATTGCCCGGCGGCTGCTGACGCGTGGCTGCCAGGTCGTGATCACGGCGCGCGGCGAGGAGCGCCTGCTGGCCCTGTCCGAGGAGCTCGGCGTCCGCTTCGTCGTCGCAGACGTCGCCACGGAGGAGGGTCGTGCGAGGGTCGCAGAGGCGATCCGGAACCTGGGTCGGCTCGACTGGCTCGTGAACAACGCGGGCACGGGCGGTGGCACCGCCGGGCTCGACGTCGACGTCGAGCGCGCGCGGCGGGTGCTCGAGACCAACTTCTACTCGCACGTCGCGCTGACGCACGAGCTGTGGCCGCTCCTGCGTGATGCTCCACGCGCGCGTGTGATCGTCGTCTCGTCATCGCTCGGCACCTACTCGTCGTCGGGCTCGATCACCTATGGCGCATCCAAGGCCGCCCTGACGTCGTGGGGGCGCGCGCTCGCAGTCGCTGCCCGGCGGGAGGGCATCGAGGTCACCGTCGCCAACCCCGGCCCCGTGGTCACGACCACCTTCCCCCACGACGAGTTGCTCCAGCACCGCTGGAAGGGCAGGCTCGTGATCGACGTCGAGCGCTGCGTCGGCGACATCATGCTCCGGGTCGACCGGGGTGGAGGCGAGCTCTGGTCGCACGGCCTCTTCCGGGTGCCGGCGATCCTGCAGGCGATCGCGCCCTCCACCTACGACCGCTTCTTCGTGTGATCGGCGCAGGCGCCGGCAGCCGTCAGCCTCCGCTGATGGCCGCGATCACATCGACCCGCGAATGCGACCCGAGTGCCGTCTCCAGCCCGGCGCGCTCCTGATCCACGTAGACGTTGACGTGCGGCCGCAGCTCCGGCCCGGGCACGCACAGGCGATCGCGCATGCCGGGCCAGCGTGCGTCGAGGCGGCTGATCGCCTCGCCGACGGTCGCGGCGTCGACCTCGACGCGCCGCGGCAGGTCGCGAAACAGTGGGGGCAGCGTCGCCGGCAGATGCACCTCGGCCATGGCTAGTCGATCACCGCCACCTCGATGGACGAGATCGCAGGGAGGTAGCTGGCGATCTCGTCCCAGCTCTCGCCTTCGTCGGCGCTCGCGAAGACCTGTCCCGTGCTGGTGCCGAAGTAGAGGCCCGGCACGTCGTGCGAGTCGATCGCCATGCCCTCGCGCAGCACTCCGAGATGCGCGCCCTCGTGGGGGAGCCCGCGATCCAGGGGGCGCCAGCTCGAGCCCGCGTCCTCCGTGCGCCAGACGGCCGCGTGGCCGTCGGGCATGCAGCGCCCGTGCCCGGGATCCAGGGGGATCACGTAGAAGCTGTCGCGATCGTGCGGATGTGCGGCGGCGGCGAAGCCGAACTCCGTCGGCAGGCCCTCCGAGATCTCGACCCAGGACCCGCCGGCGTCGTCGCTGCGGTACATGCCGACGTGATTCTGCTGGTAGAGCCTGTCGTGGTCGGTCGGCGACATCACGAGCTTGTGCACGCAGTAGCCGACCTCGGGATTCTCGATCGGCCAGTCGGCGCGCAGCCCGCGGTTGCGCGGCGTCCACGTCGCACCGTCGTCGGTCGTCTCGAAGATGCCGAAGCCCTGGACCACCGCCCAGAAGCGGGAGGCGTCCGCGGGGTGGGGCAGGAGACCCGGCAGGCCGAGGTGACCCGGCGGCTGATTCTCGGGGATGTTCCAGGCCTCGCGCCCGGGCTGGTCGTCGAGCGTGCTGAGCAACGACCACGTGCGAGCGCCGTCGCGGCTCTCGAAGACGCCGCAGCCCTCGCCGCCGGCCAGCAGGCGCCCGTGCGACGGCGACAGGCCCGAGACCTTCGAGAGCTTCAGCTCCCCGTCCTCGTCGTAGCTCAGGCCGTCGCTGGAGAGCTCCCAGGTCTCGCCCAGGTCCTGACTGCGCCAGACGCCGGCGCCGTGCCACTCGCTGGCGGCGGCTGCGTAGAGCGCGCCGGAATCTGCATCGTGCACCGCGTGGTAGATCGGCCAGTTCTCGCAGTAGGGCCCGCGCTGCGTCCACGAGTGACGCTCGGCGTCGCTCTCGAGGACGAAGCACCCCTTGCGCGTTCCGGCGAGCACGAGTGTCACAGACATGACGATCCCTCCTGACTCGGAGTCTGCCGTTCGGAAGGTTACGACCGCGGAGCGGCGGAGAACTCATCGCTCGGGCGCGCACACACCGGTCAGACCGCGAGATCTGCACCCGGCGCTCGTACGGACGCTCCCGGCAGCAGGCCCACGCGCGCCTTGGCCTCGGCCAGCACGGGCGCGGCGATCGCCCTCGCGCGCGCGGCGCCGAGCGCCATCAGGCGGTCGAGCTCGGCCGGGTCGGCCATCAGCTCCGCGTGGCGCTCGCGGATGGGTGCGAGCAGCTCCACCACGGCCTCGGCAACGTCGCTCTTGAGGTGGCCGTAGCCCTTGCCCTCGTAGCGGGCCTCGAGCGCCGAGATCTCCTCGCCGCTGATGGCGCGAAGGATCTCGAGCAGGTTCGAGACGCCGGGCTTGGCGTCCCAGTCGTGGCGGATCGTGCCCTCGGAGTCCGTCACGGCGCGCTTGAACTTGCGGCGGATCACGTCGGGCTCGTCCAGCATGAGCAGCCTGCCGTCCTCGCTCGAGAGCGACGAGGTCGACATCTTGCGCGTCGGCTCCTGGAGGTCGCTGATGCGCGCCGCGGTCGGCGGAATGGCCGCCTGCGGCGGCGGGAACAGCTCGCCGTAGCGCGCGTTGAAGCGCTGCGCGATGTCCCGGGCGAGCTCCAGATGCTGTCGCTGGTCCTCGCCCACCGGGACGCGATCGGCGAGGTAGAGGAGGATGTCGGCGGCCTGCAGCACGGGGTAGGTGAAGAGCCCGACGGAGACCGACCTGCGCCCGGCCGCTTTCTCCTTGAACGCGACCATGCGGCGGAGCTCACCGGTCGTCGCCACGCAGTTGAAGAGCCAGGCCAGCTCGGCGTGCTCGTGGACGTGGCTCTGCACGAACACGATCGCACGATCCGGATCGAGGCCCGAGGCGATCAGCGTCGCGAACGTGCCGCGCGTGGACGTCGTCAGCTCGGCGGGCTCGAACGGCTGGGTCATCGAGTGCAGGTCGACGACGCAGAAGATCGCCTCGGCGCCATGGCGCTCCTGATCTGCGACGTAATGGCGGATCGCGCCAAGGTAGTTGCCGATGTGCTTCTGGCCTGTCGGCTGAATGCCGGAAAAGACGCGTGTCATCGCGATCGAGCGTAGCGAAGGCCCCTAGGTGCTAGCGTGACTTCCGTGGCAGTCACGCTCGTCATCGCCGAGAAGAAGTCCGTCGCCGTCGACGTCTCGAAGGCGCTCGAGGGTACCTTCAAGTCGTCGAAGAACTATCTCGAGGGCCCGGACACGGTCATCACCTGGGCGGTCGGTCACCTCGCCGAGCTGGCCGCGCCGGAGCACTACGACGACAAGTTCAAGCGCTGGAAGATGGCCGACCTGCCGATCCTGCCGCACCAATTCGACGTCGTGCCGCGCGCCGAGGGAAAGTCGGCCAAGGAGCAGCTCGACGCGATCGTCAAGCTGATGAAGCGCGACGACATCGAGCTGATCGTGAACGCCTGCGACGCCGGGCGCGAGGGCGAGTTGATCTTCGCCTACGTGCTCGACGTGGCCGGTAACAAGGATGTGCCGGTGCGGCGCGCCTGGTTCTCGTCGATGACCAAGGACGCGATCCGCCAGGCCTTCGGCCACCTGCGGCCGGGCAGCGAGCTCGCGCCGCTCGAGGCCGCTGCGCGCTCGCGCTCCGAGGCCGACTGGCTCGTGGGCATGAACGCGACGCGCGCCGCTACCATTCGCGGGCGCGCAGCGTTCGGCAGCACGGTCGTCTCACTCGGCCGCGTGCAGACGCCGACGCTCGCCATCCTGGTGCGGCGCGAGAAGGAGATCCAGGCGTTCGAGCCCAAGCCGTACTGGCTCGTGGACGCGACGTTCCAGCCCGTCGCCGACAAGACCGCCTACGGCGGGCGCCACGTGCGCGGCTCGGAGACGCACATCGAGACGGCCGAGGACGCCGACGCGATCGTCGAGCGGGTGCGCGGGGGCGAGGGCCACGTCACCTCGCTCTCCAAGCGCACGCAGCGCTCGCAACCGCCGCTGCTCTACGACCTCACGGCGCTGCAGCGCGAGGCGGCCTCGTGGCACGGCTTCACCGCGCGGCGCACGCTCTCGGCAGCCCAGGGCTGCTACGAGAAGGCCGTGCTCACGTATCCGCGCACGGCGAGCCGTTACCTCTCGAGCGACATGATCCCCGAGCTCACTGCGATCGCCGGGCACGTCGGCGCGCGCTCCAAGGAGTACGCCAAGAGCGCGGCCTACGTGCAGAGCCTCCCCGAGCTGCCGCTCGGGCGAATCGTCAACAACGAGAAGGTCACCGACCACCACGCGATCATCCCGACCAACGCGCCGCAGGCAGGCATCGAGCTGACGCCCGACGAGCAGCGCATCTACGACATGGTCGCGCGGCGATTCCTGGCCGCCTTCCACCCGCAGGCCGTGTTCGAGAACACGACGGTGCTGACCGAGGTCGCTGGTGAGAGCTTCCGCTCGCGCGGCAAGGTCATGCTCGAGGCCGGTTGGCGCGCCGTCTACGGCGAGGCGCCTCCGGACGAGCAGAAGGCCCAGGGCAGCGAGGGCGACGAGGACGACGCGCCGGATCAGGTGCTTCCTCCGCTGGAGGAGGGCGAGGCAGTGCGTTGCACGGAGGTCGCCTCCGACGCGCGCGAGACCAAGCCGCCCCCCCGCTACGGCGAGGCCGCCTTGCTGGCCGCAATGGAGGGCGCCGGCAAGCTGGTCGAGGACGATGAGCTGCGCGAGGCCATGAAGGACTCGGGCATCGGGACGCCGGCCACCCGCGCATCCATCATCGAGCGGCTGATCGACGTCGGCTACATCGTGCGCGACGGCCGGCGCCTGCAGCCGACCGGCAAGGGCATCCAGGTCATCGACCTGCTGGGCGAGCACGAGCTCACGAGTCCGAGCCTGACCGGCGACTGGGAGCACCGCCTGCTCGATATCGAGCGCGCGGGCGGCAGCCGCGACGCGTTCATGCGCGACATCGCGACGTTCACGGAGAAGACGGTCGCCTACCTGCGCGACCTGCCGTCGGAGGCGCTGCGCTTCCAGCGGCGCGAGCTCGACATCGTCTGCCCGCGCTGCGGCGAGGGCCACCTGATCGAGAACGCCAAGGGCTTCGGCTGCTCGACCTGGAAGTCCGCCGAGGAGCCGGGCTGCGGCTTCGTGATCTGGAAGTCGATCGGCGGCAAGCAGCTCACGGAGGACATCGTGCGCGAGTTGATCGCGAACGGCAGGACGAAGGAGCTGACCGGCTTCCGTTCCAACCGCACGGGCCGGCCGTACCGGGCGATGCTCGTGCTCGACCCCAAGGGCGAGCGCACGGTCAGCTTCGAGTTCAAGCCGCGGCCGCAGAAGGGCGCCCCGAAGGAAGAGGCGCCCGTCGAGCAAGCCGGTTGAGAATTGGTTTCAAGAGTCCCGCGTGTGGTCCGGGGGGCTCGAAGCGAGCGTTCCTGCGAAGCCCCCACCGCCCGACTGGCAGGCCGCAGGCGATTCGAGACGTCCGAACGCCGTGCGACTCTTGCAACCGCTTCTAAGGGCCCGTCAGGTCAGCAGCCCGAAGATCGTGAGCGGCAGCGGCAGCCCGCCGATCAAGCACACGAGCGCACTGCGATCGCGGTGCCATTCGCGCAGGATGTAGGCCCCGAGCAGGAGCCCGATCGAGGCGAAGAACGAGACGCCGATCAGCTCGACGATGCCGGTCAGGTGCGCGAGTACCCAGATGGCGATGTTGCCGCCGGCTACGGAGAGCAGCGGACGCAGGTTCTCACGCTCCCCGTCGAGGGAGTCGTCGTGGAAGGCCTCGGTCGCGACGATTGCGCGTACCTGGGCCGCGGGAGCGTCCTCGTCGGCCGGGGGCGATGCCCCTGCGCCCGTCAGCCTGCTCGTCGCGGCGGCGGCGCGCAGCCGAGAGGTCGTCCCAGTCTTCAACGGCGATGCTCATGCAAGGTCTCCGTGGCGCATGTCACCTTTGTACCTGGGACATGCCGGAAACGGCATCGCCCGCGTGAGGGGTTCGGCATTCCTCGGCCGGGAGCCAGCGCCGTATGCTGGCGCCGTGCGGGATTCGGTCGACGTGCCGGCGCTGATCCGCGCGAGGCTCCCGGAGCTCTCGCCGAACGATCGGCGCATCGCCGCGTGGCTGCTCGACCACGAGGCGGAGGCGCCGTTCCAGACGGCGGAATCGCTCGCGCGGGAGGCCGGGGTGTCCAAGGCGGCCGTTGTACGGTTCGGATCTCGCCTCGGCTTCGGCGGCTATGCCGGGCTCTCCGAGGCGATGGCGGGCGCCGCGTCGCAGCGGCTCGCGCGCCAGGGCGGATCTGGCCGCTCCACGTCTCACGACAGTCTGCTCGATCGCTGGCTCTCGGCCTGCGTGGCCGATCTCGAGGCCACGCGCAACGCGATCTCGGATGTCCTGCTGGATACGGTCGCAACCCTCCTTCTGGCGGGCGATGGACGTACCTACGTGGTCGGTCAGCGCAAGTCGGCGAGCCTTGCCGAGTACGCCTTCTTCCTGCTCAGCCCGCTCGTCCCGAACGTGCAGCTGATCGCCTCGGGCACCGCCTCAATGGCCGATCTGCTGCTCGACGTGCACGCGGGCGACCGCCTGCTGGTGCTGACGTTCCGCCCTTACGCGCGCCTTGCGGGCGAGGTCATCGAGTTCTTCCGCCAGGCGGGCGGCACCATCATCCTGATCAGCGACGACGCGCTCGCGGCGCCGGCGCGCCTCGCGGATCACGTGCTCGTGTGCGCGCCGGACAGCCCTGGCCCGTTCGCGAGCGCCGTCGGCGGAATGTTCGTCGTCGAGGCGGTTGCCGCCGCCGTCGCCGAGCGCGTCTCGGACGAGGGCAGGCAAGCAGCCGCGCGCGCCCTCTGGGGCCGCTTCGGAACGTACTGAGCCTACGACGCGGCGAGCGACGTCTCGTGCAGCTCGAGGCTGCGGCGCCCGACGCCGACGATCATCGTCTCGACCTCGGCCTGCTCGTCACCGGCGATCGCCGATGCGCCACGCGCCGTCAGCAGGTCCTCGAGCACCGCCGCCTCGCGGGCTGCGGCTGCGGCGCGCCTCAGCGCTGCGCGATAGCCGATGGCGAGGTCTGCATCGTCGCGATCGTTCACGCTGGTTGCGGCCATGGTCGCTCCTCGTACCATTTGGTTCGGCTCGGGAGCCGCCACTGTACCAACAGGATCGGAGATTTCCCAGCGCCCAGACGGGGAAACGCCGAAATCTGCGCAACCCACTACGGTGATCGGTGTGGAGCGTGCGCTCGCCGCGGTCGACGAATGGGTTGCGAACGGCCTGGTGCCTGCGGTTGCCGCCGCGGTCGTGGACGAGCGCGGGGTGGTCGCGGAACGCTACGCCGGCGTGCGCGAGCGCGGGGGGCACGAGCCGGTCGGTCCGGACACGCTGTTCGCGCTGGCCTCGCTGACCAAGCCGCTCGTCGGTGCGGCCTGCATGGTGGCGCTCGAGGAAGGCCTGCTCGATCTGGACGCCGAGGTGCGCGACGGCTTCGCGCTGCGTCACCTGCTGTCGCATTGCGCGGGGCTGCCCGAGGCGGGCCTCCTCTGGCGCGACCCGCCGGAGTACCGGCCGGGGACCGAGCGCTGGTACTCGAACGCCGGCTACGTCCAGGCGGCGAAGCTGCTCGAGGCCGCGTCCGGGATGTCGTGCGCGAGCTACCTCGGCGAAGCCGTGCTCGAGCCGCTCGGGATGGACGCGTCGCTCGGGCTGGCAGAGCGCGACGCGCCGCGCACCGCCCGCGTCTGGCAGCCAGGTCGCTACGGCGAGGGCGATCTGTTCAACTCGGAGCGCTTCCGCAGCGACGCGCCGCCACAGGCGGGAGGCTTCGCGAGCGCGCGCGCGTACGCCGCGTTCGTCTCGTGCCTGCTCGCGCGCGGGGCAGCCGGCGGCCGGGCGCTGCTCGCGGCCGAGACCGTCGACGAGTTGCTCGCGCCGCAGTTCGGGCCCCTGCCCGGGGGTGTCGGCGGCGTGGGCGAGTGGCCCGATCTCTGCTGGGGGCTCGGCTTCGACGTCCGCGGGCACCGGGAGCCGCACTGGACCGGAGCGTCGCTGAGCGCGCGGGCGGCCAGCCACTTCGGCGCGTCCGGCACGCTCGCCTGGCTCGATCCCGAGCGCAGGCTCGGGCTCGTGGTGCTCGCGAACCGCGGTAGTTACAGCGGCTGGTGGCGGGAGCCGTGGGCCGCGCTCAGCGCTGCTGTGACCGCGGCGGCCGCGGCGGCGTAGATCCGCCAATGACGCGAATCCGCACACGGCCCGGGGCGGGGCCCGAGGCCTTCGACGCGCTTGTCGAGGCCCACCTCGGCGACATTCACCGCTATCTGGTCTACCTGACCGGCGACCGCTCGCTCGCCGAGGACCTCACCGCCGACGCGTTCGAGCGCGCCTGGAGGCAGCGCGATCGTTTCGATCCGCGGCGGGCGGGGCCCCGCAGCTGGCTGCTCGCCATCGCACGCTCCTGCGCCCTCGATCACCTGCGCGCCGAGCGTCGCCGCGGAGCCCGCGAGCGGCTGGCTGCGCAACGCGAGCCGGCCCGGGAAGCCGAGGACGCCGCAGGCCTCTGCGACGGCTACTCGGCCGCGCTCGAGACCGGCCTGAGGCGCCTGAGCGCCGCCGACCGCGAGGTGATTGCCCTGCGCGTCCTGCTCGAGCTCGACGCCGGCGAGGCCGCGCGCCTGCTCGAGATCACGCCGACCGCCTGTACGACACGACTCTCCCGCGCCCTCGCGCGTCTGGCAGCGGAGGTGGAATCGCATGAGCACGTCTGATCCGATCGCCCCCGAGCGGCTCGAGGCGCTCCTGCGCGGCGAAGCCGGCTCGGATGGCCGTGAGCGCCGCGATGGGCGCGCTGCTCGACGAGCTCGTCGTCGGCGAGATCGCGCCACCGGCCGAATTGCGCGAGCGGGTGCGCGCGTTGACCGCAACCCCGGTCGTCGCAGCTCCCGCTTCGCGCCGCCTGGGACGCCTTCGGTCGAGCCGGCCCCGTCTGCGCCTCGCGCCCGCGCTCGGGCTCGCAGCCGTTGCTGCCGTGATCGCCGGCGCGCTTGCGGTGCAGACGCGCACCTCCTCGCCCGTCGCGGCGCCACACCTGCGAGCCGGCCAGGAGCTGGAGGCCGTCCGCGACAGCACCGCGAAGGCCGTACCGTTGCCATATCACCTGGCGACGTCGGGTACGGGCGCGCTCGCGCCTCCGCCCGCCAGGTCGACGGCGCCCCTGCCCGATGGGCAGCGCGCCCAGGACTACTCGGCCTCGCTGCGGCTCGCGGTCGGTACCGTCGCCGAGCTCTCCCGATCGACGCAGACGGTGCTCGACACCGTGCGCTCGCTCGCCGGCGCTGTCGAGACCGTCGACTACGGGACGCCCAGCAGCGGAAGCGGCAGCGCGCTGATCGCGCTGCGCGTGCCCGTGGCTCGGGCCCAGGAAGCGCTGGCGCGCTTCTCGGCCCTCGGCACGATCACGGCGCAGCAGGTGCAGATCCGCGATCTCCAGAGCGGGCTCGACCGGGAGAGCAACCGCGCCACGGCGCTGCGTCACCGCATCGCGCTGCTCAAGGCAAGGCTGCTCTCGCCGGCGCTCACGGCGGAGGATCGGGCGACACTCGAGGGACGCCTCGCGGACTCCCAGACGGCGCTCGCAAGCGTGCTCCGCGGTGTTCACGCGACGCAGCAGCGGGCCGCATTCGCGCGCTTCTCGCTCGAGCTCGACACCGGCCACGGCACCGCGGTTTCGCCTCCGGCGCATCCCGGAGCCTTCGAGGGCACGGCGGACGACGCCCTCGGCGTCATCTCGGTGTTCGGGCGCGGCGCGCTCTTCGCGACCATCGTGGGCGGCCCGTTCGTGCTGATCGTCGGCGGAGCCTGGTGGCTCGCGCGTCGTCTCAGGCGCCGGGCTGCGCGGCGGCTGCTCGAGACTTCGTGACACGCCGGGCCACGGCGTCGCGCCACGCGCCGAACACCGTGCCGGCCGCGACTGCCAGGAGCCATGACAGCGCCAGCCACCACACGACGGGCGCGGCGTCCTTGAGCCCGAGGCAGCTCGCGCCGCAGGTCGAGCGCGTGCCGCCCGTCTCGAGCCAGGTTGCGACGGCCGCGAGCGGAATCACGCCGGCCAGCGTCAGCGCGATGGCGCGGCGTGGCCCGACGCAGAGGAAATAGGTGAGGCAGAAGACGACAGGGAACGCCACGAGGGCGGGCGCGAGCGCGAGGGTGCCCATGTGCGCATCGTGCCTTCCGCGGGGGCCTGCGGTGTCCCCCGTACGGGGGAGCGGGCCGCGTCTACCCGTTGCGCAGGTGCGAGGTGTCGACGACCTCGAAGTCCGCGCCGGTGATCTTGCCCAGCGCGTGCAGGTCGTCGTCGTCGAAGTGCTTGCTGCTGGCCCCCGAGATGTACCAGGGGCTGCCGTTGTCCGCGAGGATCATCCCGTACGTCTTGAGTGCCTGCAGCACGACGCGAGCCTGCTTGCCATAGCCCGAGATGTCGACCGAGGCCTTGAGGCGGACGCGCAGGCCCATCGGCGGTAGCGACGCGCCGGAATCCCCGGCGTCGTGCCGCGCCGGATAGATGTGGGCGGCGGCGGTGCGCGAGGCCGTGAAGCGCAGTGCGTGCCTGATGGCGCCGGAGGCGACCTCGTCGTAGCGCACGAGGCCGGGCAGGATCGGCAGGCCGGCTGCATCGGCGCTCGTCCAGGTGTTCGGCCGCAGGTGATTGGAGCGGAGGTTCCAGACGGCTCCCGAGCCGGCGCTCCACTTCCCGCCGCTCTGGTGTGCGGCGTACAGCTCATACAGCCGGCACGCCGTCTTGTCCACGATCAGGACGTGGGCGTCGCCGCCGCCCTCCTGCCGGGGATGCGCGGGCATCGGGTAGCCGACCTTGTCGGACTCGTCCGAGTACTCGAACGAGACGTGCACCTTGTGCACCTTCTTGCCCGAGACGACGTTGTACGGGATGCCGTAGCCGAGAAACGACCCGAAGTCGGGGTGCACCGGAGCGTCCAGCCCGATGGCGCTGATGATCGCGTCGGAGTCCGCCGCGACCGGGAGGTCGGTCACAGGGCGGTTCCAGACGTTCGAGGCGGGGAAGATCGGACACGCGCGCGCGCCTGGCAGCGTCGGCGCTCGGCCGCTCGCCGCCGTCGCGGTGCCGGCTGCGAGGGCGCACGCCGCGAGGAGTGCGAGGCGACGGAGGCGCATGCTTCGCACGGTAGTGGCTCGTGCGCGATCGGCGACCCCTCATCTAGGCTGCGCGGGACATGTCTGATTCTCCGTTCGCCAGCCACCTCACCGCGCAGATCGCAAACGAGTTCGCCGCGTCGCAGCAGTACATCGCGATCGCCGCGTACTACGACGCCGACGCGCTACCGCAGCTCGCAGGGCTCTTCTACCGGCAGTCGGTCGAGGAACGCAACCACGCGATGATCATGGTCCAGTACCTGCTCGATGCGGACGAGGACGTCGTGATCCCCGGCGTCGAGGCCCCGCGATCGGCGTTCTCGGGCCTGGCCGAGCCGGTGGCCCTGGCGCTCGATCAGGAGCGGCGCGTGTCCGATCAGTGTGCCGATCTCGTGCGCGTGGCGCGCGAGAGTGGCGACTTCGCCGGCGAGCAGTTCATGCAGTGGTTCATCAAGGAGCAGATCGAGGAGGTCGCCAAGATGTCCACGCTGCTGCGCGTGGTCGAGCGGGCCGGGGACGACGCTCTCCGCGTCGAGGAGTTCCTCGCGCGCGAGGGCGACGGCGGCGACGGCGGCGCGGAGCCCGGGATGCCGACAGCCGCCGGCGGAGCGCTCTGAGGCTGTACCGGTTCTGTCCCTGGTGCAGCGCGCCGCTGGGCGCGCCCGTCGGGGGCCGTCAGGACTGCGCGGCCTGCGGCGAGCCGAGCTATCTCAATCCCAAGGCGACCGTCGGGGCGATCGTGGTCGACGACGACGGGCGCGTGCTGCTCGGGCGCCGTGGCGTCGAGCCGTTTCGTGGGCTCTGGGATACGCCGGGAGGGTTCGTGGAGGCGGGCGAGTCGCTCGAGGAGTGCGTCCGGCGCGAGCTGCGCGAGGAGGCCGGGATCGAGATCGAGGTCGGGCGACTCATCGCCACCGTGCCCGACACCTACGGGCCGGCCGGCGACGCGACGATCAACGCGTTCTTCGAGTGCCGGCTGATGTCCGGCCGGCCACGGCCCGACGACGACGTGGCGGAGCTGCGCTGGTTCTCGCGGGACGAGCTGCCGGCCCCGGAGGAGCTCGCGTTCGACTGCGTGCGCAAGGCGCTCGCGGCCTGGCGCCGCGTGGCTGCCGAGCCCGGGCGCTAGCCCGGCTAGCCGCCGGAAAGTCGGCGACACCATCACGAGCCTGCGGACGCTGCGCACGGGCAAGCCCGGCGACTTCTTGCCGGGCGTGAGGCGCAACGTCAATCGCACCAGCGGGCCGGTCGTCACCTGGATTTGCAGCGGCTGGTCGGTCAGGCCGGCCGGCACCCTCATCGTGTGCGAGCGGCTGTCTGCGCGCAGGAGCAGCGTGCCCGCCTCGCGCGTCCGCACTCGCAGCAGCAACACGCCGTCGACGACGCGCGGGACGCCCGCGAGCTCGACCGCGCGGCGGCGGACCAGCACCTTGATCTTCCTGGACGCAGTGCCGGCGCTCGCCTTGACGGTGAAGGTGCCGGCGGAGCGGAAACGGTGCGAGACCCACCTGCCGGTCGCCGTCGGCGTGTGGTCGCCGAAATCCCACGTGATCCCGACATCGTGGCCCGCTGCGTCGACCGCGCTGCCCGTCATGCGCACGGCCATCCCCGTCGCGATCTTGAGCGTCTTGCCTGCGTTCTTCACCTCGAGGTGGACCGGGCCGGTCTCGGACACGACCGTGACGGCAACCTTCCCAGGCGGTGAGCTCTTGTCGCCGTCGGAGGCGCGCAGGAAGAACGAGCCCGCCGCGGTGCTGTCATGCGTGGGCACGAAGTACCAGGTGCCGTTCGTGCGCTCGACCGTGCCGCCCGTGGCCCCGTCGAGGCTGATCGAGACCGGATCGCGGTTGGGATCGCTGGCGCACTCCGAGACCTGGATCGGGCGCGGCGTGTTCTTGACGGCGATGAGCGTCGAGCAGGTGACCTTGGGCGGGTCGTTGACGACGTCGACCGTGACCATGGCCCGCGCCTCGTGCCCCGGCACGCCGTCAGTGGCGACGGCCTCGAACGTGTCCGTGCCGACGACGTTCGCAGCGTTGAAGGCGAACTCGCCACGCGCGGCATCCGCCGTGCTCACGCTCGAGCCGGGCGTGGTCGGCTGCGCTCCGGTCGACCACGAGAGCGGGTCGCCGTCGGCGTCGGTGGCGTCGACGTGCACGATCGTCGAGACGTTCTTGGACGCCGTGACCGTCTGCGCGGCGATGACCGGAGCCGTCGTGCCGTGGAGCAGGCCCACGACGTGCACGTCCTGGGTTCCCCCCACCGCAGAGGTGTCGGTGAACGCGACGACCGTCGCCGGCAGCGGGCTGAGCGGCGTCGTCGTGGGCACCCAGGAGGTCGCGACGCCCAGCCTCCTGCCGAGCGGTGCGATGCCCGGGATGCCGGTCGCGGCCTGGGCTCCGACCGCCTGCACGATCACGGGATTGCCCCACGCCTCCGCGGTCGCGCCCGGCAGCGGCGGCGCCGCCGAGGCGGTGGTCGCGCTGACGACGCCCGTGCCCGACGTGTCCCAGAGATACGCGACGTCGACCCGTCCGTCGGCCGTGGCGGCGAGGCGCGGAGCGATCTGGTTGCCCGCGCCATCCGGGTCGATCTGCTGCGCCGGGCCGAACGTCGCGCCGCCGTCTCTGGACATCGCCGCGAACGCGCGCACGCCGTTCGGAGCATTCGCGTGCCACGCGACGGTCACGCGGCCGCCGGCGGCGACGACGCTCGGCGCGGGCGCGCCCGCGACGCCGCTCACGACAGCCGGTGACGTCGCGTCGCCCACGACGGTGCTGGGACCGACGAAGCCGGCACTGGAACCGCAGTAGTTGCCGCTCGGCGGTGTGGGCGTGGTGCAGGTCTCGGTCTCGATCTGCGCGCTCGAGTCGTCCCGGAACGCGACGATCACCCGGCCGCCCGGCAGCACGGCCAGCGAGGGGCTCCGGTAGTGGGCCGCGCCGGAGGTGGCGAGCGGCGAGACGCGCCGCGCGCCCGTCCCCCAGGACACCCCGTCGTTGTCGGAGTAGAGCATGAAGATCTGCGAGCTGTCGGGCGTGCCCGTGCAGCCCATGTTCGAGTAGTCGAGCCTTGTGTAGGCGACGTACACCCGACCGGTCGAGCGGTCGACGGCGATCGCCGGCTCGATGGCCTGCGTGAACGCCGAGCCAGAGCTGGCCTGGAGCGCCGTGTCCCAGTGCTCGCCGCCGTCGTCCGAGGACGAGAAGAAGATCCCGCTGCTGAAGGCCGTGCAGAGGCTGCCGCCGGATCCGCTGGCATCCTCGACCAGATAGACCCTCTGCACCGCGGGGCCGGCGTGATCGATTCCCCAGGCGATGTCGGGCTGGCCCGCGGAGTTCGAGGGGCCCTGGTGCGCGAGCGAGGCGGACGGCCAGGCGCCGCTCGACCAGTCGGTCGACGACGCGGTGGCGGTGCGCGGGTACGGGCCGCCTGCGGACCCGTCGTCTGCAACGACCGCGGCACGGAGCGGCGCGTCGGGGTCGACGGCGATCGCGGGGCTCTGCTGGACCCCGCCGCCCGTGAGCGCGACCTGCTCGGTCGTCAGGGTTCCGGCGCCGAGCGCAGGAGCAGACAGGAGCAGCGCGGCAGCTGCCCCGATGACCAGCAAGAGCAGATGAGGTCGGAGTCGCGTCAAGGACGTGAGGCTCGTCGCGTCGGGTGCAGCCCGCGACTCGGACAGACATGATAGCCGCTGCACTGATGCGTGCGGGGTCGCGGCTACCATCTTCCGGCCGTGTCCGCCGATCCTCCCTTCGCGCCGGTTCCCGCCGCGCCCGACCACGTCGCGCTCGAGCATCGCATGCTCGAGCGCTGGGATCGCGACGGCACCTTCGGCCGCCTGCGGGAGCAGAACGAGGGCGGGCCGACGTACTCGTTCACCGACGGGCCGATCACCGCCAACAATCCGATGGGCGTGCATCACGCCTGGGGGCGGTCACTGAAGGACCTGTTCCAGCGCTACCACGCTGCGCTGGGCGAGGATCAGCGCTACCAGAACGGCTTCGACTGCCAGGGTCTCTGGGTGGAAGTCGAGGTCGAGCGGGCGCTCGGGCTCAACTCGAAGCACGAGATCGAGGCCTACGGGCTCGATCGCTTCGCGCGCGCCTGCCGCGACCGCGTGGCGGAGTACTCCGGCATCCAGACTGCGCAGTCGCGCAGGCTCGGCATGTGGATGGACTGGGAGCGCTCGTACTACACGATGACCGACCCCAACATCAGCTACATCTGGGGCTTCCTCAAGCTCTGCCACGAGCGTGGCTGGCTCTATCAGGGCCACCGCCCGATGGTCTGGTGCTTGCGCTGCGGCACGTCGCTGTCGCAGCACGAGGTCACGGCGACCGACTCCTATCGCGACATCATCGACCCGTCGCTGTACGTGCGCTTCCGCTTCACGGACGCGCCGGGCGAGGCGCTCGTCGTCTGGACGACGACGCCCTGGACGCTGCCGGCGAACGTGGCGGCCGCCGTCAAGCCCGATGCGGGCTACGTCTGGGTCGACGTCGGCGGCGAGCGGCACGTCGTCGCCGAGGATCGCTGCGCCGCCGTCTTCGGCCCGGAGGCGCGCATCGTCGGCCGGGTGCGCGGCGAGGAGCTGATCGGGCGCACGTACGCGACCGGGTTCGACGACCTGCCCGCGCAGGCCGAGGTCGCCCACCGCGTGGTCGCCGACCCGGAGATCGTCATGGACGAGGGGACCGGAATCGTCCACATCGCCCCGGGCTGCGGCGCCGAGGACTTCGAGATCGGCCGTCGCGAGGAGCTGCCGGTGCTCGTGCCCGTCGACGAGGCGGGGCTGTTCGTCGACGGTTATGGCGAGCTCACCGGCCACAGCGCGCACGAGGTGCCCGACCTCGTGGCCGAGCACCTCGAGCACGGCGGCTGGCTCGCCCGCCGGGAGCCCCACGAGCACCGCTACCCGCACTGCTGGCGCTGCGGGACGAAGCTGATCTTCCGCGTGGTGGACGAGTGGTTCATCCGCTGCGACGAGATCCGCCAGCCGATGATCGACGCCAACGCCACCGTCGAGTGGACGCCGTCGCACTTCGGCAAGCGCATGGAGGACTGGCTGCGCAACATGGGCGACTGGTGCATCTCGCGCAAGCGCTACTGGGGCCTCCCGCTGCCGTTCTGGTTCTGCCCGGACGGGCACATGAACGTCGTCGCCTCGCAGGAGGAGCTGCGGGAGCGCGCCACGGCCGGCCTCGACGGCCTGCGCGAGCTGCACCGGCCCTGGATCGACCCGGTCACGATCGACTGTGCCGACTGCGGGGCGGAGGCGGTTCGCGTGCCCGAGGTCGGGGACTGCTGGCTCGACGCCGGCATCGTCCCGTTCTCGACGCTCGGCTATCGGCGCGACAGCTACGAGCCCGAGGGCTTCGCGGCCGGCGCGGGGGTCGGGCTGACGAAGGCCGACCTCCCCGATCACGCCTACTGGGAGAAGTGGTTCCCGGCCGACTGGATCTCGGAGATGCGCGAGCAGATCCGGTTGTGGTTCTACTCGCAGCTGTTCATGTCCGTGGCGCTCGTCGGGCAGGCTCCGTACCGGCGGGTGCTGGGCTACGAGAAGCTCCACGACGAGCACGGCCGCGCGATGCACAAGTCGTGGGGCAATGCGATCTGGTTCGACGATGCGATCGAGAAGATCGGCGCGGACGTAAGCCGCTGGATGTTCGCGGGCCAGGACACCGGGCAGAACATGAACTTCGGCTACGGCCCGGCGAACGACGTCGCGCGGCGCTTGCTGACGCTCTGGAACACGTATCGCTTCCTCGTCCTCAATGCCAACCCGGAGGGATTCCGCCCGCTCTGGGAGGAGGCCGATCGCGCACCCGAGAGCGACAATCCGCTCGATCGCTGGGTGATCGCGCGCGCGAGCGAGCTCGCTCGCGACTGCCGGGCCGCGCTCGACGCCTACGACTCGCCCAGCATGACGCGCGCCGTCGAGGCGTTCTGGGAGGACCTCTCGAACTGGTACGTGAGGCGCTCGCGGCCGCGCTTCTGGGAGGGCGATCGAGCGGCATTCGCGACGCTGCACCACGCGCTCGTGCAATGCCTGCGCCTGATGGGGCCGGTGACGCCGTTCCTCGCCGACGAGATGTGGCAGAACCTGGTGGCGAACGGCTGTGGCGCGGACGCCCCCGGCTCGGTCCATCTCGCGGGCTATCCCGAGGCGGACGAGGCGCGCATCGCCGCCGGCCTGCTGTCGCCGATGGCCGACGTGCGCGCGATCTGCGAGCTCGGGCACCGCGCGCGCGCCGACGCCAAGCTGCGGGTGCGACAGCCGCTGGCCTCGGCGATCGTCGGGGCCGCGGATGCAGCGCGGCTTGAAGCGCTCACCTCCAGCGGCCTGCTCGAGGAGATCGCGAGTGAGCTCAATGTCAAGCTCGTGACGACCACGAGCGACCTCGAGAGCCTCGTGGCTCAGCAGGTCGTGCCGAACTTCCGCGAGCTCGGCCCGCGCCTGGGGGCGAAGGTGCAGGAGGTACGAGGCGCGTTGGTCTCGGGCGCCTACGAGCTCGGCGACGACGGTGTCGTGCACGTGTCGGGTGAGCAGCTCGCACCCGGCGAGTACGAGCTGCGCTCGCACGCGCGCGAGGGCTTCGAGGCCCAGACCGACGGAACGCTCGTGGTCGCCATCGACACGCGCGTGACCGACGAGCTCGCCCTCGAGGGCACCGCCCGCGATGTCGTGCGGTTCCTCCAGAACGTGCGCAAGGAGCTCGGGCTCGAGGTCTCCGATCGCATCGCGGTCGGCTACGCGGCCGACGAGCGTGGTGCGGCGGTGCTGGCTGCGCACGCGGCCGCGATCGCGCACGAGGTGCTCGCGCAGCGCTTCGAGCCGGGCGACGGCGGCGATCACCGGTTCGCGGCGGGCGGCGCGGAGATCGCTTTCGAGGTCGCGCGCGCGTGAGCGCCAGAGCGCGCGCCGTGGTCTTCGACTGCGACGGGCTGCTGATCGACTCCGAGGTCCGCTGGGCGGCGGCGGAGCGGCGCGTGGTGGAGCAGCACGGGGGCGTCTGGTCGGAGGAACTGCGCGAGCGCCTCGTCGGCGGGTCGGGCGACAACACCGCGCGGTGCATCGCCGAGTGGGTCGGTCTGCCGGCGTCGGCAGCAGGCGGCATCCTCGCCGAGGTCTACGAGAGCTATCTCGCCGTGATCGACGAGCTCGGGGTCGAGCCCATGCCGGGTGCGCACAGCCTCGTGGTGGCTGTCGCCGGGCGCATTCCGCTGGCCGTGGCGTCCAACACGCGCGAGCACATGGTGCGCGCGACGCTCGCCGCAAGCGGCCTCCCGGCGGTCTTCGAGCACGTCTTCACGCCATCGGAGGAGCGGCTGCCGAAGCCAGCTCCCGACGTCTACCTCGCCGCCTGCGATGCGCTGGAGGTGCCCGTGGGCGAGGCCGTCGCGTTCGAGGACTCGCCACCGGGCCTGGCTTCCGCGCGCGCCGCGGGGATGTACGTCGTGGCGGTGCCCTCGCCCGGCGTCCGCGAGGTCGAGGCCGACCTCGTGCTCGGCTCCCTACTCGACCTCGATCTGGCCGTGTTGGGGCTGTGAGCGCCGATTGCGGGCCTCGCGTCGTGTGCGCGCCCGACAAGCTGCGCGGAGCGCTCGACGCCTTCGAGGCGGCCGAGGCACTCGCCGCCGGCGTGCGTCGCGCCGGAGGCGTCGCGCTGACCTGCCCGCTGGCCGACGGCGGCGAGGGGACGCTCGCGGTCGTGTGCGCGGCGGGGGCGGCCCGCCGGGTCGAGCTGGATGCGCACGATGCGCTCGGTCGCCCGCGTCGCGCGGCGATCGGCGACTGCGGGCAGGGGACGTTCCTGGTCGAGGCCGCCGAGGCTGTCGGCCTGGCGTTGCTCGCGCCGGCCGAGCGCGACCCGCGCCGCACGAGCTCCGCCGGCCTCGGCGACCTCCTGCGCGGCGCCCTGGCCCAGGGTGCGCGCCACGTGCTCGTCGCCCTTGGCGGCTCGGCGACCGTCGACGGCGGCCTCGGATTGCTCGCGGCCCTCGGCGCGCATGTGCCGGGTGCGACGGGCGCCGCGCTCCTGGGCGAGCTGGAGCTCGAGCTCGCGCCGGCCCGAGCGCTCTTCGACGGCGTCCGGCTCAGCGTCCTGCACGACGTCGACGTCCCGCTCTGCGGACCGGACGGTGCTGCGGTCCTGTTCGGCCCGCAGAAGGGCCTTCGGCCGGAGGACGTCGAGCCCTTCGATCGCGGCCTGGCGCGGCTCGGCTCGGTCTTCGGCGGCGACGTCGCGGTGCGCCCCGGGGCCGGCGCGGCGGGCGGGATCGGGGCGGCGCTCTACGCGCTGGGCGCCGGCGCGCGCTCCGGCGCCGATGCCGTGATCGAGCTCGTCGGGCTGCGGCGAGCACTGTCCGACGCGGCCCTCTGCCTGACGGCGGAGGGGTCGGTCGACCGCCAGAGCGCGCACGGCAAGACCGTCGCCCGCGTCGTTGCGGCCTGCACGGAGGTCGGCGTGCCCTGCGTCGTGCTCGGCGGGCGCGTGAGCGCTGATGCCGTCGCGCCGCTGCGGGCCCTCGGCGCAATGGAGGTGCGAGCCATCGGCCCCGATGAGAGGCCGCTCGCCGAGGCGCTCGCGGTCGCAGGCGCGGAGCTCGCCACAGCCGCAGAGGCCGTCGTGCGGGGCCTCTGACGCGGCGGTCCGCCAGTTAGAACCTCTACGCCGCGCCCTGCGCGTCGCGCACGCCGCGCGGGAGCGCGAAGTGCACGTTCTCCTCGATCACGTGGTGCTCGTCGACGTCCTCCACACCGCGCGCGCGGAACCAGTCCACGACGCGCTCGACGAGCCACTCGGGTGCCGATGCGCCGGACGTGATGCCGATGGTCTCGACACCCGTCAGCCATTCCTCGAGGATCTGCGACTCGTCGTCGATCAGATGCGCCGGGATGCCCAGGTCGCGCGTCACGTCGACGAGGCGCTGCGAGTTCGAGGAGTTCGCAGAGCCGATCACGAGCACCAGATCGACCTCGCGCGCGAGCGCCTTGACGGCCGCCTGGCGGTTCGTCGTCGCGTAGCAGATGTCGTCCTTGGGGGGACCGACGATCGTCGGGAAGCGGTGCTGCAGGGCGGCGATGATGCCGGCCGTCTCGTCGACCGAGAGCGTTGTCTGGGTGAGGTACGCCAGGCGCTCGCTGCGCGGCTCCGGGAGACGAGCGACATCCTCGACGGTCTGCACGAGCACGATCGCGTCGGGCGCCTCGCCCATCGTGCCGACCACTTCCTCGTGCCCGGCGTGGCCGATCAGGAAGATGGTCAGCCCCTGGCCCGCGAAGCGCTTGGCCTCGTTGTGCACCTTGGTCACGAGCGGGCAGGTCGCGTCGACGGCTTGCAGTTGCCGCAGGGCGGCGTTGCGGTGCACCTCGGGCGCGACCCCGTGCGCCGAGAGCACGACCGTCGCGCCCTCGGGCACGTCCTCCTCGCTCTCGACGAAGATCGCGCCCTGCTGCTCGAGTCGGCGCACGACGTGGATGTTGTGCACGATCTGCTTGCGCACGTAGATCGGGGGTCCGCGCAGGACGAGCATCTGCTCGACCGTCTCGACGGCGCGCTCGACGCCGGCGCAATAGCCCCGCGGGCGTGCGAGCAGGAGGCGGCGGGGATGGGCGGCCTGGGACACGCCCCAAGCGTAGCCGCGCGGCACCCGAGAGGGCCCGCCCTGCGTGGTACCGTGGAGCGATCGTGGTGAGCGGCGCATCGTGAGCGACGGGCTGCGACTGGCCGCAGCGCTCGCGGCGCTCTTCTGCGGCGCCGGCTGCGTGCGCCTCGCCTTCGCGCTGTCGCGTGTCACGCGTGGGCGGCGCACCGTTGCGGGCGCCGCGCTGCTCGTGCTGTCGGGCTCCATCGCGGGCGCCGCGCTCGCAACCGCGGGCGCGCTGCTGCTGCACGCCCCGCTGCTGATTGCGATCGTGCTCGTGGGGGCCGTGTCGGCGGGCATCGCAGCCGCCTTCGCCGTGCCCGTGGCAGGCGCGCTCGAGCGCCCCGCGCCGCGCGGCCTCGCGCCCGGCCGGTCGCTGGATCGTGCGAGCCGCGTGGCGGCGGCGGGCGCCACGGCCGCGAGTCGCGACGAGGTGCTCTCGCTGATCGTCGACGAGGCGCGTGCGCTGCTCTCGGCCCGCGCCGTGCTCCTGCTCCCGATCGAAGGGGGCGATCGCGCGGGCGTCGAGGCGGCCCTCGCCGAGCATGGCGCCGAAGGCGTGCCGGCCGTCGTCGTGCCGTTCGAGCGCGATCCCGGGACGTCGCTGGCGGCGATCGGCTCCGAGGTCTCCAACGAGGAGGCGCGCGAGTTGCTCGACGGCCTCGCGGCCGTCGGTCGCAGCGCGCTCGCAGGCGTCACGGCGCGTGCCGGCGCCGCCTCGGCCCGCCGGCTCGACGCGGTCGTGGGCGGCGTGGCGCGCAAGCTCGCCGCGCTGCACGACAGCGGAGCCGTGGCTGCGGCCCTCGCCGCCGAGCTGCGCAGCAGGCTGCCGATCGAGAGTGTCGGCGTGCGCCTGGGTGAGGAGCCGGAGCGCTGGTACCCGGCCCCGGCGGCTCCCGAAGACGACCGCCCGCGCGCGGAGGAGGTGCTCGTCTTCGACGGCTTCGCCCTCGGCACGGTCGCCTATGCGCCCACACGCCCGCTCACGCTCGACGAGGAATTGCTCGCCGACCGCGTCGTGGACGCCGGAGCGCTCGCGCTCGGCGTGGCCGGCCTGCGCAGCGCCGGGCGTCACCTCGCGGCGGCGCAGGCGGCGCTCGTGCGGGCCGCGGAATCGCTCGCAGCCGAGCTTCAGCCAGATCGCGTGATGCAGCGGCTGGTGGAGGTCGTCCCGGGCGCGCTGCACGCCGATGCCGCCGCGATCTGGCTGGACGAGCCCGAGCAGGAGCGCCTGCGCGTGACGCACGTCCACGGTCATGCGATCACGCTGCTCGGTGCCACCGTCAGCTCGCGCATCGGAGCCGCCGGCGCGGCCATCAACGGCGGTCGCCCTGTCGTCGAGCTGCACGAGGCCGACGATCCGGCGGTGCACCGGGCACTGGACGCGGTACGACGCGAGCTCGCAGTGCCGCTGCGTCTGGGAGGTCGCGTGCGCGGCGCGCTGGTCGTGTCCTCCTACGTCGCCCACCCCGGCTTCTCCGCTGCCGACGTGGAGCTCGGGCAGGCCCTCGCCCGCCTCGCCTCGCTGGCGGTCGAGACCGCGCAGGCCTACGACGAGCGCGGTGCGCAGGCACGCATCGACCGCGCCTCGTCCGAGCTCACCGCGGAGCTCGCGATGGCGCGCAACAGCGACGGGTTGCGCGAGTCGCTGGCGCGTGTCGCGCGCCAGACGCTGGGTGCCGACGCGGCGCGCGTCCGCCTCGCGTCCGAGCTCGAGGATGGCCTTTCGAGCACGGGTGCCGCGCCGATCGGGCTCGAGTTGCTGGCCCTGCGCGAGCGTCGCGTCGTCGCCTCCGGCGGGCTGGGCAGCGACTCGCGCGTGTCGGCCGAGGAGCGGCGACGGGTTCCGGGCGCTGCGCTGCTCGCGGTTCCGATCGCTCACGAGGGAGCACGCACCGGCGCCGGCGTCGTGACACTGCTGTGGCGGCGCACGCGCGAATTCGACGATGCGGATGTCGCGCTCGCCGAGCGGCTGCGGGTCGCGGCCGCCGCCGCGGTCGAGCGCGTGCAGCTCGAGGAGGCGGAGCGGCGCGCGAGCACGACGGCCCGCGAGCTGCAGCGCGTGGGCGCGCTGCTCGCAGCCGACCTCGACCCGCGCGCGGTGCTGCGGCAGATCGTGGCGCAGGCCGTGAGCCTGCTGGGTGCTGACGCCTGCGCGCTGCGACTCCTCGAGGAGGACGAGCTCGTCCTGCGCGCCGCAGAGGGCGCGCCGGTCGAGAGCCTCGGCGGCGAACGGCTCCCGGTGAGCGACGTGCTCGCGGCCGAGGTGCTCGCGACCTCCCGGCCCGTGGCGCTCGACGACCTCGCCGCGGACGGCCGGCTGGCGCCCGACGATCCCGTGCTGGTCGCCGGGTTCGCGAGCTGGGCCGGCGCGCCGATCGCGAGTGCCGACGGCGGCGTGCAGGGCATGCTGGCGATCTTCGGCCGCCATCCCCGGCGCCTGCGGGACGACGAGGTCGAGGCGCTGGCCGCGTTCGCGAACTCGGCCTCGGTCGCGCTGCGAAACGCGCTCCTGTACGAGGCGGTGGCCGACGAGAAGGATCGCGTCGCGGCGATCCTCGGGCGTGTCGCCGATGCCATCGTCGCCACCGACTCGGATGGCCGCATCCTGCTCTGGAACGCCGCAGCCGAGCAGATCACGCAGATCCCCGAGCGGCGCGCGCTGCAGCGCGTGCTCGCCGAGCTGCTGTCGAGCGAGCTCGGCGACGCCGATGGCTCGGCCAACGGCATCCTCGCGCAGGCCGGAGCCATCGCGACCGAGGTGCGGCTGGCGCGCGCGGGCCAGGAGCTCTGGCTCTCGGTCACCGCGGCGGACATGAGCGGCAGCGACGGCCGGCCGGGTCGCGTGCTGGCGATGCGCGACATCTCCGAGGTGCGAGCTCTCGAGCAGCTCAAGAGCGACTTCGTTGCGACGGTGTCGCACGAGCTGCGCACGCCGCTCACCTCGATCTACGGGTTCGCCGAGACGCTCCTGCGCCAGGACGCGAGCTTCGGCGAGGAGGACCGGGCTGAGTTCATCAAGTACATCGCGAGCGAGACCGAGCGGCTCAACCGCCTGGTCGAGAGCCTGCTCAGCGCCGCGCGCCTGGAGACGGGCGCGGTCGGGCTGCAGCTCGCGCCCGTCGACGTCGCCGCGGTCGCGCGCGATGTCGCTTCCTGGGCGGGCGTGCGCTCCGAGCAGCACAAGCTCGCGCTCGTGCTGCCGCCGGGCGGCGCGCTCGCCGACGCCGACACCGATCGCGTGCGCCAGGTGCTCATCAACCTGATCGACAACGCGATCAAGTATTCACCGGACGGCGGCACGGTGACCGTGCGCGTGCGCAAGCGCCGGCGGGTCGTCGAGCTGCGAGTCTCCGACGAGGGCATCGGGATCTCCGAGCGCGACCAGCGCAACCTGTTCCAGAAGTTCTTCCGCGTCGACGCCGCCATGTCCCGCGGCATCCGCGGCATCGGGCTCGGCCTCTATCTCGTGCGAGGATTCGTGACAGCGATGGGTGGCCGCATCTGGGTCGAGTCGGAGGAGGGCAGGGGCTCGACGTTCGTGGTCGAGCTGCCCGCCAGCGAGTCGCAAGCCGCGGCTGCGCCGCGCCGTGAGATCGCCTGATGCCCGGAGCGCGCATCCTCGTCGTCGACGACGAGCCGGCGATCCGCCTGCTCTGCCGCGTCAACCTCGAGGCCGAGGGCTTCCTCGTGAAGGAGGCGGCGGACGGCGCGGCCGCCGGGAAGATCGCGCGCGAATGGCACCCCGACCTGATGCTGCTGGACGTGATGATGCCCGGTGAGGACGGATTCGCCGTGGCCGAGCGGTTTCGAGACGACCCGGCGCTCTCGGGCGTGCGCGTGCTCTTCCTCACGGCGCGCGCCGACATCGGCGATCACGACCGCTTGCGCAGCACCGGCGCCGTCGGCCACGTGACGAAGCCGTTCAACCCGTCGTCGCTCGGCGACGAGGTGCGCGCCGCACTGTCGCGCTAGCCCAGGGCACCGGAATACCTGAGGACTGGCCGAAACCAGTCCTCAGAGACAGACGGCGGCGAGCTCGACGGCCTGCGTGCCCTCGAGCTCGAGGCGCTCGACGACGAGCCGCAGCAGCTCGGCTCTCGTCGTGCGGCGCAGCTCCGCCCGCGTCGCTGATTGCGCCAGGAGCCGCGCCCGGTAGATCGTGATCCTGTGCGGCAGCTTGTCGCACGGCCACGAGCGGGGCATCGGCTCGACGCGGATGACCGTGTCGCCGAGCCGGTCGAGCACCCAGCCCGGCAGCTCTTCGACGCACTCGGCGAGCAGTTCGTCCACGTCGCGAGCGGTCAGCGTCTCCGTCCCCTGCTCCACACCTCGACGCTACACCGGTTCGTCTCCAACCGGCCAGGGGTGAGCGAAGGTGGTACCGGATGGTGTGGCTGATCCAACCAGCGACGCTCGTGAATCAGGCAGTTCTCATCAGGTTCCGGGAGATCCGATCGGGGCGGGCCGATTCGAACGGCCGGCCACTGCGTCCCAAACGCAGTGCTCTACCAGGCTGAGCTACGCCCCGCTCTGGCGCAGTCTACGACGGAGGCCCATGGGACACCTTGCCGACCAGCTCGTCGAGCGTGACCGGCTCGAGACCCCGGGCGCGAAGGCCCTTGACGATCAGCGGCAGGGCCCGCACCGTCTGCTCGCGGTCGCCTCCCGCGTCGTGGAGGGCGATGATCTGGCCGTCGCGGGCGGTCAGGGCCTGGCGCACGATCGCGGTCACGCCGGGGCGGCTCCAGTCGCGGGTGTCGACGGAGAACAGGACGCCGATCATGCCCTCCTCGGCGACGACGCGCGCGGTGGTGCGATTCCACGCCCACATCGGCGGGCGGAAGAAGCGGGGGCGCTCCCCGATCGTCGCCTCGAGCAGGTCCTGGGTGCGATGCACCTGCGCGCGCTGGCGGGCCAGGCTCAGCTTGGTGAGCAGCGGATGCGACCAGGAGTGATTGCCGACCACCATGCCGGCGTCGCGCAGGGCGCGGACGATCCCCGGCGACTGCTTCGCATTGCGCCCGATCACGAAGAACGTCGCGTGCACGTGCAGCGAGCGCAACTCGTCGAGCACCTGCGACGTGTAGGGGCCGGGGCCGTCGTCGAACGTGAGGGCGACGCGGCCCTTCGCGCGTGGCGGGACGACGCGCCGCACGGTCGTGCCGCGCACCTCGAAGATCGGGCCGTCGCCGCGGGTTGCCGTGGGCTGGGGCAGATCGCGGATCGGCCCGGCGGCGAGCTGCGGCCCTGCCCGCTCCGGGTCCATGGACTCCGCGGCAGCGGCGCCGATCGGACCGCTCCGCTGTCGGGCCCCGCCGTTTCCGCCGGACAGGACGACGAGCGCGCGCGCCGATGCCGATGCCGACGAGCAGCGCTGCGGCAACCGCCAGCAGCCGGCGGCGCCAGTACATGCTCACCCCGCGCCGACCGGCGTCGAGCGAGTGGCAGCTCGCCTGGACGGCGCGCGCTGCGAGGCCAGCTCGAAGCCGGCATAGATCATGACGAGGCCCGCCAGTTGCGCGCCGAGCACGATGCCGTAGGCGTTGCCCACGCGCGTCAGCGTGCCGCTGCTCGCGACCACCAGCACGCCGGCGCCGACGAGGAGATTGGCGACCGCGCGCTCGCGCCGGCGCAGCGACCGCGCGATGCCGCCGAGCAGCGCGATCGTGCCCAGCGTGTTGAGCGCGATCGCGAACAGGAACGCAAGTCCGATGAGGGCGCTGTTCGGCGGCGGGCGCAGTCCGCCCTCGGCCAGCCGGGTCGGGTCGACGTCGGCGCTGAGCACCGCGATCGCCGCGGCGACCGACGTGGCGAGCACCGCTCCGCTCGCGAACAGCGCCACATCGCGACGCGCGTGCAGCCAGACCGCGCCGAGGCCGAGCAGCCCGACGGCGAGCACGCCACCGGCGAGGTAGTAGATGCGGAACGTCACGGGCGACCAGCCGTACGACGCGCCGTAGGCCTCCGCCCCCGCGCCCGCGGCGAAGCACGCGAACCCGAGCGCCCAGCAGGCTCGGTGGGCGGACGGTCGCGCCAGCGCGCCCCCGCCGAGGCGCGCCGCGAAGGCGGCGGCGATCATCGCCGTCGCGACCGGGATCGAGGTCGCGCCGAGCGCGACTGCCAGGGGCACGTGCGACACGCCTGAGAGGATACGCCCCGTGCAACCGGGCCTGAGAACCGGCCTCAAGAGTCGCGTGGCGTTCGGAGGTGGTTTCAAGCGTCGCGTGGTATGCGGAGGCCTCGAATCGCCTGAGGGGTCTCACTGCTTGCCACGCGTCCACCGGCCGTCGTAGCGTGGTGCGTCGTGAGTCGCCTCGACCATGCCTTCTTCGGGCCCAACGACGCCCTCTACGGCATCGCCGGCGGCCCGGCCGCGGCACGCCGTGCCGTGCTCGTCGTCTCCCCGCCGGGCGTCGACGCGGTGCGCGCGCGACGTGTGCTCTTCCGGCTCGTGCGTGCGCTCGCACACGCCGGTCTCGGTGCCCTCCTGGTCGATCCGCGCGGCAGCGGCGAGAGCGCGCTCGCGTTCGAGGAGACCTCGCTGCCGACGCACGTCGCGGATATCCGCGACGGATTGCACGAGCTGGCCAGGCGCTTCCCCGAGGCGCACCAGCGCCTGATCGCGATCCGCTACGGCGCGGTTCCTGCCCTGGCCGCTGCACAGCCGCCCGCAGCCGACGCGCTGCTGCTCGTGGATCCGTGCCTCGACGTTCGGGCGGCGCTGCGCCAGGATCTGCGTGGCGAGATCGCCAAGCGCATGCGCCGGGGGGCGGCCGAGAGCGAGGGTGAGGACCGTGACGCACTCATAGCACAGCTCGACGCCGGCAAGTCCATCGTGCTCGACGGCGAGCGGTTCCCCCAGGCGCTCTGGCGCGGCCTCAACGGCAGCCAGCCGGCCGTGCTCCTGGCCATCTGGGGAGATCGGGTCACGGTGCTGCGCAGCGGTCGCGAGACGTTCGTTCCGTTCCACCGCCAGCTCCCGCAGGCGCGCGTGACGGTCGAGGAGCCCGCATTCGAGGCCGCTGCGCTGGCCTGGGCGCGCGCATGAGGCGCCGCGCGTTCGTCGTGCGCGCCGGCGACGGCTCCGAGATCGTCTGCACGCTGCACGAGCCCACCGGCCGGGTGCGGGCGACGATCGCAATCGCCCCCAACGGGCCGCTTCCGCGCGCGGGCCCGTTTCGCTCGATGACGCGCCTCGCAGATCTCCTGTGCGAGGCTGGGCACCGCGTCGTGCGCGCAGACCTGCGTGGCTTCGGCGAGGCCGAGGCGGACGTCCCCGAGGCGACCATTCACGAGCATTACCGCAGCATCGAGCGCGGCCTGCACGTCGACGACCTGCTCGCGGTCGTCGCGGATCTGGAGGAGGACGGCGTCCCGCTCGTGCTGTTCGGCAGCTGTGGTGGCGCCGTCACCGTCGTGCGCGCCGCCGAACGCGATCGGCGCGTGCGGGCCGTCATCGCCTACGCGCTGCCGGTCGTGCTCACCGGCGGGCGCGGAGCGGAGCTCGCGGGCCGGCGCGGCCCGACGCGCGCCCTGGCGATGGCGCGCCTGGGAGCGGGTGAGGCGCTCCTGCGCAGCACGCGCGGACGACTCCTGCCCGGAGGCCTCGCGCCGTGGCTCAACGGCGCCGTGATCCGCGCGCTGCGCACGCTCGCCGGCCAGCGCCCCGTGCTCCTCCTGTTCGGCGGCGAGGACGATGTGCAGGATCACCTCTCCCGCTACGGCCTCGATCGCCTCGAGGGAGTCGTGGTCGACGAGCTGCCGGGCATCGGTCACCACTTCGACGATCCCGATGACGTCGAGCGCGTCGCCGCCGCGATGGACGCCTGGCTGAGAGCGCTTCCGAGAGCTCAGGCGTAGACGTCGATGCCGTGCGCTTCCTGGATGATGTTGCCGCCGTCCACGACCAGCGTCTGGCCGGTGATGTACGAGGCGTCCTCGCACGCGAGGAACGCCACGGCGGCCGCGACCTCTTGCGCGCGGCCGGGACGGCCGACCGGCGTCGAGCGGCCTGCGATCAGCTCGCTCTCGGTTGATGACGCGGTCGCGATCCAGCCGGGCTGCACCGAGTTGGCGGTGACGCCGCTGCGGGCGGAGTCGTGCGCCAGCGCGCGCATCATCCCGTCCATGGCGGCCTTGGCCGTCGAGTAGCCCGCCGAGCCCGGAGTGGTCACGAGCGGGCCTGTCACCGACGAGACCATGACGACGCGCCCATAGCGGCGCTCCTGCATGCCGGGCAACACCGCCTGCGTGACGTGGAACGCGGTCAGCAGGTTGAGCTCCAGGTCGTGCCGGAACGTCTGCTCGGGCAGTGCCGCGAACGCGGCGTCCTCCAGCTCCACGCCGACCTGCGCCAGGCCGGCATTGTTGACGAGCACGTCGAGGGGGCCGTGCGCCTCCTCTGCAGACGCAACGAGTGCGCGCGCCTCGCGCGGATCGGTGAGATCGGCGATCTCGGCGTGCACGGCGGCACCACGGGCGCGCAGCTCACGTGCGCGCTGCTCGATGCGGTCGGTCGTCGAGGTGATCGCGACGCGGGCTCCGAGCTCGGCCATCAACCGCGCGCACGCGAACCCGATACCGGCCTCGCTGCCGCAGCCCGTGATGAGGACCGAGCGGTCGTCGAGGCGCAGAGGAGCCCGATCCGGCATGGGAAGGGATGATGCCGGATCCGGCGGTCGGGTAGGTTCTCGCGCACACACGGCCACGGGGGAGCGGCGAGCAGTGAACTGGGAGGTGTTCATCACCTGCGCCGTGACCGGCGCGGGCGACACGACGGGAAAGTCGGAGCGCGTCCCCGTCACGCCGGCTTCGATCGCCGACGCGGCGATCGAAGCGGCGAAGGCGGGAGCCGCGATCGCGCACATCCACGTGCGCGATCCGGAGACCGGGCGTGGATCGCGCGATCCGCGCCTGTATCGCGAGGTCGTGGAACGTGTGCGTTCCTCGGATGTCGACGTGGTCATCAACCTCACCGCCGGCATGGGCGGCGACCTCGTGCTGGGTGGCGACGAGACACCGCTGCCTCTGGATGCCGCCGGGACCGATCTGGCCGGGGCCACCGAGCGACTGGTGCACGTGCGCCAGCTCCTGCCCGAGATCTGCACGCTCGACTGCGGCTCGATGAACTTCGCCGCGGGCGGCGACTACGTGATGACGAACACGCCGGCGATGCTGCGGGCGATGGCGCGCGGCGTCCAGGCACTCGGCGTGCGCCCCGAGCTCGAGGTCTTCGACACCGGGCACCTGGTCATGGTCAAGGAGCTGATCGGCGACGGCCTGATCGACGACCCGGTGCTCATCCAGCTCTGCACCGGCATCCCGTACGGCGCACCGAGCGACATCCCGACCCTGATGGCAATGGTCGACCAGCTGCCGTCCGGCGCGATCTTCTCGGCCTTCTCGATCGGCCGCATGCAGCTGCCGTTCATCGCGATGGCCGCCCTGGCCGGTGGCAATGTGCGCGTCGGGCTCGAGGACAACATCTACCTCTCGCGCGGCGTGCTGGCCGGCAACGGTCAGCTGGTGGAGCGCGCGGTCGCCATTCTCGACGCGATGAACGTGCGCATCCTCGGGCCGCAGGAGACGCGGGCGAAGCTTGGGCTCACGAGGCGATGATCGTCCGGTCGGACGGGCCGCCGCTGCCAAGCGGGCGAAGGGAATCGAACCCTCATCGATGGCTTGGAAGGCCACCGCTCTACCATTGAGCTACGCCCGCGCATCGAGCGCCGGCTTCCGACGATAGCGGAGTGCGCCTGGAGTACGAGGCGCCCGGCCCGGCGCCCCCAGAACGCCGGACCGGGCCTCGTACGGCAAGCCATGAGGCTGCCGTGTTCCCTGCCGGCGGCACGCCGGCCAAGCTCGGGAGAAGTCCGTGTGTGGCATGCGCGTGCCGGTCACGTCGACCGGAACTCCGCACGACGCCCCGCAGCGCATACCGACAACCAGCGTAGCGGGCGGAGTGCGCGCACGTGCCGGGCCCACGCGTGGCATGCGCCGTGTACGGGTTGCGCCGCGTGGAGATCTGCGACGACTTGCGCACGCCGAGCGTGCGTGTGAATATGCACGTGCCGCCGGCGAAGTGACATCTGCACGCCTCATTACGGGTGTGCGCGTCGGGCACACCACCCCACTCAGCGGCGCCCGCCGCTCTGCGGGGCTATGCGCAGATTCCGGCGGGAAACGGGCGCGCCTATAGTATCTGGGCTCGGCAGCGGCCGCGCTCCGGATTAGCATGGGATGCGTGGCTGCCACCGCTCCCGTGCTCGGCGAACTCCCGCAGCTGCTCGTAGCGGGCAGCATGATCGAGGCCGTGACCGCCTTCGGGCGTCGCGTGCAGGTGCGTGTGGAGAGCGTGGACGGAGCGGGGGTGGACGTGGCCTGCCCCGACGGGGCGCTCGTGCCGGGCATGCCGATCACCGTGCGGGTCGCGACGCCCGTCGGCGTCGCCTTCGTGCAGCTCGGCGTCGAGCGCATCGAGTCCACCGGTGCCTGGGCGCATGCGCGCCTGCGCGCAAGCGCCGTGTTGTCGGTCGACGGCGAGCGGCGCTTCAGCCGCTGTCGCTACGCCGGCACGGTGTGGCTCGGCGGCCGTCGGGCCGGCGCGGCCGAGGGCGAGGTCGTCGACCTCAGCGCCGTCGGCATCCGCTTCCGCACCGCCTCGCGCCTGGATCCCGACGTCGAGCTCGAGCTCGCGCTCGAGGTCCCGGGTCAGCAGCCGATCACGATGCGCGCGCAGGTACTGCGCATGCGCCCGCTCGACGACGGACGCAGTGAGGTCGCTGCCGAGGTCACGTCGCTCGAGAGCGACGATTGGGCCCGGCTCGAGCGCCTGCTCGCGTCCTGACGACGCTCTCCGACGGGTCGTCGCGCAACGCCCGTCGCCACCGGGCACATTCTGAGGCGGCGCCGTAGACTGGCCCCGTGGCGACGAACCGGACCGTGCTGGTCACCGGCTCGAGCGGCTACGTCGGCCGCCGGCTGGTCGCCCGGCTCGCGGAGCGAGGCACCCCGGTGCGCGCATTCGTCCATCGGTCGCGCGCGGACCTGCCCGATGGCGTCGTCGCCGTCGAGGGTGATGTCACCGACACGGCATCGCTGACGCGCGCCTGCGAGGGCACCGACGTCGTCGTCAACCTGGCCTCGGTCACTGCCGACCGCAAGCCGCCGCAGGGCGGCTACGACCGGGTCAACGCTGAGGGTCCGGCCGCGCTCGCATCCGCGGCGCGAGCTGCCGGCGTGCGTCGAATCGTGCACCTGGCGGGAATCGACACGACGACAGGCGAGCCCGGGCCGTACCTCGCGGGCCGGAGGCGCGGCGATGCCGCCGTCCTCGCCTCGGGCGTTGAGTCCGTCGCCATTCTGCGGCCGTCGATCATGTTCGGCGGCCGCGACTCGGCCTTCGTGCGCGCGCTGGCGCGACTGGTCAGGTTCTCGCCGGCCGTGCCGGTGCCGGGCGACGGCAGCGTGCGCCTGCAGCTGGTCTGGGTCGAGGACGTCGTGCGCTGCATCATGCAGCTCGCCGACGACAACCGACCGGGGCAGTTCCCGATCGGCGGTCCCGACCAGCTGACCTACGACGAGGTGCTCGACACGATCGGATTGGGCCTCGGCAAGCGCCGAGTGCGCAAGGTGCACCTGCCCGTGCCGGTGTTCTCCGCACAGGCGCGCGTCATGTCGGTGCTGCCCAGCCCGCCGCTCACGCCGGCAGCGCTCGAGCTGTTCGCGAGCGACAACACCACGACCGCCGACGCGATCGAGCAGCAGTTCAACTTCCACCCGCGCGGCTTCGACGAGCACGTGCGCCGGGAGGGCCTCTACGCGTGAACGGCCTTGCGCGCGATCAGGATCTCCTCGAAGTACTCGCTCGCGCGACGCCCGGTGCGGCGATTGACGTGCCGCAACGTGCGTGACTCGAGCCGCAGCTGCGCGCGCTCGATGATCTCGCCATACAGCCCCAGCCGGTCGTTGACGACGATCGCGAGTGGCGCGTCGGCGCGCAGGCAGGCGGCAGAGGCCGCGAGCGCCGCCACCATGTCGTCGGCATAGGCGCCGACGGCGCGCGAGGCGGAGCCGCGGCTGCGGCTGCCGATCTCCTGGTCGGGGCGAGGCGGCAGGTCGAGCAGCGCGTAGGCGTAGGCGTGCTGGTCGTGATAGTCGATCACGCCCACGTAGGGCGGCGAGGTGACGAGCGCGTCTGCGGGTCGCTCGAGGTGCAGTTCGCGCGCGTCGAGGTGCCGGACGACCGCGCCGGCTGCGCGCGGGCGCAGGGCGGAGAATGCAGCGACGCGGTGCGCGATGTCGCTGGAGTAGCGGCGCAGGAACCGGAGCGCGCCGACGGTGGGCACGCAGGTCCGGCGGTGCTTGTGGCACCAGTAGGGGTCTCGTACCGGCGTGCGCGCGCCGTCGAGCGCGTCGTGGCGGACGAGCCGCGCAGAGCGCGCGGCCCGCGTCAGCACGAGCGAGGCGAGCCCGCTCCAGGCGCGACCCGGCTCGATCGCACGCCGATAGGCGAGCAGTTCCCGCCGGGCGTCCTCGCCGTACCACTCAGCGAGGTAGGCGGGGACCGCACCGGAGGTCTCGGCAGCCGTGGCCTCCGCGCGCGCGAGCGTCTCGGCGAGGCCGGCAGCGACCGCCTCGGCGTCGTGCCTCCGCGTCTTCTCGTGCGAGAGCAGGGCATTGAAGGCCGAGATGTCGCAGCCGACGGCGTCACGACCGAGGCCGACGGCCTCCACGAGCGTGGTCCCGGAGCCGCAGAACGGGTCCAGCACGAGACCGCCCTCCGGGCAATGACGCCGGATCAGCGCCTCTGCCAGCTGCGGCGGGAACTTGCCGAGATACGGGTGCAGGCCGTGGACGTGCTTGGTGCGCGCGCTCTGCGGCAACTCGCTCTCGGACCAGGACAGCTCGAGCTCGATCTCGGCGTACAGCGCTGCCTGCGTCCCGGTCACGCACGCACGCTAGTCGCGGCTGCGGACGGACCCCGACCGGGATCTTCTGAGCGCTCTTAGACTGCATGCCATGAGCCCGTCCCCCTTCGCGCCCGACGAGCCGATGGCCGAGCTCCACGCTCACCTCGGCGGATCGGTGCCCACGTACGTGATGTGGGAGTCCGCTCACGCCCAGGGAATCGCGCTGCCCACGCGCGACTACTGGGAGTTCGATCGCATGGTCTCGATCTCCGATCCACGCGGCGTCGACGGTCTCGACGCGCTCGATCAGGTCTACCACGTCACCGAGCTCATTCAGTCGAGCCCGCTCGCGGTCGAGCGCTGCGTGCACGGCATGATCGGCGGCGGCTACCGCTCGCAGCGCATCACGACCTGCGAGGTGCGCTTCAACCCGATGAAGCGCAACCGCGGGGGAGAGCGCGACCTCGACCACATCATCCTGGCAGCCCTGCGCGGCGTCGACCGGGCGCAGCTCGAGTATCCACAGGTGCGCGCGGGCGTGCTCCTGATGATGGACCGCACGTTCGACGAGCGTCAGAACGAGATCATCGTCGAGAAGGCGTGCCGGTATGCGGCCCGCGGCGTCGTCGGCATCGACATCGCGGGCCCCCGGCCCGGCGGTGGGCGCTTCGCATACGCGCCGCTTGCGCCGCTCGTGCAGCAGGCGCGCGAGGCCGGCCTGGGCGTGACGGTGCATTGCGGCGAAGAGGGCTTCGCCGACGAGGTGGGCGAGGTGATCGAGTCGCTGCGTCCCGACCGGATCGGGCACGGGATCCTCGCCGCGCGCGACCGCGAGCTGACCGCGCTGCTGGCGGCGACCGGCATCGTGCTCGAGGTCTGCCCGACCTCGAACCTGCTCACCGGCGCGCTCGCGGACGCCGACGCGGTGCGCGGCGTGTTCCGGACCTTCCTCGACGCGGGCGTGCGCGTGACCGTCTCGACCGACGGCCCCGAGATGATGCGCACCCACCTGCGCGACGAGTTCGCATTCCTGTGCTCGATCGGCGCCATGAGCGAGGACGAGGCTCGCGCTGCGAACGCGCTTGCGCACGAGGTCAGCTTCGTGGGCTCCGAGCAACCGGCACGGCTATAGTCCTGCGCGGTGCCGGACGAGCTGCAGCGCACGCCGCTGTACGCACGCCACGCGGAGTCGGGCGGGCGTCTCGTCCCCTTCGCCGGGTGGGAGATGCCGGTGCAGTACGCCGGCGTGATCGACGAGGTGGCCTCGGTGCGCACGGCGTCGGGCGTCTTCGACGTCTCGCACATGGGTCAGCTGCAGGTGGTCGGGGAGGGAGCGCATCCCTTCCTCCAGGGCGTGCTCTCGAACGATCTCGATCGCCTGTCGGCCGGCGAGGCGCAGTACACGCTGCTCACCAACGAGGGTGGCGGCATCGTCGACGACCTGATCGCCTATCGGCGCGAGAGCGGCTACCTGCTTGTCGTGAACGCCGCAAACCGTGATATCGACATGGCACACCTGATCGAGCGCGTCCCCGCCACGGCGACGCTGGTCGACGACTCCGACGCGCACGGCATGCTCGCCCTGCAGGGACCGGAGGCGCTCGCGCTGCTGGCGCCGCTGTGCGAGGGCATCGACCCGCTGTCCGCAGCGCCGTTCACCTTCGCCGAGGCGCGCGTCGCCGGCGTCGACTGCACCGTGGCGCGCACCGGCTATACCGGCGAACCGGGGGTCGAGCTGATCTGCCCGGGCAGCGAGGTCGTGGGGCTGTGGGATGCCCTGATCGACGCGGGCGCGACGCCCTGCGGCCTCGGGGCACGCGATGTCCTGCGCCTCGAGGTCTGCTACCCCCTGCACGGCAACGACATCACGCAGGAGACGAACGCGATCGAGGCGGGCCTCGGCTGGGTGTGCTCGCAGGACAAGGAGTTCACGGGTGCAGAGGTGCTCGCTCGCACCCGCGCCGACGGCCCGCGCCGCCGCCTCGTCGCCCTGCGCATGGACGAGGAGCGCGCGGTGCCGCGGCCCGGATGCCCGATCCTCGACGCCGGCGGCGCGATCGTCGGCGAGGTCACGAGCGGGACGTTCTCACCCAGCCTCCAGCGCGGCATCGGCCTGGGCTACGTGCCCTCTGCGCTGGCACAACCCGACACCGGACTCGCCGTCGACGTGCGCGGGCGCACGCACACGGCGCACACGGCGCGCAAGCCGCTGTACGTGAAGGAGACCTGAAGCGATGCCAGCTCCCGAGAGCTACCCCGACGACCTCCGCTATCACCGCGAGCACGACTGGGCGCGCGTGGACGGCGACACCGCGACGTTCGGGGTGACCTGGTATGCGCAGGACTCGCTCGGCGACCTGGTGGTCTACCTCCCGCCCGAGGCCGGGGCCGGCGTGACGGCCGGTGCCGAGTACGGCGAGCTGGAGTCCGTCAAGGCCGTGTCGGGCATCGTCGCCCCGCTCTCGGGCACCGTCACGGAGGTCAACCAGGCGGTGATCGACGCTCCCGAGCTCGTCAACGACGATCCCTACGGCCAGGGCTGGCTGATCCGCGTCCGGCTGTCCAATCCCGGCGAGCTCGACGATCTGCTCGACGCTGCCGCGTACGCGACGCACCTGAGGGGACTCTAGCGATGGCGCGACTGGCCGATCTCGAGCGCTCCGTCCCGTTCTCGCGGCGGCACATCGGGCCGTCGCCGGAGGACCAGGAGCGCATGCTGGCGCTGCTCGGGCACGCCACGCTCGACGACCTCGCCCGCGCGGCGGTGCCGTCCTCGATCCTGCTCGGCAGCGACCTGGACCTGCCCGAGGCGCTGCCCGAGATCGACGTCCTGGCAGAGCTCCGTGAGCTCGGCCACCGCAACCGCGTCATGACCACGATGATCGGACTCGGTTACTACGGCACCCACACGCCTCAGGTCGTGCTGCGTAAGGTGCTCGAGAACCCCGCCTGGTACACGGCCTACACGCCGTATCAGCCGGAGATCTCGCAGGGTCGCCTGGAGGCGCTGCTCAACTACCAGACGATGGTCTGCGACCTCACAGGGCTGCCGATCGCCAACGCCTCCCTGCTCGACGAGGCGACCGCCGCGGCGGAGGCGATGACGGTTGCCCGCCGCTCCTCGAAGGCGGAGTCCAACCGCTTCCTCGTCGACGCCGACGTGTTCCCGCAGACGCTCGCGATCCTGCGGACGCGCGCCGAGCCGATCGGCATCGAGATCGTCGTCGCCGATCTCTCCGAGGGCCTGCCCCCGGGCGGCTGCTTCGGCGCCCTGGCGCAGTACCCGGCGGCCTCGGGCCTCGTGCGCGACCTCTCCCCGCTGATCGAGGAGGTGCACGCCGCGGGCGCGCTCGCGTGCGTCGCGGCCGACCTGCTCGCGCTCGTGCTGCTCACGCCCCCCGGCGAGATGGGCGCGGATGTCGTCGTCGGCACGTCGCAGCGCTTCGGGGTCCCGATCGGGTACGGCGGGCCGCACGCCGCCTACATGAGCGTCCGCGCAGGGCTCGAGCGCGCGTTGCCCGGTCGCCTCGTCGGCCTCTCGATCGATGCCGACGGCAACCCCGCGCTGCGGCTTGCGCTGCAGACGCGCGAGCAGCACATCCGGCGCGAGAAGGCGACCTCCAACATCTGCACGGCGCAGGTGCTGCTGGCGGTGATGGCCTCGATGTACGCCGTGTACCACGGCCGCGAGGGACTCGAGCTGATCGCGCAGCGCGTCCACCGGCTGACCGCGATCCTTGCCCGCGGGTTGCGAGACGGGGGCCTCGAGCTCGTACACGACGCGTTCTTCGACACGATCCGCGTGCGCGTGCCGGACCACGCCGACGCCGTCATCGCCGCGGCCCGCCAGCTCGGCATCAACGTGCTCCGCGTGGATGCGGACACGGTGGGGATCTCCTGCGACGAGGTCACCGAGCGGCTGCAGGTGGAGCATCTCTGGAACGCGTTCCGCGTCCGGGCGGAGGTGGAGCTGCTCGACGCCGAGACGCCCGACGCGATCCCGCCGGCGCTCGCGCGCAGCTCGGACTTCCTCACCCACCCCGTGTTCGACGCGCATCGCTCGGAGACGCAGATGCTGCGCTACCTGCGCACGCTGTCCGGTCGTGACGTCGCCCTCGATCGCTCGATGATCCCGCTCGGATCCTGCACGATGAAGCTCAATGCGACGACCGAGATGCAGGCCGTCTCGTGGCCGGAGTTCTCGACGATCCATCCCTTCGCGCCGCTCGACCAGGCCGACGGCTACGTCACGCTGATCCACGACCTCGAGCGCTGGCTGTGCGCGATCACCGGCTACGACGCGGTCTCGCTGCAGCCGAATGCCGGCTCGCAGGGCGAGCTCGCCGGGCTGCTGGCCATCCGCGGCTACCACCGCTCCCGTGGCGACGCCCAGCGCGACGTGTGCCTCATCCCGTCGAGCGCGCACGGCACGAATGCCGCAAGCGCGGTGATGGCGGGCATGCGCGTCGTCGTGGTGGCCTGCGACGAGCGCGGCAACGTCGACCTCGACGATCTCCGCTCGCGACTCGCCGAGCACGGCGAGCACGTCGCGGCGCTGATGATCACCTACCCGTCGACGCACGGGGTGTACGAGCAGACCGTGGGCGAGATCTGCGCCCTGCTGCACGACGCCGGCGGACAGGTGTACGTCGACGGCGCCAACCTGAATGCGCTCGTCGGCCTCGCGCAGCCGGGCCGGTTCGGCGCCGACGTGTCGCACCTGAACCTGCACAAGACGTTCTGCATCCCGCACGGAGGAGGGGGGCCCGGGGTCGGGCCGGTCGCCGTGCGCGCGCACCTGCGGCGCTTCCTGCCCAACCATCCGCTGCAGGCGGCCGCGGGCCCGGCGAGCGGCCCCGGCCCCGTCTCGGCCGCGCCCTGGGGCTCGGCGAGCATCCTGCCCATCTCGTGGGCCTACATCCGCCTGATGGGCCCCGACGGGCTGCGCCAGGCGACGCAGGTCGCAATCCTCAACGCCAACTACATCGCCCGGCGCCTGGGCGAGCACTTCCCGGTGCTCTACAGCGGCCAGAACGGGCTCGTCGCGCACGAATGCATCCTCGACCTGCGACCGATGACGAAGGAGACCGGCGTGACGGTCGAGGATGTCGCCAAGCGCCTGATCGACTACGGGCTGCACGCGCCGACGATGAGCTTCCCGGTCGCGGGCACGCTCATGGTGGAGCCGACCGAGTCGGAGGATCTCGGCGAGATCGAGCGCTTCATCGAGGCGATGATCCACATCCGCGCCGAGATCGACCGGGTTGCCGCCGGCGAGTGGCCCGCCGACGACAACCCGCTCGTCAACGCCCCTCACACCGCGGAGATGCTGACCCGCGACTGGCCGCATCCGTACACGCGCGAGGAAGCCTGCTATCCGTCGGCGAGCCTCCGGCGCATGAAGTACTGGTCGCCCGTGCGCCGCATCGAGGGCGCGTACGGCGACCGGCACCTCGTCGTCACCTGCCCGCCCGTGAAGGAGTACGCCTCCGCGGAGGCCTAGCGTAGCGCGGCCCCTACGGCAGGATCAGGATCGTCCGCCTGACGACGGTCGCCCGGCGAGACCTGTCGCGGACCGTGACCACGACCTGCGCCTTCGTGCGCCCCTTCACCCCGGCGGCGCGCGTGACCACGCGGCCCGTCGCGCGCCTCACCACGCGCGAGAAGCCGTAGCCCTTGCTCTGGCCGGCGACGAACAGGTGCACCGCGACGCGGCAGGGACCGATCGCGATCGGCGGGCACTCCACGAGCACATGGATGCGCTCGCCGCGGAGCAGGTGCGTTCGTCCCGTCCGTATGCGCACGGCGGGAGCCTTCGGCGGAAGCCTGACGCTCACCGTCGCGACGCCGGGCGCGCTGGTGTCGAGGCCGTCGCTGGCGGTGTAGGTGAACGAGTCGGCGCCCGTGTAGCCCGCGACAGGCGTGTAGAGGATGCTTCCGGTCGCCTTGACGAGGCCGCTCACCCGCCCGTGCTTGGGCTGGCTCCCGATCGTCAGGGCGATCCTGTCGCCATTGGGATCCGAGCAGGCGAGCACGACGGCGTGCGCCTTGTTGGCGATTGTGGTCGCACGCACCCGCAGGCAGTTGGGCGCGACCTGAGGGCCGAGCACCGCAATGCCGTCGCTCTGCGCGCTGGCCACGTAGACGTGGGCGCCGTCGGCGCTCGAGGCGAGCCCGCGCGGATCGTCGAGAGCGCGTGCCGCGCGGCACTCGGCCGAGGCCTGAAGACGCAGGCAGCCGCCGAGGCCGGGAGTCGGGGTGAGGGCGCCGGTCGTCGGGTCGATCTGCAGCGTGACGATGGAGTCTGCGCGGGAGGCGGCGACCCAGACCTGCAGCCCGGTCGGCCGCATGAGCAGCGCCCGCGGCCCTCCCATCAGGGTCGAGGGAGTACAGCCCGCCGTGGCGGCAGAGCCGGAGACGCACGACACGCGCGTGAGAGCGCCGCTGACCGGGTCCCGCCGGAACGAGACCACCGCGTCGTCGTCGGTGCCCGCCGCGATCAGCGTGTGCCCGTCCGGCGTGATCGCCAGGGCGGAGGCCCGCGCCAGGCCGCCCACCGCGGTGCAGCCTGCGAGCTCGCCGTCGCTCAGGCAGCCTGCCCCGGAGGGGAGCTGCGTGAGCACCCCGGTCTGGACGTCGCGCTGGAAGGCGGTGAGCGTGCCGGCGGTGGAGGCGACGTAGAGCGACGTCCCGTCCGGCGCGATCGTGATCGCCGACGGGCCGTCGAGGCCGGTCACTCCCGCGCACTCGCTGTGGTTCGCGCGCAGGCAGCCCGCCGCGCCGGCGACCTGCGTCAGGCGCCCGGTCGTCGCGTCGCGCGACAGCACGATCAGGGAGTCGGCCGTGCCGCCCGCGACATAGGCGAAGCGCCCGTCCGGCGAGATCGCGAGCGCATCGGCGCCGCCCAGTGAGAGGCCGCTGGAGCAGCCCGTGGCGGGCGTGGCGGAGATGCAGCCGGCGACGCCGGCGAGCTGCGCGAGCGATCCGTTCGGCTGGCGGGCGAAGCTCGTCACCGATCCTGCCGCGGCGGAGGCCACGTAGACGTGCAGGTTGTCGGGCGAGACGACGATCGCCGAGGCCCCCTCGAGTGCGCGCGCCGTGCCGCAGCCGTCGTGGGCGACCGACGCGAGGCAGCCGGCGCCGAGGTTGAGTTGCTGCAGCAGGCCGTTCCCCGGCGCGACGCTGAACGCGGTCACGCTCGCCGGTGCGGCGGCGGCCACGTACAGGGACAGACCGTCGGGGCTGAGGGCGACCGCGCGCGCGTCGTCCAGGCCGCGCGCAGACGTGCAGCCGACCGCGGCCTGAGCCGAGGCGCAGCCTCCGGCGCCGGCGAGCTGCGCGAGCGTCCCCGACGGCGACGCGGCGGCGGCGACGGCGCAGGGAGCGAGCGCGCTCAGGAGGAGCGAGAGCATGCAGAGGCGGAGCCGCATACACCTCAGGGTGCCATGGGACGGCCCGCGCCGGCCCCGCCTGTCCGTACAGGCGTGCGCGCCGAGTCGGCGAGCGCGCGCTCGTAGAGCGCCCATCGTGAGCTGCGCCGTGCGCTCCCACGTCAGCTCCGAGCGAGCCCGCTGCATGCCGGCGGCGGCGCGCTTCCGCAGGGCAGGATCGGTGAGCGATCGCACCAGCGCCGCCGCGAGCCCTGCGGGGTCGTCGGGCGGCACGGGCTCGCCCAGGTCGTACGTCGCACACAACTCGGGGAACGTCCCGACGGCGGTGACCACCGGCGGCACGCCCCGCGCAATCGCGGTGGCCAACACGCCCGAGCCCTCGATCCAGCGGTACGGGAGCGCGATTGCCCGCGCGCGGGCGAGCAGCGCCGGAACGTCGGCCTCGGCCACGAAGCGCAGGTCCCAGCTGATCCTGCCCGCGAGGCCGAGGGCGTTCGCCCGCTCGCGCAGCGGCTCGATCGGCATGCGCGGGCTGCCCACGATGTCGAGACGGACGTCCGGGACGCGCCCGGCGACCGCGGGAAGCGCCTCGATCAGCACGTCGAGGCCCTTGTCCGGCCGGATCAGGCCGAAGAAGAGAATGCGCGGCTCCGTCTGCTCCGACCGGCAGCGCGGCGCCCGCGTCCGCATGCAGCAGGGCGTGCGGGATGACTGCGATGCGCTCGGGAGCGATGCCTCCGACCTCGACGAGCAGACGGTCGCGACTGGCCGCTCCATGCACGATCACGCGATCGCAGCTGCCGTAGACCTCCGCCCACAGCGGCGCCGCGTCGCGCGAGCGTCGCGGCAGCACGTCGTGCGCCGTGAAGATTGTGGTCCCGGCGCTCCGGCTTGCGGCGCGCAGCGCGCGCAGGTCGAGCGACGGAAGGGGCGCCCATTGCCAGTGCACGACGTCGGGCCGCGAGCTGCGCACGTGGCGCAGGAGCCGGGCGAGCCCGGTCACGTGTCCGCCGAGCTTGAGCGGAGCCCGCAAGCGCGTCGTGGGTCGCCGCTCGAGCAGCCGCGCCAGCGGCGGCCCGAAGAGCTCGCGGCGCTCGTAGCCCTGCGGGACCGGCGCCGCGCCGTGCGTGAAGTGGGCCGTCAGCAGCTCGACCTCGGCGCCGGCAGCGTCGAGCGCCCGGCAGAGCTCGTCGTCGTAGGGCGGTGTATAGGCCTGCGGGTCGACGACGGCGACGCGCACGTCAGCCGCCGACGCCCAGGCGCCAGAGGCGCTCGAGCTCGCGCATGTCGTCTCTGCCGTCATCCCCCAGCGTCTCGAGCACTGCGGGCAGGCCTTGCAGGCGCGGGGTGCCGAGAAAGACCGAGAGCCGATCCCCGATCAAGCCCTGGCCGACCCTCGCATGCCGATCGCGGTTGGAGCCGAGCGGCATCTGCGAGTCGTTGACGTGGAGCGCCTTGAGGCGGTCGAGGCCGATCCGGGAGTCGAGCTCGTCCAGCGTGGCGTCGAGTGCCGCCGGATCGCCGACGTCGACGCCGGAGGCGTAGAGGTGGCAGCTGTCGATGCAGACGCCGAGCCAGGGGTGCCTGCCGCAGCGGTCGATCACGAGCGCCAGCTCGTCGACCGTGAGGCCCATCGTCCCGCCCGCGCCGGCGGTGTTCTCGAGCAGCACCCAGGTGCCGTCGCCTGTCAGCTCGAGCACGCGCTCCAGCGCGGGCGCGGCGCGCTCGAGGCCTGCCTCGAAGCCGCTGCCGAGGTGCGAGCCGAGGTGCACGATCACGGCCAGGCCGCCGAAGCCCTCGGTCGTGCGCAGGGATTGCGCGAGCACCGCCTCCGAGCGCTCGACCGTCACGGGATCGGTGCCGGCGAGATTGATCAGGTAGGGCGCGTGGCTGACCGCGACCAGGTCCGCCTCGGCCGCCAGCTCGCGGAAGCGGGCGAGATCCTCGTCGGGGTGCACGGCCGGCTTCCAGACGCGGGGACTCTGCGGGAAAACCTGCAGCGAGCGGCAGCCCAGCTCGGTCGCCCGTCCGACCGCCTCGTAGATGCCGCCGGCGCTCGAGACGTGGGCTCCCAACAGCACGCCGGACAGCGTACCCGCGCCGGAGGCTCCGCCTGACGCGGCGCGCCCGCGCTGCGCGCGGGTCACGGTGAACGAACCGGCCTGCCCCGATTCGTTGCGGGTCGCGCGCCGAGAACCTCCTTCAGGGAGAACCTCTAAGAAGCTCTCACAGAATGAGCGTGAGGGCCTGGCGAGTGGCGAGCGTTGTCCCAGGCGCCCGCTCGACGCCGCCAGGCACCACGACTTCATTCTGTGAGAGCTTCTAAGCTCCCGGTCGGTGCCCAGCCCTGTCCGCACGCGGTTTGCGCCGTCGCCAACCGGTCTGCTGCACGTGGGCGGGGTGCGCACCGCGCTCTTCTCCTGGCTGTACGCGCGGCACAACGGCGGCCGATTCGTGCTGCGCATCGAGGACACCGACGAGACGCGCGAGCACCCGGAGGCGATCGAGCAGATCCAGCGCTCGCTGCGCTGGGTCGGGCTCGAGTGGGACGAGGGCCCGGGCATCGGCGGCGACGCCGGTCCGTACATCCAGAGCGAGCGGCGGTCGCGCCACCTCGAGGTCGCGGAGCAGTTCGTGGCCGAGGGCCGGGCCTACCGGTGCTACTGCACACCGGAGGAGCTCGCCGAGGAGCGCGCGGCAGCGCAGAAGCAGAACCGGCCGTTCGTCTACTCGCGGCGCTGCCTCGCGCTGACGGCCGAGGAGCGCATCGCGCGCGAGGCCGCGGGCGAGCTGGCCGCTATTCGCCTGCGCACGCCCGACGAGGGCGAATGCGTCGTCGACGACCTCGTCCGCGGCTCGGTGCGCTTCGAGTACGCGCAGCTCGGCGACCACGTGATCCTGCGCTCCGACGGGGTGCCGACCTACAACTTCGCAAACCCGATCGACGACGCCGATATGCGCATCACGCACGTGATCCGCGGCGAGGATCTGCTCAGCTCCACGCCGAGGCAGGTGCTCGTGTACGAGGGGCTCGGTGCGCCCGTGCCGTCCTTCGCCCACCTGCCGCTGCTCTTCGGCCCCGACCGCAAGCGCCTCTCCAAGCGCCACGGTGCCACCAGCGTCGAGGAGCTCCGCGAGGCCGGCTATCTGGCGGAGGCGGTCGTCAACTTCCTCGCGCTCCTCGGCTGGCATTTCGACTCGGAGCGCGAGCTGTTCACGCGGGAGGAGCTGATCGGGCTCTTCTCCCTCGAGCGGGTCAACCCCGCGCCCGCGGTCTTCGATGCCAGGAAGCTCGAATGGATGAACGGCGTCTACCTGCGCGCGCTGCCGACGTTCGACCTCGCCGAGCGCCTCACGGCGTATCTCGTCGAGCGCGGCTCGCCACTCGCCGCCCAGCCCGAGCGGATCCTCGAGGCCACGCAGCTGGCGCAGGAGAAGATCGCGACGCTGGCCGAGTTCGAGCCGCTCTGCTCGTTCCTGTTCGGCCCGATCGAGATCGACCAGGAGGCCTGGGAGCGGGTGGCCGGGCACGAGCGCGCAGCCGAGATCCTTGCCGCGGTCCAGGCGGCGCTCGCCGACTGCGAGTGGTCCGTCGACGCGGTGGAGGCTGCGCTGCGCGGGGTCTGCGACGAGCTCTCGCTCAAGCCCCGTGTGGTGTTCGGGCTGGTGCGCGTCGCGATCACGGGCACGAGCATCTCGCCCGGCCTCTTCGAGAGCGTGCACGTGCTGGGCCGCGACGAGACGCTCGCCCGGCTCGCCGCGGCCGCGGCGAGCGTCTATGAGGAGCTGACCGAACGGGCGGCGCGCGCCGCCACGCGCTGCGCGACGAGCGCCGCCAGCGCATGTGCGCCGGCCGAGAACGCGCGTCCGTTGCGCGAGGCGAGCGCTCCCAGTCCCGCGCCCGTCACGAGCGCACGCGCCGGCGAGGATGCACGGGCGCCCGGGAGCGCGGCGAGCGTTCCGAGCGCGAGTTGCGCAGCACGGCCCGCTCGCGGGCGATCGGGCGCCAGGCTGCGTGCCAGGTCCGAGTCGGTCAGGCCCCATCTTCGCCCCGCGGCGTAGGCGGCAGCGATCGCCACGGCGCCCGCGAGCGCGCCCGTCAGCTCGCTTCGGGTCATGCGAGAACTGTCGCATCCCTGCCCGGGGGATGCGGTTTCTGCTATCACCGCCGACCAACAGAGGGCATGTCCGCGACGGCTCCCAGCAGCGACGAGCAGATGCCCCTCGACCTCGGTTCGCTGGTCTCGCTGTCCATCAACATCTGCGAGCCGCTGCCGGCGCTCGTCGCGGCCGCGGACGAGCGCACGTTCGTGCTGCAGACCGCGGGCCCGACCGTCGCCGGCGTCGGCGATCGAGTGGTGATCGGCTGGAGCATCGGCGGCGAGCTTCACGAGTTGCGCACGCGCGTCGTGCGCGTGGACGGGCTCGCCTCCGACTTGACGGTCTCGCGGCACGGGATCATCACGCGCACGGGCGATCGGCGGGGCGTGGTGCGCTTCGTGCTCGTGGCCGGAGGCAGCCTGCTGCTGCCGGACACGCGCGAGATCCTCGGCTTCACGCACGACCTCTCGATCCACGGCGTCGGCCTGTTGCTCGAAGGTGAGACGCCCAACCTCGGCTCGCGCGGCGGCCTCGAGGTGCGCGACGCGCTCGGGGTGCTGTTGCCGCGCTCGATGGTGCGCGTCGTGCATACGAGCGAGACGCGTCAGGCGGGTGTGGCGCGCGTCGGCCTCGTCTTCGACGATCCGGCGCGCGTGGCCTGCGCGACCGAGCGCCTGCTCGCCCTGCTCGCCTGAGCACGGTCCGGGACCGTCTCGGAACTGGTTTCAACAGTCGCATGGCGTTCGGAGGTCTCGAATCGCCTGCGGTACCGGTCGCGCGCTGATAAGTCAACGGATCTTCGAGCCGGGATCCGCTCCCGCTCGCTTCGAGCCCCCGACCACTCACGGGACTCTTGAAACCAGTTCTCAGGCACACGCCGAGAGGCGGTCGGCGAGGGCTCTGACGCTCGCGCCGAGCTCGGCCGGTGCGCAGATCTCGAAGTCGCAGCCGAGCCCGGCGAGCACGCCCGCCATCCAGTCGAGCGAGTCGACGCGCATCCGGAGCAGCGTCCGATCGCCTGCCGGGGCGAGCTCTGCGAGTGTGCGCGGCAGGCGCTCGGCCGCCTCCTCCAGTGTGAAGTCCAGCAGCACCTCGACCTCCCACGTCCAGGGCACGCGCGCGAGCGAGAGGCTCACGTGGGCGACCGCGTCGAATCCGTCGTCCGGCGGACGGGCCGCTTCGCGTGCAACGGCGACGCCCGTGGCCCGATCGACGCGGAAGGTGCGCAGATCCTCGCGGCCGTGGTCATGGGCGGCGAGGTACCACCGGCCTGCGTGCACGACGAGGCCGTACGGGCTCACCTCGCGCCGGCTGGGCTCTCCCGAGAACGAGCGATACGCGAAGCGGACGCGGCGGCGGCGGCGGATCGCGTCGGCGAGTGCGAGCGCGACGGCGCCGCCGACCGGTGCTCCGCTCGGCGCGGCCGTGAAGCCGAGCGCCTGCTCCAGCGCCTCGACCTGTGTGCGCAGCGGGGTAGGCAGAACCCGCAGGATCTTGGCCAGCGCGCCGTCCACAGGTTCGGCATCCCGCTCGAGCGAGAGCCCGCGTGCGCCGATCAGGCCGAGCACGACGGCGACCGCCTCGTCGTCGCTCAGCATGAGGGGCGGGAGGCGGTAGCCAGGCCGGACGCGGTAGCCGCCGCCGACGCCCCGCTGGCCCTCGACGGGGATGTCGAGCGCCTGCAGCGCGGCCACGTACCGCCGCACGGTGCGGGCGTCGATCTCGAGGCGCCGCGCGATCTCCCGACCGGTCGTCAGGGGCTGTGCCTGGAGCATCTCCAGCAACTCGAGCAGTCGCGAGGTGGGCGTCAGCACCTGCCCAGTCAAGCAGATATAGAGGGCCTGTTCTGCCCTCTATTGCCGCTACGGTCGCAAGACACGACGACGCGAGAGGAGGGGCGATGTACGACCTCATGCACGCGACGGGAACCGCGCACGACTTCGACTTCCTGTTCGGTCACTGGAGCGTGCTCAACCGGCGTCTGCGCCGGCGGCTGGTCGGCTCCGGAGAGTGGGAGGAGTTCGCGGCCGAGATGGTCGCGCGGCCGCTGCTCGACGGGATGGGCAACGAGGACGAATTCCGCACGGATCACGACGGCGGGATGATCGGCATGTCGTTCCGCTTCTTCGATCCCAGGACGCGCCTGTGGACGATCTACTGGGCCGACAGCCGGCGCTGTGGTCGCCTCGATCCGCCGGTCGTGGGCTCGTTCGCCGACGGCGTCGGGATGTTCGAGGGAGCCGACACGCATCAGGGCAGGCCGGTCCGCGTGCGCTTCATCTGGTCGCAGACCGATGCGCCCGAGCCGCGCTGGGAGCAGGCGTTCTCCGCCGACGGCGGTCAGACCTGGGAGACGAACTGGGTCATGGAGCTGTCGCCGGCCGGTGACGAGCGATGAGCCCGCTCGACACGGCCGGAGCAGTCAGGCCCGCCTACGAGCACGTGTCCAAGGTCATCCAGCCGGGTCCGGCGGTATCGGTCTCCGGCGGCTTGCTGAAGTGGTACGAGATCTCGACGGCGGCGAAGCCGGTCGCGGTCGAGGTGTCGGCGCTCGCGCGCGAGGCGCTGCCCGTGGCCGCTCCCTCACTGTCGGGTGAGCTCGGGTTCGCGATCCTGCACCGCTGCGGCGAGGGCTTCTACTTCCTCCTGGTCTCGACCTGGCGCAACGAGAACGAGCTGTGGGAGACCGTCTGGGCCAAGCCCGGCGAGCACGAGGCGGCGTTCCTGCCGTGGCCGCTCGGTACGGGGCATCACCCGACGTTCTGCGTCTGGGAGCTCCGCGCGGTCTGCCACGAGCAGGCGGCTTGGAGCCGCTATCTGCGCTCGCCCCGCCGCGCCGCCGACATGGAGACGTACGTCGGCGATACCTACACCGGGCCGGCCTGACGACGCTTAGGGACGGGCGCTTAGAACCGGTTGCAAGAGTCCCGTGGGACTCTTGCAACCAGCTCGTCGGCGTCGTAGAGCGGCGTGAAGACGAGAGCGGTGTCGACGCTCACAGGGCGAGCTCCTCGATCGCCATCTCGCGCATGCGGAGCTTCTGCGCCTTGCCGGTGAAGGTGATCGGGAACGACTCGGCGATCTTCCAGTAGCGCGGGATCTTGTAGCTCGCGAGCTGCCCCCGGCAGGCCGCGACCAGCGCCTGCTCGCTGAGGGTCGCGCCTTCGCGCGGCTTGACCCAGGCCATCACGGCCTCGCCGTACAAGGCACTCGGCACGCCGATCACGTGGGCGTCGCCGACCTCGGGCAGGCTGTGGAGGAACTCCTCGACCTCGCGCGGGTGGATCTTCTCGCCGGCACGGACGATGACCTCGTCGATCCGGCCGACCATGCTGACAGAGCCCTCGTCGTTCATCACCGCCAGGTCGCCCGTGTGCATCCAGCCCGCGGCGTCGATCGCCATGCTCGTCGCCAGCTCGTCCTCCCAGTAGCCGAGCATGACGCCGTAGCCGCGCGTGCACAGCTCGCCCGGGGTTCCGCGCGGGACGATCTTGCCGGTGATCGGATCGACCATCTTCAGCTCGAGATGCTGATGCACGCGGCCGACCGTGCCGACCTGCCGCTCGACGGGCTCGCCCAGCGGTGTCTGCACCGAGACCGGCGAGGTCTCCGCCATGCCGCAGATGATCGCCAGGTCGTCGAGCTCCATCTGCTCGCGCACGCTCTTCAGGACATCGACCGGGCAGCGGGCGCCGCCCATCACGCCCGCCCGCAGGCTGGAGAGATCGAAGCGCTGGAGATCGGGCTGCGCGAGCTCGGCGATGAACATCGTCGGCACGCCGTAGAGCACGGTGCAACCCTCGCGCTCCACGGTCTCGAGCACGGCGACGGGCTCGAACGACTCACCGGGCACGACGACGCACGCGCCGTGCGTGGCGCAGGCGAGCGTCCCCACGACCAAGCCGAACCAGTGCGAGAACGGCACGGGCACGCACACGCGGTCGTCCTCGCCGAGAGCGAGGTTCCTCGCGGTGAAGTACGCGTTGTTGAGGATGTTGTGATGCGACAGTGTCACGCCCCTCGGCAGCGACGTCGTGCCCGACGTGAACAGGATCGCGACCGGGTCGTCGAACTGGACGCTCGCCTCGCGCGCGGCGAGCTCGCCGTCAGAGGCGTACTCGGCATCCGAGAGGAGCGCTTCCCAGTCGTCCTCCAGGACGATCGTCTCACGCAGCGAGTAGCAGCTCGAGCGCACGTCGTCGAGCATCGCCGGGAAGTCCGCGGCCCGGAATTCGCGCGCCATGAGGAGCACGCTCACGCCCGCCTTGGTGAGGATGTAGGCAAGTTCCGCGGGCGTGCACGTCGGGTCGATCGGGACCAGGATCGCGCCAATGCGTGCCGCTGCGAACTGCGTCACGGTCCATTCGTGGCGATTGGCGGTCCAGATGCCGACGCGGTCGCCCCTGTCCACGCCGTGCGCGATGAGGGCGCGCGAGGCCGCCTCGACCTCCTCCCAGAGCTCGTCGTAGGTGGCGCGGTAGGCCTGATGCGGCACGACGAGCGCATCGCTCTCTCCGAAGCGCTCGGCGGTCCTGCGCAGGCTCTCGCCGATCGTCTCACCGAGCAGCGGGACATCGCTCGGCCCTTGCGCGTAGGAACGCCCGCGCAGGCTGACGATCTGCCCGGTCGAGAGCCATTCGTAATCGGTCAGGGAAAACATCTCGAAGCTCCTGTGGCGGCGGTACATGAAGGGGGACCGAGGTCGGACGCCGCGCCGCACGCCGTTGGCGGCGGGCAGCGCGGATGACAAGATCGGGTCGGGTCGTCGCCAGCCGTGACGGCCGCAAGCACGCGTTCACGCGACCCATCGCGGCGCATGCGCCGCGGGGCGTCGTCCCTCGATCACCACGGTAGGCCGCCGACTTAGCGCGGACTTAAAACGGGTTTCAGCGCGGCCGGTATTCGAGCGCGAGCGCCTCGCAGCGAGCGACTCCCCAGGGGTCGCCGCAGGAAGAGAGGTCGTCGCGCGCGGCTTCCAGCAAGCGGGCGCCGCGCGCGCCGGCGCCGCCGAGCAGATGGATCTCGGCGAGCGATGCCCGGGTCCACCCGCGCATGACGCGGGTCCCCAGTTCCTCGCAGATGCTGAGCGCAGCGTCGAGGTGCTCGCGCGCGGCGTCCGGCGCGCCGTCGCGCAGCTCGACATGCGCGAGCGCTCCGAGGAGCCACAGTGCGCCAGGGCGATCGCGGACGTCGCCGAACATCGCGATCGCGTCACCGAGCAGTGTGCGGGCGCGTGCGAGGTCGCCGCTCTGCGCGGCCAGCTCCGCGAGCAGCCCGAGCGTCAGGCCGACGCTGCGGATGTCACCGAGGCGGCGGCGCAGCTCGAGGCCCTCCCCGAGCGCCCACTGCGCCCGCTCCGCGTCGCCCTGGAGCGTCGCCAGCCTCCCGATCGCCGCGAACGTCTGCGCGACGCCGGCCTCGTCGCCTGCGGCGGACAGGCGCGCGAACGCCTCGCCCAGCAGCACGTCGGCGCGTGCCTCGTCGCCGGACAGGCGCGCGACGATCGCGAGGCTGTTCAGCACGTAGCCGCCCGCCGCGCGAGGCCCGACCTGTCGGAACGTGATCGGCGAGTCCTCCTGCACGACCCGCCGGATCGGTTCGCCCGGCACGATCACGGGCACGCGTCCAAGCGTCGCGACGAGGAATGTGGATCCTGCCTCCTCGGGCAGGCGATCGAGCAGTTCGGCAGTCGCCTCGAGCACTGCCCGCGCGCCCGCCAGATCGCGGGTGGCGGCCGCGACGAGCCCGAGCGCGTGACGCGCGTTCGCCTCCGCAAGCGGAGATCGCGCGAGGCGCGCCGCCTCGATCGCCTCGTCGAGCAGCTCTCGAGCGCGCGGGTACGGTCCGCGTATCCAGGCCCACACGCCGAGCACCTGGAGTGCCTGCGACATCCCCTCGCCGTCACCGAGCTCGCGCGAGATGACCAGGCTGCGCTCGGCGAGGCGCTCGCCCTCGGACATGCCGCCGGAGCGCCCGACGAAGGCCATGGCCCGCAGGAGGACCGCCGCGGTGATCGGGGTCGGCTGGCTCTGCTCCAGCGCGGCCTCGAGCCACTCCCGGCCTTCGACCAGGCGTCCGCGCATCAGCCACCAGTCGCCGAGCGAGTCGGCGAGCTGCAGCGCGCCGGCGGCATCGTTCGCCAGCAGCCACGCAAGCGCGGCGCGGAAGTTGTCCGGCTCGAGATCGAGTCGCCGCAGGCGCGTCTCGCTGCGCATCGCTCGCAGGCGTTCCGCCAGCTCCACGTACCAGCGGGCGTGCCGCGCGTCCATGGCGCTGGTCTCGCCGGCCTCGGCCAGCCGATCGCGCGCGTACTCCCTGATCATCGCGAGCAGGCGATAGCGCGGCTCGCCCTCGACCTCCTCGCTGACGACGAGCGATTTGTGGACGAGGCGGATGAGGACGCCGACGGACTCGTCGGCCGCGCACACGCCCTCGACGGCAGCGAGGTCGAAGGTGCCGGCGAAGACGGCGAGCCGGCGAAGCAGTGTCCTCTCGTCCGGCTCGAGCAGCCGGTAGCTCCAATCGAGCGCTCCCTCGAGCGTCTGCTGCCTCGGCTCCAGCGTGCGCCGCTCCTGGCGCAGCAGCCGGAACGACTCGCCGAGCCGCGCGGCGATCTCCGCGGGTGACAGGCTGCCCACGCGCGCGGCAGCCAGCTCGATCGCCAGCGGAATGCCGTCGAGGCTCTCGCAGATGCGCGCGACAGCGCGGAGTTGCGCTGCTCCAGCCGGAACCCCGATTGCGCCGCGGCTGCGCGATCGACGAACAGCCTCACCGATTCGGAGCGCAGCAGCTCGGCAGGCGACGCGGCGCTCCCGGCCTCGGGGAGCGTCAGCGACGGCACGCGCCAGACGATCTCGCCGGTCACCTGCAGGGGCTCGCGGCTCGTGGCGATCACCTGCAGATCGGGACAGCCGCGTAGCAGCGCTTCGGCGAGGTGCGCGCAGCCCGCCACGAGGTGGTCGCAGTTGTCGAGCACGATCAGCGCCTCGTGGGACGCGAGCGCCGCGATCAGCGCCTCGACGCCGCTCCTGTCA
>CAWJTT010000047.1:0-76754 GCA_963845865.1 uncultured Actinomycetes bacterium
CGGGCCGGTGCAAGCCCGAGTGCAGCCGCGACGGCGTCGGCGATCACGCCCGCCTCCGAGACCGGGGCGAGCTCGACCAGCCAGACGCCGTCGCGGAAGTCGTCCAGCCGGCGCGCGGCCACCTCCAGGCCGAGCCGCGTCTTGCCGCATCCGGCCGGGCCCGCGAGCGTGACCAGCGGTCCCCGGCGCAGCAGCCGTGCGAGCTCGTCCAGTTCCTTCTCCCGGCCGACGAAGGTCGTCAGCTCGACGGGCAGGTTGTCGCGGCGTGCGCGCCGTCGCTGCCCCCGCGTCGGCCGGAATCCGCCGCGCGGCTCGCAAGCTCCTCGCGGAGGCCGTCCAGCTCGGCCCGCACCGGCTCCGTCCAGGCCTCGTAGAGATCCTCGGGCAGGAGCGGCCCGGGGTACAGCTCCAGCGCAGCCGCGGCGCGATCGGCGTCGTGCGTGCGCAGCGCCGCTACCGCCTCCCGGCGGAAGGCCTCCGCGTCGATCCACAGGTCCTCCTCGGCACACAGGCTCAGGACGTCGTCCTCGAGACGCAGGCACCGCCGGCTGCCGGCTCCGCCGTCGAGCTGCCGCCGGGCGACGTGCAGCACCTGGTGGAGGTTGTTGGCAGCCGCCTCCGGCGCGCGCTCGGGCCAGAGTACGGCGATCACCTGCTCCCGGTGCAGGCGATGGCCGGGGGCGAGCGCGAGCAGCTTCACGAGCGTCTTGGCCTTGCGCAGGCGCCACGCGCCCTCGGGGACGAGCTGGTCGTCGACGGCAACGGCGAAGGCGCCCAGCAGATGGATGCGCACTCCGGCCGCGGGAGCGGCGCGAGACTGCGGAGAGGCGCTCACGTGTAACCCGGCTCCCGCTAGTCCCCGTCCGCCTGCGGGACATGCCGGCGCGCGAGCTCCGAGAGCGCGTCCAGCGGGTCGCGTCCGTCGCGCGCAAGCAGCACGAGGGCGTGGAAGAGCAGGTCTGCGACCTCCCCGACCTGCTCGTCGGAGCCCGGTGCCGCCAGGAGCACCTCCGTCGCCTCCTCGCCCACCTTGCGCGCGGCGTGCTCGCGCGGGCCGTTGAGCAGCCGCGCGACGTAGGACGTGCTCGGGTCGGCCTCCCGGCGCGCCTCGATCGTGCGCGCGAGCGCGGCAGGGAAGCTGCGCCGCTCGCCCCAGCAGGTCTCCGTGCCGGTGTGGCAGGCAGGCCCGCTCGGCACGACCTGCAGCAGGAGCGCATCGCCGTCGCAGTCGGCGCTGGCCGAGATCACCGCGAGCGTGTTGCCGCTGGTCGCGCCCTTCTCCCAGAGCTCGCCGCGCGAGCGGCTCCAGAACCAGGCCCGGCCTGTTGCGAGTGTGCGCTCGACCGCCTCCCGGTTGGCCCAGGCGAGCATCAGGACGTCGCCTGTCGCCGCATCCTGGCAGATGGCCGCCACGAGCCCGTCGCCGTCGTAGGCGAGTGCTGCGGGATCGACGCTCATCGCATCGGCAGGCCGCGGGCGCGGCACGCCTCCTTCACCTCCTCGACCGTGTGCGTGCCATCGTGGAAGATCGAGGCTGCGAGCGCCGCCTCCGCGCCCGCTTCGAGCGCGTCCGCCAGGTGTTCGGGCCGGCCGGCGCCGCCCGAGGCGACGACGGGCACCTCGACGGTGGCGCACATCGTCTGCATGAGATCGAGGTCGTATCCGTCCTGCACGCCGTCCGAGTCCATCGATGTGACCAGCAGCTCGCCGGCCCCGAGCTCGACGGCCAGGGCGCCCCAGGCGACGGCGTCCCAGTCGGTTGGCCTGCGGCCGCCGTCGACGTACGCGCGCCAGCCCGCCGTCCGGCTCGCGGCGCGCGTCGATCGCGCAGACCACGCACTGCGAGCCGAAGCGGTCGGCGGCCTCGCCGATCAGCCCGGGCCGGGCGAGCGCCCCGGTGTTCAGCGAGACCTTGTCGGCTCCCGCCAGCAGCAGTTCGCGCACGCGTCCCACGCGGGTGATCCCGCCGCCGACGGTGAGCGGCACGTCGATCTGCTCGGCGGCACGCTCGACGGCGCGGCAGAGCGCCGCCGGATCCTCGCCCGCGGCGGTGATGTTGAGCCACACGATCTCGTCGGCGCCCTGCTCGGCGTAGCGCAGCGCTGCCTCGACGGGCTTGCCGCAGTCGCGCAGGTTGACGAAGTTGACGCCCTTGACCACGCGCCCGTCGGAGACGTCGAGGCACGGGATGATGCGCCTACGCAGCATCGTTCGCCCAGCGCATCACCGCGCGCAGGAACTCGGCGCCGGCCGCGCCCGAGCGCTCGGGATGGAACTGCGCGCCGGCCACGCGGCCCTCGCCAACGAGGCTTGCGAATCCGCCCCGCTCGACCTGTGTGGAGGCCAGCAGGCAGCGCGGCGAGGCGTCCTGAACGGCATAGCTGTGCGCGAAGTAGCAGGGGGCGGGAAAGGCGGTCGTGAGCGGATGCGGCACGGCGGGCTCGACGTCGTTCCACCCCATGTGCGGGAGCCGGCGCGCGCCGGTCAGCCGCGTCGCGCTCCCTTGCAGGAGGCCGAGCCCGGCGGTCTCGCCCTCCTCGCTGCGCGCGAACAGCAGCTGCATGCCCACGCACACTCCGAACAGGCGCGAGCCGTTGCGCAAGGCGGCCAGGATCGCGTCGGCGAGGCCGCGCTCGCGCAGCGCCTCCATGGCTGCGGCGGCCTGGCCGACCCCGGGGATGACCACGAGCTCCGCGCGCGCCACGTGCTCGGCGTCCTCGCTGACGGCCACCTCGGCGCCGGCGCGCTCGAAGGCCGCCCGCAACGAGCGCAGGTTGCCGGCCCCGTAGTCGACCATCGTCGCGATCACAGCACGCCCTTCGTGCTCGCGATGCCGCTGCGGGCGGGATCGGGCTCGACCGCCTCGCGCAGCGCCAGGGCGACCGCCTTGAAGGCGGCCTCGGCGACGTGGTGCGAGTCCACGCCGGTCGCACTGACGTGCAGGCCGAGCCGCGCGCGCCGGGCGAAGCTGTCGAGGAAGTGCGGGACGAGGGTCGAGGGCATGCGCCCGATCGCCGGGCGCTCCCAGCTCGAGGTCGAGCTCGGCGATGCCGCGGCCCGAGAGGTCGACGGTCGCTTCGGCGAGCGCCTCGTCGAGCGGTGCGCGCGCCGAGCCGAAGCGGCGCACCCCGGCACGGTCGCCCAGTGCGATGTCGAGTGCCTCGCCGAGTGCGATGGCGCAGTCCTCGACGGTGTGGTGCTCGTCGACCCAGAGGTCCCCGGAGCAGCGCAGGTCGAGGTCGGTCAGCGACCAGAAGGCCAGGCTCGCGAGCATGTGGTCGAGGAATCCAAGGCCCGTCGCGACGCGGGCCCGCCCCCCGCCGAGGAGTCCCAGATGCACCTCGATGCGGGTCTCCCGCGTCGCGCGCCGGACGGCGCCCGTGCGCTCGCCGCGCACGCCGTCGTCGACCTGCGGCGCCTCGCCGCCCGCCAGCTCCGCGAGCGCGCGCAGCAGGCGGTCGTCGGCGGCGCGATGCGAGACGGTGACACGGAAGCAGTCGGCCAGCAGCGGCTCGTGCGCGAACGTGCGCACGGCGCAGCCGTGCTCGAGCAGGCTTGCGAACACATCGGGTACGGGCGAGCGGGCGAGCACGAAGTTGCCCGCGTCCGCAAGCACCTCGACGCCGGCGGCGCGCATCCCGGCGGCCAGCCGGCCGCGCTCCTCGACGATCGCAGCGCAGCGTTCCTCCAGCTCGGCCCGCTCATGGCAGGCCAGCTCGGCGACGGCTGCCGACCAGGACGAGACCGAGCCGGGTGGGCGCAGGGCGTCCAGCGCCTCGGCCAGCGGCGGCTGCGCGAGGCCGTAGCCCACGCGCGCCGCGCCGAGCGCGAAGCCCTTCGAGAACGTCCGCGCCACGACGAGGTTCTCGTGCTCCGCGACGAGGCCGGAGAGATCGTCGCCGCCGAGCTCCAGATACGCCTGGTCGAGCACGACGATGCCGGGGCAGGCGCCGCAGATGCGCCCGACGTCGTCGGCGCCGAGCTGCTCGCCGGTGGGGTTGTTCGGGCTGCACAGCCAGACGAGGCGCACGCCGGACGCCTCGCGCACGAGCTGCTCGCGCGCCAGGCCGAGGCCGTCGGCGGGGTCGAGCGCGAGCACCTCGGCGCCCGCATTCCGGCTCGCGACGGCGTAGAGCTGGTAGGTCGGCCTCGCCACGAGGGCGCGATCGCCGCGGCCGAGCGCGAGCTGCGCGCACAGTGCCAGTATCTCGTCACAGCCCGCGCCGACCACGACCTGGCGCGCGTCGACACCGGCGTAGGACGCGATCGCGCGCTTGAGGGGCAGGTACGAGGCGTCCGGGTAGTCGTTGGGCGGGATCGCGGCGAGTCGCGCGATCGCCTCGGCGTACCAGGCGGGCGCGTCCGCGGGCGTGTTCATGTCGAAGCGGTCGACCGGGACGTCCGGGATGCCCTCCTGCCAGCGGTACGGGCTCGAGCGCGCAAGCTCGGGGCGGATGCGCGCGCGCAGGTCCTCGACGCTCATGCGATCAGGTGCTCGATCGGGAGGACGAGGATCGACGAGGCACCGGCTGCGCGCAGCGGGCCGAGCAGACGGACGACCTCCGCGGCGTCGACGACTGCGTGAACGGCGTGCATGTCGCCGCGCGCGAGCGGCAGCACGGTCGGGGCATCGAGTCCCGGCAGCAGCGCGAGCACCTCGGCAAGGCGCTCGTCGCGCGCGTTGAGCATCACGTAGCGCTTGGGCCGCGCAGCGAGCACCGATTCGATCAGCAGCCGCAGCTCCTCGGTCAGGGCGCGCTGCTGCTGCGAGAGATCGCGCCGCGCGATCAGGACCGCTTGCGACTCGAGCAGCGTCTCGACCTCGACCAGGCCGTTCTGGCGCAGGGTGTCGCCGCTCGAGACGAGATCGACGATGGCGTCCGCCGCGTGCAGGCGCGGTGCGAGCTCGACCGATCCACCAAGCGTGACCACGCTGGCCTCGACGCCGGCACTCGCAAGCCGTGCCGCCACGGTGCGTGGGTAGGACGTCGCGACGCGGGCGCCGCCGAGATCCCCGAGCGAGGAGATGGCGGCGTCCTGCGGGACGGCAAGCGCCAGCCGGCAGCGCCCGAAGCCGAGCGCGAGCAACGGCTCGACGTCGGCGCCGGTCTCGACGATCTGATTCTGCCCGGCGATTCCGAGGTCGACGTCGCCGGCCGCCGTCCACACCGGGATGTCGTCGGAGCGGGCCAGCAGGAGGTCGAGATCGAGGTCGTGGGCGTGCGCGTGGAGCGTCCGGCCCGTCGTCTCGAACTGGATGCCGGCGTCGCTCAGGAGCCGCGTCGCGGGCTCCGCCAGCCGGCCCTTGGAGGGCAGCGCCAGCCGTAGCAGCCGGCGGGGCGTCACGCGCGCCTCCGCGCCAGCCGGTCGAGCACGATGCGATAGCCGCCCTCGCCGTGGCGCAGCCAGTGCGCGACGCGGGTGACGGTCGTCGTCGAGCCGCCCACGCGCTCGGCCACCTCGGCATACGGCACGCCCCGATCGACGAGTCGCGCGGCCGCGAGGCGGTGCGACATGGCCTGAATCTCGGCGAGCGTGCAGAGATCGCGAAGGAACGCCGCACGCTCCTCGTCGCTGCGCAAGAGTCCCAGGGCGCGCAACAACTCGTCGACCGAGTCGTCGCGCCAATCTGGCCGTCCGTCGGCGTTCGAGCTCATCAATGTGCCATGTTAGCATGGTGACATGGCGATGGAGGTCATCCCGGCGGTCGATCTCTCGGGCGGTCGCGTCGTGCGCCTGCTGCAGGGCGACTACGGACGGGTGACGCGCTTCGACGAGACCCCGGAAGCGGCCGCGCAGCGCTTCTCGCTGGCCGGCGCCAGGTGGCTGCACGTGGTCGACCTCGATGCGGCGCGCGACGGCGAGCGCAGCGCCGAGCACGCGGCGGTGCTCGAGCGACTCGCCCGCCGGCGCGGGACGCGTCTGCAGGTCGGCGGCGGCTTCCGCTCGCCCGCGCAGGTCGAGGCGGCGCTCGCCGGCGGCGTCCAGCGCGTGCTCATCGGCACGCTGGCTGCGCGCGACCCCGACGCGGTGGTCGCGCTCGCCGCGCAGCACGGCCCGCGCATCTGCGTGTGCGCCGACGTGCTCGACGGCAGCGTTCGCGTGGCCGGCTGGCGTGAGGATGCCGGCGAGTCTGCACGCGGCTTCGTGGAGCGCTTCAGCGCGCGCGGCGTGGAGGCCTTCCTGGTCACCGCGATCGAGCGCGACGGCACGCTCGCAGGCCCGGACCTGCGGTTGCTCGCCGATGTCCGGGCGGTCACGCACGGAGTGCTGCTGGCCGCCGGGGGCTTCGCGTCGCTCGAGCACGTCGCGGCCGCGCGCGACGCGGGCTGCGACGGCGCGGTGGTGGGCCGTGCCGTCTACGACGGCTCGCTCAACCTGCGTGAGGCGCTGACGCTGGCGCGCGCGTCGCGTCTGAGCACTTGCAACCAGTTCTCAGCACCGGATTCCACAAGCGAGCTTCGCAGGGCCTCCGCGGGTACAATGGCGCAACCGTCCCGCCGGCCATTGGCCGCCTCGCCCTGCCGAGGTCGCCGGCGCCCGGCGTTCGCCTTTTGATGACGATCGACCGCGTCATCCGTCGCCGTATCCTCCTCGGCCTTCTCATCGCCGCGTCCTTCGGCCTGCTCACGGCGTGGTACCGCGAAGTGGACAGCGGCCCGCTGCACCGGGCGCAGGGCTCCGTCGCCGACACGGCGGTGCCGCTCTCGGCTGCCGTCCAGCGCGTCGCCCGCCCATTTCGCGACCTCTGGGAGTGGGGCCGCGGCCTTGCCAACGCGCGCGACGAGGTGCAGCGCCTGCAGAGGATCAACCAGCAGCAGGCGGTCGAGCTGGCGCGTCAGCAGCAGCAGCTCGCCGACAACACCGATTACCGCACGCTGCTCGGGTTCACGAGGAATCCCGCATTCTCCGGTCGCCTGACGGCCTTCACCCCGCGCGGCGCGGACGTGATCGACCGGCCCGTGGAGCCGGACGCCGTGCGCGTGCTGATCGACGCAGGCAGCGCCGAGGGCGTCGCCAGGAACGACGCCGTCGTCGTGGGCATCAACCGCGACCGCGCGGCGCTCGTGGGCATCGTCGCTCGCGTGAACGCGCACAGCGCGGTCGTGACGCTGCTCACCAGCCCCGACTTCGCCATCGGAGCGTCCGTGCCGGCGCGCCAGGCGAACGGCATCGTGCGGCCGGGCAGCGACCCCGGCTCGCTGGAGCTGGACGACGTGCAGAAGCGCTATCCCGTGCAGGTCAACGACGTCGTCTCGACGAGCGGCTGGCAGGACAAGGCGCTCGGGGTCAAGTCGCGGCTCCCGCCCGGGCTCCCGATCGGCGTCGCCACGCAGGTCAACGACCCGAGCGATGCGCTCGTCAAGGTGATCCAGGTGACGCCGCTCGTCGATCTCGACGCGTTCTCGCACGTGCTCGTGCTGACGGCGCGCGCCGGAGCCTCGCCGTGAGCGCCCGGCGCGTCGCGGGCGCAGCGGTCGTGCTCGGCCTGGCCCTGCCGCTCGCGGTCCTGCTGCAGCTGGCCGTCGCCTCCGACCTCTCGCTCGTCGCCGGCGCACCCGACCTCGTCCTGATCGTCGTCTGCGCGCTGGCGCTCGCGCGAGGGCCCGAGCTGGGGTGCCTGGCCGGCTTCGCCGCCGGGCTCGCCCTCGACGTCCTGGCCGAGCACGCGCTCGGCCGCGACGCGCTGATCTACTGCGTCGCCGGCTACTGCCTCGGGCTCGCCGGCGAGCGGCTGCGCCCGCCCGCGCCCGTTCGCAGCCTGCTGCTGATCGCCCTCGCGACGGCGCTCGTGCACGTCGCGGAGGGAGGCATCGCGTTCCTGCTCGGCAGCGACGGTGCGCTCGGGCGCGCGTTCGGCGTCCAGCTGATCGCCGCGTCCGCCGCCAGCGTGCTGTTCGCGATTCCGCTGCTCGCCTTGCTGCGCTGGGTGCTCGGCGTCAAGGCGCCGCCACGCCGGCAGTTCCCGGTCTCCGAGCCGGTCACGGAGGCCGATGTCGCAGCAACCGCCTGACCCCGGCGCGATCGCGCGGCCCCACGGGCGTCTGCGGCTCCGGCTGGGCGCGCTGGGCGTGGCCGTCGTCGTGCTGTTCATGCTGCTCGTGCTGCGGCTGTGGGCATTGCAGGTGCTCAATACGCGCACGTTCGTGGCTCAGGCGGCGAGCAACCACGAGAAGCAGGTGATCGTCCGCGCGCCGCGCGGCGAGATCCTCGACGACAAGGGCCGCGTGCTCGTGCGCAACCGCGTGGCCTATGAGCTCGAGCTCGATCCGGGCGCCGTGCGCGACACGGCGCGGCGGCATCAGCTGCTGCTGCGCGTGGCGAGGATGCTCGACCTGCCGCCGCGGCCGCTCTGGGAGCGGGTCGATCGCCAGTTGCGCATGGACCCCGTGGCTCCCGTGACGCTCGCGACCGACATCGACGTGCAGCTGAAGTGGTACCTGCAGGAGAATCCGGCGATCTTCCACGGGCTGTCGGTGGCGCAGGTGCCGCTGCGCTACTACCCCTACCGGACGCTCGGCGCGCACATCTACGGACAGCTCAGCGAGATCGGGCCCGCGCAGCTGGAGGATCCGCGCTTCCACGATTACCACCGCGGCGACGTGATCGGCCAGAGCGGCGTCGAGCGCCGCTATGACGCGTTCCTGCGCGGGACCGACGGGGTCGACGCCGTGACCGTCGACGCCTTCGGCCAGCCGACGGGCGCCGTGCGGCACGTCAAGGCGGCCGTGCCCGGCCGGAACGTCCGCCTCACGATCAATCTGGACACGCAGCGCGCGGCCGAGCAGGCGCTCGCGAAGGGAGTCCGCGGCGCGGCCGCGCAAGGCGCCGATGCCGGCGCGATCCTCGCGATCGACCCGGCCAACGGCGAGATCCGGGCACTCGCGTCATATCCCACGTTCGACCCCAACTGGTTCATCTCGTTCCGCAAGGCGAAGTTCAAGCGACAGCTCGCGCGCATCGCGCGCGACGGCGGTGCGCCGGCGCACTACCCGCTGCTCGACCGGGCGATCGCCGGCCGCTATCCCGCGGCGTCCACGTTCAAGCCGTTCGTGGCGATCGCTGCGGTCAAGGAGCGGCGCATCTCGACCGACCAGCTGCTGCCCTGCACCCCGCTGGCGTTCTACTACCACAAGCGGTTCCGCAACTGGGATACGTCGTTCGACGGGCGCATCAACCTGACCGAGGCGCTCGAGCGCTCGTGCGACACGTACTTCTACCGCCTCGGTGACGACATCTTCCGTGAGGGCGGCAAGCAGGGCCACCCGCTGCAGGACTGGGCGGGCAAGTTCGGATTCGGCAAGACCACGGGCATCGACATCGTCGGCGAGGACCCCGGCCTGCTGCCCGACCCGGCCTGGAAGACGAAGTTCTACAAGGACAACTTCTCCGACGCGCGGACGCCGTCCTTCGACTCCAACTGGCTCTTCGACTCGAGCTGGAACGCAGCCGACGAGCTCAACCTCTCGATCGGCCAGGGCAACCTCAACGTCACGCCGCTCCAGCTCGCCGTCGGGTACTCCGCGATCGCCAACGGCGGCACCGTCGTGACGCCGCACGTCGTGGACGCGATCCAGTCGCCGGGCGAGCCCACGCGCCTCCAGCCTGCGCCGCCGAAGGGGCACATCGCCATCGGCGGGCAGCTGCTCAAGTCGGTTCGCACGGGCCTGCTGCGGGCGACGCACAGGCCGGACGGCACCGCGACCAACGTCTTCGGGCAGTTCGGCGTCCCCGTGGCCGGCAAGACCGGGACCGCGCAGCGCGCCGGTGAGCCCGACTACGCGCTGTTCGCGTCCTATGCCCCGGTGCCGGACCCCAAGCTCGTCACGGTCGTCGTGATCGAGCGCGGCGGGCACGGCGGCGTTGCGGGAGCGCTCACTGCGCTCGACTTCTACTCCAAGGTCTTCAAGACGCCGAAGCCGAACCTCAGCACCGTCGTGGACCGGTCGACCTGATGTCGAGCGTCCTCATACCCGGTGAGCGGGTGCGTGCCCGCGAGCTGCGCCGCACGCGCCGCGTCGGGCTCCTCGGCCGCCTCCGGCGTCTCGACTGGCTGATGCTGTTCGCGCTGGCCGGCGTTGCCGCGCTCGGTCTCGACGTGATCGGCACGGGCGCCGGCGCCCACGCGTTCGTGGTCAAGCAGGAGATCTACCTCGCGCTCGGCACGGTCGCCCTGTGCGCGCTCTCCTTCATCGACGTCGAGCGCTTCCGCCGCTTCGAGTGGCCGCTCTACATCGGGACGATCGCGCTCGTCGCCGCAGTCTTCGCGCTCGGCTTCTCGACACGCGGATCGCGCCGCTGGATCCAGTTCCCGTTCTTCCAGTTCCAGCCCTCCGAGCTCGGCAAGATCACGTTGCTGCTCGCGCTGGCGGCCTTCATCGCGCGCAACGCCGGGCGCATCGGGACGCTCCGGTTCGTCGTGCTGACCATCGCCTACGCGGCGCTGCCCGCCGCGCTCGTCTTCATCGAGCCCGACTTCGGCACGGCCACCGTCTACGTCGTGTCCCTGTTCTGCGTCCTGTTCGTCGCGGGCGTGCGCTTGCGTCACCTCGCGTTGCTCGGAGGCATCGCAGCGCTGCTCTCGGTGGCCGTGCTGTGGGCGCTCCCGGCGGGAGGTGTCGAGGTGCTCAAGCCCTACCAGGTCGATCGCCTCACGTCCTTCCTGCATCCGCAGCGCGACACGCTCGCGGAGGGCTACAACCAGTCCCAGGCCAAGATCGCCGTCGGCTCGGGCGGGCTCGTCGGACGCGGGAAGTCGGGCGCGACCCAGACGCTCAACGATTTCCTTCCGGAGCGCCGCACCGACTTCGTGTTCGCCGTCCTGGGCGAGGAGCGGGGCTTCGTCGGGGCGATGCTGCTGCTCGGCCTGTACCTCGTGGTGCTCTGGCGCATCCTGCGCGCGATCGCGATCGCGCGGACGCTCTATGCGCGCCTGATCTGCGCCGGCGTGTTCGGCTGGCTGCTGGCGTCGGTCTTCATCAGCGTCGGCATGACAATCGGCATCGCGCCCGTCACGGGCATCCCGTTGCCGCTGCTCTCCGCGGGCGGCTCGAGCACGATCACGGTGCTGGCGGCGATCGGGGTGGTGCAGTCGATCCAGCTGCGCGCGCGCCTGCCGCAGCGCCTGCTGCCCGACCGCGCGGAGGAGCGCGCCGTCGGGGTGCCAGACCCAATCCCGCTATTGTGAGGTCTTGATGACGATCCTCCACGCCGTGCCCGCTGCCGCGGCACGCTTCGAGCGTGCGCGGCGCGCACCGGTGGGAGCGACCCCGAACGACGCGGACGCGCGTCCTCACAACCACTTGCCTCCCGCGCCGCGCGCGCTTGCTTGCGTGCGTGCCGCAGCGGGGTACGGAGATCCCTATGACCCACGTCAAGCGCATGCTGATCAGCGCCGACCCGCAAGAGGTGCGGGTCGCGATCGTCGAAGGCGGCAAGCTTTCTGAGGCGTACATCGAGCGGCGCGGCCGCCGATCGATCGTCGGCAACATCTACAAGGGACGGGTCGACGCCGTCCTCCCGGGCATGGAAGCGGCCTTCGTCGACATCGGCCTGCCCAAGAACGGCTTCCTCTATGTCGCCGAGATCGTCCTCCCCGAGCTGGACGACCGCGAGCGCCGCTCCAAGCGCATCCAGGAGCTGATCCAGTCCGGCCAGGACGTCCTCGTCCAGGTCACGAAGGACCCGATGGGCTCCAAGGGCGCGCGCCTCACGATGGACGTGTCGCTCGCCGGCCGCTTCATGGTGCTGGCGCCCGGCGGTGACGGCGTCGGCGTGTCCAAGAAGCTCGAGGGCGCCGAGCGCGACCGGCTGCGCGATCTGCTGCGCACGATGAAGACGCACGAGGATGCCGGCCTGATCGCCCGCACGGCCGCGCAGGGCGCCTCCCTGGACGAGCTCGAGCGCGACGTGCGGTTGCTCGAGAAGCTCTGGGACGTGAGCCGCGGCCACGCCCAGCGCGCCGAGGCGCCGGCGCTCGTGTACTCGGAGCCGGACCTCTCGCTGCAGATGGTGCGCGACGATTTCCGCTCCGACGTCGCCGAGCTCGTGATCGACGACGAGCGCCAGTACCACCGCGTGCTCGCCTACGTGCGGCGCACGTCGCCCGAGCTCGCCGAGCGCGTGAAGCTCTACAAGGGCAAGCGCCCGCTCTTCCAGCGCTACGAGATCGAGCAGGGCATCCGCTCCACGCTCTCGCGCCGCGTGCCGCTGCCTTCGGGCGGCTCGCTCGTCTTCGACTACGGCGAGGCGTTCACCGTCGTCGACGTGAACACGGGACGCTTCACCGGCACGACCAAGAAGCTCGAGGACACGATCCTCAAGAACAACCTCGAGGCTGCGGTCGAGGTCGTCCGACAGCTGCGGCTGCGCGATATCGGCGGCATCATCGTCGTCGACTTCATCGACATGGCGAGCCAGAAGAACCGCGACGCCGTGCTCGAGGTGCTGCAGCGCGAGCTCAAGAAGGACCGCAGCAAGGTCTACGTCGTGGAGATCTCGCCGCTCGGGCTGGTCGAGATGACACGCAAGAACGTGGCCGACGGCGTGCGCGAGATCATGACCTGCGAGTGCCCGACCTGCGAGGGCACCGGTCGCGTGCTGTCCGACGAGTCTCTGGCGATCGACATGCTGCGCAACCTGCGGCGCGTCGCCCGCGAGTCCAAGAGCGAGGCCTTCCGCGTCGAGCTCGAGGACGGCGTGGCGCGCGCGCTGATCGGCGTCGGCGGCACCGGCCTGGACGAGCTGGAGCACGAGACGGGCCGCGCATTCGACGTCACGGGCCGGCTCGACGTGCCGCGCGAGCACTTCGAGATCCTGGCGGAGGGCACGCTGGACGAGATCGGTGCGCAGGCGCCCCCCTGCGCGCCGGGCGACGAGCTCAACCTCCCGATCCTGGAGCCGCACCGCTTCGTCGAGACCGACGCCGTGTCGCGGCTCAGCGCAGGCTACGAGGTCCAGATCATCGGCGGGCTGCCGTACGTGGGCACGACGCAGCGGGTGCGCGTCGAGCGCGCGACGCGCTTCGCCGCGCAGGCCGCGCTGCTCGACGTCGAGCCGGCCCGCCCCGTCGCGCCCAGTGCGCCCCGTCCCGCCGCCGAGAGCGTGGACGGCGACGTGCTGGACAGGGTCTCGGACATTCTCGAGCCCGAGCGCCGCGTGGGTGAGCGGCTCGACGTCGAGGGTCGCGTGCGCCGCCAGAAGCGCCGGACGACCGCCGAGCAGCGACGCGAGCGCAGCAAGGGCGGAAGCGGCGGGGGAGGGCGCGACAATGCGAAGAAGGCAGCGGTCGCGAGCGGCGAGAGCGATGGGGCCGCCGAGGCCGAGACGAGCGAGCCGCGCTCGACCGAGGAGGGCGAGGCGGCGGCGAAGCGCCGGCGCCGGCGCGGCGGGCGCGGTCGCCGCGGCCGTGGCGGCAGCGGCGGCGTGCGCGCACGCCTGGCGACAACGGCGCCGCCGCGGTCGTCGCCAACGGCGCGCCGCCGGACGCGGCCGTGGCGGTCGGCGACCGTCCTTCCGGAGAGCCCTCCGCAGCCCGGCCCCGCCAGCAACAGCAGCGGCGTCGCCGCAGCACCGGCGCGGGCGCGGGCGCGAACGGGGCCGCGGGCGAGCCGCGCGCCGAGCGTGAGCCCGCAGCGGCCGCAGCACCTGACCGGGAGGCGCCCGCGCCGGCCGCAACACCGGCCGCCTCGGGCCGCGACGCCGCAGCAGTGAGCGAGGACGAGCGCCGCAAGGGCCTCATCTCGCGCATCCTCAAGCGCTGACACCGAGCGCGAAGCAAGGCGTCCTGATCCAGTCCGCGCGGGGTCGGCGGGTCCGCAACGCTGGGGTCTGACCCGCACGTTGCGGGCTCTGGCACCGCTGCGGCTGCGGTGTGCGGGCCTGGCACCGAGCGTTGCGCGGTGCGCGCGTCGTGCGTCCGATCAGGCCTATCCAGGGTATGCTTCCGTCCTGCGGCCGCTGCGTGGCCGCGTTTCCCCTCAAGCCACTCGATCGAAGGCCTTCCAGTGTTTGCCGTCATCTCGCTCGGCGGAAAGCAGTACCGCGTCCAGAAGGGCGAGTACCTGACCGTGGACCGCCTGGCGCACGAGCCCGGCTCGACGTTCTCGCCGCCGGTGCTGCTCGCCAGCTCGGATTCGGACGTGCTGATCGACGCGGACGCGCTCGCGAAGGTCACGGTCACCGCACGTGTCGACGAGCATCTGCTCGGCCCCAAGATCCGGGTCTTCCAGTACAAGCCCAAGAAGAGCACCAAGAAGGCGCGCGGACACCGCAGCCGCCTCTCGCGCATCACGATCCAGGACATCGCGGTGGGCACCCCGGCGAAGAAGGCATCGGCCGCGAAGGCTGCGCCCGAGAAGGCGCCGGCCGCCAAGGCGGCGGAGAAGGCGCCGCCGGCGAAGGCCAGGGCCGAGAAGGCGCCGGCTGCAAAGGCGGCTCCCAGGAAGGCCCCGGCGAAGCCGCGCGCGAAGCCCGCGACCGAGGCGCCCGCGACGGAGCAGGAGGCGTAAGCAATGGCACACAAGAAGGGCCTCGGCTCCTCCAAGAACGGCCGCGACTCCAACGCAAAGCGGCTCGGCGTCAAGGTCTTCGCCGGCCAGGTCGTGCCGGCCGGATCCATCATCGTCCGCCAGAAGGGCACCGAGTTCCATCCGGGCCCGGGTGCGGCGCTCGGCCGCGATCACACGGTGTTCGCGCTCGTCTCCGGGACGGTCGGTTTCGGCCGCCGGCGCGGCAAGCGCGTCGTGACCGTCGCGGCCGCCGAGTAGCAGCTCGAGCCGCGTGAGCGGCGAAGGTGACTTCTACGATCGCGCAACGGTGATCGTGCAGGCCGGCCGGGGCGGCGACGGCTGCGTCTCGTTCCGGCGGGAGAAGTTCGTGCCCAAGGGCGGGCCCGACGGCGGCGATGGCGGAGACGGCGGCGACGTCGTCCTGCTCGCCGATCCCGACATGCGCGATCTCTCGGCATTCCGCTTCCAGCGGCACCTGCGGGGTCAGCGCGGCGTGCACGGCGAAGGAGGCGGCAAGACCGGCGGGCGCGGCCGTGACGCGATCGTGCACGTGCCGCTCGGCACCCAGGTCTACGACTCGAGCGGTGAGCTGCCGATCGCGGATCTCGCGCACGCGAGAGCGCGCGTCGTGATCGCGCGGGGCGGTCGCGGCGGGCGAGGAAACCGTCGCTTCGCGACTGCGGTCCGCCAGGCGCCGCGCACTGCGGAGGTCGGTGAGGACGGCGAGTCGGCCGAGCTCGACCTGCGCCTCAAGATGGTCTGCGACGCGGCGCTCCTGGGCTTCCCGAACGCCGGCAAGTCGTCGCTCCTGCGCCGCATCTCCAACGCCACGCCCAAGGTCGCCGATTACCCGTTCACGACGCTCGCCCCCCACCTCGGCACGGTCGAGCTCGACGGTCAGCGCCAGCTGACGGTCGCGGATGTCCCGGGGCTCCTGGAAGGCGCCTCCGACGGCGTAGGGCTGGGGCACTCGTTCCTCGCCCACCTCGAGCGGGCACACGTACTCGTGCACGTGGTGGCAGTCGATCCCGAGGCCGGCGATGTCCTGGCAGATTGCCGCCGGCGCTACGCGGCCATCCACGCCGAGCTCGCCGCCCACGGCGGCGGCCTCGCCGAGCGGCCGCAGATCGTGGTGCTGAACAAACTCGACCTGATGGACGACGCCGCCGGCGCGGCGCTCGTCGAGGCGTTCGCCGACGGCGTTGCGGGCGGCGAGCTGCCGCCGGACGCGGTCGTGGCGCGCGACGAGCATGCGACGCCGTTCGTGCTCGGGCTGTCGTGCGCAACGGGCGCGGGCGTGGCCAGCCTGCGCGGAGCGCTCGAGCGCGTACTCGGCGACGCTCGCGCCGCCGAGCCGGCCGGATCCGGGGAGGAGGAGCTGGCGGACTACCTCCTCTATCGCCCCCGCGCGCGGCAGCGCCTGTTCCGCCTGGTGCGCGACGACGGCATCGTGCGCATCGCGGGCCGCGAGGTCGTCTCGCTCGTGGAGCGGCTTGACCTCGCGACGCCCGAGGGCGTGCGCGCGCTCTCGATCGAGCTCGGCCGCCTCGGCGTGATCGAGGCGCTGCGCCACGCGGGAGTCAAGCCCGGACACGAGGTGGCGATCGGCGACGAGCGCTTCGAGTTCTCGCTGCCGCCCGAGGAAGCAGTCGCGCACGGCGGCCTCGCCGAGGACGGGGCGGACGATCTCGAGTGGTGAGCATGGAGACACAGCGCGTCGGCGTGCTCGGCTCGCTCTGCAACCCCGTTCACCTCGGGCACCTGCTGCTCTGCCAGGAAGCGACCTGGCAACTCGGCCTCTCGCGGGTCGTGCTCGTGCCGACCGGGATACCGCCGCACCGGCCGGCGCCCAAGGAGCCGGCGGCCATGCGCCTGCGCCTCGCCCAGGCCGCGGCGATCGGCAACCCGGCGCTGACGGTGTCGCGGGTCGAGATCGAGCGGTCCGGCCCGTCGTACATGGTGGACACGCTGCGCGAGCTCGCGCAGCGCTATCCCGGGAACGGCCTCGTCCTGCTGCTCGGGTCCGACCAGTTCGCGGCACTCTCGACCTGGCACCGGCCCGAGCTCGTGCCCCGGCTGGCGCAGATCGCCGTCGCGAGGCGCCCTGGCGTCTCGCCCGACGTGCTCGCCGATGCCGACGTCGAGCGCATCGAGATGCCGCAGGTCGACATCTCGTCCTCGATGATCCGCGGGCGCGTCGCCGCCGGCCGCCCGATCCGCCATCTCGTTCCCGACCCCGTACGTGAGCTGATCGAGGCCGAGGGCCTGTATCGCTGAGCGACGGATCCAGGGTTGCCCGTGGTAAGGTGGAGGTAGTGATGAGCGCGACTGGAGCCGGCTGCTGAGCCGCGGGCACGATCTCGCGGATCGCATTGCCGCGATCTGCTCCGACAAGCTGGCAGAGGACCTCGTCATCCTCGACATGGAGGACGTGGTCGGCTACACGGATGCATTCGTCATCTGCTCCGGCCAGAACCCGCGTCACGTCCAGGCGATCGCCGAGGAAGTCGAGCTCGTCCTCAAGCACGACGAGGGCCTGCTGCCCAAGGGCGGCGAGGGCCGGCGCGACGGCGATTGGATCCTGCTGGACTTTCTCGACTGCGTGCTCCACGTGTTCACGCCCGAGGCGCGGACGTTCTACCGCCTCGAGCAGCTGTGGGGCCAGGTCCCGCAGCGCCAGGTCGTCTGACCGGGACGCGGCCCGCGCCCTGGTAGACTCGGCCTCCGCGGGGCCGTAGCTCAGCTGGGAGAGCGCAGCGCTGGCAGCGCTGAGGTCACGGGTTCGATCCCCGTCGGCTCCACTCGAGAGTCGCGTCGTGCACGGCACTCGGCGGCCGGCGCGTATTCGACGATTGCGCAAGCCGGGGTCTCTTTCGCCCTCTCGCGCCGGCCCCTCGCATAGCATCGTTTCATGCGCGAGGTCGAGACGGGCATCTGGCACTGGGAAGCACCGCACCCAGACTGGGCAGGGCCCGAGAACGAGGCGCTTCGCCAGCGCGCCGCCGCGACGCCGAACGAGGCCGCACGCGGGGTCGTTTCCTCGTACGCGATCCGGGACGATGAGCATGTGCTGTTGTTCGACCCGTTGGCCGTGCCACGTGAGATCGAGGAGCTCGCTGCCGGGAGCGATCGGGTGGTCGTGCTCGACCTGCCCGTGGCACGAGCGCGACACGCGGAACCTCGTCGAGAGACTCGGCGTGCCCGTGTTCACACCGCGGCCCGATGAGGGCAGCCCCGACGTAGCCTGGCTCTTGGGCGGCGACAGGGGCGACGCGCACCTCTTCGCAGCCGGCGAGCGGCTATCCGTCGGAGTCGAGGCACTGCCGGGGAGGCTGCCCAATGACGTCGTGCTGTGGGTCGAGAGCCGCCGTGCGGTGATCGCCGGTGACACGCTCGTCGACTTCGGCCAAGGCCTCGAGATCCCGGTCGAATGGCTACCTGCGGGCGTCACCCGCGAGCAGGCTCGGCACGAGGGCCTTCGCGCCCGCTACTCGAGCTCCCGGTCGAGTCGTGCTCGCGACCCACGGTGGGCCCACCGGCGAGACCGCCCTCGCATCGCGCGCTCGCCTCGACAAATGATGCCCCAAGGTCGATCGGATCGAATTTGCGTGACGGAGCGGAGCCCCGCCTGATCCTTACGCGCCTTCCAGGAACGGCTCGAGGTCCTTCGACGTGGCAGCGCCGTCGAGGCAGCCGAACGTCCCGTGCTCGCGCACGTCCCTGGCCGCACGCAGGAAGGCCCCGAGCGCGGTGCGCACGAGGCCCGTGCCGAGGCTGACCCGCCGAACCCCGGCGGCCGACAGTAGCTCGACGCTCGGGCCACCCGGGAGCGCGAGTACGTTGACGGGCTTCGAGACCGCCGCGCAGACGGTGCGGATGTCCTCGATGTCGCGCAGGCCGGGTGCGTAGAGGACGTCGGCACCGGCCTTGTCGAAGGCCTGGAGCCGCTCGATCGTGTCGTCGAGGTCGCTGCGGCCGTGCAGGTAGTTCTCCGCGCGCGCCGTCAGCATGAACGAGAAGGGCAGGGCGGCAGCCGCCTCCACCCCGGCGCTGATGCGCTCGACAGCCTGGCTGAGCGGATAGATCGGGTCGCCGGGCGACGACGTCGAGTCCTCGATCGAGCAGCCGACGAGACCTGCCGCCGCAGCACCGCGAATGGTCTCCGCCACGCTCTCGGGATCGTGGCCGAAGCCGTTCTCGAGGTCGCCGTTGACGGGCAGGTCGGTGGCTCCGGCGATCAGCGCGGCGTGCTCGAGCGCCTCCTCGCGCGTCACCGTCGACTGGCCGTCATGGCGCCCGAGGCTGAACGCGAGGCCGCCGCTCGTGGTGGCGAGCGCCTGATAGCCGAGCCCTGCAAGCACGCGGGTCGTGCCGATGTCCCATGGATTCGGCATCACGAATGCGCCAGGCCCCTCGTGCAGGCGCCGGAACGCCTCGGCAGTCTGTGCGATCGTCATCGCCCGAGCCTAGCGCTCCTCCGCGTGTCTCCGCGGCGCCGGTTTGGGAGGCGCCGTCGCGGGCACCAGCACGCTGTTCCCACACTACGAGGAGGTCGTGTCGCATGCCCCCGGCCGGCGTCAAGAAGGGCTCCAAGCGGGCCCGGCAGTACGAGCACATCAAGCACTCCCTCGAGGAGCAGGGCCGCTCCGAGGACACCGCGGAAGAGATCGCGGCGCGCACCGTCAACAAGGAGCGCGCGCGTCACGGCGAGTCGAAGACGGCGTCCAGGGTCTCGACGCAGGATCGCCTCTCCTCGGGCGAGCGTGGAGGGCGCCGGTCGGGCACGAAGCGCGCGAAGGGTCGCACGAAGGACCAGCTCTACGCCGAGGCCAAGCGCAAGAACATCAAGGGCCGCTCGCGCATGAACAAGGCTCAGCTCGAGCGCGCCGTCGGCCGCTGAGGTCGGCGCCCCGGCCGGAGCGCGCCGCTATCCGGTGTTGCGCAGCGCGGCCGCGATCCCGGCGATCGAGCGCGCGAGCGGCGCGGCCAGCCTCGCGCGCTCCTCGTCGGAGCCGGCGGCGCGATACCGGGCCAGCAGGCCGACCTGGATCGCGTTCATGGGGTCGACATAGGGGTTGCGGAGACGCACGGAGCGCTGGAGCGCAGGGTGGCGGTCGAGCAACTCGCGCTCGTCGACGGTCGCGAGCACCGCGGCGACCGTGCGTGCGTGCTCGTCGGCGATCAGCGCCCAGATGCGCTCGCGCTCGTCGCCTTCGGGCACGAGCTCGAGGTACTCGCGCGCGACCTCGAGCGAGGACTTCGCGAGCGTCATCTCGAGGTTGTCGACAATGGCGCGGAAGAAGGGCCACTCGGCATACAGACGGCGCAGCTCGTGCACGCCGTCCTCGCTCTCGGCGAGCGCGCCGAGCGCTGTCCCGCAGCCGTACCAGGCGGGTAGGAGCGTGCGCGTCTGCGTCCAGGAGAAGACCCAGGGGATCGCCCGCAGCCCGGCCAGGTAGGCGTGGCTCGACGGGCGCCGGGCAGGCCTCGAGCCGAGCGCCAGCACCCCGAGCTCGTCGACGGGCGTGAAGGCGCGGAAGAAGGGCACGAAACCCTCGTCCTCGTGCACGAGCGACAGGTAGGTCGCGAGGGAGTGCTCCGAGAGCGCTCCCAGCAGCTCGCGCGCGCCGTCCGGGGGCTCGTTGCCGAGCGCGTCGGGAAATGCCGTGAGCAGTGTCGCGGCGACTGCCGCCTCGAGGTTGCGGTAGGCCAGACCGGGCAATCCGTACTTGTTGGAGACCGTCTCGCCCTGCTCGGTCAGCTTGAGACGTCCCGGTGGGTGGCCGGGTGGCTGCGCCAGGATCGCCGCGTGCGTCGGGCCGCCGCCGCGCCCTGCGCTGCCACCGCGGCCGTGGAAGATCGTGAGCTCGATGCCGCGCTCGCGGGCCAGGGCTGCGAGCGACTCCTGGGCGCGGTAATTCTCCCACGCGGCCGTCAGGTAGCCGCCGTCCTTGCCGGAGTCGGAGTAGCCGAGCATTACCTCGAGGCGCTTCCCACGACGCTCGACGAGCGCCCCGAAGCGCTCGTCGCCAAGCAGCGCCGCGACGGTCGCCGCACACTCGCGGAGATCGGCGATGGTCTCGAACAGGGGGACGAGCGAGAGGTCGTGGCCGACCTCCGTTTGCGTCAGGTCGAGCGCGCGCAGGAGGTCGTCCGGTCCGGAGGTGCCCGAGACGATCACCGTGTCGAGCGCGCGCGGGCCGTGGCGCTCGAGCGCGTCGCGGACGGCTCGGAACGTCGCCCGCGTCCGCTCGTCCGGGGTCGAGAGCTGGTTCGCGTGGAGTCGCACGTCGAGCTTGGCGATGTGGAAGCCGAAGACCTCGACGCGCCGGCACAGATCCGCCAGCGGGCCATCGGCGATGCGTGCGCCGCGATTGGCCCGCAGGCTCGCGTCCATCAGCTCGAGATCGGCGAGCAGCTCGCCCGCGTCGGCGTAGCCCGGCTCGGGCGAGCGGTCGAGCAGATTGTCGAGGCGGTGGCCGACGAAGCTCAGCTTGCGCCGGTACGGCTCGTCGAAGTTCTGATCGCCGATCTCGGCCGCGAACGCGGCGAGCTCGTGCTCGTCGCGCTCGATCGAGGCCGTCAGCTCGTCGCTCACGGGCACCATGCGCGTCGACACGCCGATCGCTCGCGCCAGCTCGCGCACCTCGACGCGGTAGCGCGTGAGCGCCAGACGGCGCGCCCGCTCGAGCCACTCGGGGATCGTGTCGGGCCCGGCCTCGGGGTTGCCGTCCTGGTCACCGCCGACCCAGGAGCCGAAGCGCAGCGGTGACGGGGCCCCCGGAAGCTGCTCGCGGTAGGCGCCCAGCACGTCGGGCGCGACGTCGAGCAGCGTCGTCTCGAAGAACCAGAGCGCGTGGCGGATCTCGTCCACGACGCGCGGGCGTCGCGAGCGCACCTCGTCGGCCTGCCAGAGCGCCGTGATCTCGGCCGCGACCTCGTCCTGGAGCCGTCGCCGCGCGAGGGGCCCGAGCGCGGGATCGTCCAGCGCCTCGAGGATCCGGCTGAGCTGCAGCTGCGCCTGCAGCACGGTGCGACGCGCCGCCTCGGTGGGGTGCGCGGTGATCACGAGCTCGAGCGACACCTCGCGCGCGCGGCGGGCTTGCTCCTCCGGCTCGACGCCACGCGCGGCGAGCCTCCCGAACGCCTCGGCCAGCGATTCCCGCGGGACCTGCTGCTCGCGCTCGTAGCGGCGCCGGCTGCGCACCCGGTGCCACGCCTCGGCGACGTTGGCGAGCTGGAAATAGAGGCCGAACGCACGCAGGACGGCCGTCGACCGCTCCTCGCCGAGCGCGCGCACGCAGGCAGCGAGCGCCGCTCGGTCGGCCGCCGAGCCCGAGCTCCTGGCCTCACGAGCGAGGTGCCGGACGCGCTCGACATCGGCCAGCAGATCCTCGCTGTCCTGCTCGACGAGCACCCGCCCGAGCGCATCGCCCACGAGGCGGACGTCCCGTCGCAGGGCGTCGTCCCGGCGGCTCGGAGAGCGCGCGGCGCCCTCGTCGGCAGCGGTGCTCGACATGAGCCCAAGCCTATGGGTTCTCCGTCGGAGGACTCCACCCACCGGAACCGGCACATCCGTGGCCGGGCGGCCGCCGTAAACCAGGACACGTCGGATCACGCCCCGATGCGGCGCGGGGTAACCTAGCGCGGCGAGTCGCGGGCAATCGAGCACGTGCAGGAACGAGGAGATGCGGATGCACAGGGATGAGGCACCGGCGCCACGTCGCCACCGGGCTGCGAGGGCACGCTGATGGCGGAGTCCACGCAGTGGCAGGTGGGCATCGCGCTCGGCGTCGTCGTGATCCTGGTGGCCGCCCTGATCGTGATCGTGATCGTGGCGCTCGCCATGCGGATCTCCAACCAGGCGAAGACGGCCGTCGGAGCTGTCGATGTGGTGCGCCGGCAGACGGATGAGCTGAGCGGGATCGGGCGGATCAACGACTCGGGTGTGAGGATCCTGCACGCCGCGCGGGCGCTGCGGAAGGTCGCGGTGGGCAAGTGACGGTGCCGCTCGCCACCCTCTCCGGGCACGACTACTGGTGGATCGCGCTCGGGATCGGCCTCGCGGCCGCCCTGGTCGTCGCGCTCCTCCTGGCGATGCTCGTGATGACCGTCATCAACATCGACCGCTCGGTCGCCGAACTGCTCGATGGCGCGACGAAGGTCGCGGGCAACACGGCGAGCATCCCGCAACTCCAGGCGACCGCGCCTGTGCTCGGCCTGATCGTGCAGGAGGCCGTGGTGCAGGACGGCTACATGAACGCGCTCACCGACGGGTTCGGTGCGGCATGAGCACGGGAGATCTCCTGGCGCTCCTGACGATCGTCCTCGGCGTCGTCGTCGTGCTCGTGCTCGCGGGCGCGCTGATCGTCGTGCGCCGGCGGCTGGAGAGCATCTCGCGAGGGGCTGGCGACGCTCGCGTCCGCGCTCGAGGGCGTCGAGGCGGAGCACCTGCGCCCGCTCGAGGGCGCGGTCGCGGCCATCAACGCGCAGTTCGACATCATCCTCGGGCGCGCTGCCCGGCATCGCGCGCAAGGCTGCGATCGTGGCCGAGAGGAGGCCGCAATGACCACGCTCTGGTGGATCGCCGACATCGTCCTGCTCGTCGTCGTGCTCCCGGTCGTGGTCTACCTGCTGAACGGCGTGCTCCGCGCCGCCAGGAGCATCGTCCCGAGCGTGGAGCGGATCGCGAGCGCGGCGGCTGCCGGGTCGAGGACCTCGACGCGACCGCACTGCTGCTCACGACGCAGGAGCAGGTGGCCAAGACCGTCGCGGGAGTCGCCGAGTACGGCGGCTCGCTCGACGTCATCATCGACGACGCGAGCTAGGAGACCCATGCTCGTCGCATCCATCGAACCAGTGGGCGCGGTCGCCATCGTGGCCGCCGTGCTGATCGTGCTCGCGCTCGTCTTCTATCTCGTCGCAACGATCCTGCAACTGCGGAAGATCACCGCCGGCCTGGACGAGGTCATCGACAGCGTCGGCGAGATCATCGAGAAGAGCGCGCCCGTCAACGACGTCGTCAACGACATCAACGCGCACCTCGACGCCGGCGTCGACCTGCTCGAGGGCCTGCTCGTGCAGAAGGCAGGCATGCAGGACGCCCTCGGTCTCGTGGAGGGTCTGTACCCCGGCTCGGCGGCCGCCGGGTTCAGGAACTTCCCGGACAGCGCCACGACGAGGGCGCCGCGCATCGGCGAGGTCTACACCAAGGGCACGCTCACGCTGGCCCGGCTCGGCCGGGAAGCACCGATCGCAATGGCCAACCCCGCCGGCCCGGTGCTCCGGAACGTCGAAGGCGGCAGCCTGGCGGCGCGCTCGCTGTACGAGGACATCCGCCACGACAGCCCGGAGGCCCTGCCGAGGTCCCCCGTGATCGGAACCGACGCGCCCGTGCAGTACGAGCAGCGCGACGACATCGGAGCCCCGCGCAGGCGGCTCCCGGATCGCAAGACCGGTCGCACCGACCCGGGTCGAACCTGAATCTGGAAATCACGCGTAGCTCGTAGAGTTGGGTGGAGCACGATCACCCGCTCTCCGGGACTCAAGAAGGAGCACGTGTTGCAGACTCCTGCGGCATTCGAGTACGAGCGTGCCACGAGCGTCGAGGGCGCGATCGCGTCCCTCGAGCGGCTCGGTCCCGAGGCGCGCATCATCGCGGGCGGTCACAGCCTGCTGCCGATGATGAAGCTGCGCCTGGCGAACCCGGAGCACCTGATCGACATCAACGATCTCTCGGAGCTCGCATACATCCGCGAGCAGGGCGGCGAGATCAGGATCGGCGCACTCACGCGGCACGTCGATCTCCTCAAGTCCGACCTGCTCAGCGAGCACTTTCCGCTCTTCCGCGACGCCGAGCACGTGATCGCCGACCCGGTCGTGCGCAACCGCGGGACGATCGGCGGCTCGCTCTGCCAGGCCGATCCGGCGGAGGACCTCTCGGCCGTCTGCTCGGCCGCCAAGGCCGAGGTCGTCATCCGCGGCCCCGCCGGTGAGCGCGTCGTCCGCAATGAACGACTTCCACGTCGGCCCGTACATGACGGCGGTTGGAGCGGGGGAGATCCTCACCGAGATTCGCCTCGCGGTGCGGCCCGGCGCAGGCAGCGCTCACGAGAAGGTGGAGCGCCGCGCCGGCGACTGGGCGATCGCCGCCTCGTCGGTCGCGGTCTGGCTGGACGGAGGCACGATCGCCGACGCCGGCATCGCGCTCAGCGCGGTCGGCCTGACGACCATCCACCTCACACGGGCGGAGGAGCTGCTGCGCGGCAAGGCGCCGTCGGAAGAGCTCTTCGCGCAGGCGGGCGAGATCGCCTCTGCGGACTGCTCGCCCGGCTCGGACGGCCGCGGGCCGATCGACTACAAGCGGCATCTGGCGGGCGTCCTGACCAGGCGCGCGCTGCGCCGTGCGATGGCGCGGGCGCTCCAAGAGGAGGCCAGGGCATGAAGGTCGCGATGACGATCAACGGCGAGCAGGTCGCCCACGAGGTCGAGCCGCGCCTGCTGCTCGTGCACTACATCCGCGAGACCGTCGGCCTGACGGGCACCCACTGGGGCTGCGACACGTCGAATTGCGGTGCCTGCGTGGTGCTGATCGACGGCCAGCCGGTCAAGTCGTGCACGACCCTCGCGGTGATGGCCGACGGCCACGAGATCCGCACGGTCGAGTCGCTCGAGGTCGACGGAGAGCTCGACCCCATCCAGATGGGCTTTCACGAGCGCCACGCGCTGCAATGCGGGTTCTGCACTCCGGGCATGCTCATGACGACGCGCGCCCTCCTCGACGAGAACCCGAATCCGTCCGATCTCGAGATCCGGACGGCGATCTCCGGTGCCATCTGCCGCTGCACCGGGTACATGAACATCGTCAGTGCCGTGCAGTGGGCCGCACAGTACGAAGCGGCTGCCCGACGGGAGGCATGAGCATGGCCACGACCGAGAACCTTCCGAGTCCGTCGACGGAGCGCCCGATCGGCTTCGGCCGCCTCAAGCGCAAGGAGGACGCGCGCTTCATTCGCGGCCAGGGCACCTACCTCGACGACATCAAGCTGCCCGGGATGGTGTACGGCGCCCTGCTCCGCAGCCCGTACGCGCACGCCCGCATCGTCTCGATCGACACGTCGAGGGCGCTCGCCCATCCCAATGTCGCCGCAGTGGTCACGGCCAAGGATCTCGAGACGCTCGGCCTCGCCTGGATGCCGACGATCTCCTATGACACGCAGGCCGTCCTCGCCGGCGACAAGGTGCGCTTCCAGGGCCAGGAAGTCGCGTTCGTGATCGCGACCGACGAGTACTCGGCCAACGACGCGCTGCAGTTGATCGACGTGGAGTACGAGCCGCTGCCCGCGATCGTGAACGCCCGCAAGGCGCTCGACCCCGACGCGCCGCTGATCCGCGACGACAAGATCGGCCAGCGGGACAACCTCGCCAGCCCGACCTGGGAGGCCGGCGACGAGGCCGCGACGGACAGGGCGTTCGCCGAGGCGGACACGGTCGTCTCGCGCGACATCATCTACCCGCGCTGCCATCCGGCCCCGCTCGAGACGTGCGGGATGATCGCCGACTTCAACCCGGAGACCGGCCAGCTCAACATCTACAACGGCAACCAGGCGCCCCACGCCCACCGCACCGTGTACGCGCACGTCGCGGGGCTCGCGGAGCACATGATCCGCATCCGGTGCTCGGACATCGGCGGCGGCTTCGGCAACAAGGTGCCGGTCTATCCGGGCTACGTCTGCGCGATCGCCGGCTCGATCGTCGCCGGCGTGCCCGTCAAGTGGGTCGAGAACCGCTCCGAGAACCTGATGTCCACGGGCTTCGCCCGCGACTACCTGATGAAGAGCGAGATCTGCGCGAAGGACGGCAAGATCACCGGCCTGCGCGTCGACGTGATCGCCGACCACGGTGCGTTCGACAGCACCGCGCAGCCGACGAAGTTCCCGGCCGGGTTCTTCCACATCGTGTGCGGCTCGTACGACCTCCAGGCCTCGCACGTCAAGGTCAAGGCGGTCTACACGAACAAGGCGCCCGGCGGGGTCGCATACCGCTGCTCGTTCCGCATCACCGAGGCGGTCTACCTCGTGGAGCGCATGGTCGAGGCGCTCGCGCTCGAGATGAAGGTCGATCCGATCGAGCTGCGCATGCGGAGCTTCATCAAGCCCGAGCAGTTCCCCTACGAGACGACGACCGGCTGGACGTACGACTCCGGCAACTACGCCGAGACCATGAAGGTCGCGATGGACATCGCGGGCTACGACGAGCTGCGCCGCGAGCAGAAGGAGAAGCGCGCGCGCGGCGAGCTCATGGGAATCGGCGTCTCGTTCTTCACCGAGGGCGTCGGGGCCGGCCCGCGCAAGCACATGGACATCCTCGGGCTCGCCATGAACGACGGCGCCGACCTCAGGGTGCACCCGTCCGGCAGGGCCGTGGTCAGCATCAGCGCGCAGACGCAGGGCCAGGGGCACGAGACGACGTTCGCCCAGATCGTCGCGGAGGAGCTCGGCATCCCACCCGAGGACGTCGAGGTCCGCCACGGCGATACCGACAAGTCGCCCTACGGGCTCGGCACGTACGGCAGCCGCTCGACGCCGGTCTCGGGCGCCGCTGTCGCCGTCGTCTCGCGCAAGGTGCGCGACAAGGCCCGCCTGATCGCGGCCACGATGCTCGAGACGCGGCCCGAGGATCTCGCGTGGGAGAAGGGCCGCTGGTACGTCAAGGGCGACCCCGAGAAGGGCGCGATGATCGAGGAGATCGCGCTGCGGGCCTACAGCGGCGAGCCGATGCCCGAAGGGCTCGAGGGCGGGCTCGATGCGCAGGTGATCTACGACCCGCCGAACCTCACGTACCCGTACGGCGCCTACATCGCCGTCGTCGACGTCGACCCCGACACCGCTCAGGTCACGGTGCGGCGCTTCATCGCGGTCGACGACTGCGGCGTGCGCATCAACCCGATGATCGTGGACGGCCAGATCCACGGAGGACTGGCCGAGGGCATCGGCATCGCGCTGATGGAGGTGCTCAGCTTCGACGAGGAGGGCAACTGCCTCAACTCGTCCTTCATGGACTACCTGATCCCGACGGCGCTCGAGTGCCCGAGCTTCGAGCTCGGCGAGACCGTCACCCCGTGCCCCCACCATCCGCTCGGCGCCAAGGGCGTCGGCGAGTCGCCCAACGTCGGCTCGCCGCCCGCGATCGTGAACGCGGTCATCGACGCCCTCTACGACACGCACGGCGTCGAGCACGTCGACATGCCGTGCACCCCGGCGCGCGTGTGGGCGGCGATGCAGGGGCGTCCCGAGCCGCCGCAATGATCACGGCGGCTCTGTCGCGGCGGGCCGAGCAGCTCGGCGCCGAGGGCGCGGCCTTCGTGACCGCCACGGTGGTGCACGTGCAGCGGCCTGCGAGCGTGGAGCCGGGAAACGTCGCGCTCGTGCTGGCCGACGGGACGATCGAGGGCTTCGTCGGCGGACTGTGCTCGGAGCACAGCGTGCGCGCCTACGCCCTGCGGGCGCTGCAGAGCGGCAATGCCGTCCTGCTGCGGATCCTGCCGTGGTCCGAGCACGGCGAGGGCAGCCCGGGCGATCGCCTCGCCGCGGAGGACGGGGCAGTCGTCGTCCAGAATCCCTGCCTGTCGGGAGGCGTGATCGAGGTGTTCCTGGAGCCGGTATTGCCCGCGCCGCGCGTGCTCGTGGTGGGCGAGACGCCGACGGCCGAGGCCGTCCTCTTGATCGGCGCACAACTCGGGCTCGATGCCGTCGCCGCCCGCGGTGACGACTTCGACGTGCGGCCCGGAGACCTCGCGCTCGTCGTCGCCGCGCACGGGCGCGACGAGCTGCACACGCTGCGCCGCGGGCTGGAGGCCGGCCTGCCCTATGTCGGCCTCGTCGCGAGCCCGAAGCGCGGCACGGGAGTGCTCGCCGAGCTGCGCGGCGACGGCGTGCCCGAAGAGCTGCTCGCGCGGATCGACGTGCCGGCCGGCCTCGACATCGGAGCGCGGACGCCGGCCGAGATCGCGCTCTCGATCCTGGCGAAGATCGTCGCCGTCCGCCGGGACCAGCGCACCGCGGCGGCCGAGCGGGCTCCCTCCCTCACCTCGGATGCTCCGGGCGCGGCGCCGCTGGCGATCGACCCGGTCTGCGGGATGACCGTCGCCGCCGTCGACGCGACACCGCACGTCGCCCACAACGGCGAGACGGTCTACTTCTGCTGCGAGGGCTGCAAGGCCGCGTTCGAGGCCCGTCGCGAGCATGCCGGCGCATGACGACGCCGAAGATCACGGGGGAGGCGGCGGACGAGGTTCGCGAACGCGCGCCTGACATCGAGACGCTGGCGCGCGGGCTCGCCGCGGTCGACTACCTCGTCGACGAGGGCCTGGCGACGTCGCTGTTCCTGGGCGTGCGCCTGCCGCAGCCCCTGCTGCTCGAGGGCGAGGCCGGCGTCGGCAAGACCGAGGCGGCGAGGGCGCTCGCGTCCGTGCTCGGCACTCCACTGATCCGGCTGCAGTGCTACGAGGGCATCGACGTGGCCGAGGCGCTGTACGAGTGGAACTATCCCCGCCAGCTGCTGAGCATCCGGCTCGCCGATGCCGACGGCGCCACGCTGCGCGAGGAGGATCTGTTCGGCCCGGAGTACCTCATCCGCCGGCCGCTGCTGCGGGCGCTCGAGCACCCCGGGCCGCGGCCGGCCGTTCTCCTGATCGACGAGATCGACCGCGCCGACGACGACTTCGAGGCGTTCCTGCTCGAGTTGCTGGCAGAGGCCAGCGTGACGATCCCCGAGATCGGCACGATCGTCGCCACGCACCCGCCCGTCATCGTGCTGACCTCCAACCGCACACGGGACCTGCACGATGCCGTCAAGCGCCGCTGCCTCTACCACTGGATCGACTTCCCGGATCCGCCGCGAGTCGTGGAGATCGTGCGCCGTCGCGTGAAGGGGTCGTCGCAGACGCTCGCCGTGCAGGTCGCGAACGCCGTCTCGCGGATGCGCGACAGCGACGTGCAGAAGCCGCCCGGCATCGCCGAGGCGATCGACTGGATGGCAGCGCTCAGCCTGCTCGGAGTGGAGCGTCTCGACGAGCGAGCGGCGGAGCGCACGCTCGGCTCCGTGCTGAAATACGAGGAGGACCAGGACGTCATCCGTGCCGCGGGCCTCGAGGAGCTCGTGCGCAGCGGTGACTGACACCGGGGCTACAGGCGCGGTCTTCGGCGTCGAGACGATCCAGCTCGACCTGCCGGCCGTGGCCGGCGCGCTGAGCCGGCGCCTGCTCGAGGCGGGCGTGCCGGTCACACCCGCCCGTTCGGCTGACTTCGCACGCGCGCTCGCGCTGGTCCGGCCGATCAGCCGGAGGCGGCTGTACTGGACGGCTCGTGCGGTGCTCGTGTCCGATCCCGCGCAGGCGGGGGCCTTCGACGCGGTCTTCTTCTCGATCTTCGGCGACCGCGACGGGGGCTCCGACGTGGTTGCGCATGGCCCGCAGGCGGTCGCGGCCGCTGCAGATGACAGGAGCGCGGCCGAGCACAGGACGTCGCCCGGCGAGGCAGGAACGCGCGACGCGCGCGAGGGCCTCGCGATGTCGCCGCGTCGAGCCGGTGACGGGCAGGACGGCGCCGAGGTCGACGTGCCTCTGGCGATGGCGAGCGACGAGGAGCGGCTCGCCGGCAGGAGCTTCGACGGCCTCGAGCCGTACGAGCTGGCGCAGCTGTACCGGTTGATGTCGCGGCTCCGGATCGCGACCCCGCTGCGACGCACGCGCCGCTACGAGCGCGGCGGGCGTGGACAGCGCGTCGACATGCGGAGGACGTTGCGCAGGAGCCTGCGCACGGGTGGGGACCCGATTCGCCTCGCCCGCCGGCGCCGGCGCGTCGTGCCCCGTCGGCTCGTGATGCTGTGCGACATCTCGGGCTCGATGGAGCCCTACGCACGGGCGTACCTGCAGTTCCTGACGTGCGCGGCGGGCAGCGGGCCGGACGCCGAGGCCTTCGTGTTCGCGACGCGACTCACCCGCCTGACGCGCGCGCTCTCCTCGCGCAACCCCGAGCGCGCCATCCAGCGGGCCGCTGCAGCCGCGCCGGACTGGTCGAGCGGCACCCGGATCGGCGATGCGCTGAAGGCGTTCAACGACCGCCACGGCCGACGGGGGATGGCGCGCGGCGCCGTGGTCGTGATCCTGTCGGATGGCTGGGAGCGCGGCGATCCGCTGCTCGTCGGCCGCGAGATGGAGCGCCTCGCGCGGCTGGCTCACCGCATCGTGTGGGTCAACCCCCGCGTCAGCGCGAGTGCCTTCGCGCCGCGCGCCGGCGGCATGGTGGCCGCGCTGCCGCACTGTGACGCGCTGGTCAGCGGGCACAGCTTCCGGGCGCTCGGCGAGGTCGTCGACGCGATCGGCGCCCCCGCGTGGGAGCCGCCCGATCTTGCGGCCGCCGCTGGGACGGACACAGAGCAGGAGTCGTGGGCCAGCGCGACCCCCGTTGCGGGCAGCTCGGTCGCAATGCCGAGCGGGCACCGGCCGAGCAAGGGCAACGTCACGCCGGGCTGGGTGACCGATGCCGGCGAGTAGCCCGCACGGGCCAGAGGAGCGCTCGATGAGCGAGAAGCCGGTCAAGGTCTGCATCTACCCGGGCTGCGAGCGGCCGGCCGCCCCCGCCCACCCGCAGGGCGGCCCGCAACCCGCCTTCTGCGACCTGGAAGCGCACAACGCATTGACGGCCCACCAGGAGCGCCAGCGCCTGGCGAACCGCGAGCACGAGGAGAAGCAGTAGTGGCTAACGAGGCGTACCGAGCGGTCTTCCTGCGCGTGCACCCGACCGGCAAGATGGTGCTCAGCCTCACGACCGAAGCCGACGGCAAGGAGCCGCACTATGCCCAGCTCGTCGCCGACGAGCTCGGCGTGCCTGCGCTCGACGTCAAGGTCGTCCCCGCGGACACCGACCGCTTCGGCGTCGGCCACGGCTACAACACGAGCCCGTCCGACGGCACGCCCGCCGCAATCGCGACGGCCGCGGCCCGGATTCGCGACAAGGCGCAGTTGCTCGCCGGCATGGCGCTCGAGGCGGCGCCCGAGACCCTCACGTGGTCGAGCGGCGCCTGGGTCGAGGGTGACGGAAGCGATCCGACGCGGGTCAAGACCATCGAGGACATCGCCCTGTATGCGCATGGCAGCGGAGCGCTGCCGCCGGGCGTCGAGGGCGGGCTCGACGCGCAAGCCGTGTACGGCGATACCTAGGGCCGGGGGGCCGGCAGGTGCACCTCGATCGCGACCTCGACCTCGTCGACCACCTTGAGGGCCCCGAACAGCGTGGAGTAGGGCTTCATGCCCCAGTTGCTCTGCGTGACGACGGCCGTGGCGCTGAGCGCGTCATCGCCCGTGACAGCCACGGCGAAGGCGAGCGGTCGCGTCGTGCCGAGCAGCGTCAGGTCGCCCTCGACGCTGAGGCCACCGTCGTCGGCTGGCTGGATCCGGGTCGAGCGGAACGTGACGTCCTGCCGCTTCAGGACTTCCTCGCGGATGGTCTGGTCGATGTTCGCCTTGTCGTCGTCGTCGAGCGCCTTCATCCCTCCCGTGCCCTCCATCGCGCGGAGCGACGCGGCGTCGACGTCGAGCTCGAGACTCGTGCCGGCGACATCCGTTCCGACGACGAGTCTGGCCTCCCAGGCGGTCACGTGCAGCAGCAGGTCGTGCCCGGCCTTGGCCGCGGCGCCGGTCCTCCTGGTGCGTACCGAGAGCGTGCCGTTCTCGGGCCCGAGGACGTAGCTCCCTGCTTGAAGGTTCGGCACGCGCGGAGCATAGTGCCCGCGGTCGGCGTGCTCTCCCACCCACCCCTCGGCGAAGGACGACGCGAATGGCAGTAGATCTGGAGCACTCGTTCTCGACGGCGAGGTCGATCGACGACAGCTACGCCGTGATCCTCGACCTCGATCGCCTGATCCCGTGCGTGGAGGGTGGAAGCGTGATCGAGCACATCGGCCCCGATGCCGTCAAGGGTCAGATCAAGGTCAAGATGGGCGCGATGTCGATGACGTTCTCGGGCACGCTCGAGATCGTCGAGCAGGACGCCGCCGCGCATCGCGCGGTGCTGAGCGTGAAGTCGCGCGAGGCCGGTGGCCAGGGACACGCCAACGCCACGATCGAGTTCCAGTTGCACGACGGCGGTGGCACCGTCAAGACCCACGCGCAGATCACCGGCAAGGCCGCCTCGATGGGCGAGGGTGTCGTCGCCGGCGTGCTGGACGGGCTGGTCAGGGACTTCACCGGCAAGCTCGGAGCGCTCTGAGACATGGCAACCATCACGATGCGGGAGATCCGCGCGGGCGAGGTGCCGCGCGACGGCGGGACGGCCATCCAGGAGGATGCCGGCCGGCCCGTGTTCCGCGGCAACGGCCCGGACGACTACGTCTGCGTCCAGTGCGGCAACCTCCTCGCCGAGGCGATGGATCCGGCCTACATGACGAAGAAGGTGCGTGTCCGCTGCGGCCGATGCCGGACCGTGAACGTCGCGGTGACCGACGAGTCGGACGCCCGGGTCAGGCGCCCCTGAGGACAAGCAGCGCCGGGCGGTGGCGATCGTAGGCGGCGCTGCCGTCGCCGTCGACGGCGGCGATCCTGATCAGCGGCGGGTGGCCCATGGCCGGGGTCGCGAGGTCGCGCAGCGCGTCGTGGTAGGCCCGCTCGCGCGGCACGCCGCCGAAGCCGAATCCCTTGGCGGGCATCCCACGCGAGAGCGAGTCGGTCGTCGCGCACCACTCGCGGCAGAGCGCCCTGTGGGACTCGATGTCGAAGCCGACGGCCGCGCCGGAGGGATAGAGGTCGAGCGCGGCGAGGCGGGAGGAGGTGAAGTGCGAGGCATCGTCGAGTTCGACCACCGTCCCGCTCGCCGCATGTACGAGATCGACGGGCAGCAGCAGGTTCTCGCGGGACGCGCGGAGCACCGAGAGGTCGCCGTTGAGCCGGGCGTAGATCGCCGAGAGCAGCTCGATCGCCGCCGAAACGGGAGCGACGAGGGCGGGGTCGCGCCGCGCCTTGGCGACGCGCTCGAGCCCGATGTGGCCCTGCTCGCACAGCCAGTCGAACGATCGGCGCTCGAGCGCGATGCCGTCGTGCGCGGCCGCGTCGGCGAACGCGGTCCGTGTGTCATCGAGCGGCACCGGCGGGATCGTAGTCGGCACGGCTCAGAGGTTGCTGGTGAGGAGGATGCTGGGGTGTGTGGAGAGGGGGGTGGGGGGGGCCCGAGCGGGAGCCGGGTGCCGCAGGTTGGCGGTCGTACGCGCAGCGGGCGACTCGAACGCGCACGCTCAGGAGAGTTCGAACGAGCCGAGGTGACCCAGCGTGGCGGCAGCCGCCTCGGATCCGCGCGCGAGGCTGCGCGGCACATCGCCTCCGCGCACGTACTCGCAGAGGAATCCGGCAGTAAAGGCATCGCCCGCGCCGGTCGTGTCGAGCACGTGCTCCACGGGCCGCGCCGCGCACGCGATGCGCGGGCCGCGGCCGAGCGCGAGCGCGCCTTCGGGGCCGAGCGTCACGACGAAGACCCGGCCGGTGCGCTGCGCGACCGCCTCCAGGGCGTCGATCAGCACCGTGTCGCTGCGCTGCAGGCCGAAGAGCCCCACGTCCAGCTCGCTTGCCCAGCGCTCCGCGAATGCGACGGGCTCTCCCACGTCGTTGGCGTTCGTGAAGTCGACGGCCCGCAGGCCGCGGGGCCGGCAGGCCATGACCGATTCGAAGAACTCGAGGCCCTGACCGAACGCCGCGGTGGCGAGCAGGTCGCAGCGCGCGATCGCGTCGCGTTGCCTCGCGCTCACGCGGAAGCCTGCCAGCACGCCCTCGTCGTAGCGCTCGAAGATGCGCTCGCCGTCAGGCGCCACGCGGATGTGCTGGACGGGCGTCGCGCCGGGCACGACGTCGAGGCACTCCTCGACGCCGGTCCGCTCCGCGGCTCCTCGCACCAGATCGGCGCCCGCGTCGTCTCCGACCGGAGCCACGACCGTGACGGTGTCGCCGGGCGCGCACAGGCGGCGCGCATGCACGGCCACGTTGAGACCGATCCCGCCGGCGCGGTCGAGATCGCGGTCGTCCCAGCGATCGACGCCGCAATCGGCCGCGCAGACGATCTTCACGAGCGCGCGGACGTCAGCGCCGCGATCTGGTCGAAGCACGCGCGCCCGCCGCGCATCAGGCTCGTGCCCACGATGGCGCCGTCTGCGACCGCAAGCAGCGCGCGGGCGTTGCCCGGAGCGAGGCCGCTGCCGACGAGCACCGGGCACTCGCCGGCGCCCGCGCGCGCTGCCAGCACGTCCTGCGGCGAGGGCGGCTCCCCGGTGCGGCTGCCCGTGACCACGACGGCATCGGCACCCTGCTCGGCCGCCTCGCGCGCCGACGCCTCGAGCGTGCGGGGGGCGATCATCTGCGCGTACTTGACCTGGATGTCCGCCAGGATCAGCACGCGCTCCGCTCCGATGCGCGCGCGGTATGCGAGGACGTCTGCGGGCGCAATGCGCATCACGCCGTACTCGGGGCGCTGCATCTCGTCGGCGAAGTAGTCGGTGCGGATGAAATCGGCGCCCGAGGAGTGCGCGACCGCGAGCGAGGCCTCCGGGTCGTTGAGCAGGATCTCGATACCGACGGGCAGGCGGTTCGCGGCTGCGACCAGCGCGTGCGTCACCCGCGTCATCGCGGCGATCGTCTCGCTCGCGGCCGTCACGCGGTGCGGGCTGTCGTTCTCGTTCTCGACGAGAACGCCGTCCAGGCCGCCCACGCGGTAGACGGCGAGCTCGGCAAGCGCGTGGGCGACCACGGCTGCGAGGCCCGGGGAATCGGGGTACCCCGGCAGCGGCGGCAGGTGGATGACGCCGATCAGCGGGCGCTCGCTCCGGAAGCGCTCTCGGACGCCGGGCATGCGGCATGGTATGCAGCAGACGAGCATGGCCGACTCGACGCCGTATGACCCGGTCGCCGCGGGCGAGCGCGCGCTCGCCGAGGCGCCGATCAGCTTCCGCGCAGCGCGCGCCGGCGGGCCCGGCGGCCAGCACGTCAACACGACCGACAGCGCCGTGACGATCTCGGTCGCCGTGGACGACCTCGCCCTGGACGATGCGCAGCGCGCCCAACTGACTCGGCGGTTGCGCTCGAAGATCAGCGCCGCGGGCACGATCGCCGCGAGCTCCCAGGACGAGCGCAGCCAGCACCAGAACCGCCGAATCGCGCGCGAGCGGCTCGCGCGCATGATCGGCGAGGCGCTCCGTCCGCGCACGCCGCGACGCCCGACGCGACCGGGGCGCGCAGCCGTCGAGCGGCGTCTCGACGAGAAGCGCCGGCTCGCCGCGCGCAAGCGCGCGCGGCGGGCTCCCGACGATGACGCGTAGCGCTGCCGAGCCGTTCGCACCTTGACGGCCGCCGGCGGATGGCGTAGATACGCATCGTTTGCCACGAAGCAGGACCCGGACAAGGAGGGTGTATGGGTACTGATCCGGCCGGCGCCAGCGGCGAGCGGCATGAGCTGAGCGAGGACGAGCAGCTCCTGCACAAACTCGGCTACGCCCAGGAGCTCTACCGGGCCATGGGCGGCTTCGGCAACTTCGCGATCTCCTTCACGATCATCTCGATTCTCGCGGGCTGCCTGACGTCCTATTTCATCGCGTTCAACAACGGCGGGCCGGTCGCCGTCACGTGGGGCTGGTTGCTGGTCGGCAGCTTCTGCACGATCGTCGCGCTGGCAATGGCGGAGATCGCGTCATCCATGCCGACCGCAGGCGGCCTGTACTACTGGGCGTCCAACCTCGGGAGCCCGGGCTGGGGGTGGTTCACGGGCTGGTTCAATCTCATCGGCCAGATCTCCGTGACGGCTGCGATCGACTACGGCGCGGCGACCTTCATCTCGTCGCTCTTCAACCTGTGGTTCGACATGTCGCTGACGAAGGAGCACGTCTTCATCGTCTACTCGGCGGTCATCCTGCTGCACCTCGGGATCAACCTCTTCGGCCTGCCCGTGCTGAACATGCTCAACACGATCTCGGCCTGGTGGCACATGGCCGGAGTGGTGGTCATCGTGCTGATCCTGATCGCGATCCCGGATCACCACCAGTCGACGTCGTTCGTGTTCACGCACACCATCAACGCGTCCGGATTCTCGGGCGCGAACTTCTCCAGCATCGTGTTCTGGTTCGTGTTCGGGATCGGCTTGCTGATGGCGCAGTACACGATCACGGGCTTCGATGCCTCGGCGCACCTGAGCGAGGAGACGAAGGGTGCGGCGCGCGGCGCGGCGCTCGGCATGGTCATGTCCGTGGTCGTCTCGGTGGTATTCGGCTTCATCCTGCTCGTGGCCGTCACGTACGCCGTCCAGGATGTGGACGGCACGGTCGGCGCCGGAGCATTCGACGTGCAGTTCATCTGGACGACCGCGACCAGCACGAAGTGGGCCGAGTTCATGCTGGTGATCGCGTGCGTCGCGCAGCTCTTCTGCGGCGCGGCATCCGTGACCTCGGCATCTCGCATGCTGTTCGCGTTCTCGCGCGACGGCGCCGTCCCCGGGCACGCCCTCCTGCGCCGGCTCGCGCTGGGCCGCACACCCGTCTTCGCCGTCATTGTGATCTGCGTGCTGGCCTGGGCGCTGATGTTGCCGACGCTCTCGAATGCGGCCGTCGGCTACCTCGTCGGCACGTCGATCGCCGTCATCGGCCTCTATCTGGCGTTCGTCTTCCCGATCATCCTGCGCTACATGAAGGGCGACAGCTTCGAGGCCGGATCGTGGACGCTCGGCAAGCACTATCGCTGGATCGATCCGCTGGCGATCGGCTGGGTCGCGCTGATCTGCATCCTCTTCATGATGCCGACGGTCCCAGCGGGGATACCGGGCAAGGACGAGTTCGACTGGAATTTCGTCAACTACGCGCCGCTCACGGTTGGCGGTGCATTCATCCTCTTCGGCGGCTGGTGGGTGCTCTCGGCTCACCGCTGGTTCAAGGGGCCGATCCGCCAGGGTGACGAGGCCGAGCTCGAGCGCATCGAAGCGCAGTACGGATCGCTTCCAACCTGACGCACGCGGCAACCGGGCGCGGCCGGCGAGCCGGCCGCGCCCAGGCTGTCCGTCCGGAGTCTCGTCCTGCATGATGCGCCCGTGCAGGCGCGCACGCTGCTGGGACGGCTCGAGGAACGCGCGGTCGCCGGGCGGCCGATCGGCGTGGCGGTGGTCGGGGGCGGCGTGTTCGGCTCGCTCTACCTGGCGCAGGCGCGGCGCACGCCTGGCATCCACATCGTCGGTGTCGCCGACCTTGCACCCGAAGCCGTGCGACGGCGGCTGCTTGCCGCCGGCTGGCCGGACGCGGCACTCCAGGCGCGCGATGCGGAGGATGCGCGCAGGCACGGCACGACGTGGCTGACCACGGATGCCGCGGGGCTGATTGCCGCAGGAGGCGTCGAGGTCGTGATCGAGGCGACGGGGGATGCGCCGGCGGGAGTCGATCACGCGCTGTGGGCGATCGCGGCCGGCCGGCACGTCGTCATGGTCGACGTCGAGGCCGACGCCCTCGTCGGCCCGTTGCTCGCGCGCCGGGCCGAGGCAGCCGGCGTCGTCTACACGCTCGCCTACGGTGACCAGCCGGCGCTGATCTGCGAGCTCGTCGAGTGGGCGCGGGTGAGCGGCTTCGAGGTCGTCTGCGCGGGCAAGGGCACCAAGCACCTCCCCGCCTATCACGAGGTCACGCCCGACAGCGTCTGGGAGCATTACGGGCTCCCGCCGGAGCAGACGTCCGGGCTCAACGCGCAGATGTTCTGCTCCTTCCTCGATGGCACCAAGTCGGCCGTCGAGATGGCCGCGGTCGCGAATGCGACCGGCCTCGCGCCGCAGGCGCGCGGCCTCGGCTTCCCGCCCTGCGGCACCGGAGAGCTCGCGGCACGGCTGCGGCCGGCGGACCAGGGAGGCGTGCTCGACCGTAGCGGCACACTCGAGGTGGTCTCGAGCCTGTACACCGACGGCTCGCCCGTGCCCGGAGACCTGCGCTGGGGCGTATTCGTCACGATCGCCGCCGCCGACCGTTTCGTCGCCGCGGCGTTCGCCGCCTACGGCCTCGCGACGTCCGGTGATGGCCGCGTCGCTGCGCTCTGGCGGCCGTGCCACCTCGTAGGGCTCGAGCTCGGCGTGAGCGTCGCGCGCGCTGTCATCGCGGGCGAGCCGACCGGCATGCCCCGGGAGGCGATCGCCGCGGTCTCGTGTCGTGCCAAGCGCGACCTGCGCGCCGGCGAGACGATCGACGGCGAGGGTGGAGAGCACGTCTACGGCGTGCTGCAGGGCGCGTCCCAGGCCGCCGCCGAGCACGCCCTGCCGATCGGGCTGACGCGCGGCGTGCGGTTGGTGAGGGACGTCGCGCGCGGCTGCGCGCTGTCGCACGCGGACGTCGAATTCGCGGCAACGGGCGCCGCGGCAGCGCTGCACGCGCAGCTCGCTCGCGAGTTGCAGGCGCCGCCAGTACAGACCTGATCTGGCGGACGAATACACACCTGATCTGCCGCGCCGAGGATACGGAAGATCCCGGCAGGTTCGAGTCCGGATCTGCTCTACGGGATTTTTCGGCCCCCGCGACAGGCGCGAATTCCTCCGCTACGGTCAGAAACGAGCACTGACAAGCCGCGGCGCGCATTCCTGCGCCTCCGCGCCCGTCCAGCGCCGGCGTCCCGCGAGACGCCTTGCCCTCACCGGAAGCCATGCCGACTCCCGACATCCGCCCACACCGTTCGCCGAAGCCGCTGTTATTCCTCCTGGTTGCGGTATTCGCCGCCGCCGTCCTGGTTCCTTCTGCGTCGGCCGCATCCAAGGAGAGCGCCTCGCGCGCACCCTCGCTGCGCGGGCTCCACCCTGGCGAGACCGGCCCGGCAGTGCGCAAGCTGCAGCGCATGCTCGCCCGGCTGGGCTACCCGGTGAAGGTCGACGGCCAGTTCGGGCCACATACGGCCACCATGGTGCGCACGCTGCGCGCCGACACTGGGCTCGACCGCTCGTCGCGGGTGACCCGGCGGTTCCTGCGCGTCCTGCGCCGTGCGCAGTACGGCGGCCCGGGCGACCGGCGCTGGCTCGGGATCCGGCGTCTCCGGGTGGGAGTGCAGGGCAAGGACGTCCGCGTGCTGCAGAACGACCTGACGCAGCTCGGCTATCCGGCTGCGACCGACGGCGCGTTCGGCCCGGCGACGCGCAAGAGCGTGCGCCTGTTCGAGCGCGCCGCCGGGCTCCGGGTGGACGGTGTGCTGACGCAGCGCGAGGTGCGCGTGCTCAAGAAGGCGGCCCGCTCCGGTGGCATGGCCGGCGCGGTGTCGGCGCAGCAGTCGGGCACGACGGCCGCGAGCGGCGGCCCGTCGGCGAACCAGCCCGATCAGCCGACCGGGCAGATCGCGCCGCCCCCGCCGGCGGGAGCGACCATCGGCCCGGACGGCCTCGCGGCGGCCCCGGCCGGCGCGCCCGCTGCGGTCGCCGCGATCATCCAGGCCGGCAACGTGATCGCGCACATGCCCTATCGCTTCGGCGGTGGGCACCAGCGGTGGACGGACTCGGGCTACGACTGCTCAGGCTCGGTGAGCTTCGCACTGCACGGCGCGGGTCTGCTCGACACGCCGCTGGCCTCCTACGACTTCTACACCTGGGGCGAGGCCGGGCCCGGCCAGTGGGTCACGATCTACGCCAAGGACGATCACGCGTACATGGTCGTCGCGGGCCTCCGCTTCGACACCGCTGCGAGCAAGGGCGGGGGATCCCGCTGGACGGCGGCCGCGCGCCCGCCCGCGGGCTACGTCGCCCGTCACCCGGCCGGCCTGTAAGAACTGGTTTCAAGCGGTTCCGAGAGTTCCGTGTGCTGGTGGGCGCTCGATGCGCTCAGCGGGCGACCGCGTCGGTGAGCGCGCGCTCGAGCGCGAAGCGATCGCGCAGCACCCCTTCGCCGCGCGTCTCGCGCTCGACGGCCGCGATGCGGACGATCGCCGCCGACAGCTGCTCCGGCGACCAGCGGGTCGCCTGGCGAGAGAGCTTGCGGGCCACGAACTCGCTGCGCAGCCCGAGCTCGCGCGCGATGTCCTTCGGGCCGCCGCCTTGCTCGCTCACGCGCTGCGCGACGGCCAGCTGGCGCAGGTGGCGCGCGACGGACGGCACCCAGCGCGGCACGTCGCCGTCGGGGCCATCGAGCAGTCGGCCGAGTGCCCGCAGCGCGTCGGCTTCTCGGCGCTCACCGAGCGCATCCGTCAGGTCCCAGGGCGGCGTGTCGGCGGTCAGCACGCACAGCTCGTCGACGGTCTCGGCCGTGATCGTCTCGCCCTGCGACCACAGCCCGAGCTTCTCGACCTCGCTCGCGAGCGCCTGGGCGTCGTCACCGGCCAGCTCGAGCAGGCGCGTCAGCGCGCTGCCGTCGAGCTCGGCGCCCGCGCGCGAGGCCTGCCTGCGCAGCCACTCGCGCTGACCCTCGCGTCCTGGGAGGTCGTAGACGAGGGCGCTGCCTGCCTCTTCGGCCAGCGCCCGCAGACGCCCGGCAGGTACCTCCCCCGAAGTCAGCAGCGCGAGCACGGCGTCGGGCGCCGGCGCGGCGGCGTAGGCCGCGAGCGCCTCCAGATCGGCCGACGCCTTCTTCTCGTCGCCCCACACCTCGGCGCCGGAGAGGATGATCAGCCGCGTGCCGCCGAACAGCCCGAGCGCGTTGCAGGCACCGGCGGCGTCCTCGCCGCTCATGCCCTCGCCGTCGTCTTCGTCGCGCCGGGCGGCGTACTCCTCGACGCTTCCGTCCTCTCCCCGTACGCGCGCCCGCAACCGCCGTACGGCGAGTTCGACCTTCGGACGGTCGGTGCCACCGATCAGGTAGACGGGATCGAGTGGCGCGGCCGACATCGTCGTGATCGTAGCCGCGTCGCCGACCCCGCGATGCGCGCTGCGGGCTCTGCAGCGGACCTGTCGCGCGCGCAGGTCAAGGCCCGCTCGGGCAGCCGAGCGCGATGTCGCCCTCCCGATCCGTGCGGCGCACGGGTACGCCCGCCGCGCCGAGGGCGGCCAGCGTCGCGGGCGCCGGATGCCCGTAGGAGTTGTGGGCGCCAACCGAGATGACCGCCAGGCGAGGCCGGATCTCGGCGAGGAGCCGTCCGAGGCCGGCGTCGCCCGAGCCGTGGTGCGCCACCTCCAGCACGCCGACCGGTGGGAGGCGATCCGTCAGCAGGACCGGTGACTCGGCGTCGGCCGGAAGCAGGAACGAGCATGCCCCCTGACGCGCCAGGATGACCAGGGCCGCGTCGTTCGGTGGTGTCGCCCGCGTCGCATGCAGCGGGCCGAGTACGCGCAGCTCCACCGGGCCCTGGCGGAGCACGAGCCCAGCGCGTCCGGGCAGCACCCGCGTGCCTCGCGCGCGTGCCTCGGCGATCGCCGCGCGGAGGTTCTCGCTGTGCCCCGGCCGGGCGGGGGTGACGAGCACCGCCACGCGCAGCGATCGCACGATCGCTGCCGCGCGCCCGTCGTGGTCTCGCTCGTCGTGCGAGAGGAAGAGCGCGTCCAGCGAGTCCACGCCGCGCCGGCGCAGCTGTCGCTCGACGCGGGCCTCGGGTGGGCCGGTGTCGACGAGCGCGCGCGCTCCCGGCGCCTCGATCAGCGTGGCGTCGCCCTGTCCCACATCCAGGAACGTGACGCGGAGCGCGCGTGCCGGCGGCGGCGACGCTCGCGCGGCGGGCCATGCGAGTGCGAGCAGAAGTCCTGCGAACGCGCCTGCGAGGGCCGCCGCAGGCCGCCTGCGGACGAACCAGGCAAGCGCGCCGCCCGCGAGCGCGGCGAGCAGTACCCGACCCGGCAGCGCGGAGTCGAGCCAGGCTCCGAGGCGGGCGATCAGCCCGATGTAGGCGCCCAGCGCACGCACCGGCCAGTCGCAGACGACCGCCGCGCCGGGCGCGATCGGCCAGAGCAGGCATGCGGCCAGTGCAAGCCAGAGCAGTGGCGCGACTGCCGGCAGGGCGAGCAGGTTCGCGGGCAGGCCCGCGACGAGCGACGCCCGGCCGAAGTGCAGGTACGCGACCGGCGCCGTGGCGGCGGTGCAGGCCAGCGAGATCGCGAGCGGGGCGCACAGGCGCACGGGCACGACCGTCCCCTCCAGCCAGCCGCGGATGGGCGGCGCGAGGCCGTGAATGGCCGCGACCGCGACGAACGAGAGCTGAAAGCCCGGCCCGACAACGGCCCACGGATCGAGCGCGAGCACGGCCGCTGCCGCAAGCGCCAGCAGATGCCACGGGTCGCGCGCCGAGCCGGCCAGCCACGCGAGCGACGCCAGCACGCCGGTGGCTGCGGCGCGCACGACCGACGGCCCGCCGCCGACGATCGCCGCGTACGCCACGACCGCCGGGATCGCGCAGCCGTGCGCAAGCGATCGTGGCACGCCGGCGACCCAGCCGAGCGCGAGGATGGCGGCGACCAGCAGCACGACGTTGCCCCCGGAGACGGCCAGCAGGTGGGCGAGCCCGGATGCGCGGAACTCCTCGACCGTGCGGTCGTCGAGGGCAGCCGTCCCGCCCAGCGCGACGCCCGCTGCGATGCGGCTCGATTCGTCGTCCCCTCCCGCCCGAAGCGCTGCGTGCGCGCCACGACGGAGGCGGTCGAGCACCCCTTGCACGCCGCCCCGCAGGCCGATCACGGCGAGCGAGCGTGCAGTGAGCGTCTCGTGGACTCCCTGGCGTGCCAGCCAGGCGCGGCGATCGAAGTCGCCGGCGGACGGTGGCACCGGCGCCAGGCTGCCGTCGACCTCGACGATCGCGCCCTGCTGCAGGGGACTGCGTGCACGCAACTCGACGGGATGGCCGTCGAGCCGGGCGACCGCGGCACTGCCGAACGGCCCTGGCCTCGGCTGTCCCTGGACGACGAGGCGTGCGTGCTCCACATGGCCGATCTGCGTGCGCAGCGGATCGGCGGCGAGCGCGGCGATGCCGTGCACCGACCAGAGCGAGCCCAGCACGAGGCACGATGCGGCGGCGCAGGCGGCCGGCCGCGGTAGCTGCCCGCAGTGGAGTCTCAGCAGGAGTGGCGCGAGCACGACGAGAGCGATCCCCATCGGTCCGGACGCTGCGAGCGCTGGCGCAGCGAGGCCCGCGGCGAGCCAGGGCGCGGCGACGGTCCCGATCTCGTCGGCGCGGGTCCCGCCCGTCACAGCGCCAGTCGCGCGCGCAGCGACTCGAGCCTCACCGGGCCGATGCCGCTGACCTCGTCGAGCTGATCGATCGAGCCGAAGCCGCCGTGAGCCTCGCGGTAGTCGACGATGCGCTGCGCCAGTGCCGGGCCGATGCCGTCGAGCGCATCGAGCTGCTCGGCACTCGCGCTGTTGAGGTGTACGACTGCCGGCGGTGCATCTGCGGTCGCCGTCCCGCCGGCGATCGCAACGGCTGCGGCGCGCCGGGGTACGCGCACCTGCTCGCCGTCGGCCAGTCGCGTTGCGAGGTTGACGCCGGCGAGGTCGGCCCGGCGCAGCGCGCCGCCCGCGCGGCGCACCGCATCGCGCGTGCGGCTCCCGGCGGGCAGCCGGTAGACGCCGGGATGGCGCACGGCGCCGACGACATGGACGACGACCGGACCGCTCGCCTCGGCGGCGACCGGCCCGCCGGCGCTCACCGAGACGACCGGCGCCGGCTCCGCGGCGGGCGACGCGGGCCGTGGCAGCACGCGCCCGATGACGACGAGCGCCGCGGTTCCGGCAAGCAGCAGGAGGAGCACGAGGCGGCGATCGAATGGCATCGCCGAACGGTGCGCGACACCTGCGTCACGGCTCCAGTCGGGAGCGTGCCGGAAGCGTGCCCGGCTAGAATCTCAGCGCACGACGAAGTTGACGAGCTTGCCGCGGCACGACGATGACCGCGGACCACGTCGTGACTGTCCAGGTGGCTCGCGACGTTGGGGAGTGCGCGGGCCGCCGTGGTCAGCTCCTCGTCCGGGCTCGCCGGCGGCCGCGCTGAAGCGACCGCGCAGCTTGCCGTTGACCTGGACGGCGATCTCGAGCGTGTCGCGGATGAGAAAGGCTGCCTCGGCGGCCGGCCACGGCTCGGCCCACAGACGCTCGCCGCCGAGCTTCGACCACAGCTCCTCGGCGATGTGGGGCGCGTATGGCTGGATCAGCGACACCAGGGTCGAGGCAGCGAATCCGACGACCTCCGGCTCCGCGTCGCCGCGCCGCGCCGCAGTCTCGTTCAGCAACTCCATGGCCGCGGCGACGGCGGTGTTGAAGTGGAAGCGCTCCGCCGAGTCGCGAGTCGACTTGTCGATCGCCCAGTGCGCCTTGCGCGCCAGCGCGAGGCCCGACTCTCCAAGACCGGCAGGGGTCGCGGGAGACGGGGTCGCGCGCGCACCCTCCTCCACCAGCCCGCCGACGAGCGTCCACAGGCGCTGGAGAAAGCGGTAGCAGCCGGCGATGCCGCCGTCGGTCCACTCGGCGTCGTCCTCCGGCGGGCCCAGGAACAGGGCGTAGAGGCGCAGCGTGTCGGCGCCGTAGCGCGCGATCAGCTCGTCGGGCGCGACCACGTTGCCCTTCGACTTGGACATCTTGGCGCCGTCCTTGTAGATCATGCCCTGCGTGAACAGGCGCTTGAAGGGCTCCTTGAAGCCGACCAGCCCGGCGTCGTAGAACACCTTCGTGAAGAAGCGCGAGTAGAGCAGGTGCAGGATCGCGTGCTCGACGCCGCCGATGTACTGGTCGACCGGCAGCCAGCGATCGACGTCGTCCCGCTCCCAGGCCGCGTTCGCGTCGTGGGGATCGACGTAGCGGATGTAGTACCAGGACGAGCACATGAACGTGTCCATCGTGTCGGTCTCGCGCTGCGCGTCGCCTCCGCAGCGCGGGCACGGCACGTTGACCCAGTCCGTGGCCGTCGCCAGCGGAGAGAGCCCCTTGGGCCGGTAGTCCTCGATCTCGGGCAGGAGCACGGGCAACTGATCCTCCGGCACCGGCACGAGGCCGCACGCCTCACACGAGATGATCGGGATCGGGCAGCCCCAGTAGCGCTGGCGCGAGATCAGCCAGTCGCGCAGCCGGTAGTGCACCGTCGCCTTGCCGACGCGGCGCTCTTCCAGGGAGGCGACGATGGCGGCATAGCCTTCATCCGCGCGCAGGCCGGTGAATGGCCCCGAGTTGATCAGCACCTCGTCGGCCGTGTGCGCGGCGTAGGCCTCGCCCTCGGGCAGCTCGCCGTCCGCGGGCGCGACGACGGGCACGACCGGGAGGCCGTGGGCCTGCGCGAACTCGAAATCGCGTTCGTCGTGCGCGGGCACCGCCATGATCGCGCCGGTGCCATAGCCCAGGAGCACGTAGTCGGCCACCCAGATCGGAATCTCCTCGTTCGTCGACAGGGTTCGTGATCGTGCGGCCCGTGTCGACGCCCGTCTTGGCCTTGTCCTGCGCGCGCTCCTCCTCGGGGCGGGCCGAGTGATGGCGCACGTACTCCATCACCTCCGCCTCCGTCTCCGTGCCCGCGACGAGCGTGGGGATCAGGGGGTGCTCGGGCGCGAGGACGAAGAACGTCGCGCCGAAGAGCGTGTCCGGGCGCGTCGTGAAGACGGCGATCGACGCGCGCCAGGTCTCGTTGATGGAACAGCACCTCGGCGCCCTCGGAGCGCCCGATCCAGTTGCGCTGCATCGACAGCACGCGCTCTGGCCAGTCCTCGAGCAGCGCCATGTCGTCCAGGAGGCGCTGTGCATACTCGGTGATCGAGAAGTACCACTGCGCGAGCGTGCGACTCTCGACCAGCGCGCCGCAGCGCTCGCAGTGGCCGTCGATGACCTGCTCGTTGGCGAGCACGGTCTGGTCGACCGGGCACCAGTTGACCGGGGCCTCGCGCTTGTTGGCCAGCCCGCGCTCGAACAGCAGCAGGAAGATCCACTGCGTCCAGCGGTAGTACTCGGGTTCCGCGGTCGACAACTCGCGCGACCAGTCGATCGACCAGCCCATGCGCTTCATCTGCTTGCGGATCGCGGCGATGTTGTCGTTCGTGACGTCGCGCGGGTGGCGGCCCTCGCGGATCGCCGCGTTCTCGGCCGGCAGGCCGAAGGCGTCGTACCCCATCGGGTGCAGCACGCGCAGGCCGTGGCGGCGGCGCTGATGACACAGCGCATCGCCGATCGTGTAGTTCTTGACATGCCCCATGTGCAGATCGCCGGAGGGGTAGGGCAGCATCTCGAGCACGTACTGGGTGCGCGAGCCATCCTCCCCGGGCCCGGGGTTCGGGGTGATGAAGGCCTCCGCGTCCTGCCAGACCTTCTGCCACTTGGCCTCGACCGCTGCCGGGTCGTAGCGCTGCATTGCTCGCCTTGTCGAAGGAAACGCCTACACAAATGGAAACGCCTCTCCGTGGAGAGGCGTTGCGGATCCTCCGTCGGCACCTTGCGTGCCGCCGTGAGATCCGCTCAGGGAAGGAGGAGTGCTCGTCCGGACATCGTCGGGCGAGTCTATCAGCCGTCTGGGGGCCGTTCCATGCAGCGCTCGCCGGGTGCCGCGAAGCCGAAGCGCGCATACAACCCATGCATGTCCCTGGTGTGCAGGATCCAGCGCAGGTGCGCATGCGGGCCGTTCTCGACCGCCTCGCGCACGAGCTCCACGCCGAGTCCGCGGCCGCGGTAGGCGGGCAGCACGTAGACGTCGAACAACCAGGCGTAGGTCGTGTCGTCCGAGGCGACGCGGCAGAAGCCGATCTGGCGGTCGTGGTCGTAGAGGCCGACGACGCGAGCGGCGTCGTCGATCAGGTGCTGCATCTCCTCGTACGAGCGGCCGAGGGCCCAGTACGCGTGCTCGCTGACATAGCCGTGCACGCTCGCGACATCGATGCGAGCGCGATCGTCGTCGAGCTCGATGCCGGGCGAGACCCCTCGCCGCACGCGCTACTTCTTGGCGGCCGCGCGAGCAGTCGTCTTGCGCGCCGTGCCGGTCGCGGCCTTGCGCGCCCGCTTCGGCTTGGCCTCTTCGCGCGGCCCTGCCGCCACCATGCGCGCGGCCTTGGACTTCTTGCGCGCCGCGGTGTTGGGGTGCAGCGCGCGACGGGCGGCGGCGCGGTCGACGAGCACCTGCAGTTCCTTGTGCTCGCCCTCGATCAACGCGGCATCGCCGCCGTCGATCGCCGTCTCGAGCCGGCGGAAGTAGGTCTTGATCGTGGTGCGGTAGCGCAGGTTCTCGAGTCGCTGCCGACTCGCCACCTTGATGCGCTTCTTCTGTTGCTTGATGTTCGCCACGAGCACCGGACGGTAGCAGGAAGCGGCTTTGCGGGGTCGCGCATCCCGGATCAGAGCGCCGTGCGGCACGCCGGCGCGGCGTGAGAGGAAGCGCTAGCCCTTCTTGGCCTTCACCGTCGCGCGGGCGATGACGACGCCCTTGCGCGTGAGCACCGCCTGGTAGGTGCCGACGAACGGCTGGGCGCTGCGCAGGTAGCTCACGACCTTCACAGCCGAGTCCTTGCTCGTCGCGCCGAGGCGCACGCGCTTCTTGCCCAGGCGATACCACGTGAGCAGGAGCTTGCCTTGGGTTTGGCCGCGAAGTGGAAGCTCGCCCAGATGGTGGTTGCTCCGGTCAGCGTGCGCGCCGCGGTGCCGTTGCGCGCTCCGCTCAGGAAGGCGACGTCGACGACGCCCGAGGCCGGCGCCGCGTGATCGCGCTGCGTCCTGCACCGGCCACGGTTCAGCCGCGCCGCCGCCGGCAACTCCGCCCTCGCCCTCGCCCTCGCCCTCGCCCTCGCCCTCGCCCTCGCCCTCGCCGAGCCCGCCGCCGCCACCCCCGCCGCCCCCGCCTCCGCCGCCGTCGATCGGGATAGGCTGAGCCTTTCCGGAGGGGGCCCAGACCAGGAGGTCGGATGGTGAGGGGTGCGACGCGCATCGCGGCCGTTGCCGCAACGCTGGTGATGCTGGCCGTGGGAGCGCCCGCGTCCGGCGCGGACAGCACGTGGACGAAGGTCTCCGGCGACTACAACGCCAACATCGTCGTGCCCTCGCTCGGCCTGACGGGGACGACTGCCGTGGTGGCGTGGACGCAGGCGACGGGCCCGCTGACCCAGGACATCGACACCGTCAGCTTCACCACCTCGCCGACGCAGGACGTGATCGGCCCCTCGGCGAGCAAGGCGGCCCAGGCCTGGGCATCGCTCGACTACACCCATGCGCTGTTCACTCCTCCCGGTGGAGGACTGGCACTGGCATTCGCCGGCATCCACTCGACCACCACCAGCGACCCGCTGATCGGCTTGGCGACGACGCTGCGGAACGCCGATGGCAGCTGGGCCGCGCCATTCGTCGTCTCGAGCACGAGCGCAGGGCCGTCCACCGCGGTGCTCTCGGGTGCCACGCCGTTCATCGCCGGGTACGCCACGGAGGGCATCGACGTCTTCAACGGGCTCGTCAACCACTCGCCGACCCCCGACCAGAACCTTCAGCCCCAGCTCGGCGGCTGCTGCGGCTATGTCCCCAAGATGGCGCTCGACAGCGCCGGGCACATGTGGATCGCCTGGTACTCCAACGCGACGGGAAGCACCGGCGAGTACGTGCAGCAGCTCGATCCGGCGAACGCGGCGCCGATAGGCCCGCCCGTGCTCGCCCCCAACAGCGAGAGCTCGAACAACAACAGCTTCGGCACCGCACTCGCGTGCGCGGCGACCTGCCGGCTCGTCTACGGCAACTCTCCGGCCGCCTCGAACACCGACCTGATCGTCTCCTGGTGGCCGGGTCAGGGAGCTCCGACGACCATCGCCGACCTGGCCGGCACCGGACAGGGCGCCGGCCGCGTGCTGACCGCCGCCTATCGCGCTGACGGGCGCCTTTGGGTCGCCTGGTTCGACGGCAAGACCTACCGCGCGACGCTCGGCGACGGGACGGGCGCCGGTGGTGAGCCGCAGGACGCCGGCGTGCCCAAGGGGACCCCGAACGGCGCCTACGGGCTGGCGGGCATCGCCGTCGGCGACAACCTGCTCCTGGCCGCGAACTACGCCTGGCAGGCAACCGCCCAGCTGCCGTTCGCCGTCTTCGTGAACACGATCGCGCCGCCGGCACCGGTCACGAGCGCACCGGGCCCGCGCGACGTGACGCTCCAGAAGACGCCGGGCGGCAAGGGCTTCCGCATCCAGGTGCAGTACACGCTGCCGAAGGCCTGCACCAGCAAGACGCCGTGCACGCTGCGAGGCGAGCTGCGGACGCGCACCGGCCGCCGTCTGTACGCGGTCGCGCCGCTGCCCGGAGACACCAAGCTGGTGCTCGGCACGCGCGCGAGGCTCGCGGTGCCGAAGGGAGCCAAGGGCAAGATCCGCTTCTACATCACGGTCAGCAAGGCGCAGTTGCTGAAGGCGCCGTTCTCGACCGAGGGCGGCTCGCGGGTGGCCGAGACGCGCCTGCGCGTCTGGTACACCGCGAAGGGCTCCAAGGAGGCGTTGTCGGTGCGCGACGGCCGCATCAAGGTCTCGATCGCGCGCATCAAGTCCGGAGCCCTCCCGGGACTGAGCGGCATCCTCTAAGAACTGGTTTCAAGAGTCCCGTGTGTGGTCGGGGGGCTCGAAGCGAGCGGGAGCGGATCCCGGCTCGAAGATCCGGTTGGAACCTTCTCGAGAGCCGGGATCTGTTCCCGCGAAGCCCCCGGGTTCGCTCGGCTCCATGAGCGAGCCCGGGGTCGCCGCAGGTCTGCCGGTCGCGCGCCCACCCGCCGGCAGCTGCATCATCATCAGCGCGCGACCGGCAGACCGCAGGCGATTCGAGACCTCCGAACGCCATGCGACTCTTGAAACCAGTTCTAGCCAGGCGGCGCGCGCGACCGCACCCGTCGCGGTCGCGCGCGCCTATCCTGGGGAGCCGTGAGTCGCCCGCCTCGCACGGGGGCCGCCCCCGAGGCTCCCGAGCGGCGCCGCATGGCGGTCTCGACCGCGCTGTTCGCCGTCGCAACAGGTGCGAGCCGACTCGTCGGCATGCTCCGCGAGGCCGTGGCCGCCTGGATCTTCACGGTCCAGGGCGAGGCGATCAACGCCTTCACGGTCGCGTATCAGATCCCCAACCTGATCCGTTCGCTGGTCGCGGACGCGGCTCTCGGCGCCGCCTTCGTGCCGATCTTCAACGAGCTGCTGACGAAGGGCGAGCGCGATCGCGCCTGGCGGGTCGCATCGACGGTGTGGTGGCTCTCGTTCGCGGGGCTCTCGGCGGTCACGGCCGTCGCCATGGTGCTCGCGCCGCAGTTGCTCGGCCTCTTCGGCTACCACGGCGCGCTGGGCGTGGGCCTCGCGCGCGTGATCTTCCCGACGGTCGTGATGCTCGGGCTGAACGGCCTGCAGACGGCGATCCTCAATGCGCTCGACGAGTTCTTCCTGCCGGCGATCGCGCCGGTGGCGTGGAACATCGTGATCGTCGGCACGCTCGTGCTGAGCCTCCCGTTCCTGCATACGACGGACGCGCGCCTCTACGCGTACGCCTTCGGGATCCTGCTGGGCACCGCCGTCCAGCTTGCGATTCCGTGGCCGGCCATGCGGCGCCTGGGACACCTGCAGTGGTTCTGCGACCCACGCGACGAGGCGGTCAAGCGGGTCTTCCTGCTCATGCTGCCGGTCACGCTCGGCCTCGGCCTGATCAACCTCAACCTGCTCGTCAACACGTTTTTCGCCGCGGGCATCGACCGCGATCTCGGCCCGGCCGCGGTCGACAAGGCATTCCGCATCTACATGCTTCCGCAAGGCATGTTCTCCGTGGCGGTGGCTGCGGTCCTGTTCCCGGCGCTCTCGCGGCTCGCCGCCGCCGGCGACGGGCCCGCCTTCCGCGGGCTCCTCAGCGCGGGCCTGCGGCAGATCGCCTTTCTGTTGCTCCCGGGCGCCGCCATCACGGCGGCCTTCGCGATCCCGATCGTCCGCCTGCTCTACGAGCACGGCCATTTCACGCCGGCCGACACGTCGGTCGTGGCGTCGTCCCTCGCGGCGTTCTCCCTCGGCCTGGCCTTCAACGGCGCGATGCTGCTGCTCAATCGCGCCTTCTTCAGCATGCAGAAGGCGTGGGTGCCGACCTACGTGGCGATCGCCAACCTGACCGTCAACGCAACGCTCGACTGGGTGTTCTCGCGCTCGCTCGGCATCTGGAGCATCCCGCTCGCGACGTCGATCGCGAACATCTTCGGCGTCTGTCTGCTGTACGTCGGAACTGCGGCCGCTGGCCGGCCGGCTCGACGAGCGCGGGCTGCTGCGCGCGTTCGTGCGCATCGCCGCCGCGACCGTACTCGCCGTCGCCGTGGGGTACGGCGTCTGGCGCGGGCTGGACGCGCTCCTGGGGCAGTTCCTGCCGTTCCAGCTGATCACGCTGGGGGGCGGTCTGGCCGCGACGATCGGCGTCTACGGGCTGGCCGCGAAGGCGATGGGAATCGAGGAGCTCCACATCGTCCTCGCGCTTCTGCGCAGCCGCCGGCGGCCGGTACCGGATTCGAGCGGTGCATAGAGGTTCTCCCTGAGTGAGCGCCGCGCTCATTCAGGTCGTGGCGTGCCAAGATGCGACGCGTGGAGCAGTCCCGCATTCGCAACTTCTCGATCGTCGCGCACATCGACCACGGCAAGTCGACGCTGGCCGATCGCATCCTGCAGCTCACGGGCGCGGTCTCGGAGCGCGAGATGCGCGAGCAGATGCTCGACTCGATGGATCTCGAGCGCGAGCGCGGCATCACGATCAAGGCGCAGGCGGTGCGCGTGCCCTGGACGTACGAGGGCGAGCTCTACGAGCTCAACCTGATCGACACGCCGGGCCACGTCGATTTCAGCTACGAGGTCTCTCGTTCGCTCGCGGCCTGCGAGGGCGCCATCCTCGTGGTCGACGCGGCTCAGGGCCTCGAGGCGCAGACGCTCGCCAACGCGCATCTCGCGATCGACAACGACCTCGAGATCGTGCCGGTACTCAACAAGATCGACCTGCCGGCGGCCGATCCCGAGGGTGTCGCGCGGCAGGTGGCCGATTTCCTCGGTGGCGGCGTCGAGTCGGTGCTGCGCATCTCGGCCAAGACCGGCGACGGCGTCTCCGAGGTGCTGGACGCCGTCTGCGCCCGCATACCGCCGCCCGCCGGCGATGCCTCGGCGCCGGCGCGCGCGCTCGTGTTCGACTCCCTGTACGACCAGTATCGCGGCGTGATCGCGTTCGTGCGGGTCGTCGACGGCGCCATCGCGACGGGGGATGAGATCGTCGGGCTGCAGAGCGCCACGCGCATGCAACTCGAGGAGATCGGCGTCATGACGCCCGCCATGCAGCCGATCGAGCGGCTCGAGGCGGGCGAGGTCGGCTACATCGTCACCGGCATCAAGGACGTCTCCGAGGTGCGGGTGGGCGATACCTTCACGCACGTCCGGGGCGGCGCGAGCGAGCCGCTGCCCGGCTACCTCGAGGTCAAGCCGATGGTGTTCGCCGGCCTCTTCCCGACCGATGCCGACGGCTACCAGGACCTGCGCGACGCGCTCGAGAAGCTGAGCCTCAACGACGCCTCGCTCGTGTACGAGCCCGAGACGAGCCAGGCGCTCGGCTTCGGCTTCCGCTGTGGCTTCCTCGGGCTCCTGCACATGGATGTCGTGCGCGAGCGGCTCGAGCGCGAGTTCGACCTCGACCTGCTCGTGACGACGCCCAACGTGGCCTACGAGGTCGAGACGACGAGCGGGCTCGCGGAGGTGCACAACCCGTCGCAGATGCCCGACGCGAACGGGATCGTCGAGACGCGCGAGCCGTACGTGAAGGCGTCGCTGATCGTGCCCAAGGAGTTCGTCGGCACCGTCATGGAGCTCGCGCAGGACCGGCGGGGCGAGTTCGACCACATGGAATACCTCTCGCAGACGCGCGTGCAGATCATCTACGAGCTGCCCCTGGCCGAGATCGTGCTCGACTTCTACGACCAGCTCAAGAGCCGGACGCGCGGATACGCATCGTTCGACTACGAGCTCTCGGGCTTCCGCGCCTCCAATCTCGTCAAGCTCGACATCCTGCTGAACGGCGATCCGGTCGACGCGCTGAGCCTGATCGTGCACCGCGACCGCGCCTATGCGGCGGGCAAGGGGCTCGTCGAGCGCCTGCGCCGCGTCATCCCGCGCCAGTTCTTCGACGTGCCGATCCAGGCCTCGATCGGCTCGCGCATCATCGCGCGCGAGACCGTCAAGGCGAAGCGCAAGGACGTGCTGGCCAAGTGCTACGGCGGCGACGTCACGCGCAAGCGCAAGCTGCTCGAGAAGCAGAAGAAGGGCAAGAAGCGCATGAAGATCATCGGCACGGTGGAGGTGCCCCAGGAGGCGTTCCTGGCGGTGCTCTCGCTCGACGGCGAGGGCGCGAGGCCGAGATAGCGCGCGTGACCCGCGTCGCAGTCATCGGCCACGTCGAGTGGGTCCAGCATGCCCGCCTGCACGAGCCGCTCGAGCGCGGCGCCATCCTGCAGCTGTACGACACGTTCGAGGAGCCCGCGGGCGGCGGCGGCGTGGCCGCGCGGGCGCTGCCGGCGCTCGGCGCCGAGACGCGCTTCATCACGGCGCTCGGTAGCGATGCGGCGGGCGAGGCCTCGGAGCGCGTGCTGCGTAGCGACGGCTGCGACCTGCGCATCGGGCGCCGCCCGGGGCCGCAGGCACGCGTCACGACCCTTGCCGAGCCGAGCGGTGAGCGAACCATCCTGTTGCATGGAGTGAACGACCATCCCACGATCGAGGATGCGCTGGACTGGGACGACCTGGCGGAGTTCGACGGCGTCTTCTACACGGGCGACGATCCCCGCACGCTGGTCGCCGCGCGGCGGGCGCGCATCGTCGTGGCGACCGCGCGCAGGCTCGCAAGCGTCATCGCGAGTGGCGTACAGGTCGACGTCCTTGCCGGGTCCGCGCGCGACCGCGGCGAGCGCTACGACCTGCGCGACCTGGCCGTACGGCCGCGCCTGTGCGTCTGGACCGAGGGGGGCGACGGTGGCCACTACCTCACGGAGGATGGTGACGAGGGTCGCTGGGAGGCGGTTGCGCCCCCAGGCCCGGTCGTCGACACCTACGGCGCGGGCGACGTGTTCATGGCGGGGCTCACGCTTGCTCTCGCGCAAGGGCGGGCGCGCGACGAGGCGCTGGCCCTCGCGGCGCGCGCCGCTGCCGCGCAGCTCACGCGCCGGGGAGGCGCACCGAGCTGATTCGTCATCTCTACGTGCACGTGCCCTTCTGCGCGCACCGCTGCGGCTACTGCGATTTCGTGACCGTGACGGGTCACGCCGACCTGCGCGAGCGCTACGTGGACGCCGTCCTGGCGGAGCTCGACCAGGAGCGCGGCCGGCTCGCGCCGGACCTCGAGACGGTGTTCGTTGGCGGTGGCACGCCGACGCTGCTCGGCGCTGCGCTGCTCGACCGCCTGCTCGGCGGCCTTCCGGCGGCGCCCGAGCTGACCGTGGAGGCGAACCCCGAGACGGTCGACGACGAGCTTGCGGCCATGCTGGCGGGGCGGGGCGTGCGCGTCTCGCTCGGCGCCCAGTCGTTCGGCGCGGAGCAGCTGGCCGTGCTCGAGCGCCGCGCGACACCCGAGCAGGTGCGTGCCGCCGCTGCGCGCCTGCGCGCGGCCGGCGTCGCGAACCTCTCGCTCGACCTGCTCTTCGGCGTGCCCGGGATGGGGCGCGCCGAGCTCGACCGCGACCTCGACGGCGCGCTGGCGCTGGAGCCGGAGCACCTGTCCTGCTACGAGCTCGAGGCCAAGCCCGGCACGCGCTTCGCGCACCGCCACGGCGCCGAGCTCGTGCGCCAGGCCGAGCTGCTCGAGGATCACTACGAGCACGTGATCGCGCGCCTCTGTGCGGCGGGGTACCGCTGGTACGAGACGGCCAACTTCTGCCGCGACGATCGCCGCGCGCTGCACAACCTCGCGTACTGGACAGGCAGGGACTACCTCGGCGTCGGCATCGGCGCGGTCTCGACGCTCGGCCTCGAGCGGCGCACCAACCGGCCCTCGCTGGCGGGCTTCATCGACGCGCTCGAGCAGGGCTGCGCGCCGCCGCGTTCCGTCGAGCGGCTGAGCGCGGAGGAGCGGGCGCGCGAGCGCCTGCTGCTCGGGCTGCGCCTCGACGTTCCGCTCACGACCTCCGGCCTGGAGCACGTGATCGATCCGGACGGCCTCGCGCGCATGGCGGGGATGGACCTCATCGAGGCAGCTGGCGATACCCTGCGGCTCACGCCGCGCGGGCGCCTACTGGCGAACGACGTCGTGTCGACCGTGATCGCATGAGTCCCGAACCCTCTCTCTCGCCGCGTCAGGAAGCGCTGCTCCTGCGCCTCGTCGAGGCGTACATCGAGGCCGGCGTGCCCATCGGCTCGCGCACGCTCGTGGAGCAGGGGGCGATCGTCGCGTCTTCCTCCACGGTGCGCCACGAGCTCTCGGAGCTCGAGGGCCTGGGCATGCTCAATCATCCCCACACCTCGGCCGGACGCGTGCCCACGACGGAGGGGTACCGCTACTACACGGCGCTGCTCGAGCGGCGCGGGGTGGAGCCGCGGCCGCTCCCGATCGACCTCAGCGGTGCGCGCGGCGAGCTCGATTCCGCACTCCGACTCACGGCCGAGGCGCTCGCCCAGGCCACTGATCTCCTGGCGGCCGTCTCGGCCCCGTCGCTCGACACGACCGTGGTCCGCCACGTCGAGCTGGTGCCGCTCCAGCCGCAGCTCGTCATGGCGGTCGTGATCACGGCCTCGGGCGGGGTCGCCAAGCGCCTCTTCGTGTTCGAGCAGGCGGTCGATGCGGGCCTGCTGGAGTGGGCCCGCGACTACATCAACGAGGCGATCGTCGGCCTCCGGCTCGGCGCGCGCACGCTGCGCCAGCGCCTCTCCGACCCCTCGCTCGCGCCGGCGGAGCGCGGCATCCTGGAGCGCCTGGAGCCCGTCTTCACGCAACTCGTCGACGAGGGCTCCCTCTACCTGGGCGGCGCTGCCGGCCTGCTCGCCGATCTGCGCGACGGCGAGCTCGCGTCACTGCGGGAGGTCGTCAGCGCGCTCGAGGAGCGCCTCCAGTTGCTGGCGGCCCTGCGTGACGTGCTGGACTCGGATCGCGGGTGGATCCGCGTGGGCGACGACACGGTGGCGCCCGCCCTGCGGTCGCTCTCGCTGGTGGCCGCCAACTACGGCATCGCGAGTCGCAACCTCGGCACCGTTGCGCTGATCGGCCCGCAGCGCATGGACTACGTCGGCGCGATGCGCGCCGTACGCGGCGCCGCCCTGGCCCTCTCGGACTTCGTGGAGGAGATCTACGACTGATCTGCGCGGCGATTCTCATCCTAAGGTAGAGGATGAGATACTGCGTAGGCAGTAGAATCCGGGATCCCATGGCGAAGCAGGACTACTACGAGTTGCTCGGCGTGAGCCGCAACGCGACCGATGGCGAGATCAAGAAGGCCTTCCGCGTGCTCGCGCGCGAGTTGCATCCCGATGTCTCCGAGGCGCCCGATGCCGAGGCGCGCTTTCGCGAGGTCGCGGAGGCCTACGAGGTGCTCTCGGACGACGACAGGCGGGCGCGCTACGACCGCTACGGCCACGAGGCCGTCGCGGGACAGGGCTTCCACACCGAGCGCTTCATGGATCTCTCGTTCCTCGACGATCTGCTCGGTTCGCTCTTCGGGGGCGGTTTCGCGGGAGCGACCGGGCCCGAGGCGGGAGCCGATGCACAGGCGGCCGTCGACATCGATCTCGCCGATGCTGCGGCCGGCCTGCACGTCGACCTCGACCTCGAGCTCGTGAGCACCTGCGAGGTCTGCGACGGCGACGGCGCGGCAGCGGGCGCGCAGATCCTCACCTGTAGCGAGTGCGGCGGCACGGGCACGCTCCGGCAGGTCGTGCGCTCACCTCTCGGGCAGCTCATGCGCACGTCCCCGTGCCGGAAATGCGCAGGACGAGGGAAGATCCCGGAGCGGCCGTGCCCCGATTGCCGCGGCCGCGGCCGGCGCCCGATGCGGCGCAGCCTGGGCGTGGACATCCCGGCGGGCATCGACGACGGGCAGGCGGTGCGGATCAGCGGGCACGGGCATGCCGGAGAGCTCGGCGCGCCGGCGGGCGATCTCTACCTGCGCGTGCACGTGCGCCCGGATGAGCGCTTCGTGCGCGACGGGCTCGATCTCATCGGGCAGCTCGACCTGCGCTTCTCCGAGGCCGCCCTCGGGACGACGAGGTCGGTCGACACGCTCGATGGAGAGGAGCAGGTCGAGATCGAGGCCGGCCTGCAGCCCGGCACCGTGATCGTGCTCAAGGGCCATGGCATGCCGCGCCTGCGAGGCGGTGCGCGCGGCGATCTGCGGCTGATCGCGAACGTGCTCGTGCCGCGTGCGCTGGACGAGGAGCAGCGCGGCGTGGTCGAGCGCTTCAAGGAGCTCGAGGCAGAGCGCAACTATGCGCACCCCGAACGCTCACGCACGGGATTCCGCGAGCGCCTGCGGCGAGCCTTCGGATGATCCGGCTCGTGCTCGCGTGCGCGCCCGGCGACGAGGCCGAGGAGATCGCGCGGGCAGTCGTGCTCGAGACCTTCGCGGAGGGCGTCGAGGAGCGGCGCGGTGCCGGCGGCGGGCTCGAGCTCGCCGTCTACTGCGAGGATCGGCCCTCGCAGCTGCCGGAGGTCGCGGGCTCGTGGAGCGAGGAGCCCGTGGCGGACGGCTGGGAGGACGGCTGGCGCGCCTTCCACACGGGACGCACCGTGGCCGGCCGGTTGTGGGTCGGGCCGCCCTGGGAGACCCCGCCCGCGGGACTGCCGGCGGTCGTGATCGACCCCGGACGCGCATTCGGCACCGGCGGGCATGCCACCACGCTGCTCTGTCTCGAGCTCCTGGTGGGCGAGCGCCCCGGGCCGGCGCTCGACATCGGGTGCGGCTCGGGCATCCTGGCCCTGGCGGCGGCGCGGCTCGGGCACGCGCCCGTCCTGGCGTGCGACGACGATCCAGCTGCCGTCGCGGTGACCCGCGAGAACGCCGCTCGCAACGGCTGCTCCATCCAGGCCTGGCAATGCGATGCGCTCTACGACGAGCTGCCGAAGGGCATGGCGCTGTGGCTCGCGAACCTGCAGCTCGCGCCGCTCGAGGAGCTTGCGTGGCGGCCCGATCTGCCGCCGCGGCTGATCGTCTCGGGTCTGCTCCACGGTGAGGCGTTCACGCCCGCGGGCTATCGGGTTGCCGCGCGCCGCAGCCTCGAGGGCTGGGAGGGACTGCTGCTCGAGCGCGAGGCCGTCGCGTGAGCTTCTCGGTCGAGTTCCTCGGCTGCAAGATCTCGCACACCGACGTCCAGGGCATTCGCGAGCGACTCCTCGCCGGCGGCCTCGAGGAGACGGGCGAGATCGGCACCGTGCACGTCGTCAATACCTGCTGCGTCACGAACGAGGCGGTGGCGAAAAGCCGCAAGGCGGTGCGTGCCGCCCTGCGTCGCGGCGCGGAGGAGGTGTACGTGACCGGGTGCGCGACGCGGCTCGGTGCCGAGACGTTCGCCGGCACGGGAGGGCGCGTCACGATCGTGCGCGAGAACGCGGAGGAAGCAGCCGAGCGCATCGCACGCGAACTCGGCGCGACCAGCTGCGTCGGCCCCGTGCCGCGGCTGGAGCGAACACGCGCATTCGTCAAGGTGCAGGACGGCTGCACGTTCGGCTGTTCCTTCTGCGTGATCCCACGCGTTCGCGGGACGAGCCGCTCGAGGCCGCTGCGCGCGGTGCTCGGCGAGGCGCGCCGCCGCGTCGCCCAGGGACATCGCGAGCTGGTCGTCACCGGTGTCAACCTCGGTCTGTATCGCGATGCGGACACGGGCGCCCGTTTGCCCGACGTCCTCCGCACACTGGCGGAGCTCGACGGCGTCGCGCGTGTGCGGCTCTCGTCGATCGAGGTCAACCACCTGAATGAGCGCCTCTGCGAGGTGCTCGCGCACCCCCGCGTGTGCCCGCATCTCCACGTTCCGCTGCAGTCCGGCGACGACGGAGTGCTGGGGGCGATGCGCCGGCGCTACGACCTCGCGACCTACGCCCGCCGCGTGGCGCGCGCCCGCGCGCACGTGCCGGGGCTCAATCTGACGGGCGACGTCATCGTCGGCTTCCCGGCCGAGGACGGCGCGGCCTTCGCGCGCACGCTCGAGGTCGTCGAGCAGCTCGGCTTCTCGCGCCTGCACGTGTTTCCATACTCGCCCCGGCCCGGGACGCGCACGGAGGACGCCGACCCTGTCCCCGCGCGCGTCAAGCGACGGCGCGCCGAGACCCTCCGCGCGCTCTCCGACCGGCTCGGGCACGCCTACCGCGCGGCGCGCGTCGGGCAGCGCGACGCCGTGCTGATCGAGCGCGTGAGCGCGGACGGGTGCCTGCACGGCTACGGTGCCGACTACACCGCGTACGAGCTGCGCGCGAGCGCGGGCGCCGGGGTCGGCGACCTGGTCGAGGTCGTGCTGGAAGCCGCGGGTGAGCGGGCCGCGCTGGGGAGGATCGCGTGATCGACCGCATCGACAAGGACGTCAAGGCCGCCATGAAGTCGGGCGACGCGACGCGCCGCGACGCGCTGCGCCTCGTGCTGTCGTCGCTGCGAGATGCCGAGAAGGACGGCGCAGCGGCCGTTGACGGACGCCGAGGAGCAGGCCGTGCTGCGTCGCGAGCTGAAGCGCCGGCGCGAGGCGGCCAAGGCGTTCCAGGACGCGGGGCACGCCGACCGAGCTGCGGCCGAGGAGTCCGAGGCCGAGCTGATCGAGGGCTATCTCCCTGCGCAACTGCCCGACGAGGACCTCGACACCATCGTGGAGAGCGCGGTCGCGAAGGTCGGGGCCAAGGGACCTGGCGACATGGGGCAGGTCATGCGCGAGGCCATGGCACTTGCAGCCGGCCGAGCCGACGGCAAGCGCGTGCAGGAGCGCGTGCGCGCCCGCCTCGCAGAGTGACCGCTCCGACGGGGTGAGCGCGGCCCCGGGAGTACCATGAGGTCGTGGCCACGCTCACGTTCCCGATCGACAACGCACTCGCCCAGGAGCTCGGCGCCGATCGCGATCGGCTGCTCGAAGCTGTCGCCGAGCGTGCGGGCGCGCGCGTCTCGCTGCGCGGCAACGAGGTCATCGCCGAGGGCAGTGACGCGGCCGTGGCACAGGTGCGTCTGCTCCTCGAGGAGCTCACGGGCCTCGTCGAGCAGGGTCTGCCCGTCGGCCAGCAGACCGTCGACGCGATCATCGGCGTGCTCGACGCGGACGGGCGCGCAGTCGATGTCCTGCACGACGTCGTGTGGCGCCACCGCGGCAAGCGGATCGCTCCGAAGACGCTCAACCAGAAGCGGTACGTGGATGCGATCCGCACCTCGACCGTCACCTTCGGCGTGGGACCCGCCGGGACCGGCAAGACCTACCTGGCGATGGCGCTCGCGGTCTCGGCACTGGTCGACCGCGAGGTGGCGCGCATCATCCTGACCCGCCCGGCGGTCGAGGCGGGCGAGCGGCTCGGCTTCCTGCCGGGCGACATGCTGGCGAAGGTCGATCCGTACCTGCGCCCGCTCTTCGACGCCCTCTACGACATGCTCGACGCCGACCGCCTGACCGCCTACATGGAGAAGGGCATGATCGAGGTCGCTCCGCTCGCGTTCATGCGCGGACGCACGCTGAACGACTCGTTCATCATCCTCGACGAGGCGCAGAACACGACGCCCGAGCAGATGCAGATGTTCCTCACGCGCCTCGGCTTCGGCTCCAAGATCGTGGTCACCGGCGATCCGACCCAGAACGACCTCGCGCGCGGCGAGCGCTCCGGCCTGGCCGACGTCTCCGACGTGCTGCCCGGCATCCCGGGCATCGAGTTCGTGCACTTCGGGTCGGAGGACGTCGTGCGCCACAAGCTGGTGCAGCGCATCGTCTCCGCCTACAAGGAGCGGGCAGAGCAGCGCGACCGGTCGGCGAGATGACGTCCGCGTCCCTCGACCTGACGGTCGAGGGAGCCGATGCGGCAGGCGTCGAGGAGCGCGCCCTGCGCGACCTCGTGATCGCGGTGCTCGAGGCCGAGGGAGTGGCCGGTCCGAGCGCGCTCGGCGTCGCATTCGTGGGCGAGCGCGAGATGCAGGCGCTGAATGCCGACCACCGCGGGCTCGACGAGGTCACCGACGTGCTCGCCTTCCCGCTGGACGGCCTCGACGAGCTGCCCGCCGGCCTCGAGCGCCAGCTCGGCGACGTGGTCGTCTGCCATCGCCCAGGCGGCGAGGCAGGCGGACGAGGCTGGCGTCCCTGCGCTGGACGAGATGCGCACGCTCGTGGTGCACGGCCTGCTGCACCTGCTCGGGCACGACCACGAGGTCGACGCCGGCGAGATGCTCGCGCGCCAGGAGCAGTTGCGCGCCGTGCTCCCGGCGCTCTCCTGACGTCCCCGTCACAGATCGGCACGGTCACGTCACAGCGGGCGCGCGTAGGGTGGCTGCGTGCGACCCGTGCCACGCCCGCCCGCATCCGTGCCGCTCGGCGGGAGCCTGCGGGCCTCGCGCGCCTCGCAGCTTGCGCGACCGCACGGGCCGCTGGCGGCCGTCGACCTTGCCGACGGACGGGCGCTGACGGTCGAATGGCTCGCCACGGGCTGGGTCGTCACGCCGCCCGGCGACGACACTGCTGCGCTGCCCGCTCGGGCCGACCCGCCCGAGCTCGGCGCTTCCAGGCCGGCTGGACGACGCCGCCGCCTCGGCACCGGCCTCGCCCTCGCGGGCGCGCTCGGCGCGGCCGCCGTCGCCCTCGCGACGGGACTCTCCGGGGAGCCCGCACCGGCGGTTGCCGGCCCCACCGCGCCCCAGCCCGCCGCGCGCTCGCCTGCCGTCCAGGTCCCGGTTGCCCGGGCGCGGGGCGGACGCGCCGTCGCGCGCCCTCCGCGGCGGGCGCTGCCTCCGCCGCCGGCTTTGCCCCCGCCGGTGCCTTCGCCCGCCCCGGCTCCGCCGGCACCGCCCGCGGCCGTTGCTCCGCCTGCACCGCCGGCGGCCGTTGCTCCGCCGGCGCCGCCGCCCCTGCCCGAGCTCCCTCGCGCACCGGCGCTTTCTCGCGCACCTGTGCCAGACTGAAGCCGATGAGCGATCGCTCACCGACGGCCGCCGACCTGGCGCTCTACGAGCGGGCCCGCGAGGTGCGCGAGCGGGCATACGCACCGTATTCGGAGTTCCCGGTCGGTGCCGTGCTGATCGCCGAGGACGGGCGCGCCTTCGAGGGCGTGAACGTCGAGAACGGCTCGTTCGGCCTCACGATCTGCGCCGAGCGCAGCGCCTGCGTGCGAGCCGTCGCCGAGGGTGCGCGCCGCTTCAGCGCGATCGGCGTCGCGACCCACGACTCGGCGCGCACCGGCTCGCCGTGCGGCGCCTGCCGCCAGTTCCTGTCGGAGTTCGGGCTCGACCTGCGCGTCGTCTACCTGCGCGAAGGCGAGGTCGTGGCCGAGCCGCTCTCGGCGCTGCTGCCGGCAGCCTTCGAATTGCGGAGCTGAACGTGCGCAGCGGGTTCGTCGGCCTCGCGGGACGTCCCAATGTCGGCAAGTCCACGCTCACGAATGCACTCACGGGCGCGCACGTCGCGATCGTCTCCGACAAGCCGCAGACGACTCGCCGCCGCGCACTCGGTGTCGTGCACGGCGACGACTACCAGATCGTGCTCGTCGACCTCCCGGGATTTCAGCGCCCGTTCGATGCGCTCACGCGCCGCATGCAGCGCTCGGTCGACGACGGCCTGCGCGACGTCGACGCCGTGCTGCTCGTGCTCGACGCCACCGAGAGCTCGGGCGCCGGCGACCGCTTCATCGCCGGGCAGCTCGCCGCAGCCGGCGCACCGGTCGTGATCGCGCTCAACAAGGTCGACCGGCTCAGGCCGCCCGCCGTCCTCGAGGCGATCGCGGCGGTGTCCGGCCTGCTCGACGAGTACGTGGCCCTGCATCCGGTGAGCGCGCGGACTCTCGACGGCATCCCGGCGCTCGAGTCGGAGCTCGCGGCGCTGTTGCCGGAGGGGCCGGCCTACTTCGAGCCCGGCGTCGACTCCGACCAGCCGCTCGAGCGGCGCATCGCGGAGCTCGTGCGCGAGCAGGCGCTCGCGCGCACACGCGAGGAGGTGCCGCACGCGATTGCGGTGATGGTCGAGGAGATCAGGCCCCCGAGGGGCAAGCACGCCGGCCGGGTGACCGCCACGCTGATCGTCGAGGCCTCGAGCCAGCAGGGCATCCTGGTCGGCAAGGACGGCGCCACCGTGCGGGCCATCGGCAGCGCGGCGCGGCCGCCCATCGAGGAGCTGCTCGGCGGCGCCATCTTCCTCGACCTGAGAGTCAAGGTGCGTCCCGGCTGGAGGCGTGACGAGGCGCTGCTCGAGCGGTTCGGGCTGTGAGCCGCCCTGCTCAGCAGCTCGCGCGCTCGCTCGAGGCGACGCTCGTGCGGCCGGTCGCACTCGCTGCCGACGTGGAGCGACTCGTGGACGGCGCGCAGGAGCTCCTGTGCGCGGCGGTCGTCGTGCTGCCTCCGCTCGTCGCCACGGCGCGGGCTCGGCTCGGGCGCGCGCCGATCCACGTCGTCGCCGCGGTGGGACTGCCGTTCGGGGCCGAGGGTCCCAAGGCGACCGCAGCTGCGTGCGCGCAGGCGGTCGCCGACGGCGCCGACGTACTGGACGTCGTCGCGTCGCTTCCACTGCTCGCCAACGGCGACTTCCCCGCCGCGCGCGACGAGCTTGCCGGAGCGGTTGCCGCCGCCGCCGGCGCCGCTCCCGCCGGGCGGCACATCGTCGTGCGGGCGGTCATCGAGACGTGCTACCTCGAGCCGGCGGCCTGGCGGCTGGCGGCGCGGCTGGTCGTCTCCGCGGGCTGCGACGGCGCAGTCTGCGCGACCGGCCTGGGGCCGGAGGGCGCCACACCCGCCGCCATCCGCGCGCTGCGGGCCGAGTTGCCCGCGGGCGGCGTGGTCAAGGCTCAGGGCGGCATCCGGTCGCTGGCCGACGCGCAGCGCGCGCTCGACGCCGGCGCCGACCTGCTGGGCGTCGGGGACCCGGCCGGTCTGGTGTCCGAGCTCGCCGAGGTCGCCAGCGCGCGGCGTCGCCGACCGGCCGGATAGCGGCGCAATCGCGTGCAGTCTCCGGCCATCTGATTCCGGCTACCCTCTGGCCTGCGCCGGAGTGGCGGAACTGGTAGACGCACCGGACTCAAAATCCGGCGGGGGAAACTCTGTGCGGGTTCGATTCCCGCCTCCGGCATGATCTCTTGCCATGGAGGTCACCGATCGGCCGTTGCTCGCACTCGTGCCCGTGCTGGCGGCGGTGCTCGCCGTCGTGGTCGTGGCGATCCTGCAGGGCGGGGATGCGGTCGCGATCTTCCTGCCGTCGTTCCTCACCGTGCTGCCACTGCTGGGCGCGGGCCGGACTGCGTGCCTGCTGGCGGCGTGCCTCCTGGCGGCCATCGGCGTGGCCGAGTACTCGTTCGGCGGGCTCTTCCTGCTCCCCGCGGCGGCGCTCCTGGCCTGGGTCGGCCATGTGCTCGAGCAGTAGGAAGCCCACCCTCGCCGGCGCGGGCGCACTGCTCGTGGCGTGCATGGTCGCGGGTTGCGGCACCGACTCGCAGCCAGCGCCGCCGCCCTCGACGGCTGCAGCGCTGCCTCCGCTGCGGACGCTGTACGTCCAGGCGCCCCTGAGCGGGCCCGCGGCCGGCGAGGGGCGTGCCATGGTCGATGCGGTGCGCCTCGTCGTCGACCAGCACGGAGGGCTCGCGGGCAAGGTGCGGGTAGTCGTGCGCGCGCAGGACGATGGCGGCAGGCCACCGTTCGCCACAGAGGCAGCGCGCTGCGCGCGCAACGCGGCGCGAGCAGCGGGCGATCCCTCGGCGCTGGCCGTGATCGGCACGTACGAGTTGGCCTGCAGCAAGCGCGCGCTCCGCGTCCTGAGGCCCGCGGGACTGTGGCTCGTCTCGCCGGTGAATGCGGCGAACCGGCTGCCGGGGGCGCTCCGCCTCGCGCCGACCGTGGGCGACGAAGGCACCGCGGCCGCGCAGCTCGCGAGCTCTCTCGGGGCAACGCGTATCGCCGTGGTCAGCCAGCGCCCGGCCGCCGGGACGGCATTCGAGTCTGCTCTCGTCGCCGGGGCAGCGGCCGCCGGCGCCGAGCCGGTGCTGGAGCTGGACGCATCGGCCTCGACGCCGCAGGACATCGCCCGCGAGCTGCGAGACGCGCACATCCAGATCGTCGCGCTTGCGGGCTCGCCCGGAACCTGGGCCGTCGATCTCCTGCGAGACCTCGCTCTCCTGCCGGAGGCGGTGAGGCCCTCCGTCGTCGCCCCCGAGACCTTCGACACGCTCGCGTTCCTCGACGGAGCGGGGGCCGCGGCCGACGGCGTCCGGGTGATCTCGCGGCTCGTGCCGGCCGAGCAGCTCGGCGGGAGCGCGCGCAGCTTCGCGAGCGCGTACGCGGATGCACACGGGCAGCCGCCGCCGGTCGCGGCCTATGCGGCCGAGGCGGCAGATGCAGTGCTCGCCGCCGTCGGCACCGGAGACGGCTCGCGTCTGCAGGTCGCAGCGGCACTTGCGACGCTCCCGGTCCGCGACGGGCTGCTCGGCACCTGGGAAGCCACCCCGACGGGCGGCGTCACGCCGCGCCGCCTGGCGGTGCTCGTGGTCGACGCCGGCGCGTTCCGCGTCGAGCGGGTGGAGTCCGTCTCGGATCCGTTGCAGACCTCGGGAAGCGTGAAGTAGACTCGGCCCAGGCGCGCGGCGACGTAGGCGCGTGCCGTGTCCCGACGCGGGGACGTGCAGGCGAGGTCGCAACGAGGTAGGTTGCCGCCTCGCATCTTCACGCCGCGAGGAGGACATCAAGTGGACAAGCGCGAGTTGATCGAGCGCTGTCGCGAGAACGACGTCAAGTTCGTGCGCCTGCAGTTCACCGAGCTGTACGGCCAGCTGAAGAACATCTCGATTCCCGCCGCGGAGCTCGAGAAGGCCCTCGACAACGAGCTGATGTTCGACGGCTCCTCGATCCGCGGGTTCAAGCGCATCGAGAAGTCCGACATGTACTTCCACCCGGACCCGAGCACCTTCCAGGTGCTGCCCTGGGGTGAGCGCACGTCGGGCAAGACCGCGCGCATCATCTGCGACGTGGCCGACCCCGACGGCACGCCCTTCGCGGGCGATCCGCGCGTGCAACTCAAGAAGGTGCTGTCAGATGCCAGGGCCGAGGGCTACGAGATGTCGGTCGGTCCCGAGGCGGAGTTCTTCCTCTTCAAGCGCGGCGACGAGAACCGACCCACGCTCGATCCGCATGACCAGGCGTCGTACTTCGACGTCTATCCCGACGACCTCGCCGAGGACGCCCGGCGCGACATCGAGGACGAGCTGACGAATCTCGGATTCGACCTCGAGGCGTCGCATCACGAGGTCGCGGTCGGCCAGCACGAGATCGACTTCCGCCACGCCGATGCGCTCACGTGCGCCGACAACCTCGTCACGTTCCGCTGGGTGGTCAAGCACGCCGCGGCGCGCAAGGGCATCCACGCGACGTTCATGCCGAAGCCGCTGTACGGCGAGAACGGCTCGGGCATGCACATCAACCAGTCGCTCTCGCGCGGCGGCCAGAACGCGTTCTTCGACCCGAGCGACGAGCTCCAGCTGTCGGCCACGGCCTACGGCTACATCGCCGGGCTGCTCGAGCACCTGCCGGCGCTGACGGCGATCTGCAACCCGACCGTCAACTCGTACAAGCGGTTGATCCCGGGCTACGAGGCGCCGGTCTACATCGCCTGGTCGCCCGGCAACCGCTCGGCCGCGATCCGGATTCCCGCCAAGCGAGGCCACTCGACGCGCGCCGAGCTGCGCACGCCCGATCCCACGGCCAACCCGTACCTCGCGTTCGCCTGCCTCCTGCAGGCGGGCCTCGACGGCGTCAAGCGCGGCCTGCGCCCGCCCGCGCCGGTGAACGTCAACATCTACCACCTCTCCGACGAGGAATCGGTCAAGCTGGGCATCAAGGGCCTACCGCACAACCTCGAGGACGCGCTCACGGCACTCGAGGCGGACTCGGTGCTCCAGACCGCGCTCGGCGACCACATCTTCGACGCCTTCATCGGCGAGAAGCGCCGCGAATGGGCCGACTACCGCGAGCAGGTGCACGACTGGGAGTTCAAGCAGTACCTCGACCGCTACTAGTCAGAACCTCTCAGCACTCCGCCGCGCGGCCGGGCTGCCGTCGGGCAGCCCGGCTCGCCGGGTCGTGAACAGCTCCGTCACGTAGGGCAGCGCGACATCCTCGCGCCCGCGCAGGTCCGGATGCGTCTCGAGCAGGTCGGTGACCTCCGCCAGCAGCCGCGCTCGCGGTTCCTCGGCGAGGGCGGCGACGAAGCTCATCGACGCGACGCGATCGAGCACGACCTCGCGCCCCTCGGCTCCGCGGTGCGGCCAGGTCTCGAGCGCGAGTGGCTCGAAGGCCGGGTTACCGTCGAAGCCGCGGCGCCAGAGCCCCGTGCGGTAGCGGGGAGCGTCACCTGCGAGACCGTCCAGGATGCGCGAGAGCTCGCGCACCCACGCCACGCGCTCATCGCGCCGGTTCCAGATCAGGGCGACCGCGCCCCCGGGCGCGAGGACGCGGGCTACCTCGGCCGCCGCGACCTCGGGATCGAACCAGTGGAAGGCTTGTGCGGCCACGACCGCGTCGACGCTCGCATCCGCGAGCGGGATCGCCTCCGCGACGGCATCGAGCGGCTCCGCTTCCGGTGCAGTCCTCGCGAGAATCTGACGCATCCCGGCGACCGGCTCGAGCGCGATCACTCGCGCGCCGCTGCCGACGAGCTCGCGCGTGAGCTTTCCGGTTCCGGCGCCGAGCTCGAGCAACGTTCGTCCCGGCGCCGCGTCCGTGGCTGCGAGGATCGTCTCGACCGCCGCGGCCGGGTAGCCCGCCCGGCCGCGTTCGTAGGCTCCGGCCGCCCGGTCGAAGCCGACCGCCGCGGCCCGGTGCACCTCCGGCCTCACGCGAGACGCAGCGGAATGGGCAGCCCGGGCTCGAGCAGCATCGCCCGGAAGCCGAGCGGCACGGCGAGCGCGCGCTCATCCGGGCGCAGGCGCAGCGGGCGGCGCGCTTCGATCTCGTAGCGCCAGGCCACGGAGCGCGCCTCGACGGCGGGTGGCAGATCGGCCGGAAGCGTGAACGCGAAGCCGGCCCAGTGCGCCTCGGACAGGCCGTCGAGCACGAGCTCCTCCGACCACAGGGTGCGCTCGTGCCAGCGCGGCATGCGCATCGACCGGTTGGCAGGCACGATCGGAACGCGCGGCGGCGCCTCTCGCCAGGCCTCCGCACAGCGCGCACGTACGACGATGGGCCCGGCGGCAAACTCGCGATCGCGATGCACGCGGCCGGTGATCGTCCCGCCGCCGACGAGCTCGGCAGTGGCGAGCTCGACGTGGAAGCGCCGGGCCTCGAAGTCGCCGACCAGGCGCATTGCCAGTGCGTGGCGCTCGGCTTCGGTCAGGACGGGCATTCGACCTCGAGCGTGCGACGCGGGTCGGTGACCCGGGGTTGCTGGCCAATGCGCGCGCGCACGCGCCAGACCAGCGCACAGGCCCTGCCGGACACGCTCGGCGGGGCGTCCTCGGGCACCGTCAGGGCGAAGATGCCGTCCGATCGCGGCGGGACGCTCGCGACCGTGAACTCGAGCGTGGCCGCGGGAGAGGACTCGACGCGCACGAGATCCACCGCGAAGATCGGCAGCCTCGGCGTGACGGAGCCGTTCACCGCGTCGCCCGGCGCGACGCGATCGCGCTCGAGGACGAGCTCCACGCGGGTGTCGGCTCCAGCTCCCATTGTCGCAGTATCGCGCTGCGGCGCCGTTCCGCCAAGGGCCGCGGCAGCTCCATTGCGAATGCGGTTCTGACACGATGCCACGGTGGTCGCCAAGCCCTCCGAGCTCGATCTCAGCGACGGTCCGGCGCGCGCCTCCCGGCTGTTCCTGATCGACGGAAACTCGCTCGCCTACAGGGCCTACTACGCGCTTCCCGAGGAGCTCGCGACGACCGACGGATTCCCGACGAACGCGCTGCTCGGCTTCGCCAACATGCTCATGCGCCTGCTCACGGATTACCACCCGGAGGGCGTCATCGTGGCCTGGGACACGCGACCCGTGCACCGCCTGGAGCGCTTTCCGGGCTACAAGGCCTCGCGCAAGCCGACGCCCTCGCTGCTGAAGCAGCAGCAGCCGTACCTGCGCCCGCTGGTCGAGGCGTTCGGCTACGGCAACGTCGAGCTCGAGGGCTACGAGGCCGACGACGTGATCGGCACGCTGAGCCTGCGCGCGGACGAGCAGGGAATCGCAACCTGCGTCATCTCGCACGATCGCGATGCCTTCCAGCTCGTGTCCGACAACGTCTGCGTGCTGCTGTCACCGCGCGGCGTGACGGATGTGAACGTCTACACGCCCGATCGCGTCGAGGCCCGCTACGGCATCCCGCCGCGGCTCGTGCCCGACTTCATCGGGCTCAAGGGCGACACCTCCGACGATATCGCCGGCGTTCCCGGCATCGGCGACAAGACGGCGTCGGAGCTGCTCGTGCGCTTCGGCTCGCTCGAGGGCATCTACGCGAACGTGGACGCGGTCCCGGGCGAGAAGCGGCGGCAGACGCTGATCGAGCACCGCGAGACGGCGGAGCGCTCGAAGCTCCTGGCGACGATCGAGCGCGACCTCGAGCTCGACGTCGACCCGGCCCAGGCGCTGGCCGCGCCTCCCGACCGCGCGACGATGGGCGAGCTGTTCCGCCGCTTCGAGTTCCGCGCGCTTCTGCGCCGCGTCGACGAGCTCGAGGCCGCCGTCCCGGGTGCGGTGGTCGAGCGCGAGGAGCACGCCGTCGGCGCCGAGCGCGGCGATGCCTCCGCGCTGCGCTCGCTGCTGGCCGAGGGCGCCCCGGTCGGACTGGCGGGTGACGGTGCCGGGCAGCTCGGGCTCGCTCGCGGCGGGCGGGCGCTGCTGATCGACGAGGAGACTGCCACGCCGGCGCTCGCGGCCGGCGCCAGCCCGATCGTCGCGCACAGCTTCAAGACGTTCGGCGGGGCACTCGCGGAGGCCGGTGTCACGCCTGCGTTCGACACCGAGCTGGCGGCCTATCTGATCGATCCGGGCCGCAGCGAGTACGACCTGGACGACCTGCTCGCCGAGCAGGGCCTGGCGGTCGCAGGAGGCGACGGGGACGGCGATGCCGTGCTCGCGCGCCGCGCCGCGGGCAGCCTCCTGCTGCACGAGCCGCTGGCCGCGCGCATCGCGGAACGCGAGCTCGGCCCGCTGCTCGATGACATCGAGCTTCCGCTCGTGCCGGTGCTGTGCGCGATGGAGCGCACGGGCGTCGCCATCGATTCGGCGCGCATGGGCGAGATCGCCGCCCGGGTCTCGGAGCAGGTCGAGGCGCTCGAGCAGCGGGCGCACGAGCTGGCGGGCGGGCCGTTCGTCCTGGGGTCCCCCAAGCAGCTCGGCGAGGTGCTGTTCGAGCGCCTCGAGTTGCCGGCCGGAAGGCGCGGGAAGACGGGTTACTCGACCGACTCGAAGGTCCTCGCCAAGCTCCGCGACCTGCATGCGATCGTGCCGGTCATCGAGGAGTGGCGCGAGCTCTCGAAGCTGCTCTCGACCTACCTGCTGCCCTTCCCCGAGCTGCTCGGAGAGGACGGCCGCCTGCACACGACGTTCTCGCAGGTCACGGCCGCCACCGGCCGCCTCTCGGCGCAGCGCCCGAACCTCCAGAACATCCCCATCCGCACGCCGCTCGGCCGCGAGCTGCGCGCGACGTTCGTGGCCGCCCCGGGCCACCGGTTGCTCTCGGTCGACTACTCGCAGGTCGAGCTGCGCATCCTCGCGCACCTCTCGGGCGAGGAGCTGCTGCGCGAGGCCTTCGGCCGCGGCGAGGACATCCACGCGGTCACGGCCGCCGAGGTGCTGGGCAAGGCGCGCGAGGAGCTCAGCAAGGACGAGCGCAACCGTGCCAAGGCCGTCAACTTCGGGATCATCTACGGCATCAGCGCGCACGGGCTCTCGGAGCAGCTCGAGATCACCCGGGACGAGGCGCAGGCGTACATCGACACGTATCGCGGCCGCATGCCGCTGGTGGCCGAGTTCATCGAGCGGGCGATCGGCGACGCGCGCGAGCGCGGCTACGCCGTCACCCTGCTCGGCCGCCGCAGGCCGATCCCCGAGCTGCGCGCGCAGGGCTGGAACGTCCGCTCGCTCGGCGAGCGCCTGGCCGTCAACACCGTGATCCAGGGATCGGCGGCCGACATCATCAAGCTGGCGATGGTGCGGATCCACCGGAGGCTCGCCCAGGAGGGGCGCGCCGCCCGCCTGGTGCTGCAGATCCACGACGAGCTCCTGCTCGAGGTGCCCGACACGGAGACGACCGCCGTGCGCGCGCTGGTCGTGGAGGAGATGGTGGGCGCCTACCCGCTGGACCCGCCGCTGGCGGTCGACAGCGGCGTCGGCGACGACTGGCTCGCGGCCAAAAGCTAGGCATCCCGGCGCTTTCTCTCCATCGACGCGGCGCCCGATTTCGCGTCCCTCGGTACAATCCGCATCGAAAGCGGCGCCGCGCCGTGCGCTGCCGCGTGGAATCTGAGGAAACCCCCTACCGATATGCCCCAAACGAACGCTGAGATCATGGCTGCCGAGCCCGGTGTCTGGACCGAGGTCGACGGCAAGCTGGTGCCCGATTACGACGCGAAGATCGTCTCCTTCGACGAGGGGGACGTGCTCACGGGCACGGTCGTGCGTGTCGATCGCGACGAGATCCTCGTCGACGTGGGGTACAAGTCGGAAGGCGTCATCCCGCTCTCCGAGCTCTCGATTCGCCGCAACATCGACCCCTCCGAGGAGGTCGCCCTCGGCGACGAGGTCGACGCCCTCGTCCTCACCAAGGAGGACAACGAGGGCCGTCTGATCCTGTCCAAGAAGCGCGCGCGGTTCGAGAAGGCCTGGCGGCGCATCGAGGAGGCGGCCGAGAGCGGCGAGGCCGTGGAGGGCCTGGTGATCGAGGTCGTCAAGGGCGGGCTGATCATCGACCTCGGCGTGCGCGGCTTCCTGCCCGCGTCGCTCGTCGACATCAGGCGCGTGCAGGATCTGGACGAGTTCCTCGGCCAGCCGCTGCGCTGCCGCGTGATCGAGCTCAACCGCTCGCGCAACAACGTGGTGCTGTCTCGGCGCGCGGTGCTCGAGGAGGAGCGCCGCGAGGTGCGTCAGCGCATCCTCGATACGCTCGACGTGGGTCTCGTCGTCGACGGGCAGATCTCGAACATCGTCGACTTCGGCGCGTTCGTCGATCTCGACGGCATCGACGGCCTGATCCACATCTCGGAGCTCTCCTGGAGCCACGTCACGCACCCCTCGGAGATCCTCGAGATCGGCCAGAAGGTGCGCGTCAAGGTGCTCGACATCGACCGCGAGCGCCAGCGCATCTCGCTCGGGCTCAAGCAGACGCAGACGGATCCCTGGCAGCAGGTGCTCGACCACTACCACCAGGACGACGTCGTGCACGGCCGCGTCACCAAGGCCGTCACCTTCGGCGCGTTCGTCGAGATCGTGCCTGGCGTCGAGGGCCTCGTGCACATCTCCGAGCTCGCCGCGCATCACGTCGAGAATCCGCGCGAGGTCGTGCAGAACGGGCAGGAGGTGCTGGTCAAGATCATCGAGATCGACGCCGAGCGCCGCCGCCTCTCGCTCTCGATCAAGCGCGTCGAGCCGGACGACGAGGTGCAGCCGCTGCTCGTGCTCGAGGGCGTGCCCGTGCCGAGGCCGGCTCCGGCCGCTCCCGCCGAAGACGCCGTCGACGAGGGCGAGGTGGCGCCGGACGCCGGCGACGCCGAGGCCCTGCCCGAGGAGGCGGTCGCCGAGGCCGGCGTGGACGAGGCCGAGGCACCTGCTGCCAACGAGGAGCCGATCGCCGAGACGGCGGCCGCCGACGAGGCTGCCGAGGACGTCCAGCCCGAGCCCGAGCCGGCGCCGGAGCCGACGCTGGGCCTGTCGGAGGACGTCTTCGCCGAGGACGAGTCGGCGCCGGAGCCCGAGGCCGAAGCCGAGGAAGTCCTCCTCAGCGACGAGGACGAGGCGGACGCGGAGGCCGACGCTGAGGCGGAGGCGGATCTCGAGCCGATCGCCGAGGACGAGGTCGAGGCGGAGGCCGCCGTCCCCGACGCCGAGTAGCGGTGCTCCTCGGGCTGACCGGGGGTATCGGGGCAGGCAAGAGCACCGCACTGGCGGCCTTCGAGCGCCTGGGTTGCCCGACGCTGTCCTCGGATGCGATCGTGCGTGGGCTGTACCTCGAGCCCGAGGTGCGCGCGGCCGTCGCAGAGCGGTTCGGCCAGGGCGTCCTGGGCGACGACGGAGAGGTCGTCCGCTCGGCTCTGGCGGCGCGGGTATTCGCCGACGAGGCAGATCGGCGATGGCTCGAGCAGTTGCTGCACCCGCGCGTCGCCTCGGCGCTCGAGCGCTGGCGCAGCGAGCAGGAGGCGGCGCGCCCGGGCGCGCTGCTCGTGCACGAGGTGCCGCTGCTGTTCGAGGCCGGGCTCGCCGACCGCTACGACGCCGTCGTTCTCATCACGGCACCCGACGACGTGCGCCGCGCGCGCCGGCCCGAGCTCTTCGACGAGCGCGCCGCCGCGCAGCTGCCGGAGGCGGAGAAGGCCCTACGCGCTGATCACGTGTTCGTGAACGACGGCACGCCCGCCGAGCTCGAGCGCTGGGTCTCGGGCCTCGTCGCCGATCTGCGCGCGGCATGAAGCGGCTCGTCCTGATCGCCTGCGGGCTCGTGATCGTGGCGGCGGCGCTGTACGGGATCTTCGGGAGCAAGGGGCGGGAGTTGCTCGAGCGCTCGGAGTACCCGCTGCGCTACCCGGCCATCGTCCGCAGCCACGCGCGCACGTACGACCTCGATCCCGCTCTGCTGGCGGCGGTCATCTACAGCGAGTCGCGCTTCCGCCCGCACGTGCGCAGCGCGCGAGGGGCGATCGGGCTGATGCAGCTGCTCCCGAGCACGGCGGAGGGCATCGCGACGCGCACGGGCGGCACGAGGTTCGTCCCGTCCGACCTCGACGATCCGGAGCTCAACGTGCGGTACGGCGCGTGGTACCTCCGCCACCTGAGGCAGCACTACGCCGATCGGCCCGATTCGATGGTGCTGGCGCTCGCGGCCTACAACGCAGGCATGGCGAACGTCGACTCCTGGGTCGCGAAGACCCCCTCGGGGCGGCCCCTCCGAATCCCCGCCGGCTACGCGGAGACACGCGCCTACCTGGACGGCGTCGAGCATGCGCGCAGCGTGTACGAGCGGCTCTATCCGGGCGAGCTCGGGCTCTCCCGGTAGTCGGCAGCACGCACCGGGGTGCCGCCTCGGTTTCCTAGACTGCGGACGTGGGTCTCTTCCGTCTCAGCGAGGGCTACGAGCCGACCGGCGACCAGCCGCAGGCGATCGCGGAGCTCGCGGCCGGCGTCAACGAGGGCCGGCAGTATCAGACGCTGCTCGGCGCGACCGCCACCGGCAAGACGTTCACGATGGCCAACGTGATCGCCGCAGTCGAGAAGCCGACGCTCGTGATCGCCCACAACAAGACGCTTGCCGCCCAGCTCTGCAACGAGTTCCGGGAGTTCTTCCCGACGAACGCCGTCGAGTACTTCGTGTCGTACTACGACTACTACCAGCCCGAGGCGTACCTGCCCTCCTCGGACACCTACATCGAGAAGGACTCCTCGCGCAACGAGGACATCGACCGGCTGCGCCACGCGGCGACCTCGTCGCTCCTGCGCCGCCGCGACGTCGTGATCGTCGCCTCGGTCTCCTGCATCTACGGCCTCGGCTCGCCGAGCGAGTACGAGGAGCAGCTGGTGACGGTGCGGATGGGCGAGAGCTACCCGCGCGACAAGCTGTTGCGGGCCCTCGTCGACGTCCAGTACCGCCGCAACGACATGGTGCTCGGCCGCGGGCGGTTCCGCGCGCGCGGCGACGTCGTCGAGGTGCAGCCGGCGTATTCGGAGACGGCCTACCGCGTGTCGTTGTTCGGGGACGAGGTCGAGTCGATCACGCACTTCGATCCGCTCAGCGGCGAGGTCTACGCGCGCGAGGACGAGATCACGATCTACCCGGCGACGCACTACGTAACGACTCCGCCCACGATCGAGCGCGCCGCTGCCGTGATCCGCGAGGAACTGGAGCGGCACGTCGCGGAGTTCGAGGAGGAGGGCAAGCTGCTCGAGGCGCACCGCCTCCGCCAGCGCACCGAGTACGACCTCGAGATGATGCAGGAGCTCGGCTACTGCAACGGGATCGAGAACTACTCGCGCGTGCTCGACGGCCGGGCGCCGGGTCAGGCCCCGTTCACGTTGCTCGACTACTTCCCGGGCGACTTCCTCGTCATGATCGACGAGTCGCACCAGACGGTGCCGCAGATCGGCGGGATGTACGAGGGCGACCGCTCGCGCAAGGAGGCGCTCGTCGCCCACGGCTTCCGGCTGCCGCTCGCGATGGACAACCGTCCGCTGAGGTTCGACGAGTTCGTGGAGCGCGTTCCGCAGGCGATCTTCGTCTCGGCGACACCCGGTCCGTACGAGCTGCGGGTGTCCACGGGTGTCGTCGAGCAGATCATCCGGCCCACAGGCCTGGTCGACCCCGAGGTCGAGGTGCGGCCGACGCGGCACCAGATCGACGACCTCCTCGCCGAGATCCGCCTCCGCGAGGAGGCGGGCGAGCGCGTGCTCGTCACGACGCTCACGAAGAAGATGGCCGAGGATCTCACGGACTACCTGATCGAGTCGGGCGTCCGGGCGCGCTACCTGCATTCCGAGATCGACACGCTCGAGCGGATCCAGATCATCCGTCAGCTGCGACTCGGCGAGTACGACGTGCTCGTCGGCGTCAACCTGCTGCGCGAGGGGCTCGACCTGCCGGAGGTCTCGCTCGTCGCCATCCTGGATGCCGACAAGGAAGGCTTCCTGCGAGGGCAGACGGCGCTGATCCAGACGATCGGGCGAGCGGCGCGCCACATCAACGGCCGGGTCGTGATGTACGCCGACAAGCGCACGCAGGCGATCGCGGCGGCCATCGACGAGACCGGGCGGCGGCGCGCGATCCAGCTCGCGTACAACGAGGAGCACGGCATCACGCCCGCCTCGATCGTCAAGAGCGTCTCCGACATCTTCGAGCTGCTCTCGCTCGGAGATGCTCCGCACGTGCCGACCCGGCGCCGCGCTTCCGGCAAGGTCGAGGGCATGACGCGCGACGAGATCGAGGAGCTCGTGGTCACGCTCGAGCAGGAGATGCTGTCGGCGGCCGAGGAGCTCCGCTTCGAGTACGCGGCCAAGCTGCGCGACGAGCTCAAGTCGCTGCGGCACGAGCTGCTCG
>CAWJTT010000048.1:0-5353 GCA_963845865.1 uncultured Actinomycetes bacterium
ACCGGCACCGAGGAGTGCTCCGATGAAGCCGCCGATCATCGCCGCCCGTCTGCGGCGGTAGGCCACTCGACACCGCGCGGCCGCAGTTGCCACGCGGAGCGTCGTAGACTCGGCGCGTGATCGCCTGCCCGGACTGCGGCAAGGAGAATCCCGAGGGGTTCGCGTTCTGCGGGTTCTGCACCGCGCCGATGAAGGCTCAGCCTGTCGGGTCGGCGCGTGAGGAGCGGAAGGTCGTGACCTCGCTGTTCTGCGATCTCGTCGGGTTCACCGCGTCCTCCGAGGTCGCAGACCCGGAGGACGCCGATCGAGCACTGGCGGCGTACTACGGGGTTGTGCGGACGCAGATCGAGGCACACGGCGGCGTGGTCGAGAAGTTCATCGGCGATGCCGTCGTCGGCGTGTTCGGCGTGCCCGCAGCGCACGAGGACGACCCCGAACGCGCGGTCCGCGCGGGGCTTCGGATCGTCGAGGAGGCGGAGCGGCTGATCGGCGTCGGTGGGACTCCGTTGCGGCTGCGCGTAGGGATCAACACCGGAGAGGCGCTCGTCCGGCTGGGCGTCGTCCCGGCCTCCGGCGAGGGGTTCCTGACCGGGGATGCGATCAACACGGCCGCGCGGATCGAGTCGATCGCGCCGGAGATGGGTGTTGCGGTCGGCCACGCGACCTATGAGGCGACCGGGCTCGTGTTCGACTACGAGGAGCTGGAGCCCGCGACGTTGAAGGGGAAGGCCGAGCCGGTCAGGGTGTTCCACGCCAAGGCGCCCAGGGCACGCTTCGGCATCGACCTGACCCGTACCCACGACTCCCCGTTCGTCGGCCGCGAGATCGATCTGGCGATTCTCAAGGGAGTCTTCGACAAGACCGTCGCGGCGAGCTCCGTTCAGCTCGTAACGGTGGTCGGCGAGCCGGGGCTGGGCAAGAGCCGCATCGTGGCCGAGCTCGGTGGCTATGTGGATGCGCGGCCGGATCTCGTGACCTGGCGACAGGGCCGTTGCCTGCCGTACGGCGAAGGGATCACCTTCTGGGCGTTGGGCGAGATCCTGAAGGCGCACACGGGGATCCTGGAATCCGACCCTCCGGATGTCGCGCGGACGAAGTTGGATCGAGTGTTGCCCGAAGGGTCGGAGCGCGAGTGGTTCCGCCAGCGCCTCTTGCCGTTGCTTGGCATCGGGGCGACGTCATCCGCAGAACGGGAAGAGCTGTTCACAGCCTGGCGCAGATTCCTGGAACAGGTCGCGGACGAGCGCCCGACGGTGCTGGTGTTCGAGGACCTCCACTGGGCGGACGAGGCGATGCTCGCCTTCCTCGAGCACCTCGCCGACCTCGCCGAGGGCGTGCCGCTGCTCCTTGTCGCCACCGCCCGGCCCGAGCTCTACGAGCGCCACCCCGAGTACGCGACGGGGCTTCGGAACGCGACACCGATCAACCTGGCTCCGTTGTCGCAGGAGGAGACCGCCCGGCTCGTGTCGGCGCTGCTGGACGCGACGGTGCTTCCGGTCGAGGTGCAGCGCCCGATCCTCGACCGGGCAGACGGCAACCCGCTCTACGCCGAGGAGTTCGTCCGGCTGCTCAAGGACCGCGACCTGCTCGTCAGGGCCGGCGCGAGCTGGGAGCTGAAGGACGGTGCGGAAGTGCCGTTCCCCGATTCGGTCCACGCGCTGATCGCCGCGCGGCTCGACACGCTCGAGCCCGAGGCGAAGTCGCTGCTGGCCGACGCTGCCGTCATCGGCAAGGTGTTCTGGGCCGGAGGCGTCGCCCAGATGGGCGAGCGCGATCTGCAGGCGGTGTCCGGCATGTTGCGGGAGTTGTCGCGAAAGGAGCTGGTGCGGCCGGCGAGGCAGTCGTCGATGGCCGGGGAGTCCGAGTACGCGTTCAGGCACATCCTCGCGCGCGACGTCGCCTACAACCAGCTCCCGCGCGCCTCGCGCGCGTCCCGCCACGTCGCAGCAGCCAACTGGATCGAGTCGAAGGTTCCCGGCCGGGTCGAGGACCTGGCGGACGTGCTCGCCTACCACTACGCCACTGCTTTCGAGCTCGCCAGAGCCGCCGGACAGACCGAGCGGGCGACGCAGCTCGAAGCGCCCGCCTTGCGGTTTCTCGGCCTCGCCGCAGAGCGCGCACTCGGGCTGGACACTGCGGCCGCACTCGCGAGCTCCGAGCACGCGCTCGCGCTCGCCCGCGTCGGGCATCCCGACCGGGCCGCCGCCCTCGCCCGTTTCGGCGAGGCCGCGTTCCACACCGGGCGCTTCACCGACGCCGCACAGGCGCTGGAGGAAGCGATCGCGTCCTTCCGGGAGCGAGATGACCGGTTGGCGGCTGCCCGTGCCATGGGCCGCCTCGGGGAGGTGCTCTACCGCATAGGCGACCAGCGCTGGGCGGACCTGCCGGCAGAGGCGGTCGCCCTCCTCGAGCCACTGCCCCCAGGCCCTGAGCTCGTCAGTGCGCTCACCGACCTCGCTCGCGCCGAGAGCCTCAAGGGGAAGAGCGAAGCGGGCGTCCGGCACGCCGAGCAGGCGCTCGCGCTCGCCGGCGAGCTCGGCTTGGCCCGCCCGGCGCGCACGCTCGGCTACCGGGGACTCGCGCGCTGCGACCTCGGCGACCGGGCGGGGCTCGAAGACTTCCGGGACGCGATCGCCCTTGCCACCGAGGCAGGGCAGGGGCGCGAGGCGGGTGTGATGTACGGGAACTTCGGGGAGACCCTGTGGGCGTTCGAGGGCGCTGCGCCCGCACTCGAGGTGATGCGTTCGGGAATCGCCTTTGCCCAGGACCGCGGGCTCGCCGAGGTGGTCAACTACACAACCGGCAGCACGCTCGATCCACTCTTCGGTCACGGCGCATTCGACGAGGCCCTCGTGGTGGCCGCCGGGATCGTCGAGCGCTACGAGAACGCCGACATCACGGCGCAGGTGAATGCTCGGGCTGCTCAGGGCCGGATCCTCACGCTCCGCGGGCAGGCGCCACAGGTCGCCGGTTCGCTCGACTGGCTCGAGTCGACGGCCCGCGGGGCCGGCGCGCCCGAGTACGCCGTCATCGGCCTCGCAGCGGCCGCTCTTGCGCGCGCTGCACTGGGAGAGAACGAAGCCGCGACGGCGCTGCTCGCCGAGGTTCTCGCGACGCCGGGAGCCCGCGAGATCCAGTACTACGGGATCTACGAGCCCACGATGGTCCGCACCGCCTTGGGGCTCGGCGATCGGGCGCTCGCCGAACGCCTCGCGGACGGCTACGAGTCGCCCCTGCCGTTCGCCGCCCATTCAGGCGTCACGGTGAGCGCCGCGCTCGCCGAGGCCCGCGGCGACCATCAGGCCGCCGTACACGGCTATGCCCAGGCCGCTGAACGCTGGCAACGGTTCGGGGTCGTCCCCGAGCAGGCGTTCGCCCTTCTCGGCCAGGGCCGCTGCCTCATCGCGCTCGGGGAACCCTCCGAAGCCACGCACGCACTTCAGCAAGCCCACGAGATCTTCGCCGGCCTCAAGGCAGCGCCCGCCCTGGTCGAGACGGACACCCTCCTCCAGCGGGCCGCAGCACTCAGCGCGTGAGGCCACTCCGTCGGCCCGTGCGTGAGCTGCATGCGGCCTGGGCCGTCCGGCCGGACGCTGCAAGCACCCCGCCACGAACTTGACCCGCCGCTAAGCGGCGGGACGCGGCCGCTCGGCGAATGTGATGCCGTGTCGTGCGACCCCGGGGCATGCTGGCGAACGCCTGCGCACGAACCGAATCCGAAGCGAGTGCACACACGGCGGGCGAGCAGTTGTCGTCACCCATCCGACCCCGAAAGGCGACGTAGTCGCATGCGCACGAAGATCCTGATCGGGACGGCCGCCGTCCTCGTGACCCTCGCCGCGATCGCGGCCATCATGAACGCCGCCGAAGGAGGACCCGCCGCGTCGGCCGCTCCGAAGGCCCCGACTCGAGACAAGGCCCCGCGCTCGATCGCCGTCCACGGCCATTCGCGCTACGGCACAGAACAGACCTGGGGCACCCCCTACTGATTCGTCACCGTGCGCAATACGGGTATCAGAGCCGGCCCCTGCACGTCATCCATGGCGCCCGCTAGTACCGCGGGTCAACAGTCGGCCGCCGCGACAGTTGAGCCGGCGATGCGCCCGGTCGGCATCGAGGCGTGATCTCGGCTGCCTCAGTAGTGACTATTGTCCGCGAGCGCGTCGCCGCGGCCGAGCTTGCGCCCGGTCGTATTACCGTCCGTGAAATACGGCCACATCACGTTCGTTTCGTCGTCCTTCGACGCGTTGGTGACGTGGTCGAACTGAAGGACGTGACCAATCTCGTGCGCCGCGACCGACTGGATGTCCAGCGCGCCGGCCGCGCCGGTCGTCGACCACTTGTACGCGGTGTTGAACCTGATGTCCGACTCGATCGGGATGCCCTTCGCGTCGTACCACGTGGCCGTGCACGCGATCGCCCCATTGCAGTCCTGGTCGTTCTTGAGGCTGCCCCAGTCGACGACGCTCTTGCCGTCCTCCGTAGCCGCGTCGTCCGACGTCTTTCCCTGATAGGACGCCGGCGGGTTTGCCTGGTCCTTGATGCCGCACCAGTTGATGTCGTTCGTCCATTCGCCCTGCGCGTTCCTGACCGCGCTGACGACCGCGTCGCGGTTCATTCCCCCCGGTGTCGCGCCGATCCACCACTTCCTCGTCTTCTTCCAGTAGACGCTGCCGATCGTTGCCTGTGCGGAGCTGCCGCACTTCACGTTCGCCGGGCTCGGCGAAGTCGCGGCGTAGGAGCTGTCGACCGCGCTCAGCAGCGCCCCGGAGGGCCGATAGAACGCCACCCCGAGCACATGCTGCTCGGCATCGATGTGGAGTCGGGCGAACCGGCTGTGGTCACTTCGGAGAAGCGTGCACAGCACGAACCTTCCTGTCAGCGCACGGCGGACGGCTCGACCTCCCGCCGGGGTCATGAACAGAAGCTCGCCCCTTTGCGGCGGCGGGAGCCGTAGTCCACACGGACTCGAGGCGCCGGCCCCACTCCGCGCCCAAAGCGGGACGCTACCGGCGCACACAACCGCGACGACCAAGATCACCATCACCAGTAGACGGCGTCTCGGCATGCGACTCGCTACCCGGTGAGACCCGCGGGCTCGCCTGCGGACGTCAACGGCGGCTCCACGCGGAGCGTCGCGCGCGGAGGCGCAACGGCCAGCAACAAAGCCCCCCCAAAACAACCCCGCATGGGTGGAATCTAGCCACGAACGGCTCGAAGTTCCAATACGCTCGCGGCATGCACATGCACACCTGTGTATGGACGCTTCCCGTTTGGGCAGGAGTGCGATTGTACTGAGCGGGACGCACCCCGTCCGAGGGCGTCAGGCTGTTACTGGTAGCGCAGCGCCTCG
>CAWJTT010000049.1:0-7397 GCA_963845865.1 uncultured Actinomycetes bacterium
CATGCGGGGCTCCTTGGTAGATGGCACTCAGGCCCCCCGGTGACGGCGAGCGTGCCGCGTACCGTACCGTGCGTGATCCGGTACCGTGGCGCCCCGCCGTGAACCCGCTCGACACCCATCATTCCGCGGCGAACCGCGCTGACCAGCGAGCAGTCCGGAAGTCCAACCTGAGCCTCGTCGCGCGGCGCATCGCGGAGGCCGGGACGCTCTCACGACCGCAGCTCGCACAGCTGACCGGGCTCAACAAGACGACGGTCTCGAGCCTCGTGGCCGAGCTCGTCGAGCGCGGCGTCGTGAGCGAGGCGGGTGTCGCCGACGGGGGTCGCGTCGGGCGCCCGGCCCAGATCCTCGAGCTCGACGACAGCCGCATCGCCGCGCTCGGGCTCGAGATCAACGTCGACTACCTGGCCGTCTGCGTCTGCGACCTGCGCGGCGCGGTCCGATTCCACAGGTCGGTCGGGCACGACAACCGCGAGGGCACTCCCACGCTCGGTCTTCGAGGCGCTCGCGGAGCTCGCAGCGGCGGCACTCGCCGAGTGCGACGCGCTCGGGCTCACGCCGGTCGGTGCCGGCGTCTCGCTGCCGGGCACGGTCGAGGCGAGGACGGGCATGCTGATCCACGCGCCCAATCTCGGCTGGGACGACGTGCCGGCGGCGGATCGCCTGCGCGACGCGCTCGGCGACCCCGCGTTCCCGATCCGGGTCGGCAACGACGCCAACCTCGCCGCGCTCGGCGAGCTCGAGAGCGGCGCGCTGCGCGGCGTCCGCCACGGCGCTCCTGATCTACGGCAACATCGGCATCGGCGGCGCGGTGATCGTCGACGGAGCGATCTTCCCCGGCTCGGACGGCTTCGCGGGCGAGATCGGCCACATCCCCGTGCGTGCGCTGGACGGGGAGCGGTGTCGCTGCGGCGGCCGCGGCTGCCTCGAGACGGTGGCGGGCCAGGAGGCGATCGCGCGCAGGGTCGGCATCCAGGGCATCCGCAGCGACACCTGGTCGCCGGCGGAACTCGTGGCCGAGCGCGCGCGAGCGGGTGATCCCGAGGTGGTGCGCGCGCTCGACGAGGTCGCGGAGTTCGTCGGCATCTGCATCGCAGGCGCCGTCTCGCTCGTCAACCCACGGCGCGTCGTCCTGGCGGGCACGTTCGGGAACGCTCTCGCCCTGGCTCCTCGCAGGCGCGCGCGCGTCGGTCGCCGCAGCGAACCAGGGTCGCTCCGACGGTCGTCGAGATCGTCGGTTCGCAACTCGGAGACGAGGCAGCTATCAGAGGGGGCGCTGCGTTCGTCTTACACGGCGTGCTGCACGATCCCACGTGCGTCCCGGCGGGCGCCCTGGCGCACTGACGGACATCCCGACGTCAGCCGGATTAGTTGTGCCATCCGGTTGATTTCAGCCGGATGGCTCCGTATCGTTCTGCCGCGCCCACCAGCCGCTTGCACCAACGAAAGGAACCGGAGTGAAGAAGATCATCCCCGCGGTCGGACTCGCGCTCGTCGCGATCGCCGGCACGGCCACCGTCGCGCAGGGCAGGAGCCACAGCGGCAAGGCCACCGCCGAGGTTTGCGTCCTGTTGCCGGATACCAAGTCGTCGGTGCGGTGGGAGCAGTTCGACCGGCCTGACATCGGCGCGGCGCTCAAGAAGGCCGGCGTCACCTACGTCATCAACAACGCGCAGGGCGATGCCCAGAAGCAGCGCTCGCAGGCGGACGAGTGCCTGGCGAACGGCGCCAAGGTGCTCATCCTCGACCCAGCTCGACACCGGCTCCGCCATCGCGATCGAGAAGGCGGCCGCGGCCAAGGGCGTGAAGTCGATCGACTACGACCGCCAGGTGGTCGGCGGTAACGGGGTCGTCTACGTGTCGTTCGACGGCCATGCCGTCGGCGTCCTGCAGGGCAAGGGCGTCGTCGCCGGCCTGAAGAAGGCCGGCAAGCTCGGCAGCAAGCCCGTCGTGGCCGAGCTCAACGGTGGCCAGGAGGACGGCAACTCGTTCCTCTTCAAGGGCGGGTACGACTCGATCCTCAAGCCGCTCTACGCGAAGGGCATTCTCAAGAAGGGGCCCGACCAGTTCACCCCGGCCTGGGACAACGACAAGGCCCGCACGATCTTCGAGCAGATGCTCGTCAAGACCGGTAACAAGATCGACGCGGTCGCCGCGGCGAACGACGGACTGGCCAACGCGGTCGTCTCGGCTCTCAAGGCGCAGAAGCTCAAGCCGATCCCGCTGAGCGGCCAGGACGCCACACCCGCCGGTGTGCAGAACATCCTCTCCGGCTGGCAGACGATGACCGTCTACAAGGCCGTGCCGGCGGAAGCTGCTGCGGTTGCAGCAGCCGCGATCGCGGTCCTCAAGGGCAAGTCGGTCGCATCGACCGGCACGGTTCCGAATGGCAAGAAGAAGGAGAAGGCCATTCTCATCGCGCCCACCGCGATCACCAAGGCCAACTACACGCTCCTCTTCAAGGACAAGTTCCTGAAGAAGAGCGAGGTCTGTGTCGGCGCGTACGCCAAGTACTGCAAGTAGGAAGTGAGCGGTCGGGGGGGCCAAGCGATTGGCCCCCCCGATCGGTGTTTTCGATGACGACGACCGAGCCACCACAACCGCCGACCGTCACGACCACGCCGATCCTCGAGATCCGCGGGTTGTCCAAGCGCTTCGGGTCCGTCCAGGCGCTGACCGATGTCGACTTCGAGGTGCGCGCCGGTGAGGTGATGTCGCTCGTCGGCGACAACGGCGCGGGCAAGTCGACGCTCATCAAGTGCATCGCCGGCATCTACACCGCCGACAGCGGGGAGATCCTGTTCGAGGGAGCGCCCGTCACGATCCACGGGCCCAAGGACTCTGCGCGCCTCGGCATCGAGGTCGTCTACCAGGATCTCGCGCTCTGCGACAACCTGGACGTCGTCCAGAACATGTACCTCGGGCGTGAGGTGCACGACGTGCTTCAGCGCCTGAAAGAGCCGGTCATGGAGGCGAAGACCGCCGAGACGCTGAAGGCGCTCTCGGTGACCACCATCCGCTCGAGCCGCCAGCTGGTCGCGACGCTCTCGGGCGGGCAGCGGCAGTCGGTGGCCGTCGCTCGCGCGGTGCTCTGGAACTCCCGCGTCGTGATCCTCGACGAGCCGACGGCCGCGCTCGGAGTCGCGCAGACCCGCCAGGTGCTCGACCTCGTCGCTCGCCTCGCCCAGCAGGGCCTCGCGGTTGTGCTCATCTCGCACAACCTGCACGACATCTTCGAGGTCGGCACCCGGATCACGGTGCTGCGCCTCGGCCGGAGCATCGCGGTCTACGAGCGAGCGAAGACCACCCAGCAGGAGATCGTCCAGGCGATCACCGCCGGGGTCGTGGCGAGCGTGCCCGGCATGGCCGCCGCCGGCCAGACCGAGGAGCCTGTATGAGCGCCGATGTCACGACGCTGGCGCCTGACATTCCGGACGAGGAAGTCCACGGCCTCCGCAACCGGGTCACCGAAAGCCTCCGCACGGGCAATCTCGGCAGCTGGCCCGTGATCATCGCGCTCGTGATCATCGTCATCTACTTCAGCGTGACCGCGAGCAACTTCTTCACGGCGGTCAACTTCAACAACATCATGGTGCAGATGGCCGGCACGACGCTGCTCGCCTACGGCGTCGTCTTCGTGCTGCTGATCGGCGAGATCGACCTCTCGATCGCCTACGTCAGCGGTGTCTGCGGTGTCGCGGTGGCGGAATTCGCCCTCCCGGGAAGCGGTCACGAATTCCCGGCGGTCGTCGCAATAGGGCTCGCCATCCTGATCGGCGTCGCGATCGGAGCGTTTCAGGGCTCCTTCGTCGCCTACATAGGCGTGCCGTCGTTCGTCGTGACGCTGGCGGGCTTCCAGATCTGGCAGGGCGTCATCCTGAAGTCGATTCCACAGGGCGTCATCCTGATTCAGAGCGACCTGATCAACAACTCGGCGAGCTACTTCTTCAGCGACCTCGGCGGGTGGATCATCGCTGCCATCGTCAGCATCGCGTATGTCGGCACTGGGCTGAACGCGTTGTTTTCCAATCGTCGCCACGGCGTGGCGCTCAGGAGCCCGATCGAGTTCGTGATCAAGCTGGTCGCGGTTCCGCTCCTGGTGTGCGTCACCGTCATCATCTGCAACCGCGATCGCGGTGTGCCGTTCGCCCTTCTGCTCGTGATCGCATTCCTCGTGATCTGGACCTACGTGGCGAAGCGGACGACGTTCGGCCGCCATGTCTACGCGGTGGGCGGCAACGCGGAGGCCGCGCGGCGCGCGGGCATCAATGTCGCGCGCATCCGCATGCTCGTCTTCATGATCTCCGGGGGTATGGCGGGGGTGGGCGGCATCGTGCTGGCGGCCAGGCTCAATAGCGCCAACCTCAACCAGGGCGGTGGCACGCTTCTGATCGACGCGATCTCGGCCGCCGTGATCGGCGGCACGAGCCTGTTCGGCGGGCGCGGCGAGATTCGCAACGCGCTCTTCGGCGCCGCCGTGATCGCGACGATCGGGAACGGTCTCAACACCCTCGGCTACTCCTCCGGCGTCATCTTCATCGTCACCGGCGTCATCCTCTTGCTGGCCGTCACGCTCGACACGGTGTTGCGACGCCTGCAGACCAGATCAGGGCGCTGACGATCTGCGGGCAGCTGCACTGATGGCTCCCGTTCGCTGGGGCATCCTCTCGACGGCCCGCATCAACCGCAAGCTGCTCGCAGGCGCCGCGCTCTCGAGCGAGGTCGACGTCGTCGCCGTCGGTAGCCGCGATGCCGCCCGGGCGCGGGCCTTCGCCGACGAGCACGGCATCCCCGTGGCCTACGGCTCCTACGAGAAGCTGCTCGCCGATCCCGCCGTCGAGGCGATCTACAACCCGCTCCCGAACACCCTGCACTGCGAATGGTCGATCCGGGCGCTCGAGGCGGGGAAGCACGTGCTCTGCGAGAAGCCGATGTCATCGAGCGCCGCCGAGGTGGAGGAGGCGTTCGCCGCCGCGGAGCGCACCGGATTCCTCCTCACGGAGGCGTTCATGTACCGCCACCACCCGCAGGCGAAGCGCCTTGCGGCGCTCGTCGCCGAGGGCGCGATCGGCCAACTCCGCCTGATCCGCAGCGCCTTCAGCTACGGGCTCTTCGACGAGCAGAACATCCGCCTGCGCACCGAGGTCGACGGCGGCGCGCTGATGGATGTCGGGTGCTACTGCATCAGCGGCTCGCGCCTGCTCGCGGGCGAGCCCGAGTCCGTCTTCGGACGCGCGTACGTGGGGCCGACCGGCACCGATTGGGCGTTCACGGGGTCGCTGCGCTTCCCCGGCGACGTGCTCGCGCTGTTCGACTGCGCGACGTGCCTCACCGACCGCGACGAGCTCGAGGCGATCGGCTCCGAGGGCTCGCTCTTCCTCGACGATCCGTGGCATTGCCTGAACCCGGTGATCGAGCTGCGGCGAGTCGGCGGAGTCGAGCGGATCGAAGTGGAGGCGGAGAATCCGTATCGGCTCGAGCTCGAGGATCTCAGCAGGGCGATCCGCACGGGCAGCGCGCCGCTGCTCGGCCGCGCCGATGCGGTGGCACAGGCGCGCGTGATCGCCGCGCTGCGGCGCTCGGCGGCCGACGGCCGCGACGCCATCCCCTGAGAGCGCATGGAGCTCGGCGTCCGTCGCCGCGCGCCATGCCAGCGCGCGATGGTCGACGATCTCGCCGCTGCCTCCGCAGCGCGCGCAGTCCGGGGCCTCGTGAGCCGGACAGCGCGCGAAGACGGCGTCCGCCACGTCGATGACCTGACCGCACGAGCAGCGCGCCGCGATCAGGCGTGTCCCGTCGGGGCCCTCCACGATGCGCATACCGTCGAACGCGTGCCATGGATGCACACGCGCGGATGCGAACGGCGGCCTCGAGGTCACGGCGATAGGCTACTCGCGTGGCCATCGCTGCCGAGAAAGGCGGGCGCGAGACGCTCGCGACGACGTTCATTCTCGACGGCGACGTGCATCTGAACGAGCCCCCGGCCGAGCTCGCCGAGTACGCCGGGGCGCCATGGGACATCGGCCTGCGCGAGATCGCGAAGGCGGGCGGCGGCTACCTCAGCTTGCCCGGCATGTCGCCCAAGGCGGATTTCCGCGTGCCGTGGCCGGGCGGGCAGAACCGCTCGCAGATCGTGACCGCCGCGGCCGACATGCGCAGCCAGCTGGACGAGCTCAGCATCGACGTCGCGGTGCTGTTCCCGGACAACCTGCTGGCGCTGCCGATGGTGCGCGACCCGCGCTTCGCGCTCGCCCTCGCGAAGGCGTACAACGCCTGGATGTGCGAGCGCTGGCTGTCGGCGGAGCCGACCTTGCGCGGAGCGCTCGTCGCGTGCCCGCAGCGGCCCGAGGAGAGCGCCGACGACATCCGCCGCCACGCCGGGCACCGTGGTGTCTGCTGCATCTACCTGCCCGCCTGCGGGCTCAGGCCGCTCTACGGGCATCACCAGTACGAGCCCATCTGGCGAGCCGCGACCGAGACCGGGCTGCCGGTTGCGATGCACTCGGTCGAGGCGGTGTTCCCGGCGTTCCCGTTCCAGCTCGACTGCTTCGAGACCTCGCTCGCGCAGCACGCGCTCGCGCACCCGCTCTCGATGGTCGCCAACCTCGTGAGCCTCCTCGAGACCGGCGTGCCCATGCGCTGGCCGGAGATCCGCTGGGGCTTCATGGAGGCCGGCGTCGGCTGGGTGCCCTGGATTGCCAACCGGCTGGACAAGGAATACCTCGAGCGCCGGCGCGAGGTGCCGCACCTGCGCGAGCGCCCGAGCCACTACATGCGCCAGTTCTTCTACGGCACGCAGCCGATCGAGGAACCGCTCCTGCGCGGCGACATCGTCAAGCTGTTCGAGCTGTTCGACGGCGAGCGCACCGCCGTCTTCGCCTCTGACTGGCCGCACCACGATTTCGACCACCCGCAACACGTCTTCGGGCTGCCCTTCTCGCCCGAGGCGCGGCGTGCGATTCTCGGCGGCAACGGCGCGCGTTTCTACGGCATCGAGATCCCCGCGAAGTACGAAGCCGGCTGATGGCGGAGGTCAGGGAGCGCCACCGCGTCGGCCGCGCGGCCGATCTGCCGCCCGGACGCCACGCCGTCGTGCGAGCCGGCAACCGCGAGCTCGGCATCTTCAACATCGGCGGGACGCTGCACGCGCTGCCCAATCTCTGCCCGCATCAGCGCGGGCCGCTGTGCGCGGGCTTGACGTCCGGCACGCTCGTCGACGGCGATGCGACGGGCTGGCAGCTGACGTGGAGCCACGAGGGCGAGATCGTCACGTGCCCCTGGCACGGCCTCGAGTTCCACGTGCCGACGGGGCAGTGCATGGCCTGGCCCGAGATCCGTCTCCGCACCTATGACGTGACGGTCGTCGACGGCGAGATCGAGGTGGCTCTGTGAGCACG
>CAWJTT010000050.1:0-253162 GCA_963845865.1 uncultured Actinomycetes bacterium
GACAAGATCCTCGAGGGCCTTTTTCTCGATCAGCCGGGCGACCGAAACGACCAGCAGCGGCTCGGGCTCACGGACGACCGGTTCGCCCATGCGTCGCAGGTCGACCGAGTTCGGCACCACCCGCACGCGCTCTCCGCCGTCGAGGATCGAGGCCAGGTAGCCGCGGGTCTGCTCGCTCACCGTCGCCACGAACAGCGCGCGGCCGAGCTTCCTGCGGAGATCGTCGTGCCGCACCTGCTCGTGCCAGATGTCCTTTGCGTGCGCCGTCACGCTGTAGCTGGGCCCGTCCATTCGCCAGACGAGGCTCGCCAGGTCGGCCGCCGAGGTCGCGAAGTGCGCATGGGCGTGATCGATGCCCGCTTCCTCCATCTCGTCGCGCAGCACAGTCGCCTGCAGCACCAGACGCCATGCTCCGAGACTGGGCTGCCGCATACCGGCACGCGCGGCGCGCAGCCAGGCCCGCGGCCGGCGGCGTGCCTGTCGCGCCAGCGCGCGCCCGACACGGGCGGGTTCGCGGATCGGGCGGTAGGGCAGATAGATCACGCGGGCGCGCAGCTCGTCCAGGAAGCCGTGGCTGAAGGCTTCGGCCGGCTTCGACACTGCGTACACCGTGACGAGCTCGCCCTGGCGCTCGAGCTCGATCAGCTCGGCCGCCACGAATGTCTCCGAGATCCGCGGAAAGCGCTTGAGAACGTATGCGAGATGCGCCCGTTCGCGCTCATCGCATGCTGACTGCCGGGGAGCGCGTCTCGTCCGGCGCCGCGAGTTCCAGCAGGAAGGCCGCGGCCCTCTTGGCGCCGTCGAAGCCGAGGCTGGCCTGCGCCCGCGCTTGCAGGTCCGTGCGCGAATCACCCAGTGCCGCGCGCACCTCCTCCCGCAGGCTGTCGCCCGTCAGGCGGTCGGGATGGACATAGCGCATGAGTCCGAGCCGCGAGAAGGCCTCGGCGCGGATCAGCTGCTCGGTGCGCGGAACGATGCGTGGGACGCAGACCGTCGGGGTGCCACGGGAGAGCGCCTCGGCAATCGTGTTGTACCCCCCCATGCAGACGAGGCAATCGACTGCGACGAACCAGGCGTCGAGCCCACGCACGAAGGTGTGGTAGGTCACGCCGGCGCGCTCGGCAGACTCGCGCAGCTGCTGGCGCTTCTCCGGCGAGCTCTGCGAGCCGGCGACGACGATCGCGCGCCACTCCGCACCGGCCGCCGCCTCGATGAACGCCTCGAGGATCGCGAACCCGTCCTCGCCGCCGCCGGCGGTCGCCAGCACGGTCGGACGACCGTCGCTCTTGACTAGCGCCAGCGGGAAGGCATCGCGCGTCATCTGGTCGATCGGCGGCGGGTTGCAGACGTAGCCGGTGAAGCGCGTGCGCGATGCGACACCCGCCGGCAGGCCGTACTCCTTGGCAGGATCGAGCACCGCCGGATGGCCGTACACGAGGACGCGGTCGTAGTGCTCGAGGATTGCCGCCGGGATGTCGGCCTGCCGCCACTCCGCGCGTACCTGTTCCGGGTCGTCGAGTATGTCGCGGAACCCCAGCACGGTGCGCCCGCCCGCTCCACGAATCGTCGCAATCGCGGGCCCAAGCTCGCCGCGCGCGCCCAGGGGGTGTTTGTCGACGAGGAGCACCGATGGCCTGAACGACTCCACGGTCGCCTGCAGAAGCGAGTTGCGGACGTTGATGACCCCGGTGCCGCCGATCCGCAGGCGACGACCCGTGTATTGCTCGTTTGCGACCTTGCGCAACCCCGGCAGCTTGACCACGTCGACGCGCGGCGGCACGCCGAGGCTGTGGATCTCGTCCGCGCTCGTGGCGAGCAGGACTGACGCCCGCGATGACGCGACCGTGAGTGCGGTGGCGATGGCGAGATTGCGGCGGGCATGGCCGAAGCCGAGCCCGTCGTGGGAGTACATCAGGAACCGTTCGGCGTCCAAAGCCACTCCGGGGTGGGTCGTGCCTAGTAAACGTGCCCGACGCGGCCGAATCAAGTCCGGGCTTCCGACGCGGGCGGGCGATTCCTCGCAAGCCTTGCACGATTCCGTTGCAATTCGTACTATCGCGTCGCCGCGAGCGATGCCGAGCGCCGCACCCCACGGAACCCCGGCACGAGAGGAAGCCGTGAGCACGGGCGACAACACGCGTATCGGGACGGAGATAGCGGGTTACCGCGTGGAGTCGCTGCTTGGCCGCGGCGGCATGAGCGTGGTGTACCTGGCCGAGCACGTGCGCCTCGGACGCCGGGTCGCGTTGAAGCTGCTCGCCCCGATGCTCAGCGACGACGAGACCTACCGCGACCGCTTCCAGCGCGAGTCGCGCCGGGCAGCGGAGCTCGACCACCCCAACGTGGTGCCGATCTTCGACGCCGGAGAGGTCGACGGCCAGCTCTTCATCGCGATGCGCTACATCGAGGGGTGCGATCTCAAGACGCTGATCCGTCGGGAAGGCCAGCTGGGGATGGGGCGGACGCTGTTCATCCTCGAGCAGGCCGCGGACGGACTCGACGCGGCGCACGAGCGCAACCTGATTCATCGCGACGTCAAGCCCGGGAACATCCTGATCGCGGAGCCGTCCGAGCAGGTCTACCTGACCGACTTCGGCGTGGTCAAGCACACGGCCTCGAAAGGCCTCACCAGAACCGGCTTTTTCATCGGCACCGTCGACTACGCCGCCCCGGAGCAGATCGAGGGTCTGCCGGTGGACGCGCGCACCGACGTCTACGCGCTCGGCTGCGTGCTCTACGAGTGTCTGGTCGGCAAGGCACCGTTCGACCGCGACGCCGAGATCAACGTGATGCACGCGCATCTGATCGATGCGCCCCCACTACTGACCGCCTCGCGCCCCGATCTGCCCAAGGCGCTCAATCGCGTGCTGGCAAGCGCGCTCGCGAAGTCGAAGGACGACCGCTACGACACCTGCGGGCAGCTGATCGAGGCCGCCCGCGTCGCGGCTCGGCAGCGGTCGACCACGACCGTCCACGCGGACCGTGAGGGTGCTGGCGCGGCCGGCGCCGAAGCGCCCGCAGCCGCCTCCGCGGAAATGACCACGACCGAGCCACCGACCCCAGCGCTGTCCGACGCGGGAGCGGCTGTGATCGCGACACCGGTGACCGGCGACTCCGAGGCCGACGCACTGCCCGTGAAGGCGGAGGGCGCCCGGGCCCAGCCGGCGGGAGCCCCGCCGCAGCCGCCGGCGTCAGGCGACGGGGGCGGGGGGAGGCGCAGGGACCGGCGTTCCTGGCTCGCTGCCGGAGCCGTGCTCGTCGCCGCGCTGCTGGCCGCGGCCGCGGTCTACGTCGTAACCCGCGACTCGAACTCGGGCACCACGGGCATCACGACCGGGACGACCACACGCGATCACGACGCCGCCGGTGGTTGCGAAGGGCCTCGCCGGCGTCGTGCAGAAGGATGTGTGGGACAAATGCGCGGTATCGTCGACCCCGCAGCCCGGCGCGGTCGAGAGCGCCATCTGCCTGCCTCCCACGAACGGCACGGTCTTCTTTCCTGACCGTGTCGACCTTTCCATCTACCCCGACGCAGCGGCGCAGAAGAAGGCGTTCGACGGCGCTCAGGGCATCGGATCCGCTCAGCGCGGCCCTGGTCGCCGGCAAGGGCAACTGCAACAACGTCAGCTGGAACGGGTTCGGCATCTGGCGGCACGCCCTGGACAACAAGCTGGGCGGCCAGCGCTACTGCTACGTCGACGCCAAGCACAATACGGTCATCGTGTGGACGCACGATCGGCGCGACACGCCGAGCCACCTCGACTTCATCGGCGTGGCCCGCGTAGGCGGGCGCGGTAACGGGCCGAGCCTGTTCAACTGGTGGAGATTCTGGCACGAGCACCTCGGCAAGTGCCCGCTGCCGGGCTGCGTTGCGCGCCTGCCCTGACGCGTCTCACGAGCCAGTTGCGTCCCGTCCGCTGGGAGCAGAGCGCTCACGCGTCGGTGCGTTCGTCGAGCTGGCGGTCGAGGTTGCTCGCCGCCGAGATCAGCGCGAGGTGCGTGAAGGCCTGCGGGAAGTTGCCGAGCGCCTCGCCCGACGGCCCGATCTGCTCGGCGTAGAGGCCGAGATGGTTGGCATAGGTGAACATCTTCTCGAGGGTCAGGCGTGCCTCGTCCAGCCGCCCCGCCCGGGCGAGGCACTCGACATACCAGAACGAGCACATCGAAAACGTCCCCTCCTGCCCATCCAGGCCGTCGGCCGCTGCGAGCTCGGGGTCGTAGCGGTAGACAAGGGAGTCGGAGACGAGCTCCCGCTGCGTCTCCGACAGCGTCGAAAGCATGCGCGGGTCACGGGAGGAGATGAAGCCCACCAGCGGCATCAGCAGATTCGAGGCGTCGAGCGAGCTCGAGCCGTAGTACTGCACGAACGCTGCCCGCTCCTGCGAGTAGCCGTGCAGCATGATGCTCTCGTAGATCTCGTCGCGCGTCGACTCCCAGCGCATCGTGTCGCACGGCAGCGCGCTGCCGCGGGCCAGCCGCAGGGCACGGTCGAAAGCGACCCAGCTCATCAGCTTGGAGTGAACGAACTGCTGGCGCCCGCCGCGCACTTCCCAGATTCCCTCGTCGGGTCGCTGCCAGTTCACGGCGAGCCAGTCGACGAGCCGTCGCATCTCGCTCCAGAGGTCGTAGGAGATCCGTAGGCCGCCGCGGTTGAACAGGTACACCGAGTCGAGCAGCTCGCCGTAGATGTCGAGCTGGAGTTGTTCGGCGGCGGCGTTGCCGATCCGCACCGGCTTCGACGAGAGGTAGCCCTCGAGATGGTCGAGTGTGTGCTCGGGGATGTCGTGGCGGCCGTCGATCCCGTACATGATCTGCAGCGGGCCGTTCTGCCCGCCATGCGTCTCCTTGGCGCGGGCCTCGAGGAAGTCCATGAAGGCCGACGCCTCCTCCGTGAAGCCCAGCCGCAGCAGCGCGTGCACCGAAAACGCCGCGTCGCGCACCCAGGTGTAGCGGTAGTCCCAGTTGCGCTCGCCGCCGATGACCTCTGGCAATGCGGCGGTCGGCGCGGCGACGATCGCTCCGGTCGGGGCATAGGTGAGCAGCTTGAGTACCAGCGCCGAGCGGTGGACCATCTCTCGCCAGCGCCCACGGTAGCCCGAGGTCGAGAGCCAGCGGCGCCAGAAGGCCAGCGTGTCCTCGAACGCCGCGGCAGTCTCCTCGGGCTCGATGACAGCTGTCGCGATGGTGGCCGCGAGTGACGCGCTCGAGGATGAACGTCGCCGTCTCGCCGGCGGACAGCGCGAAATCGGCGAGCACGCCGTGCTCGCCCCGATGGAGCGGGATCGGAGAGTTCAATGACAGCGTCAGGTCGCGCGTGTGAAACGTCGCGCCGTGCTCGCCAATCACCGTCTCGTGGGCCTCGCGCCCATAGTCGAATGCGGGCGCGCACTCCATCCGCAGGCGAAGCGTGCCCCTCACGCCGAGCACGCGACGGATCAAGCGGTGCCGCTGCCGTTCGGCCGAACCCGGCTGGATCGGCATGAAGTCCTGCACCTCGCAGACGCCGTCGGCGTCCAGGAAGCGCGTGATCAGGACGTTGGTGTCCGGGAAGTACAGCTGTTTGTGGTCGCTCCGACGCTCGCGATCCGCGCCGGAGACGATGCGTCTCAGCATCGTTGCCTGCGAGCTCACGATCTCGACCGGTGCGATGCGGAAGAAGCCGCCACGGTCTGCGTCGAGCAGGGCGGCGAAGACGCTCGGCGAGTCGAAGCTCGGGCAGCAGTACCAGTCGATCGTGCCGTCGACGGCCACCAACGCGACCGTGTGCAGATCACCGATGACGCCGTGTTCGGCGATCGGCGGGTAGCGCATGCGCGGGTTGCGGGCGTGTGCGCTCGCCTCGGTCACGAAGCACCCCGGATCGTTCACACCAAGATACCGGGGAGCGTCGGCTTGTGCCCGCCCCACCGAGTGCATAGGATCGCCGTGCCGTGTTCGTCGGACGGATCGCCGAGCGTAGCCGCGTCCGAGAGTTGCTCGCGGAAGCTCGCAGCGGCCGCGGTCGGGCACTCGTCGTGAGCGGCGAGCCGGGGGTCGGCAAGAGCGACCTGCTCGAGCAGGTCTCCGCAGATGCAGACGGCTGGCTCGTGCTCTCGGCACGAGGCGTGCCGGCAGAGTCGGATCTGCCGTTCTCGGGGCTGCACCAGCTGCTCGCGCCCGTGCTCGCCGGGCTGGACGTGATCCCGCCGGTGCAAGCGCGCGCACTGCGCGGCGCTCTCGGGCTCGGCGACCCCGAGCCCGGCCATCGCCTCGAGGTGCTCGCAGGCACACTGAGCTTGCTGGTGGCGGCGGCAAACGAGCAGCCGGTCCTGCTGCTGATCGACGATGCGCACCGCCTCGATGCCGGGTCGGGGGACGCGCTCGGGTTCGTCGCACGACGGCTCCACGTCGGCGGGATCGCTCTGATTGCCGCGAAACGGTCGGACCGGCCGAGCGCGTTCGACGACGGCGGCTTCGAGGAGCTGCGACTCGGAGGGCTCGAGCTCGACGAGGTGCGGGAGCTGCTGACAGGCAGCGTCGAGGCCCAGGATGTGGTCGAACAGCTGTGGCGCGACACGGGCGGGAACCCCTTGGCGCTGACGTCGCTGCCGGACCGCCTGGCAGCCGCGGAGCGTTCGGGGCGCGAGCCGATCGTCGGCCCGCTGCCGGCTGCGACGCGCGTGCGCCGCATCTACGAGAGCCGCATCTTCGCGCTCCCGCCCGAGACGCGACGGGCGCTGCTCGTAGCCGCAGCCAGTGACGAGGCCTCGATGACGACCATCAACGATGCCGTCTTGGCGATCGGCGCCGACCCCGCGCGCCTGGCCGCTGCCGAGCAGGCGGGCATCGTCACGATCCGTGAGGGCGCGATCGAGTTCCGCGATCCGCTGCTGCGGTCGGCGGTGTACCACGACGCGCCGCCGGACGACCGGCGCGCGGCCCACGACGCACTCGCCGGGGCGCTCGCGGAGGAGCGCGACGCCGACCGGCGGGCGTGGCACCGCGCGTCTGCCGCCTCCGCGCCCGACGAGGACGTGGCGCTCGCTCTCGAACAGGCAGCCCTGCGGGCGCGACGCCGCGGCGGCGTGGCCGTCGAGGCCATGGCGCTTGCGAGGGCGGCGCGCCTAACGCCCGAGGGCGAGCGCCGCGCCGCTCGGCTGCTGGCGGCGGCGCGCTCGACCGCCCACGCCGGGCGGCTCGGCCCGGCCGCCGCCATGCTCGAGGAAGCGCTTGCGCTCGTCGGGTCTGCTGAAGTCGCCGCCGATATCGACCTGGAGCGCGCCCGCCTGCTGGCCGCGGCTGGACGCGAGCGCGCCGCCGGCGAGCTGCTGCGGCGAGCAGCTGACGAGGTCACGCCGCACGATCTTGCACGGGCCGCTCGGTTGCTCGCCGAAGACGCAATGCTGATGCTCGGCGAACACGAGCTCGCGGCAGCAGCGGCCAGCGCCGAGCGCGCCGAAGGACTCGGTCTGCCCGGCGACTCGCCGGACGCCCTGGCCCTGGAAATCGCGCTCGCGGCAACACGGCTCGCAGCTGGAGGGAGCGATGCAGTGGCCCCGCTGCGGCGGGCATGCGAGCGTGGGGAGGCGATCGGCGATCCCTCGCTCGTCGCCTGGCTGGCGCAGGCCCTCTCGGCCGCCGGCGAGGGCGAGGCGGCACGCCCGATGCTCGCCCGCCAGGTGGAGCAACACCGGGTGGTCGGTGACGTATGGTCGCTCCAGCAGGAGCTCCTGGGGCTTGCCGATCTCGAGGTGCGGGCCGGGCAGCTGCCGGCAGCGCTCGAGGCGGCGCGCGAAACGCTCCAACTCGCCGACGAGCTCGGCAGCGTGCGTGCGCGTCGCGGTAGCCTGCTCACACTGGCGCTCGTGGAGGCCCTGCTCGGGCGTGAAATCGACTGCCGGGAGCATGTCAAGCAGGGGCTCGACGGCCGCCGCGAATACGGCGCGGGCGCACTCGAGGCGAGCGGCGGGCTGGCCCTCGGGCTGCTCGAGCTAAGCCTCGCGCGGCCCGCCGAGGCGATCGCTGCGCTCGAGCCTGTCGGGCGGCACGCACGCCAGGCCGAGCTCCAGGACCCCGGGTGGCTGCCTTGGGAGACGGCGTTGGTCGAGTCCTATTTCGCGGCTGCCCGGCCGCACGACGCGCGCGACGTGCTCGACGCCCTCGAGTCCCGGACCCGACACATCGAGCGAGGCACGATGCGAGCTGCAGCAGCGCGCTGCGCCGGACTGCTCGCGGCTGACGATGCCTTCGCAGCCCACTTCGACGAGGCACTCGTGCTGCTCGAGCATGATGGCAACCCGTTCGAGCTCGCCCGCACGCGCCTCAGCTACGGCGAGCGCCTGGTTCGAGTCGAGCGGCACGAGCCCGCGCGCGAGTTGCTGCGTACGGCGCTCGACGGCTTCGAGCTTCTCCGCGCCCTGCCCTGGGCGGAGCGCACGCGATCGGCGCTCGCTTCGTGTGGCGAGATTGCCCGCCGCCAGTCGCCGCGCGCGGTCGACCTGCTCACGCCCCAGGAACTCCAGGTCGTGCGGCTCGTCGCCGAGGGCGCCAGGAACCGCGACGTCGCGGCGCGGCTCTTCCTCAGCCAGAAGACGGTCGAGTACCACCTACGCAACACCTTCCGTAAGCTCGACGTGCGTTCGCGCACCGAGCTGGTAACTCGCCTCGCCGCCGAGGGCAGCCTTCCCGCAGCGACGCGGTCTGAATCCTCCTGACGTTCGCCGGGAAGCTACTCTTGTTCTCGATCGAAGCGGCGCGCACGCATGCGTGCGAGTGCAGTCTCGATGTCTCCGCGTTGTGCGGAAGATGCGGGCAGCAGCTTGCGCGCGCGAGAGAGCAAGTCGCTTGCCGCCGGGGCGTCGTCGAGCGCGAGTGCCTGCAGACCGGCCTGTTCGAGCTGGTTTGCAGCGACGGCGGCGACTGCAGGCGGCGCAGTCCGTGGGCGCAGTTCGATGCGGAGGCGCGCAGCTTGCTCGAGGTGGTAGCCAACCAGCGCCGGATCATGGCCTTCGCGCTGAGCGAGCCTCGCCGCGAAGCGCTCGTGGAGGGCGGCGCGGCGCGTCTTGGGCATCGCCGAGAGGACCGCGTCGTGAACGAGCGCGTGACGGAAGTGAAGCCGGCGGCCGCTGAACAAGCCCGACAGGCCCGTGGGTGCGACCGCCGTCGCGGACCTACCCTCGGCGACGAACTCTCCAGTCTCGAGGCGCGCGAGCTGAGGCAGCAGCCAATCGCGCTCGCCTTCCTCGAGCAGCGCCGCGACGGCGCCGGGCCGAAAGTCGCGCCCGACGATGGACGCGGCTTCGAGGACAGCCCGAGTCTCGAGCTCGAGGCGGTCGAGGCGCGCCGCGAGGAGGCTCGCAATGTCGAGCGGCACGCCTTCGCCACCGTCCGCGACGGCACGCGCGAGCTGCTCGAGGAACAGCGCGTTGCCGTCGGCCCGCGCCAGGACGCGCGCCGCGTCGACGGGGTTGAGAGCGTGCCGTTGTGCGAGCAGTTCCGCCGCCGTTCCGGGGCCGAGCCTGCCGAGGCGCAGCGCGATCTTCGCGAGATCGGGTCGGTGCTCGAAGAGGTCGTCTCGGGCCGTGCCGATCAGGAGCACCGGAGCTGCCAGCGTTTCATCGAGGAACTCGAGCAGGTCGAGGAGAGTCGGCTCGGCCCAATGGAGATCCTCGAACACGACGACGAGTGGGCGGTCCGCAGAGAGTGAGGCGAGGAGTCGCGCGACGGCATCGAACGACTCATCGCGGCTCAGCAGGCCGGGGCCGTGTCCGGTCAGACGCAGCAGCCGCCTGGCGATCGTCGGTGCATCTGCCTGACCATGAAGTAGGTCGGCGTACTCTCGCTCGCTGGCGACGGGTGACAGCTCCTCGAGCAGTTCTCGCAGCGGGCGATAGGTATTCCCACGGCCGTAGCTCGGGCACGCGCAGCACAGCGCGCGGCCCTCGGGCAGCTCCGAGATCAGCTCGGACACCAGCCGCGACTTGCCGATGCCCGCCTCTCCGCTGACGAGTACGAGCCCGGCGCGCCCTTCCCGCGTGACGCGATCGAGCCTCGCCTGGAGAACCGCGAGTTCCTCCTCGCGCCCGACGAGGGTGGATGCGCCTGTCGACAATCCGGCCGGACGATCGACAGGACCGAGCAGGCGCCAAGCCGCCAGCGGAGCGCTCTTGCCGTGTGCGGAGGTCGGCGTCACGGCGCGCGCCCGCACCGCGCTCGAGACGAGCCGGTAGGTCAGCTCTCCCAGCAGGATGCCGCCGACGGGCGCTGCCTGCTGGAGGCGAGCTGCGGTGTTGACCGCGTCCCCGGTGGCGAGCGCCTGACCACTCGAGGGATCACCCGCGACGACCTCGCCGGTGTTCACGCCGATCCGCACGGCCAGTTCAACCCCGAGCTCCGCACGAAGATCTGTGCTCAACTCGGCGACACCTGCAGCCAGGTCGAGCGCTCCACGAACCGCCCGGAGGGCATCGTCTTCGTTGGCTGTCGGGAGGCCGAAGATGCACATCACCGCGTCTCCGATGTACTTCTCCACCTGCCCGCCGTGAGCCCGCAGGGCACTCGCCGCAGCGTCGAAGTAGCGCGCCTGGACATCCCTCAGCACTTCCGGATCGAGACGCTCCCCAAGGGCAGTCGAGCCGACGAGGTCGCAGAAGACGATCGAGATCAGCGCCCGCCGCTCACGCGGCGGCGCGTCGCCGAGCGCGAATCCGCACCGGGAGCAGAAGCGCGCATCCTCCGCCCCGAGGTTGCCGCACGACGGGCAGGTACGGAGCCGAGTCACCGGTTTGTCGATCGGACGCCGCAGGCTGCGCGGGCCATCCAGCCCAGCCCACCGCGCGCGACGGCGCATGCCTCCTGGCTACCCACAGCGCCAGGAAGGATACCGCTCGGCTGTGGAGCTTTGGTCCGGCCCGGGTCGGTGGGTCCGGCAGTCCGGCACCCTGCCACCACCCGCAGAGCCATGAGCGCGCACGCCCGAGCTCGGCCTTGAGACGTCTGGAGGGGTTGCAAGCCGCTCTGTCTCACGTCCTGTTCGCTACTCCAGGCGAAAGGCCGGCATTCTGGCCGTTTGCTCCAAGCTCGCACGGCCTCTTGCGATCCGCCCCTGCACGATCTCCGTACGCATGGCCCACCATAGAACCACGAGAAGTCGGGTCGCTCCCCGTGTGCACGCCGGACCTCTCGGGTGAACTCATCCCGTAACGCCGCGTCGCGTTGTATTGCACGGGTGCAGGGCGTAGAATCGCGCGCCTCGTGACCTGCAGGTTGGACGCGCCTCGTCGTGCACTTCCCTGACTTAGCGGTGCATTCCCATGAGCGCGAGAGGGCCGGGCCTGTGGGGTTGCTGCACCAGAAGCCATCGGGGGAGGCACCATGAGGATCAAACGGCAGGGCCGGCTCGCAGCGGTCGCGACTGTGGCAACGCTCGTCTTGGCCGGGACGGCTGCTGCAGCGCTTGTCGGCCTGCCCGCCGACGGCTCGCAGGTCAACAATGATCCCGCGAACGGCATCGACCCCAACCAGGACGCCGGCGTCTCCGACGTTCAGGGCGGCACCGTGGTCGCCGGCAACTTGCAGGTGCCGTGGGCTGCGTTCGAGCAGAAGAGCGGCTCGTCGCAGCAGATCTTCGTGCGCGCCTTCAAGGGCGGAGCGTGGGTGACGCAGGGGTTCCCGGCCTCGCTCAACCTCGACCCGACGGTCGTGGCCGAGGCTCCGTCGATCGACTTCGCCGGCGCCGGTCGCACGGTGCCTTGGGTGGCGTGGTATGAGCCCAACGCGAATCTCAGCAGCAAGAAGCAAATCTTCGCGAGCCGCTTCTCGGCTGCCTCGAATGTCTGGCTGCCTTCGGGCCAGGAACGCGCGCCCGGCCACTCCCTGCCGTCGCTCAACATCAATACCACGCGCGACGCAGAGAATCCCGCCGTCACCGGCGGAGCCGCCGTCGCCGGCAACGATCCGGTTCCCTGGGTGGCCTGGCAGGAGCTTGATGGCGCCGCTGCCGGCAAGAACCAGATCTTCGTCTCACGTGCCGTCAAGCAGCCGGCTGCGGGGACGGCGTGCGTCGGCAAACCCACGACAGGAACGAACCTCAACATCAACGGCTTCTGCTGGCTGCAGGTCGGCCTCGACCGCTTGAACCCTTTGACCGGCGCATCCTCGGCAGCCGGCGATCCGACCCTGAGTGTCGACCCGACACGCGATGCGATCGAACCTGATGACGCCTTCACGGGTCCCTCCGACACCGTACCGTGGGTCGTCTGGTACGAGCAGAACGCCGGTCTCAACGGCATCACCAACGAGCTGGTGTTCGCCGCCAAGGCCGTGCCCGATGCGGTCGCCGACGGCGGCTTCCACTGGGTCGCGGTCGGCAATGGCACGGCCGGGCAGACCAACGTGCTCGACACCACGGCCGCCAACCTGTTCGGCTCCTGCGCCGCGAGTGCAGCCCAGGAGCGCGCGTGCTCGCTCAACAAGGACGCGACCGTCGACGCCGAGGATCCGCGCGTCGCCGCCGGCACGCTAACGCCCGGTGGCGCCACGGTGCCCTGGGTGGCCTGGTCAGAGACGATCGGCGCGGGACGTCACGGGATCTTCGTCTCGCGCCTGGTCGGCGGCGACCACTTCGAGCTGTTCAACCAGGGGCAGCCGGTCTCGAACACGCTGAACGATGCGACGCGCCCCGACATCGCGTTCTCCGGCAACACGCCGTACATCACCTGGCAGGAGAACGTCGCCGGCCAGTTCCGCACCTTCAGCGGCCATTTCGAGGGCGGCGCGGCCACTCCGGTCTTCAAGCTCGACACGCCAACGGGCATCGCCCGCGCGGGCACTCTCGACCTGCGCCCGCCGGTCTCGTCGACGTGCACGGCCAACCCGACGAACGCCGATGGCAGCACCTGTCAGGCTGCCGCTGTCGGCACGCCGTTCTTCCTCTTCGCCGACGGCGCAGTCGGCGCGCAGCACCTGTTTGCCGACGCGTACGCGCCGAGTGACATCGCTACCGGCTCGGCCTCGGCTGTGAATGCGAGCAGCGCCACCGTCGCCGGCTCGGTCAACCCGGGTGGCGCACGCATCAAGGTGCACTTCGATTTCGGACCTACGACAGCCTACGGCTCGAGCACGGCGGATCAGGTGATCACCGTCGGTACCGCGTCGACCGCATTCAGCGCAGCGCTGACGGGCCTGCCCGCGGGCACGACAATCCACTACCGCGCCGTTGCCTCGAGCGACTTCGCCCCGATCACCGGCGCCGACCAGAAGTTCACGACGTCGAATGCCCCGCCGCCCAACGTGCGGCCGAAAGTGACCGTGGTCAGGATCCCGCACAAGGTCTCCTTGCGCCACCTCGGCAAGAAGCGCCTGCTCAAACTGAAGCTCAACCTGTCGGAGCCGGCAACGGTCACGATTCGCCTGCTCGCCGGCAAGAAGCTGAAGCTCGTGCGCGGCCTGACGATCAACCGCCACAAAGCCGGGACGTTCACCGCGCTCCTGTCCCTCAAACACGTCGCAAAGCGCACCTACACGCTTCGCATCAGCGCCCGCGACCCACAGGGCCTGCGGTCGCTCGTCATCACGCGACGGCTCAAGGTCGTCCGGTGACGTGACGCCGGCATGACGATCGTCGCCGGTGCCCCGGCCGCGCGACTGGGCCGGGGCACCGGTGCAGGAGAAAGCCGAGCGTGCAGCGTTTTCGATCGACCGTCCGGCGGAGCCTGAACTCGCCGTTCTCGGTTTACCACAACCTGCCCGATCTGGGTTGCCTGGGTTCTAGCCGGTGTGGTTGAGCGATCTCGGACGCGCTCAGTTCGCTCAGATCACGCTGGTTTACAACCACCGATAGAACCACGGCTGGCCTAACCCACGAGGCGGGGCGACGACGCAAACGGCACCGGTCCAAGCGAAGCTTGTCGGCGTCTGGCACAAGAACATGACGAATGGGATCTTCACGATCGTGGTCAAGCGGACGGGGAGCGTGATCGTCTATCTCCCGGGCACGTATCGACCCGGGCTGCAGCCCTGCACTCGGGATTTTGAGACCACCATGATGACAACCGGCGCCCGTCTGATGCTGGGCAGCGTTCCTGTGTGCTCGTTCGCGAGACGTTCTTCAACATCGCACGTGCCCTCTCCTCCGACGAGCACGACGGCGTCCACGGGCTGACTCTACCGGTGCGGCGGGTGGCTATTCGCCACGCCCGACGCCTTCGTAGGCGAAGCCGGCGGCGCGCACGGCGGCTGGGTCGAGCTGGTTGCGGCCGTCGATCACGAGCGCGGTGCGCATGACCGGCAGCAGCGTGCCGTCGGCGAACGGGGCGGCGAACTCGGGCCACTCCGTCACGATCACGACGGCGTCGGCATCCCCTGCGGCGGCCAGAGCGCTGTCTGCGAGCTGGATGCCGCGCGGCAGGAGCGCGGCGGCCTGCTGCGGTGAGACGACCGGGTCGTAGCCGGCCACCTCTGCCCCCTCGGCGATCAGCCGCGCGGCGAGCACGACGCTGGAGGCCTCGCGCATGTCGTCGGTGTCGGGCTTGAAGGCGAGGCCCCAGAGCGCAATGCGACGGTCGCGCAGCGAGCCCAGGTGGCGCTTGAGCTTGGCGACGGCGCGGCGCTTCTGCAGCTCGTTGACCTCGATCACGGCGCTCAGCAGCTGGAAGTGGTAGCCGCTGTTGCCGGCGAGCTGCTTGAGCGCGGCGACGTCCTTAGGGAAACAGGAGCCGCCGAAGCCGAGGCCCGGCCGCAGGAAGCTCGACCCGATGCGGGCATCGAGGCCCATCCCGCGGGCAACCTCGTCGACGTTCGCGCCGACCTCCTCGCACACGTTCGCGATCTCGTTGATGAACGAGATCTTGGTCGCCAGGAACGCGTTCGAGGCGTGCTTGATCATCTCCGCGGAGGTGACGTCGGTGATCAGCTCGGAGCCGCCGAAGGCCCGGTAGAGGCCCGCGACGCGCTCCCCCACGGCGGGCTCGTCCGCGCCGACGACGACGCGGTCGGGATGCAGGAAGTCCATCATGGCGCTGCCCTCGCGCAGGAACTCCGGGTTCGAGGCGTAGGCCACCCCGGTCAGGCCGCGCTCGTCGAGCGCGCGTCGCAGCCGCGCCCCCGTGCCCGGCGGCACGGTGGACTTCATGACCAGCACCGCGTTGGTCGTGCCGGCCGGGATGGCCTCCAGCACCGACTCGACCCGGCTCAGATCGGCGTCGCCGGACGCGCTCGGCGGCGTGTCCACGCACACGAACGCGATGTCGGCGCGCGCGAACAGCTCCGCAGCCGAGGAAGTGAACGTCAGTCGCTCGCGCGAGCCGGCGAGCACCTCCTGCATGCCGGGCTCGTGGATCGGCGTCTCTCCTGCGCGCAACCGCGCGAGCTTCGCCTCGTCGATGTCGAGGCACGTGACGTCGAAGCCCGACTGCGCGAAGCAGGCAGCGGTCACGAGGCCGACGTACCCCACGCCGATGACGCCGAGCCGTTCGCTGCTCATGCTGTTCGCCCCTTCTCGAGTACAGGCCACCAACGGTGTACGGAACGCGGCTGCGCTGCGCGCGATCGCGAGCCACCAGTCATCTCTCACTGGACTCGGCCCGTACCGCGTAATGAGTGCTCGAAAAACTTCGAATGCAAGCTTATGCGAGCCATCGTCGCGGGTGAGGCCATAGTGCGCCTCGATCGAGGACATGCTTGAGTCGGCGTCTCGTAAGTCGAACCAACGAAAATCGGTCACACCAAAGGCGCCGCGCGCGGCGCTGACGTCTCGCACGAGCGCCTCGGCAACCGCGCTTGAGTCTCCTCACTGCGGCCGTTTCCCGTCGGGTAGCCAGCTTCGGACACGTGCAAGGCCACCGACGCATCAAGTCCGGCTTGCGGAAGCCAATCTTGCCGCATGTGACGCAGGGCGTCGCCTACAAAGCCGGCAACTTCGTCCTCGAGAGGCCCCGCGCCCAAGGCCGGACCCCACGTGCCCGGATAACGGTCCACACCAACCCAGTCAACTGCGTCGGCGAAGCGTCTGCCCCCTCCTACAGCCGAGATCACGCCAGAAATCTGCGGCGGCTTGATGGCTGGTAAGCGCCACGCTGAACCCGACTTTCAGGTGGTCGTCAAAGCCTCCGGTCCGGATCGCCGAATGCGCAGCGATAACTCCGCGCACGAGGGCACTCCGCGCTCCCGCCTGGGTACCGTCAGATGCCCCGATGCCCAGACTCGCGTTGACCTCGTTGGTGACTTGTAGCGACGTCACATGAATGAGAGGCCCAACCTCGCGGACGACGCCGCTCACGAAGTCGGCATAGCCTTGAGCGTCCGATTCAGCGGCCTGTAGGTGAGCACGAGTTCAATCTGAAACCCGGCCGCCCCGTACTCCCGAATTTGCTCGAGCACTTCGGGTGATAGCCGAGCCTTGCCGCCGCCACCGTGATAACCGGTGTAGGCCGTACGAATGCCCGGCTCAGCGCGCCGCGGAGCTGGGCGAGGTCCAGCATCCGTGTGTGCGGCTCGTCCGCGACCGCCGTGACTGGGTCTCCCACCGTCCCACCGTCGCTCCCGGGTAGACTCCCTCAATCGAGGGAGGCACGGCATGACCACGCGCAACCAGATGACATTCAGAAGACTGCGGTTTGCGTCCCAGCGACGTGCGACGTCGCGGCGATGATCGCAGGCGGAACGGCGCTTGCCGATAGTCCAACGAACGGCGCCACGCCGCTCCAGGCTGCGGCGCCGGTCACACAGTTGGCGGCTCCGCAGACCGCTACAAAGGCAGTGCAACAGCCGCAGCCGTCGGCCGCTCCCGCCGCCGCACAGGCTGCCAAGCCCGCTGCGCAGGCGGTTGCCCAGCCTGCCCAGCCGGCGGCGCAGACAGTCACGCAGGCCGCCAAGCCGGTCACGCAGGCCGCTCAGCCCGCCGCAAAAGTCGCGTACCCGTCTCGATGCGCCGGGATCCGGCCATGAACATTCTCGTAACCGGAGGAGCTGGCTTCATCGGCTCCAATCTCGTCGACGCTCTGCTGGCCGATGCGCATGAGGTCGTGGTGATAGACAACTTCACGACCGGTCGTATGGAAAATCTTGGTCGTGCGATCGAAGATGGAGCGCGCGTCCACGCGGTGGATATCTGCGACGCAGGCGCCGTTCGCGGCGTGGTCGAGAGCACCGCTCCCGAGGTGATCGTTCACCTTGCTGCGCAGGTCGACGTGCGCAGATCGGTCGCCGACCCGGCAGGGGATCTGCAGACGAACATCGGTGGAACCGTCAACGTCCTGGCGGCGGCTCAGGGTGTAGGGGCTCGAGTAGTGAACGTTTCGACGGGTGGCGCCATCTACGGAGGCGGTGCTGTTATTCCGACGCCCGAAAGCGTCGTTCCGATGCCAGAGGCGCCCTATGGATTGTCCAAACTGAGCGCCGAAGGCTACGTCCGCCTGTTCACGCAACTATTCGGGCTTGGTGCCTCCACCGCGCGCCTCGGCAACGTCTACGGACCGCGCCAGGATCCACATGGGGAGGCTGGCGTGATCGCGATCTTTTGCGGCCTACTCCACGAGGGGCGGTCACCCACCGTGTACGGCACAGGGCGCCAAACGCGGGACTACATCTACGTCGACGACGTCGTAGCGGGACTCCAGGCCCTTCTGGCCCGCGATGACTCGTCGGGCATCTATAACCTCGGAACCGGCGTCGCCACCACGGTGCTCGACATCGTTGCTGGCCTGGCCGCCGTTAGTGGGCGACCCTTCGACGTTACCTTCATGCCGCCGCGACGCGGAGAGATCGAGCATTCCTGCCTGGAGGTGACGCGCGCTCGCGCCGAGTTGGGATGGACTGCGCAGGTGCCACTCGCAAGGGGTCTCGAGCGCACCTTTGCGTGGGAATGCTCTACGCGGACGTTGTAACCATCCCAGACAGGACAGAGGACATCATGACCACCTCCCTCGTTACCGGCGGCGCAGGCTTTTTGGGCTCGTACCTGTCCGACGAACCTGCTCCGCCGCGGGCACCGCGTCATCTGCGTCGACAACCTGGAGACCGGCTCTCCTGGGAATAGCACCTGCGTGATCCCGCATTCGTGTACTAGGGGCTCCACAGGCGACTACGAGAAGGGCCAGGCCGACACGCTGTCGCGCCTGTCGTGTTCGAGCGGGACTGCAAGTGCGCAGACGGTATGGATCGCCCCGTGGTCGGATGGCGGGCTGCGTTCGACGACCCGCCATTCAGCCGCGTGGAGCGCCAGCGCAGCGCGCGCATATCCGATTCAGCCCAGAAATCCTGTACTTAGGCAATCCGGTCGTGCCTCGGTAGCCGCCTGACGCCGCCACAGACCGCCATCGTGGCCGTTGTACTGGTGCACACGCTGGTGCGCAGCTCCGAGATCGCCCGGCTAACCGGTTGGGTAACGCATCCCGAGCGGAATGAGCGCGTAATGCGCCCGAACTGTGCCGGCTGGTCCTTCCAGCTCCACGAGCCCGACGGCTTCCAGCTGATCCCAGATCGGGTCAGTGGTCGCGATGCGGTCCTGATTCCTCCGACTTGACGCATGCCGATATCGGAATATGATGACGCCCATGGCACGAGCAGCGACGACGTCGGACGTCTTCAACGCGATCGCCGAGCCGCAGCGCCGGGAGATCCTGGTACTGCTGCGGGCGGGTGAGCGGCCGGTGACCGAGTTGGCCCAGGAGCTGGGGATGACCCAGCCGGGGGCGTCCAAACACCTGCGGGTGCTCCGGGAGGTCGGGCTGGTGCGGGACCGCAAGGCAGGCAAGCAGCGCCTGTACGGCCTTGACGCCCGCGGGCTGCGACCGGTCCACGAGTGGACCGGCGGGTTCGAGCGGTTCTGGAACGAGAGCTTCGACCGGCTGGACGAGTACGTGCAGGACCTCAAGCAGGCAAGGCAGGAGGAGTAGCTGATGAGCGCGACGGGACGAGGAGCGCCGGCGCAGTCCGCGACGGCCGACCGCGAGATCGTGATCTCCCGGGTCATCGGTGCCCCACGGGAGCTGGTGTTCGAGGCGTTCACCGAAGTCCGGCACCTGTCGCGATGGTGGGGACCGGAGGGGTTCACCACCACCACGCGGGCGTTCGAGTTCCGCGTCGGCGGGGAGTGGGACTTCGTGATGCACGGACCGGACGGGACGGACTATCAGGAGTGGATCTCCTGGACCGAGATCGCCCCGCCGGAGCGGATCGCGCTGCTGCACGGTGAGTCCCGCGGCGACCCGAACGCCTTCGAGTCGGTCCTCACGTTCGCGCCCGACGGCGCGGCGACCCGGATCGAGATGCGCACGGTGTTCCCCACCAAGGAGCTGCGCGACGAGGCGGTCGAGAAGTACCACGCGATCGAGGGCGGCCAGCAGACCCTGAGCAACCTGGCTGCCTACGTCACCGAGATCGTTCGGAAGGGAGTGGAGGACTGATGGCCGGAAAGGTGTTCTTCAGCGTGACGATGTCGCTGGACGGGTTCATCGCGCCCGAAGTCCCTCGAGGACTTGATGGGGCAGCAGTGGATGGAACTGCAGCAGTGGATATTCCCGCAGCGGTTCTTCCGGGAGAACCTGAAGCTCGGCGAGGGCGGCGAGGAAGGGCGCGACAACGACATCGTGCGGGAGACGTTCGAGCGCACCGGCGCGAGCGTGATGGGCAAGCGCATGTTCGACGCCGGCGAGCAGGCGTGGCCGGAGGAGGCGCCGTTCCACACGCCGGTGTTCGTCGTGACGCACGAGAAGCGTGACCCCTGGGAGCGGCCGGGCGGGACCACCTTCCACTTCGTCAACGACGGCATCGAGACCGCGCTCGACCAGGCCCGCGAGGCCGCCGGCGACCGAGACGTCCGCATCGCGGGCGGCGGCGCAACGATCCTGGAGTACGTGAACGCCGGCCTGATCGACGAGTTCTCGATCGCGCTCTCACCCGTGCTGTTCGGCTCCGGAATCCGCCTGTTCGAGGGCGTGGACGCGGGCCGCGTGGCCCTGGAGCCGGTCCGCGCGGAGCCGACGCAGCGGGTGACCCACCTGACCTACGCAGTCCGGGAGCGGTAACTGTCTCGACCCAGCGCTCCCCGCCGAGGTCAGCAGCGCGGTGAGATCCTCGACGCTCTGAGCGTCAGGAAGGGCGAGCGTTCGGGCCGCGATCTCGGCCGCGCGCTCCTCCGGGAGGGACCTCACGGCGTTGTCGTGGAACTTCCTCGCCAGCTCAGGCTTCGCCGGCGAGTCACCAAGGGCCCCGGCTCCCGCGCCGCCGGTGTCGCGATGGCGTTCAAGCTCATCGAATCAGCACAGACCCGGTGGCGGGCCGTCAACGCACCCCACCTCGTCGCGCTGGTCCGTGCCGGCGCGGTATTCAAGAACGGCAAGCTCATCGAACGACCCGACGAATCAGAGGGTGGTGATCAGCAAGTCGCGTGACACGCCGATCCACAGGTCTTGACTATTCCTCCTCACGCGCGGCACTGATCGGGGCAAATGGGAAGGTGGCAGAAGGGTCGCATCGCTCTAACCATGATTTGCCGTTAGAGGGGCAACGCCGCTCGCGCGGCCAGGCGCCTCATGGCTACGTAGGGAGTCGGTTATGCTCGCTAAACCTGGTGCGTAGTGCCCGAATTCCAGATCTCAAGCTCCGCAGCGAAGTGAATCTCTCATGGATTACATCCGGTTTGGCCGCACGGGACTCGAAGTTTCGCAGCTCTGCCTCGGTACCATGTCGATGGGCAGCTCGGCTTGGAAGGGCTGGGTGCTCGACGAAGGCGATTCGATTCCCATCCTGCGGCGCGCCCTCGATCTCGGCATCAACTTCTTCGACATGGCCGACTGGTATTCCGCCGGCCGCAACGAGGAAGTCGTCGCACGGAACCTGCTCAAGATGAGCGTACGCGAGCGTCTCGTGCTCGCGACCAAAGTGTACTACCCGATGAGCGATGACCCAGACGATCGCGGCCTGTCACGCAAGCACATCGCGGCCTCGATCGACCGGTCGCTGGCACGGATGGGCACGGAGTATGTCGACCTGTACGTCATCCATGCCTTCGATGCGGATACGCCCGTGGAGGAAACGATGCAGGCGCTGCACGACACGGTGCTTGCCGGCAAAGTGCGCTACCTCGGCGCGTCCACGATGTACACGTGGCAGTTCGCAACGATGAACCACGTGGCGGCGATGAATGGCTGGACGCCTTTCATCAACATGCAGTGCCAGTACAATCTGCTTTACCGTGAGGAAGAACGGGAGATGTTCCCCTACTGCCGGGACCAGGACATCGCCATCACCACCTTCAGCCCCCTCGCACGCGGCTTCCTCGCGCGTGACGCCGATCGTACCGCGCGCACCACCCACGACCTGTACCAGGATTTCTACGGCGATGACATCGACAGCGAAATCGCCCGCCGTGTGCACGAGCTTGCCGCACGCCGAGGCGTGAGCAACGCCCATGTCGCGATGGCCTGGGTCGCCGGCAATCCCAATCACAATGTGCCGATCGTAGGTGCTGCCAAGACCTCGCACGTCGAGGTTGCCGTGCAGGCGCTCGAGTTGAAACTGGAGGCCAGCGAGAGAGAATTTCTGGAAGCCCCCTACCGGCCACGCGACGAGATCAACGATCAGAACCCGGTGCGACGCCCCCGCGCGCTACAGCAGGGCTGAGCCTCCGCTACACCGTCAGCCAGGGGCTGTCCTCGCGAATTTCGATCAGGGTCGGACGGTCAGCGACCAACGCTTCCTCCAGCGATTTCGTCAAGTGGTCGGCGCTCGCGGCGCGAACGGCGTGACAGCCGAGGCTCTCCGCCAGGCCAACGAAGTTCGGGCTCCGGGGCTGGACGCCGATGCGCGGAATCTGCCGGCGGTCCATCTGCTCCACGATCTCCTGCAGTGCATCGTTGTTCCATACGATGACCGGAAGCGCGAGCCGTTCCTCGACCGCGGTCGCCAGCTCATTGACCGTGAACATGATTCCGCCATCGCCAGCGACGGCGATCACGGCGCGATGCGGCGCACCGATCTTGGCCCCAATGGCCATCGGCAACGCGACGCCCAGGGCGCAGTAGGTGCCGGAGTAATACCAGCAACGTTCCATCTCCATCGGCATCGCAAAGGTGCCTGTGTAGACGATCTGCGATGCATCGCCCATCACGATTGCATCCGCGGGAAGAGCTGAACGCAGGACTGTCCAGACGCGCGTATGCAGCTTTTCGAGGTCAGTCATCTTCGCCGCATTGCGCGCGAGGATTTCGCGGACCCGGCTCTCGCCTTGCGAGCGCCGCGTCTGCGGCGCACGGCTTGCGAGAGCCGACGACAGGGCAAGCAGGGCGGCGCGACTATCAGCCTGAATGGACACAGCCGCGGGATACACTGCCGTCAGCTGCGCGGGGTCGATATCGATGCGGATGACGTCGCCCGGTATTTCGAGTTTCAGCAGAAAGTGGTCACCTGAGGAGACCTCCGACCCTACCAGCAGCACCACGTCGGCATCGGCTAGCGCCTCGCGGCTCGCTTCCTGGAGCATCGAGCATCCCAGGGATAGAGCATGAGAGTGCGGAAGTATCCCCTTGCCGGCACTGGTGGCAAGGACCGGAGCCCCGATGCGCTCGGCAATTTCGGTGAGTGCCTTGCGACAGCCGACCGCGCCGCCTCCGACCAGAATAAGAGGGCGCATTGCCGAGACGAGGCAATCCGCTGCCTCATCGATCGCCGCCGGATCCGGCATCGGCAACGATGGACTGCGCCGAGTTTTCCAATCGCCCTCGACCGGTAACGGGAGAACATCCCGCGGCAGAGATAGATGGACCGGACGAGGCCGCGTGCCACGAAACAGCCCGTAGGCACGCGCTACGAGTTCCGGCAGCTCCTCCGGATACCGGACCATGGCGCTGAGGGCAGTGAACCCGGCGGTTACTGCCGCCTGATCATTGAGCTCATGGATCGCTCCCCAACCTTTCCCATGCGTGAGCGTGGGAGTGCCCCCGGATAGCACCAGCATGGGCTGCGAATCGCAATAAGCCTGCGCGATGCCCGTAGCCGCATTGGTCACACCGGGCCCGGCAATGATGGTGCAAACACCAGGCTTGCCGGTTGCCCGCGAATAGCCGTCGGCCATGAGGCTGGCGCCCTGCTCGTTGCGACACTGCACGTGACGGATGCCTGCGATGGCCATCCCGCGATACAGGTCGACAGTCATTGTGCCGGCCATGCCGAACACCGTGTCCACGTCGTAGGCGGAGAGGAGTTGCATCAGGGCTTCGGCGCATGTAGTGGGTGGCATGCTTACTCCTGGGTTCGGCGTCACGCGAGCGCGGCATCTGCTCCTCATGGCCGTGCGCATCGCGGCCTCACGCGCAGACTAGGCGACGCTCGGCATTTCGCTCCACTCATGACCGTCGAGGTATTCGTCTGCCGGTCTTCGGTCGAACCGAGGGCGCGACGAGCCAGCGCCCGCCGTCCTCGACCAGCGTGACCGGTGTGGAGTAGAGGCGGCCGCTCTTTCGGCCCTTCACCGTGAGGAGGTAGGTGTGTTTGCCGGCGAGGCCGAGCATGGCGAGATGCTTGACGACGACGTTCAGCAGCTGCCGGGAGCGCGTGAGCCTGTAGCTCTGGGCCACGGCTCTCAGACCCTCCGATCTGGACGAAATGTCGACCCGCCGATCACGATCATGAGCACCGCATGAGCGCATCCACCCCGGCTCTGGGGTGCTCGGCGGCGAACCGGCCTGTGAGTACGGCGGAGTGGTCTGTGGAGTTCGCGCCGGCTAGGAGATCCTCGGAGACATTCGCGACCCTGGCGCCGGCGGCCATCGTCGAGCCCTGGACGCCACTGGGAGGTGCGCTTGATTACGCGGCACCGCCCTCCGCGGGCAGCTCGGGCTTGTTGCCCGCGTCAGCCATCTGAGCGTCCGCTGCGCGCGCCTCGTCTTCGACTTTGGCGTCGGCTGCGCGCGCCTTGTCCTCGACTTTGGCGTCCGCTGCGCGCGCCTCGTCTTCGACTTTGGCGTCGGCTGCGCGCGCCTTGTCTTCGACTTTGGCGTCGCTGCGCGCGCCGTCTTCGACTTTGGCGTCGGCTGCGCGCGCCTTGTCCTCGACTTTGGCGTCGGCTGCGCGCGCCTTGTCTTCGACTTTGGCGTCGGCTGCGCGCGCCTTGTCCTCGACTTTGGCGTCCGCTGCGCGCGCCTTGTCCACGACTTTGGCGTCCGCCGCGCGCGCCTTGTCCTCGTCCGACTTCCGCCACCACGTCAGCAATCCCATTTCCGCTCCTTCCTCCAGGCTCAGCGCGCGAGACTGACCGCGCACTGTCGCCGACCGAGGAAACCCTACCTTGCGGCGCGACCACGAAGACGGACGTTGCTCGGGTAGTGGCGTCCTGGTGGCGCCCCTGAGAATGCGTGAAAGCCGGGCTCACACGCCGGCGCGGTGTTCTTCGAGCACGCCCTGGTCGCGTAGCTCCAAGCGCACCCGATACGAGAGGGCCCGGCCTAGCCGGGCCCTCTCCGTGTTTTCAGCGGCGAGGCTCAGGCGCTGGCCATGGCGTGCACAGCGGCCTGGCGAACGATCGTCACCGGCACCGGCGAACGGCTCACAAGCGCGTGCGAGACGCTGCCGAGAACGGCACCGGAGAGCGCTCCGTGCCCGCGAGATCCGACCACGAGCAAGTCGGCGTGCAGCGAGGTCGCGGCGTCGGAGATGACGCTCACGACGTCGCCGTGAGCCGAGTGCGGCGTGGCCGCAACGCCGACCTCGCGAGCCCGCAGCGCGGCGGCCTCGGCGATGTGCTCGGGGCCGTCGAGCTCTTCGACCTCGAGGATCGCAGGGCCGGCGCCGGCGCGCCCTGCTGGCCGCTGCGGCCGCACGGAGAGCACCTGCAGTGTCGCCCCAGTCTGCCGGGCGAGGTCGATCGCGACGTCGAGCGCCTGGCCTGCAGGCTCGCTGCCGTCGGTGGCGATCAGGATGGTCTTCATCGAGTTGCTCCTGTCTCTGTCCCCGAACTCCAGGCCCGGGGTATTCGCACAGGGTCGGCGCCCGGCGGCGATTTGCCATCGGGGAGGGCGCGCACCCTCGCTACGGCTTTCCCGAACGTCCGGACCACCTTCGGCTTTGCCGCAAACCGCTCGCGTGGCGACACCGATGGCACGTCGCCCGAGACCGGTCAGTGTGGTGAGTGCGGGGCGGGAATTCGATCGCCGCCCCGCGAACTCTCACTACGGAAGGAAACTCATGAGGCGTTGGTTGCAATACGGCGGATTCGCCGCCGGAGTCGTTCTGATCGTGTTCGGCGTGGTCGCGATCGCGATGGGCGCGAACGGCCGCTCGACCGTGCGCGACAACCTGCGCCAGGAGCAGATCGTCGGCTCGCCCGACATGACTCCCGCGGCCATCAAGGCCGAGGCCGGCAAGGCAGGGCTCAAGGGAGTTACGTTCCCGACCTGCAGCGTGGCCGGCGTGACCGTGGCCACCGGTGCAGAAGCGCGCTGCTTCGCGAGCTACATGCGCATCCACGCGCTCGAGGCCAGCGGCGGCCAGACCTACAGCCAGATGGCGCGCTACGCCACGAAGGATGGCAAGGGCACGAATGACGTCGCTGCGGCCATCAAGACCAGCGGTGGTCAGCCGCTCGACAACCCGGGCCGCAACGTCTGGATCAGCGAGACGGCGCTCAGCACGGCGCTCAACGTGAGCTACATGGCCGACCAGCTCGCGCTCTTCGGCGTGGTCGTCGGTATCGCACTCCTCCTCAGCGGCATCGGGTTCATCGTGCTCGCCGCGTACGGGATGGTGCGCATCGCGGCCACCGTGGTGAAGCCGGCCACGCCTCCGGCCGCTGTCTCGACACCCGCGACGGCCTAGTCGTCCGAGGCCGAGGCGCGGGTCGGAAACGACCCGCGTCCGGTCAGGGCGGCCCGATCTCGAGGATGCGGCGCTCGAGCGCGTAGCGCACGAGCTCGGCCCGCGTGGAGAGGCGGAGCTTGTCGAGGATGTGGCGACGATGGGCCTCGATCGTCCGGACGCTGAGGTAGAGCTGCCCGGCGATTTCCTGGTTCGTGTACCCGAGTGCGATCAGGCGCAAGATCTGACGCTCGCGCTCGCTGAGATCGTCCTCGGGCTCGCGAATGACCAGTCGCGCCGCGAGCGCCGGGTGCACGTAGATCCGATCGGCGAGCACGGCGTCGATCGCATCGGCGAGCTCCTCGTCCGCCGCGTCCTTGACGACGTATCCCTGGGCGCCGAGCTCGAAGGCCTTGCGGGCGTAGGCCGGCTCGTCCTGCATGGAGAGGATCACTACCCGCGCACCGCCCCCGCGCAGCTCCGCGATCGCATCGAGGCCGGATTCATCGCGCAGCGTCAGATCGAGCACCACGACGTCGGGCTGAAGCTCGCGCGCGCGCTCGAGTGCTTCGCGCACTCCGCCGGCCTCCCCCACGACCTCGAACCGCCCGGTGGCCTCGAGCACCCGGCGAACGCCGCTACGAACGATCTGGTGATCATCGACGAGCAGCGCCCGGATCACGCGGATCCGATCTGCAGCTCGAAGCGAACGCGCGCACCGCCGCCGGCCGGGCTCTCGAGGTCGACTCTCCCGGTCACCATGCGGGCCCGGTCGAGCATGCCCTCGATGCCGTGGCCCATGCTGCCCGGGCGGAAGCCCACGCCGTCGTCCGAGACCGTGACCACGAGCAGATCACCGAGGATTGCGGCCGTCACGCCCACCGTCCGGGCTTCAGCGTGCCGGACGACGTTGCTCATCGCCTCCTGGACGATGCGGTAGACGGCCGTGGCGACGTCAGGTGGCAATGCGTCGAGGCCCTCGCCCAGTTCCGCCTGCACGGCGAGGCCGCTGCGGCGCGCGACTGTCGAGCACAGACGCTCCAGAGCCGGCCCGAGCCCGAAATCGTCGAGCACCTTGGGACGCAGGTCGGCGATCAGGTCGCGCACGTCTTCGATGGCAGCTGAGACGCCCGCGCGGGCCTCGCTCAACTGGGAGCGCTGTTCCTCGTCGCCGAGCTCTCGCTCCAGCCCGCGCAGCGAGAACAGGACAGAGGTGAGGCCGCCCGCAGTGCGGTCGTGCAGGTCCTGTGCGAGCCGCCGCCGCTCGCGCTCCTGCGTCTCGATCACGCGCGCGAGCGTCTCACGCCGGGCCTCGGCATCCGTCTCGGTCTGGCGCAGACGGGCCAGAGCCTCGGCACGCGCGCGTTCCCGGGCCAGCGAGCGTGACGTGTGGATCGAGATCGCGGCGAACGTGGCCAGTACCGCCAGCAACTCCTGGTCGTCGCTCGTGAACTCGGCGCCGTCCTCGCGGTCGGCCGCCAGGAGCACGGCCGCCGGCTCGTCGCCGACGACGACGGGCTGCGCGATCACGTCGTACCCCGCGAGGCGCTTCGCCGTGACGAAGCTGCCGAGCGCGCTCGTGTCGCGCCCATCCACGTGGATCGGCACACCCGCGAGCAGCACCGAGCCGGCAAACGAGTCCCCGAGGGGGACGGCGGACATGTCGAAGGTGGTAGCGGCCGGGCCTTCGGCGACCTCGTAGCGGATCGCACCGGCGAACTCGTCCGGCATGGCGACGGTAACGAGCCGCACGCCCAGGAGCCGCACGGCCTCGCGCGCGACAAGCCGCAGTGCCTGCATCAGATCGTGCTCGTGCAGGACCGCTGCTGCCGCGCCCGTCAGGGCGACGCGCGCATGGGCGGCGCGGCGCGCCTGCTCCGCCTGCTCGGTCGCATCCTGGTAGAGGCGCGCGTTCTCGATCGCCACTGCGGCCATGCCCGCGAGCAGCACCGCGACGCGCTCGTCTTCCTCGGTGAAGGCGCCATCCGGTGCCTCCGTCAGGTACAGGTTGCCGTAGACGGCCCCGCGGCCGGCGACGGGCACGCCCAGGAAGGAGTGCATCGGCGGGTGGTTCGGAGGGAATCCGGCAGATCGCGGGTCGTCCGAAAGATCGGTCAGACGCAGCGGCCTGGACTCGTCGATGAGCACGCCGAGGATGCCCCGGCCCGTGGGCAGATCGCCCAGCTGCTCGCGCTGCTCATCGCTGAGCCCGGTGGTGATGAAACGACTGATACGACGGTCCGGGCCGAGCACGCCGAGCGCTCCGTACGCGGCGCGGGTAACGCGCGTCGCCGCCTCGACGACTGCCCGCAGCGTCTCATCCAGGTCCAGACCGCGGGCGATGGCGGTGCCAGCCTCCACGACCTCAGCGAGCTTCTCCTGCTCTGTGGGAGCGGCCACGACTGACCTCGACCTTACACCACTGCGGTTTTCCCGCACCGGCGAACGCGAGCACCCCCCGATGGCCTGATGCTCGCCCGGGGCGACAATGTGAGCGTGAATGGAACCCGGAAGCCCGGGCTTGGGCGCATCCTCCTGGCCTACGACGGCACGCCGTCGGCCCGGCGTGCGCTGCAGCGTGCCGCGATGATCCATCGCGAGGGTGACAAGCTCGCCGTGATCCACGTGATCGCCCACGGGGGAGACCACACTCGGCACCTCGAGGACGCGCAGCGGTTGCTCACCGAGCGTGGGATCAAGGCCACGTCCATCGAGGCGACCGGCAACCCGGCGAGCTCGATCTGCGTCACGGCCGAGCGAGACGGCTACGACACCATCGTCGTCGGCAGGCGCAACGTGGGAGACCGCGGGTTGATGCTGCTCGGCTCGGTGGCCGCGCGCGTCGTGGCGGGTGCGGTCTGCGACGTCGTCGTCGTGGCGTGACCCTCCACGTCAGGGAGACAAGCCCGAGCTGCGTCGACGTCGCGCAGGAGGCCTCAGCAGGCTCGGCAGGGCGCATGATCCCGCGCGCGGCTTCCCCCTGACCCCCGCGGAGCCGCACCGTGTGCCGGGCCGCAGCGCCCGTGAACCCAGGACACCTCACAGCAGGATCAGATGCCTTCCGATGAGTTCGACGCGAACCTCCCGCAACTGGCTCAGATGAGTTCAGGCGATAAGCCGTATCTCCAAGGTGAAGCTCGGGCGCGGAGCGGATCGCGTGCACTGTCATTACGCCGGCCCAGACGCCATCACGTGCTTTCTCGAAGGGACGCTCACGCCCCTCGAACGCCTGCTGTCTACGATCGAAGACCACCAGCAACTGCGTGATATGCGCCTGCGCGTTCAGGGCGCAGTGAGACCTGAGCTCTGCCTGGTGTTTCGACTCCAGGGCAGACGTCGCCAGCGAAGAACTTTCGGCTAGCTCCTGCTTGACCGAGCGGGGCGCGGCGCGCTAGTGTGCGGCCGTTCGGCGGACGTCGTTTACGACGGACGCTGCTGATCGCTCCGACTTCGGGAGACCGGGTTTGCAATCCAGTCTCCTGCGTCGGGGCCCCAGCCCCTCACCGGACAGGAGCAGATCAGCAATGTCGGACATCCGCACGCCGCCGCCAGGCGACAAGCCGTTGCCTGGGACGGTCGAAGTCGAGCATCACGCGCCCGGGCTCGCCCTAGTGAGCGTGCACGGCGAGCACGACCTCTGCACAACGCCCGAACTCACGCAAGCGCTCGAACAGGCCGCTATGCACTCCAACGTGCTCGTCGACCTGTCCGACTGCAGCTTCATCGACTCCAGCGTGATCCAGGCCCTCGTCAAGACAGCGCTAGCCCTAGAGGCGCGCGGCGAGCAACTCGCGCTGGTGATCCCACCTGAGCAGAGCGATGGTGGCGCGTGTGGCACAGATGACCCGTCTCTCCGAGATCCTCCCGGTCTACGCGTCTCGCGGCGCCGGGCTCGCCAGGTTGCAACCTGAGCAATAGTCCGCGGTTCGATCGAGGTGCGCTGCGGCGGGCAGCCGTTCCCGGGAGTGCCCGCGCGCGCCGCGCCGACGAGGTTGCTGACCCGCGATGTCGTCCCCAATGCGCCGCGGCTCGCGCGAGAGGTGCGTGGCCGCCTCCTCGAGCTTGTCGAGAGCCGCCTTCTCCTGCTTGAGGTTCTCTTGCAGCAGCGAGTTGCGCCAGACAGGCTGTCGCACGATCTGTCGCCTTTCGCGTGCCGCTGAAGATCAGGTTCTTCGTCGACTGAATGCCCGGCGTCGCGGGAGGCTACGAGAGCCCGCGTCGCCGGATCGTGAAGAGCGTGATGGTCATGGTGAGGACCATGAGTCCAAGCGCCGCCCAGAAGAGCGATGGCCTGTCGAAAAACGATGGGTGGAAGTTCATGCCGAGGATTCCGGCGATGAGCGTGGACGGAAGCAGCGTCACCGTCAGAATGGTGAGCAGCTTGACGATGTCGTTGGTTTTTTGCGCGGTGCGTGTCATGAGGATCTCAAACGCGCCGAGGAGCATCTCGCGGGCGCCTTCGACGGTCGCGACCGAGGCGGCTGCGCGATCGGCCAGCGTGCGGAAGGCCTCTGCCGACTCCGAGGTGGAGAGCCGGTCGAATTCTGGGCGCGCGAGCTGAGCGAATACTGGCTCGTGCGGTGCAAGAAGGGCGCGGAGGCGGCTGATCCTGCGCCGCAGCGAGACGAGTTGTTCGAGTGTTTCCTGGTGTGATGCGCTGTCGCGGAGTGCCTGGTCCTCAAGGTCGTCGAGCGTCGCGATGATGCGTCGGATTTCCTCGTCGTAGCTCGTCAGCTGCCAGTGCAGCAGCGTCGCGAGAAACGCGACGGCGTCGAGGTCGCCGAGGTCGCTGCCTCCCTCGACCCGCTCACGGAACTCTTCGAGAAACGTGACCGGTGCGTCATGAACGGTGACGAGCCAGTTCGGCCCGACCACGCAGAGCACCGCAACGGGCTGGGAGTCCTCGATCGATTCACCGACAGGCTGTGTGAGACCCGTCACTTCCAACCGCATGACGTCGCCATACTCAAACAGGCGTGGCCGACCAATCACCTCAAGCAGCGCGTCCAGCGCGTCCTCTGGAGCGCCGAGCTGCTCGAGGAAGGCACGATCGCGAGCGATGTCGCGGTCTTTCGAACCGCTCGGCATATCGACCCACACGAGGCGCTGATCACTCAGCGACTCGTGTTCGAACTCATCTTGAGAAAGCTCGCGGTCATTCCCTTCGGCATCGAGAAGCAAGATGCGAAGCGCCGACGACGATCTCGTCGTGGACGCGTTCGTGGAGCCGCCGGCGGTGTCCGTCATGTACTGCTGCCCATCAACCTTTTCGAGTCCTCGCCACCAGGAGTCGCAGTGGCTGGCGGCGCCAGAGGTCGCGTGCGGCCCGCTGAGCATGGGCGAGCAGCGCTCGGCCCTCTGGACTGCGCGCCACGTCCCGAGCGCGCGCGTACAGCATGCGAGCGCGTGGAGTTCGTGCAAGGCGGAGGAGGTAGAAGACGACCGGGATCAACCGAAGAAATACAGCCATATCTGCGTATGCCCGCCCCGCGCTTACTCGTAACACGGCGTGGGGACGAGCACGGCACATACCCGCCCTACGGGCTCTTGCGTCTATGCAGCAGTAGCGCCCGGAAGGTGCCTTGGAGTCCGGAAAACGGCCCCAGGCCCCTTTCGGGGTGCTCTAGATGCTGTCGATGGGGCGCGGCTTCAAGGTCTCGCCGTCGACGACCTGGATCGCCACGAGGTCGATGTATTGGAGGCTTGTGTCCTGGGCGCGCATGCGTTGTGCGGCTTGTCGGGCCTCGGCCTTGTCTAGGTAACGCTCGGGCTCGATCGGCTTGTGGCTGTCGGGCCAGAGCTCGTACCAGATGCCGTCGTCGGGTGCGCTCATGCTGGGGTGGCTGGCGGCGAGTTGTGCGTGCGGCGCCACTCATCGACGTGGATTACGCCGTCGCGCTTGGCGATTCTCTCGGCTGTGCGGCCTCTGCGCTCCTCGCCACGCCAACCGCACGAGCAGCTGGTGGCGAATACCTCGGGCGCGCCGAATCGCAGGCGCAGGTCTCTGATCGTGATTGTGTGGCCGTCTACCGCGGAGGAGTTTGTCTGCCCACGCATGCCTGTCACGACGTTGCCTGGAGGCTGGCAAAGCCCTCAGCGTGGGCTGGGTGGATCGGCACCAGGGTGTGGAGGAGCGCGAGGTCGGCGACGCGCCGGACGATGGTCGCCTCGGGAGGGATGACGAGCTCCAGCCGGCCGCCGCGTTCTACGAGCCGGCTACGGGCGGAGAACAGCGCGCCGATCACCGACGAGTCCATGAACGTGCAGCCGGACAGGTCGACGAGCACGTTGGGTCGGGCGCTCGCGCTGGCGAGGGCCTCGCCGAGTCGTTGCTTGCCGCCGAGATCGTGCTCGCCGATCAGCGTGATGACGGCGATGCCTGGCCGGGGGAAGGCCAACGCGACACGCTGAGGCGTGTCGGATAGTGCTTGTGGCGGTGCCATTCTGGCTCCGATGTGACCGCGGCCCCGATGCCTGCGGCTAAGCACCGAAGTTGAAGGTGCGGGCTCCACGAAGACGGGGCTGGGTCAGGGTGGCGAGCGCACCCACCATGCTACCCCCGAAGATGGCCCAGCGCGAGGGCGATTCCCGCAAACCGGTTGACGAAGGCGATCCGGGGCACGGCATCGATGGCTCCGCATCTTGGACGTGAAGTCACGGCAATCCCCCAAGGATCTCCCGGCAGGAGGCCCAGAGGCTCTTGAGCAGGCGCAGTATTTGCAGCCAGTAGGGATCCAACCCCAGGTTCCGAGCGATGATTTCGACGCGTTCGGAGGTGTCCGGATGGGTATGTGGAGAGCCATGCGCAGGCAGGTTTCGTCGATCTGAACAGGCGGTAAGCATTCACCGTCAATGCACCCCACAGTGGAGGCAAAGCGCGATGCCGACCAAGATGGACGAGCCACGCGAGTTGTTCGTGCACGAACTCGGAGACCTTCTGTTCGCCGAGAACACGCTCATCAAGGCCCTTCCGAAACTGGCCAAGGAAGCGAGCGACGCGGAACTGCAGAAGGGCTTCGAGTCGCATCTCGAGGAGACCAGGCAGCACGCCGCCAACCTCAAGCAGGTCTTCAAGGTAATCGGTGAGCCCGCCAAGGCGGAGAAGTGCCCGGCGATCGAGGGCATCACGAAGGAGCACGACGAGTTCATGAGCGAGGAGAACCCGTCGCCTGCGGTCTGCGACATGTTCCTGACTGGCTCTGGTGCGCGAGCCGAGCACTACGAGATCGCCGCTTACAACGGTCTCATCACGATGGCTCAGGCGCTCGGTGAGAAGGACGCCGTGCCGCTGCTGCAGGAGAACCTGAAGCAGGAAGAGGCCGCACTCGCGAAGCTGGAGAAGGCCGCCAAGCGGCTCGCCGGCGCAAACGCTTAGCGCATGCCTGCCGCAGCGATTCCGTTCGCCATCGCCGGTACAGGTATAGGCCTTATCGGGTTGCTCGTCATCATCCTGCTCGTGATCATCATCTGGCGAATGATGAGTCGGCGCTGAGCTGGTTTTGTGGGCCCACACGGTGGGCATGAATGCGCTCACACTCGATTCATGGAGGGACGGAGATGGGTCTCAAGGATGAGGTCGAAGGCAAGGCCAAGGAAGCTTGGGGCAAGGCCACCGGCGACGACAAGACCGAAGCCGAGGGCAAGGTCGACCAGGCCAAGGGTGAGGCCAAGGACGCGGTAGACGACGTCAAGGACGCCGCAAACCGCTAACGCCGGGACGTCGAATGCATCGAGGGCCTCCCGCCACGCGAGGGAGGCCCTCGCTCGTCGTCGCGCCAGCGCTGCCGCGATCTGCGCCGAATCCCACTCAGGCTTCACCTACTCGCGGCTCGACCGCCTCGGCCCAAACTCCGTCGTCTTACGCGTGGTTCTGCGAAGGTAGTACGTTCCTCGGCGATTGGGTCTGCTCGCGCTAACGAACCAATACTCAATCCGTCGCGTAGCCGCGGCCCGCGCTCGTAAGGCGGTGTGTCGAGGACCCCGACGCAGTATCCAACCACACGAGCCCCAGGGACAGCAGGTAGCTCCAGGCGGGATCGTCGCCGCCCGGAGTGGGCGACTGCCCGTGGAGTCGGCGGAGCGCCGCGAGTTCGTCATCCGTCAATGCGTAGATGCGCTGTGCGAGCGCCATGCCGCAGCCCTCCGATGCTTGCAATGCGGGCCCTCAGCGTGATCGTGGATTCGCCTCTAACCGGATCCGCTCGATCACGAGGCCCGGCATTCGCGCCGGGCCTCGATGCGTCTCCATGAGGTTGAGGCGCAGCGCGGGCGAGAATCTGGTTGCCCCCTGTCGGGCCCGCGGCTAGCTGCGAGTCTAGCAGCTTGTTACGTTAATCACAAGCACATACTCGCACGCGTCCAAGAGCCACGCGCTACGCGGGGCGTGCCACGCCAAGCGTGCGTTCGACAAGTGGCTTCATGCCGAGCTCCCCGCCACTGTTCACTCGGGGGTTTTGTCCACTTTGCCGGAACCGCGACCTGCGGCGCCTGCGAATCGCTGCTACGGTGGTTCCAGCGCGTAGGCTCTAGCGTTGAAGCTGCGGAGGCTTTGCCTCTTCTTCGGCTGTCACACCTGGTCTGCGCGCACGGGAGTTCGTTTGGACTCCCCTATCGAAGGAGCATGACATGCATGCGACCATTCGCAGATATGACGGCGTGGACCAGACGCGCACGGCCGAGCTGACGACGAAGGTCAATCAGGCCCTCGTCCCGAAGCTGAGCGAGCTGCCCGGCTTCGCCGCTTACTACCTCGTCGACGGCGGCAACGGCATCTTCACCTCGGTCGGTCTTTTCGAGACCCGCGAGCAGGGCGAAGAGTCGACCAAGCTCGTGTCCAAGTGGATCCGAGACGAGAAGCTCGACACGATGATGCCCAACGAGCCCAAGATCACGAGCGGCAAGGTCGTCGCCCGCGTGCTCGAGCACGCCCTGGTCGCGTAGCTCCAGCCGCACCAGATACCAGAGAGGGCCCGGCCTAGCCGGGCCCTCTCCGTGTTTTCAGACTTGCGGTTGACTGCTCGGCAATCACCGTGGCCGTCGAACGTGACGAGCGAGTCCACGCGTGGGGCGCGCTCGGGAAGACTGAGAATCGCAGTCTCAGGTATGCCGCTTCGTGAGCCGTCCCCAAAGGACAGGCATGCCCTCAGCGACGATCAACCGGAAGTCTGGAAACGGCCGTATAAGCGTGCCAGGTGAAAACGCCGGTCTTCGAGGAACGTCTCTCGGTCGATGTCGAGCCACTCGTGAGGGCTCGGCGGTGATACGCGGAGCGAGCCTGTCCTGGCCGTCACCTCGGCCACAGCGGGCTTGGGGCTGCCATCTGCATGCCAGAGCCCGAAGCTCAGCTCGTGTGCGGCGAGGTCGAACGGCGGCGTTGCATGGAGTGGCGATGCGTAGTCCGTGAAGCACCAAAGCAGAGCGCCGATGCAACCCGCCTGGCGAAGGCCGTCGAGGGCGCGGCCAGTGTAGGTGGCTGCGTCCGCCTCACTCACGAGCAGTGGATTGTCAATCCTGGCAGGTCGTGTCGTAGGTAGGCCGAATTCCTCGAAGAGTATCGGCGCTCCGCCCGCGAGCCAGCGGGTTGTTTCGGCGAGGAAGGGGAGCAGTTGGTCGTCGGTGGCGCCGGCCGACCATTTGGCGTAGATCGGATAGCCGTGCATCGACACGAAGTCGCACCATCGCGCGGCTTCGGCAGGGCCGATCCGGCGGTCCTCCTCCAGGTCTTCCATGTGGATGCCGATCGTCAGCGGCCGCCCCGGATCGCTACTCCTGACTGCGGTGGCCATTCGTTCCAGCCACGCCTCCCCGGCGGCGTGTTCGGGTGGAACGGTGCAGTTGGAGTTCTCGTTTCCGAGATCCCATGCCCATACGCCGGGGTGCCCGGCCAAGGCGCTCGCCGTGGCGGTGGCGACCCGCTCCTGAGCGGCGACAATCCTCGTGTCCGCGTACCAGTTTCGAAGTCCTGTGGCCCGGAGGGCTCGTTCTCTCGAGACCACGCGGAAGCGGCGGTCTCCGTCTGCCCCTCCCGTTGCCCACGCTGGGATCCAGTTGACACCGCTCATGTGCCCGACAAAGAGCGTGACGATGAGCACGACGCCGGCTTCGACCGCAGCATCGGCGACGTCGACGAGCCTACCGAGAGTCGCGGTGTCGATGCTGGACGAAGTCGGCTGCACATCCTCCCAGCGCAAGAAGATCCGGACGTTGTCGAACCCGGCGCTCGCCGCCCGCCCGAAGTCGCGGCGGGTCACCACGGGGTCATAGGCCTGTAGCCACGCCATCGCCACCTCGGCGGGCCAATAGTTCACTCCGAGCCGGAACGTCTCCGGGTCAGCGGCGCTCACGCGCCACCGTTTCGTATGCCTCGACGTAGGCGTCCACCATGCGGGCCCTCCCGAATCGCGCCACCGCGTGCGCACGGATAGCGCCTCGGTCGAGCGCGTGCGCGCACCCGACGGCGGCGACGGCTGCGTCGATGTCATCGACAAGAAACCCTGTCGTGCCGTCGACGATCAACTCAGGCATCGAGCCGCGCCGGAAGGCGATCACCGGTGTCCCGCACGCCATGGCCTCGACGACGCTGTAGCCGAACGGCTCATCGAATCCGATCAGATGCAGCAGCGCTCGTGCGCCACCGAGGATCTCGGAGCGCGCCGCAGGCCCAACCGCGCCGAGAAACTGGACCGCGTGTCCGTCGATGCGCGGGGCGATCTGCTCGTCGAAGTAGCGTTGATCCTGGACGATTCCGGCAACGACGAGGGGAAGCCCGATGCGTGCAGCCACATCGATCGCCTCGGCCGTTCCCTTTTCGGGATGGATCCGACCGAAGAAGAGGAGGTAACTTCCGGGCTCCGGGTGAAGCGAGAAGGAGTCGGTGTCGATCCCGTGGTGGATCGTCGCCAGGTAATCCAGGCTCGGATCGCGGTCGGCATCGCTGATTGCGACGTAGGCGCAGCTCTCGTTGTAGCGCTGGTAGACGGGCAGGATCCGCGGCGACGAGAACCCGTGGATCGTCGTCAGGACAGGCGTCTCGACCAGGCTGCTGTACGTCAGCGGAAGGAAGTCGAAGCTGTTGTGGATGACGTCGAACTCGTCTGCCCGCTCGAAGACGTGCGCTATGTGCAGGCACTCGCTGACCTTGGGCTCTGCCTGAGGATCCTCCGAATACGCTCGCGGCACGACCGAGGCGAGGCGGCCCGCGGTGCGAGAGTCGCCAGTTGCAAACAGCGTCACGTTGACCCCGCGCTCGACCAAGCCCTCGGTGAGAAGCGACGCGAACTGTTCCCACGGGCCGTAGTTGCGCGGCGGCACCCGCCACGAGACCGGCGCGAGCACGGCCACGCGCAGCCCGTCGCCCGGCCGCGTCGATCGTTGCCTGCTCGGCGTCACGGAGATCCAGGCGGAGCCTTCAATGCGGACGGATCGGGTATGGGCTTTGCCGCGACAGGCATACGCGGATACTGCCAGGTGTCGGCGCGCCTTCCGACCGCTCCCATCCTCCTCCGCTCGAGGACTCCGCGGCCGCACCAGCCTCGCGAACGCGCCGACCCGCGCGCCGTGCTCGAACGGCGTTTGCCCAGCTGTCCGCTAAGGTGCCTGTGTCGGGGTACGAAAAGCCCGTCTTGGATACCTACGGAAGGGAGGCGAGCGCAATGCGCATCGCGCTCGTCTCGACCTATCCGCCGCGCCCTTGCGGCATCGGCGCATTTGCCGCCGATGTACGTGCTGCCCTCCTCGGCGTGGATGGCGTGGAGCGCGCAGACAAGGTTGTGGTCGTCAACGAGCCGTCTCGTCCGCAGAGACCGGGGCTCGTTGCGACGATCGTTCAGGCGGTTCGCGGCGATTACACACGCGCGGCCCGGATTCTCGGTCGCCTCGACGTCGACGTGGTCCTGCTCCAGCACGAGTACGGGATCTTCGGCGGCGCTGACGGCGAATACGTTCTCTCCCTTGCCGAGGGCCTCTCGCAGCCCCTGGTCGTGACGCTGCACACGGTGCTGTCGGAGCCGACTGCTCAGCAAGCGAAGGTGCTGGGTGCTCTCTGTCGCCAGGCCGAACGGGTGATCGTGATGACGGAGACGGCTCGTCGACTACTGGTCGAGAACGGAACGTGCGTGGCAGACAAGGTGCGGATCGTTCCGCACGGGGCGCCGACCATTCTCGCCGAACGCGCCGCCGAATCTCTCGCCGCGCGGACGACGGCCAATGAGGCATGGACGCGCGGCACATTTGGCGCCGTGAGGGAGCGGTTCCTGCTGTCGACGTTCGGGCTGATCTCGTCCGGGAAGGGCATCGAGACGATGATCCAGGCGCTGCCGGCGATCGTCGAGCGTCACCCCGAAGTGCTGTACACGATCGCCGGGCGGACGCATCCGGACGTCGCCCACCGCGAAGGGGAGCAGTACCGGGTGTCGCTCGAGCAGGCGGTGGTCCACCTCGGTCTCGAGAGCCACGTCGAGTTCGACGATCGCTTCCTGACCGTCGGGGAGATCGCTGACCTGCTCGCGGCGACGGACGTCTTCGTGACGCCCTACAAGGGGCAGGAGCAAGTCGCCTCAGGTGCGCTCACCTATGCCATTGCAGCGGGTTGCGGCGTTGTCTCGACGCCCTACTGGTACGCGCAGGACGTGCTTGCCTCGGGCGCCGGCGAAATCGTGCCGTTCGCTGATCCGGCGGCGCTCGCCGACGCCGTGTGTCGCTACATCGAAGAGCCTGAGCGCCTCGCCGCGGCCCAGGCAGCGGCACGCACCGTCGGCGCCCGTCTCGCGTGGCCGTCGGTGGCAGAGTCGACCGCGGCGGTTCTGCGGGAAGCCGTGGAGTTGGCGCCGCGCCGCCGCCGATCGGTGGTTCGACGCGACCCCCGGCTCGTGAACATCCGAACCGACCATCTGCTCACGCTCGTGGACGACGTGGGGATCGTGCAGCACGCGCATGGAGTGATTCCAAATCGCCGGAGCGGCTACTGCGTCGATGACGTCGCGCGACTGGCGGTTGTCGCGCTCGAGCTTGCACGTCGCGGTGACGAGCAGGTCTGGACGTCGATCGTCTACCGCTCGCTGGCATTCCTCCAGGACGCGACCGACCCGCGGGCAGGGATGCGGAACTTCATGGGCTACGATCGCCGCTGGCTCGACGAGCCTCACCTCGGCGACCATGTCGGCCGCTCCGTCTGGGCGCTCGGCGACATCCTCTCCACCGCCTGGGTGCCCGCCGTCGTGGGGCCTACGCGCCGATTGCTCGATGCGCTTGTCGGGACGCTCGGGGCGGGGATGTCCCTGCGCACCGGCGCGTACGCCGCGCTCGGGCTGGGTCGCCTCGACGCGGACCGTCGTCCGCCGGCCGGGCTGCAACTACTAACGCGAGTCGCCGACCAGCTTGCGAGCGCCTTCGAGGAGCAGTCATCCACGCATTGGCGCTGGTTCGAGGACAGGCTCACCTACGACAACGCATGCCTTCCACACGCGATGATCACCGCCGGGGTCACGCTCGACCGACGCGATCTGACGGAAACAGGCCTGGAAGCGCTTCGCTGGCTCGGTGACGAGTCGGGGCTCGCCGAAGGAACGCTGCGCCTGACCGGGCATCTCGGTCGCCGCCGCGGCGAACCCGCGCCAGGAGGTGGTGATGAGCAGCCGCTCGACGCCGCCGCCTTCGTCGCGGCGGAGCTCGCCGCTTTCGCGGTCACGGACGACCCGAGGCACGCGCTGCGAGCGCAGACCGCCTTCGACTGGTTCATCGGTCGCAATCGGCTCAACCAGCCGCTCTATGACTTCGCGACCGGCGGCTGCAGTGACGGGCTCGGCGCGGAGACGACCAACCACAATGAGGGCGCCGAGTCGACGCTTGCGGTTCAGCAATCGGCGCTGTTGCTCGACGCGGCAGGCTTGCCTGCCGTGCTGCGCGACCGCTCGACCGAGCTGGCGGCAGCGTGAGCGGTCGTGAGCTCTTCCAGCGACATTCGGGCAACCCGATCCTGACCGCGGAGGACTGGCCGTATCCAGCCAACGCCGTCTTCAACCCGGCCGCAGCCCAGATCGACGGGAGCACCATCCTCCTTGTGCGCGTCGAGGGCCTCACCGGGATCTCGCACCTCACCGCCGCCCGCTCCCCCAATGGACTCGACGATTGGCGTGTCGCGACCGAGCCGCTCCTTGTGCCCGAAGCGGGAATCGAAAGCGAAGCTTGGGGATTCGAAGACGCGCGCACCGTGTGGGTCGAGGAACTCAACCGCTTCGTCATCACCTGCACCTCGTACGGGCCTGCGGGACCATCGGTCTACCTCGCCACCACACGAGACTTCTCATCGGTCGACCGCCACGGGATCGTCTTCAACCCCGAAGACAAGAACGCGGCAATCCTGCCCGAGCGTGTCGATGGGAAATGGATCCTCTTTCACAGACCCACCACCGGGTTCGGCATCACCCACCCGGGCATCTCGCACTCGCCGGGCATCTCGCTCTCGCGGTCATCCGATCTAGCGAGCTGGAGCCCACCAGAAACGGTCATGGAACCTCGGCAGGGCGCTTGGTGGGACTCCCTGCGCATCGGGATCGGTCCCCCGCTCCTCAAGACCGAGTACGGATGGCTACTCATTTACCACGGCGTCAAGGAGACCGTCGCGGGCGCCCTCTATCGGGTCGGCGCCGCACTCCTTGATCTCGACGAACCGACCCGTGTGATCGGACGCAGCTCCAACTGGATCCTCGGCCCGCGCGAACCCTATGAGCGGACCGGCGACGTGCCCAACGCAGTTTTCCCTTGCGGTCTGACTCACGACCGCGCGTCCGGCCAACTGCGGCTCTACTACGGTGCCGCCGACACATCCATCTGCGTCGCAACCGCCGTCCTCGACGAATTGCTCGAACTCGTGCGCTAGACGGTGTGGGGTGCCCGGCGCCAGCGGCGTGACGAAGTGGCTGCTCAAAATCACCTCGCGCCCAGCGCCGAGAGCATCGCGTCCTACCTCGGCCGGGACACCGAAGCTCCGATCGACGTCGACAGCGTCGCGATGAGGCGGTAGCCACCGGGTAGTGGACGGGTAGCGGCCACCCGGAGGATCGACTCCACAGTGCCGAACGACGGGAGGATCGATCGTGCGCATCGAACGCGGGTACCTGGTAGCAGTGGCTGTGGGAGGGTGTTTCTTCCTCGGCGCAAGCACGGCGGGGGCAGGCGTGCCCGCCGTTCACTGCGGCGCGACGCTCACGAAGAGCACGACGCTGACGGCAGATCTCGTGCACTGCCCCGGAACCGGACTCGTGATCGGTGCGGACGGCATCACGGTCAATCTCGCCGGCCACACCATCTCCGGGACGAATGCACCGGACAGCGAGGGAATCGCAAACGACGGTCACGCGGCCACCCGCATCCTGGCCGGGCGGATCACCGACTTCCGCGTGAACGGCGTCGGCATGCGGGGCGCCGAGCGCAGCATCGTGCGCGGCCTCACCATTCGTCGGATCGGCGCCGGTGGCCTCGAGGGCGAGCCGGTTTCGGCGGGGATTGCGCTCGTCGACTCGGCCGACAGCCAGGCCGCCCAGAACGACGTCCAGAACGACGTGCTCGCCTTCCAGTCGGACGGCATCGACGTCCTCAACTCACCCGGCGCGCTCGTGCAGGGGAACCGCCTGAGCCACAACAACTGGAACGGCCTCGTCCTGATCGCGTCCTCGGACAGTCGCATCGTCGGCAACGACCTCGACGCCAACGGTAACAACGGCACCGAGGTCAACGGGGCATCGGACTCCGTCTGGATGACCGGCAACGGGGCAGACGGCAACGCAAGCTTCGGCATCGTTGTCGGCTCCGGACGCGACGCCCACGTCGTCGGGAACAGCGCCAAGGGCAATGACGTGGGGTTCTTCTTCTTCGACCTTCACGACAGCCTGATCAGCCTCAACAGCGCGACTGGCAACCGCGAAGGGCTGGATCTCGCAGGTGGGCAGTTCGGCTCGGACGGAAACCAACTGATCGGCAATGTCGCGAGCCGCAACAGCGCAACGGGGATCGGGCTCTTCGAAGCAGCGAACAACAATCTCGTCGCCCGCAACGTGGCCAATGAGAATCAGGGCCCGGTCGGGAATGGTGGCGGCATCTTCGTCGCGGCGAGCACCGGCAACCAGTTGATCGCCAACATCGCAAACGCGAATCTCGACACCGGAATCGGCTTCTTCGAGGACGCTCCGGGCGACGCGGCGGGCAACACGGTCAAGGGCAATACGGCCAACAGGAACCAGAACCACGGCATCGACGCAGTGATCGGCACGATCGACGGAGGCGGCAATCGCGCATTCGGCAACGCCATCTCCCCGCAGTGCTTGAACGTCGTCTGCTGGAGCTAAGCCAACCCCGCGGTGGAGGGCTGCACGATGGCCCTCCACCGCGCAGCCGGTAGGGACGGCCAGGCACCCGCCGCTGGCGAACCCGGGAACCCGAACGCACCGTCGCCGATCGCCCCGCTGCGGAAACCGTTCGGTCGGCCGGTTCCGTAGGGCCGAGCCTGCGGCCGCTTCCAAGTTCGTTACAGTTGCGGCGATGTTGCGCCGGGACGCCAAGATCGAGCTGATGAAGAAGGTCCCTCTCTTCTCGCGCTGCAACAAGAAGCAACTCGCGGCAATCGCCAGCCTCGCCGACCTCATCCAGTTGCCGGCGGGCACCGATCTCATCCGCGAGGGCGCGTCAGGCCGAGAGTTCATGATCGTGGTGGAAGGCGCCGGCGAGGTGAGGCGCAAGGGCCGCAAGGTCGACACGATCGGGCCCGGAGACTTCATCGGCGAGATCGCATTGATCGTCGGCGGCCCGCGAAACGCCACTGTGCGGACGACGACCGATACGTCGCTCCTGGTTCTGACGGCCCGGCAGTTCTGGACGCTGCTCGACGAGGCTCCTGAAATCCAAGGCAGCATCCTCAAGGCGCTTGGCGCACGCCTGCAGCCCCTTCAGGTCTGACCGGGGAGCGCCCGACCACCGTGGCTATGTCGAGCCGCGCGCTGTGGTAGCTACAGCGCGCCGCGCGCGTTGCTGAAGGCCTGGAAGCCCCAGTGACCGTGTTACTCGCCCACGCCCGAGTTGCCGACGCCTCCGAACGGGAATTCTGGCACGAGCCGGTGGATTGCGCAGTCGTTGACGCTGGCGTCACCCGAGTCGGTGGCGTCGAAGATCCGTTCGACCACGCTGTCGTCGCTCGCGAAGATGTAGAGGCCGAGCGGGCGTGGGCGCTCGTTCACCCAGTCGATGACGGCCTCGACGGAGTCGATCTCGAGGATCGGTAGGGCAGAGTCGGCTTTACATCAGCTTCTGCATCAGTTTGCGTTCGGTGGTGTGCTCGCTGTAGGGCGGGTACTTGACGCCGGGTTCGATCAGGGCGCTGTGGTACAGCACGCCTCGCGTGTTGGTGAAGGCCTCGAACCCCCAGTGGCCGTGGTACTTGCCCATCCCCGAGTTGCCGACGCCACCAAACGGCAGCTGCTGCACGAGCGGGTGGACGGAGCAGTCGTTGACGCACGCGTCCCCGGAGCTCGTCCGCTCGAGGATCTGCTCGGCGACCGACTCGTCTTCGCTGAAGACGTACAGCCCGAGCGGGTCTGGCCGCTCGTTGACCCAATCGACAACCGCGTCGACGGAGTCGATCTCGAGCACCGGCAGGATCGGCCCGAAGACCTCGTCCTGCATGATCGGCGACTCGACCGGGACATCGACGAGCACCGTCGGCGCGATGTAGAGCTCGTCGGCGTCGGTCTCACCCCCAGCGACGACCGTGCCGCTGCCGATCAGCCCGGCCAGGCGGTCGAAGCTCCGGCGGTTGATGACCCTGCCGTAGTCCGGGCTCGTCTTCGGGTCGTCGCCGTAGAAGTCGTGGATCGCCTCCTTGAGGTGAGCGAGGAGCTCGTCCTTCACCTCGGGCCAGACGAGCACGTGGTCGGGCGCGGTGCAGATGTGGCCCGAGTTGGCGAAGCGCCCGAACGCGATGCGGTGGGCAGCCGCCTTGATATGCGCCGAGGAGTGCACGATCGTGGGGTTCTTGCCGCCCAGCTCGAGCACGGTCGGGGTCAGGTGCTTGGCGGCTGCCTGGTGGATGATCTTCCCGATCGCCGGGCTCCCGGTGAAGAAGATCAGGTCCCAGTGCTGGTCGAGCAGCGCCGTCGTCTCCGCCACGCCGCCCGTGACCACGCCGACTGCGTCTGGGTCGAGGAACTTCGGGATCATCTCGGCAACCACCGCAGCGGACGCCTCCGAGACCTCCGAGGGCTTCACCACCGCGGTGTTCCCGGCTGCGATCGCCGAGACGAGCGGGCCGAGCGTGAGCATGAACGGCTCGTTCCACGCGCCGATCACGAGCGTCACCCCGAGCGGGTCGCGGCGCACGCGCACATGGCCGGGCTCCATCACGATCGGCGTGGCCTCGCGCCGCGGCTTGATCCAGTCGTGCAGGTGCGCGAGCGCGAACTCGGCCTCGTGGATGTTGATGTCGATGTCCATGAGATCGGCGTCGGTCTCGTTGCGACGAAGGTCGTGCCACAGCGCCTCGCGCATCGCCCCCCGGCTCGCCTCGATCATCGCCTTGATCGCCTTCAGCTGCTCCATCCGCCAGGCCACCGGCCGGGTCTGCCCCGCCTTGAAGTAGGCACGCTGCCCGGCCACCAGGTCCGAGTAGTCGATGTCAGCCATCACTGCTCCCTTCGAGCTCGTCGGTCACGTCCGCTCCGCGATCGGGGCAAGCCCGCCTCGTGCCTGGATCACGGCGCCCGGGCCGATCGTCGCCCTGTCGGCGAACGGCTCCCTGGCTCGCCCTCCAGCCGCGCCCGGGCCCGGCGAACCTACCGCCGAGAACCACGACACCGAGGCGTCTCACGGCCGCATGACACCCGCAGGCACCGCCCGAGGCATCGTCCGATAGGGGTGAACGCCACCGCGAACCGTGCCCGTACTCCAGCGCACCTCATCCCAGCCGGGTGAAACAGGAGGACAGCCTCCGGCTCGCGCTGCCGGCGTCTGGCGTCACCGAACGCCACCTTGACATTCAAGCGTTCGATTGAAATCGTGACGGCGTGCAGCGACGGCAGGCCAAGGATGAGCTTTTCAGCGCCTTCGCGTCGGTGGCGAAGGCGCTGGGCAATGGTCGGCGCGCCGAGATCGTCGACGTCCTGGCGCAGGGCGAGAGATCGGTCGACGAGCTCGCTGCCGAGATCGGTCAGAGCGTGGCCAATACGTCGCAGCACTTGCAGGTGCTCGCGCAGGCTGGGCTCGTGCGCAGCCGTCGAGAAGGCGCGCGTGTCTATTACCGCCCGAGCAGCGGGCGAGTGGTGGACCTCTGGATGGCGGTGCGCGACGTCGCGTCCGAGCACGTGGCCTCCGTCGAGGTCCTGGCCGAGGCGTACCTCGGCGACCGCTCCGAGGTCGAGCACGTGAGCATGCACGACCTTGCCGCGCGACTCGCAGACGGTAGCGTCGTGCTCCTCGACGTTCGGCCCCGCGCGGAGTATCGCGCCGGCCATGTGCCTGATGCCGTATCCGCGCCGATCGACGAGCTCGCCGGTCTCGTGAGCGACCTCCCAGGCGGGGTGGAGGTGGTGGCGTATTGCCGCGGGCCCTATTGCGTCTATGCCGACGACGCGGTGCGGCTGTTGCGGGCTCGCGGACGCTCTGCTCGACGGCTCGATGTCGGTTTTCCCGAATGGCGACGGGCCGGGCTGCCGGTCGCGGTCTCGGCCTGAGAGAGCGAGGAGACGCCGATGATCCTTCGACCGTTCTTGAATGACGAGAGCTCGTGCGCGAGCTACCTGTTCGGCTGCCTTACGCATGCTCAACTCGCGGTCGTCGACCCACACGCCGACCTCGTAGACGCCTACCTCGAAGCCGCGGCCACGATCGGCGCGCCGATCACCGCGGTCTTCGAGACCCACGTCCAGGCCGACCACGTCTCGGGGTTGCCGGCACTCGTGGAACGCGCTTCGGCTCGCGCCTATCTGCCCGTCGGCGCGGGCGTGGATTTCGCGCACGACGCACTCGCCGACGGCGATCAGGTCGAGATGGGCAACACCATCGTCCGCGCCCTCTCCACGCCGGGCCACGCGCCTGCTCATCACGCGTATCTCGTCTCGGACCTCCGTCGCAGCACCCGCGAGCCCTGGCTGGCGTTCACCGGCGACTCGCTGCTGATCGGCGATGTCGGGCGGCCCGACCTGCACGTCGCCGGCGACCCGAGCGGCCAGGCACGCCTCCTCCACGGCTCGCTGGTCCGCCTGCTCGAATTGGCGGACGGCGTCGTCGTGCTGCCGAGCCACTACGCGGGATCGGTCTGCGGCCGCTCGCTCTCCGCCAACCCGTTCTCGTCGATCGGCTTCGAGCGTGCCCAGAACACGATGCTGGCCTACGCCGACGCCGACGAGTTCGCGGCGGCGCTGCTGCAGGACACTCCGCCGCGGCCTGCCGAGCAAGCGGCGATCGTGGCGCAAAACCGTCGCGGCGCGGCGGCTCCCTCGCCACGGTGAGCAGCGACGCCGACGCTCGGCCTGCGCGCGAACGCAGCGCAGTTCGCGCTACTGGTCGCGCTCAACGCGCTGGTTGGAGGGATGGTCGGGCTCGAGCGGAGCGTCTTGCCGCTGGTCGGCGAGCAGGACTTCGGGCTCACCTCCACCGCCGCCATCCTCGCTTTCGTCGTGGCATTCGGCCTGGCCAAGGCGATCACGAATCTCGCCGCCGGGGCGCTCGCCGATCGCGTCGGGCGCAAGCCGTTACTGGTGCTCGGCTGGTTGGTCGCGCTGCCGGTGCCGCTGCTCGTTGGGCTCGCTCCGTCGTGGAGCTTCATCGTCGCCGCCAACATCCTGCTCGGCATCAATCAGGGTCTCGCCTGGTCGATGACCGTCGTGATGAAGATCGACCTCGCCGGGCCTGCCCGCCGTGGCCTGGCCCTCGGCCTCAACGAGGCCGCCGGCTACCTGGGCGTTGCCACGACGGCGCTGGCCAGCGGCGCGCTCGCCGCCACCTACGCGCCGCGCACCGTCGTCTGGGTGGGCGCGGCACTGATCGCTTCGACGGGGCTCTTCATCGCGGTCGTCTTCGTCCGGGACACTGCCGCTCACGTTGCCGTCGAGCAGCGCGCACATGCAGGCGGCACGACGGAGCCGCTCCCCGGACTCGCGGAGGCGTTCCGGATCGCGACGCTGGAACAGCCCGTGCTGCGCGCATGCAACCAGGCCGGGTTGGTGAACAACCTCAACGACGCCCTGGCCTGGGGCCTGACCCCGCTGTATCTGGCCGCGCACGGCGCAAGCGTGCATGAGATCGCGATCGTCGCCGCCGCGTACCCCCTCGTGTGGGGGCTCGGGCAGCTCCTGACCGGCTGGCTCTCGGACTCCATCGGCCGCAAGCCACTGATCACCGCCGGCATGCTCGTGCAGGCCGTCGCGCTGGGCATCCTGGTCGCCGGCGGCGGCAGCTTCACGACCGCACTCCCCGCGGCCATCCTCCTCGGCATCGGCACCGCCATGGTCTATCCGACGCTGATCGCCGCCGTCTCCGACGTTGCCCAACCGCGCGACCGCGCCCGCATCGTCGGCGTCTATCGCTTCTGGCGCGACTTCGGCTTCGCCATCGGCGCACTTGCCGCCGGCATTCTCACCGACCTCGTCTCGGCCGACGCCGCGATCGGTGCCGTCGCCGCCCTCACCGCCGCCAGCGGCCTCGTCGTCGCCGCAACCCGCTGGACGGGCCCGACCAAACCCGTACCGCTCACGGCCGCAGTCGTCGCCCAGCCATGACGCAGGACGAGGGACACGCAGGCCGTCGCACCGTCGAGGATCTCCTGGCCGACGCACGCGCCCGGCTCGTCCGCCTCGGGCCCGGAGGAGGCACGTGCAGCCCAGATCGCCGGCGCCGTCTTGGTCGACGTCCGCGGCGACGACCAGATCCGCGACCACGGCAGCATCCCCGGCTCCATCCGGATCCCGCGCAACGTCCTCGAATGGCGCGCCGACCCGTCGAGTTCCGCGTGTGACCCCCGCATCGCCGACCTCGGCGCCGTGATCGTCATCGTGTGCCAGCAGGGCTACCAGTCCAGCCTCGCAGCGAGCAACTTGCAAGACCTGGGTTTCAGCCGGGCGACCGATCTCGACGGAGGCTTCGAAGCATGGCGGGCCGCCGGCCTCCCAATCGAAGGCGCGCCCACGCCCCTCGTCTAGAGACCTGACGCTCGCGGTGATTCGCGTCGCGCTATCGTCTTCGCATGGCAGCGACAAAGAGAACGTCAGCGACGAAGAAAACGCCGGCGACCAAGCGGGCGCCGGCGACGAAGAAAACCGAAGACGAGGATGTCATTGCGCGACTCGCCGACAAGGGCGAGGATTCGCTGCGGTGGCTCGTCGGCATCCCGCATCGGATGGTCACCGATGTGCGCGGCGGCGTCGACGCTCGCCTCCACGAGTTGGCGGGCAAGCTCCGCGCGATGGACCCACTCGACGGCCGCGTAGCCGCACTCGAGCGGCGCCTCGGCGCGCTCGAGAAGCCGGCCAGGAAGACCACTCGCACGAGCGCCACGCGGGCCAAGGCCCCGGCGACGCGTCGGGCCGGTACGACCGCTGCAGCCGAGGCCGAGCGGGATCGTGGCCCCGGCGATGACGCAATGGCGAGCAACGCCGAAAGGAACGACGCCCCGGCTGGGGGCGGGATCGAACAGACTCGGTAGCCGCGCGTGACGAATACACGCGACGTCGTCCTCGGACTGGCTGTGAGGACCGGTCGAATCGGGGTCACCACGGGCCGGCTGGTGCTCAAGCCCGCACGGGTCGTCGGGCGCTCGCCGATCGCTGCACCGTTCCGAGATCGAGCGGAGGGCCTGGCCGAGACCGGCCGCAGCGCCGGCGCCGACGCGCGCCGCCGACTCGAGACGGTGGCCGAGGATGTCCTCGCCGCACCCGAAGCCGAGCACGTCCTCGACGGTGTCCTGGCAGGCGCACTACCGGAGGCGATCGCCCGGTCCCTCGTCGAGCATCGTGTCATCGAGCGAGTCGTGATCGAGGCGCTGGCGAGCGCCGAGGTCGAAGCCGACGTGGTCTCCGTGGTCGAGGCCCAGCGGACCGAGCGGGTCGTCGCGCAGGTCATGGCCAGCCCTGCCCTCGAGCGGGCCCTGACCGACGCGCTGGAGAGCCAATTCACGCTCGACTTCACCCACCGACTCGTTCAGAGCCCCGCGTTCAGGCTTGCGCTCATGAACGTCCTGTCGAGCCCGGAGCTGCGCGCTGCCGTCACCGAGCAGTCGAAGTCGCTTGCCGAGGAGGCGGCCACCGGCCTCCGCCACCGCGTTCACCGGCTCGACGACGTCGTCGAGCGCGCCCCCCGGCGCCTGTTCCGCCGACCGCCGCGTGCCGAGGTCGCAATTGCCGGCTCGCTGTCGCCAGTGGCCTATGGCGGCTTCGCGACGCGGGGCGTGGCACTCGCCGTCGACGCCGCGCTCGCGGCGGCGTTATTCCTGACAGGTGCAGCCGTGGTCGGTCTCGTCGGATCGCTCGTCTATCACCCCCACTGGTCGACCTCGTTCGTCGCGGAGCTGCTCGCCGTCGCGGGTGTGCTGGTCAACGTCTTCTACTTCACCGGGTTCTGGACGACGGCAGGCCAGACGCCAGGAATGCGGCTCATGCACCTGCGCGTCGCCGACGCTTCCGGGTTCCCACCAGGTCTGGGGCGCTCCTACGTGCGTCTCGCCGGGCTCTTCCTCGCAATTCTGCTGCTCTTCACGGGCTTCCTGCCGGCCCTCGTCGACGATCGGCGGCGCGCCCTCCAGGACTTCCTCGCCGGCACGGTCATCCTCGACACGAACGGATAACCCCCGCGACCGGCTCGACGCGTGGATCAGGCGCGCGTGGAAAGGAACGCACCCGCGCTGCTAGCGCCGTTCACACCGTCTCCAGCACGCGTCGTTGCGTGCCGAGGAGCCTCGAAGTCCCCTTCGAATGGCTTGCCGCAGTAGGAGCACACGAGATCGTCCGCCGATGGACGAGCGCCAACGCGATCGCGGAGATCGACGCAGTATCTCCCCGGCGCGCAACTCGCGCCGCATTCGCGATCGCTGCGGATTGGGTAGTCCCACAAACTCAATGCGCTCTGCCAGTCTCTGGCGCTCGGGCGATCGGAGATCGCTTGCCGCCGTAGCGAGTTTAGCGCTGCAGCGGACTGGCGCGCCGGGCGCACGGATGGCATGCCCCCGCATCGCGCTCGTGCATGCGGCTCCATCCGACGCGGCGCGGGGCACTCCCGGCGCAGCGCGGGTATCACTCGTTGGTGGATACGGAGCGGCCAGGGCGGCGCCGATAGAACCTCTCGGGACGGCGATTCGGACGAGCATTCCGGAAGGTGCAAGCCGCATGATCTTTGAAGACACGTCACAGATCGATCAAGAGAGAGCCGCTGCCCTGGAGGCCTGGGCCGCGGCATTCGATCGCGAGATGGTGCAGAGCGGCGATTTCGCCGGCACCGTCGCGGTGATGTCGGCGAACGGGTGTTTCGACGTTCGCGGCGTCGTCGAGCGGTGGATCCTGACGAACCCGACCGGCGCGCTGATCGTCGCAGCTCCGGCGGCAGACCCGTGGGAAACCGTGCTGCCGCAGGCCGCGTTCGAGGAAGCCCCCGAACTCGAAGAGGTCCCCTCGGATCGGGAACCGGAATCGGATTCGGAGCCGACGCCGCTCAGGGCCGTCGACGACCTCTCTCCCGACATCGCTCATTTCCACAGCCTGTTGCAAGGCGGCATCGAGCGCGGGCAGATCTACGATGCCTTCCCGGCGTCCCGGCTCGTGATCGACGAGGCCGTCGCGCAGTACGAGGCGTCCGCGCCGATTCTCAGCGAGGCGCAGACAGGGCCCTCGCGCGAAGATCTCGATGACGAGATGCGCCGCATTCGGCAGGACCTCGCGGAATCCCAGAAGCGCCCCCGGCGGCGCTGGCGCTCGCGCACCTGACGGTCACTTCACGCGCCCGGTGTCCGCCGGAGCCCGTTCAGGTCGCGAGCTCGAACGGCAGCCCCGCGTACTGCTCGGCCAGCGCGACCTGCGCGTGATGCGACGACTTCAGGTAGTCCAGCTCGACTTCCTGTGCGCGCCGGTCGAACTCGCTCGCGTCGGGAAAGCGGTGAAGCAGGCTCGTCAGGTACCAGGACAGGCGCACTGCGGCCCAGACCCGGCGCAGCGCCATCTCGCTGTAGCAGTCGAGCAGCGTTGCCGATTTCCTGGCATAGAAGGCCGCGAGGGCACGCGCCAGGTAGAAGACATCCGAGACCGCGAGATTCAATCCCTTGGCGCCGGTGGGCGGAACGATGTGGGCAGCATCGCCTGCCAGGAAGAGACGGCCGTACCGCATCGGCTCCGCGACATAGCTACGCAGGGGGGCGATCGACTTCTCGATCGACGTGCCCGTGACAATGTCTCCGGCCAGCTCCGGCGGGTAGCGCGCCTTCAGCTCGGCCCAGAATCTGTCATCGCTCCAGTCTTCGATCTTCGTCTCCAACGGCACCTGGATGTAGTAGCGGCTGAGTCTCGGATTGCGGGCCGATGCGAGTGCGAAGCCACGCGGGTGACTGGCGTAGACGATGTCTGGCAGCGGGGGTGTCGGCGAGAGAACTCCAAGCCAGCCGAAGGGGTACACCTTCTCGAATTCGCGCAGTAGTGCGCGTGGAATGGCCGCGCGCGTCACGCCGTGAAAGCCGTCACAGCCGGCGATGACAGTCGCAATCCGACACGTCACCTTCGCGGCGCCGCCTGACGCCATCGTAGTGTGACGTCCGTCACGTTCGAAGCGTGCGCGCGGACACTGCGCGAGCTCTCCGGCGGCCCTAGCTTGGAGCGACACAGACGCAACGCTCCTTCGATCCCAAGGGGAACCACGCAATGGCAACCTGGTCCGCAGCACCGAGTCTCGCACTCCGCCACCGCAGGTCGCCGGCGGCTGCCGGGCGGGCCGTGCCGCGCGGGCGCTGGAGTCTTGCCGGCATGCTCGAGATCCTGGTCGAGCCCACGCTCGCGCCGCGCCGGCGGTTCAACCACTGGCCGCGCATCCCGCACGCCAATCGGGTCGCGATGTCCGAGCCGGTGCAGGAGATCGCGTCGCTGCTGCGCGACCCCGAGATCGAAATCCCGGAGGAGGCGCAGGAGCGCGTCCGGGCACTCGCGACGCATCCGGCCTCGCCGGCATTCGGGTCATACCCGGTTCAGGCGCGGTTCGCCGCCTTCTCGCTCCTCGACGAGCTTCGCACGGTCCCCGCCGACGTTCAGTCCTAAAGGAGATCGCCGTGTACAACCATCTGCCCAAGGTCGACCCGACCAGATCGCTCGACGGGCGACGCCATTCGCCGCACGACGAGCGCGCGGAGCTCCGGCGTCTGCACCGTGAGCACGTCGCCGCGGAACGCGCGCGAGCGCGACAGCAGCAGCCGGCGGTTCCGCTCCCCGAGCGGGTGCTGTCCGGGCCGGCTGGCGCGATCCTCGCGCTTCTGGGCGCCCGTCGCTGACGCGCGCCCGCTGGACGACCGAGGCCTCGTTGGGGGGCGAGGTCTCGGGTCGTTCGGCCAGGTGAACGGTGGCGCGCTCGGCAGGCTGAGCGCCGCCTGAACCTGGCATCATCGGCCCGGTGAGCGCCGTCGCACACGCGGGAGTCGCGCCGGCTCGTTCGGTTCGCATCGGCCCGGTCTTCGCGGCGCTGATGCTGGTGATGCTGATGGCGTCACTGGACTCGACGATCGTGTCGACGGCGCTGCCGACGATCGTCGGCAGCCTGGGCGGGATCTCGAAACTCTCCTGGGTCGTGACGGCGTATCTGCTGACGTCGACCATCACCACCCCGTTGGCGGGGAAGCTCGGCGACATGTACGGGCGCAAGCTGATTCTGCAGGTTGCGCTCGTCGTCTTCCTGCTCGGCTCGGTGCTGTGCGGACTGAGCGAGAACATGACGGAGCTGATCGCGTTCCGGGGCCTCCAGGGGCTCGGTGGCGGCGCGCTGCTGGTCAGCACGCAGGCGGTGATCGGCGACATCGTCTCGCCGCGCGAGCGGGGTCGCTACTCGGGCCTGATGGGCGCGGTGTTCGGCGTCTCGACGGTCGTCGGGCCGCTGCTCGGCGGGCTGTTCGTCGACCATCTCTCGTGGCGCTGGATCTTCTACATCAACGTCCCGATCGGGATCGTCGCGTTCGGCGTGCTGCAGATCGTGCTGAGCGCACCTGCGGCTCGCATCCAGAGGACGATCGACTACCTCGGGATGACGCTGCTGGCCGGCGGGCTCACCGCGATCGTGCTGTACACGAGCCTGGGCGGCTCGACCTACGCGTGGGGGTCGGCCCCGATGGTGGCGCTGCTCGTCTTCGGCATCGCGCTCTCGGTCGGGTTCGTGCTCGCAGAGAGGGTCGCCAAGGAGCCGATCCTGCCGCTCACGCTCTTCCGGAATCGCGTCTTCAGCGTCGCGAGTCTCGTCGGCTTCATCGTGGGCTTCGCGCTGTTCGGCTCGGTGACATACATCCCGCTGTATCTGCAGGTCGTCAAGGGCTCGAGCCCGACCGAGTCGGGGCTTCAGATGCTGCCGTTGATGGCGGGAGTGCTGATTGCCTCGATCGGAAGCGGGCAGTTGATCACGCGGACGGGTCGCTACAAGGTGTTCCCGATCGTCGGCACGGCGCTGATGGTGGTCGGCATGGTGCTGCTCTCGCGGCTCACCGCGAGCACGACGACACTCGTCGCCGATCTCTACATGCTCCTCCTCGGGCTGGGGCTCGGCTTCGTGATGCAGGTGCTGGTCCTGGCCGTCCAGAACGCCGTCGACTATCGCGACCTCGGCATCGCGACCGCAAGCGCGACGCTGTTCCGCTCGATGGGAGGGACAGTCGGCGTGCCCATCTTCGGCGCGATCTTCAGCAATCAGCTTGCGACCACCCTCGCCGCGCACCTTGATGTCGAGGCAGTCGCGCACCTCCCCGCGCGCGTCAGCCCGGACCTGATCGCGAGCCTTCCGGCGGTGATTCGAGATCCGTATCGCGCGGCCTACGCGGAGGCGCTTCACCCGGTCTTCCTGATCGCCGCCGGTCTCGCGGTGGCGGCGTTCGTCGCGACCTGGTTCCTGCAGGAGCGGCCACTCCGGCAGACAGTCGCCGATCAGGGCATCGGCGACAGCTTCGCCTCACCGCGGGACGCCACCTCGCTCGACGAGCTGGAGGCTCGACTCAGCACGCTCGCCCGGCGCGAGAACCGCCATCGCGTCTACGAGCACCTCGCGGGGGTCAGCCGGGCTCGACGTCACGCCCGGAGAAGCGTGGCTGCTGCTGCGCTTCGACGTCGACGATTCGCTCACGCTCGACGAGCTTGCGGCTCGCCTGGTCGTCCCGGCCGATGACCTCCGGCCGCTGGCCACGGCGCTGCGCGCGCACGGGTTGCTGGAGGAGGCGCCTGCATCGGCGGACGGGCACCTGCGCCTGACCGAGGCCGGCCGCGCCGCGATGCGCGAGATGGCCGAGGCGCGCCGCGCAGAACTCGAGCGCTTCCTCGACGATTGGCAGCCCGCGCAGCACCGCGAGGTCCAGCAGCTGCTCGAGCGCTTCGCCCAGTCGCTGCGCGCACTCCCGCCGGCCGGCGAGCCGGCTCCCGCTTAGCCCCGAGACGGGCCCGCAGACACAGCGGGACTAAGGGGCGCTCCCCGCGCTTCGAATCGAGCCCGCCGGCTGCGATCGTGGCTGCCATGTCCTTGGATGGCGCGCGGTAGACCGATCCGTCCTCGAACTCGATGACGGGGTACTGGCGCTGCCCGCTGAGTTGCTGGAGCTGATCGCGCTTACCGCGTCGCCACGGCCCCTTGACGACGTCGTAGGAGACGCCGGCGGCATCGAGTGCGCTTTGCACCTTCCAGCACGGATGACCACCCAGCTTTACCCACATGTTCGAGCAGCGGTGAAGCTTGATCGTCACGGGGTGACTCCTTCGCTTGTACGGCGCGTGAGCTGCCGGATCGGTGCCGGTGCGAGCTTACGCCGGGGCGACCGAGCTCGCGAACGCTCCCTCGATCGGAGGCATCTTGATGCGGGCTGCCGGCACGGCTACGACGTACCGCCGTGGCGAACGGAGACGAGCGCGAGGCGCTCCACGCTCCCCTTCACGGTCTGCTCGAGGGCCGTGCCGATGCCCCGCAGGTAGAGCTTGTGATCGAGCACTCCCGGCTCGAGCGGCGTCCACTCCTTCGTCAAGAGTGCGTGTGCGGACGACCCGTACGGCACCGCGACGGCAGCCTTCAGGCTGAGCACCTGGAAATGATCCTCGGCGTGGCCCTTGAGGAATTCCTGCCGTCCCGCCAGGCCGAGCCTCGGGTGTGCCGGCATGTAGATGCCGGGTCGTGCGCCCGCGACACCCGCCTGCCAGGAGCCTTCGGTGCTCGTGACGTGGCCGGACGCGTCGAGCTCGGCCGTGGCCTCGCCGAAGTACCAGACGTTGCCCCGGTCGTCCTGCGTGTACCAGTCGGTCGTGCGCTCGGCCAGCTTGCCTCGCAGATAGAGACGGTCGTGAACGACGACGCACGTGGCGCCGTCGATCGTCTTCGTGCGGTCGGTGACGGTGAGGACGTCGCGAGCTGCCTTGCCGTCCTTGACTCCGCGGTAGGTGTACGTCGTGCCCGGCGCGAGCGGGAACCAGGGATTGTCGACGTGGGCCGAGAAACCGGACGGTGCCGAATGAGCTCGGGCCGTGAACCCGGCGAGAGCCGGCGAGCAGACTCCCAGCGCCGTGAGCCCGCCGGCACACGTGACGGCGAGCATTCGCGCGAGCCTTCGCATTGGATGCTCCCTTCGCTTTCACATGAGCCGCGGACGTGTCCGGACAGCCGGCCCGGCCGGCCGAACAGGCCCGGCGGCTCGTTGGTGTCTCCCCGGACACGGCGATCGCAAACCGCGTGCAAGCGCTCTTGAAACCAGTTCTTACGCGAGCCGTCTCGACAGCTCGTCGATGAACGGCAACTGGGGGTAGTGGCTGGCCAGAAGCTCGAGCGTCTTGCGGTAGTGCTCGAGTGTGTCGGTACTGAGCGCCGAGGGAGACGCGTCCAGGGCTTGCAGTCGAGCAAGCTTGTCGGCCAGGAAGATCACCGCGGCGTCTTCGCCGGCCGCGTCGACCTGTTCGCGCAGGCGCGCCTTTCGCTCGGGGTAGTCCTCGACCGAGGAATCCTCGGACAGCTGGGCGACGAGCTCTGCGATGTCCTTGCCGAACGCGGTCTCGAGCTCCGCCCTCCCGACGGTGGTGTCCTCCAGGACGTCGTGAAGCAGCGCGGCGGCAAGCAGGTCGTCGTCGGCGCCCTCCTGCATGAGCAGGGTCGCGACCGCGACCGGGTGCTCGATCCGCGTCTTGCCCCGGCTCCGATCGCCCTCGTGCGCCGCGCGCGCGAAGAGCCACGCACGATCGACGAGATCGGATCGCCCGCGCAACGCCGGCTGATCGTCCGCAGCATCGGGCGGTGTCACGCCGCGACGCTACGCGCGGCGCCGACGGCAGTGGGTGACGAACTGGTGAAGATCGTGCCGCGCACGCCTGGCTTAGAAGCTCGAAGCGCCCATCAGTGCACGATCTCGACGAAGCGGCCGGAGGCGACCTGCGCCCCGGGCATGCGGATGCGGAAGCTTCCGCCCGGTCGAGCATCGAGCTCGCCGTCGACGCCCTGCCATGCCGTCCACCGCTCGAGGTCCATGAAGAACGAGAACACGGTGGATGGACTGGCAGCGATGACTCGCGTGACGACGACGTCGCGCATCGCAGCTCTACGTCCTCGGCCAGGCGGGCGAGCTTGTCGACGCGCTCGCCCCAGAACGCCTCCAGGAAGGAGGTGAGCGCGCCCAGCCGGTCGAGGTCTGCGCGGTAGAGGCGGCGCTTCCCGTCGCGGCGTACCTGAACGAACCCGGCTTCGCGCAACACCGACAGATGCTGCGAGACGCCCGCGTAGCTCAGGTCGAGCCGGTCGACGAGGGTCCCGACGGCGAGCTCGTCCCGCCACACGAGCCTGAGGATCTGCCGTCGCCGTGGCTCGGCGACGATCTGGAGCACATCCAGACGGCATCCGAGGGTTCTGGACGACCCGGGCGGAGGTTCCGGGCGAGGTCGGCGGCACCTTGAGCCTGGGCTTCTCCATCGCCCCGGCGCCGTTCGATCGGCGCCTCGTGCAGTCGGACGACAATCGCGTCGCATGGCGTACAGAGAGCTTTCCGCCGCACTGGGTCGGCACGACGATCGGCTGGGACGTCGAGTCGCGCGACGGTGGCTGCACGGTCGGCTTCCGCCATGCAGACTTCGGGGACGATGACGACGCAGGCCACGCCGCCTACACGTGGGGCCAGATCATGGTGCGGCTGAAGGAGTTCGCCGAAACCGGTCGTGCCGACCCGGTCTTCGCATGACGGCGCGATGACAGTCGACGTCCAGACGGAGATCGAGATCGCGAGGCCGCGCGGCGAGGTCGCGGCGTATGCGGCGGATCCCGACAATGCGACCGCGTGGTACGCGAACATCGAGGGCGTCGAGTGGGAGACCGCAAGGCCGATCGTGATCGGCTCACGCGTCGCGTTCGTCGCACGCTTCCTCGGCCGCCGTCTCTCCTACACGTACGAAGTCCGCGAGCTCGTGCCCGGCGAGCGCCTTGTGATGAGCACGGCCGAGGGACCGTTTCCCATGGAGACCACGTACACCTGGGCCGATGCGCCGGGTGGCGCAACGCGGATGACGCTCCGCAACCGCGGCGAGCCGGCGGGGTTCTCGAAGGTCGCAGCGCCGCTCATGAGCCGTGCCATGCGCAAGGCGAACCGGAAGGACCTGCAGCAACTCAAGGGCATCCTCGAGTCCCGCGCGCCGGCGCCCTAGCCGAGCCGCCTACGCGCCGTGGGTATGATCGCCTGAGGAACTGTCGCCATGGTGAGCCGGGAAGTCTGGTCGGCGCTGGGGGCTCGCTGTGGTCCATTCGCGACCGTTTCTCTTCGTGGCATTCGCCTTCGCGGTGATGGCCGATCCGGTCTCGTCCGTGGCCTATGCCATCGAGGCGGCTCTGCGCGCGCTGGACGGCCGCCTCGACCTGCTGCTTCCGACGATGGCGCTCGTGATCGGGATCATCGCGCTGGTCATCGTCAACTACTGGTTCCTGGTCGCGCGCTTCCCGCAAGGCGGTGGCGATGCCGCGGCCGCGGGCAAGGCCTTCGGAGACGCCTGGGGGTTCCCGCCGATGGGCGCGCTCATCGTCGACTTCGCGCTCACGATCGCGATCAGCGTGTCCGCGGCGTCGAGCGCGATCATCTCCTACGTCCCGTCACTCGAGGCCTGGCGCCTGCCGCTGGCGCTCGCGCTCTGCGCGCTCGTCGCCGGGGTGACGTGGTTCGGGCACCTCGGCCGCCTGGTCTTCGCGCTCTTCACACTGGCTGTTCCTGGCTGCTGCGACCCTCGTCATCGCGCGCGGGTGGGGAGACCCGGCCTCCGTGCACGCGACGCCGGCTCCCGGTGGGTCAGGTGAGGCCGCGCTCGCCGCTGTGGTGCTCGCCTTTCCCGTGGCGATGGCGCTGGCGACGGGCGTCGAAGCGCCCTTGACGGCGATCGCGCAGCTGGGTCAGCTGGGAGATGGCGATCGCCGGCGCTTCGGACGGGGCACGCTGGCGCTGACCATCGCGATCGTCGGCTCCCTCACACTCTCGCTCACGGCGCTCGCAGTCCATCTCGGCGTCGGCATCCCGCAGCCCGAGATCCACGATGATCGCGGACGTGGCGCGCGCCGCCGCCGGAGACGGCGCCACCTACGCGCTCTTCCAGGCGACCAGCGCCGTGCTGTTCTTGCCGTGCCGCCTGTCCTTTGCGGCCGGGCCCGGTCTGCTGCGAGGCGCTCTCCCGTCGGCCGGGAAATCCGCTCGGGATCCTGCCTGGTGTCCTCGGTCGCACCAATGCCCACCACACGCCCGTACTGGTCGGTGCTCGTCTTCTTTGTGGCATCGGCCGTCGTGGTCGTCGCCGCCGGTGGTCACGAACAGGAGCTCGTGTTGTTCTACGCGGTGGCCGTGTTCGTGTCGTTCCTGACGGGGCTGCTGGCGATGGCCCGCTTCTCGCTGAACGAGCACAAATTGGTCCTGCTGGCCGTCAACGGCGTCGCGGTCGCTCGCGGTCGCCTTCACGATCGTCGTCAATCTCGGGCGCGGCTATCCCGTCGCCTCACTCGCCGCCGCGGCTCTCATCGCTACCGTCCTCTACGCGCTCTGGGTGCGAGCCGGTCGACCGAGTGGCATCGCCGAGGCCGAGGGGATGATCGAGCCCTGAGCGCGCAGCCGGGAACCGGGACGCGAGTCGCGCGAGGGCCGGCGCCTGGAAGGCCAGGGACGCAATGACCACGAGCCCGGCCAGCGCGAACAGATGCTCCGAGCCGGCGAGCCCTGCCTGCAGCGGCAGCGCGGCAAGCAGAATCGGCACAGCTCCCTTGAGGCCGCCGAACGTTGCGAAGATGGCGTCGTCGTGCGAGCGGTGCAACGCCCGCAGCGCGGGATAGACGAGCAGCGGCCGCACGACGAGGACGACGACGAACGTCATCACCAGGGCGTCGACCACGGAGTCGCGCAGGGGCACCTGTGCGAGCGCCACCCCGAGCAGCAAGAACATCGAGATCTCGGCCAGTGACGCCAGCTGCTCGCCGAACGCCCGCACCGCGTCCTTCTCCGGCAGATCCACGTCATCGCCGAGCACCAGGCCGAACAGATAGACGGCCACGAATCCGCTTCCGTGCGCCAGCGCGGCGAGCCCGAACGTCGCGAATCCGCCCGCGAGCACCGCGAGCGGCGGCACCATCGTCACGTTCGGCCGGCGAGGGCCCAGCACGCGGGCGGCGAGCAGGCCGGCGCCGAGACCGATCGCGACCCCGAGCGTCCCCTCGCGCACCGTCGTCCACACGATCGAGGAGGCGTGAATGTGCCCGCTTCCCGCCGCACCGACGAGCGCAACCGCCAGTGCGATCGCGACGGGATCGTTGATGCCGGCCTCGGCCTCGAGCAGTCGGACGACCTTTCGTGCGCCCATGGTGGTGCGTGAGACGGCCGCGAAGACCGCCGCCGGGTCGGTCGGCGAAAGCACCGCCCCGAGCAGCAGTGCCTGCGTCCAGTCGAGTCCGATCAGCGCATGCGCGGCCACGGTCACGAGCGCAAACGTGCCCGCGGTGCCCGCGATCCCGAGCGTGAGCACCGCCGGCAACTGCGCTCGCAGTGCCCCCAGTCCACTCTCGAAGCCACCCTGGAGCAGGATCACGATCAGCGCGACCGTTCCGAAGACGGCGATGCCGTCCGGACGCGCAGCCGGATGCGAGCCGTTCCAGAGCTCGCCCAGAGCCAGACCCCCGAGCAGAAAGGCCAGTGGCGTGGGGAAGCCCAGCGCGCGAGCCACCGGCTCCAGCGCCAGCGCCGCCATCGCACCGGCGCCGGCGAGCGCGCAGAGCAGGGCGAGGTCGTGAGCGCTCATGCCGCCGACCTACGGGATTGCCGGGGCGGCGTCAACGACGGAACGCCAGACGCGCGCCCGCGCCGGCCCTGATGCGGCGCGACATGAGGTCGAGTCTAGCCACCACCAAGGAGGCTGGACGGGCGCTGGCGCGCGCCGACGCCGGGATCTTCACAACGTGCCGTGGTTCTTAGGCCATCTTCACAGCGCAGTCGTAGCCTCATGGCGCCAGGTCATGTGGGCCGGCAGGTGTGCCGGGAAGTCTGGTCGGCGGGGCGTCAGCCCGCCGACTCATGAGCCCCGTTCTCGCACCGAGCCGATCCTTCGTGAACCCCGCGCTCCTCGCCGGCGGCACGTCTGCCGACAGGAGCGTCCGCCCGCAGCTGCGGCTCGGCGCCGACCCGGCCCGCGCGCACGCGTCGCCGCGATCTGGCCGGCCAGCCACGTCGCCGGCGTCCTCCTGGCAGGCTCGTCGTGATCGCTCGCTCGGTCACGGGCTGTCGTGCTCTCCCGCGCGCTGGTCGTCGAGCTGGGACTCGTGAGCGCCCTGGCGTCGCGATCGCACTGCGCGAGCGCGCGCGCGACGTGATCGCCGATGTGGAGGCGCCCGTCTCGCGGCCGAGATCGCCGCCGAGTGCGCGCGCTCGCGGGCAGCGTCGTCGAGAGCGCCTTGCACGCAGTCTGGCGCGAGCACTCCAGGCCGCGGAGCACTGGCACCGGCTCTCGATCACCAGCCGACCGCCGCCGACGGTGCGTCACGTGCTCGCTGCGGCGACACCACGCGCGAGGTGATTCGGCTCGTGCACGATCCCGCACACCGGTGCGTGGGGTCGCGCTCGTGACCGTGGTGCGGGGCGGGCTGAGCAGGGGGCGCGATCCGCGAGCGCGGACGGAGCCGATTCGTGCTCTCCGCAGCAGCCGACGATCACTCCAGCGGGTGAGTGAATCTCTCCTCAATCCGGGTGTATACGAGTGTTGACCTTTGACCAGGAGGCAGGTGCACAAATGGGCGTGATCAAGCGCAAGAGGATCTGGAAAGAGCACGCGGGGATGCAGCAGACCGACGAGGCGTTGCTGCAGCGGGCGCTGCGCTTCGTCGACACCCGCGGCGTGGTGCTGCGTTCCGTCGAAGCCGACCTGCGAGCGGCAATCGCCAGGCACCGCGCGCATCCGACGCCCGACGGCGAACGGCGCGTCGAGGAGGCCCGGCGGGCCTTCAAGGATGCCAGGAGCCACGTCGCCGCGTAACCGGCGCGCGGGACTAGATCGGGCGTCCTTCGGCGTTGGTAGGTACCAATGACCGATGTCGAGCTCGGACTCCACACGTTCGGCGACGTGACTGCGAACGCGGCGGGGGCACTGGAGTCGCAAGCCCAGGTGATCCGGCACGTCGTGGCCGAGGGGGTCCTGGCGGATCAGCTGGGCCTCGACTTCTTCGGCGTGGGCGAGCATCACCGTGAGGATTTCGCCGTGTCGGCTCCCGACGTCGTTCTGTCCGCGATCGCTGCACAGACCGGCCGCATACGGCTCGGGTCGGCCGTCACGGTGCTGAGCTCGGATGACCCGGTGCGCGTCTTCGAGCGTTTCTCGACGCTCGACGCAGTCTCGAGCGGTCGCGCCGAGGTGATCCTCGGGCGCGGCTCCTTCATCGAGTCGTTTCCGCTCTTCGGCTACGCGCTCGAGGACTACGAGCAGCTGTTCGAGGAGAAGCTGCAGCTGTTCGCCGCGTTGCTCGCCGGGACGCCCGTGACCTGGTCGGGGACGACCCGCGCGCCGTTGCACGAGCAGACGGTCTACCCGCCGACGGAGTCCGGCGGCCTGCGCACGTGGATCGCCGTGGGCGGCACTCCGCAGTCCGTCGTGCGCGCGGCGCACTACGGCTTGCCGCTGATGCTCGCGATCATCGGCGGGGAGCCGATGCGCTTCGCTCCCTACGTCGACCTGTACCAGCGTGCGCTGGCGCAGTTCGGGCGGGACACGCCTCCGGTGGGCGTCCACTCGCACGGCTACGTGGCTCGCACCGACGCGCAGGCGCTCGAAGAGAGCTGGCCCCACTACGCCGAGACGCACGCCAGGATCGGCCGCGAGCGCGGCTGGCCACCGATGACCCGCGAGCAGTACGACGCCGGCGCGGGCCCTTCCGGCGCGCTCTTCGTCGGCTCGCCGGAGACGGTCGCGACCAAGATCGTGAAGGTCGTGCGCGGCCTTGGCCTGTCCCGTTTCGACATGAAGTACAGCATCGGCACGCTCCCGCACGAGCAGCTGATGACCAGCATCGAGCTCTACGGCAGCGAGGTTGCGCCGCTCGTGCGCGCGGCCCTGGCCGAGTGACGCGCCGGCTGACGGGCGCTGCCCGATGGCAGGCTCTATCCTTCGCACCGGCCGGACTGCCGGCGCCCCCGAGGAGGACTCACTGATGGCACCGGATGACAACGGGAGTCCAGCGGTCGCGGAGGTCGTCGTGATCGGCTCGGGATCGGCTGGTGCCGTGGTCGCGCGCCGGCTCGTCGATGCGGGCGTGAGCGTCGTCGTCGTCGAGGCCGGCGGCCCGGATGTCAATCCCGCGATCCACGAGCCGGCGCGGCTCTTCGAGCTGTGGGACAGCGAGCAGGACTGGGGCTATCGCACCGTGCCGCAGTCCGCCTGTGCGGGCCGCGAGCTGCACTGGCCGCGGGGCAAGGTGCTGGGCGGGTCGAGTGCCCTCAACGGGATGATCTACGCGCGGGGTCATCGCAGCGATTACGACACCTGGGCGTATCTCGGCAACGACGGCTGGAGCTACGAGGACGTGCTGCCGGTGTTCAAGCGCTCGGAGGACTTCGACCTGGGGGAGTCGGAGTACCACGGATCGGGCGGGCCGCTCCACGTGCTGTCGCGCTACGAGCCGCACCCGGTCAACGCATCCGCAGTCGCCGCCGCCCAGGAGGCGGGCATCCCTCTCAACGACGACGCCAACGGCGAGGTGCTCGACGGGGTCTCGTTCTGCCAGCTCACGATCAAGGACGGCGTCCGCCAGACGGGCGCCACGGCATTCCTCGCACCGGTCGCGGGGACTGCCGGCCTGTCCGTGCTCACGCGCGCCCATGCCCGTCGCCTGCTCTTCGATGGCTCACGCTGCGTCGGCGTCGAAATCGAGCGAGCGGGTGCGGTCGAGCAGATCCGCGCCGAGCGCGAGGTCGTGGTCTGCGCGGGGACGGTCGAGTCGCCCAAGCTCCTGCTGCTCTCCGGCATCGGGCCCGCCGACGAGCTCGGCCGCCTCGGAATCGATGTCGTCGTCGACCTTCCCGGCGTCGGTCGCAACCTGCACGATCACGTGCTCTCGCCCGTGATCTACGGCGCTTCGCGTCGCGGTACCTGCTGCGCTCCCTGGCCTCCAGCAGCTCCACAGCCATCTCTTCTGGCGCAGCCGGTCCGGCTTGCCGGGCCCTGACGTGCAGCCGCTCTTCTTCCACCTGCCGCTGTACCTCGAGGGGATGGAGGGCCCGGCCGACGGCTACACGCTCATGGCCGGGATCATCCGGCCGGCGAGCCGCGGCGCGCTGCGACTCGCGTCCGCCGAGCCGCACGCGGCGCCGCTCATCGACCCTGCGTGCCTGAGCTGCGCCGTCGACGTGGACGCGCTCGTCGCTGCCGTCGCGCTCTGTCGCGAGATCGGAGAGCAGGCCGCGCTCGACGAGTGGCGCGGGAACGAGCTCTACCCGGGAGCGGACGTCCGGACTCGCGATGAGCTGCGCACCTACGTGCGCCGCACCGCGATCACGTATCACCACCAAGTCGGTACGTGCGCCATGGGGGTCGGTCAGGACGCGGTCGTCGACCCGCAGCTCCGCGTTCGCGGCGTCGAGGGCCTTCGCGTGGCCGATGCCTCCGTGATGCCGTTCGTCAGCTCGGGCAACACGCACGCGCCGACGGCGATGATCGGAGAGCGCGCCGCCGAGCTCGTGGTCGGCGCACAAGCAGCGCCTACGCCCCGATCGGCAGCGCGGGCTCGATGACCTTGCCCTCCTCGGCGTCGCGTGCGGCGTCGTCGTTGAGAGTCGAGAACCGGAAGCGAGGACGCGGCGAGAGCGAGCCGAGATACTGCGCGGATGCCCACTCCGATCATCCTCGACTGCGATCCGGGGCACGACGATGCGATCGCGCTGCTGCTCGCGCTTGCGAGCCCCGAGGTCGAGGTGCTCGGAGTGACGACGGTGCACGGGAACCAGACGCTCGAGAAGACGACGGCGAATGCCCTGCGCGTGCTCGATCTCGCCGGCCGCGGCGATGTCCCGGTGGCAGCTGGGGCCGAGCGGCCGCTCGAGCGCGCGCTGATGGTGGCGTCGCACGTCCACGGTGAGAGCGGCCTCGATGGTCCGACGCTGCCACCCCCGAGCCGGACGCCTCTCGCCCAGAATGCCGTCGACTTCATGCTGCGGACGATCGCGGCGAGCCCCGCGGCGGTCACGCTCGTGCCGACAGGGCCGCTCACGAACATCGCGACGCTGCTCAGGCGCACGGGCGGCGCGAACGTCGAGCGCATCGTGCTGATGGGCGGCGCGATCGCCGAGGGCAACATCACACCGGCGGCCGAGTTCAACATCTGGGCCGACCCGGAAGCCGCGCATGAGGTCTTCCACGCCGGCATCGACACGACGATGATCGGTCTCGACGTGACCCACCGGGCGCTGACGACGCCGGCATTGCAGGAGCGACTCCGGTCGGCGGGAGCGAGAGGCGCGTTCGTCGCCGACCTCATCGACTTCTTCACCGTCTACCACCGCGACACCTACGGCTGGGAAGGCGCGCCGATCCACGACGCGGTCGCGGTCGCGCAGGTGATCCGGCCGGGCATCGTGACGACCGTCGAGCGCAACGTCGAGGTCGAGCTCGCGTCGGACCTGTGCCGCGGGAGGACCGTGGTCGACCGCTGGATTCGGACGCCCCGCGCGCCGAACGCGCACGTCGGGATCGACCTCGATGCCGAGGCGTTCTTCGAGCTGCTCGTTGAGCGGATCGCGAGCCTCGGCTGAAAAACCAGACCAGATGGGGCGCACAAGCACGCTAGGTTGCGCGTAGCGACGATGTATCCGCGACACGCCCTCACGAGCCCGTTCGTCCTCCTCCTGGTGCTCTGCGCGCTCGTGGTGATGGCGCTCACGGCGTCTCCTGCAGATGCGATCGTCGGTGGCACCGACCAGGTCAGCGACGAGTTCACCGCACCGCTCGCGTACATCGAGATCTCCGAGCCGCGCGGGACCGGGGCGTGCACGGGGACGCTGATCTCGCCGACCGTCGTGATGACGGCCGCGCACTGCGTCTACGAGACCAACAAGCGCGGCAACCTGCTCGGCATCGCCCGCCCCTCGGATTTCCGCATGCGCGTCGGATCGCGCGATCCCGCGAACGCGGCGCTCGGCGTCGGCGCCGACGTGGTTGCGGTGCTGCCGCAGCCGTACTACCGCTGGGACGGGAATCACCACTTCCATGACATCGCGCTGCTGGCGCTCAGCCGGCCGTTGGCGCAGACGCCCGCGGTGCTCGCCGAGCAGCACCCGGGTGAGGGCAAACCGCTCCTGATCGCGGGATACGGCCGGAGCTCGACGACCGACAAGTCGGGCCCGCGGAGGCTTCGCGTTGCTCAGATCGACGCCGCCGACCCGGCCTCCTGCCATCTCGTCTCGGAGAGCTTCGACGCCTCCTGGCTGTTCTGCGGCACGGCCGCGTCCAGCGATCTCACGGTGCCGGGCGGGACGGCCTGCTTCGGGGATTCGGGCGGCCCGGCGTTCGCCTCCGAGAACACCACGGGCAACGTCGTGGTCGAGGGCGTCATCAGCTACGGCGCGGGTTCCGACTGCGAGGTCTCGCGCTCGTACCTCACGCTCGTGGCCAGCGAGCGCGGATTCATCGATCGCGCGCTGGCGACGGATCCGCGACTGTGGAGCGGGTTGCGCGACGACCCGCCGAGCGCGACCGTCAGGGCCGTCAGCCGCAGGGTCGGCCACACCGGATTCCTCTCGGTGCGAATCGACGACGACCGAAGCCGTCGCTCGCGCATCGCCATCGTCTTCTACGCCCGAGACGGCGAGCAGACTGCGCAGGCCTACCGCAGCATCCCGACCAACCGCTGGGTCCGGCTGGAGCTCGCGCGCCGGTCCCGACGCAGCTCGGGCTCGTTCTGCGTGCAGGGAACCGACGGCACCAAGAAGCAGTCGAACACCGCCTGCGCTCGCGACGTCGTGCGCTGAGCGCGGGCGAGCGGGGCGGTCCGCGTCAGAGCGCGAACCCGGGCGGCGTCTCGAGCTCGGGGTAGGCGCGCACCAGGGCGCGGACGTCCGCGAGCGTGCGCGCCCAGTCGTAGAACAGCTCCTTCGCAGAGAGCAGCTGCACGCCCTCCGCCCGCAGCCTCTCGAGCCCGTGCGCATGTGCCGTTCCGGGCGAGAACAGCGCATCGGTGACGGCGGCCACGCGGAAACCGCGTTCCTGGAGCGAGATCGCGGAATGCGCCACGCAGACGTCGGTCTCCAGTCCGACCGCCACGATCGTGCGTCGCTGCGTCGCCTCGAGCGCCGCGCGGATCTGCGGGTTGTCGCCGGCTGCGAAGACCGGCTTTGCGAACACCGCGGCCGCGGGTGGCAGGCGCGCGCAGATGCGCGGCGATGTGGGCCCGTTCGTCTCGGGGTCCTCCTCGGTCACGACCACCGGGACGTCGAGGGCACGCGCCAGGCCCGTCAGCCACGCGACGCGCGCCACGACCAGCTCGAACGCCGGGCGGTCGACGTCGGCCCGGTCGTCGCCGTAGAAGCCCTCCTGCGTGTCGATCACGAGCAGGGCGGAGTCTTCGCGGCGGATCAGGCCCACTGCGGGTAGGGTAGCCACCGATGGCAGAGCCAGCAGTGACCGGCGGTTGCTTGTGCGGCGGGGTGCGCTTCGAGTTGACCGAGCCGGCCACGGACGCGGGGTACTGTCACTGCACGCGCTGCCAGCGGCGCACCGGGACGGCGGCGTCTGCGCAGGCGCGCATCGATGCCCGCACCTTCCGGCTGCTCCTGGGCGCCGACCTGATCCAGGCCTGGCGCCCGCCCGGCGGCGGCTTCGAGAAATGCTTCTGCCGCGCGTGCGGGGCACACCTGTTCAGCCGCAATCCCGATCAGCCTGCGCAGATGGCAATCCGGCTCGGCGCGTTCGACGGCGATCCCGGCGTACGGCCGAGCTGGCGGGCGTTCGTCGCGTATGCCGCCCCGTGGGAGGCGATTCCGGACGACGGCCTCGCGCGCTTTGCCGAGGCGAAGCCTCATTAGCGCTCAGCCCGGAGGCGAGCCGGGCGCGAACGCCCGCAGCACCGCCTCGACGTTGCGCTTCGCAAAGGCGCGGTCGAGCGGTCGCCCGCTCAGCAGGAGCCGGTAGTAGACCGGGCCGATGAGCAGCTCGTGGGCGGTCTCGGCATCGGTGTCCGGCCGCAGGTCGCCACGGGCGATCCCGCGTGCGACGAGCCGCTCGACCTCGGCGTCGCGCACGGAGACGACGCGGTCGCGGAACGCTTGTGCAAGCTCGGGGTCGGTGGCGAGATCGGACACGAGGCCCTGCATCACGCGGCCCATCAGCGTCGATCCGAGCACCTTCACGGCGGCGTTCACGAAGGCGAGCAGCTCGGCGCGCGTATCGCCCAGCTCGGGCATCTCGACGATCTGCTCGACCATGTCGAGCACGACGGCCAGCGCCAGCTCGTCCTTGTCGCGCCAGCGGCGGTAGATCGTCGTCTTGGCGACGCCGGCGCGGGCCGCCACCTTCTCGATCGTCAGACCCTGGACGCCGGCCTCCACGAGCAGCTCGCGCGTGACCTGGAGGATCGCCTGCTCGGTCTCGCTGCTCCGCCGGCGCCCGCCGTGGCGCACGGGCGCAGCATCCGCCTCCGGGGCGGACGGGCTGTGAGCGTCGGCCGGCATCGGCACGTTATAAACGATACGTAGCGTTTGTGCCGAGCTGGTGAAGCTCGGGTCGGCTACTGGAGGTAGCCCTCGACGGTCCCCTCGCTGCGCATCTCGACGCTCTCGGGATCGCCCCCGGCATCCGCGGCCGAGCGGCGCCTCCGCAGGAGATCCCAGTAGCGATCGAGCTCGACCTTGATCTCGGCGAGCCTGCGGCGGTCATCGTCGCTTGCGTTGCCGCTCGACTCGTGCTGCCAGAGGCGGTGCTCCTCGGCGACAAGCGCCTCGATATGCGTGTGAACCTCGTCGTCTGCCATTCGGTGTCCCTTCCGTCTCGGTACTCCCGAAGCGGGAGCGCCGCTCGATCGTAGCGCCGGCGTGAGCCGTCTTCCGGAGCGGCCTCGTCAGGCCCGCTACCGTAGGCCGTGATGACGGACGAGCTCGCGACCCGGGAGCGCGCGCGCAGCGAGGAGCCTGCACCCGAGCGCCGGCCCGTGATCCTCTCGGTCGATGACGACCCATCCGTCCTGGCAGCCGTGTCGCGCGATCTCCGGCGTGGCTTCGGTGAGCGCTTCCGCATCATGCGCGCGACGTCGGGCGCCGAGGCGCTCGAGATCCTCCGGCAGCTGCGCACCCGAGGCGATCAGGTCGCGTTGCTGATCGCCGACCAGCGCATGCCGGCGATGGCCGGGACGGAGTTCCTGACGCGGGCGCGCGAGATCGTGCCCGGCGCCAAGCGCGTGCTCCTCACCGCCTACGCCGACACGAACGCCGCGATCGCCGCGATCAACGAGGCGGCGCTCGACTACTACCTGCTCAAGCCCTGGGATCCGCCCGAGGAGCAGCTCTTCCCTGTGCTCGATGACCTGCTGACGACCTGGGAGGCCGGTGCGTTCCTCGAGACGGGCGGTGTGCGCCTGATCGGGCACCGCTTCTCCAAGGCCACGCACGACCTGCGCGACTTCCTCGCCCGCAACGGCGTGCCCGCGCGCTGGCTCGACGTCGAGCGCGATGGCGAGGCCAGGGAGCTGCTCCAGGTGATCGGCGTGGACGAGACCCGACTGCCGGTCGCGCTGCTCGAGGACGGCGGGGTGCTCGAGCAGCCGACGATCCTCGAGCTCGCCGGTCGTCTCGGGATCACGGCGCGGCCGACGCAGGACCACTACGACCTCGTGATCGTCGGCGGCGGCCCCGCTGGTCTGGCTGCGGCCGTGTACGGCGCGTCGGAGGGCCTGCGCACCGTGCTCGTCGAGAGCGAGGCGACCGGCGGCCAGGCCGGCCAGTCGAGCCGCATCGAGAACTACCTCGGCTTCCCTGCGGGCCTGAGCGGCTCCGATCTCGCGCGCCGCGCGACGGATCAGGCGCGCCGCCTCGGCGCAGAGCTGCTGACCGTGCAGGACGCAGTCGGCCTGCGCGTCGAGGGCGCCGGCAGGATCGTCGAGCTGAGTGGAGGGGGGACGCTGAGCGCGAACTGCGTGCTGATCGCCTCGGGCGTCGCCTACCGCCAGATCGACGCACCGGGCTTCGAGAAGTTCACCGGCGCAGGCGTCTACTACGGCTCGGCGCTCACCGAGGCGCGCTCGTGCGCGGGCCAGCGTGTCGTCATCGTCGGGGGCGCGAACTCGGCGGGGCAGGCCGCGGTCTACTTCAGCGGCTACGCGTCGGAGGTCACGATGCTCGTGCGCGGGCCCTCGCTCGAGCGCTCGATGTCGAACTACCTGATCGAGCAGCTCGCGGCTCTGCCGAACGTGACCGTGCGCACCGAGAGCTCGGCGGTGGCAGCCGAGGGTGACGGCGATCACCTCGAGCGCCTGCGCATCCGCGGGCCGGACGGTGCCGAGTCGTTGCTCGAGGTCGACGCGTGCTTCGTCTTCATCGGCGCGTCGCCGCGCACGGACTGGCTCGAGGGCGTGGTTGCGCGCGACGAGCGCGGCTTCATCCTCTCGGGCCTGGACGCCGCGGGCGCCGGCTGGCCGCTGAAGCGCGAGCCATACCTGCTCGAGACGACGGTTCCCGGTGTGCTCGTGGCGGGCGACGTGCGCGCGCGCTCCTTCAAGCGCGTCGCGAGCGCGGTCGGCGAGGGCTCGATGGCGGTCTCGCTGATCCATCAGTACCTCGCCGACGCATGAGCGCGGGAACGGCGCTCACCTTGAGCGAGCTGCGGACGATCGACCTCTTCGACGATCTGGATGACGAGCAGCTCGCAGAATGGCTCGCGGTCACGCGGCCGCGGGCGGCGGAACCGGGCGAGATCCTCGTCGAGCACGACGAGCCCGCGCCCAGCGTGTTCCTTCTGCTCGAGGGCACCATGCAGGCCTTCTTCATCTCCGGCGAGCACGTCGAGCCCGGCAGCCGCCAGGTCGCGCCGACCTGGATGGGCGCAATCGGAGCGCTCACGGAGGGGACGCTGGGCGTGCGCATGCAGGCCACCAGCGCCTGCCGCCTCGGCGAGATCGGACCCGGCCGAGTTCCGCGAGCTGGCGCTGGCCCAGCCCTCCGTGCACCGGCGCGTGATGCAGCAGGTTGCGCCCGTCATGAGCCGTGTCACGGCGATCGAGCAGAACCGCGAGCGGCTGGCGTCGCTGGGCACGATGGCCGCGGGCCTCGCACACGAGCTGAACAATCCCGCGGCGGCTGCCGGGCGGGCCGCCGATCAGATGGTGGAGGCGGTCGATGTCGTCGGCTCGACGCTGCGACGGTTCGTCGAGTCCGGGATCGAGCGCGAGGATGCCGCCAGGCTCGTCGCGCTGCACGCGGAAGCCATCGAGCGTGCGGCGGGCCGTACCGCACTGGACGCGCTCGATGCCGCGGACGCGGAGGATGCGTTGCTCGAACGCCTCGAGTCGCTCGGCGTGCCGGAGCCGTGGCGCCTCGCCGAGCCGCTGGCCGCCGCAGGCGTCGACGAGGACTGGCTGGGCCGCGTGGCGGCGCTGGCCGGCCCGGCGACTGATGCAGCGCTCGGCTGGGTCGCCGCCACCCTGACGGCGCGCAGCCTCGCCGCGGAGCTGCAGGAGGCCACGCGGCGCATGTCGAGCCTCGTCGGAGCCGTCAAGACCTACGCCTACATGGATCGTGGCGAGCTGGTCGACGTCGACCTCCACGAAGGTCTCGAGACGACGCTGATCGTGCTCGGCCACCGCTTGAAGCACACCTCGATCGAGGTCGTCCGCGACTACGATCGCGACCTGCCGCGGCTGACCGTCCGCGGCTCGGAGCTCAATCAGGTGTGGACGAACCTGCTCGCGAACGCGATCGATGCACTCGGCGAGTCGGGCACGATCACGATCAGCACGCGACGCGACGGGAGCTGCGCGCAGGTGGACATCGCGGATGACGGGCCCGGTATCCCTCCGGCCATCGCCGACCGGATCTTCGACTCGTTCTTCACGACGAAGGACGTGGGAACCGGAACCGGCCTCGGGCTCGCCACCGCGCGCAACATCGTCGTCGACCGCCACGACGGCTCGCTCACAGTCGAATCCGAACCGGGCCGGACGGTCTTCCACGTTCGGCTGCCGCTCACCCACACCTGACGGAAGGGACCCTCCAATGGCGCCCATCTGCACCCACGTCGACCAGGTCCGCATCACGCAGCTGCCGGAGTCGGTCGACGGCTGCGTCGACTGCCTCGCGATGGGCAGCCTCTGGCTGCACCTCCGCATCTGCCTCGAATGCGGCCACGTCGGTTGCTGCGACGACTCGCCCAACCGGCACGCCACGGCGCACGCGCGCGCCACGACTCACCCGATCATCCGCTCGCTGGAGCCGGGCGAGGACTGGTGCTGGTGCTTCGTCGACGAGGTCGGCATGCTCATCCCGGCCGTCCACGGCCGGACGCGCATACCGCCGTCGCCGCTCCTCGGGTGAGCACAGAGCCCCGGAGCGGGACGGCGGAAGGTGTCTAGACCTGCGCCAGGCGCCTGCGCGCCTCGAAGCGCGCGATGCGACCGCCCTGGGACGCGCGGTACTCGGTGCCGGTGTAGAAGGGGTGACACGCGGAGCAGATGTCCACGCTCAGACGCTCGCGCGTCGAGCCGAGATCGTGCTCGGAGCCGCAGTTGCTGCAGCGGACGCGCGTCTGGAAGTACTGGGGATGGATTGTGGCGTTCATGCAAGTGCCTCTCGGATCGAGACGGCACGACGCCGCCTCTCGAGTAGGAAAACGATCAGGGCGTGCTTCGGCTTCCCGGGAAGCCCGGTGCGCCGCCCGTCGTTCCACCGTGCATTCCCGACGTGAGGAGCGGTGCCGTGCGAATCGGAATCATCGGCAGCGGCAAGATCGGGGCGACGCTCGCGCGCCGCCTCACCGATGCGGGCAACGACGTGACGCTCGCCAACTCGCGCGGCCAGGCATCGCTCGAGCCGCTCGTGGCCGAGCTCGGCCCTCGCGCGCACGCGGGCGCCGACGTGTCGGCCACTGCGGCGGCGGGCGACATCGTCGTGCTCGCCGTACCGTTCTTCCTCTACGACCAGCTACCGGCAGAGGCGCTTGCGGGCAAGGTCGTGATCGACGCCATGAACTACTTCCCGGCTCGTGACGGCGAGCTGCCCGGGCTCGCAGACGACAGCACGACTTCGAGCGAGCTCCTCGCCCGTCAGCTGCCCGGCGCGCGCGTCGTCAAGGCGTTCAACACCCTGGGGTGGACTCATCTCGCCTCGGACGGCCGGCCCGCGGGAGATCCCGAGCGGCTCGTGATCTTCATCGCCGGCGACGACGCCGAGGCGAAGGCGACGGTCAGCACCCTGGCCGACCAGATCGGCTTCGACGTGGTCGACCGCGGAGGCCTGGCCGCAGGCCGGGCGCAGCAGCCCGGCGCGGCTCTCTCCGGCGCGACACTGACTCTGGCCCAGGCCGCGTCGGCCTGAGGAGCGACGTCATGCAGACCGCGCTGTCGAGATGGCCGGGGCTCGCCGGCCGCCAGAAGCAGCTCGCGTTGCTCGCGGCGATCATGGGCACGTTCGTGGCGGGCCTGGACGGGACGGCCGTGAACGTCGCGCTGCCTGCGATCCGGGACGATCTCGGCGGCGGTCTCGCCGGTCAGCAGTGGGTGTCGAACGCCTACCTGCTCACGCTCGGGTCGCTGATCCTCGTCGGCGGCTCGCTCGGCGACCTCTTCGGCGAGCGGCGCGTGTTCTCGATCGGCGTTGGAGGCTTCGGCCTCGTCTCGCTGCTGTGCGCCATTTCGCCGAGCATCGAGTTCCTGATCGGCGCACGCGCGTTGCAGGGCGCGTTCGGCGCCCTCCTGACGCCGAGCGCCCTGGCCATCATCATCGCCACGTTCCCGGCCGCCGAGCGGGGTGCGGCCATCGGCTCCTGGACCGCCTGGTCGGGAATCGCGGTGGTGATCGGCCCGCTGATCGGCGGGTACCTCGTCGACGCCGTCTCCTGGCGCCTGATCTTCGCGATCAACGTCCCGTTCGTGGCGATCACGCTGATGCTGATCGCGATCGCCGTTCCCACGCGAAAGAGCGGCGTCGCGCGCGTGCCGCTGGATTGGATCGGCGCCGTCCTCACCTTCTTCGGGCTGGCCGGGCCGGTGCTCGCACTGATCCGCCAGCCCGTCGTTGGCTGGAGCAGCGTCGAGGTCTGGGGGCCGGGCATCGCGGGGATCGTGCTCCTCGGGATCTTCGTGCTCCACGAACATCGGACTGCCGCGCCGATGCTGCCGCTCGGCCTGTTCAGGCGGCGCAACTTCGCGATCGGCAACCTGGAGACGTTCGCGATGTACGGGGGCCTCGGCGCGACGTTCTTCTTCCTCGTGCTGTTCCTCCAGCAGGTCGCGGGCTACGACGCGCTGCAGGCCGGGCTCGCCCTCCTGCCCGCGACGCTCATGATGTTCGCACTCTCCAAGCGGGCCGGTCGGCTCGCCGACCGGTTCGGCCCTCGCCTGTTCATGGGCGTCGGCCCGCTGGTCGCCGCGTTCGGGCTCGGCCTGATGCTGCGGATCAACGCTCACCTCGACTACGCCACCGACCTCCTGCCGGCGCTGCTCGTCTTCTCGCTGGGGCTCGCGGCCACCGTTGCCCCCCTGACGGCGACGGTGCTCGCCGAGGCCGACGAATCCAACGCCGGTATCGCCTCAGGGGTCAACAACGCGATCGCGCGCGTCGCCGGCCTGCTCGCCGTCGCGGCGCTCGGCGCGGTGATCTCGGCGCAGTTCAACTCGGCCCTCGACGACAACCTCGCCGGACAGACGCTGACGCCTCCAGCCCAGGCCGCGGTCGAGCAGGCGCGCAAGGAGACGCTTGCGAGCGTCGATCCCGCCGTGACCGGCACTGCCGTCGCAGGCGCGGTCGAGTCGGCGTCCACCAGCGCGTTCCACGTCGGCATCGGCATCGCGACCTTGCTGGTGGCGTCCGGCGGCGTGCTCGGCCTGGCAGGGATTCGCAACCCGCGTCGCACCGTCCGCTGCAGTGACTGCCCGGGCGGGCAGTTCGCGGGCCAGCCGCTCGATTCGGCCCGCGAGCGGCCGGCGCTGGTCGAGGCTCCGGCGCCGCCTTCGGCCTAGCGAATCTCCAGAACCCGCTCTACGCGGGCTTGCCGGCGGCGATCCAGCGCTCGAAGAGCTCGACCTGCTCGGCCGGCCAGGCGCCGTCGCAGGGCATGCTCCCCGTCTTGACCGCGCCGAGAATCGCGTCCGCATGCCTGCTGACGTCGTCGTGGGACCAGAGGTCGAAGGCGGAGCGCATCGAGGTCTGATCGCGCTCGCGGAAGAGCGGCTTGACGTCCTCCTCGAAACTCACGGGCTCGTTGCCGGCCGGGTCACTCATGTCTGCCTCCTTCTGCCACGCGGCGTGTCTTACTTCCCAGGGCTCCGAGCGTACACCCGGAGCCCACGCCATGCCGGGTCCCCGGCGAAGTCGAGGTAGAGCGTCTCGTCGAGGAGGATGTCGGCGTCTCCGAGCAGACCGTCGGCGAGCGAGCCGCGATGGAGTCGGAGCGACTCGTAGTACATCGGCGCGCTCGCCACTGCGCGTACGTGAACGGGGTCGGGCGCCAGGCCGGCGACGGCAGCTCGCGAGGAGAACACGACCATGTTGCCCCAGCGATTGTCGTCGAGCTGAGCGTTGTGGTAGGAGAGCAGTCCGGGAAACGCGGCGGCTCGAGCGACGATCTGGTGCTCCATGGCAACGATCGGCGAGTGGTCGACGTGCTCGCGCGATTGTCCGAAGAATCCGACCAGTGCAACCGGCTCGGGTCGCGCAAGCGCATCCCAGTCGGGCACGGCGACGCAGTGCTCGCCGAGATCGTCCGTGAAGCTCAGAATGGTCGTGCGCCGATGACCGGCCTGGCGCCTGACAGCACCGCGCAGCGCGGTCAGCGTTCCCACGTCGCCCGCAGTGTGCGCGGGGTCGCAGAAGCCGCGCCCGGGGACGTGCTCGTCGGCGCTGAGCGCGAGCGTGGGAGGCGATGCGCTGGTCATTCGGTGCTCCGTGCTGGCGCGAGGCTAGCGTGCCCGAAGTCCTCCTGGCGTGGAAGGCCTCGCGGCGGTAGGCTCGGGCCGTCGACGAAAGGATCTGAGATGGCCGGCGAGATCGTCCACATCGAGTTCCTGGCCGGGGATGTCGATCGGGCGCAACGGTTCTGGGGCGGATTGTTCGGCTGGCAGTTCGGAGACTCCGTCATGCCCGACATGGACTACCGCATGGCCCAGACCGGTCCGCAGAGCGGGGTGGCGTTGTACGCATCCGAGGAGCGCGGGCACCCCAAGTACTACTTCGCAACGGACGACATCGACGCCTCGTGCGCCAAGGTGCGCGAGCTCGGCGGCACCGCCGCGGACAAGACTCCGGTGCCGACGCACGGCTGGTTCGCGCCCTGCGCGGACAGCGAGGGCAACGAGTTCCACCTCTGGCAGGGGGACACGTCCGCCGCGTGATGTGAAGCGCTCGCCAGGGCGGCGGGCGCCGATGGCGTCCGTCGCCCGAGCCGTGCCGCGGATGGCGTCGGCGGCCGCGTGCGACTGCCGCTCCGTCCCGGACGGGCTGGAGCGGCAGTCGCGTGTCGGTACGGTCAGCCGGACGCGACGTGTCCGACGTAGTAGCCGGCTGCGACCGTGCATGGCGTCGGACGTCGCAGTGTCGACGCCATCGAGGCCGCAGTCGTCGGAGCCGCCGACATTGACCTTCAGCGCGTCGTAGGCGGCGACCGGAGCGTTGTTGGCGAATCGCTGCGGAGTCGGCATCCGCCGAACCGTCCGCGTACTCGCAGTACACCTCGGGCCGCCGTTGGTCGTAGTCGCTGCTTGTAGACCAGGACGGCGCGGACTGACCGTCGCGCTGCGGCTGTCGAACAGCCACGCCGGCCTGGACTGCGATCGTGCACGGAGCACTTGCGTCGCTAGCACGTGAACGCGGAAGGTGCCACCGGTGGTGTCGCCGACGGGCGAGCCGAGCCGTGTCGAGTAGGTCGCCCACGGAGTCGGTCCGTCGACCAGTCGTCGTAGTGATGCGCGAGACGAGCACCTGTGCGATGCCGTACTCGACGCTCGCGTCCTGACCCTTGGGGCCCTGTCGCCCTTGTCGCCCTTCAGGCCGGGAGCGCCATCGGCGCCGTTCTTGCCGTCGACACCGTTGATACCGCTCGGGCCCTTGTCGCCCTTGTCGCCCTTGCCACCGTTCGGGATGAGAGAAAGAGAGCAGACCGCGAGCGGAGCGACGGGACGAGCTTCTGACAGTCGATCACGGAGTTCTTCAGCTGGATGTGACCGACCGAATGTGCGCCGAGCGGCTTGCCGTCGTGAACCTTCACCGTGGAAGTCAACGACGCTTTCGGGACAGCCGCGTCTCGCGTGCTGGCGACAGCGATACTTGTAACTCCGAGGACCAGTGCCCCCGCGATCAATGCGACCTTCTTCATCTGTTCTCCTCTGGTTCGGTGCACCTTCGTCGGCAGGCGCCGGCCGTCGTTCGCGACGTGAGATCAGGAGATCTCCACGCCGTCTTCCCTGTGCTCGATCGGGAGCGGTCGTCTACTGTGGCCGTCTACCGGCGCACGGCAGGAACAGCAGTGGGCGTCACAGCCCGCCGCTGTAACCGACTCGACAGATTCAGGGGTGGCTCAGCGCTCGCAGATGCCCGCAACGTCATACGTGCCGGGTATCAGCATCGAACTGAACCTCGTATCCGCAACAACTTCTCGTTCGCTGGCTTGGGAGTGCCTCACTCCACGTTCGTCGACTTCAGGGCGCTCCGGCACCAACGAGATTTTTCCGGCCCCACGACACAGGTAGGGAGAGGTTTTCGTAGATTTGAAGCGGAAGGTCGCAAGCTAACAAGGCTGGGAAATTTCCCCCCAGCCTTGTGAGCGGCGCTCTACGGCGCTCGCAAACTCTGGGCCGTGCGGCGTGCCTGGGCCGCGATCCGCGTGCGCTCGCTCGCTCCGTGCAAGAGGCGCGCTCAGAAAGCTCTGGGCGTGCACACATGCTGGTCTTACGAAGCCGCGCTTGACTGCACCTACACACTCACCGAAAGGAGGTGAACGGAATGGCGAGACGCTCCAGACAGGTGATGGCGACGTTCGCGGTCTCCGCGCTGCTCGCCGGTGGTGCTGTCGCCCACGCGGCGACAAGCTCTTCAGGCCCGGCGAAGTCGACCTCGACGCAGCCCGCGGCCGTCATGGATGAGAACGCGGCCACGCATTCGTCGAGTAATTGCCCGAACATGGGCGGCGATTCGACGCCGTCGACCACACCGTCCACGACACCGTCGTCGAGCTCCGGAACGTCGTCGACGTCCACGGCCGTCTAACGCGGGCGCCGGGGCGTCCAAGTCCTCCCGTGTCCGCGTTGTCCTTCCGCCGGCACGTGACGACGGCGCGGCGCGGCTTCGTTTCCCCTCCTGCGAGCCGCGTCGCGCTGGTCGTCGCGTTGATGGTCGCTTTCGCGCTCGCAGCGGCGGGCTGCGGCGGCGGCGGCGCGAACGCGGCAACGGCGACGGGTCGCGTCGCGATCGGCCAGGGCCTCACGGGCCCGGCCGGATTGGCGGCGACCGTCTACGCGACCGGCTTGCGCCACGTATCGGCGTTCGCATTCGACGCGAGCGGCCGGCTCTGGGCGACGACGTCCGGGGCGTCCGACCACAGCGCCGACGGCGTGTACATGGTCCCGAGACCGGGCGGCACTCCGGTCAAGGTGATCGAGGGCGTCAACGGACCACTCGGCCTGCTCTGGCAGCGCGATCGCCTGTACGTCGCGTCGCTCGGGAGGGTGGATGTGTTCAGCGATCTGCGCGGTACGCGCTTCGCCCACCGCACGGCGATCGTGGTGGAGCCCGCCGGTCACGGCTGGAACAACGGGATCGTCGCACTGCCCGACGGACGTCTGGTCATGGGCATCTCGGCCGCCTGCGACCACTGCCTCAGCCACTCGCGCTGGTCGGGGACGATCGTCTCCTTCCGGCCGGACGGAAGCGACGTACGGGTGTACGCCTCGGGAATCCGGGCGCCCTTCGGCGTCGTCTATGACAGCGCGAGCGGCGGCCTGCTCACGTCGATGAACCAGCGCGACGACCTCGGCGACAGGACGCCAGGGGACTGGCTCGCGCTCGTCCGCGCGGGGCAGAGATGGCGCTTCCCGGGCTGCTACGGCCAGGCAGGGAGTGCGTGCCGAGGCGTGCCGGCGCCACTCGCAGTGCTCGACAAGCACGCGGCCGCGGGTGGCGTCGCGGTCGTCGCGGGACGGCTCGCGGGCGCCGTGGGTCGCGCTGCGCTCGTGAGCGAGTGGGAGCGCGGGCGCGTGCTCGCAGTGTCGTTGCGGAAGGAGGGCGCCGGCTACGCGAGAGCACGAGCGAGGCCGCTCCTCGCGGGCTTCGCGAATCCGCTGCCCCTCGCGGTTGCGCCGGACGGAGCCCTGCTCGTCGGCGATTGGAAGCGTGGGATCGTCTACCGCGTCGCGCGTGCCTAGTCCGGGACGGCGAAGCGCATCGTGAGCAGGGTTCCGAGCCCGCCGGCGCCCTCGCGCGTCTGCACGCCTCCGGCGATCTGCAACGCGAGCCGCAAGCCAAGCCCGAGCCCGCGATTGCTGCTCGGCGCGCCGATCCCGCGACCCTGGTCGCTCACGCTGAGCAGCAGCGTGCCCGGCTCGAGCTGCGCGTGCACCTCGAACATGCATGCGCCGCCCGTGACTCCCTCGTACGCGTGCAGCACGACGTTCGTGCAGGCCTCCGTGACGACGAGCTTCACATCGTCGATCAGGGGCGCGGGGAGGCCGCAGCGCTCGCAGTAGTCTGCCACCGCCCGCCGTGCCACTGGTACCTGATCGGCGTGTGCCGCAAGGCGAATCGCTAGTCCGTCCACCTGGCTGGGCCGGCCGTCGCTGAGATTCACGGAAGCCCTACCCCTTCGACGCGTGCCGCGCGGTCGTCGCTCCGGCCACCGCGACCTGAGTTCCGGTATCCCCCTGCACTCCAGCCGCAAACACGCAAATGGCGGGCGGTGCGGATGCGGTCGTTCGGCGACCACTAGCGCCATTCCAACCGAGGTGCCGACGCGCCGAGCCGCGCGGTACGGTTCGCGCTCGTGCCCGAGTCGCAAGATGAGCAGCTCAACAGGAATCTCGACCAGCTCCTTCAGGAGCTTCGCGTCGTGCTCCCCGGCGTGCAGGTGCTGTTCGCGTTCCTGCTGGTGGCGCCGTTCTCGTCCCGCTTCGGCCAGGTCGACGACTTCGAGCGCGATGTCTACTTCGTCGCGCTGCTGCTCGCGGCGGTCGCCGTCGCGCTGCTCATGGCACCTTCGATCCAGCATCGCATCCTCTTCCGGCGCGAGCAGAAGCTCTACCTGGTCAACCTCGGCAGCGCGTTCACGATCGCGGGAATGACCGCGCTCGCGCTCGCCATCGTGCTCTCGCTGGTGCTCGTGGCGCATTTCCTGTTCGGCCCGGGCGCCGCCTTCGCGGCGGGAGGCTTGGCGTTCGTCGCATTCGCGGTGCTGTGGTACGCCCTCCCGATCGAGCGGCGTCTGACCCATCGCGCCCCCGACAAGGATGTGCCTCCCGCCGGTTGAGGGACTAAGGGGAACCCCGGTAGCGACGATGCACGGGGGTGATGACGGTTGCATGGCTCATGGCGATCGCCACCTGCGTGGCTCTCGTCCTCTCCGGCGCAGCACGCGCACTGCGACGCATGCGCGCGCGCGGCGGAGTCGCGCGGGTCGCCGAGGATCGCGACCTTCGGGTCTCGGACGTGGTCGGCGGCGCGCTGCAGGATGGGCTCGTGATCGTTGACGCCGACGGGCGCATCGCACAGGTCAACGCGAAGATGTGCGAGCTGACCGGATTCGCCGAGAGCGAACTGCTCGGGTCGTCGCCGCCGATGCCGTACTGGCCCTCGGAGTCGGAGAGCGAGCTGCTCGCGAGCTTCCACGACGTCTCGCGCGTCGGCCACGGCGAGTACGATGCCGTGCTCTGCCGCAAGAACGGCGAGCGGTTCCCGGCGATCGTGACGGTCGGCTTCACGCCCGGACGCGGAATGCGCGTCGTGATGATCAAGGACGTCGCCGAGCGCGCAGCGCTGATCGCCCAGACAAGTGCGGCCCGCGCGGCGTTTGCCCACTCGGCCGAGGTCATCGGCGAGTACCTCTACAGTGGCGAGCGCCTTCCCGACGAGGGGTTTGCCATGCACGCGCATGGCCCGGGCCTCGCGGCGTTGCTGGGGGCGCCCGGCCGAGATGCAGCAGCTCGTCGACGACTACGACGAGTTCGTCCACGCCGACGATCGCCCCGACTTCGACGTCAACTGGCGCTTCGCCGATCTCATCCGGCGCGACGGCGCGGTCGTGGAGCAGGAGTACCGTCTCGTCGGCGTCGACGGCGTGGCGCGCTGGGTCCGCGACAGGGCAGCCATCAGGGTGGTCGACGGGCGCGTGCTGCTCACGGGCGCGGTCCGTGACATCTCCGCGCAGCGGCATGCCGAGGACGAGCGTGCCGAGGCACTGCGCCGGCTGGAGTGGCTCTCGCGCGTGGACGCCCTCACGGAACTGTTCAACCGCAGGCATTTCTCGGAGGTACTGCGGGTGCGCCTGGCCGGCTCCGCCGCGGGGGCGGCGATCGCGCTCGTCGACGTCGACCACTTCAAGCGCATCAACGACACGCAGGGGCATCAGATCGGCGACCTCGTGCTGCGCGAGATCGCGCGCCGCCTCGAGGACGCCACGCGTCCGTGTGACGTGACCTCGCGGTGGGGCGGCGAGGAGTTCTGCGTGCTGCTCGACGAGATCGGGGACGACGAGGAGCTCGAGGCGGTGGTCGAGCGGCTGCGGGCGGCGGTCGCCGCCTCTCCGATCGCGATCGGCGCGAACAGCGCCGTCGAGGTCACGATCTCGATCGGTGCCGTGCGCCCGTCGGCCACGTGCCATACGCCCGAGCAATTGCTCGCCAGTGCGGATGCGGCGCTGTACGCCGCGAAGCGCGGTGGTCGCAACCAGGCGCAGATCGCACAGGGCGCTCCGCTGCTCGTGCCCGTCGACGCGACCGAGGGCCTCGAGGGCGTTGTGCAGGCACTGGCTGCTGCCGCGTCGGTGCGCGGCGGCGTCGGCCCCATGCACGCGGCGAGGGTCGCAGCCCTGTCCACGGCCGTCGCGCTCGAGCTCGACCTGTCGGCCGCGAACGTCGAGCTTGCGCGCCTCGGCGGCTGGTTGCACGACTGCGGCAAGGTCACGGTGCCCACCGACATCCTCGCTCAACGCGGTCCGCTCGACCAGCAGGCGCGTGACCGGGTCCGCCACCACGCCATCGCCGGCGAGGCGCTCGTCCGCGTCGTGCCCGGACTGACCGGGGCGGCGCAGGTCGTGCGCAGCCATCACGAGCACTTCGACGGCTCGGGCTATCCCGACGGGCTCGCCGGCGAGCAGATTCCGATCGCGGCGCGCATCGTGGCCGCGGCGGATGCCTTCGTGGCCATGACCGAGAGGCGCCCCTACGAAGGTCCGCGCGCCCACGGCGATGCCCTGGCCGAGGTGCGGCGAAGCTCGGGAGGCCAGTTCGATCCGCGTGTCGTGGAGGCGCTCGTCGCCGTGCTCGAGCACGAGCAGGGGGCAGACCAGGCTCGCGCCAGTTAGAACTGGTTTCAAGCGTCGCGTGGCGTTCGGAGGACCACACACGGGACTCTTGAAACCAGTTCTTAACGCGAGATGCGGGTCGGCCGTATGCTCCCGGGGTGGCCGGTCGGAGGCGCGAGATGCGAGGCATCCCCGAACGAGACCTCGTCTGATCTGGCCACGGGGAGGACGGACATGCGACGCATGAACGACGCCGAGATCAGGGCGTTCCTGACCTTCGGGACGCGCACGGGCAAGCTCGCGATCACTCGGCTCGACGGCAGCCCGATGGTCGTGCCCATCTGGTTTGCCGTGGACGAGGACGACACGCTGCTCTTCACGACATGGGGCGAGAGCATCAAGGGCAAGTCCCTGCGCCGTGACGGGCGCGTCTCGCTGTGCGTGGACGAGGACGAGCCGCCGTACGCCTACGTGCGCGTCGACGGCACGACGACGATCCACGACGACCCGGAGCTGTTGCGCACCTGGGCCGAGCGCATCGGCGGCCGCTACATGGGCGCCGAGCTCGCCTCGCAGTACGGGGCGCGCAACGGCGTGCCGGGGGAGCTGCTCGTGCGTATCGCGCCGACGACGATCGTGGCCCAGGCCGACATCGCCGACTGACCGCAGCGGGTTGTCATGCGCGCTTTCGCTCGATCCCCCTCGGGAGGCATCCCGCAGACAGGTGACGAGCCGATACACGCGACATGCCTCGTCTGCACACAGCAGTGCTCGCCGTCGTCCTCGCGGCAGCCGGCGCCGGGCTCTCGGCCTCGCCGGCCGCCGCTGATCAGCTCGCCTCCTGTGACGCAACCGCGGCCCCCGGCCTGGCCTGGTCCGCGCCGTCCTTCCTGGCCTGGGGACGGCAGGAGCGGGTCGGCGCGAACGTCGCCGACGCCGGCGACGGCCCCGGCTACGTCGATGGCTCGGTCGCACTGAAGGTCGACGCGGGCAGTGCGACAGAAGCGAACGATCCGGTCGATCACGACCTCGAGTTCGTGCTTACGGCTCCGGCGCATGGCGCGGCGATGAACGCCGGCGCGAGCTGGACGCTGACGGACGCGACCGGCACAGTCCGCTGCGCGCAGTCGGCCGCCCTGAGTGTCCCCCTCGGCGTCGGCAAGACCCTGCGGTACGAGCCGAGGTTGCGGGGCCAGGGCGTCACGTGGGTTCCCGTCGGCGCCGGCGATTGCCACGACATCGCGGTTCAGGGCATCAGCCTGACCGTCTCGCAGGGGTCCGTCACGCGCCGACTCGACGCCGGCGATCAATGCAACCCGGCCGGTCACAAGCGTGTGGTCACGCGGGACTGGGAGCTCGTCCTCTCGGGCGGTCAGTTCCAGCTGCACGCACTGAGGGCGCACTCCTCGCTCAGGACGCGGCTGCGCTATGCGCTACGGGTGGGGCCGCGGCGCGTCGCCTCGGGCTCGGTGGCGCTCGTGCGCAACTATCGGCCCGTGCGGTTGATCGTCGTCTCCGATCTCGCGTTCCAGAGCATCTGCGTGCACGGCCGCTACCCGCCCAGGTGGTACGGCAACACCGTCGGGTGCAAGGTGCCCGGCGCCTTCAGCATCCACCTCTCGCTCGCCTGACGCCGCGCCGCGGCGCTAGCGGACGCCGCAGCTGCGCGCGGTCTGCGGCCACGGCGCGAACCCGTGCGAGTGGTAGGCGCGTTCGGCCACGACGATCTGCTCTGCGGGCGTCCAGGTGTCGGCCAGGCCACCGTGGTGGCGCGCGATCATGTCGCCCCCGTAGGCGCTCATGAACCCGCGATCCATCTGCAGGCCGCCCCAGTAGGGGTCGTCCGTGTCGTTCCACGCGGCCTCGTGGCGGTGAATGCACACCCAGGCCTCGAAGCGCGCGAGGCGGAGGCGAAGGGGCCGGCGGGCCTGTATGCGGTAACGGCCGAGCACGCGCGCCTGGTGCGAGAGCTGTATGCGGAGGCTCTCGCGCCGCCAGCCGTAGCGCGGTGGCGGTGGTACGGGGAGCGCGGCATGACGCGCCAGCGCGACCGTACGGGCGTGCACGCTCAGCAACCGCCGGCGCAGCCTGCGCGTCTGGCAGTAGGCGGCGCAGTGCGAGCGCACGTGATGGACGTGGGGGACGGCGACCAGCGGCGAATGCACAAGGGTCTTGCGTGAAAGCTGATGACTGCTCGAGATCACGGCAACGGTGACGGCGAGCACCAACGCGACAAGCGGCGCGGCGAGCGATCGCATCGCTCCTCCTTCTCGTCGTGTGCGCCTCAGGGGCGCGTGCATGGCGGCGCGAACGATTCGCGGCCCATCGGGGGCCGCAGTCGTGCCGCTCGGTTCAGGTTGCCGGTACTAATGGCATACCTTGCGGTGCTTTTCCAGGAAGACGATCCCGGAAAAACGCCGATCACTCGTAGCTGAGAGCATCCAGCACGCGCATGCGCGAGGCGCGCCAGGCGGGCCAGGCGCCGGCCAGCACACCGACGACCGCGGCGACCACCAGGCACGCGACGAGCGTGCCCCACGGGATCGCGAACACGAGTCCCTGACTCGAGAGCCCCTCTGTCACGATCCAGCCGAAGACCACGCCGATGACCAGGCCGAGCAGGCTGCCGATCACGGCGGTGATGGCGCTCTCGAAGCGGATCGTCCGTCGCAACTGGCGCCGCGTCATGCCGATCGCGCGCAGCATGCCGATCTCGCGCGTGCGCTCGTAGACCGACAGCAGCAGGGTGTTGACGATCCCGAACAGCGAGATCAGCACGCTCACACCGAGCAGGGCGTAGATCAGCGCCAGCAGCGTATTGACCTGGTCGCCGATCGACTTCTTGAACTGGGCGTTCGACTGCAGCTTTGCGGTCGGGAATTGCCTCGTGAGGCGGTTCTCGGCGAGCTTCACGACGTTGTCGGGGTCGGCGCCGGGCTTGACCGTGGCGAGCACGGTCTGAACGCCGTTCACGTCGGTGAGGTGATGCAGGAGAACCGTTGTGATCATGCCGTTCTGTAGCAGCGTGTCGTCCTTGTAGATGCCCCTGACCGTGACCGTCGCGCGCTTCCGGGAGTTCGAGAGCAGGATCACGCGATCGCCGACCTTCGCATGCAGCGACGACGCCTCGCCCTTCTCGAGCAGGATCCCGCTGGCGTTCAGGCCGCGGAGGGCGGCGTCGTTCCCGTCGACCCAGGTCACCTTGTAGACCTTGCCGATGGTCGCGGGCTGGATGCCGTAGAGGCCGTTGTCCACGCCGCCGTGCTTGCCGTCACGGCGGATGTCGCCCTGCGTCAGCGAGGAGGCGACGCCGACGCCGGGAATTCCCTCGAGCGCCGGGACGATCTGCGGTGAGAGCGTGCCGCCGCCGTTCTGGTCGGTCGGCGTGACGATCAGATCGCTCTTGAGCGACTTGTCGAGCGCGCTCGTGAACGATGTGCGCAAGCCTTCGGCGAAGACGGCGACGAAGACCACCAGCCCGACGCCGATCATGAGCGCCGCGGCGGTGCGGGCGGTGCGCGCCGCGTTGCGCCTCGCGTTGTCGCGGGCGAGCGACCCGCTCGCCCGCCAGGCCAGCGGCGCACCCACGACACGCGCCAGCAGCGGTACCGCGAACCGCGCGGTCATCGCGACTGCGAAGAAGATCAGCACGGCGCCTCCGGCCATTCCGAGCAGGCGCTGGCTGGCCGTCCCGGACCCCGTCACGCCGTTCACGATCAGCGCCGCCCCGGCCACGGCGAAGATGACGGCGAGGATGGGAGACCAACGCGCGAAGCGCCCCCGGGGCAGCGTCGCCCCTTCGCGCAGCCCGGCCATGGGCGGGATCCTGGTCGCGCGCACGGCCGGGATCAGCGCCGAGACCAGCGTCACGCCGAGCCCGACCAGGAGCCCGAGCACGATGCCCGTCGTGGCGAGCTGCGGCGAGGTGGACGGCAGGCCGAACCCGACGGCGTCGAAGAGCGCATTGATGCCGACCGCGATCAGGAGGCCGGCGAAGATCCCGATGAGCGTCCCGATCAGCCCGGTCGTGAGCGCCTCGAGCAGCACGCTCGTCAGGATCTGCCTGCGGCTCGCGCCGAGCGTGCGCAGCATCGCGATCTCGCGAATGCGCTGCGCGACGGTGATCGAGAACATGTTGAAGATGATGAATGCGCCGACCAGCACGGCGACCCCGCCGAACGCGAGCAGGGCGGGCCCGAGGAACCCGTTGATGATGTCCGCGATCCCCTGCGAGTCGGCCTTGGCCTTCTCCGAGCCGGTCTGGACCTTGAACCTGACACCGAGGGCGCCCTGCACGCGATCGCGGAGCGTCGTGTTCGAGACGCCCGGCGCCGCCTGGAGGTTGACCTGCGTGAACTGCCCGTCCAGCGAGTACCAGTGCTGCGCGTCGGCGAGCGGAATCGAGCTCACGAGCGCGCCGCCGAGCGACGCCGTCGTGCCGATGCGGTAGATGCCCGAGACGCGCAGGCGCTTGAGCCCGGCCAGCGTCACGAGCCCGACGGTCGAGCCGACGTCGACGCCGGCCTTCTTGGCCGTGTCCTCGATCAGGGCGATCTCGCCCGAGCTGGTGGCGCGGTGGCCGCGGACGTAGGTGGCCGGATCGAAGCGGGCGGGCGGCGTCGAGAACACGAGCGGCGGAGCCCCGGTATTGCTGCCGACGCGCTTGGGCTGGCCGTTCTCGAAGGTGACGAGCGAGCCGAGCGCGTCGATCTCACCGGTCGCCGCGTCGACGCCCGGCACGCTGCGGGCGCGCGTGAGCACGGACTCCGGGAAGGGCTCCTGGAAGCCGCCGTTGTTGTCGCTGACCGTGCGCAATTCGATCGTCACGTCGTTCTTGACGTTGACCGCGTCGAAGATCTCCGAGAACGCGCGGTTGATCTGGCCGGTCACGACGAACGTGCCCGAGATCATCGCGACGCCGAGCACGATCGACAGGGCCGTCAGCAGCGCGCGCAGCGGCCGCGCGCGCAGGCTTGCGAGCGTGAGTCGGAGCACCGGCGGCTACTCCAGCGATTTGATCTGGTCGAGAATCTCGTCGTTCGTCATGCTTCCGCGGTCCGCGACGATGAGGCCGTCGCTCAGGAAGACGACCCGGTCGGCGATCGCAGCTGCGCGCGCGTCGTGCGTCACGATCACGATCGTCTGGCCGAAGTCGTTGGTGGACTGGCGCATGAGATCGAGGATCTCCGCGCTCGTCTTGGAGTCCAGGTTGCCCGTCGGCTCGTCCGCGAACACCACCGCCGGCTTGTTGACGAGCGCGCGGGCGACGGCCACGCGCTGCTGCTGACCGCCCGAGAGCTCCGCGGGACGGTGCCCGCTGCGATCGGCAAGACCGACGTTCGCGAGCAGGCGTCCCACCCAGCCGTCCTCGGCCGAGCGCCCGGCGAGCCTGAGCGGCAACTCGACGTTCTGCTCGGCGGTCAGCATCGGCAGGAGATTGAAGAACTGGAAGACGAAGCCGATCCGGTCGCGGCGCAGGCGCGTCAGCTCGGCGTCGCCCATCGCGGTGATGTCGCGCCCGTCGATCTCGACCGAGCCGCTGGTCGGGGCGTCGAGTCCTGCGAGCAGGTGCATCAGCGTCGACTTGCCCGAGCCCGACGGCCCCATGACCGCCGCGAACTGCCCTCGCGGGAACGTCACGTCGACCCCGCGCAGCGCCTCGACGGTGGCGTCGCCGGTGCCGTACGTCCGCGTCAGGGCGAGCGCGCGCACGGCCGCGCCCGAGCCGTTTGCAGGCGTCGTCGTCTCCATGGCCGCCGCTTCGCTCACCGCTTCCTCCTCGTTCTTGTCCGCTCGGCACCCTAACGAACGACAGCCGATTCGTCGCGGCGGAGCCCTGGCCGGTGCCGTCACTACAGTGCCGGAGGTGAGCAGCGCCCCTGTTCTCCGGCCTCTCGGGGTCGGCGAGATCCTCGACACGGCGCTCGCGGTCTACCGGCGGCACGCGGTCGCGCTGTGGAGGCTCGTCGCCGTCGTCGTGGCGCTGCCGGCGGCGCTCAACGGCGCGCTTGCCGTCGCGGAGAAGCAGGTCCGCGACAGCGGCGGGTCCTCGGGCTCGCTCGCGATCCTCCAGGTGCTGCTGCTCGTCGTCAGCCTGATCGCGTCGTCGCTTGCGACGGCCGCCGCGTTCAGGCTGGTCGCCGACGCCTATCTCGGCCGCACCGTCGATCCGGCGGCCTCGCTGCGCTTCGGCCTGCGACGCTTTCTGTCGGTGATCTGGATCTCGTTGGTGATCGGGCTCCTGGTCGCCATCGCGAGCGTCTTCCTGCTCATCCCGGGCATCTACCTGTTCGTCGCGTGGTCGGTCGCCGTCCCCGCGCTGCTCGGCGAGAACCTGGGTATCGCGGCGGCGCTCGGCCGCTCGCGCGCTCTCGTCCGCGGTCGCTTCTGGCCGTGCGCGGGGGTGCTCATCCTCGCCGTGCTGCTGGCGCTCGTCGTCACGCTGGTCATTCTCGCCGTGCTCGGCGCGCTCCTCGGCTCGAGCGGCAACGACACGGTGGTCTTCATCGAGGAGGGCGTTGCGAGCCTGTTCGCGAACACGCTCGTACTGCCGTTCCAGGTTGCGGTCACGACGGTGCTCTACATCGACCTGCGTGTCCGCAAGGAAGGCTTCGACATCCAACTCCTCACCCACTCGCTCGAGCCGGGCGGCACGGGCGTGACGTGAGGCGACTCGCCGTCGGCCTGCTGACGGCGTGCGCCCTGGCGGCGCCGGCGGCTCCCGCGGCCGCCGAGCGCGTCGACCGCGCGACCTACCTGCGCCTCGTGGACGCGGCGGCGACGGATGGCGCGGCGCTCTCGCGCCTGCGCGGCGTGACTGCCGTCGACGGCCGGCCCGTGGCGATGCGACGTGTCCTGACCGGCTCGCCGGCGCGCGTCGACGCGCGGCTCGCGGTCCTGCGCGCCGGGCTTGGGCGCCCGCGCAGCGCCGGGACCGCGCGGCGCGCCGCCGCCGCGATCCTGGCCGGGCCCGACTACCACAGGCCGCAGGCCGGGCTGCTCGCCCGCGCGCTGTCGTGGCTTGCGCGACGACTCTCCATTCCGCCGGGCGCGGACGGCGCACTCGGCCTGGTCGTGCTCGCGGGTGCGGTCGCCGCGGTCGCGGGACTCGCTGCGCTGCTGCTCGGCAGCGTCCGGCAGCGTCAGCGGCGCGAGCGGGTGTCCGCCGCTGCCGAGGGCGCGCTCGGCGTCGGCTCGGCGAGCCCGGAGGAGCTCGACCGCCGCGCCGACGCCGCCGAAGCCGCCGGGCGCTTCGAGGAGGCCATGCGCCTGCAACTCGCCGCCGCGCTGACGCGGCTGGACGACGCAGGCGCACTACGCGTGCGGCCTGACACGACGCTCGGGCAGGTTGCGCGCAGTCTCGGCTCGCGGAGCTTCGACGCCGCGGCCGACGGCTTCGCCGGCGTCGTCTACGGCCGCCGGCCTCCCACGGCCGGCGATGCGGCCGACCTCCGCCGCCGCCTCGCGGCGACGCTCGACGAGCGCGCGCGCACATGAACGATGCACGCCGGCTGGTCGCGCTCGGCGTCGCCCTGCTCGCCGTCCTGGTCGCCCTGCGGGTCGCGAACGAGCTGACGCGCGACGGCGAGCGGGCACAGGGCCCGCCGGGCTCGTCGTACGCCTACGGCGAGTACGGGGCCTCGGCCTACGCGGCGTTGCTGAAGCGCTCTGGGCATCAGGTCACGCGACTGCGCGATCGGCCGCGCGACCTCGACCTCGATCCGAGGTTGACTGTCGTGGTGCTCTATCCCGATGCCATCGACGCGGCCGACGCAGCGGCGCTGGCCCGCTTCGTACGCCGCGGCGGCAGGCTCGTGATCGCGGACGAGCAGCCCGCGCGCTGGCTGAGCGCGATCGTGCCCGACCCGCCCGTCTGGACCGACAGGGCGCTCGGCGTCACTCACACCCTCGCTCCCCTGCGGGAGACCTCGGGCGTGCGCACGATCGCCTCGGGCGTCAGCGGCCGCTTCGTCACCGCCGGCTCCGCTGCCCCTGCCGTCGGCGACGCGACCTCGTCGCTGGCGGCCGTGGGGCACATCGGCGCGGGCCGCGTGGTGCTCCTGGCCGATGCGTCCCCGCTGCTGAACGGCCGCCTGGCCGCGCGCGACGATGCGGCGTTCGCACTCGGAGTCGCCGGCGCGGGGCGGCCGGTCGCGTTCCTCGAGAGCGTGCACGGGTACGGTCGGGCGAGCGGCTGGGGAGCCCTGCCCGGTCGCTTCCGCGGTGCGCTCGTCCTGCTGGCCCTGGCCGGCGGCGTGTTCATGCTGGCGCGCGGACGACGACTCGGGCCCGCGCAGCCCGCCGGGCGGGAGCTCGCGCCGGCTCGCGTCGAGTACGCCGAGGGGCTTGCCGGCGCGCTCCTGCGCGCCGACTCGCCGGCGGAGGCGATCGCGCCGGTTGTGGCCGAGGCGCGCGGCCGGCTGCTCGTCTCGCCCGGGGCCGGCGACGACGAGGTGCTCGCAGCGGCGCTCGGCGCCGGGCTGAACGAGGACGAGGCCCGTGCGATCGCATACGGCGCGCCCACGCGCTCGGCCGCGCTTGCGGCCGCGCGCGGCCTGGCACGCATCAACGAGCGGAGGGGAGAGCGATGATCGAGGCCTTCGAGCGGGTGCGCGCCGAGGTGCGGCGGGTCGTCGTCGGGCAGGAGCAGACGGTCGACCTCGCGCTGATCGCGGCCTGCACCGGCGGGCATGTCTTGCTGGAAGGGCCGCCCGGCGTCGCCAAGACGCTCGCGGTCAATGCCCTCGCGGAGGCGCTGGGACTGCGCTTCCAGCGCGTGCAGTTCACGCCGGACATGCTCCCCTCGGACGTCACGGGCACGATGACCCTGCGGGCCGGCGAGCTGGCCTTCCGCCCCGGCCCGGTGTTCACGAACGTCCTACTCGCGGACGAGATCAACCGCACGCCACCCAAGACCCAGGCGGCGCTCCTGGAGGCGATGCAGGAGCGGCAGGTCACGGTCGACGGCGAGTCGCGGCCGCTGCCCGCCCCGTTCCTCGTGGCTGCGACCCAGAATCCGATCGAGTACGAGGGCACCTATCCGCTGCCGGAGGCCCAGCTCGACCGCTTCCTGTTCCGCATCGACGTCGGCTATCCCGACGAGGCGGGGGAGCGGGCCATCCTGCGGCTCGGCCATCGCGGCGTGCGCTCGCCCTCGCTCGAGCCGGTCGCCAAGGTCGCGGGCGCGGACGACCTGTCCGCGGTCGGCGCCCTGATCGACGCCACGACGATCTCGGACGAGGTGGCCGACTACCTCGCCGCCGTGGTGCGAACGACGCGCGAGTTGCCCGCAGTCGAGCTCGGCGCGAGCCCGCGTGCCGCGGTGCATCTGCTTGCAGCCTCGCGCGCCGCGGCGCGCCTGGCCGGCCGCGAGTTCGTGACGCCCGACGACGTCGTGGCCATGGCCGTGCCGGTGATCGCCCATCGCCTCGTGTTGCGTCCCGAGGCGGAGCTCGAGCGCGTCACCCCGCAGGCGGCGGTGACCGCTGCGATCACGGCGGTCGCGGTGCCGCGGTGACTCCGACGCCGCGCGCCGCAGCCCTGCTCGCGCTCTGCGCGGCTGCCGCCATCGTGGCCGGCTGGAAGGTCGCGGCCGTGCTCGCCGCGGCCCTCGCCGCGGCCGCCGCGGCGGATGCGCTGCGTGCCCGCCGGGCTCCCGAGCTCGAGCGCGAGTTCCCTCCCGTTGTCCCGCGCGGCGTTCCGTCGCGGCTCACGGTCAGGGTGCGCGGCCGGGGGTGCCGTGCGTGTGCGGCAGGCGCTGCCCGCGGACGTGACGCTGTAGCCACAGGAGGGCGGGCACGCACTCGCGGGTGAGCTCGTGGCAGGGCGTCGCGGGCGTCACGTGCTGCCGCCCGTGGGCGTACGCGTGACCGGGCCGCTCGGGCTCGGGGCGTGGCACCACCGGGTGGGTGCCGACGCGGACCTGCTCGTCTACCCCGACCTCGTCGGCGCGCGCCGGCTCGCGCTCGCCGTCCGCCGCGGCGCGCTGCCGGAAGCCGGGCGCCGCGCGCGGGGGTCGTTCGGGCTCGGCACCGCGTTCGAAGCGGTGCGCGAGTACGCGCCCGACGACGACGTGCGGCAGATCAACTGGCGCGCGACCGCGAGGCTCGGCCGCCCGATGTCCAATCAGTACCGCATCGACCAGGACCGGGAGGTGCGCTGCCTCGTGGACGCGGGGCGCCTGAGCGCTGCCGCCTGTGCCGGCGGCACGCTGCTCGACGTCGCGCTGGACGGCCTGATCGCGGTCTGCGCGACCGCAGATGCGCTCGGCGATCGGAGTGGCGCGATGGCGTTCGCAGATCGCATCCTGCGCGACGTGGCGCCCTCGCGGCTCGGAGCTGCGGCAGTCGCGCGCACGCTCTTCGACGTCGAGCCCGTCGACAGCGACAGTGACTACGAGCTCGCCTTCCGCAGCGTGGCGGGCGGCAAGCGCGGGTTCGTGCTCGTGCTCGCGGACCTCGTCGACGAGGCTGCGGCGCGCGCCCTGATCGACGCCGTGCCGGTGCTGGCCCGGCGTCACGCCGTGTGCGTGGCGAGTGTCCGCGACCCCGCGCTCGACGGCCTGCTCACGCGCCGTCCGGCCGACCTGCGGGACGCCTACGCCATGACGGTTGCGCTCGAGATGCGGCAGGCCCGCGCCCGCGCTGCGCAGCGTGTCGCGACCGCGGGCGCCGCCGTCGTCGAAGCGCGTCCCGAGGTCTTCGCGGGCGCATGCGTCAGCGCGTACGTCCGGGCGAAGGCGCGCGGCCGAGCGTGACGACCAGCCCCCAGTAGAGCGCGCCCAGGGCGAGCCCGAGCGGGAGCACGACCGCGGTGGAGTACGTGCCCGTCACGAAGCCCTCGACGAGGCCGGCGAGGACGAGCCACGGCATCGTGCCGAGCACGATTCCGATCGAGCGCCCGGCCTCTCTGCGCAGCGCCTCGCCGCGCGTGGCGGAACCGGGCTCGACGAGCGACCAGCCCACGCGCAGCCCTGCCGCGGCGGTGACCGCGATGCACGAGAGCTCGAGCACGCCGTGCCCGACGAGCAGCCGCAAGAGGTCGCCGCCGTTGCCCGCCTGGGCTGCGAGGCCCGCCACGACCCCCAGCAGGATGCCGTTGGTGGCCAGGACGTAGCCGGTCAGCAGGCCAAGCGTGAGACCGCCCGCATAGGCCAGGAACGTGACCTGGATGTTGTTCACGAAGATGCCGATCGAGATGCCGGCGTGCTCGCCGGCGCCGTGCAGGACGAGGCCGTGATGGTGGGGCTCGGCCACGCTGCGCAGGTGCGCCGGCACGAGCCCGCCGGCCGCGGCCGGGTCGCTGAGTGCCCAGAGCCCGGCCAGGATGGCCGGCGCCAGCATCAGCGTCCAAGCGGCGAGCAGCGGCCAGGGGCGCTCTGCGATCGCTTGCCAGTAGCCGTGGGCGAGATAGGCGCGCAGCGATCCGCCGCGCGGACGGTTGCCGTAGACGAGCGGCCGCGCACGCACGACGAGCGTCTCCACCCGGCGCGTGACGGCGTCGTCGCCGAAGCGGCGGCGCGCATACGCGAGGTCGGCAGACGCTTCGCGATAGCGCGCTCCGAGCCGCAGCACCTCGGCGGCGGCGAGGCGGTGCGAGCGCCCGCGCGCACGCGCCGTGAGGTTCGCGAGCTCGTCCCAGGCAGGCCCGCGCGCAGCCGCAAACGCATCCGGATGCATGCTCGAAGATGTAGCAGCCCACGTTCGAGCCCAGTGCGCACGTGGTCAGAACCGGGGTGCGCGCACATCTAGGCTTGGAGGCATGAGCACCGGCGTGCAGGAGACGCACAGGATCGCGACGCCGGAGGGGGTCTCGCTCGAGCTGTCGCTCGCGGGCCTCGGGTCGCGCTTCGTCGCGCTGCTCGTGGACGTGTTCCTGATGGGGCTCGTGCTCGCCGCGGTGGTCGTCGCGCTCCGCGTCACCGATACCGGTGGGTTCGCCGCCGGCGCGATACTCGCCCTGACGGTCTTCTCGCTGCTCTTCGTCTACCCCACGGCCTTCGAGCTGGGAGCCGCAGGGCAAACGCCAGGCAAGCGCTGGAACAACCTGCGCGTCGTCCACGACGACGGCTCGCCGCTCACGTTCCGCTCGAGTGCGCTGCGCAACGTGCTGCGTCTCGTCGACCTCCTTCCGGGTCTCTACCTGGTCGGCGCGATCGCCATCTTCGCGACCCGTACCAACCAGCGCCTCGGCGATCTGGCGGCGGGCACGCTCGTCGTGCGCGAGCCGCGCACCGCCTCCATCGCCGCGGTGGAGACCCCGCCCGGGGAGGCGGCGGCGGAGGAGCTCCCGGCGTGGGACGTGAGCGGCCTGAACGCCGCCGAGCTGACGGCGCTGCGGCGCTTCCTCGAGCGCCGCGGCTCGCTGGACGCCGTGCCGCGCAACCTGCTCGCGCGCGATCTCGCGGGCCGCTTGCGGCCGACCGTCGGGGGCGTCGGGGCCGATCTCCCGCCCGAGCAGTTCCTCGAGCTGGTCGCGGCGCTGCGGCGCATGCGCACGTAGCACTGCGGAGCGGGACCTAAGATACGTGGCGCATGGACGCCGCCGCCCGCACCCGCCTCGAGGCCGAGACGCGTTACGACCCCGCCGCCGTGGAGCCGGCGATGTTCGCGCGCTGGCAGGCGAGCCGCGCATTCGCCGCCGAGCCGGACGACCCCGGCGAGCCGTTCGTGATCGCCGTGCCGCCGCCGAACATCACCGGCTCCCTGCACATGGGGCACGCGCTCAACGGCTCGATGCAGGACGTGATCATCCGCCTGCGGAGGATGCAGGGCCGGAACGCCCTCTGGATCTGCGGCACCGACCACGCCGGCATCGCCACGCAGAACGTGGTCGAGCGCATGCTCGAGCGGGTCAATCTCACACGCGAGGAGCTTGGGCGCGAGGAGTTCGTCAGGCGCGTCTGGAACTGGCGCGAGGAGTCGGGCGCGACGATCATCGATCAGTTCCAGCAACTCGGCTGCTCACTCGACTACGAGCACGAGCGCTTCACGATGGATCCGGAGTACGCCCGCGCAGTCATCGAGGTGTTCGTCGAGCTCCACCGCCGCGGCTATCTCTACCGCGCCAACCGGATGATCAACTGGTGCACGGTCTGTGCCACGGCGATCTCCGACCTCGAGGTCGAGCACATCGAGGTCGACGACACGCTCTACTTCGTGGACTACCCGCTCGTGGGGGGTGGCCATGTGACCGTCGCGACCGTGCGCCCGGCGACCCTGCTGGGCGACACCGCGGTCGCCGTCAATCCCGGCGACGAGCGCTACAAGCACCTGATCGGGCAGCGCGCGATCGTGCCGCTGGTCGAGCGCGAGGTGCCGATCGTCGGCGACGAGCACGTCGATCCGGACGTGGGCACGGGCGCGCTCAAGGTGACGCCGGGCCATGACCCGAACGACCTCGAGATCGGTCGTCGTCACGGCCTCGAGGAGATCGCCGTGATCGGCTTCGACGGCCGGATGACGCCGGCGGCGGGGGAGCGCTACGCCGGTCTGACCGCGCAGGAGGCCCAGGCGCGCGTGGTCGCCGACCTGCGTGAGCGCGGCCTGCTGCGTGAGGAGCAGGCGTGGCGGCACAGCGTCGGGCACTGCTCGCGCTCGGGAAACCGCGTGGAGCCGCTCGTCTCGCTGCAGTGGTTCTGCGACATGCAGGAGCTCGCCGCGCCTGCCATCGCCGCCGTGCGCGAGGGACGCGTCCGCTTCGTTCCGAAGAGCCGCGAGCGCATCTTCTTCGACTGGATGGAGCAGATCAGGCCGTGGTGCGTCTCGCGGCAGCTGTGGTGGGGCCACCAGCTGCCGGTCTGGTACTGCAGTTGCGGCGAGACGATCGTGCAGGCCTCACCGCCGGTGCACTGCCCGGCCTGCGGCGCCGGCGACCTGCAGCGCGACCCGGACGTGCTCGATACCTGGTTCTCGTCGGCGCTGTGGCCGTTCGCGACGCTCGGCTGGCCGGAGGAGACGCCGCGGTACCGCGCGTTCTACCCGGGTCACGCGCTCTTCACCGCGCGCGACATCATCAACCTCTGGGTCGCGCGCATGGTGATGATGGGGATCGCATTCACCGGGCGTGAGCCGTTCCAGGACGTCGTGATCCACCCGACGGTGCTTGCGACGGATGGCCGGCGGATGTCGAAATCGCTCGGCACGGGCGTCGATCCGCTCGACCTGATCGCCGAGCACGGCGCCGACGCCACTCGCTACGGCCTGCTCAAGATGAGCTCGACCCAGGACGTGCGCTTCGCACCCGGGGCGATCGAGGAGGGCCGGGGCCTCTGCAACAAGCTCTGGAACGCGGCGCGCATGATTCTGCTCAAGGCCGATCCGGAGGCGAAGCCGGCTCCCTCTCGCAGCGAGCCGGTCGACGCCTGGGTGCTCGGCCAGCTCGCCGACGCCGTGGCGGAGGTGACTGCAGCGCTCGACGCCTACGACTTCGCCGCGGCGGTCAAGGCGCTCTACCGCTTCATCTGGAACGACGTCTGCGACTGGTACCTCGAAGCGGCCAAGGCCCGCCTCTACGGCGACGACGCCGTGGCCGCGCGCGATGTGTCCGAGACGCTGCTGTACGTGCTGCGCTCGACGCTGCGCCTCGCCCACCCCGTGCTCCCCCACGTGACCGAGCGCATCTGGGGTGAGCTCGGCGAGGAGGGCGTCCTGGCCCGCAGCGCATGGCCCGACCCCTCGAAGGCGCGGCGCGATCCCGACGCGGAGCAGGCCGCGCAGCAGGCCTTCGACTTCGTAGTCAAGCTGCGCCAGTTGCGCGCTGTCGCGCAGCTGCCGGCGCGCGCAGCCGCTCGCGTTGCAGGGCTGGCCACTCGAGCAGGTCGCCTCCGTCGTCGAGACGCTCGGCGGCGCGAGCACGGCGCCGCAGGATGGATCCCGAGAATGGCGCGCTGTCGACGTGCTGCCGGTCGGCGCGACGTCGGTGACGGTGCTGGCGCCCGGCGGAGCCGAGAACGTGAGGCCTCGCTTCGAGCAGGAGCTTGCGAAGGCCCGGGCCGAGATCGAGCGGGCGAGTCGCAAGCTCGCGGATGCGCGCTTCGTCGAGCGCGCGCCCGCGCACCTCGTCCAGGAGGAGCGCGACAAGCTGGAGCGCTTCGAGCGCGAGGCGGACGAGTTGCGGGAGCGGCTCGCCGCCCTCGGCGCGTGACCGAGCACGGCTACCTGGAGTCGCTGGCCTCGTTCGGAATGCGGCTCGGCCTCGAGCGGATCGCGCTGCTGCTCGAGCAGCTCGGCAGCCCGCAGGAGCGACTCGATGCGATCCATGTCGTGGGCACCAACGGGAAGTCCTCGACTGTTCGCTTCGCCGCGGCGGCGCTGGCGGCCTCCGGGCTGCGCGCCGGCGCGTATCTCTCGCCGCACGTGATCGCCTGGGACGAGCGCGTTCAGATCGACGGCAGGCCGGTCGGCGCCGCGGCGCTCGCGGTCGCGCTCGACCGCGTGCAGGAGGCGGCGCGAGCCGTCGAGACATCACTCGGCGAGGGCCCGACGCAGTTCGAGGCCCTCACGGCCGCGGCATTCCTGATCCTGGCCGAGGCCGGCGTCGAGGCCTGCGTCGTCGAGGCCGGCCTCGGCGGGCGCCACGACGCGACCCGGGTCGTCAACGCGCGCGTGGTCGGCCTGACGAACGTCGGGCTCGATCATCAGCGCGTGCTCGGCGATACCCGCGCGCTGATCCTGGCCGAGAAGCTGGCAGTGCTCGAGCCGGGCGCCGCGCTCTGTGTGGGCGTCATGGACGACGAGCTTGCTGCGCAGGCCGCGGCGCTCGCCGCCGAGGCGGGCGCGACCTTCGAGCGAATCCCTACGGGCGCGGGGGAGGGGCTACCGCTCGCGGGCGGCTATCTGCGCGACGATGCGGCGCTCGCGCTGCGGCTCGCCGAGTTGTTGCTTGCGCCTCGCCCGCTCGTCCGCGATCGTGCCGAGGCCGCGCTCGCGGCTGCGGTTCCGCCCGGGCGCCTCGAGCTGATCCGCGGCCGGCCGGCCGTCCTGCTGGACGGAGCGCACAACACCGAGGGCGTCCGTGCGCTCGTGGCCGAGCTCGATGCCGCGCTCGAGGGCCGGCGCCCGCGTGTCGGAGTCATCGCGCTCCAGGACGACAAGCCGCTCGAGGCCATGCTCGAGGTGCTCGCGCCGGCTCTCGATGCGCTCGTGGCCACGACCAGCGGGCACGCGGGTCATGCCCGTCCTCTGCCCGCCGACGCGGTCGCCGCCGCTGCGCTCGCGGCGGGCCTTCCCGACGTTGTCGCCGAGCCGGATCCGCACGCGGCGCTCGCGCGTGCCCGCGGGCGCGCGGGCACGGGCGGGGCCGTCATCGTGACCGGATCGCTCTATCTGCTCGAGCGCGTCCGCGCAACGGCGCTGGAGTCCCGCTAGCATGCCGCGCAGGCGAAGCCTCTGGCGCTCGTTTGCGCTGATTCTGGGGTTGATCGTGCTCACGATCGCGGTCTTCTACGCGATCGGCTATGCGCTCGCCAAGGCGATCGTGTAGAGGACTCGCAACCCGCCAACCGAACGATCGATCCGAATGACGACAAGTCTGCCCCTCGCCGCTTCGTCCAATAGTGACAACCCGCTGGGGGGTGTCTCGGACTTCTTCAGCTCGAGCACGTTCCACGCGATCGTGCTGCTCGTCCTGTTCTTCATCGGCGTGCTGTGGCTGGCACTGGTGTTCTGGACGTACAAGGACGCCAAGCGCCGCATCGACGATCCCGTGCTCGTCGGCGTCTCCATCGTCACGGCGCTCGTGTTTCCATTCGTCGGCGCCCTCGTGTACACGATCCTGCGACCGCCCGAATACCTGGACGACGTGCGCGAGCGCGAGCTCGAGATCCGCGCGATGGAGCGCAGGCTCGGCGAAGAGGGCATGTGCCCGGGCTGCGGGGGCGATATCGAGCCCGACTTCATCGCCTGTCCGCACTGCGCGCGCAGGCTCAAGCTGACCTGCTCGCGCTGCCGCTCCGCGCTCAAGCCCGAGTGGCGGCTGTGCCCCTACTGCGAGGCGCCCACGCCCACGCAGCAGCAGCGCACGATGACGCTGTACGAGACCTCTTCCTGACCCGCCGACAGCCGGAAGCGCGATGCCAACCGAGACGACGCTAGTCCTGCTCAAGCCCGACGCCGTGCGCCGCGGCCTCGTCGCCGAGCTGATCGGGCGCTTCGAGCGCCGCGGCTTCCGCATCCGCGGCCTCAAGCAGCTCGTGCTCGAGCGTGCCGTCGCCGAGGAGCACTACGCCGAGCACGCGGCCCGGCCGTTCTTCGGCGAGCTCGTGGCATTCATCACCTCCGGCCCGCTCGTCGCGCTCGCACTCGAAGGCCCCGATGCGATCCCAACGGTGCGCACGATGATGGGAGCGACGAATCCGCTCGACTCGGCCCCGGGCACGATCCGCGGCGATTTCGCGCTCGTGCTGAGCGAGAACATCGTGCACGGCTCGGACTCGCCGGAGAGCGCCGCACGCGAGCTACCGCTGTATTTCGCGTCCGGCGAGCTCCTGCCTCCGGCGGAATGACGCTGGTCCTGGCGTCGCGCTCGCCGCAGCGCCGCGCGATCCTGACCCAGCTCGGGCTCGAGTTCCGCGTGGTCGAGCCGTCCTACGACGAGCTGCCGCTGCCCCTGCCGCCGCACGAGCTCGCCGAGCACCACAGCCGCGGCAAGGCGCGCTCGGTCGAGGGCAGTGCGAGCGAGACGGTTCTGGGCGTCGACACGCTCGTCGTGGTCGACGGGCAGGTGCTCGGCAAGCCGGCGGACCCCGCCGAGGCCGCGCGCATGCTGGGATTGCTGGCGGGACGCACGCACGAGGTCGTGTCGGGGCTGACACTGCGCGACCGTGACGGCGAGCGTACGGGGCACGCCCGAACGGCTGTGCGCTTCCGGGCGCTCGAGCCGAGCGCCATCGACGACTACGTGGCCCGGGGCGAGTGGCGCGGCCGCGCCGGGGCGTACGCCATCCAGGAGGCCGGTGCGGCACTTGTGTCGAACATCCAGGGATGCTTCTTCAACGTGGTCGGCCTGCCCGTCGCCCTGCTCGTCGAAATGCTGGGCGCGCGCCGTCGCCGGGTTTCCGGGTGAGGAGTAGAATCGCCCTGCATCCGGGCGCATTCGCTCGTGTCGCGCCACGCTCGGCCACCCCGCAATGAGCATCCTCGACTATCTCCGCTCGTTCGGCGGCCGCGACATGGCGGTCGACCTTGGCACGGCCAATACGCTCGTCTACGTGCGCGGGCGCGGGATCGTGCTCTCGGAGCCTTCGGTCGTCGCGATCGACCAGCGCACAGGCGAGGTGCACGCGGTCGGTATCGAGGCGAAGCGCATGCTGGGCCGCACGCCGGGCAACATCCAGGCCATCCGGCCCCTGAAGGACGGCGTCATCGCCGACTTCGAGGTGACCGAGCAGATGCTCCGGCACTTCATCCAGAAGGTCCATCAGAATCGCTGGGCGCATCCGCGCGTCGTCGTCTGCGTGCCGTCCGGCGTGACCGGCGTGGAGAAGCGCGCGGTGGAGGAGGCGACGCTCTCGGCCGGCGCGCGCCAGGCGTACCTGATCGAGGAGCCGATGGCCGCCGCCATCGGCGCGGGCCTGCCGGTGGCCGAGCCGACCGGGAACATGATCGTCGACATCGGCGGCGGCACGACCGAAGTGGCCGTGATCTCCCTCGGCGGCATCGTCGTGTCGCAGTCGGTGCGCGTCGGCGGCGACGAGCTGGACGAGGCGATCGTCAACTACGTCAAGCGCGAGTACAAGGTGCTGATCGGGACGCAGACCGCCGAGGAGGTAAAGCTCGAGATCGGCTCGGCCGCGACCATGGAGGATGAGCTGCAGGCCGAGATACGCGGTCGCGACCTCGTGACCGGGCTGCCCAAGACGGTGATGCTCTCCTCACAGGAAGTGCGCCTCGGCCTCGACGAGCCTCTGCAGCAGATCATCGACGCGATCAAGTCGACGCTCGACAAGACCCCGCCCGAGCTGTCATCCGACATCATGGACCGCGGCATCGTGCTGGCCGGCGGCGGCGCCCTCCTGAACCGCCTGGACGAGCGCCTGCGCCGCGAGACCGAGATGCCCGTGCACGTCGCCGAGTCGCCGCTGACCTGCGTGGCAGTCGGCTCCGGCCGCGCCCTGGAGGAATTCGACGTCCTGCAGCGCTCGAGCCGCCCCGGCAGGCACAACAACCGCAGGCGCTACTGACCGGGGCGAGCAAGCCTTCCATCGAGTTCGGGCCTGGCACCGAGCTGCTGCAGGACGGCGAGCACGGTCGCCGCGTGGCGCTCGCCGCGGAGGGGCTCTACAGCACGCCGAACGTGCGGAACGCCTCGGCGACGGACATGCCCCGCGCCAGGGCGGCGCGCACCGCGTCCTCGCTCGCGGACTTCTGCTCGGCGAGTCCGACGATCTCCTGCGCGAGCGCGGCGGGCACCACCACGACGCCGTCGTGGTCGCCGAGCACGAAATCGCCAGGGCTCACCTCGACGCCGCCGCACTCGATCGGCACTGCGGCGGCCTCGACGCGGACGCGACCCAGGGCGTCGGCGCAGTGGATTCCCCGCGCGAACGTGGCGAAGTCCATGTCGATCAGCGCGAGCGTGTCGCGCGCGTAGGCATCGGCCACGACGCCGCGCGCACCGCGCTGCCGGGACGCCGTCGCGAGCAGCTCGCCCCAGAAGGCCGCGTCGCACGTCGAGGCCACCAGCACCTCGCCGGGCTGCAGGGCGTCGACGGCCTCGATCGTGCCGCGGTGCCACTGGCTCCGGTCATCGGGAACGCGCTCGTCCGCGACCACGCGCACCGTCGCCGCCACACCGGCCAGCCGCATGCCGGCGGCCAGAGGGCGGATGCCGGGCGCCAGCACCTGGTGGCGGCGGCCGAGCTGGTCGAGGCAGTCCGAGACCAGCGCCGGGTGCAGCGCTGCCAGGCGGTCGACGAGCATGAGGTCGTGTGGCATGTCGGCTACTCCGCAGGAGGTTCAGAGCCCGGCAGCAGGCCGAGCGCGTCGGTGTCGGGCGTCAGCAGGCGCCGCTCCGCGTACTGCTCGAGCTTGGCGCGCGAGTCGCGGATATCGAGGTCGCGCATCGTGAGCTGTCCGATGCGGTCGAGCGGGCCGAAGGCCGCATCCTCGCTGCGCTCCATGCTCAGCCGCTCGGGCTGGTAGGTGAGGTGCGGGCCCGAGGTTTCGAGGATCGAGTAGTCGTCGCCCCTGCGCAGCTCCAGCGTGACCTCGCCCGTGACGACGCTCGCCACCCAGCGCTGCAGGCTCTCTCGCAGCATGACCGCCTGCGGGTCGAACCAGCGGCCCTCGTAGAGCAGGCGCCCCAGCCGCCTTCCGCCGTCGCGGTAGGCATCGATCGTGGCTTCGTTGTGGATCGCGTTGACGAGGCGCTCATAGGCGATGTGCAGCAACGCCATGCCCGGCGCCTCGTAGATCCCGCGGCTCTTGGCCTCGATGATCCGGTTCTCGATCTGGTCGGACATCCCGAGGCCGTGCCGGCCGCCGATCGCGTTCGCCTCGTGCACGAGCGCGACGAGGTCGGGGAGCTCGCGCCCGCCGAGCGCGATCGGCCAGCCGTCGGCGAAACGCACCGTCACGCGCTCGGGCACGATCGCCACGTTGGCGTCCCAGTGGCGCACGCCCATGATCGGCTCCACGAGGTGCATGCTCGCGCCGAGTTGCTCGAGATCCTTCGCCTCGTGCGTCGCGCCCCAGATGTTGGCGTCGGTCGAGTAGGCCTTCTCGGCGCTGGCGCGATAGGGCAGGTCTCGTGCAGCGAGCCACTGCGAGAGCTCCTTCCGGCCGCCCAGCTCGCCCACGAAGTCGGGGTCGAGCCACGGCTTGTAGATCCGCAGATCGGGGTTGGCCAGCAGCCCGTAGCGGTAGAAGCGCTCGATGTCATTGCCCTTGTACGTCGAGCCGTCGCCCCAGATCGAAACGTCGTCGCCGTGCATCGCGCGCACGAGCAGCGTGCCCGTGACGGCCCTCCCGAGCGGCGTCGTGTTGAAGTACGTGCGGCCGCCGGAGCGGATGTGGAAGGCGCCGCATTGCAGGGCTGCGAGACCCTCGTGCACGAGCTGGCTCCGGCAGTCGACGAGGCGTGCGATCTCGGCGCCGTAGACGCGGGCCCGCTCGGGCACGTCGGCGAGATCGGGCTCGTCGTACTGGCCGAGGTCGGCCGTATATGCGCAGGGGACGCCGCCGCGCTCGCGCATCCACGCGACCGCCGCGGAGGTGTCCAGTCCGCCCGAGAAGGCGATGCCGATGCGCTCGCCGGCCGGCATGCGATCGAGCACTCTGGACATCGCGGCTACTCTCCAATCGGTGGGCGGTTTGCGCGCGTTATGCAGCCAACGCACCGGTCATGCAGACTACTGTATAGTTATGCAGCAATGAATCACCGGCAGCGCCTGATCGCAACCCTGCTCGAGCAGGACGAGCTTGGAAGCCAGGGTCAGATCGTGGCCGCGCTCGCGGAGCGCGGCATCGAGGTCACGCAGGCCACCGTGTCGCGCGACCTCGATCGTATCGGCGCCGTCCGCATCCGCCGCAACGGGCGCACGATCTACGCGCTCGCCGTCGACGAGCACGAGCCGGATCCCATGGGGCGCCTGCGTACGGCGCTCGGCTTCGTGCGCCACATGGAGGCGTCCGGCAACCTGCTCATCCTGCGCACGGCACCCGGAAATGCAATGCCCGTCGCCCGCGCCTTCGACCTCGCCGACCTGGCAGAGGTCGCCGGCACGGTCGGTGGCGACGACACGATTCTCGTGATCGCGCGCGAGCCGGCCGACGGCGCCAGCGTCGCCGCGCTCTGCGGCCAGATGCAGAGCGCAGGGGCGCCGAGCTGACCGACGCCTCGCGCCCGCTGTGGGCGGGCCGGGTCCGGGCGGAGCTCGACCCGGCGATCCTCGCGTTCTCGCGCTCGCTGCCGGTCGACCGCGCGCTGCTCGCCTACGACGTGCTCGCCTCGCAGGTGCACGTGCGCATGCTCGAGCGGGTGGGCCTGCTCGAGGCCGGTGAGGCCGACGCGCTCGTCGACGCGCTGGCCGAGGTGCCTGCGGTTCCCGACGACGCGCCGGACGAGGACGTGCACTCCTACCTCGAGCGCCGCCTGGCCGAGAAGCTCGGGCCGCTCGGCAAGAAGGTGCACGCGGGCCGCTCGCGCAACGATCAGGTTGCCGTCGCCACGCGCCTGTGGGCGAAGGATGCCTCCCGCGAGCTCGCCCTGTCAGTGGCGGGCGCGCAGGAGGCGCTCGTGGCCTGCGCGCGCGCCAACGCGGGCGCCGTGCTGCCCGGCTACACGCACCTGCAGCGCGCCCAGCCCGTGCTGCTCGGCCACCACCTGGCCGCGCACGCGTGGATGCTGGAGCGTGACGCCGAGCGCCTACGCGCGGCCTACGCCTCTGCCGATGAGTGCCCGCTCGGCGCCGGCGCGCTGGCCGGCTCGAGCCTGCCGCTCGACCCGCAGTGGACGGCCGCGCAGCTCGGATTCGCGCGCACGTTCGACAACACGCTCGACGCGGTCGCCGATCGCGACTTCGTCTGCGATCTGCTCTACGCCTGCGCGCTCGGATTCGTGCACCTCTCGCGTCTCGCCGAGGAGGTGATCGTGTTCACGACGCAGGAGTTCGCGTTCGCCCAGCTCGACGACACGATCGCGCTCGGCTCCTCGATGATGCCGCAGAAGAAGAACCCGCAGGTCGCGGAGCATCTGCGCGGACGCGCGGGCGTCGCGATCGGACGTCTCGCGGCCATGCTCGCAGTCTGCAAGGGACTCCCGCTCGCGTACGACAGCGATCTGCAGGAGGACAAGGAGCTCGCCTTCGCGCAGGTCGCCGCCTACGAGGGAGCGCTGGGCGCGACGGCGCTGCTGGTGGGCGGACTGCGATTCGACGTCGAGCGCATGCACGCCGCAGCAGCCGACGGGGCGTGTGTCGCAACCGACGTGGCCGAGGCACTCGTGCGCGACGGACTGCCCTTCCGGGAGGCGCACGAGCAGGTGGCGTCTCGCATTGCCGCCGGCGAGCGCTTCGCGGAGCCGACGCCCGAAGAGGCCGTGGCCGCGCGCAACGCCCCGGGAGGGACCGCTCCCGAGAGGGTCGAGGAGCAGCTGGCGGCGCTCACCTGGCGCATCGCGGCGACGCGCGCCTGGGCCGGGCCGTGACGTCCCTCGGCTCGCCCTGGCCGATCACGGCACGGAGCCGGGACGGGGCTCTCGAGCTCGGAGGGATCGATGCGGAGGAGCTCGCCGCGCGCTTCGGGACGCCGCTCTACGTGTATGACGCAGCGACGCTCCGCGCTCGCGCGCGGGCATATGTCGAAGGCGTCGCGGAGCACCCCGACGCGCACATCTCCTTTGCCTGCAAGGCGTGCTGCACCGTTGGCGTTCTGCGCTTGCTCGGCGCGTGCGGGCTCGGCGCCGACGTCGCGAGCGCCGGCGAGCTCGCGGCCGCTCTCCGTGCCGGCATCGAGCCCGCCCGCATCGTCGTGCACGGCAACGGCAAGACCGATGCCGACATCGACGCCGCGCTGGCTGCCCGGTGCGGCCTCCTGGTGCTGGACGGCCCCGACGAGGGCGCGCGCGTCGCGGCTGCGGCCGAGCGCCACGGCCGGCGCCAGGCGGTGGCGGTGCGGGTCACGCCGGGCATCGTGGCCGGCGGCCATGCGAAGATCGCAACCGGGCACGAGGGCTCCAAGTTCGGCCTTGCACCTGCCGACGCCGCCCGCGCCTGCCTCGAAGCGCGGGAGGATCACCGGCTCGACTGGCGCGGGCTGCACGTCCATCTCGGCTCGCAGGTGGACGATCCCGGCGTGCTCGAGGGCGTGGTGCGCTGGTTTCGCGAGTTCTGCGACGCGCATGCCCTCGAACCGCGCCTGATCGATGTCGGCGGGGGCCTCGGCATCCCCTACGGATCGGAGTGGGCACCCGACGCGCGTGTGCTCGCCTCGGCAGTCGCCGCGGCAGCCCTGCGGCACTTCCCGGCAGCACGACTCGTGATCGAGCCGGGTCGCTCGGTCGTCGGCCCTGCGGGCGTCACGCTCTACCGTGCTCTCACGCGCAAGACCGCCGCCGACGGCACGCGCTGGGTCGCGCTCGACGGCGGCATGGCCGACAACGCCCGCCCGGCGCTCTACGGCGCGCGCTACACGGTGGCGGCGGCCGGGCGGCTCGACGAGGCGGCGGCCGAGCGGGTGTCGCTCGCGGGGCGCCATTGCGAGTCCGGTGACGTGCTCGCGCACGACGTCGACCTGCCGTCGCTGGGCGCGGGCGATCTCGTGGCGTTCGCGGCGACCGGCGCATACACGCAGTCGATGGCCTCGACGTACAACGCCATCCCGCGTCTGGCCGCCATACTCGTGGACGACGGCGAGGCGCGCCTGCTCACGCGCCGCGAGACGATCGCCGAGCTGCTGGCGCGCGACTTGTAGATGAAGTGGAGAGCCGGGTGAGGAGGCTCCAGACGGCTCGTGCTATCCGCAGCGGGCACCGTCGAGCGCAGGAGCCGCCCGCGTCGCGATCGCCTTGCGACGGCTCGGCCCGGCGCTGCCGGCGAGGATGGCGAGGGTGAGCGTCGCGAGCACGACGATGCCGAGCGCGGCCCGGAGCCCGGCCGCGGAGGCCGCGAACCCGATCGCCGGCGGCCCCGCAAGGAACCCGAACCAGCCGATCGTGGAGACGGCTGCGACGCCGGCGCTGGCCGAGACCGTCGCCGTCGAGGCCGCGGCGCGAAACAGCACGGGCACGACGACGCCCAGGCCGGCTCCCATCGCCGCGAACCCCGCGATCGCGACCGGTACGGAGCCGATGGCAAGTGCCAGGCCCAGCCCGACCGTCGCGGCGACCGCTCCTGAGCGTGCAAGCGTCACGGGCCCGAGGCGGCGGTTGAGGCGGTCGCCGACCGTCCTGCTCGCGGTCATCGCAAGCGAGAAGGCGGTGTACGCCAGCGCCGCGATGCCTGCCGCGGCTCCGAACGAGTGCGAGAGGTAGACGGCGCTCCAGTCGACGGCAGCGCCTTCCGCGAGCATGGTGCAGAAGGCTGCAGCACCGAGCACCACGATGGCCCGGGGCGGCCGCGCGAGTGTGCGGCTCTTCGCCTTGTCGTCGGCGTCGGGCGGGAGCAGGAACCGCACCGCGCCGACGCCGATCAGCGCGAGCACCGTGGCGAGCACGGCGAAGTGGATGCGCGGCGCGATCCCGGCGCCGGCGGCGAGCGCCGCGAGCCCTGCCCCGATGAGGCCGCCTGCCGAGAACGCCGCGTGGAAGGTGGAGAGGATCGAGCGCCCCGAGAGCCGCTCGAGCGCCAGTCCCTGGGCATTCGCGGCCACATTGATCGCGCCGAAGGCCGCCCCGAAGCCGAACAGCGCAGCCGCGAGGGCCGGGAGTCCAGTCGCGAGCGAGGTGGCGACCAGGGAGCCCGCTCCGAGCAGCAGGCCCGGAAGCGTCACGCGCCTGCTCCCGATGCGCTCGCACAGGCGGCCGGCAAGCGGCATCGCCGCGAGCGCCCCGAAGGAGGCCGCGAACAGCGCCAGCCCGAGGCGTGCGTTCGTCAGCGAGGCGTGATGCTGCACGGCCGGGATCCGACCAGCCCAGGAGCCGAGCATCAGCCCGTCGCCGAAGAAGTACAGCCCGATCGCGAGGCGTTTCGCGCGCATCAGGCCAGCACCACATCCACCCCGAGGGCACGGTAGGGCTCGAGATCCTGGAGAGCCGGCGAGCGCTCCGTGACGAGATGGGTCAACTCGTCGACCGACCCGACGACGTACGGCCCGGCCGAGCCGAGCTTCTCCGCGGACGCTACGGCGACCACCTCGACGGCGTTGGCGATCATCGCGCGCTTGACGTACGACTCCTCCAGGTCGGGCACCGTGATCCCGAACTCGGGATGCAGGCTGCAGACGCCGAGTACGAGCACGTCGGCCCGGATGGAACGGAGCGCCTCGACGGTTGCAGCGCCGACCAGCGCCTGCGCATCCTTGTCGAGCGCGCCGCCCAGCATCGTGACCTCGACACTCGGATGCTCGGCCAGGGCGACCGCGATCGGCGGACTGTTCGTGATCACCGTCGCCTGCAGGCTCGGGGGAAGGTGTCGCGCGACCTCGAGCGTCGTCGTGCCCGCGTCCAGCAGGATCACCTGGCCGTTACGCAAGAGGCCGGCCGTGGCGATGGCGATCGCTGCCTTGGCGGCGGGGGCCTGCTTGCGGCGCACCGCGTACGGGCCCGAGCCGACCGCCGGCGGGAGAGCTCCCCCGTGGACACGGCGCACGAGTCCGGCGTCGGCGAGCTCCTGGAGGTCGCGGCGGATCGTGTCCAGCGACACGCTCAGCGACGAGCTCAGCTCGGCGACGACGACCTTGCCGTCGCGCCCGAGCCGGTCGAGTATCACCCGGCGCCGCTCCTCCGTCAGCATCTCCGCAGTAGAGCATAAAGGCGCACAAAAGCGCAAAAAGAAGCTCTTAAGAGCAGAAAAGCGCGCTCGCCGGGGTCAGCGTGTAGCCTGGCGCCGCAGCCGGGCGACGAGCACGGGGGGGATCTCCGGCACGCCCGCCCAGCCTGGGCTCGCCTCGACCGCACCGGGCGGGAAGGCGGGCTCTTCGAGTCCGTCTAGGGCCAGGCCGGCCTCGAGGAACGGGCCGAGCAGCAGCGAGAGCGGCCGGTCGAAGTACAGGTGGTTGACGGGTTGCCCGTCGATCGCGACGCCCTCGCCGCTCGCGGGCGTCAGGTAGTGGCTGATGAAGATCCCCTGCCGCGAGACTGCCTGACCGGCCGTGTGCTCGAATTCGGAGACGAACCGGATCCCGAGCCGGTTGAAGCACGGGTGCGTGATCGAGAAGACGAAACGCCCGCCGGCCGCCAATAGCCGGGGTATCGCGGATGCGAGCGGGACGATCTGCGACATGTCCATCAGGGCCATGTTGCAGACGACCGCGTCGAATGCTCCCTCACCCAGCGCCAGCAGTGCATCGGTGTCGGTCGCGTCGCACTCGCGGTAGTCGATGCTCGCGGCCTCTGCCGTGCCGCGGCGGCGTGCGTGCTCGAGCATTCCCCGAGCGACGTCGATGGCCGTCACTCGAGCGCCGAGCTCCGTCAGGCGGCGCGCGACGCTGCCATTTCCGCACGCGACGTCGAGGACGCGACATCCGGCCACCTCGCCGAGTAGCCGCTCCGCCGCCGGGCGGATGAGCTGCAGGTGGAACTCGTTGCCTGCATCCCCCATCTGCTCGTCCCAGAACGCCGAGTTGTCGTCCCAGGGTCGCATGTCGTTCACGTAGCGATGCTATGCGACAGCAAGGGCGCGCCCCGCCGCGGTGCTCGTGTCCGGCGGCGAGGCGCGCCTTGGCTGCTGAGCCCACGGCGAACGGCGGCGGTCTTCACGCTGCGGTGAGTCCGCTTCCCTCATGTCCCAGGTTCGCGATCGCGCTCACGACGGGCTGGGGCGTGCGCAGGTCCACGCGAGGCCCGAGAGGCTGTTGCGAGCCGTGGCGTAGCAGCGAACGTTCGTTACGGCGCCCGCGGCGTGCCGGCGCCGTGCAGCCCGAAGCCCTCGTGTCCGAGGCCCGCGAGGGTGTTGCCAGCCGTGGCAATGCGGATGACGTGCGTGACCGCACCCCGGGGCTCGTGGCGGAGCTCATAGCGGTGATTCATGGCCTCGCTGCGCAGCTGAAGCGCGCGCAGCCAGTCAGGCTGCGGCGACACTCGAGACGCTGGATGCGCTCAGCGCAGCAGACGCCCGGTGGCCGAGTCCGTATTTCTGGTTGAGCGCCTCGCTCCGGGCGTGGAGTGCCTTCTGCCAGGCCGGCGGCTCGGTGCTGCCCGCGATCGCCGCGCCCGCGCCGATCGTGGCGACCGAGACGGCCAGGACGGTGGCGACAGACGTACCGATACTCACGCGCTTGCCGAACATGTTGTCCTCCCTTGGCGTGCCGGCTCGCCGTGGTGGCGACCGGATGCCCACCACTGTCGGAGGCGGCGCCCAGGGATCGGTAAGGCGCGGTGGAGCGCGGGTAAGGATGGGTCAGGGAGTGGTGTACGCTCGCCCGTCGAGGCGCGCAGGTGGACTTCAACATCCTAGGTCCGTTCGCGGTTCGCGACCGCGAAGGGGCTGTGATTCCGGTGCCGGGCGGGCGCGAGCGCTCCCTGCTCGCGCTCCTGCTGATTCACCGTGGCGAGGTGGTCTCCAGCGACCGGATCGTGGATGCGTTGTGGGGCGAGCGGGCGCCCGGAACGGCGGCCAAGGCCGTTCAGGGATACGTCTCGCATCTGCGCCGAGTGCTCGAGCCCGGCGAGCAGGGCGCCGTCCTCGTCACGCGACCACCCGGCTACGTACTGCGCACGGGCGACGAGACCGTCGATGCGGCGCGCTTCGAGCGCCTCGCGGGAGACGGGCGGCGCGCACTCGAGGACGGATCAGCGGCGGAGGCGGCCCGCATTCTCGACGAGGCGCTCGCGATCTGGCGTGGCCCGGCGCTGGCCGAGTTCGCATTCGAGGACTTCGCACGCGATGAGATCCGCCGCCTCGATGACATGAGGCTCTCGGCGACGGAGGACCGGTTCGAGTCGTTGCTCCGCCTCGGCCGTCACGGCGAGATCAGCGGGCAGCTCGACGCCCTCGTCGCGGCGCACCCGTTGCGGGAGCGCCTGCGCGGGCAGTCGATGCTGGCCCTCTACCGCAGCGGCAGACAGAGCGAGGCGCTCCAGACCTACCGTGACGGCCGCCGCCTGCTCGCCGGGGAGCTCGGGCTCGAGCCCGGGCCGGAGCTCCAGCGACTCGAGCGCGCCATCCTGGCACAGGATCCCGCCCTCGAGGTGCCGGCGCCGGCGACGCCGAGCGCTCGGCGTGACGGGCCCGCGGTGGAGCCTCCACCCGCCCGGCGCACTTCTCGCCGGCGCCTCGCGCTCGCCGGCGTTCTCGCGGTCGCCGCGGTCGCGGCGGCCGTACTGGCATTCGCCCTCACGCGCGATACGACGTCGGCCGCTGCAAAGATCGTCGCACCGGCTGTGGTCGCCGTCGACCCGCAGACGAACCACGTCGTTGCCTCGATCCGGGTCGGATCGAGGCCCGTGTCGATCGCCACCGGTGAAGGCAGCGTATGGGTCGGTGACGCGCGGGATTTCACGGTGACACGCATCGATCCAGCGACCCGCCAGGTGACCAAGACGATCGGCATCGGCGCCCCCGCCATCGACCTCGCGGTCGGTGCCGGCGCGGTCTGGGTGGCGACCGGAGGGTTCGGTGCGATCGTCCAGATCGATCCGGACCTGGGTGCCGCGACGGACACGATCGAGCTCGGCGCTCCAGGCAGTCCGGTCGTGCCGGCGGCATCCGCAATTGCCGTGACGCAAGACCGCGTCTGGGTCGGCGCCCTCGATGGCCTCGTCGGCATCGATCCCGAATCCGGCAGGCAGGCGAATCGGATCGATCTCGGCCGGGCTGCGGCTCTTCAGATCGCGGCCGGATACGGGTCCGTCTGGGCGACGACCTTCGCCAACCGCGCAAAGCGGGTCGAGGCGAGCTCGGCGCAGGTGACGACCGAGTTCTATGCGGGCACGTTCGTCTTCGCCATCGCCCTCGACAGGTCGGCCGTATGGGTGGCCGCGGGCGGCAGCGGCCAGCTATGGAAGCTCGACCCCGTCACGGGTGCCTCGCAAGGCACCGCGCGCGCGGGTACGGGCGCAAGCGGAATTGCCCTCGGTTTCCATTCCGTCTGGGTCGCGTCGAGAAACAGCCACACGCTGTTCCGGCTCGATTCGTCGACGGGGAAGGTGATGGCCGCGATTCCTATGCGTGGCACACCCGAGGACGTCGCCGTGGGCGACGGGCTCGTGTGGGTCGCAGTCCAGGCTGGCGGGCGCCGACCCTAAGCCGGAGCCGTTCCCGGAACGTGCAGCTCGCCCGCGACGATCCGCGCTTCGAGATGGTCGAGCTCGGCGCGCAGCGAGGCGGGTACCCTGGGGCTGATGCGGCCGAGCGTGGCGCCGCGGTTACGCAGGGTGAATGCCGTCGTGACGCCGGCTCGGATGCGGCCGTCGCGTACCTGGTCGAGCAACTTGAGCATGACGACGTCGAATCGCTTGACGACGCTCGTGAGGATGTGCGGGCCGAGACCCGATTGGTCGGTGTCCACGCCGATGCCCCAGACTCCTGCTTGTTGCGCGGCTCGCAGCGTCCCGAGTCCGCAGGCGCCTGCGACGTTGAAGATCGCTCCCGCGCCGCGTGCGATCTGGCTGCGGGCGATCGCCTCGCACTTGCTCGGGTCGGTGAAGTCGCCCGAGTACTGGACGAGCACTGTCACGTGCGGCGCCGCGTGGCGCGCGCCGGCCTTGAACCCGACGATGTAGTCCTCTACCGCCGGGATGCCGCGGTATCCGCCGACGACTCCGAGGACGTCCCGGCCCGGCCGGCGTTGTTCCATTCGTGCCGCGAGCCAGCCGGCGAGATACGCCGCCTCGTTCGTGCGAAAAACGCTCGCCTGCACGTTCTTGGGCTGGCCTCGAACCTCGGCGAGCGGGATGTCGAGAATGGCAAACCGCGCCTTCGGGAACCTGGGAGCCACCACTGCGAGCGCGGCTTGCCAGAAGGGGTCCACGACGATCAGGTCGTAGCCCTGGCGGGCCAGGAGCGAAAGGCTTGCGACGTCGTCCTCGCGCACGTCCGGCGAGACGATTTTCCCGCTCACGCCGGTGCGCCGGATGGCCTGGAGGAATGGCCGGCAGATGAAGTTGGCCTGGCTGCAGTTCTCCGAGACGAGCACGACCCGGGGGTGGCCCTGTACCGCGTCTGCGCGAAGGCTGAGCGCGAGCGTTCCGGCGAGGGCGAGCACGAGAACCGCGAGGAGGCGCGTCGATCCCGGTCCGAGACGCGATCGTCCTCTCATCTCGGGCAAGGGCTGCCTTTCTCCCGTCGGGTCGGATCGTTCGAGCGCGCAGTCTGTCAGCTGGCCGATGATTCTGCACTGCGGCGACAGTCGTCGTCATGACCGCGCATTCGAGAAGGGGCCCGATGACCAGCTTGCACGACGTCCTGGAAGCACCCGTGAGCAACGGATCGGTCGCGGGGGCCGTCGCCCTGGTGGCCCGCGGCGACGACGTCGAGGTGGAGGCCGCCGGCAGGCTCGCCACCGACGGCACTGCTCCAATGGCCAGGGATTCGATCTTTCGCATCGCCTCGGTCACCAAGCCCATCACCGCGGCCGGCGTCATGCTGCTCGTCGACGACGGCCGGATCGCGCTCGAGGACTCCGTCGACGAGTGGCTGCCGGAGCTCGCGTCACCGACTGTCGTGCGCACGCCCTCCAGTCCCGTCGCCGACGTCGTGCCGGCCGCGAGGTCGATCACCGTGGCCGATCTGCTCACGTCGCGCGCGGGCTATGGCTTCCCGGCCGACTTCTCGCTCCCGGCCGTCCAGCTGCTGTTCGACGAGTTGCAGAGACACGGGCGCGACCCACAGCTCGTCCCGGCGCCGGACGCCTGGATGGCGGCACTGTCCCGCATCCCGCTGCTGCACCAGCCCGGCGAGGCCTGGCTCTACAACACCTGCTCCGACATCCAGGGCGTGCTGATCGCCCGCGCTTCGGGTCGCCCGCTGTCCGAGTTCCTGGCCGAGCGGTTCTTCGGTCCACTCGGCATGACCGACACCGGTTTCGCCGTACCCGCGGGAGAGAGGAACCGGTTCACCAGCTACTACAGGGCCGATGCGGCGGGAGGCCTCGAGCTGATCGACGGGCCGAATGGTCAATGGAGCAGCCCACCGCCGTTCCCATCCGGCGCCGGCGGACTGGTCTCGACCGTCGACGACCTGCACGCCTTCGCGCAAATGCTGCTGGCCGGGGGAACCGCCGGCGGCCGCCGCTTGCTGTCGGCCGAGTCAGTGCGCCTCATGACGACCGACCATCTCACGCAGGGCCAGCGCAACGCCGGCTCGTTGTTCCTGGAGGGCCAGGGCTGGGGCTTCGGCGGCTCGGTCGACGTCGAGGTCATCGACCAATGGAACGTGCCGGGACGCTACGGCTGGGTCGGCGGCACCGGAACGGCGACGCACATCACGCCGACCACCGGCGCGGTCTCGATCCTGCTCACCCAGCTGGAGATGACGAACCCGACGCCGCCTGCCGTGATGCGGGACTTCTGGCGCTATGCGGCCGCGCCGCCTGACGCGGGACGCCTGCCCCGGCGTCGCGCCTGACCGTGTCAGTAGGCGTAGGGCGGTCTCGCGCGCAGGCGCGTCAGATACCCCGCCAATGCGGGGTAGTCGTCGTCGACCAGCCCGACTTCGTCCGCCCAGGCAAGCACGGAGCCGACGAGCACGTCGGCCACGCCGAAGCGATTGGCGACGAGATGGTCGTCGTCGCCGAGCGCGTGCTCGACCACCTGCGCGGCCGCCCGGAAGCGCGCCGTGGCGGCCGCAACCTGCTCCGCCCCAGGTTGGGGGTAGCGCACGTCGCCACCGCGCCCGTCGCCGGCGTTCGTGCCATGGGAGACGTCTGCGAGCGGCGACTCCAACTCGGTCATGGCAAAGAACGCCCACTGGTAGACGAGCGCCCGGTCGTGGCTGCCTGTCGGCGGCACGAGCCCGGCGTCTGCATACAGATCCGCCAGCTGCAGACAGATGGCCGCCGACTCGAACACCGGCCCCTCGCCGTCGTCGAGCACCGGCACCCGTGCCAGCGGATGGCGACGACGATGCGCTTCGTCGGCCTGCTCCGTCTGCGTCAACACGGTCAGCTCATACGCCGCTTCGACCTCTCCGAGCATCCAGCGCACGCGCTCTGACCGACTGCCGTGCCGATGGTACAGACGCACAACGCAACCGTAGGCCACGCGGGGCTGCGACGACGAACGCGACGCCTGCCGGTGGTGGCGCGCCCTATCGCTTCGGCGGCAACGAGCGGGCATACGAGATGCCGCGCTCGACCCAGGCGGCAAGCTCGCGCTCGGCCGCGACGTGCGTGGCTTCGACACGGAGCCAGCCGGCCATCGGGCGGCCGCGCATCTCCATCGCGCTCGCCGGCGAGGTCGACACCAGCTCGTCCGACTGATCCGGATCGACGCGGACGAGGACGCCGCCCTGCCCGCTCGCGGCCACGGCCATGTTGCCGTCGACCAGGAACGCGAGGCCGCCGAACATCTTCCGCTCGCTCAACCCGGGCTCGCTCCGCGTCAGCGCGCGGATGCGATCGGCGAGCTCCGCGTCATAGGCCATGGCGGCATGATCGCATCCTCTGCGGGACGAGCGTCGTCGCTGCCGGCTACCCGACGATGACCGCGGCCACCATGCGCGGCCCGTGCGCGCCGACGACGCGGATCTTCTCGATGTCCGACGTCGCGCTCGCGCCGGTCACGAGCGTCATCGCGCGAGGGACATCGCCCGCGTACACGCGCGCGACGGCCTCGTCGAGCGTCGCGACGATGCGTTCCGCGGGAAGCACCGCAATGTGGAGATCGGGCAGGAGGCCCGTGGTGCGCCACCGGCCCGCGCCGTAGGTGAGCACGAGGGTGCCCGTCGCGGCCACGCCGAAATCGGCGCCCGTGATGCCCGCGCGCGCCTCGGCCGGGTCGACGACGAGCCCGAGCGCGGCGGGATCGAGCGATGTGACCAGCGGGTCGCCGCTCCAGAAGCAGAGCGTCGCGTCCTCGCCGAGCAGCTCGCCCACGTGGACGCGGGCCGCGGCGACGTCGGCGACGCGTGCGCCCTGGCCGCCGTCGGCCTCGAGTGCGGCGATGAACGCATCGATCACTCGCCGCTCTCCAGGTCGCTCCAGCGCCGGTGGAAGGGCCTGGTGCTCGGAAGCGGCAGCGTGGCGCGCCCTTCGAGCCAGCTCGCGCCGGGCCCGAAGGCGCGGGCGAACGGTCCCGAGCGCGCGCCCGCACGCGCCGAGGCGCGGTACAGCCGCGGGCTGGACCAGGCGCGCGCCCACGCGCCCCAGGCCGCGCGCTCTCCGCGCCCGGCGCCACCGGCGCGATTGGCCAGGGCACGGTCGCGCACAAGCAGGTCGTGCAGCGGAATGCCGACCGGACAGGCGTCGGTGCATGCACCGCAGAGCGACGAGAGGAACGGCAGCTTACGCCCCTGCCCGGGCCGCATGTCGGTGAGCAGCGGCGTCAGGACCGCGCCGATCGGGCCACCGTAGACCGATCCGTACGCGTGGCCTCCGACCTTGGAGTAGACCGGGCACACGGTCAGGCAGGAGCCGCAGCGGATGCAGTTCAGGATCTCGCGCTCGTCGCTCGCGCGCACGCGGGAGCGGCCGTTGTCGAGGACGATCACGACGAACTCCTCGGGGCCGTCGTCGCCGCCGGTCGCGGGGCCGCTGAGCCACGAGACGTACGCCGGGAGCTCGCGGCCGACGGCCGCGAGCGTCAGCTGCTCGACCATGAAAGCGGCCTCGGCGGTCGTCTCGAGCACGCGCTCGAGCCCCGCGAGCACCACGTGCACGCGAGGCAGGGACGAGGCCAGGCGCCCATTGCCCTCGTTCTCGAGCAGCACGACCGTGCCCGTCTCGGCGATCAGGAAATTGCCGCCGGTGATGCCCATCTCGGCCTCGAGGAAGACGGATCGGAGCGCCTCGCGCGAGTACGTGACGAGCCCCTGTGGATCGTCCGACATCGGGCCGCCGCGGTGAGCTGCGAGCACCTCGGCGATCTGGCCGCGCGAGCGGTGGATCACCGGCGCGAGGATGTGCGACGGCCGCTCGCCCGCGAGCTGGACGATCCACTCGCCCAGATCCGTCTCGACAGGCGTGAGGCCGGCCGCCTCGAGCGCGCCGTTGAGCTCGATCTCCTCCGAGATCATCGTCTTGCCCTTGGCGATCACCTTGACGCCTCGGCGCTGCGCGATCTCGAGCACGGCACGCACTGCCTGCTCGGGAGTAGCCGCGCGGATCACGCTGCCGCCTCGGCTCGTCACGGCCTCCTCGAAACGGGCAAGCAACTCGGGCGCACGCGCCACGGCGGACGTGCGGATCTCGCGGGCGCGATCGACGCGCGCCGCCCAGTCGGGGTGGCGCTCCTCGACCGCCGCGCGGAAGCCGAGCAGGTGGCGGCGCGAAGCCTGCAACGTCGTGCTCAACCGCGTGTCGCCGAGCGCCTTGTCGAGGCGCTCCGCGAGCGCCGCGTCGTCTCCGTAGACGAGGCTCACGGCGACCAGCCCTCGCGCTCGAGCAACTCGGGCAGCGTGGTCGTGACGATCGGGACGCCCGTGGCCGCGGCCACGCCGCCGAGGTGCATGAGGCAGCCCACGTCGCCCGACACGAGCTCGTCGGCCCCGGCGTCGCGTACGTGTCCCACCTTGTCTCGCCCCATGGCCGTCGAGACGTCCGGGAACTTGATCGCGAACGTCCCGCCGAAGCCGCAGCACGAATCCGCGTCGGCCTGCTCGACGAGCTCGACACCGGGCAGCGACTCGATCAGCACCGGGCCCGAGGTGGTGTCGCGCAAGCCTCGCCGCTGGTGGCAGGAGCAGTGGAAGGCCGCCCTCCGGCGGGCGCCCACGCTCGGAGCCTCGCTCGCGAGCGGCGCGAGCAGCGCGCCGAACTCGACGACGCGCTCCAGTACGCGCGCAACGCGGGCGTCGCCGTCGAAGAGCTCGGGCCAGGCGTGCAGCATCGTCGCCGCGCATGACCCGGAGAGCACGACGATCGGCCCCTCGCTGACGGCCAGCGCGTCGAGCGTCGTGGCCGCGACGCGACGAGCGTCGTCGGGGAAGCCCGAATTCCAGGCCGGCTGGCCGCAGCAGGTCTGGCCCTGCGGGAAGGTCACGTGGTAGCCGGCCCGCCGCAGCACGCGCACGGCGGCGACGCCCGCCTCGGGGCGCACGAGGTCGACCAGGCACGTCGGCATCAGCGCGACCGTGCCGCGGCCGCTCACAGGCCGCGCTCCGCGAGCGCATTCACGTGCGCCGGAAAGCGCTCGTACTCCGCGATCAGCCGCGCCGGAGGGCCGACCGCGGCGAGTCCCCCGGCGCTCAGCTCCGCCAGCGAGCTCGTGGCCAGGAACGTGCGCACGGTGATGCCGCTGGAGACGGCCGCGAACCCCCCCGACGGCAGGGTATTGGGCACGCCGATCGTGAAATTGGCGGCCGCCATCGGCGTGTTCTGGCCGATCAGGATCTCGGCGGCGTGGTCGATCTGCGCCAGCGTCGCCTCGGGGTCGGCGGTCGCGATCTGCAGGTGCTCGACGGCATAGGCGTTTGCGAACGCGCAGGCCTCGGCCTCGTCCGCGCAGACCAGGATCCCGCCGAGATCGGCGAGCGTCGCGGAGGCGAACTCGCGCTGCGCTCGCGGCAGCGCCGCCAGTCGCGGCGCGACCGCTGCCGCGACCGACTCGGCCAGCGCCTCGCTCCAGGTCACGAGCGTCGCCGCAGAGTCGGAGCCGTGCTCGGCCTCGGTCAGCAGATCGAGCGCCAGCAGCACGGGATCGGCCGAGTCGTCGGCGAGGATCAGGCTCTCACTCGGGCCCTGCAGCATGTTCGTCGCGACGCCGTGCTCGACGCCCAGCAGCTGAGCCACCGTCACGGCCGGACTGCCCGGCCCGACGATCTTGCGCACGCGCGGGATCGAGGCGCTCCCGAGTGCCGCAGCGGCGATGCCGCTCGGACCGTTGACGCGCCACACCTCGCGCAGGCCGAGCTGCGCGGCGACGTAGAGGTAGGCCGGATCGACCCGGCCCGTCGAGCGCAGGGGCGGCGTGAGCACGACGACGTGCGGCACACCCGCGACAGCGGCGGGGACGCCCAGATGCGCCATCACCGACGGGAACGAGCCCTTGCCGCAGGGCACGTAGATCGCGGCCGATGCGATCGGGCGCGAGCGCTCGCCCACGATCACGCCCGGCGCGATCTCCTCGCGCCAGTCCGTGTCGCGGAGCACGCGCTCGTTGTATGAGCGGAGCGCCGTGACCATGCTGTCGAGCGCGTCGCGCAGTGCGGGCGCGAGCTTCGCGCCGGCGGCATCGAGCTCGGCATCCGCGACGCGCAGATCGCCGGCGTCGGCGTCGACGCCGTCGAAGCGCTGGAGCGCGGCGCACAGGGCGCCGTCTCCGGCGGCAGCGACATCGTCGTAGATCGAGCGCACCGACGCCCACAGTGCGGGGTCGAAGATGCGGTCGAGCGAGCGGTGCGTGAGCCGATCGCGCTCGTCCGCGCCGAGCTCTGCGAGGCGGCGGATGGTCGGCTTCATCCGTGAGAGTCTATGAGGCCAGCACCAGCTCGCCGCTGCGCAGCGCCGCGGCCAGCGAGCTCACCTCGGCCGACAGCGAGCGGTCTTGCTCCAGCCGGGGGACGCGCGCCCGCACGGCGGCCAGCGCACGCTCGAGCGCAGGCGTGGACTCGAGCGGCCGGTGGAACTCGATCCCCTGGCACGCGCACACGAGCTCGATCGCGACGACGTGTGCGGTGCAGTCGGCGATCTGGCGCGCCTTCAGTGCAGACCATGCCCCCATGGAGTTGAAGTCCTCCATGCCGGCGGACGTCGGCACCGAGCCGGCGCCGGCCGGGTGCGCTAGCACCTGGCACTCGTTGACGAGCGCGGCCTGCGTGTACTGCGCGATCATCAGGCCCGAGGAGAGCCCCGGGTGGGGCGTGAGGAAGCGCGGGAGCCCTGCGTAGCTCGGCGAGAGCAGCGCGTAGGTGCGCCGCTCGGCGAACGACGCGAGCTCGCACAGGGCGAGCGCGAGGTGATCGAGCGCGAGCGACAGCGGCTGCCCGTGGAAGTTGCCGCCCGAACAGGCCTCGCCGTCCTCCGGGAAGAGCAGCGGGTTGTCCGTGACCGCGTCGAGCTCGCGCGCCAGCACGCCCTCGACGTAGTCGAGGGCATCGGCGATCGCACCCATGACCTGCGGCACGCAGCGCAGCGTGTACGGATCCTGCACGCGCCCGCAGTCGGCGTGGCTCGCGACGATCGCGCTGCCCTCGAGCAGGCGGCGCAGTCGCGCGGCGACCGCGCCCTGGCCCGGGTGGCGGCGCAGATCGTGGATGCGCTCGTCGAACGGCGTCGTCGAGCCCATGAACGCTTCCAGCGACAACGCCGCCGTGACCACCGCCGCGTCCAGCAGACGGCGCGCGTCACGCAGGGCCAGCCCGCCGCAGGCGGTCATCAGGTGCGTGCCGTTGATGAGTGCGAGGCCTTCCTTCGCGGCCAGCTCGAGCGGAGCGAGGCCCGCGCGTCGCAGCGCCTCGCCGCCGTCGAGCTCCTCCCCGCCGAACGTCGCGCGGCCCTCGCCGCAGAGCACCACGGCGACGTGCGCGAGCGGCGCGAGATCGCCCGATGCACCGACCGAGCCGCGAGAGGGCACCACCGGCAGGACATCGCGCTCGAGCAGGCCTCCAAGTAGCTCGACCAGTTCCGGGCGGACGCCCGAGTGGCCTTTTGAGAGACTGTTCACGAGCAGCAGCAGCATCCCGCGCACGACCTCGCCCGGCAGTGGCTCGCCCACGCCGATCGCGTGGGATCGGACCAGGTTGAGCTGGAGCTGCGCCGCGTCCGCCGCGTCGATGCGCACGGAGGACAGATCGCCGAACCCGGTCGTCACGCCGTACACGACGGCGCCGTCGGCCACCATCGAGTCGACCGTCTCGCGGCCGCGCACGAGCCGCGCGCGCGCGGCGTCCGTGAGCGGCGCAGCAGCGCCGCCGCGGGCCACGCGCTCGAGCTCGGCGAGGGTCAGAGAAGGGGTCCCGGCCACGGCGACCCATGGTACGGCCGCCTGGTAGCGTCAGGCGCCGTGAGCGACGCACCCGTCATTCGCGCACCGCGCGGCACCGAGCTCAGCTGCAAGGGCTGGCTCCAGGAGGCCGCCCTGCGCATGCTCATGAACAACCTCGACCCCGAGGTCGCCGAGGATCCCGCCAATCTCGTTGTCTACGGCGGCACGGGCCGTGCAGCGCGCTCGTGGGAGGCGTTCCACGCCATCGTGGCCACGCTGCGCCGCCTCGACGACGACGAGACGCTGCTCGTGCAGAGCGGCAAGCCGGTCGGCGTCTTCCGCACCCACGAGATGGCTCCCCGCGTGCTGATCGCAAACAGCCTCCTCGTGCCCGACTGGGCCGACTGGGAGACGTTCCGGCGGCTCGAGGCCGAGGGGCTGACCATGTACGGCCAGATGACGGCCGGTTCGTGGATCTACATCGGCACCCAGGGCATCCTCCAGGGCACGTTCGAGACGTTCGCGGCGGTCGCGCGCAAGCGCTTCGACGGCAGCCTGCGCGGGCGCGTCGTGCTGACCGCCGGCTGCGGCGGCATGGGCGGCGCCCAGCCGCTCGCCGTGACGATGCTCGACGGCGTCTGCCTGGTCGTCGACGTGGACGCCCGGCGGCTCGAGCGCCGCGTCGAGCAGCGCTATCTCGACCTCGTCGCGCCCGACCTCGACGCCGCGCTGCGGGAGGCCGAGGAGGCGCGCACGGCCGGGGACGGGCGCTCGATCGGCATCGCGGGCTCGGCGGGCGACGTGTTCCGCGCCCTGCTCGAGCGCGGCGTCGTGCCCGACGTCGTGACCGACCAGACGAGCGCGCACGATCCGCTCGGCGGCTACGTCCCCGACGGGCTGTCGCTGGACGACGCCTCGGCGCTGCGCGAGCGCGACCCGCAGCGCTACATCGAGCTCTCGCGCGCGTCGATGGCACGGCACTGCGCCGCCATGGTCGAGTTCCAGGACCGTGGCGCGGAGGTCTTCGATTACGGCAACAGCCTGCGCGCGGAGGCTCGCCTGGGAGGGTTCGACGGCGCCTTCGCGTATCCGGGCTTCGTCGAGGCCTACGTGCGGCCGCTGTTCTGCACCGGCACCGGGCCGTTCCGGTGGGCGGCGCTCTCGGGCGACCCGGACGACATCGCGGCCACCGACGCTGCCGTGGGCGAGCTCTTCCCGGAGAACGCGCATCTGCAGCGCTGGCTCGAGTTGGCACGCACGCGCGTCGCCTACCAGGGGCTGCCTGCGCGCATCTGCTGGCTCGGCTATGGCGAGCGCCACCGCGCGGGCCTGCGTTTCAACGAGCTGGTGCGCTCGGGCGAGGTCGGCGCGCCCATCGTGATCGGTCGCGACCATCTCGACTCGGGCTCGGTGGCCTCGCCGTATCGCGAGACCGAGGGCATGCTGGACGGCTCCGACGCGATCGCCGACTGGCCGATCCTGAATGCGCTGCTCGGCACCTCGTCAGGTGCGGCCTGGGTGGCGGTCCATCACGGTGGCGGCGTCGGCATCGGCCGCTCGATTCACTCCGGGGTGCAGGTCGTCGCCGATGGCACCGAGGAGGGCGCGCGGCGTGTCGAGCGGGTCCTCACGAACGATCCGGGCACGGGCGTGATGCGCCACGCCGATGCGGGCTACGCGCTGGCGCGCGAGACGGCGCGGGAGCGCGGCCTCGACCTGCCCATGCTCCCGTGACCCGCGGCCTGCTCGTCCCCGATCTCGTGCTCGAGCCCGGCGGCGAGGTGCGCGCAGGTGCTGCGGTGGAGCTCGACGGCGACCAGATCGTCGGCATCGTCGACGCGTCCGGGGCGGGGGAGCGGAGCGACGTCGTGCGCCTGCCCGGCCGGTTGCTCGTCCCGGGGCTCGTCAACGGGCACTCGCACGCCTTCCAGCGACACCTGCGCGGGCGGGTGGAGGTGCGCGCCACGACCGTCCCGGACGACGACTTCTGGTCCTGGCGCGAGTCGATGTACGCCTCGGCGGAGGCGCTCGACCCGCGCGGGATGCGGGCAGTCGCCGAGGAGTGCTTCGATGCGGGCCGACGCGCAGGCTATACGGCGGTGGGCGAGTTCCACTACGTCCACCACCGTCCCGACGGAACGCCCTACGAAGAGCCCAACGAGCTCGCCCTCGCGGTCATCGAGGCTGCGCGCACCGTCGGCGTGCGCATCGTGCTCCTGCTGGCCGCGTACGCGCGAGCCGGCGCGGGCCGCGAGGCCGCCGCCGGGCAGCGGCGCTTCTGCGACCCGAGTGTCAAGGCCTACCTCGCGAGGGTCGAGCGCCTCGCCGCCGTGGTCGAGGGCGATCCGCTGACGACTGTCGGCTACGCGCCGCACTCGCTGCGCGCCGTGCCTCGCGATTGGCTCGTCGAGATCGCCCGGCATGCGTCGGGGACGGGCTATCCGCTGCACATCCACGCCGGCGAGCAGCCGCGCGAGGTGGCCGAGTCGCTCGAGGAGTTCGGCCTGCGGCCGATCGAGCACCTGCATCAGTGCGGTGTGCTCGGACCGGCGGCGACCGTCGTGCACGCCACGCACGTCTCGCCGGGCGAGCTCGACCTGCTCGCGGAGACGGGCACGACGGTCTGCGCCTGCCCGACCACGGAGGCGAACCTCGGCGACGGCTTCCTGCCGGCCGCAGAGCTCTGGGAACGGGGTGTGCGCGTCTCCTTCGGCTCCGACTCGAACGTGCGCCTGGATCCGTTCGAGGAGGCCCGCGAGACCGAGGGGTGCGCGCGCAGGCTGAGCGGGCGGCGCAACGTCCTGGTGGCCGCGGGCGACACGGGGCCGGCGCCGTCGCTCTGGCGCTGTCTCACCGACAACGGAGCGCGCAGCCTCGGGCTCGCCGCGCCGGGCATCGTCGCGGGCGCGCCCGCCGACCTCGTCGCGCTCGACCTCGGGCACCCCGAGATCCGCGGCGTCGAGCCGGGCGATCTCCCCGCCGCCGTCGTCTTCAGCGGAACGGCGGCGCTGGTGCGCGAGACGTGGGTGGCCGGGCGCCGCGCGAGCACGTGAGCTCCTGGCCGGCGTCACCCGGACGAATCGACGCCTTCTGAGAACTGGTTTCAAGAGTCGCATGTGCGTTCGGGGGGCTCGAATCGCCTGCGGTCTGCCAGTCGGGCGCCGGCGTGATGATGCGGTTGCTTGCGGTGGGCGCGCCCGACGGGCTGAGACCGTACCTGCGAAGCCCCTGGGCTCGCTCAAGCAGCCGAGCGATCCCAGGGTGCTTCGCAGGTCTGCTGGTCACGCGCCCACCCAACCACCAGGCGCAGCATCAGCGCGCGACCGGCAGACCGCAGGCGATTCGAGCCTTCCGAACGCCAGCGACTTTGAAACCAGTTCTTGAACCCAGTTCTCAGTGGCCCCCACGGGTGCGGGATCGGGCCGGCTTCGCGATCGGCCGCACGCCGCTGCCGCCCGCTCGGCGTTGGGGGAGCGTCGTACTGCGGTCGGGGCTCGTGGACGCCCCGTCCGCGAGCCAGCCCGCGGCGATCGCGGCGCGCACGTAGGCGCCCGGGGATCCGGGCTCCCCGCACACGCCGCCGAAGCTCGTGAAGCCGATCACGACGCCGCCGCCGGCGACGAGCGGACCGCCCGAATCGCCCTGGCACGTGTCCCGGCCGCCCTGCGGAACGCCCGCGCAGAGCATGGTCGTGGCGTCGAAGCCGGCGCCGTAGACCTGCGAGCAGACGGAGTCCGGCTCCACGCCGAGTGCCGTCTGGTGCAACGCGTCGGGGAAGTCGCCCGCGTTCGCGGCCGTCGTCGAGCCCCAGCCGAGGGCGATCGCCGCGCTGCCCACGACGCCGGCAGTGCCGTCGTCCAGCCGCGCGCTGCCCGCGACCGGGCGCGCGAGCTCCAGCAGCGCGAGGTCGTCGGAGAGGGTGTCCGGGTTGAACCCCGGGTGGATGCGGACGGCGAGGACGCGCACCCGTGCGGCCGTGGCGCCCTTCAGCCGCAGCCGCCCCGCGACGACGTCGAGCGGGCGTCGTTTGGGCCGCGCCGATCCGTCGGGCGCGACGCAGTGCGCGGCCGTCAGCACCTCGCGTGGCCCGACGACGACGGCGCCGCAAATCTCGCCTGTCAGCGTGTCGCTCGCGGAGGCGTCGATGAGCGCGGCGGCGAAGGGCCAGGCTCCTGCAGGAGCCTGCTGGCCGCCGATCACCGCGCCGGCGCGGGGGACGAAAAGCACCGCGAGCCCCAGGCACCCCACGAGAACGGACCGTACGATGGTATGGGCCACCTACACATAGGTAGCGGAAGTTCGCCGCGGGGTGTCCAGTAAGAACTGGTTCCAAGAGTCGCGTGGCGTTCGGAGGTCTCGAATCGCCTGCGGTCTGCCGGTCGGGCGCTGGAAGTGGGGATGCGGCTGCGGAGGGTGGGCGCCCGACCGGCAGACCTACCGCGACCCTGGGCCCGCTCAAAGAACCGAGCGATCCCAGGGGCTTCGCGGGAACGGATCCCGGCTCTCGAAAAGGTTCCAACCGGATCTTCGAGCCGGGATCCGCTCCCGCTCGCTTCGAGCCCCCCGACCACTCACGGGACTCTTGAAACCAGTCTCTAGGCGCCGCGGAGAGGCCGCGGCGGTTGTCCCGGCCGGTTCGCGAGAGAACGTCTACGCTTCCGGGCGGACGCGGACATGTCCGCTCCACATCACGAGAGGTCGAGGGTTCCGGCCCGATGACGCCTCGGCAACCTGCCCGCAGGGCAAGGTGCCAAACCCGGCGAGCCGGCTGGCTCGGAGGATGTCGAGCGTTGAGAGGAGTCGTCCCGCCCCACTGATCCCCGCCCGCAGATCGCGCCCCCCTGAAACAAGGCGGGGGCGCCTGTCGTTTGGGCTAGCACGCGCGTCGCCCCTGTCCGCCTGAGTGCGACGTCGTGCATACACCGTATCCCGCAAGGGCGGCAGCTGCATGCCGTCATGGAGGTGCCCGTGAGCACGACCGTCCGACCGCGACGCGAACGACCCGAGGCCGACTGGGAGCTCGTCTACAAGCGCAATCCCGTGGAGCGCATCAAGCGCGACAAGGCGCCCCTCGGCATCCGCGACGAGCTCCCGGCGCTGATCGCCGCGGGCTACGAGGCGGTGCCCGAGGAAGACATCGTGCGCCTCCAGTGGTGGGGGCTCTACCACGACAAGCCGAAGATCGGCACCTTCATGCTGCGGGTCAAGCTGCCCGCCGGCTTCGTGGAGCCGGCCAGGCTGCGCGCGATCGGCGAGGTCTCGAACCGCTACGGCAAAGGTGTCGGCGAGCTTGCGACTCGCCAGAACGTGCAGCTCCACCACCTTGCGCTCGAGAGCTTGCCGGACGTGTTCGCGCACCTCGACGCCGCCGGAATCACGACCGCGGGCGGGTGTGGCGACACGGTGCGCAACATCACGGGCTCGCCCGTGCAGGGCATCGACCCGCTCGAGCTGTTCGACTGCAGCGACGTGATCCAGGAGGCGGCCAACTTCTTCTACGGCAATCCCGACTTCTCGAATCTGCCGCGCAAGCACAAGTACTCGATCGCGGCCACGCCCGATCGCGACAACGCGCCCGAGATCAACTGCATCGCGCTGGTGGGCGCCGTGCACGACGGACAGGAGGGGTTCGGCGTGCTCGTCGGCGGCGGGCTCTCCTCGGTGCCGCGGATTGCACGCGAACTCGGAGTGTTCGTCCCGAAGGACGAGGCCGTCGAGGTGCTGGCCGCGATCACGGGCGCGTGGGCGGCCGACCTCAACTACCGCGTCAGCCGCGTCAAGGCGCGCCTCAAGTTCATGATCGACGACATCGGGCCCGAGGGCATGCGCGAGCGGGTCGAGGAGCGGCTCGGCCGCAGCCTCGCCGACTTCACCCTGCCGGAGCCGGCGCTGGCGCCGCGCGATCACCTCGGCGTGCATGCCCAGAAGCAGCCGGGCCTCTCGTACATCGGTGTGCCGGTGCACCTCGGCCTCCTCTCGGGAGAGCAGATGATCGCCGTCGCCGATCTTGCGGAGCGAGCCGGTGCCGACGTCCGCATCACCCGGCAGCAGAACTTCATCGTCGCCAACGTGCCCGACGGCCGGGTCGCAGGCGTCGTCGCGGAGCTTGCGGAGATCGGCCTCTCGCTCGAGGTCAACCGCGTGCGGGGCCGCTCGATCGGCTGCACGGGGGAGCCGCATTGCAACTTCTCGGTGACGGAGACCAAGCAGCGCCTGGGCCGGCTGATCGAGCACCTGGAGGCGCGCTTCGGCGACGCGATCAGCGAGCTCGGGTTGCACCTGGACGGCTGTCCGCATGCGTGCGCCCAGCACTGGGTGGCCGACCTGGGCTTTCAGGGCACGACGGCACGCGATGCCGAGGGCAAGCGCGTCCAGGCGTACGACATCTTCGTACGCGGCGGCCTGGCGCCTGACGCGCAGATCGGAAAGCCGCTGTTCCGGCGCGTCCCGAGCGCAGAGCTCGACGCGGCAGTTGCAGGACTCATCCAGGGCTGGCTCGAGGGCCGCGCGGAAGGCGAGGCGTTCCCCGCCTACGCCCGCCGCTCGAGCGACGAGGAGCTGGGCGCCGCCGCCGGGCTCGAGCCCGTCAAGGGACGCGTACGCGAGGAGGCAGAATGAGCGCGGAGCTGTTCGACGAGCTGGAGGCCGGCGAGCTGTCGGTCGAGTTCGAGGGCGAGGAGCCCGAAGCGGTGCTCGAGTGGGCACTCGAGCGCTTCGACCGCATCGCGATCTCGACTGCGTTCCAGGTCGACGGTTGCGTCTTGATCGATATGGCTGCGCGCATTCGCCCGGACGTGCGCGTCTTCAGCGTTGACACCGGGCGGCTGCCGCAGGAGACGCACGATCTGGCGGATGCGATCCGCCTCCGCTATCCGGAGCTACGGCTCGAGCTGCTCTCGCCCGACGCCGGGCAGCTCCGGCGCCTGGTGGCGCGCCAGGGCACGAACGGCTTCCGCAGCTCGGTGGAGCAGCGCCTGATCTGCTGCAACGTGCGCAAGGTGCAGCCGCTCACGGCGCACCTGCAGGAGCTCGACGCGTGGATCTCGGGCCTGCGCCGCGACCAGTGGGCCACGCGCACGAACATCCGCAAGATCGAGATCGACCACGATCACGACGCGATCGTCAAGCTCAACCCGCTGGCCGAGTGGAGCGAGGACGAGGTCTGGGAGTACGTGCGCGAGCACGACGTGCCGACCCACGCGTTGTATCAGCGGGGCTACACGTCGATCGGCTGTTGGCCGTGCACGCGCGCGATCGCGCCGGGCGAGCCGGCGCGCGCCGGTCGCTGGTGGTGGGAGAGCGGCGCGCCCAAGGAGTGCGGCATCCACTGCGCGATCGAGACGGGCGGCTTCGAACACGAGCTGCATGCGATCGTCGGCGGCGACAGCCATGAGTGACGGCGACGTCGTCTCGCTGCAGGGCGAGGCGGCGGACGTCGCGCTGGGCGAAGCGACCGCCGTTCTGGCGATGGTGCAGGACGCCGACCGTCGCGGCAGGCTGGCCGACCTGATCGCGGCCATCGAGGAGGGCGCCGTGCAGGGCGAGAGCGCGCAGGCCCTCGAGGAGCTGCTCGAGCTCGGCCTGCAGTCCGGCCGGTTGCGCGCGCTCTACGGACCCGCGGGCGAGCAGGCGGCGCTCAAGACCTATCGCAGGCTGCCTGGCGGCAAGGAGCTCGCCGAGAGCGCGCGGGAGGTCTCGCAGGCGCTCTCGGCGCTGGCCGGATCCACGCTCGAGCAGGTGTCGCTCAGCGCCGTCGGCCCCGGCGCGTATTCGCTCGGCCTCGTCGTCGACGGCCGCGAGCTGTCGGTGCGCCTCGACCGATCGGGCGCGCGCATCAACACGATCGTGGCCTGAGCGGCGTGCCTTTGCATCAGAATTGCTTCTCATGAGTTGAAGTGCTACTAATGAGCACGCTCTTAGCGAAAGCTCGCCTATCGACTAGGTGGACATCGAGCGGGTCCGTCGTACACTCGTAGCGAATCGAGGAGGAACTGGCATGACCGTGCTCTCTCAGGCAACGCGCTTCAGGATTGCTGGACGATTGCTGGCAACCGCGGTGGCATTGGCTGCAGTGCTTGCCATCGCGACGAGCGTGGCACAGGCGCGCCCGTCCTCGACCAATCTCTCACTCGTCGCGTACTCCACGCCCGCCGGCGCCTACAGCAAGATCATCCCCGCGTTCCAGAAGACGGCGGCAGGCAGCGACGTGACCTTCAAGCAGTCCTACGGCGCCTCGGGCCCGCAGGCCGCTGCCGTCCACAACGGCTTGCCGGCCGACGTCGTGAATCTCTCGCTCGCACCCGACGTCACCGTCCTCTCGCAGGCCGGCCTTGTCAAGACGACCTGGAACAAGGATCAGTACGGCGGCATGGTCACCGACTCGATCGTGGTGTTCGTCGTGCGCAAGGGCAATCCCAAGAACATCAAGACCTGGGCCGACCTCGTCAAGCCGGGCATCCAGGTCATCAACCCCAACCCGTTCACCTCGGGTGGCGCACGCTGGAACGTCATGGCCGCATGGGGCGCGCAGATCAAGCAGCACAAGACGCCCAAGCAGGCCAACGAGTACCTGTCCGCGCTCTACAAGAACATCACCGTGCAGGACTCGAGCGCGCGCGCCTCGATGAGCACGTTCGTCGGCGGCAAGGGCGACGTCCTCCTGGCCTACGAGAACGAGGCCATCCAGGCCCAGCAGTCCGGCGCTGACATCCAGTTCGTGCGCCCGTCGGCGACGATCCTGATCGAGAACCCGATCGCGGTGCTGAAGAACACGAAGAATCCGACGCAGGCCAACGCCTTCGTCAACTTCACCCGCTCGCCGGAGGCGCAGAACATCTGGGCGACGTACGGCTACCGGCCGATCGTCAAGAGCGTGTTCGACAAGTGGTCGAAGACGTTCCCGGTGCCGAAGCAGCTCTTCACGATCCGCGACGTCGTCAAGGGTGGATGGCCCGTGGCGCAGCCGAAGTTCTTCGATCCGAACAACGGCATCGTCAAGCAGGTTCAGAACTCCTGAGCAAGCGTGGCTGCGGCTGATGCATCCCTGAGTTCGCCGCCCGCAGGACGGGCCTGGCCGAGCCGCGCGCGCATCGTGCCGCTCGGCTTCGGCCTGCTCGCCGCCACCTACGGCGGGCTCATCATTCTGCTGCCGCTCGCGGCGCTCATCTGGACGGCGCAGGGCGAGGGCCTCGGCGGTCTCTGGTCGGCGATCTCGGCGCCCGATGCCCGCGCGGCGTTCGAGCTGACGATGGTCTGCTCGCTGATCGTCGTCGTCATCAACGCCATCTTCGGCACGATGCTCGCCTGGGTGCTCGAGCGCGACTCGTTCTGGGGCATGCGCTACGTCAACGCGATCATCGACCTGCCCTTCGCGCTGCCGACCATCGTCGCCGGGCTGACGCTGATCGCGCTCTACGGGCAGCGCAGCCCGGTCGGCATCAACATCGCCTACACCCGCACCGCGATCGTCGTCGCACTTGCCTTCGTGACGCTCCCCTTCGTCGTGCGCAGCGTGCAGCCGGTGCTACGCGAGCTGGACCGCGAGGCCGAGCAGGCGGCCACTTCGCTCGGCGCGTCGAACTTCGTGACGTTCCGTCGCGTGATCCTGCCGGCGCTCGTGCCGGCCATCGCGAGCGGCTGCAGCCTGGCCTTCGCCAAGGCGGTCGGCGAGTTCGGCTCGGTCGTCCTGATCAGCGGCAACATCCCGCTCAAGACCGAGGTCGCCTCGGTTGCGATCTATGGCCACCTCGAGAGCTTCGACACCAAGGGAGCCACTGCGCTGGCCGTGCTGTTGCTGACGATCTCGCTCGGCGTCCTGCTGCTGATCGGCATCATCGAGCGATTGTCGAGGCGCCATGAAGGCTAGGGCGATCAAGCTCGGCGTGCGCTTCGTCGCGCTCGGCTACCTGGCCGCGCTGCTGGTCGCGCCGCTCCTGCTGATCTTCAAGGACACGTTCCAGGGCGGCCTCGCGCCGGTCTGGGATTCGCTCAGCGACGTCGATACGGTGCACGCCGCCAAGCTCACGTTCTATGCGCTCGCCATCGCCGTGATCTGCAACACGCTCTTCGGCATCGCCGCGGCGCTCTACCTGGCACACCGCAAGGGGCCGCTGCCCGCCGTCCTGGGTGCGCTACTCGACCTGCCACTCGCGCTCTCGCCGGTCGTCGTGGGCCTGGCCCTCGTGCTCGTGTTCGCCAACACGGGGTGGTTCGGGACGTGGCTCGAGGAACACGGCTTCACGGTCATGTTCTCGTTCCCGGCGATCGCAATCGCCACGGCATTCGTGTCGCTGCCATTCGTGGCGCGCGAGCTCATCCCCGTCCTGCGCGAGATCGGCGTAGAGCAGCAACAGGCCGCAGCGACGCTGGGAGCGACACCGTTCCAGACGTTCAGGCGCGTTACACTGCCCGCGATCCGCCCGGCGCTCACGTACGGCATCGTGCTGACCGCCGCGCGGGCGCTTGGAGAGTACGGGGCAGTCGCGGTCGTCTCCGGCCGCATCCAGGGGCAGACCGAGACGCTCACACTGATCGTGCAGCGCGACTGGGAGAACTTCAACCAGACCGGCGCCTACGCAACCTCGTTGCTGCTCGCCGGCATGGCGGTCATCGTGCTGATCGCCCTTACCGTGTTCAAGCCGGCGCACTCGCGCCAGGAGGCCTCGTGACCATCCACGCCGAGCACATCACGAAGCGTTTCGGCGAGTTCACTGCGCTCGACGACGTCGGAGTCGAGGTCGCGGACGGCTCGCTCACCGCGCTGCTCGGTCCGAGCGGCAGCGGCAAATCGACGCTGCTGCGGATCATCGCCGGGCTCGAGACGCCGGACGCCGGGCGTGTCCTGATCGGCGACTGCGACGTGACCGGCGTGCCGCCGCAGCAGCGCGGCATCGGCTTCGTGTTCCAGCACTACGCGGCCTTCAAGCACATGACGGTGAGGCGCAACATCGCCTTCGGCCTCGAGATTCGCAAGCGCCCGAAAGCCGAGATCCGCGAGCGCGTGGACGAGCTGCTCGGGCTCGTGCAGCTCAACGGCTTCGGCGATCGCTACCCCGCCCAGCTCTCGGGCGGGCAGCGGCAGCGCATGGCGCTGGCCCGCGCGCTCGCGATCGAGCCCGCCGTCCTGCTGCTCGACGAGCCGTTCGGCGCCCTCGACGCGACCGTGCGCAAGGAGCTGCGCGTGTGGCTGCGCCGTCTGCACGAGGAGCGGCACGTCACGACCATCCTCGTCACGCACGATCAGGAGGAGGCCATGGACGTGGCCGACCAGATCGTCGTCATGAACCATGCGCGCGTCGAGCAGACAGGCGATCCGCGCGAGATCTACGACCACCCGGCCAACGAGTTCGTGATGGGCTTCGTCGGCCCTGTCGCGACCGTCGGCGACGAGCTGGTGCGCCCGCACGACGTCGACCTCGCGCTCGAGCCGGCCCACGACCACAGTGAGGCGATGGTGCAGCGCATCGTCCACCTCGGCTTCGAGGTCCGGGTCGAGCTGCTGCTCGCCGACGGTTCGCTCGTCTCCGCGCAGATCACGCGCGAGGCGGCGGAGCAGCTCGAGCTCGCGCGCAACCAGATCGTCTACATCCGCCCGCACCGCACGCGCAGCTTCGCCGCAGCGATGTAGCTCGCGTTCTCCTAGCCGGCCAAAGCCGCGGCGAGACGCGGAAGCAGTGCGATCGCGTCGAGATCGTCGTGCACCAGGTGTTGCAGCATGATGCGGTCGACCCCGGCGTCGCGGTAGGCGCGCAGGCGCGTGAGCGCCTCATCGAGCGTCCCGGTGACGCCGACCGGCGCGAACTCGCCGAGGGTCGCCGCCGCGTCCGAGCCGACCCTGGCGCCGACGCGCTCCGCGCGCCCCTGGAGGTCGCGGGCATCGGCGCCGACCAGCCACGGCACCATGACGGAGAACGTGAGCGTGGCAGGGTCCCGCCCCGCGTCCTCCCAGGCCTGCTCGCAGACCGCACGCCGCTCGGCGCACTCGGCGGGCGTCGCGTAGACCGTGTTGTACTCGTCGGCGTACTGCGCGGCGAGTCGTGCCGTACGGGGCCTGGCGGCGCCGCCGATGATCAGCGGGGGGTTCGGGCGCTGCACCGGCTTGGGGCGAGCGTCGAGCGCGCTCAGCCGGTAGTGCCTGCCCTCGAGCGAGAACGGGCCGTCGGCCCATGCGCCGCGGACGACGGCGAGCTGCTCCTCGAGCATCTCCATGCGCACGCCGAGCGCCGGGAACTCGAAGCCGTAGGCCTCGTGCTCGCGCTCGTTCCAGCCTGCGCCGATCCCGAGCTCGACACGGCCGTTCGAGATGTGATCCACGGCGGTGGCGTTCTTGGCGAGCACCGACGGATGGCGGAACGTCGCGGGCGACACGAGCACACCGAGCCGGAGGCGCGACGTGACCGCGGCCAGGCCGGCCAACGTGGCCCAGGTCTCGAGCGAGCCGCGCTCCTCGTGCCCGTCGACCGAGAGGTAGTGGTCCGAGCGGAAGAGCGTCCTCACGGCGTGCCGCTCGCAGGCCTGTGCCAGCGCGACCCACTGCGGCCACGTCACGTCCTCCTGGCCCTCGATCATCAGCTCGAGCCGCATGGCCTCACAGGATCCCATTCACGCTTGCCCACCCGCCATGTCTCAGTGCGAGCTCCATGCCTCGGGGTCAGCCGTGAGCGCCTTGACCTGCTCCGGCAGCTCACCTCGAGCGAGATCGGCGACGGTGGTCGTCTCGAGCACGGTGCGGAGGCTCGCCCGCACGGCGATCCAGAGCTCGACGAGCGCGCGCGCGGAACCCTCGTAGGCCAGCGTCTCGGGCCGGTGGCCGCGGACGTTGGCGAGCGGGCCCTCCAGCGCGCGCATGACCTCGGCGATCGTGATCTGCTCGGCCGGGCGCGCCAGCCAGTAGCCGCCTTCCACACCGCGCTGCGTGGCCACGATGCCGGCGTTGCGGAGCTCCGAGAGGATGTTCTCGAGGAACTTGATCGGAATGGCCTGGGCAGCTGCGATGCGGTCGCCCTTGGTCGGCCCGTCGCCCGCGACCGCGAGCTCGGTGCAGGCTCGCAGCGCGTAGTCGACCTTCGCGGAGATGCGCATACGCCCGGGATTGTGCGCCTCCGGCCCAAGCGGTGCCGCAGTCGGCAACTAGATCGATAGGCAATAAGAACTGGTTTCAAGAGTCGCGTGGCGTTCGGAGGTCTCGAATCGCCTGCGGTCTGCCGGTCGCGCGCTGATGTTGATGCAACGGCTGCGGGTGGGCGCGCGACCGGCAGACCTGCGGCGACCCCGGGCTCGCTCATGGAGCCGAGCGATCCCGGGGGCTTCGCGGGAACGGATCCCGGCTCTCGAAAGGGTTCAACCGGATCTTCGAGCCGGGATCCGCTCCCGCTCGCTTCGAGCCCTCCGACCACTCACGGGACTCTTGAAACCAGTTCCAAGACAAGCAACGGCGTGCCGCAGTCCCCGACTGTCTGCTTTGATCACAGCTCGCGAGACCGCTCCGCGCCGGCGGAGGTTCTGACAAGGGAGGCACGACCGTATGAAGACGATGAAGGGCCCCGCGATCTTCCTTGCCCAGTTCGCCGGCGACACGGCGCCGTTCGATTCTCTCCCGGCGATCGCCGGCTGGGCCGCCTCGCTCGGGTACAAGGGCATCCAGATCCCGACCTGGGATGCAAGGCTCATCGACCTCGACAAGGCGGCGCGCTCGAAGGCCTACTGCGACGAGATCGCCGGCGTCTGCCGTGAGGCGGGCGTCGAGATCACGGAGCTCTCGACGCACCTGCAGGGCCAGCTCGTGGCCGTGCATCCCGCATACGACGCCGGATTCGACGGCTTCGCGGCTCCGCAGGTGCGCGGCAATCCGAAGGCGCGGCAGCGCTGGGCGGTCAAGCAAGTGCTCGCGGCCGCCAAGGCGTCGAGGAATCTCGGCCTCGAGGCCAGCGTGACATTCTCGGGCGCGCTGGCGTGGCCCTACCTCTACCCGTGGCCGCCGCGCTCGCCTGGCCTGATCGAGGCCGCCTTCGACGAGCTGGCCAGGCGCTGGAAGCCGATCTTCGACGCCTACGACGAGGCGGGCGTCGATGTCGCGTTCGAGCTGCATCCCGGCGAGGACCTCATCGACGGCGCGACCTTCGAGATGTTCCTCGACCGCGTCGGCGGCCATCGGCGCTGCGGCATCAACTACGACCCCTCGCATTTCGTGCTCCAGCAGCTCGACTACGTCGAGTTCATCGACATCTATCACGAGCGGATCTTCGCCTTCCACGTCAAGGACGCCGAGTTCAACCCGACAGGCCGTCAGGGCGTCTATTCCGGCTTCCAGGGCTGGGTGAATCGCGCGGGCCGCTTCCGCTCGCTGGGCGACGGGCACGTCGACTTCAGCGCGATCTTCTCGAAGCTCGCCCAGTACGACTACGACCGCTGGCCGGTGCTCGAGTGGGAATGCGCGCTCAAGCATCCCGAGCAGGGCGCTGCGGAGGGCGCGCCCTTCATCGAGAGCCACATCATCCGCGTCACCGAGCACGCGTTCGACGACTTCGCCGGCGGCGCGACGGACGCGAGGGCCAACAAGAAGGCGCTGGGGCTGAGCTAGATGTCGATCACGGGACGCAGCGAGAACTTCACGGAGCGCATCCGCCTCGGCATGGTCGGCGGTGGCCAGGGCGCCTTCATCGGCGCGGTGCACCGGATCGCGTCGCGGCTCGACGACCAGTACGAGCTCGTCGCGGGCGCGCTGTCCGCGGAGCCGGAGCGTGCCAGGGCGTCAGGACTCGAGCTCGGCCTGCGCGAGGACCGTGCGTACGGAAGCTTCGAGGAGATGGCCCGCCGTGAGGCCAGGCTCAAGGACGGCATCGAGGTCGTCGCCATCGTGACCCCGAATCACATGCATTTCCCGGTGGCCAGGGCATTCCTGCAGCGCGGCATGCACGTGATCTGCGACAAGCCCCTGACGGCGAATCTGCGTGATGCGAAGAAGCTCGCGGAGTTGGTACGGAAGTCGGGCAAGGTCTTCGCGCTCACACACAACTACACCGGCTATCCGATGGTCAGGCAGGCCCGCGAGATGGTCGCAGGGGGTGAGCTCGGCGAGATCCGCCTCGTACACGCCGAGTACGTGCAGGACTGGCTGACGACGGACGTCGAGTCGACGGGCCAGAAGCAGGCTGCCTGGCGCACCGATCCGGCACGGTCGGGTGCCGGTGGAGCGGTCGGCGACATCGGCACGCATGCCTACAACCTCGCCTGCTTCGTCTCGGGCATCGAGCCCGAGGCGATCTCGGCCGACCTGTCGAGCTTCGTGGCGGGCCGAGCGCTCGACGACAACGTGCACGTGATGCTGCGCTACGCGAACGGGGCGCGCGGCATGCTGTGGGCGAGTCAGGTCGCACCCGGCAACGAGAACCGGCTCGTGTTGCGCGTGCACGGCACCAGGGCCGGCATCGAGTGGGCGCAGGAGCATCCGAACGCGCTCTGGTTCGGGCCGCTTGGCGAGCAGAAGCGGCTGATCACGCGCGGCGGTGCCGGCTCCGGCGCGGCCGCAGCACGCGTGACCCGCGTGCCGGCCGGGCATCCCGAGGGGTATCTCGAGGGCTTCGCCAACATCTACAAGGAGGCCGCCGCCGCCATCCTCGCGGCGCGGGAGGGCAAGGCGCCGGGCCCCGATGTGATCTTCCCGACCGTCGAGGACGGCGTGAAGGGCGTCGGCTTCGTCGAGGCGTGCGTCCGCTCGAGCAAGCGCAACGCGGCCTGGGTGAACCTCTAGCCTCGCCGCGCGGCCAGGTGCTCCTGGCCGGCCGAAGAGCGCGTTTCGACTCGCTCGACAGCGGGCACGTATGAGGACCGCGCATTTCCCTGCCGCCGTTGCGCGTGCCATCTATTGTGACCGCGAATGCACCTGACTGCTGCCCACGGACCGTGTCGCTGAACGACCAATCCGACGCGATCCTGATCGAGCGTTGGCAGCGTCGGGGTGACGATGGCGCTCGCGAGCAACTCGTGCACCGCTACCGCGGACTGGTTCGTGCACTCGCCGCGCGCTACGTCAACTGGGGCGAGCCATTCGACGACCTCGTCCAGGTTGCATGGATCGGCCTGTTGAAGGCGATCGAGCGCTACGACCCCGAGCGCGGTGTCCAGTTTCCGACCTATGCGACACCCACGATCGTGGGGGAGATCCGCCGCTACTACCGGGATCGCGCCTGGGCGGTGCACGTGCCGCGCTCCGTGCAGGAGCTCCGCGTGCGCGTCAACGCCACGATCGACCAGTGGAGCGCCGAGCACGGCGAGGCGCCGACGACCGCCGAGCTCGCGCAATTCCTCGACGTCTCGCCCGATGCCGTGCTCGATGCCATCCACAGCGAGAACGCGCGATCGGCGCTCACGTTGCCGAGCGGCGAGGACGATCGCACGGCCTCCGGCTTCGATGTGCCGACCGAGGAGCGCGGGTTCGAGCAGGTCGACGCGAGCATGCTGCTGGCGGGCGGCCTGGAGAGCCTCGCCGAGCGTGAGCGCCAGATCGTGTCGATGCGCTTCGAGGAAGGCCTGACGCAGTCGCAGATCGCGGCCCGCATCGGCATCTCGCAGATGCACGTCTCGCGCCTGCTGCGCCGCGCGCTGGCGCAGCTGCGAGCGTCGGTCGGCGAGGTGGAGGAGCCAGGGGAGCCGGGAGCTCGCGGTTCCAACTGAGTGAGCGCCGCGCTCACTCGGTTCGAACCTAACGACCGATGCGCAGGGTGAGCAGCTCCGTGTTGCCGTCGGCTTCGACCGCGACTTCTCTCGCGACCGTCGAGAACAGGTCGCCGCCCCCCGGCAGGTCGCCGGCCCGCCGTATGCGCTCCGCGCCCCCGGGCACGAACGGGCCGAAGGTCAGGGCGAGCGCGCCCTGCCCGGGCCTCGCAGTCACGCAAAGCCGCCCGTTGGCTACCGACTCCGCGGCGACGGCGCTGACGGCGTCGCCCACCAGGGAGAGATCGCTGAGGCGGTCGACCGAGAGGTCGGCACGAGCAGCGAGCGCGCCAAGCAGGCGGTCGAGCACGCGCGGCAGCAATGGCCCGCAGGCGATCGCTGCGCGGTAGTCGTCGTCAATCACGATCGGAGGGCTTCTCGTGCAGCTCGAAGGTCATGCCGATCTCGGTGCCGCCGTCGTCGGGCTCGACGATCGTGAGCGTGCTCGTCAGCGCAGCGATGAGCGGCAACCCGAGCCCGAGGCCCTCGGCCATGGGAGCCGGTGTCATGCCGGCTCCGCGGTCGCGCACGAGCAGGCGCAACTCGGCTTCCGTGGCGTAGGCGTCGACCTCGATCGTGCCCGCGTCGCCGCCCGCGTAGGCGTGGAGCACCACATTGGTGCAGGCCTCGGTCGCGGCGAGCTTGATGTCGCCCACGGTGCGGGCGTCGGCGCCCAGCGCCTCGCAGATGCCGGAGACGGTCTGGCGTATCACGGCGATGCTGTCGGGGACGGCAGGCACGACGAGCGTGACGTCGGCCGCCGACGTCGTCACGACGCCCTGCCCTGAGCGCTCAGCCCGGTCAGCGCGTCCGCACGCGTCGCGTAGATCGGGAAGACGTCGTGCAGCCCGGTCAGCTCGAAGATCCGGCGGATGGCAGGATGTGCGTCATCGCCGAGCACGAGGCCGAACGGCACGTCGCTCTCGCGTGCGCGCCGCAGCCCGCCCACGAGCACGCCCAGGATCGAGGAGTCGACGAACGTCGTCCGGTCGAGGTCGACGATCACCGCATCGGCTCCCGCGACCTCGTGTAGCCGCGCCCGCAACTCGGGGGCGGTGGAGAGGTCGTGCTCCCCCGAAAGCACGATCACGGGACAGCCATCATCGACCGCCGTGGCTTCGATGCGCCCGGCGCCCGTCATCGCTCAGCGCCCCGATGCGGGGTGTGGTGTGGGCTCGGCCGCATTGCTCACGAAAGCTATCTCCCGGTCCGCGTGACCTCAAACCCGCGTGCCACGGATCGACGTACTGCGGCCTGCGGGGCGGCGCGCTCGCGCCGCCCCGCAGCATCCTAGAGCGCTGGGCAGTCGTCAGCGACGATCCTCGGCGGCGGCTTGGTCGCCGCGCCGGGCCTCGGCCTCGTCCCGGGCCTTGTCTGCGAGGTTGCCGGCCGCGTCTCCCACGTGCTTGGCGGCGTCCTTGACCTCGCCCTTCGCCTGCTCGAGCTTGCCCTCTGCCTCGCGCTTGTCGTCGCCCGTGGCCTTGCCCTCGAACTCCTTGGCCTTGCCCTTGGCCTCGTCGGTCAGACCCATGCCGGCACTCCTTCAATTGGGGGATCTACGTGTGCCGTCGTATGCCCGCCGCGAATGCCCCGAAACGTCTCGTCTCAGACGCTGGTGTGGACGCCGTTCCCCTCGGCGATCCGGTCGGCCGCGCGCTGTGCGGCGCGCGCAGCGAATTCGGCGCCGTCGTGTGCGAGCGTGACGACGCGGCGTCTGGCGTGGCCGCCTGCTCGCGCCGCGACGTCGGGGGTCGCGTGCACGGCGGTGCTGGCGCCGCGAGCTGCGCGGTCGATCGATTCGAGAGCGAGCCCGACGGCGGCGCCGGCCACGGCTCCCATCAGCATGCCCTTCCAGGTATTGCGCATGATCTCCTCCTTTGTCGGGGCGGCCTCCCGCTCGGGCCATGCGTTCTACGAGTGGTCCCGCGCTCTCAGGTGCGCGAAACCTCGCTCTCGCGCGACGCCGCGGCACGCGTCGCCTCCTCGACGGTGGCTGCGACGGGCACGACGTCGCCGAGGTGAGTGAGATCGAGGACTCGTCGCACGAAACCCGGCCCGCAGACGACAGCGAGGCGGACTCCCATCTGCGAGACCTCCCGGGAGAACGCACAGATCGCCCCGACCGTGCTGGCATCGACGAACGTCGCCTGGCGGAGGTCGAGGAGCAGGATCGGGGCGCCGCGTGCCAGCCCCCGGGTCAGGCGGCTCGCGAGCTCGTCGGCACGCGAGATGTCCCAGTCCCCGTCGCAGACCACCAGGTCTTCATCGCGTGGTGCCACCGCAGAGCTCCTTCGCTGGAGGAACCGGGTGCGGCGGGGGTCACGGCCACGTCGGTCGGACTGCGCGCATGCGAGCACGCTGCGCGCAACGTACCATCTCGTCCGTGAGCCAGGCGACAGCGCATGTCGACTCCGAGGCGCTCGCGCGGAGTCTCGCCGACCTCGACCTGCCAGATGGCGACGGTCTCGACGTCCAGGGCGGGATCGCGCGTGTCGTACACGCCGCCGCGGCCGTCTTCGCCGGCTCGGGCGTCGGTCTCATGCTGATCGCCGAGGACGGCCACTCGCTCCGCTACGTCGCGTCGAGCGACGAGGTGGCCCGCCGGCTGGAGATCGCGCACGAGCGGGCGGGTGAGGGGCCGTGCGTCGACGCGTTCGTCTGCGACACGTGCGTGAAGACGGACGACCTCGCCACGGAAGAGCGCTGGCCGGAGCTCCGCGCCGCGCTCGCCGACCAGCCGGTGCGAGCGGTGCTCGGGCTGCCGACGCGCCTGGGAGCGCCCGTCGGCACGCTCAACCTCTACTGCGAGCGCCCGCGCGCCTGGGACGCGAGCGAGATCGCGGCGCTGGAGGCCTACAACAGCCTGCTCGAGGCGCGCCTCGCCGAATCGCTGCTCACCCAGCGGCACGACCAGATCGTCGGCCAGCTCCAGATGGCCCTCGACAGCCGCGTCACGATCGAGCGGGCGATCGGGCTGTTGATGGGGCGCGACGGCATCGACGGCGCATCGGCCTTCAGCGAGCTGCGGCGGACGGCGCGGAGCTCGCGCCGGCGCGTGCTTGCCGTGGCCGAAGAGGTGCTGGCGGAGCACGCGCAGGCAGCCGCAGACCGACCCTGAACCCGCAAGAGCGGTTCGCTCCGCGGGTACTCAGCCGGCCGGCGGGCCGGCGAGGGCGAGCGGCTCGTCGGCGTGCTCGACCTCCGCTTCTGCGGCGATCTCTTCGCGCACCACGGTGGGCTCGGCGACGCGCGGCTCGACGAGCGCGAACGCCAGCAGCAGGCCGCTCGTGAACGCGAGGATCGGGAACGACAGCGACCAGCGCCTGAGCGCGCTGCCTGGCAGGACGTCGCGGACGAGGTCGGTCAGGAAGGCCGGCGTGCCCGCCCGCTGCGCACAGATCGCGATGGCGAGCAGCGTCCATGGCAGGACCCCGGCGACGAGCACCGGTACGTTGACGCGAACACCCGGTCGGCGAACACCGCCGAGCTGGTAGAAGAAGCCCGCGACGAAACCCGCGGCGGCCAGCAGCGCCGCGCGCTTCCAGAGGCCGCCGCCATCGGCCGACCCGGTATCGGGGACGAGCAGGAGGAGCGTTGCCGCGCACGCAAGCCCGATGAGCGTCGTGAGGGCTCGGACCAGCATTGCGCGCATGTGCCCGTCTTCGCCGGGCGACGAAACCTCGCGCGTCAGTGGGCGACGCGCTGCGCGGCCGGCGCTCGGCGAGTGCCTCGCCTCCGGTCTCATCCTCCGGCGTGTCCGGCGAGCGAGCCCAGGCGGGCTCGTCGTCGATTGCCAGCGGCGGCGACGGCTCGAGCCAGCGCGCACGCAACCGGTGCACGGCCCTATCCGCCCGTGTCTTCTCCCCCTCGACCGCCCTGGGAGGCTCTTCCCCGGTGGTCATCTCCTCAACCCCTTGGTCGCTTTCAGGCATCCTGGGTCGTTATGACCCTCACCATCCTCGACGGGTCGACCTTTTGCATCTGCGCCGATGACGGCGCGATCATCGAAGGCGCCCACGGATTGTACGCGGATGACACGCGATTTCTCTCACGGCTCGCCCTGAGGGTCAACGGAGAGCCGCCGATGCCGCTGTCGGCCGGGAAGGTCGAGTACTTCGCCGCGGCCTTCTTCCTGCGCAATCCGGTCGCCGGGGGGCTGGGCGCGGATGAGCTGCTGATCCGCGACGAGCGCTTCGTGACCGACGATCTGCAGGAGCACGTCGTCGTCGCCAATCTCGCCGGCGACGCGGTGACGGTCGAGCTGGCAATCGAGCTCGCCAGCGACTTCGCGGACATCCTGTCGATCAAGCACCACGACTTCGCGCTCGGCGATCCCGGCCTCGCGGCGGCGCTGCCGCCGCCCGTCGCACTGAGCGCGGGGGAGACGGCTCACGTCGCGTACCTGCGCGATCCCGGGGGCGTGCTCTCCACGGAGGTACGGAGCTCGCGGGCTGCGCTGGTCGCAGGGTCGGCTCTCTGGTTCGCGCTGGAGCTCGGCCCGCATGCCGAGTGGGACGTGCGGCTGACGTTCCGGGCCCAGAGCGGTCGAGCCCGGCCCGGGCGCACGCCCCGCGCCCGTCACTTCGGGGAGCAGCGCACGCGCATCCAGCGCTCGCTCGGCGCCTGGAACATTCACGTGCCGCAGCTTCGAGCTTCGTGGCCGGAACTTGCGCAGTCCTACGCGCGCTCCGTCTCGGACCTCGCGGCGCTCCGGATGCGGGGCAGCGACGGCGTCGGCCTGCTGCCCGCGGCGGGGATGCCGTGGTTCATGACCGTGTTCGGGCGCGACACGGTGATCACATGCCTTCAGACCCTCGTCTTCGGGCCGGAGCTGGCGCACACCGCGCTGCGCGCACTGGCCGAGCTGCAGGCGGAGCATGATGACGCGAGCATCGATGCGGAGCCGGGCAAGATCATCCACGAGTTGCGCCGCGGACGCGCTGCCGAGGTCTGGTTCCCGCGCTACTACGGCAGCGTCGACTCGACGCCGCTGTTCCTCGTGCTGCTCTCGGAGACGTGGCGCTGGACCGCTGACGATGCGCTCGTCCGCGAGCTCGAGCCTGCCATGCGCATGGCGCTGCGGTGGATCGACGAGTCCGGCGACCGCGACGGCGACGGCTTCGTGGAGTTCCTGCGTCGCTCGCCGAACGGCCTCGCGGTCCAGTCCTGGAAGGACTCGCCCGACTCGCAGCGCTTCGCCGACGGCCGAATCGCCGACGGGCCGATCGCGGCCAGCGAGGTGCAGGGATACGTCTACGACGCGAAGCGCCGTTGCGCCGAGCTCGCGCGAGCGGTGCTCGGCGACCAGGCGCTCGCGGAGCGCCTGGAGCGCGAGGCCGACGAGCTGCGCGAGCGGTTCGATCGCGCGTTCTGGGTGGAGCCCGGCGGCTTCTATGCGCTCGCGCTGGACGACGCCAAACAGCCCGTCGACAGCCGCTGCTCGAACATGGGGCACCTGCTCTGGAGCGGGATCGTGCCGGATGCCCGGGTGGCCGACGTCGCCCGCACGCTGCTCGCGCCGCCGTTGTGGTCAGGCTGGGGCGTGCGCACCATGTCGTCCGAGGATGAGGCCTACCGGCCGCTCGCCTACCACAACGGCACCGTCTGGCCACACGACAACTCCCTGTGCGCGCACGGTCTCTCACTGCGCGGCCAGAGCGAGGCGTCGCTGCGGATCGTGCGCAGCCTGCTCGAGGCTGCGCGCTTCTTCGACGGCGGCCTCCCCGAGGTCTTCGCGGGGCTGCCGCGCCGCGACACGCCGTTCCCCGTGGCGTATCCGACCGCGTCGCGCCCGCAGGCGTGGGCCGCCGGAGCGCCCGTCCTGCTTCTGCGCGTCCTGCTCGGGCTCGAGCCCGATCCCGTCGAGCGAGCGCTGTCCGTGCGCTCCGAGCGGTTGCCCGAATGGGCCGGGCACCTCACGCTCGCCGGCCTTCCGGCGTTCGGCTCGCGGTTCGACGTGCACCTCCGCGAGGGCCACGTCGAGATCGTGGCCGCCGTGGAGGATTCGTCCGCAGCGCTTCGGGGATAAGAGCCGTGGCCCCATCTCGCCGCGACGGGCGCGAGTGACGGATAACTCCGGCGGCGCACCCGCGTCCGGGCGGGATGGGGCTTGGTTCTGTTGAAACCGGGTCCGAGCGAGTAGGGTGCAGAGACAGGTCGCGCCCCAGGCCCCAGAAGGGTTGGATATGCAGCAGGTGCAAGAGAGCGACCTGCCGGTGGCGCGCGCGCTCACCGGCGAACGCAAGCGGTCGCATGGAATCAGCAGGCGTCAGGCCCGTTCGGAGCGTCTGCGGGTAGCGATCCTCGCGCCCCCGTGGTTCGCCGTCCCTCCCCGGCGCTACGGCGGGACCGAGGCGGTGGTCAGCCTGCTCGTCGACGGCCTCGTGCGCCGGAGCCATGACGTCACGCTGTTCGCCGCGGGGGAGTCGCACACGCGGGCGAGCCTCGTGCCGACCTTCGCGACGGCGCGCAGTGACGACCTCGGGATGACGCAGCCGGAGTTGCTGCACGCGCTCACCTGCATTCGCGATGCCGGCAGCTTCGATGTCGTCAGCGATCACACAGGCGCGCTCGGGCTTGCGCTCTCGAACCTCACGCCCGACGCCGTTCCTGAACACCGTGCACGGAACGCTCGCCGGCGAGGCGGGTGCGCTCTACCGGAGCGTCTGCGAGGTCACCCCCGGCGCCGCGCTCGTGGCGCTGACCGAGAACCATCGGGCAAGCGCGCCCGACCTGCCGTGGGCGGCCTCGATCCCGAACGCCATCTCGCTCGACGACCACCCTTGCAGGGAGCGCAGCGGCGGCGAGTATCTCTTCTGGCTCGGCCGCATGTCGCCAGACAAGGGGCCCGTGACCGCGATCGCAGTCGCGCGCGCCGCCGGGATGCCGATGCTGCTGGCGGGAAAGCTGCAGGGGGCCGCGGAGCGGGCGTACTTCAAGAGGGAGGTGGAGCCACTCCTCGGCGACGGCATCGCGTACGTCGGTGAGGTGGATCTGCGCGAGCGAGTTCACCTGCTGCATGGCGCGCGGGCGCTGATCAACCCGCTGGCCTGGGACGAGCCGTTCGGCCTCGTGATGGTCGAAGCCATGGCCTGCGGCGTTCCCGTGATCGCCACCCCGCGCGGCTCCGTTCCCGAGATCGTCGTCAACGGGGTCACCGGGTGGATCGCCGCGAGCGTCGAGGCCATGGTCGCAGGGGTGGAGCGCTGCGACGAGATCGATCCGCGCGACTGCCGTGCGCTGGCCGAGTCGCGCTACTCGCCCGCGCGCATGGTGGCGGACTATGTCGGCGCGTTCCGCCGCGTGATCGAGCATGCCGGGAGCGATCGCACGCTCGCCCGCGCATCGGGCTGAGGAGCCGGCTTCGAGATCGGCGCGTTCGGCGGCTACGGCTATGGCGGCCGCCATACGGTCTGACCGCCGGCATGGCTGTGCGCCAGGGCTGCCGGCTGGCCCGCCGGGTAGCCTGGCGGCGTGAGGATCGTCGACCTCGAGTTCATCTCCGAGCCATGGCGCGATGTCGTGTACGTGGCGCTCGCCTTCGTGCTGGCCTGGATCGTCTCGCGCCTCTCCAAGCGGATGGCCGAGCGTTTCGTGCGGCGGTACGAGGCCAAGCACGTCGATCCGGAGGGCGCAAGCACGGGCGTGATCATCTCGCTCAAGCGGCACGAGACGATCGTCTCGCTGGTGCAGACGAGCGTTCGGTATGTCGCGTACGTGATCGCGACCCTCTTCGCGATCACGCAGCTGTCGGGCGTGCGCGGCAGCGGCGCGATCGCGGGAGCGTCGCTGCTCGTCCTGCTGATCGGTTTCTCGGCGCAGCGCTTCCTCATCGACATCCTGAGTGGCATCTTCATGCAGTTCGAGGGCTGGTTCGCGATCGGGGACTCGATCGTGATCGAGCCCTCGGGAGTCGCGGGCATCGTCGAGGAGACCTCGCTGCGCGCCACGAAGCTGCGATCGCTGACCGGAGAGGTCATCTTCGTCAACAACTCGCAGATCTCGGCCGTCCGCGTCCTTCCGCGCGGCGTGCGGCAGGTGAGCATCGAGCTCGCCGTACGCGACGAGGTCGAGGGCCGGCGTCTGTTCGAGGATGCGGCTCGCGTCATGCCCGTCGGCCCCACCCAATTCGTGCGCCTGCCATGGATCGAGGCGATCGAGCGGCTCGATGACGATCTCGTGCTCCTGCGTGGCCGCGCCGCGGTTGCGCCGGGCCGCGAGTGGCTCGCGCAGGGCTTTCTCAGCGACGTCTTGCGGGAGCGCGCGGCCGACGGGTTGATCGTGCACGGGCCCGTCGTGATCGAGATCGACGAGCAGGCGAGTCGTCGCTACGCCCGCGCCACGTCCGGTTCAGAGCGCGGCTGACCCAGAAGCGCCTCAGCGGGTCGTGCAGTTGAGGTGCGCGATCGTCCAGCGCCCGCCGTGCGCATGCAGCTCGGTGATCGAGAGCGGCGTCGCGTCGATGCGCCAGAAGGCGGGCAGCGGCGCGCCCAGTGCGTGTACCACGGCCGCCTTGACGACCTCGCCGTGGGTGATGGCGGCGAGCCGACCGTCCTCGTGTGCCTGGTCGTCGAGCCAGCGTGCGATGCGCGCCGAGAACATCGCGAGGCTCTCGCCGCCATGCGGCGCCGAATCCGGGTCGAGCATCCAGGACTGCACGGCACGGGGGTCGTCCGCGTTGACGTCGGCGAGCGTGCGCCCGGCCCAGGTGCCGAAGTCGCACTCGGCGATTCGCTCGTCCACGGTCGCCTCGAGCCGCGCCGCTTCCGCGGTCTGACGACAGCGGCGGGCCGGGCTCGTGATCACCTTTGTGCGGCGCGGCAACGCCGCGGCGAGACCGGCTGCCTGCTGCCGGCCGCGTTCATCGATCTCGTCGTCCGCCGGGAACGCAGCCGCCCGCGTCGCCGATGTGGGCGCATGCCGCAGGAGCAGCAGCGTTCTCATGTGCCTGAATCGGCGTTGCGGCAGTCCAGGGTGATCGTTTCCACGACGCTTCCTCCCGAGGCAGCCGAGCATACCGGCGCGCTCGCGGTCGGTATCCTCGCGCGATGGCGCCGAACTGGGAGGACCTCGCCGACACCGGCCGTGCGCTTCACCCGGACGAATGCGCCGAGCTTGCACGGGCGGCAGCCGCGCGCATCGACACGGGCGGGCTCGCCCGCGGTGGCTCGGGCTCGTTCGAGCTGCTCTGGCGCAACGACTACAGCGAGGCGTGGCTGAACACGTGGTGGGAGGCTCGGGACACCGGATTCCACGATCACGGCGGGTCGTGCGTCGGCGTCTTCGTGATCGAGGGCCGCGCGGCGAACGAGGCCCTCACCGTGGGCGGGCCCCGGCGCATCCGCTCCTACGGCCCCGGCGAGTCGTTCGCGTTCCGTGCCGACGGCATCCACCGCATGGACCACGAGGCGGGTGCCGTGACGGTTCACGTCTACTCGCCACCGATCGTGTCGATCGGTCATTACGAGCTCGTGGGCGACGAGCTGCGGCGCACGGAGGGACCTGCGGACGAGGGATCGCCGCCGAGCCCACGACTCCACCAGGCGCTCGGCCCGGCCTGAGAATCTCTCAGCGCGGGACGGTCGAGTGCCGAGTCGCTAGCGTCGCGGCTCGCGTCGCAGCACCCGGACGACCAGGTCATGGCGTCGTCCTGCTCGCTGCCGCCGACGCAATTCGGAAGCCAGCCGCTCGCAGTACTGCTCTTCCGTCTCACCGCTCACGCGCGGGCGCTCACGACGGATCTCGCGCAACTCACGGATCGAAGCCAGGTGCGAATACGGCGTCATGGGCCCAGCGTAGCCCGCGAGTCGCGCCGCACCACGCGCGTTCACCGCTTCGACCCCGAAGCGATGCCGGATGCTCACCAGATGCCGCCGGACCGGCGGGACGCGCACCTGGTCGAAGGTCGGGGTCTGCCGATGCCTGCATTTTGCATCACATCCAACAAGGATATGCTCTTGCTTCCAGACGATTCTGGAGGACGTCGCTTGGTGCTGTGTGCGCCCAATCTGGTTAGGATCAAACGTGTTGGAATCGAGGAGCGCGAGCAAGCGTCCTATGGCGCGCACGCCGGAACCTCAGCCGCGCGCGAGTGCGTACGCGCGCAGCGCATCTCCGCCGCCGGCGAGCTCGTCGATCGCTGCCCGGACCGCTGCCGGGTGGTCGACACGGACAGCGCGATCGGCCAGGACGTCGCGAAGCGCTCGGGCGACCGCGTCCGCAGGCGCTCCCTGGCGCGTGAGCGCGCCGGCGATGTCGAGCAGTACGGCATCCGGCAGGCGCAGGCGCGCGCCGCGCGCCCGACAGGCGCGCAGCTCGTCGGCGAACGCCTCGTCGCCCGCCACGAGAAGGCGCTCGAGGGGATGCGCGCCTGCGCGGGGCGACGCGGGGAACGCCGCTCGCAGATCGTCCAGCGCCGTGGCCCGGCGAAACACGCCGCGCCCATCCTCCACCGCGAACACCACATCGTCGCCAGGGGCCAGGCCGAGCGCGTAGCGGATGGCGACAGGCACCGTCACCTGGCCTTTCGAGGTCAAGCGGGGCATGGCAGAAGTATTACTCAAATCACACAAGTTGGAGAAATGCAGAGGTCCGGGGCGCGGCTCTCGGCGTCTATCTCCCCGTAGCACCCAGTTTTTCCGATCCCGCCCCCTTTGACGGAGAGGAACCATCCCATGAGAGCCCTTTCGAGAATCCTGATCGCTGTTGCAGTCGGCGCTCTCGTTGCGCCGGCGCTTGCCGGCGCTGCATCGACAGCCTCCGGCACGCGAGGCGTCGTCGTGCAGCGTGACGCGAAGGCAGGCGTCGTCGTGGTCGCCACGCGCAGCGGCAACCTCCTGCGGGTCAAGTTCGCCAAGCCGGGCAAGCTCGCGATGGGCACGGTCGTCAAGCTGGTCGGGTCGAGAGTCCTGATCGTCGGGCATGCACACAAGGCCAAGCTGCACGGCATCGTCATGCGCCGTCACGCGCACACGTTCGCGCTCGAGGGCAACGGCTCCGTCCTCGCGGTCAGCAGCCCCTCGCCACCGGCCCCAGGGCAGCAGGTCACCGCAACCGTGCAGGTGACGCCGACAGAGCTCGACGACGACGACGGGGATGAGGAGGTCAACGGCCAGCAGGCAGCGTCGGCCGAGATCCACGGGACCGTGGCCTCGCAGACCGCCACGACGCTGTTCCTGAATGTCGCGGGCTTCCCCGCCAGTGGCCTTCCCATCGGCCTGGGCAGCATGACGATCCCGGCGCTCCCCGTCGGAACCCCGGTCGAGGCTCGCGTGGCCCTCGGGCCCGATCCCGCGAACCCGAACGCGATCGTCCTGACGCTCGTGTCGCTGCATCTCGACAACGGGAACCACCACGAGCACGGCGATTTCGTCAAGGCGGAGGGCACGGTCATGGCCGTGACCGAGGCCGGCCCGATGGGCGGTGCAGACGGCTCGATCACGATCGACGGTGAGCACGGCGTCGTCACGTTCGTGATCCCGGCGGGCTTCGGCGCCACCGGAGTGAAGCCCGGGGACGACGTCGAGGCCAAGGGAACCGCCTCGGCGACGCCCGGCGGCAACCCGACGCTCGTGCGGCTCGAGGGCGGGAACAACGACGACGAGGCCGGCAACAACGACGACAACTCCGGCAACAGCGGCGGCGACGATTCCGGGCACGGAGGCCACAGCGGGTCCGGCGGCGGCGACGACTAGGAGATGGTTTTCAGAATGAGCGCGTGTGGCTGGGGTACGTGGGGCGCGAAGCCCCGCACCCCACTCGCCCCCAATCCGCCTCAGCACCACCCCGCTGCTGAGGCGGACGGGGTGCGGGTCGCCGCCGCTCCGGCGGCGAGTGCGCGCAGCGCACGATCGCCGGATCGCAGGCGATCCACGCGCCCGAGACGGCGCGCTCATTCTGAAACCGGATCTAAGGTGTCATTGTGGCAACGGCTTCGAGCCAGGTAGCCGCCCCGTCCCCGGTTCGTGCGGGGGCGGGGCGTAGTGCTGTTCTGCCGCGGGACCCCGGTCGTGCCACCGAGGCGCTCTACAAGCGGCACGGCGAGACCGTGTTCCGGTACGCGTGGCACCTGCTCGGGCGCCGTGAGGATGCGGAGGACGCAACCCAGGCGACGTTCCTCGCCGTGCACGGGGCGCTGGCGGGCGGGACGGCCGTACTGGAGTCGGGTGCCTGGGTGCTGCGGATCGCGCGCAACGAGTGCATGGGACGGCTTCGCCAGACCGCTCGGCGGCCCCCGGTTCGCTCGCTGGACGACGGCTTCGATCCACCTGCGGCAGGCGGCGTGGAGCAGTCGGCGGAGCTGCGCGACGAGATGCGCACCGCACAGCAGACCCTCGGGGCGCTGCCGGTGCCGGAGCGCGAGGCGTTCGTCCTGCGCGAATGGCTCGGCTTCGGGGCCGGCGAGGCCGGACTCGCTCTGGGCATGACTGCCGGCGACGTCGACGGGCTCGCGGCACGCGCACGCCGCAGTCTCGTGATCGCCGTGGGCGGGCTCGAGCCGGCGATCAGCTGCGCCGGCACGCGCGCGGCGCTGGAAGCGGGCTCGCTCGACCGCGCCGCGAAGGTGCATCTGCTGCGCTGCCCGGTCTGCCGGGGGGTCCGGCGCGCGCTCCGGCCGCCCGATGCGGCGGCCAGGCCTGCGGTGGCGCAACGGCTCTCGGCGGTCATCCCGGGATTCGCGACGGGCGGCGGTGGGATCCTCGCCGCGCTGACCGCGAAGGCGGCGACAGCTCCCGTCCTGACCAAGACGGCCGCGATCGTCGCTGCGGCGGTCGCGACGGGCGGCGCGGTGGAGCAGGCCATCGTGCGTGAGCACTTCGCACACCGCGCGGTGCACGGCGGTCAGGCGCAGACCATGCGCGGGGCTGCTGCGATTCCCGTGACGGTCATCACGAACGACGGCACCCGGGGCGCGGCGGCCGCGCTGCGCTCGAGCAGTTCGGCGTCGTTCGTCCGCCAGACCACGCGAGGAGCCGCCGCGACGCCCGTGGCGGCGCACGGCTCGCGGTCGGGCGCGGGGGATGACAACGGCCACTCCCACGGACGGAATGACACCGGAGCGGCAGTCGGCCGCGGCAGCAGCGGTGACGGGGGCCGAGACGACAACGGTTCGGGCCACGAGCGCGCGGCGGCTCTGCAAGCGGCAAGGGGTCGTCGCACGACGACAGCGTCTCCTCCGGCAAGGGCTCGCGCGCGGGATTCGGGCAGCGACGAGAGCAGCTGTCCGCGGCGAGTCCGGCAGCGGCAGCGAGAGCCGCACGTCCACAAGTGGCGGTCACCACGGCTCCGACGAGGCCGGCGACTCGCATTCCGGGACCAGCAGCGTCCCGGTTACAACGGCTCCTGCGCCCGCGGTGGCCACCTCATCGGACTCGGGCGACGGCGGGAGCTCGGGGAACGGCTCCGGAGACGGCGGCGGGGGCGGAGGCGACGAGGGCGCACCCGTGTCTGGCACGGGCGACTAGGGCGCGACCCTCGAAACCGGTCCTCAGCGCGGATTGCTGCGCGGCAGGTAGTTGCGGCGCAGGTAGCCGAGGTGGACCAGCCAGCTCGGGTGGCCATGCTTGCAGGTGCGATTCCAGGTGACGCGGCAGCCGTCGGTCGCGACCGACATCTTGCGTTCCCCTGCCTTGACCTGACGGGCCCAGAGGGCGAGCTTCTCGGCGTCCGGTCGAGGAGCCGTGGGCTCCGGTACCGGCTCGGCGTCTTCGGTCGCGCCGTTTCGGTTGTGCCCGCTTGCGCGGCGTCTGCTTGGCCGTCGTCTGCTTGGCGGTGACCGGTCTCGCCCGAGTCACTGCGGGGCGCACAGGGCGCTCGACCAGCGGAGATGCGGTGGCGACCACTTCGGGAGCGCGCTCGGCCGGCGACGCGGACCGCTCCCGCGCCGACTCCGGCGCTCCCCAGGCGTCCGTCCCGAACTTGCGGGCACCGAGCCTCACCGTCGAGAACCCGATGAGTGCAGAGAGCGCGCAGCCCACCGATACCCAGAGCCAGAAGAGCGTCATGCCTCAGTCCGCGTCAGGGAGATGCGCTCGCACCACTGCCGTGCGTCGATCGGCTTGTCGCTCAGGCCGCGCGCGATCACCCACACGCAGACACGCGCGGCTCCCGGCCTGAACGCGGTCGCCTCACGCGACCGCGCCGTCAAGCGCCAGCGCTCACCGGTGCCGTTGCAGACACACCGAACACCGCCCTGGCCGACTGCGCCGCTGCTGCGCTGACTCACGGTCGCACCCAGTGTGAATGCACGGCACCCCGCGCAGCGCACCACTCCGACGAGGTGGACGACAGTCCCGGCCTGGTTGACACGCGCCGTATCGCCGACGGCCGAGCGAGCCTGATCGATGCCGCTCCCGAGCGCCGGTGCGGCGACGCCCAACGGCACGGTCACCGCCGCGGCAATCGCAATCGGCAAGATGGTGGCTCGTAGCAACGTTTCTCATGCTCCCTGGCGGCGCGGTCCGACTGCGCCGAGCGCGGCGCCGATGATAGCCGAGAGGGCGAAGAGGAGGGCGGCGAGCCCAGTGCGGTCGTCACCGGCCGGGTCGCGGATGGTCGCCACAGGCAGCGGAGCGCGTCCGCCGGCCGTACCGCCCACACCCGCGAGCGCGCTCCTGACGCCGAACTGCGCGCGGCTCCCGAGCGCACTCGCGGGCGAGAGCCGATCCGCCGCCAGGGACGCGTTCACGGTAGCCGCAGTGGCGGTGTTACCCGTACCGAGCGAAACGCACGACCCCGCCCAGAAGATCGACGCGGAGTGCCCGAGCGCTGTCAGCGTGCCGATGTCGGCGATGCCCGCGGCCGCGGCCAACTGCCGGGCCCGAAGAACTGCCGCTCCGGCCGCAGCGACGAGCGCGGCCAGCCCGAGGGCCGTGTTCGAGGACGAGCCGCCGCCCGATGGCGAGCCGGAGGTGACCTGCGGAGATGGCGACGAAGCGACCGATGCGGCGATCGCGCCGGCAAGCGGCGAGAGCGCGATGGTCCTCGCCACGCTGACCGGCCGCGCGTGCGGCACGGTCGCGCGACACTGCGACCGCCCGGCCGCCGGCTGCCGCGTGGACGTACCTCGCCCTGCGCACCTTCGCAGGCGCCGCCGCCGCGATGTGCGCGGCAGCCCGGCTCGTCTGAGCCACGCGAGTGGATGGTGCTGCGGTTGCGTGGGTGACGGGCTTGGTCGCCGTGAGGGCGGCGTGCGTCACCGGCTTGGTGGCGGTCGCGGCGGCTTGCGTGACCGGCTTGGTCGCTGTGGCAGCGGCCTGCGTGACCGGCTTGGTGGTCGTCGCGACCGCCTGCGTGACCGGCTTCGTCGTCGTCGCGACCGCCTGCGTCACGGGCTTGGTCGCGGTCGCGACCGCCTGCGTGACTGGCTTCGTCGTCGTCGCGACCGCCTGCGTCACGGGCTTGGTCGTGGTCGCGACCGCCTGCGTGACTGGCTTGGTCGCGGTCGCGACCGCCTGCGTCACGGGCTTGGTCGCGGTCGCGACCGCCTGCGTGACGGGCTTGGTCGTCGTCGCGACCGCCTGCGTGACCGGCTTGGTCGCGGTCGCGACCGCCTGCGTGACGGGCTTGGTCGCGGTCGCGACCGCCTGCGTGACCGGCTTGGTGGTGGTCGCGGCGGCTTGTGTGACGGGCTGGGTCGCGGTCGCGACCGCCTGCGTGACCGGCTTGGTGGTGGTCGCGGCGGCTTGTGTGACGGGCTGGGTCGCGGTCGCGACCGGCGCCGTGACGGTGGCGAGTGAATTGAGCGGACCAGGCACATCGGCCATGGACGTCCCGCCCGCGCCGACGATCGACGCGGCCGAAAGTGTGAGTGCCGCCGTCACGGTTGCCTTCCGTCGTCGTGCGGGCGACTGTCTGGCGAACGCGTGGCGTGCATCCATCGGATAATCACCCCTCCTGGTCGACGAGGCCCGCCGCGCGACCTCGACACTCTCCGTGGACGGGGTGGATACCCGATCGCGCATGACCCAAAACGAGGTCTGCCTGGTGAGGGCCCGTGGCGGCGGGCCCTCACCGGCAGTTCACCCGCCCGCGCCTCCCCCCGAAGGCGTAGGCTCGTGGCCCCGGCGAGAAGGAGGTTGCCCGCCAGGACGCATTGACCGTAGACGGATCCGAAAGGCGCGAGGGTCGCCATCCGGTGAGGATCCGGTGAACGGACGGCGACCGTGGCCGGCTACATCAGAGACGGACTGCTGCCGCGGCGAACTGCTTCGCCGCCGCCGGGAGTGCCTCGCGTGCTGCCGCACGGCGATCGCGCTGGCGCTCTGCCAGCCGACCGGCCACGAACGCAGCGGCCGGCGTGGCGTCCATCGCAAGAGCCTGCAGGTGCTCCTCGGCCACGACCGCGTCCTGATGCTCGCCCAGGATGGTCTGCAGGGCCTCCGCCCGTTTTGCAAGCGTGAGGGCGGCGCGACCCTCGGCCTGGGCGGCAAGCTCTCCCGCGTAGCGAGCGCGCTTCGAGGCGATCCGCAGCTCGTGGAGCCGCCTGTCACTGGACGAGGAGGTCACGCCGCGCAGCCTGCGGCGCGTCCGCCGCGCGGCGCGCCGCAGCATGCGCCGAAGCGACTCACGCTCGGGCGTGATCGGCAGGCTCTCCCTCGTTGCCTCGAGGCGGTCGAGCAGCGCAACGTAGCGCGACGCGTCGAGCGCGGCGGCAAGGCGCGCGCGTGCGGGTTGCGCACGCTCGGCGATCAGACCGACGAGATCGCGCCCACCCTGCTCGGCTCCCGCTCCGAGCAGCGCAACCTCATGCTCGACGTAGGCGGCGAAGACATCCGGGTCGCGCACCTCTCCCAGCAGGTCTCCGAGCCACTTGAGTTCACGGCGCGTCTCCTCGAGCCAGGTCGGATCGAGCAGCTTGCCTGCCTCCTTCAGCGCGCTGCGCATGCGGCGCGTCGCGACGCGCATCGCGTGCACCCCCTCGCTTTCGCCGCGGCGCGTGCGCGGATCGTTCTCCACGAGGGAGTCGACCTGCTCCCGCAGGTACTGGCGGAGATGCTCGATCGCGGGCGCACCGCGCCTGATTCCCGGGCTTCTGGGTGCCGGCAGGTCGAGCGCCTGGAAGACTTTCGGGCGCCCGTCGCTCGGCCTTGCGCCGGCGGCGCGGAGTTGGCGGTCGAGACGCGCGATGAGGCGTTCGGAGCCGTCACGCTTCTGCTCGATCTCGACCTCGTCGAACTGCCGCACGACGCGGTCGCCCTCCAGCACCCGGACGCTGTCGTGAACGACCTCGGCCTCGTCGCCCTTCGCGCGCACGTGCACGGCTCGGCGGAGCGTATGGAGCTCTGCGACCGGCTGCAGCGCGCTCCCGCGCAGGTATGCGGTCAGGAGCCGTGTGAGCTCGTCCGGCATCTCGGAGCCGCCCGCGTCCCATGCCATCTCGAGACGGTCGCCGTTGCTCGGCAGCTTGAGCTGCCAGAAGTCGCGGCCGTCCTCGGACCGCCGGCGGAGTGTCACGCCGCGACGCGCCAGGCGGTGGTCGGGCGTGTCGTGGTAGGTGGCGCGCAGATCTCTTCGCTCGACGTCCACGGCGAGCGGCGGCAGGACGAAGCCGGGAGCGACTGAGAGCTTCAGTTCGCGTTCCAGTTCCTCTTTCACGTTTCCTCGCCTTGCTGGGGGGCGGCAAGACTACGCCACCCCGATGGTGAACGTGTGGTGAACCAACTCCCGCAACAGGGAGGTCGCGGACTAGGGTGAGGCCGTGGCAACTTCTACGACGAATGTGCAACCTCGGAATTCGACAGTCGCAGGCCTCGAGGTCGAGCGCCAGTGGCGCGCACACCCGCGACTGCGTCTGCCAGCCAGAATAGGCGCCTGGCAGGCGATCGACGAGCGACACGACCGCCTCGTCGATCACTACTACGACACTTCCGATATGCAACTCGACCGTCAGCGCGCGCGGCTGCGTCTGCGCAGCGCTGGGGCGTGCGAGCTCGCGACGCTGAAGCGTCGCGTCATGAGCAGCGGCGGCCTGCGCAGGAGCATCGAGATCGAGGGCCCGTTCGACGGCGACCCCGAGGCCTCGGTGGCGTTCGTCGCGGCTCGCCTGCTGACGTTGAAGCCGCTCCTGGAGCTCGGCCGAATCGTCACTGCGCGCAGCACGCGCATCTACGTCAAGGCCGAGCAGACGGTGGAGGTCGCCAGGGACTGTGTCTCCTACCCCGTGGGCGACGACGAGTGGCGGCTCGAGGTCGAGGGGCGAGACGCGCGACGTCGACGAGATAGCACGGCTCCTGGAGCGAATGCCACTTGGCCTCGCGCCCGTCCGGCGCGGGAAGGTGCAGACACTGCTGCGTGCGCTGCGCAGCGTGAACTGACACTCGAGACATCGCGTACTACGGGTGACAGTCTGGTGAACGACGAATGGCGTCGGGAGGAATCCGGCGACACGCGAGCTACGGTGAGTACATGACCCGCGACAAACACAGCAACGAGCGCATCGCCGCATTCGTCGGTCTTGCCGTCGCGCTGGCGGCGACGATCGGCGCCGTGCTCTGGATCGCGTCCGTGGCGTAGCTTCGGCGCCTCGCAGCGACCGCGCGGCCTCGCTCACCTCACACGGCCTTCTCGCGTGGGGCAGGCGGCGCGCCGGAGGCGGCGAAGGACTGCGCGATGGCGACGTTCGTACTCGTCCACGGGGCCTGGGCCGGCGCGCACGGCTTCCGGCATGTGCGGCGCTTGCTCCAGGAAGAAGGGCACGAGGTCTTCACACCCAGCCTCACCGGCATCGGGGAGCGCGCGCACCTGACGAGCCCGCAGGTCACGCTCGGCACGCACATCCACGATGTCGTCAACCAGGTCCTCTACGAGGATCTCGACGCCATCGTGCTGCTCGGGTATTCCTACGGCGGTGTGGTGGTGACGGGGTCGCTGCTGCACATCGCCGATCGCGTCCGTCACCTCGTGTACCTCGACGCGTTCGTCCCGGGCGACGGCGAGTCGCTGGCATCGCTGGCGGGCCAGCCCGACGGCGGCCGCATCGGCGTCGCCGACGAGTGGCTCGTCCCGCCCGTGCCCCGGAGCTACGACGACGACGCCGAAGCGGCATTCATGACACCGCGCCGCGTCGCTCACCCGCGCGCCTGCTTCAGCGAACCCGTCCGGCTCGAAAAGCCGCTCGAGGACTACGTCTTCGAACGCACCTACATCCGCGCGGTCGCGGATGCGCCCGACGCGCCGGCAGCGGGCCCGTTCGATGCGGCCGCGCGGCGTGCTCGTGCCTCGAGCGCCTGGAACTATCGCGAAATTGCGACGAACCACATGGTCGCGAGTAACCGCCCTGCAGAGCTGAGCCGGTTGCTCATCGCGTGCGCGAAATGACACAGCCGCCGGCGATCGCGGCAAACCGGCGTCGCAGCGGCCCATCGCGGGTAGCCTCTGGGCATGATCACGAAACTCGACTTCGTCGCAATCCCGTCCCGCGATGCCGAGCGCACCCGCGGCTTCTACGTCGAGACACTCGGGCTGCGCCCGGACGAGCACGGACGCTTCGAGTTCTGGGTCGGGGAGACGTGCTGCAGCATCTGGGAGCCCGACAAGCTCGGCGGAACGTTCGCACCCCAGAAGAACGGCCATCTGGCACTGCATGTCGACGATGTGGCGGCGGCCCGCGCCGAGCTCGAGGCCAAGGGCGTGACGTTCCTCGGCGAGACGTTCGACACGGGGGTCTGCCACATGGCGTTCTTCAACGACCCGGACGGCAACGACCTCATGCTGCACCACCGCTACGCCCCGACCGCCTGAGGACAGCGCCAGGCCCGATCGACGGCGTCCGCCGCCACCTCGGCGTGCCCGGTCTTCGCCGCTTGCGGCGCTTGCTGATCAGGCTGCCGGATGACAGTCAGTCATGCCGCTCGGTGCGGGAGTGCATGAGCCCGCGGACGTCGGCGAGCGGCCCGAGATGGCGCAGTTTGTCGGGGTTGATGATCGAGCGCACGGTCTGGACGAGGTCGTCGGCGACGTCGACGGTCATCACGTACATCAACCTGCCCGACGGGTCGAGCACCATCGCCCCCGGCTGACCGTTGACCTCCGTGCGCCGCATGGTGACACCGAGCTCGCGCGAGTGGCGGCCGATGCCGAGCAGGAGCCGGAGCACCCGGTCTCGGCCGAAGATCGGATTCCGCCAGGACGGGCTCGTGCCTCCACCATCGCCATAGACGACGACGTCGGCCGCCAGCAGCTCTACCAGCCCGGCCACGTCACCCTCCCCGACGGCAGCGAAGAACCTGGCGGCGAGCTCGTCGCGCTTCCGTTGCGATGCCTCGAAGCGCGGCTTGTGCGCGTCGACGTGGCGCCTGGCGCGTACGGCCAGCTGGCGGCAGTTGTCCTCGTTCTTGCCGACGATGCCGGCCACCTCGTCGTAGCCGTAATCGAAGACGTCATGCAGCAGGAAGACGGCGCGCTCGACGGGGGAGAGACGCTCGAGCAGCAGGAGGAAGGCCATCGAGAGCGAGTCGGCGTCCTCCACGTAACGCGCGGCGTCGGGTGCGGTCTCGTCGGTCAGCAGCGGCTCCGGCAGCCACTCGCCGATGTAGCTCTCCTTGCGCACGCGGGCGGAGTTGAGGTGATCGATCGCGAGACGGGTCGTGACGGCCGAGAGGTACGCCTTAGGCGACTCGATCGCGGCGCCTTGCTCGCTCAGGGCGCGGTGATAGCGGAGGAACGTGTCCTGCACGATGTCCTCGGCCTCGGCGACGCTCCCGAGCATCCGATAGGCGATCGAGAACAGGAGCGGACGCAGATCCTCGAAGGTCTCGGCCATGCTCAACCTCCTCGACGGAGTCGCTTCCTTTGTTCCCAAGACGAGAGAGCGCCAACCGCTGTGACAGCAGAAGGCGCTCTCTCTGGCTGGAACTCTCCGATCAAGCCGGGGAGGACGCCGTTCGAGCTGCGCTCGCGTGACTGGCCGCCGCGGCCGCCGAATCGTCGAACGCGAGCCGGAAGCCCTCGCGCCAGCTCTTCCAACGCGGCTCCCAGTCGAGCACCGCCTTCGCCTTCGCGTTCGACGAGCCGCGGATCTGCGTCATCATCGAGATCCCGACCTCTCCGATCGCGAAGCGCGCCAGCCACGCCGGGACGTGCCTCGGCGGCTTTGCGCCCAGGCGCTCGGCGAGGTACGGCAACCATTCGGAGACGGGCGCGGGGTCGTCGTCGACGACGTTGTAGACGCCGCTCGCCTCCGCGCTCCACGGCTGCGACGGTCGCGGTTGCCGCGTCGTCGACGTGGATGAACGACCACACGCCGGCGCCACCGCCAACGATCGGCAGCTTGCGCTTGCGGATCAGCTCGGCGTACTCCTGCGCCATCGACGTGCCGGGCCCATACAGGCTGCCGTAGCGGAGAGCCAGACCGGTGAGCGGCGCGGCATCGACGACTGTCCGCTCGAGGTAGCGGATCGCTTCGAGCGACGTCCGCTGGCCGGCGGGCGGGCTCGGTTCGAGCGGATCATGCTCCGACTTCACGGGCGCGCCCGAGCGAGCGTTCGGCCAGCCGGTGTAGCTCTGGGCGACGAGACGGCGGACGCCGACGGCCTCGGCGGCGGTCATCAGATACTCGAGACCGCGTGTCCGAAGCTCGTTCGTGCGGGCGAACTCCGCGTCGAAGCGCTTCAGATTGCCGATCCCGTGAGCGCAGTCATCTGGTGCACGATCACCTCCGGGGCGGCCCGCGCCACCGCCTCGCCGACCGAGCCGGCATCGAGTCCGTCCATGACGACGGGCTCGGCGCCGAGCGCTCGCAAGCTGGCGCCCTTGGCCTGATTCCGCGTGGTAGCGACGACCTCATGGCCGCGCTCCACCAGTTGTGGCAGAAGGCGCCTACCGATCGCACCGCTCCCGCCTGCAACGAACACACGCATCGGAACTCCTTTCACAGCTGGGTTCTCAGCCTGGACGAGCTCGGCCGGCACGCTGTGACAGCGCAGTCGTGCCGTCAGAAGCCGAAGCGATGCCCCGACGTTTCTGCGCCCGGTTCCAGCGTGAATCGTGCGAATCGGACGAACCCGGATGTCACGCAGGCGCGTCGGTCGGGGTCATGAGAGCGAGTCACTCATCCGACCAAGGGGATCTGACATGACCAGTATTGACATTGCACATCCGTTGATTGCGCAGCAGGCGCGTGCCACGACCAGCCACAGGTGGTGGACACTCGCCGCCGTGTGCACGGGCTCGTTCATGCTCCTACTCGATCTCACGATCGTGAATGTGGCGCTGCCGGACATCGGGCGTGAGTTCGGAGCATCGTTCTCGGATCTCCAGTGGGTGATCAGCGCGTATGCGCTCACACTGGCGGCGTTCCTGCTCATGGCCGGCTCGCTGGCTGATCTCTACGGCAGACGACTCCTGTTTGCAATCGGAATCGTGATCTTCACGGTGGGATCACTCTGTTGCGGGCTGGCCACGGACACGCTCTTCCTGACACTTTCGCGCGGTGGCCAGGGGGTCGGCGGCGCAATCATGTTCTCCACGTCGCTGGCGCTGCTGGCCCAGGCGTTCCAGGGCCGCGATCGCGGCGTTGCGCTGGGCCTGTTCGGCGCGATCACGGGCATCGCCATCGCGGTCGGACCGGTGCTCGGCGGTGCGATCACGAGTGGCCTGTCGTGGCGTTGGGTCTTCTTCGTCAACCTGCCGATCGGGATCGCGGCGCTGGTGATGTCGCTCTTGCGCATCGACGAGTCGCGCGATCCGGACCCGAGGCACCCGGACTGGGTCGGATTCGTCACCTTCAGCCTCGGCCTCGCCGCGCTGGTCTACGGCCTGATCCGCAGCCAGAGCTCCGGATGGGGCTCGACCGTCGTGGTCGGCTCGCTCGCGGCGAGCGGCGTGTTGCTGGCCGGCTTCCTCCTCGCCGAGCGTCTGCAATCCGAGCCGATGCTCGACCTGTCGCTGCTGCGCGTGCCGACCTTCGACGGCGGGCTCGCTGCCGGCTGGGCGATCTCGGCCTCGATCTTCTCGCTGGTCACCTACCTGGCGATCTACATGCAGAACATCCTCGGCCTCTCGGCCGTCGCGACCGGCGTCCGCTTCCTTCCGATGACTGTCGCGATCTTCGTCACCGCCGGCATTGCCGGGCGGCTCACGTCCCGCGTGCCCCGGCGGCTGCTGATCGCACCGGGATTCGTGCTGGTCGGTGCCGGTCTGCTGCTAATGCGCGGTCTGACGCCGAGCTCTGGCTGGACGCACCTGCTCGCCGGGATGATCGTCGGGGGCATCGGCGCAGGCCTCGTCAACACGCCCTTGATCTCGACGGCCGTGGGCGTCGTCGAGCCCACGCGGGCAGGCATGGCCTCCGGCATCAACCTGACGCTTCGGCAGGTCGGGGTAGCGACCGGAATCGCAGCGCTCGGCACGATCCTCGCCTCCCAGATCCGCTCCTCGGTCGTGAGCGGTCTCGGCGGGACGGCCCTGGCGGGTCACGCACACGCGCTCGCCCATGCGATCTCGACCGGCGGGGTCTCACAGGCGATCGCGACCACGCCCGCGCCGCTGCGCGGGACGCTCGCCCTTTCCGCACGCTCGGCATTCACGGACGGGCTGAATACGATCCTGCTGATCGGCGCGATCGTGGCACTCGTGGCCGCGGTCGCATCGTTCGTGCTCATCCGCGAGCGCGACTTCGTCGTGACCGACGAAATGGCAGTGGCGGCATGACCGCGCACCGGGTGGTCGTCGTGGGAGGTGGATTCGGTGGACTGCAGGCCGTGCGCGGGCTTCGCCGCGCGCCGGTCGAGGTGACACTCGTCGACAGGCAGAACTACTCGCTCTTCCAGCCACTCGTGTACCAGGTCGCGACGGGCGCGCTTTCTCCGGCCGAGATCGCCGCGCCGTTGCGGGCAGTCCTCAAGCGCCAGGCCAACGCGCGCGTCGTCCTCGCGGAGGTGACCGGCTTCGACCTCCATCGGCAGGAGGTCGTGCTCGCAAATCTCCCGTCCGGCCGGCGGCGGGCCGCGCTCGGCTACGACACGCTGATCGTTGCAGGCGGGTCTCACTATTCCTACTTCGGCCACGAGGAATGGCAGGCCCACGCACCGCAGCTCAAGTCGCTGTCGGGCGCGCTCGACATCCGTGCTCGCGTCCTCGGCGCCTTCGAAGCAGCCGAGGTCGAGAGCGACCCCGAGCGGCGGCAGGCATGGCTCACGTTCGTCGTCGTGGGGGCCGGCCCGACCGGAGTCGAGATGGCCGGGCAGATCGCCGAGCTCGCCCGCGACACGCTTCGGCGCGACTTCCGCGCTGCCGACACGCGTGCCGCGCGCGTCCTGCTCGTCGAGCACGCCGATCGCGTCCTGACGAGCTTTCCGGAGTCGCTCTCGCACACGGCGGCCAAAGCGCTCGCGCAGCTCGGAGTCACGACGCTGGCGGGCCACACGGTCGTCGACATCTCGGTCCGATCGGTTGCGATCCGAGGCCAGGACGGCGCCGTCGAGCACGTCGCCGCGCGCACGGCGATCTGGGCCGCGGGCGTCACGGCATCCGATCTGGCCGCGCGGCTCGGCGGCCGGTGCCGGGCTCGACGTCGATCGGGCCGGACGGCTCACGGTGCAACCAGACCTGAAGCCTGTCCGGGCACCCCGAGGTCATGGCGCTCGGCGACATGGTCCGGGTGCAGGCCGTCGATGGCTCGATCATGCCGCTCCCCGGGCTCGCGCCGGTCGCCATCCAGCAGGGCCGGTACGCCGCGCACGCGATCCGCGACCGACTACGGGACCGAGGGCATGCGCCGTTCCGCTACGTCGACAAGGGCAACCTCGCGACGATCGGGCGCTCGAAGGCCGTCGCCGAGGTGAAGGGAGTGCGCATCGCGGGCTTCGTCGCCTGGATGATGTGGCTGCTCGTCCATCTCTTCTACCTGATCGGCTTCCAGAACAGGCTGCTCGTGCTCCTGCGCTGGACGATCAGCTTCCTCACGCGCGGCCGGGGCGCCCGCCTGATCGTCGAGCACCCCACTGCGCAGATCACACGACCCGCGTCGGGGCGAGGGCCCGTCCACACGGCGGGTGCGTGCCCCGGTGGCTCGCAGCAGCGACGCGACGGGCTGACCGGATGGCGGGCGCTCGGTGCTCTCTCGCTCGCGTGCCGGCCCTCCGGCTGGACGCTCGGCAACCGCTTCGGGCGCATGCGCGCGAGCCCACCATGCGGCGCTGGTCGTTTGCGACGATGACGCGATGGCGACGTTCCAGATCAGACCGGCGGAGCCCGCGGACGCGCGTGCGGTGGCGGGGTTGTTCGCCGCTGTCGCCGAGGAGCGCAACGGCATCGCGACCGAGCCGCCGGTCGATGTGGAAGAGCGCGCCGCGCATTTCGCGCGCACCGCCGAGGCGACGATGGTCGCCGAAGCAGGCGGTCAGGTCATCGGGATGCTCCACGTGGAGGAGAGCCGCTTCGGGTTCGGCGACCTCGGAATGCTCGTAGCCCCCGCCTGGCGGGATCGCGGAGTCGGCTCCGGGCTCGTGCAGGCGGCGATCGGCTGGGCGCGCGCGCGCGGCCTCCACAAGCTGTGCCTGGAGGTCTTCCCCTCGAACGCGTCGGCAATCGCCCTCTACCGGAAGTTCGGATTCGTCGAGGAAGGGCGGCGGCTGAAGCACTACCGTCGCGCGAACGGCGAGCTCTGGGACGCAATCGTGATGGGACGTCGCACTCGAGTAACGCGTTCCGGCGGCTAGACATCCCATCCGGCGCATGGCGCTGCAGGAAGTCGCGGAGGGAGGAATAGCGATCTCGGCGAGCGCCTTCGTCGCGCCCGGCTGGGTCGAGACAGTTACCGCTCCCGGACTGCGTAGGTCAGGTGGGTCACCCGCTGCGTCGGCTCCGCGCGGACCGGCTCCAGGGCCACGCGGCCCGCGTCCACGCCCTCGAACAGGCGGATTCCGGAGCCGAACAGCACGGGTGAGAGCGCGATCGAGAACTCGTCGATCAGGCCGGCGTTCACGTACTCCAGGATCGTTGCGCCGCCGCCCGCGATGCGGACGTCTCGGTCGCCGGCGGCCTCGCGGGCCTGGTCGAGCGCGGGCTCGATGCCGTCGTTGACGAAGTGGAAGGTGGTCCCGCCCGGCCGCTCCCAGGGGTCACGCTTCTCGTGCGTCACGACGAAGACCGGCGTGTGGAACGGCGCCTCCTCCGGCCACGCCTGCTCGCCGAGGTCGAACATGCGCTTGCCCATCACGCTCGCGCCGGTGCGCTCGAACGTCTCCCGCGCGATGTCGTTGTCGCGCCCTTCCTCGCCGCCCTCGCCGAGCTTCAGGTTCTCCCGGAAGAACCGCAGCGGGAATATCCACTGCTGCAGCTCCATCCACTGCGCCATCCAGCGCTGCACATCCGGGTCGTCCATGCGCTCCTCGGGCGCGATGAACCCGTCCAGCGACATCGTCACGCTGAAGAACACCTTCCCGGCCATCAGTCCTCGACTCCCTTCCGAACGATCTCGGTGACGTAGGCAGCCAGGTTGCTCAGGGTCTGCTGGCCGCCCTCGATCGCGTGGTACTTCTCGACCGCCTCGTCGCGCAGCTCCTTGGTGGGGAACACCGTGCGCATCTCGATCCGGGTCGCCGCGCCGTCGGGCGCGAACGTGAGGACCGACTCGAAGGCGTTCGGGTCGCCGCGGGACTCACCGTGCAGCAGCGCGATCCGCTCCGGCGGGGCGATCTCGGTCCAGGAGATCCACTCCTGGTAGTCCGTCCCGTCCGGTCCGTGCATCACGAAGTCCCACTCCCCGCCGACGCGGAACTCGAACGCCCGCGTGGTGGTGGTGAACCCCTCCGGTCCCCACCATCGCGACAGGTGCCGGACCTCGGTGAACGCCTCGAACACCAGCTCCCGTGGGGCACTGATGACCCGGGAGATCACGATCTCGCGGTCGGCCGTCGCTGACTGCGCCGGCGCGTCCTCGTCCTGTCGCTGCCATCGGCTCACTCCTCCTGCCTTGCCTGCTTGAGGTCCTGCACGTACGCGTCCAGCCGGTCGAAGCTCTCGTTCCAGAACCGCTCGAACCCGCCGGTCCACTCGTGGACCGGTCGCAGCCCGCGGGCGTCAAGGCCGTACAGGCGCTGCTTGCCTGCCTTGCGGTCCCGCACCAGCCCGACCTCCCGGAGCACCCGCAGGTGCTTGGACGCCCCCGGCTGGGTCATCCCCAGCTCCTGGGCCAACTCGGTCACCGGCCGCTCACCCGCCCGCAGCAGCACCAGGATCTCCCGGCGCTGCGGCTCGGCGATCGCGTTGAAGACGTCCGACGTCGTCGCTGCTCGTGCCATGGGCGCCATCATATGCCGATATCGGCATGCGTCAAGCCGGAGGAATCAGGCGGACTGCTTCACGCGGGCGAGGATGGCAGATCGCGTGCGATCGGGGAGAAACGACGTGAGCGTATGATCCGCGGGCCGCCTCCGGAGAAAGGTGCGCGAACGTCGTGAACACGCCCTTCCCGCTCTTGCTCTCGCCGCTGGAACTTCGCGGGAGGCGCCTGCCGAGCCGCATCGTCTTCACCGCGCACACGGTCTCGTTCGGGCAGGATCACGTTCCGGGTGAGCGCGCGCGGGACTACTACGCTGCGCGGGCTGCGGGTGGCGCCGGGCTGATCGTGATGGAGCCGCTGCCGGTGCTGCCCAACGCTGGAGTGACGCCGCAGAACTACCGCTACGACGACGAGCGATTCGTGGCCGCCCTGCGTCGCGTCGTCGACGCCGTGCGCGAGCACGGCACGGTGTTCGTCTCGCAGCTCTATCACCTGGGAGCGAACGCCGATCCGCTCGCAGGAGGCTCCGAACGCTGGGCGCCAGGCGCGGGCCTGGCGCCGGGCGGGCCGGATGGTCTGAGAGCGATGGACGACGAGGATATCGCCGCGCTCGTCGAGGGCCATGTCGCAGCAGCCCGCGCTGCGCTTGCTGCCGGCGTCGACGGCGTCGAGTGCATGTTCGCCTACGACACGCTGGTCGACCAGTTCCTTTCGGCGCAGCGCAATCCCCGCACGGATGATTATGGCGGCCCGCTCGAGCGACGCGCCCGCCTCGCACGCGAGATCCTGCTGGCGTTGCGGGCCGAGGTCGGCCCTGATCGCCTGCTCGGGATCACCGTCACGGCGGCGATGGAGGGCTACGAGGAGGCCGTCGCGCACCTCGCGGCTCGCTGCGAGATCGACTACGTCGGCGTCGGTCATGGCAACTACGAGCAACCCTTCCTGATCGTGCCACCCATGGAGCTCGAGCCCGGACACGGCGTGCCCTTCGCGGCTCGCGCCAAGCGCGCTGCACCCGGCCTCGCTGTCATCGCGGAAGGGCGGATCAACGGGCCCGAGATCGGCGAGCGCGCGCTCGCCGAGGGCGCCTGCGACCTGGTCGGGATGACGCGCGCGCTGATCGCCGATCCGCTCGTGCCGATGAGGGCGCGCGACGGGCAGAGCGATCGGATCCGCGTGTGCATCGGCTACAACCTCTGCATCGCGCGCCGCTATCGCAAGTTCCCGATCGCGTGCGTGCAGAATCCCGCTGCGGGTCAGGAGCGGGCGCTCGGGGATCTCCCGGTCGTGGCGAGGGCGCGCGACGTGCTCGTCGTCGGGGCGGGGCTCGCCGGCCTCGAGGCCGCCCGGGTGGCCGCGGAGCGCGGACACCGCGTGACGGTGCTCGAGCGCGCGTGCGAAGCGGGTGGCCAGGTGCGCCTGATCGCGGCCCTCCCGCTCCAGGCGTCCTTCGCGGAGTTGATCGAATGGCGGATGCGCGAGCTCGACAGACTCGGCGTCGAGCTCTCGCTCGGGGCGGAGGCAGACGCCGACGACTGCCTTGCGCGCTCACCCGAGGCCGTCGTCGTCGCGACCGGGGCGACGCCGACCGAACTCGCCGGCTCGACGCCGGCCGCACTCGCGCTCGCAGGCGCCGCGCTCGCGGACGGCCCTGTCGTCGTGCTCGACTTCGAGGGCCACCGGAAGGGGGCGGGGGTAGCCGAGGTGCTCGCATCCGGTGGCCGCGAGGTCACGCTCGTTGCGCTCGGCGCCGTGGCGCTCGGTGCTCTCGCGTCGTCCACCGTGGCCACGCTGGCGCTGCGGCGGCTCGCACAGCTCGGCGTCCGGCTCGTCGAGGGACATCGCCTGCTCTCGATCGAGGAGGACGCCGTGCACCTCGAGCGCCTCTACGACGGCTCGCGCCAGGTGCTCGAGAGTCGAGCAGTCGTCCATGCCTCGCCGCACACACCGGTGGACGGCATCGTGAGCGAGCTGCGCGCGCGCTCGATTCCGGTTCGCGCGGTCGGGGATGCGCGCGCGCCGCGACTCGTCGAGGACGCGATCCGCGACGGTTACGCGGCCGCGCTGGCGATCTGACGCGCACGTCGCGCAGCGCGTCGGCGCGCCTCTGCGTACGGCGTGCAAGCGCAACGGCCGCCTGCGAGTATTGCCGCGGCATGCAGCGTGTCCACGAGTTGCCGCAAGCTGTCCGCGTCGTGCGTCACGTCTGGGTCCCGATGCGCGACGGCGTGCACCTGTCGGCGCGCCTCTGGCTGCCCGAGGCTGCCGAGAGCGATCCGGTCCCGGCCATCCTCGAGTACATCCCGTACCGCAAGGACGATGCGACGCTGCCCTCTGACGATCCGCGCCATCGCTATCTCGCGGGGCACGGCTATGCCTGCGTCCGGGTGGATCTCCGCGGCAGCGGGGACTCCGAGGGCATCCTGCGCGACGAGTACCTCCCTCAGGAGCAAGACGACGCCGAGGACGTCCTGATCTGGCTCGAGCAGCAGCCCTGGTGCACCGGCCGCGTCGGCATGATCGGCATCTCGTGGGGAGGCTTCAACGGGCTTCAGGTGGCCGCGAGGCGGCCGCCGCAACTCGACTGCGTGATCAGCCTGTGCTCGACGGACGATCGCTACGCCGACGACGTGCACTACCTCGGCGGCTGCGTGCTGGGCGCGGACATGCTCTCGTGGGCGTCGACGATGCTCGCCTACAACGCCCGCCCGCCGGATCCCGGCATCGTCGGCGACAGATGGCGGGCGATGTGGCTCGAGCGGCTGCGGGAGACGCCGCGCTACATCGAGGCCTGGCTCGCCCATCAGCGCCGCGACGCGTTCTGGAAGCAAGGCTCCGTGTGCGAGGACTACACGGCGCTCACCTGTCCGGTCTACATGGTCGGCGGCTGGAACGACGGCTACACCAACGCGATCCCTCGCTTCCTCGCCGGGTACGGCGGGCCGCGCAAGGGCCTGATCGGGCCGTGGTCGCACAACTATCCCGAGCGTGGGGTTCCCGGGCCGGCGATCGGCTTCCTGCAAGAGTGCCTGCGCTGGTTCGACCACTGGCTCAAGGGACGCGAGACCGGAATCATGGACGAGCCGCTCTTGCGCGTCTGGATGCAGGAACCCGTTCCGCCCGCGCCCTGCCATCCCGAGCGTCCAGGACGCTGGGTTGCGGAGCGGGAGTGGCCGTCTCCCGCGATCGACGTGCAGGTGCTGGCGATCGGCGCTCGCGGCCTGGGTCTCGCCGACGAGGTCGATGCCGAGTTGAGCTGCCCCGGATTCGAGCGACACGGCCTCGACGCCGGCACGTGGTGTCCATATGGCGGGCCGGCCGACGAGCCGCCCGACCAGCGCGACGAGGACGCCCGTTCGCTCTGCCTCACTTCGGAGCCGCTGAGCGAGCGGCTGGAGCTGCTCGGTCGGCCGGTCGCCGTGCTCGAGCTGACGGCGGACAGGCCGCTCGCGCTCGTCGCCGTGCGACTCTGCGACGTCGCGCCCGACGGGACGTCGCACCTGATCACGCGCGGCGTGCTCAACCTCGCCCATCGAGACTCGCATGAACACCCCACGGCCGTGCCCGCGGGCGAGCGCATCGTCGCGCGGGTCGAGCTGAACGTGCTGGGACAGGCGGTGCCCGCGGGCCATCGGCTGCGCCTTGCGGTTGCCTCGACGTACTGGCCGTGGGCATGGCCCTCGCCCGAGGCGGTCGCGCTGACGCTGCACACCGCGGGCGAGAGCCGCCTCGAGTTGCCCGTGCGCCTGCCGCGCCCGGAGGACGCGACGCTGGCCTCGTTCGCGGAGCCCGAGAGCGGCGCAGCACTTCCACTCGACGAGCTGCCCGGCCGGTTCCGGCAAGGGCGCATCCTCAGACGGGAGGTCGCCTCCGGGCGCAGCGAGCTGAGCTTCTTCCAGGATCGCCCGGCGGTGCGCATCTCCGAGAACGGGAAGGAACTCGAGGAGCTGACGGAGGATCGCTACACGATCGTCGACGGCGACCCTCTCTCGGCGTCGATCACGTGTTCCTGGTCGATCCGGCTCGGGCGGGACGACTGGCGCACGCGCATCGAGAGCGAGAGCACGATGACCGCGACTGCCGGGGATTTCCTCGTCACCAACCGACTCGAGGCGTTCGAGGGGGAGACGCGCGTCTTCGCGGACGCCTCGCAGGCGACGATCCCGCGTGACCTCTGCTGATATGGAAGCACAGCCACAGCCGCGAGAGCTCGAGGGCAAGCGCGCGCTCGTGACGGGTGCCGCCCGCGGCTTCGGCCGGGCCGTCGCCCATCTGCTCGCCGGGGCGGGAGCCGATTGCGCGGTCGCCGATCTGGGTTCGCTGCCGACGCGCAGCCCCTACCCCATGGCAGGTCGCGAGGAGCTCGACCGCACTGTGGACGAGCTGCGCGAGTACGGCGTGCGGGCGCACGCGCTCGAGGCCGACGTGACGCGCGCCGAGGACTGCGAGCGCATCGCGAGCGAGGCGATCGAAGTGCTCGGAGGCATCGACATCCTCGTGGCCAACGCGGGCGGTGCGACCAGCGCGCCGGCGTGGGAGCTGACGGAGGCCGACTGGGATTTCGTCCACGAGGTGTGCCTGAAAAGCGTCTTCCTGACAACGCGCGCGGTGATCCCGCACATGATGGAGCGCCGCGCCGGCAAGATCGTGCTCACGGCCTCGCGCAACGGATTGCGTGTCGAGCATGGCTACGCGCACTACAACGCCGCCAAGGCGGGAGTCATCCATTACGGCAAATCACTGGCACTCGAACTCGGCCCGTACGAGATCAATGTCAATGTCGTGTGTCCCACCCAGATGTCGGACAAGTCGCGTGTGCCGAAAGGCAATCTCGAGGCGCAGAAGTACTGGGACCAGGTCGCGGGCCACGCCGGGGCGACTTATGAGGAATTCGACGCTGCCTCGGGGCGCGACAATCTCTTCGAGCGCGGGGGTCAGCCGGACTACCGCGAGGTCGCAGAAGGAGTGCTGTGGCTCGTCAATGACCGCGCGCGGCTCGTCACGGGCCTCGCGCTGCCGATGGACGCGGGCTGGATCGTCAAGCGCGGCGGCTGAGAACGCCGCGGCAACGAGAGGAGCGGGGAATGGCCACAATGCCTGCAGCGAGCGTCCTCGGCGAGGACGGCGGCCGCAGCGCGGGCGAGGTCGCGCCCGGCGTGACACTCGTCAAGAACGTGCGAATCCCCGTGCGCGACGGCACGCGCCTGGCAGCCGACGTCTATTTCCCGAGCTCTGCGCTCGAGGCAGGCGACCCGGTCTCGCTCGTGATGGAGTACATCCCGTATCGCAAGGACGAAGTCGCTCCCGGGCACCGCTTCTACGAGTACCTCCCGCAGCAGGGCTACGCGGTCGCCCGCGTCGACATCCGCGGAAGTGGCGCCTCGCCGGGCACGACGCGCGACGAGTACCTGCTGCAGGAGCAGCTCGACGGAGTCGATGCGGTCGAGTGGTTCGGTGGGAGGCCATGGTGCACCGGGCACGTGAACATGATGGGCATCTCGTACGGTGGATTCACGAGTCTGCAGATCGCGAGCCACGCGCCCGAGCATTTGACGAGCATCATCCCGATGTACTTCACAGACGACCGTTACACGGACGATTGCCATTTCCGCGGCGGTCTGATGCGCAAGTACTACGACGTCACCTCGTACGGCAACATGATGGTTGCCTGGAATGCGCTGCCACCGTATCCGGACTGGTCGGACGACTGGGCGGAAGTGTGGCAGGAGCACCTGGATGGAAACGAGCCCTACCTGCTCGAGTGGTTCCGCCACCAGGTGGACTCCGACTACTGGGCCAACGGCTCCGTAGGGCGCGCGGTCGAGAGCGTGCGCTGCCCCGCGTTCCTGATCGGCGGCTGGCGCGACGGCTACCCCAACCCGCCGCTGCGGCTGTACTCACGGCTGCGGTGCCCGAAGAAGGTGCTGGTCGGGCCGTGGGATCACCGCCCGCCCGACGTGGCCGTGCCCGGTCCGCGCATCGATCACCTGCACGAGGTGGTGCGCTGGCTCGACCACTGGTGCGGCGGCGAGCAGAACGGCGTGATGGACGAGCCGCCCGTCGTGGTGTTCATGCAGGAGGGCGAGATGCCCGTCGTCGATCGCCTCGACTCCGCCGGCACCTGGCGCGCCGAGACGGCATGGCCGGCGCCCGCCGCGTCCGAGCGCGTGTTACACCTTGCCGCGGACGGTGCGCTCGCGGACGAGCCCGGAGGCGACGGTGCCGACGAGCTGCACTATGACCCCACCGTCGGCGTGACGGCCGGGCTCTGGTCGGGCGGAATCCACTTCGGCCTGCCCGGCGACCAGCGGCCGGACGAGGCGCTCTCGCTCACGTACACGTCGCCGCCGCTCGAGGAGGATGTGCACGTGCTCGGACGGCCGCGCGCCGAGTTGCACGTGACGACCTCGGCGCGCGTGATCGGCTTCTGCGTCAGCCTCGCCGACGTACGTCCGGACGGAACGTCGCACCTCGTTGCGAAGGGCATGCTCAACGTCACGCGACGGGACTCGCTGCGCGAGCCGACGCCGCTCGAGCCGGGGGAACGGGCCGTGCTCGCCGTCGACCTCGACACGACCGGCTGGGTCTTCCGCCGCGGCCACCGGGTACGCGTCAGCGTGGCCAACGCCGACTGGCCGAACGTGTGGCCGACGCCGGAGCCGGCGAGGAGCGAGGTCTTGCGTGGCACCGTGGCTCCTTCGCATGTGGTGCTCCCGCTCGTCCCGCCGACGTCAAGCGCCACGGCGCCGACCTACCGGCCGTCGCCCGTGGTCGTCGCGCGTCATGCGGACGCGACGGAGCCACCCACGTGGCGGGTCTCGCGTGACATGCTCAGCGGCCGCGCCGAGGTCGAGATCGCGATCGAGGCCGATGTGCGGGTGAACGAGACGACGCTCGTCCGGCGCTCATTCGCCGGCACGATGCGCGTGGATCGCGACGACCCCGCTCGCGCGTCGGCCTTCGGGCGCCACCGGGCACGCATCGTGCGTCCTTCCGGCACCACGACATCCACGTCGGATCTGACGATCCAGGCCACGGCCGAGCGCTTCCATCTCACCGTCACGGTCGAGGTGCTGCAGAACGACTCGCCGGTCTTCGTGCGGCGCTGGACCGAGTCCGTCCCGCGGATGCTCCTGTAGAAGAGCCGGTTTTCAAGAACCTCCGAACGCCATGCGACCGTTGAAACGGTTCTGAAAAGGCACGGACCCGTCGAGGGCACTGCCGAGCCGGTCGGCGTGGTGCGAGGCTCTTGTCGTCTTTGATCTCGGTTCGCTAACCGTCTGCCTTGCGGAACAGTGGCTTGTGTGCAATGCTACAAGCCTCCAGGGAGGAGGACGGCCAGCGCTGCCTGCCGACTCGATCGGGATTGCCACGGAGGGTGCGAGTGGCCCCGGCGATGACGTGAGTCTCCGGTGGTGGGCCTGGAATCGAGATGACGCAGAATCACGACTACAAAGTACTGATTCTTACCTCCGACCCTGACACGATCGACCGCGTGACGAGGGTGGGAGAAACGCATTTCGATAACGCGACTGTCTTGTTCTGGGAAATGGGCAACATGTCCACGAAGGCGGCAGTGCTCCAACAGATCGAGGATACGCGGTACAACTTACTCATTTCCTACATCAACGGAATCATTCTCAAGCGACGCCACCTCGAGAAGGCGCACTTCGGCTCAATCAACATTCACCCGGCTCCGCCAGAACACGGAGGCGCGTGGGGCATCTGGTCACAGCCCGTCATCTGCCGGGGTTTCAGAACTCATCATGGCGTGACGGTGCACGAAATGGACGAGGATATCGACCACGGGCCTATTTACCAGGTGCAGCGCTGGGAAGTTGGCGAAGATGCCACGATCCAATCTGTGGTCGAGCGTAGCTTTAGCGACTGCATGGTCGCATACGAGCAAGTTACCGAGGAGCTCGGTCGGAGTTCCAACGGCACGCGATGCTTCGACCACATCGACGAGAAGTGGCACCCGACCAATCGCAATCATTCGGTCGTAGATGTGCGCCAATGGTTCGGAGCCCTCGATTCTGCGCACCCGGCCCACCAGGAACGAATACCTTTCAACCATCCGCACGCCGTCATGTCTCCGCCGTATTTTGATGATGTCTGATGCGGGGCGGCCGGCTCCCGGGCTAGCAGACCCGCTCGGATAACCGATCGCAGCTCCTCAGCGGCTCCCATGCAACTCGTCAAGAGCCCCGTGTGTGGTCGGGGGGTCGAGACGAGCGTCAAACGAGGTCGCGCGGTATCGCGATCGACCAGCGTTTCGCGAACACGCGCTGTTCGCCCTCGTAGGCGTCGAGCGTGTCGGTCAGCAGGAATGAGGCGGCATCGGCCGTGAGAGCGCTCGACGTCACCACGCGCGTCCGCCACGCGCCACGCGCCAGCGCGATCGACCAGTCGCAATGCACCGACGCCGAGAGCGGATCGCCCTCGACGATGCCGTACGTGTCGACCGCCGTCTCCTCGATCTCCAGGTCGGCCTCGACGAGCCGGTAGGCGCCGTTGTGCTCGGTGCGTACCGTGAGCAGAGCCTGTCCGGTCGCGAGGTCGTGCGTGAGCAGGCGGCCCTGGCCGAGGCCGTCGCCGATACGTTCGGTGGCGAGCGGGGGCGCGATCTCCGGGTCATCGAACGGCGGCAGGGCGTCGTCCTCGGCGCGCGGTGCTCGCACCGGCAGCGACAGGCGGCTGGCGGACCCGGCGACGAGCGTGAGCGTCACGGGCTCAGGGCTCGGCCACGCGAACGGCCAGTACGTCGGCGAGACGGCGACGCGGATGCGATGACCCGGCCCGAAGGCATGTGCGACCGCACCCATGCGCACGACGACCTCGTAGCGGCGCCCCGGCTCGAGCGGCTCCGGCGATTCGTGTGAGTCACGATGGGTGAGATTGAGGAGGCCACGGGCCACGAACAGCGACGAGCCCGATGGCGCGACGTCGCAGAGCCGGACGGCACAGAGGGCGAGCGGCCGATCGGAGGCCAGCGTGAGCCCTGCCTCGGGAAAGCCGAGGATCTCCGTCCGCTCGCCCAGCGGCTCGGACGTGAAGCAGAGGGAGCGACCGTCCTCGGCCCGCTGGTCGCCGGGGTCGTCGCCAGGCGCACCCCAGCCGCACCATGGGCCCGAGTGCAGGCCGGTCAGCTGAGAGCCCGTGATCGCCAGCTCGGCCTCGTCACCGGCCGCATCGCCGAGAACCCCGTCGGCGCGCAGATGCAGCACGCTGCGGCGACGCGCCGGCCGGCGGCCAGGCGGGCTCGGCCACCCAACGGCCCGGGCGTAGCGTGTGGTGCCCGGCGGTCGGATCGACCCATTCCTGCATGAAGGCGCGCAGAACGGGCTCGTCGAGCACGTGGTTGTCGTCGTCCTTCAGGCAGTGATCCCAGAAGCGCAGGCACTCCTGCAGGAAGCCGATCGCCGGGCCGGGCTCGCCCGATTGCGGATAGAGGTGGCCCCAGGGCCCGACGAGGCCCTTGGCGGGACCACCGTAGCCGCCGAGAAAGCGGAAGACGGCGTCCGTGTAGGCGTCCTGCCAGCCGCCCACCATGTACACCGGCACCTGGATGGCGTCGAATTCCTCGCACACCGAGCCGTGCTTCCAGAACGCGTCGCGGCGCTGGTGCGCGATCCACGCCTGCGCGAAGGGCGGTGTGTGCTCGAGCCGCTCCAGCCACATCTCGCGCCATCGCTCGCCGACGAACGCGGGGTCCGGCGGGCGCGCGTTGAAGGCGAGCATCGTCGACGCCCAGGGGAGCATGTCTGACGCCAGCAGGCAGCCTCCCATGTAGTGCACATCCGTCGCATAGCGATCGTCCGTGGAGCACACCGAGATCACTCCGCCCAGCGCGGGCGGGCGCCTCGCCGCGATCTGCAGGCCGTTGAAGCCGCCCCACGACTTGCCGATGATGCCGACGCGGCCCGTGCACCACGGCTGCGCGGCGAGCCATTCGAGCACCTCGAGCGCGTCGTCCTGCTCCTGCGGCAGGTACTCGTCCAACAGGAGCCCGCCGGAGTCGCCCGAGCCGCGCTGGTCGACGCGCACCGCCGCATAGCCGTGGCCGGCGAACCACGGGTGCATGATCGCGTCGCGGGTCGCCGTGCCGTCGTCCTTGCGGTACGGGATGTACTCGAGGATCGCGGGTACCGGGTCCGTCTCCGCGTCATCGGGCAGCCAGATGCGGGCGGCCAGACGGGTTCCGTCGGCCAGCGTGATCCAGGTGTTCGCAATCGTGCGCACGCGGCGCTCGAAATCGGTGCGGATCCGCATGCGGTTACTCGCGCTGCCCCGCCACGGCGAGGGTGGCCGTCGAGGCCGCCGCCGATTCGCGCACGCGCTGCCAGTGGTGGCAGGCGACCGCGTGGCCGGCCTCGATCGGCTCGAGCGGGGGCGCCAGCTCGCGGCAGATGTCGGTCGCGAACGGGCAGCGCGTGTGGAAGCGGCACGCAGGCGGCGGATTGCGAGGGCTCGGGATCTCGCCGGGGACCAGCAGGCGGTGGCGGCGGCCCGGTGCGGCTCGGGTCGGGCTCCGAGAGCGCCGAGAGCAGGCCCACGGTGTAGGGGTGGGCCGGCGCCGCTGAGCACGCGCTCGCCGGGGCCGATCTCGACGATCTGGCCGAGGTACATGACGGCGATGCGATCGGCGATGAAGCCGACGACGCTGAGGTTGTGGGTGATCACGAGGTAGGTCAGCCCGAGCCGGCGTCCCAGGTCCTTCATCAGGTTGAGGATGGCCGCCGCGGCCGACACGTCGAGACCGCTCGTCGGCTCATCCGCGATCAGGAAATCGGGGTTGAGGGCGAGGGCGCGGGCGATGCCGACCCGCCGCGCCTGGCCGCCCGAGAGCTCGTGCGGGTACTTGCTCGACTGCTCGGAAGAGAGCTCGACCATGGCGAGCAATTCATCGACGGAGTGCTGCTCGCTCTGTGGCACGCGGTTGATCTGGTATGGCTCGGTCAGAAGATACGAGACGCGCAGGCGCGGGCTGAGGCTCGAGTACGGATCCTGGAAGATCATCTGCGCTCGGCGTCGAAGCCGGCGCAGGCGGCGGCGCGACAGCGCTGCGACGTCCTGCCCGTCGAACACGATGCGGCCGGCAGTGACCGGAGCGAGGCCGAGGATCGCTCTGCCGAGCGTCGTCTTGCCGGAGCCGGACTCGCCGACCAGGCCGACGACCTCCCCGCGGCGCAGGTCGAGATCGACGTCGTCGACCGCGCGCACAGGCGGGCGGCGGCCGCCGGTGACGCGTCTGAAGAGTCCGCCGCTGTCGTCGAAGTAGGTGCGCAGCGATTCGACGCGCACGAGCGCGTCGTCGCCGACGGACGTTGCCGGCGTGCTCGTCTCCGCGCCGACTGCCTCCACGGTGCGCTCGGCCACGACGCGTGCCGTGACCACCCCGCCGCTCGCGACCGTGTCATGCGGGTAGAGGCTCGACTCGTCGTAGATGTGGCACTGCACGCGGCTGCCCTCGGGCAGCGCGAGGTCGCGCGGGGCATCGCGCACGCAGACGTCCTGGGCGTGCGGGCAGCGTGGGTGGAACGCGCAGCCCGACGGCAGCGCAGAGAGGCTCGGCACGCGGCCGGGGATCGTCGCGAGTCGCTCGCCGCGGTGGCGGGCAGATGGCACCGCGGCGAGCAGCGCCTGCGTGTAGGGATGACGTGGCGCGCCGAAGATCTGATCGACGGGCCCCTGCTCGACGGCGCGGCCGGCGTACATGACGACGACGCGGTCGCACAGCTGCGAGATCACGCCGAGGTCGTGCGAGACGAACAGGATCGCCGTGCCGAGGTCGTCGCGGAGCCGCCGCAGCAGCTCGACGATCTGCGCCTCGAGCGTGACGTCGAGCGCACTCGTCGGCTCGTCCGCGATCAGCAGCGCCGGCCCGAGCAGCAGCGCCATGGCGATCATGATCCGCTGCCGCATGCCGCCCGAGAACTGATGCGGGTAGTCGTCCAGCCGCTCGGCGGCGTCCGGGATGCCGACCTGCTCGAGCAGCTCCAGCGCGCGCTTGCGCAGCGTGCTCCGGTCGGCCTTGAGGTGCGCGCGCTGCACGTCGATCATCTGGCGGCCGACCGTGAAGGTCGGATTGAGGCTGGTCAGCGGATCCTGGAAGATCATCGCGATCTCCTGCCCGCGCAGTTGGCGCAGCTCCTCACCGGACAATGCGCGCAGATCGCGGTCGCGGAAGAGAACGCTTCCACCGCGGATCTCGCCGTTCGGAGGCAGGAGCCGCAGCAGGGCGGATGCGAGCGTCGTCTTGCCGCAGCCGGATTCGCCCACGATGCCGACGATCTCGCCACGGCGCACGGAGAAGCTGACGCCGGCCAGCGCACGCAGCACCCCGCTGCCCACGTGGTAGCCGATCTCGAGGTCGTCGACCTCGAGCAGCCCGTCGCCTACGTCCGCCGCCATTTCCGTACGCCCGAGAGCCGAGGATCGAAAACGTCACGCAGCGTCTCGCCCAGCAGCGTGAAGCCGAGGGTGGTGAGCATGAGCGCGAGTCCCGGGGCGATCACGCCCCACGGCGAGTCCTGCACGCGGGCAAAGCCCGAGGCGAGCATGGCTCCCCATGACGGCGTGGGCGGTTGCACGCCGATTCCGAGGAAGGAGAGCCCCGCCTCCGTCGTGATCGCGCTCGGCATGTCCATCGCGAGCAGGATGAAGAGCGGAGCGAGGATGTTGGGCACGACGTGGACGAGCAGGACGCGTGTGGGGCGTGCTCCGAGCGAACGCTCCGCCTCGACGAACTGGTTCTGCTTGAGCGCCAGTACGAGCGCCCGGCTGACGCGCGCGTAGTTGGGGGTGAACGCGACGGCGATGACGATGATCACGTTGAGCAGCGAGGAACCCAGCAGGGACAGCAGGACGAGCGCGAGGATCACGGCCGGGAAGGCCTGGAGCGAGTCCATGACCACGATCAGCGCGTTGTCGAGCCAACCGCCGACGTAGCCGGCGAGCACGCCGAGCACGAGCCCGGCGACGAGTGCCGCCAGCACGGCCGGGATCGCGACGCCCAGTTCGATGCGGCAGCTGTAGATCACGCGCGAGAGCAGGTCGCGACCGAGCTCGTCCGTGCCCAGCAGATGGTCGAGCGAGGGCCCCTGGAGGCGCGCCGGGATGTCCTGCTCGTCGGGCCCGTAGGGCGCGAGCACGCCCGGGATGAGCGCCGCGAGGACCAGCAGCGCGACCACGTTGAGCCCGAATGCGCCGGCCGGGCGGCGGACGACCTCCCGCAGGAGCGAGGCTCGGGTGCTGCCGACGCCGAGTGCGACCTGTGCGGCCCGCGGGACCTCGGCCGGGACAGCCATGGTCAGAGGCCCTGCTCCGCGCCGATGCGCGGGTCGAGGAAGCGATACGTGAGGTCGGCGAGCAGGTTGCAGAGCACGAACAGGATCGCCACGACGAGCACGCCGCCGCGAACGATCGGGTAGTTGCGGGACTCGATCGAGTCGTAGATCAGCGTGCCGAGCCCCGGTCGGGCGAAGATCACCTCGACGAAGATCGCATAGCCCATCAGGTTGCCCAGGCCAACCCCGAGCACCGCGATCGTCGGGATGATCGCGTTCTTGAGCGCGTAGCGGTAGAAGATCGAACGCTCGTGCACGCCGAACGCCTGGGCCGTGCGGATGTAGTTGGTGTTCAGGACCTCGAGCATGCTCGCGCGCACGAGCCGGGCGAAGTAGCCGACCCAGGTGATCCCAAGTGCGATCGCCGGCAGGATCAGGTGTTTGGCGTAGTCGATCGGGTGCGAGAAGTCGCCGGTCCCGATGGCAGGCAGCACCTGGAACTGGACTGCGAAGATCAGGACGAAGAAGAGCCCTGCGAGGTAGGGCGGGATCGTGATGCAGCACACCGCCAGCAGGCTGGTGACGCGGTCCGTCCAGGTGTTCGGGTGCGTCGACGCGTAGACGCCGAGCGGAACGCCGATGAGCATGGCCAGGAACAGGCTCGCGATTGCGAGCACGACCGTGTGCGGAAGCGCGTTGAGGACGAGCCGCGTGACGCCCTCGTCGCTGACGAAGTCGACCCCGAGATCACCCCTGACGGCGCCCGTGACGAAGTTCCAGACCTGCTGCGGCACCGGGAGATCGAGCTGCATGTCGTGCCGCACGATCTTGGACAGCTCTGGATCGGCCCTCGGGCCGAGGATCGTCTTGACCGGGTCGCCCGGGATCAGGTGGACGAGCGACGCGAGGAAGGTCATGACGACCAGCACGACCAGCGCCGTCATGGCAAGGCGCTTGAGGATGTACGCGAGCACCTAGAGGTTCTAACTGAACGAGCGTGGATGGCTGGGGTGTGTGCAGCGAGTGGGGGTGCAGGCCGGCTCGCAGGGCAGGCGGGACGCCTTCCCAAGAGCCGGGCTGCACCCCCGCGAAGCCCCGGATGCCGCTCGCCGACCAGCATCGGGGGCAACCCGCCAAGCTGTCCGAGCGGGAGCCGGGTCGCCGTAGGTCTGGCGGTCGTACGCGCAGCGCGCGGCCGCCAGACCGAAGGACGATGCACACATGCCAGACGCCGCGCTCATTCAGTTAGAACCTCCTAGCGCATCAGGCCGCGCGGAAGGCGTAGGGGATCAGGTGTCCGTCCGGGCGGAGCGCCGGCGTCAGGCCCTTGCGACCGGCGTAGAAGCGCGTCGGATAGGCGACCCAGACCATGCTCGACTCGGCATCCCAGAGCTTCTGCAGCTGCTCGTACATCTTCTGGCGCTTGGCCGGATTCGTCTCCTTGATGGCCGCGTAGTGCAGGCGGTCGAAGCCAGCCTTGTCGCACCAGTTGTCCCAGTTCCAGAGGCCGTTCTGGGCGCAGGTGAACCAGACGGTCGACCACGACGGGTCGGGCTCGGTGACGTAGCCGCCGTACACGAGCTGCCGGTTCTTGCCGCCGCCGCCGGCCCCGGGGATGGCGTTGAAGGTCGCCGGGTCGGTGATCCTCAGCTCCGTCGTGATGCCGATGTCCTTGAGGTTCGCCTGGATCACCTGGACGACGGTCTTGTCGGCCTCGTCGTCCTGGGTGGCGAGCGTCAGCGTGATGTTGCTCTTGCCCGTCTTCGCAAGGAAGGCCTTGGCCTTCTCGACGTCGCGCTGGTAGACCGGTGCGCCCTTCCAGTACCCGAGGCCCATGTTCTTCGGGATGATGGCGTTCGCGCGCGTCCACTTGCCGTCGTAGGCGGCCTCGATGATTCCCGGCACGTCGATCGCCGAGCGGATGGCCTGCCGGAGGTTCGGATCCTTGAGCAGCTCGTCCGTCACGTTCATGGCCAGGAACTGGTAGTCGAGCGTGTTGCGCGAGACCGACTGGAAGCGCGAGTCCGCCTTGAGGCGGTCGACCGAGCCCGTGGCGATCTCGGTGAAGTCGATGTCGCCTGCGCGCAGTGCCGTCTCTGCGGCGCTGTCGTTGACGATCGGGATCACGTTGATCGACTCGAAGGCCGGGCCGCGCACGAATCGCCTTGTTGGCACCCGCGTACTTGGCGAAGCGATTCAGCACGATCTTCTGCTTCGGCGTCCAGCTCGTGAACTCGTACGGCCCCGTGCCGATCGGATGCGTCGCGAACTTCTTGCCGAGCTTCAGCACGGCCTTCTTGGACACGACCAGTCCGGCGCCCGCGGGCATGGTGCTGCGCCCGAGCGGTGCGAAGCTCTCCTTGAGGATGATCGTGCCGGCGTACTTGCCCTCGGTCTTGACCCGCCGGAGGGCGGCCCAGTCACCCTGGTAGACGGCATGCAGATTGGGCTTGGTGATGCCCGCGATGCGCTCGTAGGAGTACTTCACGTCGTCGGACGTCATCTCGCCGTAGCCGCCGTGGAACTCCACGCCCTGCCGCAGCTTGAAGTGGATGCGCTTGCCGTCCTTGGACGGCTCCAGCGACGTGGCCAGGCAATTCACGTTGTCGAACGTGCCTGGCTTGAAGCTGACCAGTCCCTCCATCGTGCAGAGCGCGATCCACTCGTCGATGTGCGTCGGCCAGAACGCCGGATCCGTGTTCTGGATGTCGAAGTTGGCACGCAGCCGGAGCGTGGTGCCGGCGGCCACGGCGGCGCTCGCCGTCGCTCCGCTGAGCAATGTCTCGGCGGCGCCGGCCGCAAGGCCGGCCGCGGCCATCTGCGCGAGGAAGCGGCGTCTATCGACAGCAGCGGCTTCGGATTGCGGGTGGACCCCATCGAAGGACTGGGGGTTTCGCTCCATGGTTCCTCCCATTCACTATGGCGCGGCCCGCCGACCGTCCTGCAGCCGGGAAGGCTGAGCCTACGGCGTCGCCCTCCGGCGTGCAAGGGCGCCTCTCTCGTACTAAGACGAGCGTCCTAGCCCGCAAGTTCGTGGAGTGCCTCGACCGAACGCGCGACGCCGTCACGGTCGCGCTCGAGGTGCGGTTCGAGCGTGAACGTGCCCGCGTAGCCGAGCTCGCCGAGCCGCTCGAGAATCGCCGGCCAGTCGACCTGGCCGTCGCCGAGCGGCACGACCGTATCGCCGGCCATGTCCTTGACGTGGACGTCCGCGACTCGCTCGACGAGCTGCGCGCTGATGCGAGGTGCAACCGGTTCGCGCGTCAGGTACCAGTCGTTGGCGGGATCGAGGATGGCGCGCAAGCCGCTGTCGAGCACGCAGCGCTCCAGCTCCTCGAGCGTGCGCGCAAAGCACGAGTCCTCGTTCTCGACCGCGTAGAGGCCTGGTCGCGACTCCTCCAGCGCCGCCAGCAGGTCGCGGACGTCTTCGGGCGGGTCGGCTCCGGCTCCCGGCTCGCGCAGGAACGAGAACACGCGCACGCAGTCGGTCTCGAGTCTCGCCGCGAGTGGTGGAAGGCGGTTGTGCTCGGCGAGGTGGACGGACGCATCGACGGAGAACTGCGGGATGTTCGGATCGACGAGCTGCGGTCCGCTGCGGCCCGGTGCATAGGCCTTGAAGAGCGGGGAGAGCAGCGAGGCGACCGGCGCGCCGAGCTCGCGCACCTCACCGACGAGAGCATCGACTGCAGCGTCGTCGAGCGCGAGGATGGCCTGGTTTCCCACGGCGCGAACGGCGATTTCCTCGATCCCGTGGGCGCGCGCGAAGCGCACGGCCTCGGAGACGTCCGCCGAGACCTCGTCGGTGATCAGGACGATGCGCAGGCTCACAGCAGCACGCGCGGAATGGTTTCGGCCCAGCGACGCGTGAAGTGGGGGTAGCCGTTGACGAGCGTCTCCACGTCGATCACGACGTGGAAATCGCCCGCGCTGCCCTGCACGACGACCTGCGCGCGCGCGCTCGCAGTGAGCGCGCCGTAGCGCCGCTCGACGCGGCACGTGCCGTGCACGCTCGCGGCGGCGGGATCGCGCGGGTCGACCTCGGCGGCGGCGGAGAAATGCCACGCCTCGCTGAGATCGCCCCTCGGCTGTGCGTAGTCGAGCTCGAAGCGCGCGTGACCGGTGAGCGCGTCGCGCACGGCGCGGAACGACGGCCGTGGATGCAGCGACGACTTGCGGCTGACGGCGACGGGCGACGGCGCGAACGCCGGGGGTTCCAGAGGGCCGTCGAGCGGAACGACCGGCAGGACGAGACGCGAAGCGCCGCCACGGTGGATTCCACTGGTGGCCGTCTCGGGCGTCGGCCAGACGTTCGGGAAGTCGGCGTTCGCGACCGCCAGGCGTATGCGATGGCCGGGCTCGAAGATCCAGCCGGTCGCGTCGATCTCGATCGGGAGGTCGAACGGGCTGCCTGGCTCGACGGCCGCCGGCTCGCTGAGAGAGGCGCGGCGCGTCGCGTTGCGCATCCCCTTGGCTACCAGCGCGGACGTCCCGTCGGGCGCGACGTCGCAAAGGCTGACCGCGAATCCGATCACGCTCGCACTCGTCTCGACCCGCAACTCCGCGCGAGCGCGGCCGAGCACGGCGAGGGGCTCATCCAGCGGCTGCGAGGTGTAGACGCGCGAAAGCGCCTCGTCGGGACGCTGGTCGCCGGGCAGGCTGAGCAGCTGGCCGATCGAGTGCAGGCCGGCCTGCATGCCGACGCCCGGCTCGTACTTCAGCATGTCGATGCCGTCGGCGCCCGGGGCCTCGGCGAGGCGGTCGCCGTCGTCCAGGTGCAGCGCGCGCTCCTCGCAGCCCTCGGGCGGCCAGGAGCGCTCGGCGCGCCAGGTGCCCGAGGTCTCGAGCCGATCCGGATCGGGCGCGTCGTAGCGTTGCATGTAGACGACGACCGGAGGCTCGTCGAGCACGCCCGTCTCGGCACCGCGGCACCAGTGGTCGAGCCAGCGCACCACCTCGGGGAGGTAGTCGATGCGCGGCCCGGGTGCCGATGCGCTCGGCACCGCGTGATCCCACGGGCCGACCAGGAGCCGGCGTGGCACACCAAGACTCTCGAACAGTCGCAGCGGCGGGTTCGGATAGCCGTCGCGCCAGCCGCCGATCAGGAACACGGGGCAGCGGATCTGATCGACGATGTGACCGACGGAGCCGTTGCGCCAGTAGGGCCCGTCGGTCTGGTGGCGCAGCCACTCGAGCACGTAGGGCTCGTCGCCCGCGAGGTGCTGCTCCCAGATCTCGGCCCAGTTCTCCAGCGAGCGCGACGGTGCCGGCGGCAGCGCGTTGAACGCCACCATGAACGCGCCGTAGAAGCCCGGGTCGAGCAGCATGCGGGCGTGGCCGCCGCGATAGTGGCAGTCATCGGTGTAGCGATCGTCCGTGAAGTCGATCGGCACGATGCTGGTCAGGTGCGGCGGCGCATGGCTCGCGACCTGCAGCGACGTGAAGCCGCCGTAGGAGATGCCGATCATGTTGACGTGGCCGTCGCACCACGGCTGGGCCGCGCACCACTCGATCGCGTCGCGCCCGTCGAGCTGCTCGCGCAACGTGTACTCGTCGCCGGTGATGCCCTCGGACGCTCCCGTGCCGCGGCAATCGACGCGCAGCATCAGGTATCCATGGAGTGGAAGGTAGCCGTACCAGTGCGAGGCGTCGGGGGTACCGACGTCGTCCTTGCGATAGGGGATGTACTCCATGACGACCGGGAGCGGGTCGCTCGCGTCGAGCGGCGCGCCCATCGGTGCGTAGAGATCCGCGGCGAGTCGGACGCCGTCCTCCATCGGGATGCGTAGGTTGTGGAGGCACTTGACGCCCCGGTCGGGATGCTCAACGAGGTGCGGCGGCACCTGTCCCTCCCTGCTCGAATGTGCGAAGGGCGCCATTCTCCCCGATTGCAGGCGCTAGGCTCTGGCCTCGTGCCAGCGACTCCGGCATCCGGCGAGCGCCGGCTCCTCGAGGGCCGTGTGGCGCTCGTGACCGGCGCCGGCCGGGGGATCGGACGGGGAATCGCACGCGATCTCGCCGCAGCCGGTGCGCGGGTCATGGCGGTCTCGCGCACGGAGGCGGATCTGGTCTCGCTCCACGCGGAGATCGGGGGTGCCTACCTTGCGGTCTCGCTGACCGACGAGGCCGGCTGCATCCGCGCCGTCGAGGAGACGCGCGCGCGGCTCGGGCCGGTTGCCATCCTGGTCAACAACGCGGGCGACCACGATGCCGCCGATGGGCGCGCCTGGGAGGTCGACCCGGCCGACTGGCGCGCCAAGCTCGCGGTCAACGTCGACGCGCCGTTCTATCTCACACGCCTGGTCCTGCCGGGGATGCTCGCCGCGGGTGGGGGACGGATCATCAACATCGCCTCCACCGCCGGCCTGGTCGGTGGCGCGGACATGGCGACCTACGTGACCTCGAAGCACGCACTCGTCGGATTCACGCGCGCGGTCGCGATCGATGCCGGAAGCGGAGGGGTGACGAGCAACGCGATCTGCCCAGGCTGGGTCCGCACCGGCAGCAACGAGGCGCCCGAGGAGGTCTGGGCGGAGCGCGCGGCGTCGTACCCGGCGGGCCGCACGGTGTCGATCGACGAGGTCTCCGCGCTCGTCGTCCATCTCGCCAGCGACGCGGCGAGCGGGATCAACGGCGAGGCGATTCGCGTCGCGCTCGGCGGTACCTGGTAGGACCCACCGGTGGGCGATCGCTGCCACGGACGTCGCAGAGCTCGGCCAACGAGGCGACCACTCCCGGGTTCGATTCCGTTCCGCGAGGAACGATGCAGGCCTCATGCGCTTCCGTGACCGCGCCGCCGCGGGACGTGCCCTCGCTGCCCGACTTCAGGACTATCACAGCCGCCCTCATGCGCTGATCCTCGCGCTTCCACGAGGCGGCGTCGTCGTCGGGTTCGAGATCGCCCGCGAGCTCGAGCTGCCGCTCGACGTGTACGTCGTCCGCAAGCTCGGCGTGCCCGGGCACGAGGAGCTCGCCATGGGGGCCATCACCAGCGACGGAACGCGCATCCTGAACGACTCCGTGATCGCCGCGCTCGGAATCACCGAACGGATGCTCGCGAGCACCGCTGAAAGGGAGGGCCGCGAGCTCGAGCGCCGTGAGCGCGCCTACCGGGGCGGACGCGCCGAGGTCGACCCCGGCGGGCGCACGATCATCCTCGTCGACGACGGGCTCGCCACGGGCGCGTCGATGAAGGTCGCGGCCCATGCGCTCCGAGCTCGAGGTCCCGCGGAGCTCGTCATCGCAGTACCGGTTGCTGCCAGGGCCGTGTGCGACCAGCTCCGCACGGTCGCCGATGAGGTCGTCTGCGCTCATACGAGCGACACGCTCCGCTCGATCGGAGAGGCCTACGACGACTTCGCGCAGACAACGGACGACGAGGTCTGCGCGTTGCTCGCCCGCTCGCGACCGCACGGCGCCGCCCCGCCATTCGACTGATCGTGCTCAGGCGCGCCCGACGGCGCCGCCCTCACTGCCCTGCGTGCTCGCCGTGCTCGCCGTGCGAGGTCTGCGTGCCATGCTCGCCCTCGGACGCCTGGGTGCCGACTCCTGTGAGCCGCACCGGCTCGGACCAGAAGAACGCCCGCTGCTGGTCTTGTGCGTCGACGAACACTCCGAACGCCGACGCGGTCGCCGAGCCCTCGTGGAAGTCGACCAGCTTGAACCGGTTGCTCAGCGGGAACTCCCAGCGCGCATTCGGCGAGCGGAGATCCCGGACCTTCAGGTGACTGGGCATGCCCGGCATGTCCGGCATGCCCATGGCATTGGCGATGGCGTCGTCGTCGCCGTCGCGTTGCAGCACCCAGACGCACAACTCGGTCACGGCTTTCACCGACGGGTCCAGCGGCCCACCGGCGGCCACCGTCCCGTCTCTCTCGACGTTCAGCTCTTCGTCGAAGTTGCCTGCCGGCATTCCCCACCACCATTCCGAGCCCACGGGCTCTTTCGCTTCGCCATCTACAACAGGACGCCAAGATCCGAGCGGATCTTCGCGGCGGTGACGAGATTTCCCTTTTGCTCATGCAGATGCAAGCCCGCGGCGGCGGCGACGGCAGCCTCGTCAGCGACGTCCCGAGTCCTGGAGGATGTGCGCGAGATCGACCATCGCGTCGCCGCGGTAGACGACGAAGTCGGTCTGCTCGGCGAGCGAGACGACCTCGCGCGCGAGCGCCTCTGCTTCCTCCAGCCGCCCGCGCCGGGCCAGGACGCGTGCCTGGACGCCCCGCCACAGGACCTGCGTGAGCACGTCTCCGCTGGCGGCCAGCCGTGCGCTCAGCTGCGCGAGCTCCTCCGCCTCGTCGACTCGTTCCTGTGCGAAGACGGCGCGTGCGAGGAACGCGGCCGTGGTCGAGAGGAAGGCCTGCTCGCCCATCTGCGTCAGGGCGTCGAATCCGGTGCGCAGACTCCGCTCCGCCGCGGCTGAATCCTCGGCGAGCATCTCGATCAGGGCCTCCGTCTGCGACGTGGCCGCGTTCAGTGACCGCCCGAGGTCCTCGAACACGCCGTTGCTGGTGGCGAGCAGGGAGCGCGCGAGGTCGAAGCGCCCGTTCATCGCGTGCAGCCCGGCCAGGTGACGAAGCGTCAGGGCCTCCGACTCGAGATGACCGCTGACCTCCCCGCGGATTTCCTCGCAGCGGCCGATGGCCTCCACGACGGGCGTCGGGCCGAACCAGAGGGACGAGGCGATCCAGGTGAGGATCTCGGCTCGGGCGTGCTCGTCGGCGGCCCGGCCGGCGTGGGCGGCAGCCCGCTCCCACGCCTTCGCCGCAGCTGTGGCGCGCGCCTCGTTCCAGTGCAGCCACGCCTCGAGGCGGCGCGCACTGCAAAGCCCTTGCTGGTCGTCGCAGCGCTCGAAGATGGGGATCACCCGCTCGACCGCGCGCGCAGCCTCCTCGGCTCCGCCCTCGGTGACGTGCAGCAGGCGCAGGAACTGCAGCTGGACGAGCACGCGCGACTCGGCACGCTCGTCCCCCTTGCGAGCAGCGACCAGCCGCGCCTCTTCGAGCACCCAGTCGGCTTCCGAGAGCCTGCCGGCCTCGATCAGCGCCGCGCCGAGCTCCGGCAGCAGCTCGGCTCGCCGGGACATGTCGTCGGCGGAGAGGGAGGCCGCGCGCTCGAGCAGGCCGATCGCCGCCGGAAGGTCGCTTCGCGCGAGCGCCCGCCGCCCGGCCAGCTCGAGTCGTTGCGAGGCGCGAACGCCGAGCTGCCTCGTCTCGGCGCCGCGCGAGCCGAGCTCGACGCGACAGCGATACGCCTGCTCGAGGTGATAGCCGACGATCTCCTCGTACTCGCCGAGGCGGTCGGCGGCCATGCGCTCGAGCCAGGCCGCCAGGCGCTCGTGATGAGCGGACCGCTTGGCCTTGGAGAGCGAGTTGTACGCCGCATCGCGAATCAGTAGGTGGCGGAAGCGGTAGGCCTCGTCGCCTGCGAAGTTCGCTCGGTCGGGCCGGATCACGTCGCGGCGGACGAGCGCGGCCAGACTGCGCTCGAGGAAGGCGTCCGGCGCCTCGGGAGCGAGCTCGCAGATCGCGCTGCGATGGAACTGCGTTCCCTCGACGGATGCCAGCACGAGGAGCGCGCGCTCGTCCCTGGGCAGGCCCTCGAGGCGTGCGGCGAGCAGCGTGTTGATCGTCTGCGGCACCCGCATCGCCGGGAAGTCGCCCGAAATGACCCAGCGGACGCCGTCCCAGGCGAGGAGCTCGTCGTCGATCAGCATCGCCAGCAGCTCCTCGGCGAACAGCGCGTTGCCGTCGGCCGCCTCGGCGATCTGCGTCTCCGCCTCGGCCGGGAGCTGTCCGCGGCCGAGCAGGTTCGCGATCAGCCTGCGGCAGTCGCCGTCGTTCAGGGGCTCCAGCAGCAACGACGTCGCGTTGAGCTTGCCGCCGGCCCAGTCGGGATAGTTGTCGAGCAGCTCGAGCCGCGCCATGCAGACCAGCAGGATCGGCGCGTCGCGCGAGAGCTCCGCAAGGTAGTCGACGAGGTCGACGAACGTCGGCTCGGCCCACTGCAGGTCGTCGAACACGACCACGAGCGGGCGGCGCTGAGCGATCGCCTCGAACAGCTTGCGCACCGCCCAGGACGTCGCTTCGCCCGTGCCGGCACCAGTGCTGCCGAGGCCGAGCGCCTCCAGGATCAGCTCGGCGATCAGCTCTGCCTTTTCCTCTCCGGGGAGCAACTCGGCGATCGCGGTGCTCGAGGACTCCGCGTCCGGCGCGGTCTGCGTGCTGAGGATCTCCCGCACCACCTCGGTCAACGGCCAGTAGGTGATGCCTTCCCCGTAGGGAAGGCAGTGGCCGTTCAGCACCGTCGCCTCCGCGCCGATCTCGCCCACGAACTCCTGGACCAGGCGCGACTTGCCGATCCCGGCCGGCCCCAGCACGGTCAGGAGGTGGCACGCGCGATTCTGCCGCGCGCTCGCGAAGACGCTGCGCAGCGCGCTCAGCTGGTGCTCGCGGCCGACCAGGGGCGAATCGAGGCGCCGCGCACGACCCGGCGCGAGCGCCAGCACCTCGGCGACCCGCAGCGCGTCGACCGTCTCGCCGTGCTTCACGACGCGGTCGGACACGCGCTCGGCGACGACCGCGTCGCGCACGAGCCGATGCGTCGCGTCGCTGATCAGGATCTCGCTCGTCGCGGCCGCCTCCTCGAGCCGCTTTGCGAGATTCACGACCTCTCCCGTCACCATCAGCTGGCCGTGCTGGTGCTGACCGGCGACCACCTCGCCGCTGTTGATGCCGACGCGCGTGCTGAGGCGGACACCCCAGGTCTGCTCGAGATCCTGATTGAGCGTCGCGAGCGTCTCTCGCATCTCGACCGCGGCGCGCACGGCCCGCAGCGCATCGTCCTCGCGCACGACCGGGACGCCGAACACCGCCATCACGGCGTCGCCGATGAATTTCTCGACCAGCCCGCCGTGGCGTTCGATCACGGCCTGCATCTGCTCGAAGTAGCTCAGCAGGAGATGCCGGAGCGCCTCGGGGTCGAGTTGCCGGCTCATCCGGGTCGAATCCACCAGATCGGCGAAGAGGACCGTGACCGGCTTGCGCACCTCGGGCTCGGGTATCTCGGGCCCCGCCTCGAGCGGGCGGGAGGCTCCCTTCTCCATCACCTCTCCTCCGAACGCATGCGGAGCGCTCTGGTGCTGCTCTTTTAGCGCACGCGTCCACCCTAGCGCGACCGCGCCGCACGCGGCGATCGGAGACTCGTGGGTCGAGCCTCCCCCGTGCGACCCCACGAGGCCGGGGTTCGCGCGTCGAGGCCACGCGCCAGGGTCACTCCGGTCGTTCCGAACGCGGCTCTCGCCACGATGCGGCATTCTCTCCCGCGCGGAGATGGGTCAACCGACCGATTGCGCGGGTGAGGCGCGAGCGTCATCCTCGGAGGTCGACGAGATGGGAGCAGCTGTGGCCACGGGGCTTGTCTGGCACGAACGCTACATGTGGCACGACACCCGGCACGCGGGCGGTCCGTTGCCGGCCGGGGGCTGGATCGAGCCGCACGTCCACTCGGAGAACCCGGACACGAAGCGACGGATACGCAACCTGCTCGATGCGAGCGGGCTGCTGGAGCAGCTCACCCACATCGAGCCGCGCGATGCCACGATCGACGAGGTCTGCCGATTCCATACGCGCTCCTACCTGGACACGATCCAGGCGCTCTCCGATGACAACGGAGGCGACGCAGGTGGCCTGACGGTGTTCGGCCCGGGCTCGTTCGAGATCGCGCTGCGCTCCGCGGGCGGCACCATCGCCGCGGTCGACGCCGTGCTGGACGGCACCGTCGACAACTGCTACGCGCTCGTGCGCCCGCCGGGCCACCACGCGATCGCCGACTCCGGGATGGGTTTCTGCCTCCTGGGCAACGTCGCCATTGCCGTTCATCATGCGCGCGAGGCTCGCGACCTCGCTCGTGTCGCCGTCGTGGATTGGGACGTCCATCACGGCAACGGCACGCAGGCGGCGTTCTACGACGACCCGACCGTGCTCACGATCTCGCTGCACCAGGACAACTGCTTCCCGCCCGGCTCGGGGAGCATCGACGAGACCGGAAGCGGCCCGGGCGAGGGCTTCAACATCAATCTCCCGCTTCCGCCCGGATCCGGCGACGGCGCGTACCAGGCGGCGTTCGAGCGCGTCGTCGAACCGGCGCTGCGGTCATTCGGCCCGGATCTGATCGTGGTTGCGAGCGGGTTCGACGCGAGCGGCATGGATCCACTCGGACGCCAGTTGCTGCATTCGGGCAGCTACCGGGAGCTCACGAGGCGCATGCTGGAGGTCGCCGGGGAGTGCTGCGGCGGCCGCCTCGTGATGTCGCACGAGGGCGGCTACTCGCCCTCGGTCGTCCCATTCTGCGGCCTCGCCGTGCTCGAGCAGATGAGCGGCATCCGCACCGCGGTCGATGATCCGTACTTCGCGCTGATCGCCGGGAACGGTGGGCAGGAGCTCCAGCCTCACCAGGCGGCGGTGATCGATCAGGCGGCGTCGCTCGTCGCGCGCACCGCCTGATCCACGCGGGTTATGAACTAGTCGCTCTTACGTGGCCGCCGGCAGCAGGAGTCCCTCGGAGACGGCGCGCGCCGCGGCTGCTGCGCGCGTCGGCACGCCCAGCTTCTCGAGGATGTGCTCGACGTGCGAGCTGATCGTCCGCGGGCTGACGACGAGCTCGGCCGCGATCTCCGGATTGGAGCGGCCGGCGACGAGCAGCGTGAGGACACCGATCTCGCGGCGCGTGAGCTCATAGGGCCGAGTCGTCGGGGAGGCCGCGACGACCCAGGCGCCGTCCAGCTCGCAGCGATACAACCGCACACGGAACCAGGCGGTGTCGTCCTCGCCCAGCGCGAGGAACTGCTGCGCGCGCCCAGAGCGCGCGAAGCTCTGCGCCGCGGCGAGGGCGGGGTGCTCGTGCGCGAGCACGGGACCCGGCGAGAATCCGTCGAGCGGCTCGATCGAGCCGTCGCGGAGGGTCACCGCGGAGCTGCCAGGCTCGAGCATGCTCGCCAGCAACCGCACCGTGCGGGCCGGATCGACGACGTTTGCGAGCGTCCCCCGCAGGAGCCGGATCGCCTCGCGCGCGAGGGTGTTCGGGTGCCGCGAGTCGCAGGAGCTCATGTCGAGCATGCCGACGTAGCGGCCGTCGGTCGTGCGGAGCCCGACCGTGAGCCCTTCGCGGAATCCGGCCGGCAGCAGGTACTCGAGCACCGTCCGCGCCGTCATGCCGTGCGCCGGAAGCTCGCTCAGGCGCATCGGCTCTCCGCTCTCGCGCACGTCGATGTCGTCGAGCTCGCCGACGCGGTCGCTGCCGTTGAGCCACTCGAGCAGGCGCTCGTCGTAGCCCACGCTCGCGAGCACCGAGTGGCGTCCTACCGAGGGGTGCCAGGCCGACAGCTCTGCGCAGTCGTACGGCACGACGAGACGAAGCGCCTCGAGCACCGCGCGGGCACGCTCATCCGGGGGCAGCGGCTCCGAGGCTGCTTGCGCAACGCCGGCGATGCTTGCGATGCTCGCTGGGCTCATTCCTGCCGAGTATGACGCTCAGCGGAACCGTCCTGATAGCAGGAGCCGGCTGCATTTCCGTACCTCGCGGGTCACTCCAGGGCGGGCAAGGGCGCCTCGTCCGCGAAGCGGTTGAGGACGTTCTCCATGATGCGCGAGACGTTGTTGTCGTAGCCGTCGTGCGAGAGGCTCCCGCACCAGGAGATCGAGCTGGTCGAGAACACGGCGCCGCCCTTTTGCGTCGTGAAGTAGACGAGATCGGCACGCACCATGAAGTCGTTCGTGCCGTCGAGGCCGGGATAGTTGAAGAAGATCTCCTCGCTCACGTGCGGGTAGTTGACGGAGTGGTCGAGGCTCGAGGCGAGCAGGAGCGCGTGCGGAGGCGTGCCGAGGGCGAGCTCGTAGCGGTCGATCTCGTAGCCCGCGGCGCCGCCGCCGGCCAGGCCGAAGTCGCCGATCACCTCATCTCGGGCCACGCCGTCCATGATGAACGCGGCGCGCGGGTCGGCTGCGTCGGCCATCTGCTGGAAGCCGCAGCAGCGATCGAAGCCCTCCGACGTGAAGCCGACGCCGAAGAGCTTCTGCGGCGCGCGCGCGCGCGTGCGCCAGAGCCCGCCTCGCTCACCGCTCGTGGCCATGTAGTACTCGCCGGGCTTCGCCTGCCACGCGCGCGATCCCTGCTCGCATTTCCGCACCTCGATCATCCAGGGCTTCTCGGGGTGCCACGACGTCACCCAGTAGAAGCCGTTCGAGCCGAGGTACATCGCGCGCCCGCCGTCCGCCAGGTACTCCTCCCAGGCGTCGAGCATGCGCTCCGAGTAGTACTCGGGGTGCGATCCGGTGAGCACGACCTGGTAGCGGTCGAGCAGTGCGCGGCCCTCGTAGTGCAGCTCGAGGTCGGTCACGACGTCGTACTCGTAGCCCTTCTCGTCCAGCCAGTCGACGAGGTGCAGGTCGGCCGGGAACTGCCACACCGAGCCCGTGGCGTGGCGGAAGTCGGGCCGCATGTTCATGATCGGCCGGCGCGACGACGAGAAGCACACGCCGCTCCCGTCTGAGTGCGAGTCGTACGTCGACAATCCGAGGTCGAGGTTGCCGTAGAGGTAGAAGTCCTGCTCGGAGAGCACCGAGGTGTGACCGAGGATCGACTGGGCGACAGGCACGTCGTGCACGATGTGGTCGTTGGCGTAGGCGAGGTAGCTCGCCGTCGGCACGAGGAACGCGATCCGCGCGGTCGCGGTGCCGCGCGGCGGGATCACGAAGAACGGAATGCGGTCCTCGGCCTCGCCCTGGCGGACGCGCAGCGCGTAGACGCCGCTGCGCATGTCGTCCGGGATCGTGAGCGCGACGTCGGTCTCCCAGCCGCAGTCGTCGAGATCGTCGTCGTGGAAGTGGATGGCGCCGTACAGCCCGGGCGCGTGCCGGTAGCACTCCTCGCTGCAGTCCCAGTTCCAGCCCGTCATCCCGCGCGCCGGCTGGTTGACGCAGATGCCGAAGAGGTCGAGGCCCGCGACGTCGCGCACGTGGTCGGTCGGCACGCCGCGCGGGCCGATGCCCTCGGCGAAGTCCCAGTGGGCGACCAACCCGGCGCCTGGAGGCGTTGCGCCGTCGCTGAGGGCTTCGAGCTCGCCATCGCCGAGCGCCCGGCGCCACACCTTCGGGCTGTCGAGCTTGCCGTTGAAATGGCTGCCCGCGGACGGGTCGGCGGCGATCGTGAAGGCCACGTCCGCGTCGGCCGGCGCGACCGCTGCGCTGCCGCGCACGATCGTGGGAGCGGGGAGGGCGATCATGGGCGAGAGCAGGCTGTTGTACGAGTTGCGCACGGGAGCCTGGTAGATCGTCGCCTCTCCGGTGGCCGGATCGTAGGTGGCGCCGAGCGAATACCAGCACTGCGCGCAGAGCGTCACGTCCGATTCGACCTGGGCCGTCCTCGAGCCGTCGCCGACCGTCAGCCGCAGACGCCCGTCGGCGATGTCGAGCGCATACCCGGCCCCACCCGTGGCCGCCATGCGGCCGAGCAGGCGCTGCACACCCGCTTCCGGCGTCGTGGGTTGCGCGAACACGTGCATGCTGATGGCACCGCGCAGCGCGAGGTGCCCCGCACGGTCGACAACGGTGACGTGGGACCCGGAGCGGATCGCCTGCTGCCGGCCGTCGTACTCCCCGTTCGCGGGCGAGTCGACGACACGCTCCTTGAAGCCCGGGCCGGCCGGATTCGTGTCGCCGTGGATGAGGCGCACCACGTCGGCGCGATAGGACCCCTGGGTGTCCGTCGAGACCTTGAACTCGATCGGCTCGCCCGGAGCTACGGAGAGCCTGTCGGCATATCCGTGAATCGTCGCGGGCTTCATGCGTCGGCCTCGCCGAGATCGCGCACGCGGCGCAGGAAGATGCCGTGGAGCCCGGCCTCCTCGCTCGCGAAGCGCTCGTCGTCGAGCACCTTGTGCAGGTCGCCGCGCCGGCCCGAGAGCACCGCGATGCGGTACTCCTCCCACGGCTTCACCGCGACCAGGATGTACTTGCCCGGCTGCGGCTGCTGGCGGAAGTAGTTGAGCACGCGCTGCAGCGCGTCCGAGTGCGGACCGAGCGGGGCCGCCTCGTGCTCGGCGATCAGCTCCGGCGTGAGCAGCTCGCGGACGCGTGCGCGCAGCCGGCTCTGGAACTCGAGATAGACCCCGATCTGCTTGTCGACCACCTGCACAATCGACCTCCTGTCACGCGACGCCGCACCAGTCCATGGCCAGCAGCGCATAGGTGCGCGCTGCGCACATCACCTCGTCGATCAGCACGTACTCGTCGTCCGCGTGGGCCACGCGCAGGTCGCCCGGCCCGTAGCTGATGGCCGGCGTTCCGCCGATCGTCAGCCAGCTCGCATCCTCGACGGCTGCGAAGCCCGTCACGACCGCCGGGCCGGCGAAGCGGGTGCCGGCGGCCGCGCGCTCGTGCGCCGCGCAGGTGGCGGCGGTGATCTCCTCGGCCTCGGGCGTGTTCGCCGGCCAGTTCATCTTCCACTCGACGACGGGCGGGTGCTCGCGCAGCCAGGCGTCCATGCTGGCGGCGCGCGAGATATGCGTCTCGATCTCGCGCTTGACGTCCTCCGGATCCTCGTCCGGGTGGTACCAGACGCAATATTCGATCGTCATGAACTCGGAGATCACGAACGGGACGAGCACGCCGTAGGGCCCGCCGGTCACGACGCCGGGGTGGAGCGTGAAGTGGCCTGGGCTGAAGAGCGGATGCTGCTTGGTCAGGCCCCACTCGTCCTCGAGCTGCCGCAGCGCCTGGAAGATGAAGAAGCCCTTGTCGATCGCGTTGACGCCCACGCTCATGTCGCCGCCGGCGCGCGTCGTCGGTCCGCGCATCGACGCATGGGTGGCCTTGCCCGGCGCGGTCACGGAGAACCACAGCAGACCGGGGGAGACGGGGATCACGGCCAGCGGCGCCGGCGGCGCGCTGGGCTCGGAGACGACGGCGGCATCGGCCTTGTAGCCGCGCTTGACGGTCGCCGTGACGCCGCACTCGTGATCCATCACCTCCTCGCCCACGACGGCCTCGAGGATCAGGTCGCCCTGCAGCCGGACGCCGCACTCGCCGAGCGCGCGCGCCGCGAACGCCTGCGCCAGGATGCCCGCCTTCATGTCGGTCGAGCCGCGCCCCCACACGCGGTCGTCGTCGACGCGGCCGGAGAACGGATCACCGCTCTTCCACTTGGCGGGGTCGCCGGGCGGGACGACGTCGACGTGCCCGTTGTAGATCAGCGAGCGCCCGCCGCCCGTGCCCTTGACGACGCCGACGGCATTCTCGCGCCCGGGCTCGATCGCCCACAGGTCGACCTCGGCACCGAGTGCCGCGATAGACCTCGCCGACGAGCTTGGAGACCTCGCCCTCGCCGCCGACGACCTCGTCGTAGACCTGTCCGGGGTACTTCGGGTTGACGCTCGGGATGCGCACCGCGCGGGCGATCGCGTCCACCAGCTCGTCGCGCAGGGCGTCGATGCGCGCCGTCACCTGGGTCGCTGCGTCACCGCTCATGGGTTCCCCCCTCCTCCCAGCGCCGCTGCGGCCGGCGGGTCTGATGACGGGGCGCGGCGGTTCCGCAGCGCCCGGGCTATCTGATCGGGGAGTCCGGCAATCCCGTCCGTGCTGATCAGCGTGATCGTGAGCATGATCACGCCGAGCAGGACGAGGCGCGGCGCGCCCCAGCTGACGAAGTGCTGTTCGATGTACTGCAGCAGCGCGGTTCCGATCAGGATGCCCTTGGCCGAGTTGATGCCGCCGACGACGATCATCGCGAACAGCAGGAGCAGCGTCGAGAAGTCGAACACGCTCTTGTTCGCGCCCGCGTCGTAGGACGCCCGGAACGCGCCTACCAGGCCGAGAACGGCCGCGGTGATCACGAACACCGCCAGGCGCGCGCGCGGGATGTCGATGCCGAGGGCCTCCGCCACGGTTTCCGATTCGCGCGCCGTGCGCAGCCTCAGGCCGAGCCGGCCGGTGGAGACCCACCAGTAGACGAGCAGCGCCACGACCACGATCACGCCGATCGCGGCGTAGGCGTAGTAGTAGCCCTCGACCAGTCCCTGCTTGCTCGGCGGGATGATGGAGTCGGAGCCGACCAGGCCCTGCGCCCCGCCGAGATTCTGGGTGTCGGCGGTCACGTACTGGTTGCACGCCTCGACGAGGCCGATGGTCAGCAGCGCGAAGTAGACGCCGCGCAGGCGCACCGCCGGGAGCGCGACGAGCAACCCGCAGACGGCGCCGACGGCGAGTCCGACCGGCGCGTACAGCCACCACGGCAGACCGTGGTTGAGCGACAGCCACGCGCAGGTGTAGGCCGCGGCGCCGACGAAGGCTGGCGTTGCGAACGAGTACAGACCCGCCGTGCCGAGAACGAGCGACCACATCAGGTTGATCGAGAAGTAGATCCCGAACAGCACCAGCTCGGCCATGACGTAGGAGTCGTCGTAGAGCGGCGGCAGCACGATCGCCGCCACGATCACGACGGGCCAGAAGGCGAGGTCGAAGATCTCTACGCACGCGTCGTCTCCAGGATGCCCGAGATTCCGCGCGGCCGCACGAGCAGCACCACGGCGATCAGCACGAAGAGCGACACGAGCACGTCCTCGGCGCCGATGTAGGTGGCGGTCAGTGGCCTCGACGAAGGCGACGATCACCGCCGCCACGATGGTGCCCCGAACGGAGCCGAGACCGCCCAGCAGGGCCACCGTGAGCCCCTTGATCATGGGCTGCAGGCCGTTGTTGTAGGACACGAAGTAGACCGGCCCGAGGAGGACGGCGGCCACGCCGACGAGTGCGCCGGAGACGAGCAGGATCGCGAACGCCGCCGTGCGCCTGTCGATGCCGACCAGGCGCGCGCCTTCGACGTTCTGCGTCAGGGCGCGCACCCCGAGACCGATGCGCGAGCCCTCGAGGAGGGCGACGAAGGCGCCCACGAGGATGATCGCCGAGAGCACGGCGCCCAGCTGATCGTTCGTGACGTTCGTGCCCCCGATGTCGATCGTCGGCAGCCGGCTGAAGATCTCAGGGAAGGCCTGGGGCTGGGGCCCGAACTTGTCGAGCAGCAGGTTCTCACCCACGAGCGCGAGCGCGAGCGTGGCGATCAGCGTGCGCAGGTCGAAGTTGCGCCTGCCGTCCAGCGGGAGGAAGACGACGAGGAAGACGACGAGGCCGACGACGGCGCCGCTGACGATGCCGCCCGCGAGCACGACGAACGCATTGCCGCCGATGTGGACCGCGGCCTCGTAGGCGCCGACGGAGGCGGCCGAGTACGTCACTCCCGTCGCGAGGTTGAGGAAGCCGAGGCCCGCCCAGGTGAGCGACAGGCCGAGCGCGACGAGCGAATACACGGCTGCCAGGTAGACGGTGGTGATGAGGACTGCGGTCATGCCGGCTCCGGCGGCGGCGGTCCCGGGCTCGATGCTGGCGACAGCGCCGGCGTGGATGCGAACGATGCGGTCGATGCGGCCCTCCAGCAGCGTGCGGTTCTGCTCGGCCAGCACGAGAGCGCCCCCGCCCAGGTCGAGGCCGCAGAGCGTACGCACGATCGTCTCGGCGATGCCCGGCGCGAGGCCGAGCGACGGCTCGTCGACGAGATAGATGTGCGCCTCGGCCATCAGCCCTCTCGCGATCGAGCACATGCGCCGCTCGCCGCCCGAAAGCGTGCCGACGACCTGCTTCATGCGCTCGCCGAGGTGCGGGAAGATCTGCACCACGCGCTCGCGGCTCGCCGCGCGCTTGCGCCAGTTGGAGGGCGCGAACGCGCCGGCGTCGAGATTGTCTCGCACCGAGAGACCCGGAAAGAGCGAGTCGCCCTGTGGGATGAGGACGATGCCCTCGCGCGCCAGCCGGTACGTCGCCAGCTTCATGAGATCGCGCCCGCCCGACTCGATGGCGCCCCGGCGCCAGTCGACGAGGCCGACGACCGCACGCATCAGCGTGCTCTTGCCGTGGCCGTTCAGGCCGACGAGGCCAACGCGCTCGCGCTCGGCGACCTCGAGGTCGATGGCGTGGAGCACCTGCAGCGGGCCGTAGCCGGCCGACAGCCCGTGCACCGACAACGCGGAGGTCACGTCGCCTCTCCCGCGTCCTCGAAGTACGCCTTGCGGACGATCGGAAGCTCGAAGACCTCGCCGGCCGGGCCGGCTGCGATCACGCTGCCGGCGTCGAGCACGACGACGCGCTTCGCGATTGCGAACAGCAGCTCGAGCCGGTGCTCGACGACGATGACCGCGCAGCCCAGCTCCTCGACGATGCGCCGGATGACGGCGTCGATCTCGTCGATCTCGTCGGCCAGCAGGCCCGAGCAGGGCTCGTCCATCAGCAGGACGCTGAGCGGGCGCTGCAGGAGGCAGGCCAGCAGCAGCTTGCGGCGCTCGAGCGTGTCGAGCCCGCCCGCGAGCGCGCGGTCGGGCGCCGCGAGGCCGACCAGTTCGCGTGCGTGCGCCACCGTGTCGGGCGATGACGCGCGGGTTGTAGGCGTCGCGCGCCGCGCGCAGCGTGTCGCCGACGCTCAGCGAGGTCGGAACGAGCGGCGCCTGGAAGGTGCGTCCGAGCCCGAGCCGCGCACGCTTGTGCGTCGCGAGCGACGTGATGCTGCGCTCGCCGAGCGTGACCGAGCCGTGATCCGGATGCACGCGGCCCGAGAGCACGTCGAAGAGCGTGGTCTTGCCGGCCCCGTTGGGGCCGGCAAGACCGAGGATCTCTCCTGCGTCGACCGCGATCTCGACGTCGTCCAGGGCCACGAAGGCCCCGTATGTCTTGCGGACGCCGCCGCAGGCGAGCGCGGTCATCCTGTGCTGAGCCCGTCAGCCTACATCCACGGCGGGTTCTTGAATGGCGCCTCGACGTAGGGCGCGGGCTGGATGATCTTGTGCACGCCGCTCTGGATCTGGAAGAACAGGTGCGCCTGGCCGATGCCCGGATCGGGAGTCTGCGCCGGGTAGGCGAGACCCGCGTTCTTGGTCAGCCAGTAGCCGCCGTTGACGCCGCGGTGGATCATCGTCTTCAGCTGGGCGATGTTGGCCTTGAAGTTCTGGCCGTCCCCCGTGGCGCCCCAGGCACGCGCGAGCATGTTGATGCCGTCGTAGCCCGAGCCCGAGTTCGAGAACCCTGCGCTCTGGCCGAACTTGGCCTTGTAGGCGGAGCGGAAGATCTTGCCGACGGGGTCGTTGTAGACGCCCGTGACCGTCGCCCAGACGATGCCGTTGGCCGCCTTGCCGGCCAGTGTCAGGTAGGAGGGGATGGACGGACCGTACTGCAGGTAGACCAGCGCCTTGCCGGGGTTGGCGGCCCATGCCTTCGTCCACTTGGCGAGGTCGTCCGGGGCGAAGTGGGTGACCATCACGACGGCGGCCTTGGAGTCCTTGGCCTTCTTGGCCGAGGGCGACCAGTCGGCGGCGCCGCCGGTGACCTTCGTGACGCCCTTGATCTTCCAGCCCTGCTTGGGCGCCTGCGACTGCGCGAACTTCGAGATCGTCTGCGAGTAGACCGAGTCGCCCTCGACGATGAAGATCTGGTTGTTCTGCGGCTTCCACTTGCCGGCGGCCTTGACGTTGTTCAGGAAGCCGGGGAAGCCGAGACCGTAGTACGACTCCGGCGGGTCGATCTGGAAGATGTTCCCGTACTTGTCCGGCTGCTGGTTGATCTGGTGCACCTGGTCGATCGACGTCGAGGCGTCCAGCGACGGCGCGCCGTAGTTGGCCTTGATGTCCATCGAGGCCGGCCACTGGATCAGGTAGCCCTCGTAGAGCGCGTCGACCTTGTCGTTGACGTGCTTCTGCAGGCTCGTCTTGATCTTGGCGGGATCGGTGACGTCGGTGTCGAGGATCGAGAGGTTGATCTTCTTGCCGGCGACGCCGCCGGCTGCGTTGATCTCGTCCGCCGCGAGGGTGACGCCGTTCTTCATCTGCGCGCCGTCGGACGCCAGCGGGCCCGTGAGCGGGAAGCTGCAGCCGACCGTGAACGCAGTGGCGGCCGAGCGGCGGCGCACACGCGCACTCGCCACGCCGGGTGTCGACATCGCCCCTGCGGCGAGGCCGGCGGCGCCGGCAGCTCCAAGCAACCCCCGGCGCGAGATCGCGCGCCGCTCGCTCGAGGGTGTGTCCAGGCGGTTCTCCATGGGTCTCCTCCCGGCGGTCGACAGCCAGTCCTCCCCGCGGCGGGGATGTCGCGGATCGGCCGACAATACACACCTTTCGAGATGACGGGTAGTCCGTCAATCGACGGATCTCCCGCATGCGCGCCGTGCAGGCTAGGATCGCCGGCCATGGCCGAGATCGCCAGCCGTGCGGGCCGCCGTGGGCGACCGCCGGGACGAGTTGATCGCGCTCGTGCGCGCGCTCGTCTCGCATCCGAGCGAGAATCCCAAGCTGCTGGCGGAGGCGGGCGCGCAGGCGCGGGCGACCGCGGCCGAGGCGGCCTGCCAGGATGCGATTTCCGCCGAGCTCGTCGCGCTCGGCCTGTGAGATCGACCGCTTCGAGGCGCTGCCCGGACGAGACGACGTCGTCGGCCGGCTGGCCGGCGCAGGCGGCGGACGTTCGCTGATCCTCAACGGGCACGTCGACGTCGTGCCGGCCGGCGACGCGTCTGCGTGGCCGCACGATCCGTGGGGCGGCGAGCTCGAAGGCGGCAACCTCTGGGGTCGGGGCGCCTGCGACATGAAGGGCGGCATCGGCTGCGGCATCGTCGCCCTGCGAGCCCTGCAGGCGCTCGGCGTGCGCCTCGCGGGCGACGTCGTGTTCCAGTCGGTCGTCGACGAGGAGACGGGCGGTCCCGGAACACGCGCGGCGCTGACGCGCGGGCATGTCGCCGATGCCGCCATCGTGCTCGAGCCGACGGCGCGCACGATCGTGACGGTCGAGGGCGGCCTCGAGTGGGTCCGGGTCGTCGTGCGCGGGCGGACCGGCCACTCGGCGGTTCGCTACCGCTCCGTCCACGCCGGCGGGCGGGGCGAGGCCGTGAGCGCGATCGAGAAGGCGATGAAGCTGCTCGCTGCCGTAGGCGGAGCTGGAGCGGCACTGGGCGGTGCACAAGCTGCATCCGCTCATGCCGCGGGGGATCACGACGATCAACCCCGGGGTGATCGCGGGAGGCTCCGGCGGCGGCGCCGACGGCATGCCGAACGGCATGATCGCCTACTCGAACTTCGCCGACTACTGCGCGCTCGGCCTGTCGCTCAAGTACCTGCCCGACGAGCGCGGCGAGGACGTGAAGGCCGAGTTCGAGCAGTACATCGCGCGCGTCGCCGCGGCCGATCCCTGGCTGCGCGAGCACCCGCCCGAGATCGAATGGGGCGTCGCCGGTGTCTCGTTCCCGCCGAGCGAGGTCCAGTCCGACCATCCGCTCGTGACCGCCCTGTCGGGCGCGTTCGCGGCCGTGGCGGGTGAGCCGCGCCTGGCCGGCTTCGAGGCGGTCTCGGATCTGGCGTGGCTGGCGGAGGCCGGCATCCCGGCTGTCCTCTACGGGCCCGGCGACTTCGCGCAGGCTCACTCCTCGGCCGAGTACGTCGCCGTCGACGATCTGGTGGAGGTCGCGACGGTCGTGGCGCTCGCGATCTGCGACTGGTGCGGGACGGCATGAGGACGTCGGCGTTCTGCTTCGCCGGCGATCTCGCCGACGAGGGCGTCCCGACGGTGCTCGACAACATCCAGCATCGCGCCGGGCTCGGGGGCGTGACGATGGCGGCGGCCTACCACGCCTCTCGCGATCTCTTTCCGCATGCGCGCACGCGGCGCCTGCGCTACCAGCCGGGCGGTGAGATCTTCTTCCGTCCCGACCCGGCCTGCTGGCGCGGCCTCGCGCTGCAGCCGCGGCCGAGCCGGCTGGTCGGCGAGGGCGACCCGCTGGCAGAGCTCGTCGCCGCCGCGGACGAGCGAGGCCTCTCCGTGCAGGCGTGGACCGTCTTCCTGCACGTCGACTGGACGGAGGACGGCGATCCGCGCTTCGCCGAGCAGACGTGCTTCGGAGATCCCTGCCTGACCCAGCTCTGCCCGGCCAATCCGGACGTACGCGCCTATGCCCTCGCGCTCGCGCAGGATCTCGCCGGGCGCGGCATCGCGTCGGTGCTCGCCGAGTCGCTGCACCACCACCCGCTCGAGCATGGCGCGCACCACGAGCGCTACTTCGTCGAGCTCGGCTCCGTGGCGCGGCTCCTGTTCGGGCTGTGCTTCTGCCCACACTGCCTGGACGGCCGCCCGGCGACACGGCGCCGACCCCGAAGAGCTGCGCGCACGGGCCTGCGCCGAGGTAGAGCGCGCGCTCTCGGGAACCGCGCCGCAGGCGTCGTCGGAGCTCTCGTACGACGAGGCCGCGGCGCTGCTCGGCGGTCAGCTCGGTGCGTTGCTCCAGTCGCGCTGCGAGGTCGTCGCGACGCTCGCCGGCGAGCTGGCCGAGGCCACTCGCGCGCGCGGCGCGCGGCTCGAGTTGCTGGACGGCTCGGGCGCTGTCAAGGGTTACGCGACCGGCCGGCCGGAAGGGGATCCCGCACCCTCGATCGCGTGGAGGCTGGGCGTCGACATCGCCGCCTGTGCCCGGGCGGGCGCTGCGATCGGGGCGATCGCATACGCGGCCGACCCGGCCCGCGTGGAGCTCGACCTCGCGTCCTACCGAGCGCTGGCGCCGGGTGTGCCCCTGGTCGCCGCGCTGCGGCCGGTACCGCCCGACTGCGACTCCCCCGAGAACCTGGCGGCCAAGCTGCGCGCGGCGCGCGCGGCGGGCGCGGACCGCGTCGACATCTACCACTACGGCCTGGCGCCCCTGACCGCGCTCGACCGCGTGCGCGAGGCGCTCGCGCTCGCCGAGCGACCAGTTCTCTAGGACGTGCGCCGCAGCGGGCGCCCCGGCGTGGCGCCGGTGTGCGCACCGCCGTCGAGCACCAACTCGCCGTTGACGGCCACGTACTCGAATCCCTGTGCGAGGAGGCGCGGCTCCTCGTAGGTGGCGAGATCGTGGACGCCATCGGGATCGAAGACCGTGATGTCGGCTGCCATGCCGGGTCGCACGAGGCCGCGGTCGGCCAGGCCGAGGCGCTGTGCGGGCAGGGACGTCATGTGGCGCACGCACTCCGAGCAGGCCAAGCACGCCGAGCTCGCGCACATAGACGGCGAGGTAGCGCGCGAATGTCCCCCAGCCGCGCGGATGGGGCCGTTCGCCGACGAGGATGCCGTCGCTGCCCGCGGTGTGGGCGGGGTGCTGCATCGTCGCGCGCACGTTCTCCTCGTTGCCGAAGTGCACGAGTGCCGACGCTGAGAGATGCGAGTCGGCGCAGCGCTCGCAGTAGACGTCGATCGGCCGCTTGCCCTCACGCTCCGCGAGGTCGGCGATCGTCACGCCGTCGAGCACCACCGTGTCCCACTCGACCGGCACGTCGTGGAAGCCGTCGGACCCCGTCTCCTCGAGCTCGACGCGCAGGCGCTCGCGCAGGTCGGGGTCGCGGAGCCGCGCGATGATCGCCTCAGGCCCGCCGGCGTGCACCCAACCTGGCAGCAGCGCGTGCAGGTACGTGGCACCCGCGAGATAGGGATACGTGTCGAGCGTGACGTCGACTCCGTCGTTACGCGCCCCGTCGATCAGCGCGAGCAGCTCGCCCGCGCGCCCGCGATTGCAGGCGAAGCCGAGATGCGCGTGCGCGAGGTGCAGCGGCACGCCGGCGCGGCGCGCGATCTCGATCGAGTCGGCGTAGCCCTTGATCGCGTGCAGGCCGTAATTGCGGTGGTGCGGGCAGTAGTAGGCGCCGCCGCGCAGCTCCCGGCACAGCTCGACCAGCTCGTCGTCCGTCGCGTACATGCCCGGCGCGTAGGTGAGGCCGGCCGACAGGCCGACCGCGCCCTCGGCGAGACCCTGACGCACGAGCGCGCGCATCGCATCGAGCTCGTCCGCCGTGGGGGCACGGTCGTCCGCCCCCACGGTCAGCAGGCGCAGCGTGGCGTGGGGGAGCAGGTAGCAGACGTTGACCGCGGTCGTCCGGTCGAAGCGCGCGAGATAGTCCGCCACGCTCCGCCAGCTGTCGTCGAGCTCGGGCTCGGCGCCGTTCCAGCCCGCCAGCTGCGCACGTAGCAGCGCCATCGTCGCGTCGTCGGTCGGCGCCAGCGCGAGCCCGTCCTGGCCGAGCACCTCGAGGGTCACGCCCTGGTGCACCTTGCAGGCGTGGTCGGGATGCGCGAGCAACTGGACGTCGGAGTGCGTGTGCATGTCGACGAAGCCGGGCGTGAGAACCAGCCCGTCGCAGTCGAGCGTCCGCCTCGCAGCCTCGTCGACGACTCCGACGCACGCGATGCGGTCGCCGCGCACGCCGACGTCCGCCCGGTACCACGGGTTTCCCGCGCCGTCGACGACGTGCGCTCCGCGGAAGCACAGGTCGAGCACCTTCAGACCTCCGCGTCGCGGCTCTCGACGAGCAGCTCATCCGCCATGAGCACCTGCCCCGTCGTGAGCCCGCCGTCGACCGTGAGCACGGCGCCCGTCACGAACGACGCCTCGTCGGATGCGAGGAAGAGCACGCACGCGGCCACCTCGTCGGGTGTGCCGACCCGCCCGAGCGGGAACCAGCGCCCGAGGCGGGTGAGCAGGTCGGGCTCACGCGCCACTCGCTCGTCCCAGGCGGCAGTCCGGATCGAGCCGGGGGCGACGGCGTTGGCCCGGACGCCGTAGCGCCCGTAGCGCGCGGCCACCGACGTCGTCAGGCTGACGAGGCCCGCTTTGGCGGCACTGTAGGCCTCGTTGCCGTAGTAGCCGAGGGCATTAACGGAGGCGACGTTGACGATCGCGCCGGCACGGCGCTCGATCATCCCCGGCAGCACGGCGCGCGAGCACAGGTATGCGCTCGTGAGCGTGCCGTCCATGTCGCGCCGCCAGGTCTCCTCGTCGATCGTGACGAGGTTGTCGCCGATCGCCGACAGCGTGTTGTTCACGAGCACGTCCACCCGGCCGCCCAGCGCGCGCGCGACGTCGGCTGCGACGGTCACATCGGCGATCACGGCCTCGGCCGCAGTCCCCGCGGCGCGGGCGGCGTCGCCGGCGCGCTCCGGGTCGATGTCGATGCAGCGCACGTGCGCATCTTCCTCGGCGAAGCGTCGCACGAGCGCTGTGCCGATTCCACCCCCTCCGCCCGTGATCGCTACGGTCTTCCCTGCGAAGCGCATGCGGGGATCCTCGCACGCGTGCGCTTGACGGCGTCGACCATCGATCGGTTAGATCCACGCAGGCCATGGAGCGGAGGAACGATGGACGGAATCGAGCGCGCACGCTTCGACCACATCGGCGTCGTCACGGAAGAGCGGCACGAGGGCGAGAAGTTCGTCGAGACCACGCGCTGCTGGGTGACAAACCCGCGTGCCCACCCGTTCCACGTCGAGTACCTGCGCTACGAGCCCGACACGCCCGTCGAGGGCCCGGTTCGGCACGAACCGCACGTCGCGTATCGCGTCGACGATGTCGACGCCGCGCTCGAGGGACACGAGGTGGTCCTCGGGCCGTTCGACGTCGCAGACGGCTTCGTGCGGGTCGCATGGGTGATTACCGACGGTGCTCTGGTGGAGTTCATGCAGTACGCGAACCCCGATGAGGAGGGGTGGTTCTAGATGCGCAACGCGCTGGCGGGGCACACGAACTCGTTCCACACCTACAGCCGCGAGGAGGCGCTCGCGGGCATCGCCGAGGCGGGTTATCGCAGCGTCGAGCTGACCGCGGTCGAGGGCTGGACCGAGCACGTCGACCTCGATGCAGATACGGGGGAGCTGCGGTCGCGCCTCGCGCACTACGGCCTGGAAGCGGTCGTGCTCTCGGGCCATTCCGACCTCACCACGGCGGATGGCCTGGCCTACGGCATCAAGGCGGTGCAGTGGTGCGCCGACTACGGGCTCCCCGTCATGAACACCGCCATCGGCGGCCATTCCAGCCAGGACGAGGACGAAAGCGCCTTCCTGGCCAACATCGAGGCCCTTGCCGACGCCGGCGAGGAGGCGGGCGTGGACATCGCGCTCGAGATCCACGGTGACATCATGGCGAGCGGCGCCAAGACGCTGCCGCTGCTCGCGCGCATCGCCCACCCACGGGTCAAGGTCGCCTACGACACCGGCAACTGCGAGTTCTACGGCGACGTCAAGGCCGTCGACGACATCGCCACGATGATCCCGTACATGGCCAACGTGCATCTCAAGGACAAGCGCGGCGGCAAGGGGGTGTGGGACTTCCCCGAGCCCGGTGCCGGGACGGTCGACTTCGGCAGCATCCTCCGGCAACTCGACGAGGCCGGGTACAGCGGCCCGCTCTCGGTCGAGATCGAGTTCCAGGGCGAGCCGTGGCCGCCGCTCGCCGAGGTCGATGCCTGCATGAAGCGGGCCTGCGCGCACCTGAACGCGCTCGGCCTGGGATGATCGGCGTCGCCATCCTCGGCGGAGGTTTCATGGGCCAGACCCACGCGGCGGCCTGGGCTGCGCTGGAGGGGCGTGCTCGCGTCGTGGCCGTCTCGTCGCGCACGCAGGAGCGAGCGGCGCGCGTCGCCGCGATCTGCGCGGCGGACGCCATCGACGACCTCTATGCGCCGCTCGAGCGCAGCGACGTGGAGGTGGCCGACATCTGCCTGCCGACGCCGCTGCACCGCGAGGCGGCCGAGCGTGCGTTCGCGGCGGGCAAGCACGTCATGCTCGAGAAGCCGATCGCGCTCACGCTGGAGGACGCCGAGGCGATCGTGGCCGCGGCCGAGCGTGCCGGCAGGCTGCTCGTCGTCGGCCTCGTGCTGCGCTTCTGGCCGGAGTACGTCGAGCTGAGGCGGATCGCCGCGTCGGGTGAGCTGGGCCGCCCGCTCGCCGCGAGTGCGCAACGGCTCTCGCCTCCGCCGGGCTGGAACGACTGGATGATCGACCAGGCGCGCTCGGGCGGGGTCTGCGTCGATCTGATGGTGCATGACTTCGACGCGCTCTCGGCGGTGCTCGGCCCGCCGCGCCGCGTGTTCGCGCGCGCGCTTCGCAGCGGCCCGTACGGCGCCGCACAGCACTGCCATGCGGTCGTCGAGCACGAGGGCGGCGAGGCGATCGTCGAGGGCGGACTGATGCAGCCCGACTCCTACCCGTTTTCGAGCAATCTGCGCGTGCTCTGCGAACGCGGAGTGGTGGAGTATCCGTTCAGCGCCGCGCCGGCGGCCGACGGCGGCAACATCGGCGGCGTCGACCAGGCCGCCAACCGCCTGCGCGTGCATCCCGCGGACGGCCCGATGCGGCTGGTCGATGTCGTCAGCGCAGATCCGTGGGCCGGGCAGGCCGCAGCCGTCGCGGGCTGGCTGGAGCGAGGCGAGGCCCCGACGGAGGCGACGGGCGCACACGCGACCCTGGCCCTGCGCGTGTCGCTGGCGGCGAACCGCTCGCTCGAAAGCGGACGCGTAGAGGACATCTGAGCACACCCATGAGGCGAAACGGAGAAGCGTCGCAATGAGTGACACGGACGAGCTCGCGTACCTGTCCGCCGGCGAGACCGCACTCCGCATCCGCTCGCGTGAGCTGTCGCCGGTCGAGGCCGTCGACGCGGCGATCGGGCGCATCGAGGCGCGCAATGCCGATCTCAACGCCTTCGTCCACCTCGGGTTCGAGGATGCGCGCGAGCGAGCGCGCGCCGCCGAGCAGGCAGTCATGTCCGGCGCCGAGCTGGGCCCGCTGCACGGCGTGCCGACGGCCATGAAGGACCTGTTCGACTACAAACCCGGCTGGCCGAGCACGTTCGGCGGCGTGCGGGCCCTCAAGGACTTCGTGCCCGACTACTACTGCGTCTTCGCCGAGCGCATCGAGCGCGCCGGCGGGATCTTCCTCGGCAAGACCAACAGCCCGGTGATGGGCTTCCGCGGAGTCTGCGACAACCCGTTGTTCGGCCCATCTCGCAATCCGTTCGATCTCAGCAAGAACACCGGCGGTTCGTCGGGCGGCAGCGCCGCGGCCGTGGCCGACGGCCTCGTTCCCTTCGCGGAAGGCACCGACGGAGGCGGCTCGATCCGCATCCCGTCAGCATGGTGCGGGGTCTATGGCTTCAAGGGCTCGTTCGGGCGGGTACCGGTGGTCATCGGGGCGAACGCGTTCTGGGGCGCGACGCCGTTCGTCGCCGAGGGCCCGATCGCCCGCACAGTTGCGGACGCCGCGCTGGTCCTGACCGCACTCTCGGGCTATGACCCGCGCGATCCGTTCAGCCTCGACGAGCAGCCCGACTTCACGACGGCCACGAGCCGCTCGATCGAGGGCATGCGCATCGCCTACAGCCCTGACTGGGGCGGCGTCTTCCCCATCGATCCCGCCGTCGCCGACGGCGTCCGTCGCGCGGTCGCGGTCTTCGAGGAGGCCGGCGCGCACGTCGAGGAGGTGGATGTCGGCATCAAGCGCACTCATCGCGAGCTGGTAGAGCTCTGGTGTCGCCTGATCATCCCGCTCAGCGTGCTGCCCTTCGAGGATCTGAAGTCCCAGGGCCTCGACCTCATGGGCGATCACAGCGAGGATCTGCCGGCGGAATTCCGTATCTGGGTCGAGCGCGGTCAGGTCGCGTCGATGATCGACCACTATCGAGACCAGGAGATGCGCACCGAGGTCGTCAACGCCGTGCAGGGCGTGCTCAACGACTTTGACCTGATCGTCACACCGACGGTCTCGGCGCAGCAGGTCGACAACGGAACGGACGGCAACACGCTCGGGCCGGCCACGGTGGCAGGCGAGGAGGTGGAGCGCCTGCTCGGCTGGTGCCTGACGTACATCACGAACTTCTCGGGCCATCCGTCCGCCTCGATCCCGGCCGGCATGCTCGACGGCCGGCTTCCCGTGGGCATGCAGATCATCGGCCGCCGCTACGCCGACGCCGACGTGCTCGCGGCAAGCGCGGCCTTCGAGCGGCTGCGCCCGTGGCAGGACAGCTATCGCCTCTGCCGCGAGCGGACGCCGGCGGCGTGAGCCCGAGGCGTGGCCGACTTGAAACGTCCTAAGGAGCCAGTCGCACGACCTCGCCGGTGCGCGCCGACTCCTCGGCGGCGAGCGTCGCCTCGAGCGCCGCCATCGCGTCCTCGGGCCGTCCGATCTGGGGCGGCGTGCCGGCCAGCGCGCAGCTCGCGAAGTACGCGAATTCCTCGCGCAAGGCACCACCGCGCACGCCGTCGAACTCCGGCCAGTAGGTCGTGTCCGGGCTGCGGAACCCCTCCGGCGAGACGATCCCGAGGTTCGGGAACGTGTCCTGGACGTGCAGGAACCCGTCGGTGCCGATGATCGTCATGCGCTCGTCGATGTCGAACGGTGTGCGCTCCGGCATGCACCAGACGGTCTCGAGCGTCGCCGTCGCTCCGCCCGCGAAGCGGTACATCGTCTGACCGATGTCCGGGTGCACGAGACCGCGCACGTCGACCGTCTGGGCGTATGCGCTGACGACGCGATCGCCGGTGAACCACAGCATCAGGTCGGTGTCGTGGATCGCATCGCCGACGATCGGGCCGATCTTGTTGAGAATCTCCGGCGTCCACGCGGCGGGGATGTTCCGGCGCGAGCTGAGCGAGACGATCCGCCCGATCGTCCCCTTCTCGATCGCCTGCTTGGCCATCCGGTAGCGCGGGTTGAACCGGCAGATGTGGCCGACCTGGAGAATGCCCTGCGCCCGCGCCGCCGCCTCGAGGATCGACTGGCAATCGGCGACGGTCGACGCCATGGGCTTTTCGAGGAAGACGTGCTTGCCGGCAGCGAGCGCCGCGACCGCGGGCTCGGTGTGCTGGTCCCACATCGTCACGACCGAGACGGCGTCGATCTCGGGATCGGCCAGCAGGTCGCGATAGTCGCGATAGGTCTTGGACACGCCGAACTTCCCGGCCAGCGCTGCGAGTCGCTCGGGCGTGCGCGTGCAGAGCGCGGCGAGCTCGATGGTCGGAACGCCCACGATCGTCTCACAGTGGATCTCACCGAACCAGCCGAGCCCGATCACGCCGATTCGAAGCCGCTCCATCCCGTACCCCCTCGCTCGCCGACGAGCGTAGGTACCACGCGGCGGTCGCCCCCGTCAAGCGGCCGGGAGTCTTCTAGAGGATGCCTCTCAGGCCCGGGAGCGCGCCGGACTTGATGCGCGCGATCGAGACCTTGATCTGCCCGTCACGGACATACAGCGTGCTGCCGGACGCCGTGTGCACGATGACCCGCAGCCGCGTCTGCGCGAGGCGCGAGCCGCCCTGAGTGCTGAACGGCGTCCGCAGGAGCTCCGCCTTGCTGACGGTCAGGTAGAAGCGAACCTTCTTGCCGGTGCCCTTGAACAGCGGGATGCCGTTGCGGCGGCCGAGAATGATCTTGCCGTCGCCGGGCAGCGGTGGCGTGGCGGCGTACAGGCGGCGTCCGGATCGAATGCGCAACTCCGCCGTGCCGGTGCACGGCTTCGAGCATGCCTTCGGCACGCGGAACTGGACCTGGATGCGGAACCCCTTGCCGCCCGCGCCCCTCTGGAGCACCGTGTCGCGAGGTCCAGGAGCCGGCGTGGCGACGCTCGCGGGGACGACGTCGGCCCAGAACTCCGATGTCCCGCCCGCGGCCCAGTTCGCCACCACCACGAGCGAGCCGTCCTGCGTGGCGATCGATCCTATGAGGCCGGCGACGTAGTTGCCGCTTTTAGGCGGTACACCGAGGTCCTGGGGCGTTCCGCCTGCACCGCGCGCGTCGCCGAGCACGGCGTGGTAGGTCGGCACCTGATCGTCGTACCACGCTACCCAGAGCTTGCCGTCCCGAGTGAAACTCGCCCCGATTCCGCTGCCGACACGGCCGGTCGGGCCGTTGACCGTCGTGGCGGCGGGATCACCGGGCCACCATGTCCGCAGGTGTCCGAGATTCGAGCCGTTCGGCTCGAGGCCGTGGTACACCACGCGGCAGTTCGTGGCGCAGGCGAGCGCGAACGGTTTCCCGTCCGCGGCCGGCTGTACCGCCGGCGCACCCATGGCCGCGCCGGTCGCGGGATCGATCTGGACGACCGCGAGCCCGAGCGGCGGGTCGCTGTTGTACCAGGCGAGCCAGTAGCGCCCCGCTCCGTCGCGCCCCAGCGTCGGGTAGCTCGGCCTGCAGATGCCCGGCGGCGCCGAACACGCCCGCCAGGTCGACGCCGGTGGTGAGGCCCGTCGAGCCGCGAAACACGACTGCGCCGCCGCCGTAGTTGTTCACGAACATGGGCGTCTGGCCATCCGGCAGCGCAATCGCCGTCACGGCTGACGCGCACGTACCGCACTCCGCCAGCCCGGTGTTGACGGGAACGCCCCAGGATCCGTCGGCGTTGCGCTGCGAGAAGTCGGTTCCGTCGAGCGGGCCGGGGGTCGGCGTGCCGCCCGCGAGCAACATCTGGTACCCGCCGGGCGAGGTCGAGCCGGCGAGGATGACCGGGCCCAGCGCCGGCCCATCCCGAGACGATCGTGACGCGCTTGGCCGAGGCCGCAAGGGCCGCGCCGTCGGTCGTGGGAGTAAAGCTGGACGCCTCGGCCGACCACTGGTTGTTGCCGGGATCGAGCGGCCAGGCGCCGAGCACCTGCGTGCCGGAGAGCGCCAGCGACGGCGTCGCAAGGCCGAAGGTCGCCGGGCTGGAGACCTTCCCCCATCCGGCCGCGGCGGTGGACGCGACAGGTCCCATGACGGCAGCCACAACCAATGCGCCGAGCGCGATTCGACGCCGTGCTCCGCCGTTGCGCCACGCATGCGAGGATCTCGACGATCCGGCCATTCCTGCATCCCTTCGAGAGTCCCCCTCCCGAGCGGACGCGGCGACGATACACCGCCGATCCTGGGCGCGCAATGAGCGTCACGAGTCTCGAGAGCTCAGCCGCGGGGCACTCGCATCGGCGCTCCCCTTGACCGCGTGCGCGCCATTCGGGATGATGTCCGCCACCGTTGTGCCGTTCGCGAGGGGGCGAAGATGGCCGACGATCGAGCTGCCAAGCGCATCGCGCTCGTGCGCGAGATCCTGGTGGGTGCCGGTACTGCGACGCTCGACATTGCCGGTGTGACGGTGCTGGATGGAGCCTGGAGTGTGGTCAGAGCCGCGCTGAAGCCGGTGACGGATCGGCTTGCCAAGCGCCTTGGAGTTGGCGATGTCACGGCCTCGAAGGATGTGGCGGATCGGGCCGCGCAGGAATTCGAGCACGACCAGCTGCTGCAGGACATGTTCCGGAGCGAACTCGTGCGGGCCACCGACGAGGTCATCCAGCAGGGAGCCGACATCCAGGGATACGTCGCTGTCCTCTGCGATCTCGTCGCTGACAATACGAGGAGGCTCGACGAGATCGCGGGGGACGTCCAGGCGCTCAGGCAGCAGATCGAAGGTGGCGTGACCCTGAGTGCCGAGGGCCGTGCGCAGATCCGCGAGGAATTCGAGGCGGTGGTCCGACCGCTCCAGGCAACGGAGATCTTCGCCGGCGCGCAACTTCAGAGCGCACACGCGCCGGCGTTTCCCCCGCAGACCCTGGCCGAGATCGCCGAGAAGGTGGAAAGCGTGCAGACGGAGGCGACGGGGCTCCTGATGCACGGAGAGCCGCAGGCGGCGCTCGCGGCTCTCGAGCCCGCCCGCCTGCTCCTCGCTGCGGCACTCCGCGAGGCGCCGACCAGCTTTCGCCTCAAGGTACTGCTCGGCTACGTATTCAAGAGCGAGGCGCAGGCGACGCCGGATCCCGAGGCGCGATCGGCGTACCTCGAGCAGGCAGCCGAGGTGTTCAACCTCGTGGTCGAGGATGCTCCGCGCGACCCCGCGCTCGCCGACGAGTTCGCAAGTGCCGTCAACGGTCTCGGCAACGTGTACGCCGAGCAGGGTGACTACGACCGCGCGATCGCTGAGTATCGAATTGCCCTCGGCGTCGCCCCGACATACGCGTACGCGTGGCACGATCTGTTCCTCGCACTCGACGCCAAGGCCTCGGCGGGCGAGCTGGATCTCGCCGCACTACGGAACGCGTACGACAATCTCGAGCGATACGCGGGCCCATATCCCAATCTCGAGCCCGCCTATCTGGAGCAGATCCGGCAACTCCTGCAGCGGTGGGAATGAGCTGCAGTCAGGTCGTCCCCGTCCACCGACGGCGCCGCCGCCGGCCCACGAAGAGCGCCACGGCGACTCCTACGGGCGCGGCGAGTCCGCCGGTGAGAAGCATCACACACGCGAGCGCGACGCCCAGCACGACCCAGAGGGACAATCGGACTGGTCGACGGCCGACGAGATGCTCGGCGATGCTCCGGACCGAGAACGCACCGACAATGGCCGCCAGGACAAGCAGGCATACGCCCACGACGAGTCCTCCGCCGGTCCCCAGCCGGTCGACCAGCAGCCACCAGACTGCGACCGTCGGGGCAACGCTCACGAGGGTGACGGCCGCGAGGAGCAACGTCGTCCAGAGCGCGAATCGCGTGAGTGCGCCCGCAGTCGGTCGCTGCGACAGGCCATAGCCGAATCCGCTGACGTCGAGCAGTGGCCTCAGAAGGCGTCGCGCTCCGGCGGGGAAGCGGTTGGCCGGCGAGGTGAGTGCGCCGAGGGCGATGCTCGCGGCGCGACCCGCGGGTCTCGTCAGCACGGGTCGCGGACCCATCGCGCCCAGCGTCTCGGCGACGAAGGGCAGTGTCTCGAAGCGCGTCAGCGCATCACTCGAGGCGTGCGTGTCGAGCCATGCGCCCGTCTGATTCGCAATCGCGTTGTCCTTGCGCTCGCGTTCGGCGCAATCCCAGATCACGGGCATCTCGTCCTCGACGATCGCCGCCTGGAGCCGCGGGAGGATTCGCTCCTTCCGCCAGCGCTCGACCGTCTCGTGCGCCTGGACGGCAGTCTCGCGATCGTCGGAGATGGCCATGACGGCGCGCGTGAGCTCGGCGGCTTCCGGCTCGCCCCGCGTGACGCCGCCGGCGGCGAGCAGGCCTTCGACGAGGTGATCCGGGTCCGGGGCGCGACGTAGCCGGTCGGGCGCGAGCAGGAGGCGCGTGAGATGGTCTGCTCCGTCGAGCCGCCCCCACAGCCAGTCGTTCGCGCGCCACGAGGCCTTGAGAAATCCGCCGAAATGCCCGAGGCGCAGGCCGGTCACCTTGTGTGCAGGCGTGCGGAGCCCAGGCTTTGCCCCGACGGCAACGTATGCACGTCCTGTCATGCGGACGATCTTGTACGCCGGCTCCGAGGCCTCGTCGTCGCAGCCCAGCGCGACCTGCACGATTTCGAGGGCGAGCAACCGTCTGACGATCGTCTCGGCGTCGGCGTCGAGCGTCGCCAGAGCAGCGCCGAGGAATGCCCGGCGCTCCGGCCCGAGCAGGCCGCTTGCGATGGCCTGTTGCATCAGCGCGCGGTGATCGGACGCATCCGCGACCGCTGAGAGCACGAGCTCCGTCACGGGCCGGCGCGGCGACGGTTTGAGGCCGAGATCGAGCTCGCGCAGCCCGTCACTGAAATCGCTCGTCGGCCAGAGCTCGAACAGCTTCCGTCGAGTGCCGAGCGCGGTCATGACGAGATCGGCCGCGGTGGCGTCGGCCGGGAGGCCGTGCGTCGCCGTGTTCTCGGCTTCGATCACTGCGCGACCGAGCCGCTGGAGCTGATGCCACGTCTCCGCGAGGTCGGAACGCGTCTTGCGCAGGCCGCTGCGCGCGTCCGCGAGCTCCGGGCTCCGCGGAAGGCCCCGGAGGGCAGCGTGGACGGCGTCGATCGCAAACTCGACGACGCGCCGGGCGGCGGTCAGCCCGGCGCTCCACGGCGTCGAGAGCGCCCGTTCCGTGGATTCGGGAATCGCGAGCGCGGCGATGGCAGCGGTCAGCACCGCATCGCCGCTCGACTCGGCGACTGCAAGTCGTCCGGCGTCCACCTGGCGCGAGAGAATCTCGCGGACGATGTGCTCGACGCGCACGCGCTGGTACCGCTCGAACATCGCAGTCGCCAGAGACCCGATGTGCGCTCGCCCATCGGGCGTTGCGGAGGCCTCGAGGAGGCTGTCACGCGCCGACGGGCGCGTGCCCCGATCGGCGCGCTCGTCGTCGAGCCGCATCAAGGCGTTCGTGATGCCGACGTCTCGAGGGGTGTTGAAGCTCAGGTCGAGCACCGCCGAGAGGCTCGGCGCCGGTGGCTTGACCTCGCCGGCGGGCGGTGGGGGCGAGTCGTCGGTGTAGGGCGTGACGTACGCGAGCACGCGGTGGGTCACGCGCGCCGCGCGGCGGGTCGAGACGGCGTCCAGGACCACGTCGAACGGCGCGTTGTCGAAGATCCCGCCATCGACCAGGTAGCGCGGCGAGCTGAACGTCGCAACGTCGGTCTCGTGCCCCCACCACGAGGGCTCGAATGCGAACGGGAAGCTCGCGGATGACCGCCCAGCGAGCGCGAGACGGTGGATGCAGGCCTCGTGGCGCGCTGCCGAGTCACCAGGCGAATCACCCTTGATCGAGACGGCGGCGAAGTCGTCGTCGAACTGCGTGGACCACGGGTTCGTGGGGTCGAACCCGAACGACAGGCGCGCCCGGTGCTCCCTGTCGACGTATCTGGCGTCGAAGTCGTCGACGCGCTCCACCGGCTCGCCCTCGACGTCGGTGACGGTCGCGATGTAGCGAATCGTGCGGCTGGCGGCACTGACCGCGTGGCTCCCGGGCTCGGTGAGGTCGCCGAACGCGCTCGCCAGCCGCGTCAGGAAATACTCGTCCCCTTGCATCAGGGACGGCGGGCCCTCGGGGAAGGATGGCCGGAGCAGATTGGAGAACGAGCCGAGCTCGAGCCAGAGGTCGCGCATCCACGCGCTGGCTCCGTCGTCTCCCGCCGTGATCGGCCGGCCCGTTGCGAGCGAGCGGTCGAACGCCACCGCCCCTGCCAGCGCCGCGCCGTTGATGCCGCCCGCGCTCGCGCCCCCGATCACGTCCACCTGCACCACGCAACCCACGGCCTTCAGCACGTGCGCGTACACGCTTTCGGTCTCCGTCACCCAGGCCCGGCGGATGCGGTCGATCTCATGGGTGACGCCGCCCATCCAGACAGCGAGGCTCACGCCGCCGTTCATCACCAGGGCGAGGCGAACGACCTCTGCGTCGGCCAAGCCGGCTTCATCGGCCATGCTGAAACGTTACGCCTCTCCGCGCGCCCCGGCTCCGGCCACGAGGAATATACTTGTAACATGAGTCACGTAATCAACGTGGCCGTCGGGGACGGCTCGATCGCGGTCGATGTGGACGATCCGGCCGGCGCCGCGGAGGGCGACCGGACGCGCGGATGGCACCCCGCCGTGCCGGGCGGCGTGTCCGTCGAGGCCACCACGCAGACGTTCGAGGAGGCTCTGGCATCGCTCGACCAGGCCTGGCGATCGCTGCGGGAGCGGTTCACCGAGGCCGACGAAGTCACGCTCGAGCTGGGGTTGCGATTCGCCGGAGAGGGTGGGCTCGTGATCGTCAAGGCAAGCGGTGAGGCGCATCTGAGTCTCACGCTCCACTGGGCCCAGAAGTCGAAGTGATCGACGAGTTCGACTCGCTGACGGTGCGCTTCACGCCATCGGGCCCGCATCGATACGCGGTTCGAGTGACTACAAGCGATCGCGAGGCGCGTGGGTTCTTCGATGTTCCGCTCCCTCAGCAGCTCGACCAGGCGATCTCGGCCCTCGCAGAACCGCAGAAGCGACGTTTCGAGTCGCCGAAGAGCGCCACGGCGAGAGAGCTCGGGCACGCGCTGTTCGACGCGCTCTTCAAGGGAACGGTCCGCGACGTCTACATCCGGTCGCTCGACTCCACCCCCGAGGACCGCGGATTACGCATCACGCTTTGCCTCTCCGAGGCCCCCGAGCTGATGCGGATCCCGTGGGAGTATCTGTTTCACGAGCAGCATTACGTCGCCCTGAGCGGGGACACGCCCATCGTGCGCTACCTCGACCTGCCCTCGCCGCCCCGGCCGCTCGCAGTCGAAGGCCCGTTGCGCGTGCTGGGTGTGATCTCGAATCCACGCACGACTCAGGAGCTCGACGCGGCCTCTGAGCAGGCTGGTATCGAACGAGCGCTGGCCGATCGCGTGACGTCCGGCCGCGCAGAGATCGAGTGGGTCGAACCACCGACTCTGCGTCAACTCGCACAGTCGCCTGGCGGAAGGCGAATTCCACGTACTGCACTTCATCTGTCATGGGAAGTTCGTCGAAGAGGCGCGGGGTGGCGTGCTGGCGTTCGAGGACGACGACGGCTCGGAGGACGCCGTCAGCGGCGATCGGCTCGGTGAGATCCTGTACGGACACGACTCGCTGCGCCTCGTTGTGCTGAATGCGTGCGAGGGCGGGGAAAGCGATCGCGAAGATCAGTTTGCAGGTGTCGCGACGTCGCTCGTGCAACGTGAGATCCCTGCCGTGATCGCGATGCAGTTCGAGATCACGAACACCGCTGCGACACTGTTCGCCGGCGAGCTGTACGGGTCGCTGGCTCGCGGCCGGCCCGTCGACGCGGCGCTCGTCGAGGCAAGGCGCGCGATCTTCGCGGCTCGTGAGAGCGTTGAGTTCGGTACGCCGGTCCTGTTCATGCGTACACAGAACGGACGGCTGTTCGAGCTCTCGCCGGTTGTTCCCGTGCGGCCGGAACCTCCCGTCCGGCCGGAACCTTCCATCCCTCGGGACCCAGTCATCCCTGTCGGTTGGCGAGCGGCCAGCGCAATCGCCGCGGGTGCAGCGGTCGCTCTGGCCGCCGGCCTCGTGATCCCGGCCGCGTTGCACGCCTCCTCGCCCGACCGCTTCGGTACCGGATCCCCCTACTACGGCGCCTTCTCACGGATCCCGGGCCATCTGCCCGATGTGCTCACCGAGATGGCGCCGGGCCTCGTCGTTCTGACCATGTTGCTCGCGGCGTTTTGGCTCCGCAGGCCGGAACGGCGCCACGTCGCCTACGGGCTCCTCGCAGGAGCCGGCGCCGCGGGCGTCTTGATCTTCGGCGAAACGGTCGCGCAGGCGGCGACCAAGCCGGGCGCGACGATCAGCTGGTGGGACGGACTGCTCGTGGGCGCCAGTGCCCTCGCAGCGCTCGCGGGCGGTGTCGCCCTTCCCGGCACTGGTCGCAAACCGCTGCATCGGCTGCTGGCTCCGACCGTCGTTGCGGCGAGCGCCGCCTTCGCCGCGCTGATTGCCGCGACGACGCTCCCCTTCAATGGCTTCCAGGATCGGAAGGTGATCACCGATTCGGCCTGGAACCTGCTCCCGACGGCAGGGATCCCGATCCTGGCCGCCGTGATCGCCGCGCTCGCACTTGCCGCGTTCGCGCGGCCCGTCGTCGCGGCAGGGGGAGTGCTCGCGCTCGGTGTTTGTGGGGTCGGAGTCTGGCTTCGCTTTTTCGGCGTCCCGCTCGTGATGATGACCTCGGAGCGGTCATCCGATTTCGAGGGCGCCGGGCCTGCCGCCGGCGCGTGGCTCGGCCTGATCGCGGCACTGGTGCTGGTCGCGTGCGGGGTTTCGCTGCTCCACCGCACGCGCGGAATGGAACGAGTCCAGCTCTAGATCAGGCGACCGCGACCGTCGCTCTGGCGCCCGACGACCACCCAGATCGCCTCGGCGTCCTCCTCCCCGATCGCCCACAGGCGGTGAGGCGACGAGGAGTCGAACGAAAGCGCCATGCCCGGACCGAGCTCGTGCTCGTCGAAGCCGATGCGCACGCCCAGGCGGCCACGGATGACGTAGCCGTACTCCTTGCCGCCATGACGCACCAGGGAATCCTCGTCGCAGGAGGATGCCCCTGCGGGATAGACGACGAAGAGGAACTCCACGAGAGGGTCGCTGTCTGCGGTCAGGCGCTCCCAGCGGACGCCGGACGCGAGATTGACAACGGCGCGTGAGCCCTCGGCCGTCAGCGGGGCCGGAGGTGCGGCCGGCACGCTCGATGGCGACGCCTGCGGGCCGTCGACCTGGGAGAAGAGCTCGCTCATTGTCAGTCCGAGGACGGTCACGAGGCCCCACAGCGTGCTCACCGAGGGATTGACCTTGTCGCGCTCGATCTGCGAGATCAGGCTCGGCGAGACGCCGACGCGCCTTGCCACATCGCGCGCCGTGAGTCCCTGGCTCTGGCGGGCACTGCGCAGCCGCTCGCCGATCTGCGAGTGCCCGGGCAGACCCGTCAGCGGGTGAGTGCGCGACACTGCCATGTCAGAAAATCCTAGTTGTCGGCCGGAATGGACGCTTCGGCCGGCAGGCGTTCCTCGAGGTATTGCCAGTCCCGCTCGAAGCGATACGAGTGGCGGTCAGGCGGCCCGGGGGCGGATGTCTCGAGCCAGAGGACGGTATTGCCCTTCGTCTCGTAGAAGGCGTGGATGCACCCGACGCCTGTCCAGAACACGTCGCCGGGCCTGAGCGTGTAGCGAGCACCGTCGGCAACCACCTCGACCTCGCCCTCGAGCATGTAGTACGACTCCTCGAACGGGTGGTCGTGAGGGTGCGCCACCGCGCCGGGCTGGTAGCCGACCATGAACATCGTCTGGAGTTGCGCATCGAGGCGTTTGTCGACGAGCATCTTGACCGTGATTCCGCTGTAGGCGAGCGCCGCGGTGGCCATGCTGGCCGATACCGTGGGCTCGTCGACCGAGGCACCGCGCTTGAGCCGGTCGAGATCCATGTCGCCGGGCCCGAGCAGGAAGAAGTGGCGATTGCGTGGATCGCGGACGTCGAGCGGCACTGGCTCGGCGTCCGGGGCCGATCCGACGAAGAACGTGTCCGGTGGCTCGTCCTTCCCACGTGGCCGCGGCGACGTCATCTCGATCCACCGAGCCGTGCCATCGGCCCGCCAGGCATGCTCGAGGCCCACGGGGATCGCACCGCACGCGCCCTCTCTCAGTCGTGTCCCGGCGCCATCGAGGTAGAGCGTCGGAGCGCCGGAGAGCACGTAGAAGGTCGTCTCACGGGAGTGCACGTGCGAGTCGACCCAGCCGTCGGTCAGCTCGGCGACCATCAAACCGGTGTGCGTGGCGCCCGTGTGCCCGCCGACCAGCATGGCAGCCGTGAGCCCCGAGCTGTGAGCGAGCAGCGCCGGCGTGAGCTCGATGTCCTCGCGGCGGATCAGCAGGTGCATGTCTCAGCCCCTCCCGCCGCGCGTGTCGACCGCTTCGTGGGCTAGGTGAGCAGCCATCCGCCATCCACGTCGAGGTTGATCCCGTTCACGGCGCCGTTGTCGAGCAGGAAGATCGCAGCGTCGACGATCTCGTCCATCGTCACCAGGCGCCCGAGCGGTGTGCGAGCCCGCACGGCCTCGAGCACCGCCGGCGGCTTGTCGGCCCAGTACGGGCTGTCGCCCACGATGCCGGGATGGAGGGCGTTCACGCGAATGGGCGCGAGCTCGACGGCAAGGGTGTGGACGAGCCCGGTGACGCCGCCGTTGACCGTGCTCACGGTGGTCGATCCCGGGTACGGCCTGCGCATCGCGAGTCCGCCGAAGAGCAGGATCGACGCGTGTGGCGCGAGTCGCGGAGCGAGCGCGTGGATCACCTCCGTGTATCCCACGAGCTTCAGCGTCACGAGCCTCAGGGCGCGTGCCATGTCGTACGACGCGACGCTGTTCTCGTCGCGCTCCACCGCCCCGAGGACGAGCCTGTCGACGGCGCCGACCGATTGCAGCGCGGGTGCGATGAGCTCGGGCGAGGCGAGATCGAAGGTGCACGCCTGGACCGGATGCTCCCCCGTGATCGACGCGGCGGCGGTGCCGCAGCGTTGCTCGTCGCGGCCCGTGATCACGACTGCGTGGCCGCGCGCGGCGTAGGTCTCGGCGAGCCTCAGCCCGATACCGGCCGTCCCTCCGACGATCACGGTGGATCCAGCGTCCATGCCGTCACGATAGAGCGACGTACAGTGAGAGTCAACTCGCTCGCCGCGCCGAATATCGCCGTTTCATGCGGATTCGCGGGCTCGGTAGGTTGCCCGCCGGCACATGAGGTGGTAAGACTCGCCCGGGCGAGTTAAGGCGAACTGGACGTCAGAAAGGACGACGAACGTGTCGAAGCGCGTCGTGATTCGGGGGGGCCATGTGCTCAGCATGGACCCGCAGATCGGTGATCTCTACGGTGGCGATGTCCTGCTCGAGGACGAGCTCATCGCCGCGGTGGCTCCCTCCATCGACGCGGGCGACGCCGAGGTGATCGACGCCTCGGGCTGCATCGTGATCCCCGGGTTCATCGACTCGCACCGGCACACCTGGGAGACGGTGATCCGCGGGATCGCGCCCGACGTCAGCCTCGGCGGGTACTTCGACATCGTGCTCGATCAACTCGCTCCCGCCTATCGCGCCCAGGACGTGTATGCCGGCAACTACCTCGGCGCGCTCGAAGCAATCGACGCCGGTGTGACCACACTCCTCGACTGGTCGCACATCAACAACACACCCGACCACGCGGACGAAGCGATCCGCGGACTGCACGACGCGCGGCTGCGCGCGGTGTACTGCTATGGCAACCCGAACACCTCCCTCGCCGACTGGTGGTACACGAGCACCCTGAAGGCGCCGGAGGACATCCGCCGCGTGCGCGACAGGTACTTCTCGAGCGACGACGGGCTGATGACACTCGCCATGGGCACTCGGGGCCCCGGCTTCTGCACCCCGGAAGTCGTGCGGCACGACTGGGAGCTCGCCCGTGACGTCGGCGCGCCCATCAGCGTTCACGTCGGAATGGGGCCGTATGCAGGCAGATTCTCGATGGTCTCGCAGCTCTCCGAGCTGGGACTCCTGGGCCCGGACACCACGTACATCCACTGCAACTACCTGTCCGACGACGAGTTCGCGCTGATCGCCGACTCCGGTGGCAAGGTATCGATCTCGCCCGCCGTCGAGATGACCATGGGCCACGGCACGCCTCCCACCGCGAAGGCGCTCCGGCATGGCCTGAGGCCCAGTCTCAGCATCGACGTGGTCACCACGGTCCCCGGGGACATGTTCACGCAGATGCGCTTCCTCTTCGCCTCCGATCGGCTGCTCTCGCACGAGGCCGCCTTCGCGGCCGAGAGCCAGGAGGAGCCGAAGCTCCTGACATGTCGCGAGGTACTGGAGTTCGCGACGATCGAGGGCGCACGGGTGTGCGGCCTCGAAGAGCGGACCGGCTCGCTCACGCCCGGCAAGCAGGCTGACGTCGTGATCCTGCGCTGCGATCACACGAACACCTATCCGATCATCGATCCCGTCTCGACTGTCGTCCTGCAGGCCGATACGCGCAACATCGAGACCGTCTTCGTCGCAGGCGAGGTGCTGAAGCGCGACGGCACGCTGGTGGACGCCGATCTGCGGCGTGCACGCGACCTCGCCGCGTCGTCGCTCGACTACCTGCTCGGCCATACGACCATCCAGCCGCACTGGGTGCAGAGCGCGGGCGGTTCGGTGGGGAGCAAGACCGACTGACCCTGACGTGAAGTCTGAGTAATCCCGCTTGACTCGCCCGTGCAGTATGCCTACAGTCGCAGCGACCGCCGGTACCGACCGCGTCAAGCGCCCCCCAGTCACGCACAGCGGTTCGATACGCGGCATCGAAGCGCACGATCGTCGACATTCCACGCGAATTCCTGCCAGCCGAGTCTCCTCATAGGGAGGGTTACTAGAAGTGAACGCCAAACCTGTTCGCTCGCGGCGAGCGCGCATCATCTGCGCGGCGTCGGCGATGCTCGTCCTGGGCACCGCCGTCCTCAATGCCGGCCCGGCTTCGGCCGCCCACGCGCGTGCGGGGGCCCAGCCAGTCCGCATCGCCTATCTCTCGTTCGCCGTGGCGAACAGCTACGACGCACCGATGCTCGCGGCGGCGAAGGCCGCGGCGAAGGCCGGTGGAGGGAAGATCACCGTCCTCGACGCGGCCAACGATCCGAAGAAGCAGTTCGCGCAGCTTCAGACGGCAGGGAGCTCGGGGCAGTTCGATGCGATCATCGTGCAGCCGATCTTCGGAACCGGCCTGATCGGCGAGGTCAAGAAGGTGATGGCGAAGGGCGTCAAGGTCGTGGCACTCGACCAGATCCTGGGCCCGAACCTGACGACCAACAAGTCGCAGGTGCCCGGACTGGCCGGAAACGTCGTCCAGGTGCCGAGCGACATCGGCGTGAAGCTGGGGCAGCTGGTCGTCAAGGCGTGCGCCGCCAAGCACCTCAATCCGTGCACGGTGGGGTACCTCTACGACATCAAGGCCTCGGCGCTCGACATCGCGATCCGCAAGGGCTATCTCAGCGCGGTGAAGGGTCACAACGAGATCAAGCAGGTCGCCGAGGGGGAGACGTTCTTCACCCCGGCCAAGGGGCTCGCCGCGGCCCAGACGATGCTCCAGTCCAACCCGGACATCAACCTCATCGTCGGCTCTGATCAGGGCATCGAGGGCGCTGTCCGCGTCGTCCCCAAGAACGTCGCTCTCGTGGGCTATGGCGGGAGCGCCGCGGCGAAGGCCGGCATCCAGTCCGGCCGCTGGTACGGCAGCGTCTGGCAGGTGCCCGCCACGGAGGGCCGCCTGGCCACCGCGTGTGCCATCAAGGCAGTGAAGACGGGCAAGGCGTGCCCCGTCCCGAATCTGCCCCTGCGGATCGTGACGAAGGCGAACGCCGGCAAGTTCACCGGGGAGTGGCCCGGCTAGCCGCGTCCAGTGCGCTTCCTGCATGGGCGCTCGTGCCCATGCAGGAAGCGTCCTCGAGTCCTCGGAGATCAGCAAGGAACGGAGGCCGGATGGCAGCTCGGATCAACGAATGGATCGAGGCCTACGGGCGCGCGTGGGAGGAACGGGACGCCGACGCCGCAGCTGCCCTCTTCGCGGACGACGCCGTGTACAAGGACCATCCGCTCGGGCCGCCTCATCTGGGCTCGGCGGGCGTGCACAAGTACTGGTCCGACGTGACCGCGACGCAGAGTGACGTGGCGGTGCGGTTCGGTTCCCCCGTGGTCTCCTCCGACGAGCGCCGGGCGGCCGTCGAGTTCTGGGTGAACATGGCGAACGCCGGCAGCGACGTCACGCTGACCGGCATCTTGATGCTCCGCTTCGAGCCCGGCGGGCGATGCGAGGAGCTTCGCGAGGCGTGGCACTTCGAGGTGGGCCGGCACGAACCGCCGGCCGGCTGGGGGCAGTAGCACCGCCATGCCGGAGTCCGACTCGCCCGGCGAGCCCGGCTTCCTCGAAGCGCGCGCAGTCTCCAAGCATTTCGGGGGCACGAAGGCACTCACCGACGCGACGGTCGCTGTCCGATCCGGGTCGGTGCATGCGCTGGTCGGCGAGAACGGCGCGGGCAAGTCCACGCTGGGAAAGATCTTCGCCGGCGTCCTCGCGCCAGACGGCGGCGAGGTGTTCGTACGCGGCGAGCGGGTCTCGTTGCGCTCGCCGCGAGAGGCGCTCGACCACGGGATCGCGGCCATCGGACAGGAGCCGTCGGTCGTGCCGCAGTTGAGTGTCGCCGAGAACGTCTTCCTCGGCTCCGAGCCCACGACTGCGGGCATCGTGCAGCGGAGAGCGCTGCGGAAGCGCTACGAGGCCCTCATGCGCTCCACCGGATTCGACCTCCGAGGCGATCGGCCGGCGCGTTCGCTGCGCGTCGCCGAGCAGCAGGAGGTCGAGATCCTGCGGGCGCTCTCCCGAGCCGCCGAGGTCGTCATCATGGACGAGCCGACCGCGGCGCTCAGCGGTGCGGAGACCGCTCGCCTCCACGACATCGTGAGGTCGCTTGCCGCCCAGGGCAAGACGATTCTCCTCATCTCCCACTTCCTGCGCGAGGTGCTCGAGCTCGCCGACACCGTCACCGTCCTCCGTGACGGGCGCGTGATTCGAACTGCGCCGACCGCCGCGGAGACAGAGGCATCCCTCGTGGAGGCGATGCTGGGCCGACCGCTCGAAGCGTCGTTTCCGCCCAAGCGCCTGCCGCAGTCCGACACGCCGGTCGTCCTGGCGATCACGGGGCTGCGGGCGCCCGGCGTCGCGGGCGTCGACCTCACGATCCGCGCCGGCGAGATCGTCGGCCTCGCCGGACTCGTCGGCGCCGGAAGATCCGAGGTCGCCCATGCGGTGTTCGGCGTCGCCGCAACGCATGGCGGCGCCGTCGAGTTGAACGCATCGGCGCTGGCCGGCGGCCCTCGAAGGCGTCTCCGCGCGGGCGTCGCGCTGATCCCGGAATCGCGCAAGGACGAGGGCCTCATTCTCGACCGTCCGGTCTTCGAGAACACGAGCCTGGCGAGCCTCGGGCGGTTCAGCCGCCTCGGCTTCGTATCGCGGCGGCGCGAGCGAGGCGTCACGGAGGAGATCCTGAGGCGCTGCGACGTCCGTGCGCGGAGCAACAGCCAGCCCGTCCGGGAGCTGTCCGGCGGGAACCAGCAGAAGGTGCTCCTGGCACGCACGCTGTTGTGCCGGCCTGCACTCGTCATCGCCGACGAGCCGACGCGCGGCGTCGACGTCGGAGCGAAACTCGCGATCTACGAGCTGCTCGCCGGCCTGGCCGAGGAGGGATTCGGCGTCCTCCTGATCTCCTCGGAGCTCGAGGAGATCATCGGGCTCGCCCATCGCGTGGCCGTCATGCGGGCAGGGCGGATCGTGGCCGAGTTCGGCGCCGATGCGCTCGACGAGACGGCGATCCTGGCGGCCGCCTTCGGCAATCAACCCGGGCAGGCGGCATGAAGCCCGAGACCGGAGCCGGGACGCCCGCCGTCGATCCGCCCGATGGAGGCGGCGGCCTCACCGGCTGGCGCTCGCGGGCCGGCTCGCTGCACGAGATCCGGCGGCTCGGGATCCTCCTGCCGTTCATCGTGCTCTTCATCTACCTGTCCTTCGCGAGCTCGGCTTTCGCGACGAAGACGAACATGCTCAACATCCTCGACCAGCAGTCCGCGGTGCTGATCATCGGCGCCGCCGGAACGCTGGTTCTCGTCTCCGGTGGCATCGACCTGTCGGTCGGCGCGACCTACGCGCTCGCCGGAGTGACCGCCGCGCGATTCGCCACGCACACGAGCCCGACGGTTGCGATTCTCCTCGGGATCGGGGCGGGAGTGGCGGTCGGGCTCGTCAACGGGCTCGTCGTGACCGTCCTGCGGATCAACTCGCTCATCGCCACGCTGGCCATGGCGTTCATCGTCGGCGGGATCGGAACGCGCATCACCAACGGGAACCTGCTCGTGCTCTTCGACAGGCCGGCATTCGGGAACTTCGCCCAGAGCGAGTACTTCACGGTCAAGTCGTCGATCTGGATCATGGCGATCTCCGTGGTCGTGATCGGGCTCGTGCTCGCCCGGGCGACCGTGGGGCGGTACATCTATGCCGTGGGCGGCAACCCTCGCGCTGCCCTGCTCGCCGGCGTCCCGGTGAACTCGATCCGGGTGCTCGCCTTCGTCGTCAGCGGCGCGGCGGCCGGTCTCGCCGGCGTGGTCGACACCTCCCGGGTGCTGAGCGCGCAGGCATCGACCGGCGATGTCAGCCTGACGTTCGCCGTCCTGGCCGGAATCGTCGTCGGCGGCACGAGCATCCTCGGCGGCGAGGGCGCGGTGTGGCAGACGGTCGTGGGCGTCCTCTTCATCGCGCTGATCGCCAACGGGTACGAGCTCCAGCACTACAACGTCCTGTACGAGCAGATCACGCTCGGTGTGATCCTCATCGCCGCCGTGAGCCTCGACTCGTGGACGCGGGGCCGGGAGTGACTGCCAGACCGGCGGACGGGCATTCGCGCCTCCTGATCACCGGGGCGTCCGGGGCGCTCGGGCGCATGACAGCGCAGCTCCTCGTGGCTGAGCGCCGACGAGGCGAGCTGATCCTGGTGAGCCGCACGCCCGAGGCACTCTCCGATCTTGCGGAGCGCGGGGCGGACGTCCGCTTCGCGGACTTCGACGAGCCGGGCTCGCTGCGGGACGCCTTCGCCGGTGCCGATCGGATGCTGCTGATCAGCGCCTCCGACGTCGAGGTGCGCGCCGAGCAGCATCGCAGCGCGATTCGCAGCGCCTCTGAAGCCGGCGTTCGCCACATCGTCTACACGTCGGGGCTCAACCCCGAGCCGCCCAATCCGGCCGTGATCGCTCCGAGTCACCACGCGACGGAGCGCGCCCTGGCCGAGAGCGGTCTGTCATGGACCGTGCTCCGCAACAGCCTCTACGCCGAGTACCAGGTGCCCGAGGCGGCCCAGGCGCTGGCCGCCGGGGAGCTCGTGCACAACCGCGGCGACGGCGAGATCGCGTATGTCTCCCGCTCGGACTGCGCAGCGGTCGCCGCGGCCGCACTCGCGACATCGGCTCACGACGGTCGTGTGTATGACGTCACGGGCCCGGAGCTCCACTCGGCGAAGGCCCTCGCAGCGCTGTACGGGAAGCTCGGCGGCCGCGGTGTGACCGCGACCTCACTTTCCGACGACGACTTCGTCGCGCGCCTTTCCGGCCACGCCGACTCCGATGACGACCATGCGCGCTATGGCGCGCGTCTCGTCGCCTCTCTGGGCCGGTCGATCCGTGAGGGCTACATGGCCGTCCAGGCCGATCTCGAGCCGACGCTCGCGCCGGCGTCCCGGCGCACCCTCCGCAGCATCCTCGAGTCCGGGCTCGCCGCGGCCGGCGCCTCGTCATGACCCGCTGACGGGCTCGACAGCGCGCGTGCTTCGCCGCCGCAGGCGGTACATCCTGAAGCGCCCGTAGTCCTTGGCTGCGGGCATCGTGCCGACGTAGTCGCAGCCCAGTTCCGAGCGCTGAGCGAGCTCCAGGGCGGCGGCGAACTGCTCCGTCACGTACACGGTGCCGGGCGGAGTCACAGGCTCGATCCGCGCGGTGCGGCTGACGTGCGCACCGGTGAACGCGCGCGTCCCGAGCACCGGCTCGTCGAGCGCGAACACCGGCCCGACGTGGGCGCCGATGCGCAGGGCGAGGTGATCGGTCAGCCCGAGCGCCTGGAGGTCGATCGACGCGATGGCGCTCTGCAGCTCGAGGGCACACTCGGCGGTCTGCACCGTGTCCGTGAGCACCACGTACAGCGCGTCACCCCACGTGTTGCGATGCTCGATTGCGTCGTCGTAGCGTTCGAGCACCGCGGCGAACGCTCCCAGGACCTCCTCCAGAACACCGGGAACCTGGTCGTCGGTGAGCTTGGAGAATCCCTTGACGTCCGCGAAGATCATCGCCCGTACGACGCGCCTCGAGGGTCCGGCCGCTTTGCCGTTCACGTCCGGATTCGGCGCACCCGCCCGTGCGGGTGCGATCACGCGGGCTGCCTGGCCCGAGGCCCGCCAGGTGGCGACGTCGAGCGCGGTCCCGGCGTCTCCGACGTCGGTCCTGCCGTCCCAGATCGCAAGCTGGCGGACCTCGGCGTCGAGATAGCGCGCACGCAGAAGGGCCAGGCCCATTGCCAACTCGCCGCCGTAGCGGTAGAGGGCGTCGTCGGCGACGAAGGCGTTCTCCGTCGCGTACGTGACGTTGAAGGCGGAGCCCAGGCACCGATGGAAACGGTCGACCCATCCGGCGCCCGACGGGGCGACCGAGGTCTCGATGAACGCGTCACGGGCGAACGGCAGGACGACGTGCACCTCGGTCCCGCGGGCGAGCAAGGCCTCGGTCCAGAGGATGTCGGCGCCGCTTGCCAGCGAACCGTAGGCGTAGCGCGGGGTGTCGCCTGCGAGCTCGGCGTCGATGCGCGCGGCGACATCCTCCTCGGCGTCGGCAGGGAATCGCCCCGTCATGCCCGCGGGAGAGATCCGATGGCCGCAGAAATGAGCGACTCCAGGGCCTGCGAGGACGCCGATGATCTCCGGATCGGCCCCGGTCAGCGCGCACACGAGGCGCAGCTGGCGACGTGTCGTCGCGACCGACAGGTAATCGCCACCGTGAAGCGCGGCAGCTCGCTGGAGCGCCTCGACCGCGGCGGCCTGGTCACCCAGCAGAAGCTGGGCCTCCGCCTCGGTCGCCGCTGCGTAGTACGAACCGCTGTCGGAGCCGCGGATCGCGTGCAGAGCGGCGCCTGCCAGCTCGCGCGCCGCCTGCGGCTCACCGGCGACGAGGCTCAGCGTCGCCGCGTTGATCGCCGGGTAGTAGCCACCGGTGCGGGCGTGGATCGTCCGGTAGAGGTCACGCGCGCGTACCGCCTCTGCGCGTCGCCCGGCCGCCGCGGCTTCGAGCGCGAGGTCCTTGGCGATGCGCGCGCCGAGCGCGGCGATGTCCTCCTCGTCGGTCGCGGCCAGGCCGTAGCGCTCGAAGCGCCGCGCCGCCTCTCCCGTCGCTCCGGCGCGCGCCAGCGCGAGCACGGCACGGTGCTTCAACCAGAGATCGTCGGGGTGCTCGGCGAGACCCTGCTCAGCGAGATCGACTGCGGTCAGCAGCTCGCCTCGCCGCTCTGCGCCCCTGACGGCCTCGAGCCAGTCGGTGTCCGGCCGGCTCACGCCACCTCCGCGTTCGCGAGACGCAGCACGCGGAGGTGCGCCAGCTTCAGCATCGGCCGAGTCTACGCCTCCGCCGCGCGGAGTTCAGCGCCGCCGCGCGGCTCGTCTGGGCGCGGGCGTGTTCAGCCGAACTGGTGGTGCCAGAAGTCGTAGAAGGATGCGATCCCGGCGTGGACGCCGGACTGCTGCTCGGCCTTCACGAACATGTCGGCGGCGGTGTCGGTCCACACGATCACGGAGCAGGTCGAGCCGTTGACGTCGGTCAGCTTCATCTTCGCCACGAGATCGCACTGCCCGGCGGCCTGGTAGCACGCGTAGCGGCCGCTGACGGGCCCCAACACACCGCCACCCGTCTCGTGGCTCCAGGGACCTTCGCCTCTCCACTGCGTCCGGTTGCAGCCGCCGGTGGCGGCCTTCAGCTTCGGGTCCGGCTTGCCACCATGCGCGGCAACCTCACCCGGGCCGTGGAGCCGGTAGATCGGATCCAGGTGCGCGTTGTCGATGAAGCGGTCGAGGTGCACGAGGGTGCGCCCGTGCTTCGGATCGTTGAAATCGCAGTTGATGGTCGCGACGCCGCCGGCATGCTCGGTGTTGGCGAACGCGCACGATCCGCGCCGGATCACCTTGGGAATGGCGAGCCAGAGCTTGGTCTGGTCGGCATCGGCGTTCGCGGGCACGTCGGTGCCGCCGGCAGCCGTGGTGGTCGGGCTGCCCGACGCCGTCGAGGGTGCGCCGGCGGCGATGGTCGCCGGAGTGGACGCGGCGCCGGGGGTCGCCGTCGATCGATCGTTGCCGAGCTCGTAGGCACCGACGAGCGCGAGCGCAACGAGCGCGAAGACACCGAGGCCGGCCAGCGCGACCAGCCAGCGCGGGGCGTCGGAGAGCCCGCCCGATCTGCGACCACCCGAGTCGTGCCCACCCGCACCGCGGCCGCCCGGATCGGATCCGCCTCCGTGCCCTCCGCCGGCGTCTCCGCTCGGCGCGGCGCCCGCGAACCCGCCGGCGCTCGGTGGCAGGGGAGCGAGCGGCGGAATCGCTGCCCGTGTCGGCGAAACCGCCCTCTCCGGGGCGGGCATTCTCGGCGGTTGCTCGGGCGGTTCGTCGGTGGCGTGACTCACATCGTCGTACCCGGGACGAACCCCACCGGGCGTCTCGTAGTCCACGTACGTCCCCGTGTCCGTGGCCGAGTGAGATTCCTCCTCGAGCGGCGCAAGCTCGGCGTAGCTCTCGCCTGCGCGGATTCGCTCGAGCAGGCTCATGAGCCGCGAGACGTCGTATTGCCAGCGCGGGCCGTCGGCCATCTCGAGTGCGTTGCGACGTGCAAGCGGTGCGAGCGTCCCCGGCAGGTCGTCCGAGCCTGGCATGGCCGCACCGGCGACCAGCGCCGGCACGACGCGGATGTTGCGCGCCAGAGCTGTCTCGATCTCCAGACGCACGTAATCGTCGGCGCGGCTGAGGCGGCGCTCGCCCCGGCTGTCGGCGACCGTCAGCCAGCGCGGGCCGATCATCGCGAAGAGCACGTCGCAGGACGTCACCGCCGACTCGATCGCATGCCTGAACTCCACACCGATGTCGATCGTGTCGACATCCATGAAGACGTTGTCCTGGCCGAGTTCCTTGGCCAGGGCGTCATACAGGCGACCTGCCTGACCGCTCGTGTCCTCGCGCCGGTAGCTGATGAAGACGCGCACGCTATTGCGCGCGGTCGCGGCGAGTGTGCATCGCCACTCTCGCCGCGCCCGTCCGCATCTCGAGGCCGAATGCGCACACGGCCATGCGTACGCGCACGGCAGTGCCCTCCGGCCGAATCGCCCGGAACATGGCCCGAGGATAGTCAGCGCTCGCGGCCCTGTCCAGCGGCGGCGCGAATGTCGATCGCCGGCGCGAGCGCGCTGGCCGCACGCCGCGCCGCCTCGGCCTGCGATCTGTCGACAGTCACGTTCACCTGATGACTCCCCCGGACAGCGGGAGGCGATGTGCGCGGCATGGGGGGTCGCCCCGCCCGGCGACCCCGATCTCCGCGTGAGTGCCGCCCCGCGTACTAGTGCTCGTGCCGCTCCGCAGGCTTGTGCTCCTTGCGGTGCGCCTGAACGTCGTCGGCGGGCTCGTGCTCCTTGCGGTGCGCCTGAACGTCATCGGAAGGATCGTGCTCCTTGCGACTCCGCGACTCGGCATCCTCGCTGGGCTCGGAAGCGGGCGTCTCGTCGGGCATGGTGCTCCTCCTAGATCGGACGATTGCTCCCTGGACGTCGCTCGCGCCGGGTTTCTTCCCGGCCGCGGAAGCGATGTGCAGTCTGGTGCCTGCCCTACGCCGATGCAAGGGCCGGGCGCAGATTGTGCAACCGCGTGGAGATCACGGCGTCCGCGGCGGCGGCGCTGGTGGGATGGCCGGTCACTGCGGAGACGAACTCGTCGCCGCGCAGTGCGAGGAGCGTCGTCGGCGTCGCGGCGGTCACGGTCGCGGTACGCGGGACGTCGCGGATCAGGGCGATCTCGCCGAACGCCGCACCGGCCGCGAGCGTGACGTCCTCGCGGCCGGGGGGTGAGATGCGCACGCTCCCGTCCTCGACCAGGTAGTAGCGGTCGCCGGCGTCCCCGGCGTGGAAGAGCACCTCTCCCGGAGCGAGCGACACCGGCTCGAGCGCCTGCGCGAGCTGCTCGATCATGGCGCTCGGAAGCGGTGCGAAGATCGGGTCGTTGCGAAGCAGCTCCACCCGCCGCGCGTCGACGGTTGCGACATCGAGACGGCGCAGGCGGTGCCAGAGGGGAAGCGCAATGAGGGGAAGCAGCACGCCGGTCGCGACCAGCGTCGCCCGCACGCCGACCAGATTCAGCAGTGCAGGCGCGATCGCCGAACCGAGTGCGACGGATGCGATCACGATGCTCTCGAGCACGCCGAACACGCGGCCGAGCAGCTCGCCAGGGGTCGCGCGCTGCAGCAACGTGACCGCCGAGACGTCGACGAGCGTGTTGCCAACGCCTACGAGCACCATCATGGCGAGTGCCAGCGGCAGGCCGTTGGCGAGAGCGATCAACGCGATCGGGGCGCCCCACAGCACGAGCCCCCACACGAACACGGTCGTCAGGCGCGCGCGTTGCGCCAGGACGAGCGCCGGCAGCGCTCCCAGGATGCCCCCGAAGCCGAGCGCGGCCACGAGCGCACCGACGCCGCTGTCGCCCGCGTCGAGCAGCTCGAGCGCGGTCACCACCGTGAGGACGTTGAGCGCACCGCAGACGAGCACCTGGGCGCCGTAGAGACCGACCAGCACGCGCACGTCGCCGTGCCGGACGATCGCGGTGAGTCCGGCGAGGATGCCGTGGGACGACTCGCCGGCCGCCGTCTCGTCGTCAGGCTCGGCTGCGGCCTCGGCGGGCGCGCGCGGGTGAACGCGTGTGACGGCGATGGCAGAGAGCGTGTACGCGACGACGGGGACGAGAAACGCGAGCGTCGTCCCGAACGCCGCGAGCGCCGCACCGCCGAGCGCGGGGCCGATGACGCTGCCCAGCGACTCGATCGTGCTCTGACCCACGTTGCATGCGGTCAGCTCCTCGGGCTCGTCGACGAGCGTCGGAAGCATGGCCCCCTGAGCGGGCCAGAACAGCGTGCCTACGAGGGTGTTCACGGTCGCCAGTCCGATCAGGATCGCGAGCGGGCCGGTCAGCGCGGCGCACACGAAGAAGCCGGCCATGATCAGCGCCCGCGAGGCGTCTGTCAGCAGGAGCACGCGCTGCCTCGGATAGCGGTCGACGAGCGAGGCCAGGAACGGCGCCGCGAGCGCGGCCGGCACGAGGCGGAAGACCTGCGCGAGCCCGACCCACGTCGCGCCGGCGCGGTCGTAGACGAGCACGCTGAAGGCGACGGAATACGACCAGTTGCCGATCGTCGAGCCCGCGAGCGCCAGCTGCGCCCTGCGCACCGACTCGTTCGACCAGACGGCGCGCAGTGCCGACAGCGTTGCGCCCGAGCGCACGAGGCTCCCTCAATCCCCGCCGGAGCGAGCAATGCCCTCGACGTCGTCGGCCTCATCGGGCCCGTGCTGCATGGCCGGCTCCCCCGGGTCGGTCTGACGATTGTGCACATCTGACGCGCGCCGCGCGCCTGATCTTCCGCGCGCACCTGGCATCGCAGGCCAGGGGAGTAGACTCGCCCGGGCATGATTCACCCGGAGGAGACAGGCGAGGAACTGCCCGCCTGGAGCCTGCCGTCGACGGCACTCTCTGCCGTGCACGTCCCGTGCGATTGGCCGGAGGGGGTGACGCGCGAGTGGGCGTTCGGCGGCTCCACCGGCGCCGGCGTGCGCGTATGCGTGGTCGACAGCGGCGTGGATCCCCACCCGCTCGTCGGCGACGTCCAGTCGGCAGTGGCGGTCATGCGCGAGGAGGACGGAAGTCTGCGCGTCGAGCCGGACGATCAGGGCGACCTCTGCGGCCACGGCAACGCGTGTGCCGGAGTCATCCGGGCATTCGCGCCGGACTGCGAGTTACACAGCGTGCGTGTGCTGGGCGCGGGCTCCAGTGGCCAGGGCGCGGTTCTGGTCGAGGGTCTGCGACATGCGGTCCAGGAGCGCTACGACGTGATCAACCTGAGCCTCTCGACGACCAACTCCGAATGGTGCGCCGGGCTGCACGAGCTGGTCGACCAGGGGGTGTTCCAACGGTCGCTGATCGTGGCGTCCGCCCACAACATGCCGGTCGAGTCCTATCCGTGGCGGTTTTCGAGCGTGATCAGCGTCGGGAGCCACGACCACCCCGGTGCGTTTACCTGGTTTGCGAACCCGGACCCGCCGGTGGAAGTGTTCGCACGTGGGGTCGATGTCGAGGTCGCGTGGGAGGACGGCGGCACGATCACCGCCACCGGCAACAGCTTCGCAACGCCCCACATCTCCGGCATCTGCGCGCTGATCCGCGGCAAGCACCCGACGCTGGCGCCCGCTGCCGTCAAGCACCTGCTGGCGCTTCTTGCCGACAACGCGACGGCGAGCGATGACTAGCGACGATCTGCAGGCCGCGGTGGCCGCCGGCGTGACCGCCGCGGAGGGCGAGCAGCGGGCGCTGCTCGCCTCGATCGTGGACGTCGCCCGGGCCATCTTCCGCGCGAAGGCGGCGTCCGTGTTCCTGCACGACGCGGAGTCCGACGAGCTCGTGTTCGAGGCGGTGTCCGGGGAGGGCGAGCGCTCGCTCGTCGGAACCCGCATGCCCTCCGGCACGGGCGTCGCGGGCTGGGTGCTGACGACCCGCGAGCCGCTGATCGTCAACGACACGACGTCCGATTCGCGTTTCTCGCGCGAGGCGGCCGAGCGTACCGGCTTCGTGCCGACGAGCCTGATGTGCGCGCCGCTCCTGCACGGCGATCAGGCACTCGGCGTCATCAACGTGCTCGACCGGCCGCTGCGGCCCGGCTTCGTGCTGGAGGAGATCGACCTGCTCGGCCAGTTCGCGCACCAGGCGGCGCTCGCGCTCGTGCAGCTGCAGCGCGCTCGCCGGGTGCAACGGGTGCTGGCCGGCGAGAGCGACGAGACGCAGGCGGTTGCGCGACTGGCCGCGGTGCTTGCGCGCTCGACGACGGAACCTGCGGCATCGGATCGCGTCGCGTTGCTCGAATCGCTGGCGAGGATCCTCGAGGGACAGGCGGATGGGCGGTCCCGGCGATGACACTCTCGAATCTCGGCGACGCCGAGCTCGTGCGGCGTATGCGCGAGGGCGACCAGGCGGCGTGGGGGGAGTTCGTCGAGCGCTACTCGCGCTACGTCCACGCGATTGCCACTCGTGCCTATCGGCTTCGTCAGCACGATGCGGAGGACGTCTTTCAGGAGGTTTTCGCGCGCGCATACAGCCATCTCGGGAGCCTCCGCGACGACGAGAAGATCAAACCCTGGGTGGGCCAGCTCACCAGGCACCTGTGCATCGACCGGTTGCGGTCAGGGAGTCGCGAGGAGCCTGACGCGGACATCGAGCTGGCGGCGCGGGAGACGATCGAGCGCATCGAGGAGGCGTGCGCCGTGCAGGACGCACTCGCGACGCTGAGCCCCGAGTGCCGCGAGGTCGTCGACCGCTTCTTCTGCCGCGACGAGTCCTACCGCCAGATCGGCGATGCGCTCGGCATCCCGAACGGCACGATCGCAAGCCGCATCTCGCGCTGTCTGGCGCGTCTGCGCGAGCGCATGGAGGAGGGTTGATGGGAAGAAACGCCATGCCGCGGCCGTCGTGTGACCAGCATGCCTGACGGCTCCCTCCCCGAAGAGCGGCTCGCGGCGCTCCTGGCCTTCCTGCCGCCGGCACCGGAGGCGTGGGTCGAGGCGGCCAAGCAGCTGCCCGCGGCGCGCGCGCAGCTCGACGGCATCGTGGCGCGAGCCGAGCAGGATGCGGAGTACCGCGCTCGACTCGTCGCCGATCTGGAGAAGGCTCTGGCGGCCGACGGGATCGAGCCGACCCCGACCTTGCGTCGCGAGCTCGAGCGGCGGCTCGAGGCCGACTGAGAGCCGGTTATCGGAATGAGCGCGGTCGCTCGGGAGCCGCGCTCATTCTGATCACCAGTTCTTACGCCTCGCCCGCGCGCAATGCGGCGACCGCAGCATCCGAGGCTGCAGCGCTCGCCCGCAGGAGGCGCCAGTCATCGTCGGCGATCACGAGGTTGCTGCGCACCAGCGCCGCAGCCGCGGATGCCGCCGCGGCCGAGAGGTGCGCGACACCCACGTAGTCAGCGCGGCGGGTGCCGTCGCAGGTGTGTGCGAGATGGGCCGCGAGCAGGGCGAGGTCGCAGGCCGTGTCGCAGATCACCCTCGGCGTCGCTGCCGCCTCGCCGAGCGCAACCTCGAGCCGGAACCCGTCGCCCTCGCCTGTCGCCGTCGCCACGAGCTGCTGCGTCGCGCTGGCGAACGCCTCGTCGTTCGAGATCGAGAGCACGCCTGCGCGGATGCCGATGCGCTGCGCCTGCGCGGCCGTTCCTCCGTCGCCCTCCGCGTGCGCGAGCGCGGCGACCAGCATCGCGGCTTGCGCGACAACGTTCGCCGCCAGGCTGCCCGCGCCGAGCGGGCCCTCGGCCTCGCCCCTGACCTCGCGCTCCGGCGCGCCGTGCTCGTCGTCCGTGCTCATCGGATTTCCTCGAGGGAGACTCTACGGCAAAGCGGCGAGGCCGGATCGGCGGGACCGGAGCCGCTTCTGACTGCTGGCGGGGTCGTAGAGTCGCGAGTGTGGTCGAGCTCACGGGGAGGGTGACCTACCGGGAACGGATCGCGCTGCCGACTGCGGCGGAGATCCATGTCGAGTTGCTCGCGGTCGATGCCTGCAAGACGGTCGCCGAGGTCACGCAGGTGACAGACGGCGCGCAGGTGCCAATCTCCTTCGTGCTCTCGTATCCGGCGGACGCCGTTGACGAACTCCTCGGGTACGCGCTTCGCGCCGAGATCCGCTACGACGGCCGCGCCGCCTTCGTCACGAGCGATCCGATTCCAGTCATCACGCAGGGTCATCCTTCCCGCGACGTCGAGATCCGAGTCCAGATGGCCGCGTGAGCAGCGGATCTCCCGGCGGCACGCGGGCCCTGTTACCGGCGGGCCGCCGGCGCCTGACTCGTCGCGACGGACAGCGCAGGTGCCCGAAGAGCCCGCGTGGACGGTGCTGCGCGGCGTCGGTATCGTTCGCGCGTCAACAGGAAAGAGGCACTGTGTCGTCGATACCGTCGGATTCCGAGCTCAAGGCGCGTCACCGCGCAATGTGGGCATCCGGTGACTATGCGTCCATGGTCGAGACGTTCTTGCTCCCACTCGGCCCGCGACTCGTCGACGCGTGCGGAATCGGGCCCGGCATGCGCGTTCTGGATGTCGCCGCCGGAACCGGCAACGCGTCGCTTCCGGCCGCGCAGCGGGGAGCGCGCGTGACGGCGAGCGACCTCACACCGGAACTCCTGGAGGCGGGAAGTCGCCGCGCGGATGCCGAGGGCCTCGAGCTCGAATGGGTCGAGGCCGACGCCGAGCACCTCCCGTTCGAGGACGAGTCGTTCGACGTCGTCATGTCATGCATCGGCGCGATGTTCGCGCCGCACCACCAGGACGTCGCCGACGAGCTCGTCCGGGTGTGTCGCGCGGGCGGCACGATCGGGCTGCTCAGCTGGACGCCCGAGGGCATGATCGGCGCACTCTTCCGGACGATGGGACCCTTCGCGCCGCCGCCGCCGCCAGGGGCCCAGCCGGCGCCGCTATGGGGCAGCGAGGACCACGTGCGCGAGCTCTTCGGCGACCGAGCCGAGTTCGGCACGCTGAGCCGAGAGGTGCTGGACGTCACGGCCTTCGATCATCCGCACGACTACGGCCAGCACTTCAAGGATCGGTACGGCCCGACCATCACCGTTCAGGCAAATGCGCGCCGTACCGAGCGCGAAGCGGAGTTCGACGCGGCGCTCGAGGGGTTCTGTGACGAATGGAACCTCGGGACGCCCGACCGCGCGCGCTTCGAACAGGAATACCTGCTCGCGGTGGGCACTCGGAGATAGCCTCCACAGGTTCAGCCGGGCCTGACGGCTGCGAGGTTGCTCAGGTGGACGCGCTCGTACGGTTCGAACCACGTCATTGAGCCGTCCGCGAGTTGCCGGGAGACAAACGCCCGTAGGTCGGCATGTCGCTCGGGCGGCTCGTTCGCGGTGCGCAGCAGATCGCGAACGTAGAGCTGCGTCGCATCGATGAGGGTGTTGGCGTAGCCGCCGCCCTCGATGATCTCGCAGCTGCCGTGATTCGGGAGTATTCGCACGGCGCCGAGCGCGCGCAGGCGGTCGAGCTCGGCGATGTGGCGTTCGAGCCCGTCGGGCTCGCTGACATACGTGACGGTGTCCTCGAGAGTGTCGCCCGCCAGTAGCAGTTCCGCGTGCGGAAAGGCCATGACCGTCGCATCGCGGCTATGGATGTCGAACTCCACCAGTTCGATCTGCAGATTCTGCGTCTCGAGGCGAAGGCGACCTTCGAAGAGGGTTGTCGGCAGGATCAGCGGGTTGATCGCAGGCGGCCCCTCGTGCGTTCCGGTCTCGATGGCCCCGCGGTGCTCGCCCATCAGCGCGGCGGTCGCGCGGTTGGCGATGATCTCGCAGTCGGCGAAGGCCTCGGTTCCGGCGACGTGATCCAGGTGCCAGTGACTGAGAACCACCCTGATGCTGCGGGCGCCGATCTGCTCGAGCGTCGCGCGAATCATGCGGGCATGCGCGACGGAGACGTGCGTGTCGTAGACGATCGCCTCTGCGCCGTCGACGATGGCAAAGCTGCAGATGCCGAGCGAGAGCGCCCCGTCATAGACCCAGTTGTCGATCGGCGCTGAGGCTGAGGCCGGGCCGCGCCCGTCATAGAAGCCGAGCAGGTTGTCGCCGAGCCGGAGGGTGCGCATGCCAGCCGTGCTCACGCGGGCTCCTCGAGATACGACTCCAAGAGGTCCGCGAAGACCCAAAAGGGCGGCTCTCGCCCGGCGGCGAAAAGCTCCTCCGACCTGAACCGCAGGGCGTACTGCGCCTCGGGAACGACATCCCCGAGCCCGTCCATCCCACCCAGGTCGTGAGCGGCCTCCACGCGCTGATGCTAAACCCACACGCCGCGAGTGCGGGAATTGGTGTGATGATTGTCACAAGTGCAGGGTGACCGCACCCACGGAACCCGGACAACGCAGCGCCTAGGCTCGACGTCGAGAAGCGCACATCGCGCTTCCGATCGCCAAGAGAGGGAGCCCGCGGTGTCCCACCCGCCCACAGCCGAAGGCGTCGTACAGATCGCGGTGGCCCCCGCGCGAGCAGCAAGCGCGGCTCCGGCCCACCCCCTGCGGCGCTTCGTCACCTGGCTCTCGGCACTGCTCGCCGACGACGGTATGAGCACGCGCTTTGCCGCCGAGCGCCGGCACGATGAGGGTCTCGTCCGTCGCGTCGAAAGCCGGCGCCCCTAACGACTGGAGCCGGCGGCGCCCTTGTGGTACGCCTTCGCGTCCCTTGGCATCATGCGCCGATCGACGGAAACGCGACAAATCTCTTCCTCCCCGGGTTCGGTGCCCGTGCGAGCGCCTACGCGCCGGGCCTCCCCAGGGACTGGAAGGCGATCGAGCCGCCGCACTTCCCGAGCGCCGACGGGCTCCGCTTCTACCTGGATTGGCTTGGGGACGAGTTGGCCGACCGCCCCGGGAGAGTGACGCTCGCAGGTCACTCGATGGGAGGCGCGCTGTGTACCCTGGCGGCGGGCTTGTGGCCCGAGCGCATCCGGAAGATCGTGCTGATCGCACCCGCCGGGCTGCCGCTCTCGAAGCCCATGTACCGCAGCGCCGCCCAGTTCGTCGCGCAGGTCGCGTCTCGGCACTTCTCGGTGTCGGAAAGCGTCCGCTCGCTCCGTCTCTTGGGCGCGGCGCCCGCCAACGCGTTCCGACTCGCGGTCGCGCTGCGCACGCTGGACCTGAGCAGGCAGATGCTGGAGTTGCGCGATGCCGCCACCGCGGCGACCGTTATCGGTTGCACGACCGACACACTGGTCACTCCGTGGCACACCCGGCGATCGGCCGAGCTCCTCGGTGCCCGCTATCACGAGATTCCCGTCGACGGCGGACACCTGTGGATGTTCGGCCGCTGGGATCGCTTCCGTCACGAACTCGTCCGCGCGGCCGCCTGAACCCTCGCGCTCGGCCGCCAACCTTGTAGGCGAGGCTGCATGCCTCGCGCGGCTTGGCTCCCGGCTCGCACGAGTCGTCCGTGATCGAGCAGCGCGCCCTGGGCGAGACTACCGAGCTAGGGGTTGCCGAATCTTTGCAATCCTGCCGATACTGATGGTGGGAACGGAAGTTTCGCGCAATGGAAGAGGCTGTGATGGACTGGTTCAGGGTCAGGTTCACTTCGACCTTGGTGGACGGCGAGCCGATCGAGGGGACCATCGACGTGGTCGCCGACTCGATGGAAGACGCATGTTCGTCGTATACGACTTGGCGCGCGATCCGTGCCCAGCACCCGAGGATCGACGTGATGCAGGCGATGGAGCTGTTCCCTGTCGGGTCTGTCGAGGAAGGTGACCCGGGTGCGGATCGGGTCGATGACGATCCGCGTTGCGAGGATGCCGGCGCGGCGGCCGGGTTCCAGATCATCGTCGTCAAGACCGACACGATCACTACCTGAGATTCGAGCGCTCGCGGAGCGTGATCTCAGAGCCCTGCCGTCCCGGTCGCACGCAATGCAGTGAACTCGCTCTCGGTGATGGCGCCGTCCGCCAACAGCTGCTCGTTCGCAACCTGATTGCCTTCGCCCTCTTCCGCGACCTGAACGAGACCCCCTGAAACCGCCTCGCTCCAGAGCGGCGGGTCGGGTGGGGCGCGGCCGGTGGCGTAGGCCTCGATCGTTGCCACGAGGCGATAGAGACCCGGGGGCAGGGGCGGGCCGGCAGCCGCGAGCGCCACGCCTTGGTCGACGCGTACCGTGCCGTGGAGGTCGACGATGGAGAACTCGCCGTCGCCGTCGAGCTTCCTGGCCGCGATCGCGGCCGAGTAGTCGAGCGTCGGCGCCGGCACGAGGTCAGGATCCGGGATCAGTTGCAGCCCCACGGCGGTCGGTTCGTCGGTTGTCGCCGGGCTGTCGCCGGATCGCGGGCGCGCACTCGTGAGATGCGCGACGCGAACGAGGGGCCGCGAGTCGCTCTCGTGCGGACTGCGAGTCGCGGGCTCACGCGGGGTCGGGACACTGGCGCGCAGGAACCCGATGAGCCGGTCGACATTCCACCCCGGCCACGTCGCGTCGGCGCCGGTCTGATTGTCGTGCATGGTGGTCTGTCGAACGGCATCGTCGGCCTCGAGCAGGAACTCGAGGCCGAAGGAGAGGGAGCGCTCCGGCAGGCGGTGCGGTCCCGGGACATCGGGTACGAGGCGCCGAGCTTGGCCACACCAGTCGCTCGCCACGATTCGACCGGCGGAGGTTCCGGCGACGCCCGCCAGGATGGTGGCGAGCTCTTCGGGCGAACTGCGCGCGAGATCCTCGTACGTGCGGATTCCGGCGCCGTCGAGCGTCCGGGCGGTCACCGGCCCAATGCCCGAGATCTGCGTCAGGTCGTCGCCCGCGTGCGTTGGCGCACGCGTTTTGCGAGGGCGGCTCGGCGGCATCAGAACTCCCAGTCGGCGCGCGCCGGTCGATGCTTTGGTCGCCCGGGAGCGGCGCGACGAGCTCGGCTCAGTTGACCAGGTAGTCGCCCAGCACGACGAACCCCGCGATGTCGGTCGCCTGGCCCTCGTACATGAACTTTGCAAGGAGACGGTAGATCTGCGAGCCGGTGGAGGGGTCCGGAAGGACATTGCCCCCGAACGTGATCGACCAGGGGTACGTCTTCGGGTTCGGCTCGGCGGGGTTGGCGGTGAGTGTGATGGTGGCGATGGGCGTCAGGGCCTTGTCGATCGGACCGCCCTGCTCGTCGGCGTAGATCGTGACAGTGGCGGTACCGGCGAGCCAGTTGGGAAGCACGACCGTGCCGCTCACTTTGAAGCCCAGGTCGACGTCGATCACGTCGGCGGGCGCACCGCCTGGGTCGGTGACGCTGTCGACGGTCATGAACGTGCCGCCGGGGGGCACGAACTGGATAGCACCTTGCACGGGAATGGTCATGGCGCACGCTCCTTGGTTCGCAGGCCGAGGAAGACCTAAGGCTGAGAGTGCGACGCTATAGTGTTGGTTCGAGATTGCGAGCGCAAGCTCGGTCAGAAAGCCCGAAATTGGTACGTTGGGGACCGTGAGATTTTCACTACGGCAGAAGCTCGAAGCGCGACGCTGCAAGTTGTGCGGCGATCAGGCTTGCAGGGGGAGGAAGTGGAGGTCGGTTCTCCTCGAGGTTATCGATATATCCCCTCACCGCCTGTGTCGGTTGAATCCGGCGTTCGCTATAAACGGCGCGAGGGGGCATCACGTTCGAGGGGATCCACAGATGACGCTACTGGTCCCGATCGATCCCGAGAGGTTCGACGAGCTCGAGGGGGTGATCGAGCGGGGTCTTAGTACCTTTGTCGAAGTCGGGCGCGCGCTGCTCGAGATCCAGGAGAGACGGCTCTACCGCGCGGCCGGATATGAGACGTTCGCGGAGTACGTCGAGAAGCGCTGGGACCTATCCTCGGCGCACGCCTACAGGCAGATCGAGGCCGCCAAGGTGGTCGACATCCTGTCTCCAATTGGAGAGCTGCCGCTTCCAGCCAACGAAGCCCAGGCGCGTGAGTTGGCGCCGCTCGTGGACGACCCGGACGCGGTGCGCGCCGTATGGGCGGAAACCGTGCAGGATGGCGATGGTCGGATCACGGCGCGAATGGTCAGGGAGCACGTGACCGCGAGACATCCAGATGCGCACACCAGGAAGCCGATGGCAGCGCGCGGACTCGTCGTGAGTGCGGTGACAATCTGTCCGGAATGCGGACATCAGTGGTTCCGCGTGGCAGGACAGGGCGAAGACTGATGGCTCGAATATGGCAAATCTGCCATATAAGGTATGCGTGTCGTACGTATAATCACTCGATATGGGCCGCCCGCAGCGGCGACGACTCTTCGTTCGGCAGTCAACGGGCTCCTGGGCGTTATGCCGATCAGGTGGCCCGAACGGTGGCTCGAACCGATCCCTAGCCGACCTTGCCGCCGATAGGCCCCCAGTCGATCATCGTCGCGGGTGAGAGCCGTACGCAGCTACCCATGTACAGGCGGTTCTTGGACAGACCATTGGCGGCGCCCCTACAGGCAAAGCCCTTGGGCGCACCCGCGATCCTCCCGACCGAATACGCGGGAACCCGCGGAAAGAACACACGGAGCAGTGCCTTCGCCTGCCCGCACGGGATGCCCCACGAGGTCACGAGATACTGAGTGCCCCTCCGAGGAGGCGCATTCGGCGTATGGATGCCCCACGCCGACCACGCCGGCCCGCTCATTGTGCAGCGTGTCGAATGACCCTTCGGCATCTGCGGAAACGAAGGCCCAGGCGGATTGGCGGCAGGCCTCTCCGCATGTGCAACTCCCGCCAGCTCCGCCAGCGCAACGAGACAAAGGAACACAACCGAAACCACGATCGACGTGCGCTCAACAGCCACCGTTACATCCCTTCGCTCCAAACGCCGCAGACCTGATTCGCGATACTCGCCTACAACGGCCCGGAACGCAAGCGGGGACTTCTCCCACCGCCTGGCACGGCATCGACGCGCCCTCGCCGCCAGGTCGAGGACGCCGCGAGGATCACCAGCGTGTCCGAGTCGAGTCCGAGACGCGAGGGACTCGCGCCCGACGACCGCGCAGCACGGCTGCGACGGCCGAGAGCGACGGTGCGGCTGCGAGCACGACGACTGGACGTGCGACGCGGTTGCGGAGCGCAGCGTACGACCGGGTGGCGTCCTTGATGGCCCCCTCAATGGAGCGGGCCCAGACCTTGCGCTCGTCCATCGTCACCTCGAGTGCCGCCTACCGGGGCACACGCGCCCGGATGCCGCGACAGGACGGCGCGAGACTGACTGACGATGTGCTCCCGATCGGGGCGGAACGCTCGGTAACGCGATCACCTGCTCGTCGATCTCGTGACTACAGATCGGGCTGAGCGTGGACCGGAGTGCCCGTCAGTACGCGACCACCAGCTTGACGTCCTTCTTGCTGGTAGCTATCAGTGACATGATCTGGTTGAACTTGCCCTGCTCGCTGGGCGGGAAGCCGATGCAGCCGGCGGTTCCGTCGTTTCCGACGTCCAGGTGAAGGAAAAACTCGCTGCGATTCTGCACGGCGTTCGGGAGGATGTGCACCCGCATCGGCCCCCAATGGGTCGCTGTGCCGCCACTCGCATACTTGGTGCCGCGCTGGTTGGCGTCGGGGAGCTGGAATTGGCCGGGACTCACGGTGTATGTCCCGTGCGGGATCGGTCCTTTGCCCTTCTCTCACTCGTACTTCGGATCCGTGTAGTCCACTTTGTCCTTGTTCTTCGGGTTGTTGGGTTTCAGGCCTGAGGTTGCCGGCACCTCGATGGAGTTGCCCCCCTCGTCGGTAGCGTGAACGTCTTCCCGTCGAAGTGGAGCGTCGAGATCGCGAGCCCGCTCGCGACTCGCGGGAGGACCGTCTCGTAGTCGGGGTTCTCGACTCGGATCTGCTCCTGCAATCGCTCCGACTTGCCGCTCTCGCCGGCGATGCTGACCTCGATGCGATAGACGCCGGGCTCCGGCGGCCGGTTGCGCTCACCCTCGAATGTCCCATCCCAGATCAGCTGGTGGTAGCCGGGCCTGGCGTCGAGGTGGAAGATCTTGTAGCTCGTCCCCTCGCGATCGGGGTCGGACAGAATGTACGCGTCGATGCTCTTGGGTGTGCCCTTGACCACGAACGAGATGCGGGCAGACTCGTGCTCCGACACGCGAATCACCGGGGGCTCGAGCTTGAAGTCGGAGACCAGCTTCTTGTCCTTCGTGCTCCGGAGGGCCGCTGCGCGCTTGCGCGCCCACTCGGGCAAGGTGCGCAGGCGATTCAGCTGCTTGGTCAGCGCCTCTCGATCGCCCCGGCCCGCCTTCGAGCGCCCCATCAGATCCTCGATGCCCGACTTGAACTTCTCCGCCTCGGCGGTGGTTATCGCCCGCTCCTGCTCCAGGGTCGCCAGTTCCCTGACCGTGCGCGTGCCGACCCGCTTGAGATCGCTGATGTCGTCCGAGGTCAGTGGGACTACCCGGCGGCGCGCGGTCGCCGGCTTGCGCGCTACGGGCATGCGGCGGAGCGTGGCGACGCTCTGCGGCGCGCCCTCGACCTCGCCCTCGCTTGAGCCCTCGTCGGCAGCCGCGAGCAGCTCGTCCAGCCATTCCAGCGGATCGAACGATTCGTCGTCGGTCGCGAGATCCGCGGCCATCAGTTCCGCGTCCGTCGCCGCAACCCGTGCCACAGACCGGCGGCCGGCGGCCGTGCCCGCAGCGTGGCGGGCGAGCATTGCGCTGACGCCGTGGTTGCCGATCGCGCGTTGCAGCAATTGAATCTCGCGCGCGCGCGAGCGCCGATCGCTATCCAGCTTCTCGCCGGAACGACTGGCCGCAGATCCCCTCGCCCCCGAGGGCGACCGCGGCAACCCTGGCTCGACCTGTCGCAAACGACCCTCCAGCTCGTCCCGGCTCCAATGCAGACGCGACGCGTAGAAGGTACGGCTGGCAGGCATCTCCTCCCGCCGCGGAGGGATGTCAAGCACCGACTTCGTCACGAAAAACAGGCTTGGATCGTGGCGTCACTCGTCAACCTCTTGATCCCCACACACGAGGAGCCGCTTGCCCAGAAGGGTGAGTGACGGGATCAACCCCCGAATCCTTGGGACCACAACCGCGCTCGAGCTCTAACCGATCGCTCCGGCTGCGCTCGATTGATGGTCCGCCTCGGGTACGTGCGGATGCGGGACGATCGCGGCGCCCGCTCGGGTTAGGCGGGTGGTGCGTTGTGCAGGTCGGTGATGGGTTCGGAGGTGGTGCCGCCCGCGCTCCAGTCGCAGTACGTACCTGGCGGCGGGGTGATCCGGCAGCCGGAGGAGCTCTCGATCGCGGTGCCCTCGCCCCACTCGTTGTAGGTGGTTATCAGCTGCCACTTCGCCCCGGAGGCGTTCATGGCCGCGATGTTGGACTGCCAGCGCGCCCGGTCGCGAGCCAGGAACGGTGCGGTGTCATAGGCGACGCCGGCTTTCCAGAACCCCGGGGAGATTGCATACGACCCGTCGCCCGGAGCCCTCGAGAAGTCCTGGACGGCGCTGGCCGGGCCGTACTGGTGCCAGCCGTCGATGCTCGCGTCGTCGGCGCAGGTCGCGTAACCGGGGAACACTTTGAGGTCGACGTAGATCGTCTCGGCGTGCTGCTGCCGGAGTAGGTGTTTGGCCTGCTTCCAGCGGGTCACCGTCGCGCAGCCGTGGGCGGTGTCGAGATCGTCCGCGTTGTAGACGAACACCAGCATGCGCTTGCCCGGCAGCATCGCCAGCGCCGACCCGCCACCGTACGTCCTCCGTAGGTAGTGCAGGTTGGCGGCGATCACGCGCGGCGTCGGGTCGGAGGTGCCCTCGGGCTCGTAGTAGGGCGCCCAGCGGAACCCCGTGTCCCGGGCTGCGCGGAAGAGCACCGGCCAGTTGGCGTTGGTGTTCGAGCGCCGCCCGAACCACGAGGCGAGGCCGACGCTCACCCCCCCGTACTGCATGTCGGCGATCTGCGCCTTCACCGTCGGCAGGTCGGTGCGATAGCGACCGCGGGTCGGCACGTAGTTGGTGAACGGGTTCTGTCGGATCGCCGCCCCAGGTCTGCGGGAACCACGGGTAGTAGAACGCCGCGCGGATCGTCGCCTTCAGCGCGACCCGCACCGATCCCGAAGGCGCGGCTCTCCGGCCGTTCGCGCTCGCCGGGCCAACGTAGCGCTTGTAGGCCTTGGTCCAGCTCGTGGCTTCCCGGCGCTGTGCCGACGCCACGCCGACCGCCAACGGGCAGAGCAACGCGAACGCAATGCGCGAAGCGGCCCACGCGTCGGCGGCTGACCATGATCCGAGCCTATAGGCGTATCGGTACCACCACCCGGCAGCCCTGTCGCGCTAGTGCGGGTCGGCCTTCTGATCACCCTGCTCGTCACGCGCTAGCGCGAGCCGGACTCGGCGCCCCCGCGCGGTCCCTGGCCACGCCCTTACCGACCTCCGGCGCTTGTTCCCGGGCGGACCTTGTCTGGCGGACGCGAATCGTTATGGTTGAGGCGTATCCAGCGAGGATCGCAGGTCTGAGCCGTGTCGCCCCTGTCCGCTGCAGCAGGCGAGAGAAGCCATGATCGAGGAACGTGACGTCGTCATCGTCGGCGGAGGGATCGCGGGCCTCGTCGCTGCGCACCGCCTCCGCGAGCACGAGCCGGTCGTGCTCGAGGCGTCAGACCGCGTCGGTGGACGCATCTGGTCGAAACAGCGCGGCGACCTGGCCCTGAGCGTCGGCGCGCACATGTTCCCGCCGCCCGATTCCGTCATCGGGCAGCTCGTCACCGAGCTCGGGCTCGAAGTCAAGCCGATTACCGGATCGATGCTGAACATCCACCTGCGCGGACGGATCGTGCGGGACACCCGTCCCGAGCTGCTCCCCTTCCGCCTGCCGTTGCCGCCGGCCGGCCGCATCTCGTTCGCACGTGCCGGCCTGAAGGTGAAGCGAGACGCCGACGCGTACATGCGACTCCTTCAGCGCCGCCCCGGGGACACGGACGCGTCCATTCGCCTACGCGCACTCCAGCATCGAGGCGACGAGACATTCCTCGAGTTCCTCGGGCGGTTGCACCCGGATGCGTTCCGCATCTTCGAGGCGCTCGCGAATCGCTCTCTCGCCGATCCCGACGAGATCTCGCAGTCCGCGATGGCGGCACTCTTCGGACATGTCTGGGACAGCGGGGATCTCGGCCGGAACATGCGCGGTGGGTCGGGGTTGCTACCGGACGCGCTCGGCCGCGCGCTCGGCCCGATCGTACGAGTCGGCCGTCGTGTGGAATCGCTGCGCCTGGACGGGGCGGGCGTACGCATCGCGTACGCGGGTCCCGACGGAGCAGGAGAGATCCGCGCGCGCACCGCGATTGCCGCGATACCCGCCCCGCACCTTCCGGGTCTCCTCGGGGACGCCATGCCGCCGGACATCCGCGCCGCGCTCGGGGACGTCACGTTCGGGCCGATGGTCGTGCTGAGCATCCTCACGGACGAGACGTCATCGATGCCGTGGGACGACCTGTACTCGATCCTCACGCCGGATACTGCGCTTCAACATGTTCTTCAACCACGCCAACTTCATGCACGGATCCGGGCAGAAGCAGGGCAGTGTGATCATGGTCTACGGTGGCGGCCGGCGGGCGCGCGCCTTCCTCGATGCGTCCGAGGAGGCCATCCGCGACGCGTTTCTCGCCGACCTCGACCTCATCTACCCTCAGGTGCGTCGCCACGTCGCCGAGACCTGGGTCAAGGTGTGGGAGCACGCAGGCCCGTTCGCCGCGCCTGGACGCTGGCAGGCCCAAGCGGCGCTCGATCGCGGCATCGGAGACAGGATCTTCCTGGCCGGCGACTGGGTCTCGGAGTTCGTCTCGATGGAGACCGCGGCGCTGACGGCGGTCGATGCTGCGGCGAACGTCCGCCGCGTGCTCGGCGCCACGTCGGTGGCTGCGTGAACGGCGGAACGCTTCAGCGCGCGGTCAGCCACGCCAGCATGTCCGGGTGCTGCGCGTCCAGCCAGTGCCCTGCCCGGGGCACCTGAACGAGCTCGGCCGTCGGGATCCGCGCGGCGAGCCGGCGCGAGTGGGCCGGCGGCACGAGAACGTCCACGTCGCCCTGCCAGAGTCGCACGGGGACGGTGATCTCCTCCAGCCCGAAGCCCCAGGGGCGTAGGAGCGCGAGGTCGTCGTCGATCCAGCCCTCGCCAGCCTGGCGGTTGGCCTCGAGCGCTGCGACGGCGTCGGACTCCCGTCGTGCCGGATCGAGCAGGATCCGTCGGTCCGACTCGGGCAAGCCGTCGAGCCACGCGTCCGAGGCCGCGTGGGGGTCGATCAGTAGCGCCTCGACATACGGTCGCACGAGGTATTCGAGCGCCGCGCGTCCTTCCCGGGCCGCCCGGAACTCGGGGATGCTCAGCGGATGCATGCCCGCGAACCAGTCGAGCCCTGGATCGTCGGCCGGCCCGATGCAGCCCGACACGGCGACGCGCGTCACGCGATCGCCGAGCAGTGCAGCGCAGGCCAGTGCGTGCGGACCGCCGCCCGAGACGCCGTAGACGGCGAAGGCGTCGAGCCCGAGCGCGTCCGCGATCGACGCCACGTCGCCGGCGGCCGCCGCCACGTCACGCCCGGGTCGCCCCGGCGACCCGCCATAGCCGGGCCGGTCGAAGCTGATCAGCCGGACGTCGCCGCGCCGGTCGTCCACGGCTCGGCCGGGGCGGTCGAGGCGACAGCTGGGCGTTCCGTGGTGCGCGATCACGGGGAATCCGCTCGACGGCTCCCACTCGCGCACGAGTAGCTGGTCGCCATCGGTCACGGCGATTGTGAAGTCGCGCGCGTTCACGCGGAGCGCTGCTCCAGGATCTGCCGGATTTCTCCGTTGAGGGTGTCGTGGCGATGGCCGTAGATCGAGCAATGGCCCATGCCGGCGAAGCAGTGGAGTTGCGCCTGTGGGGCGAGCTCGGCGACCTTCCGGCCGTACTGTGGCGGCGCTTGCACGTCCTGGTCGAACGCGAAGACGTGCAGCGGAACCTCGCACCCGGGTAGGCGGTCGACCACGTCGAAGTCGATGCAGGCCTGCCATTGCCCGATCAGCGAGGTCTCGTTGTCGTCCTCGAACTCCCCGCTCAGGATCTCCTGCGCGATGGCCCAGAGCTCCGGGTCGCCCAGCACCTCGGCGGGGTACAGCATCGCCGCGTAGTGGATGGTCGAGAAGCGGCCCTCGAGCCTGCCTCCCCGCCGGCGCAGCTCGACCTCCGCTCCCATGTAGTCGCCGAGCCAGCCTTCCCAGCCGCGTGCGGCGCATCCCATTGCCACGCCGAGCGTCAGCAGATCGGGCCGGTCGAGAGCCAGCTGCAACACGGTGAGGGCGCCCATGGAGAGTCCCACGACCGCCACGGGCGGTTCGCACACCGCCTCGATCAGGCCTGCGGCGTCGATCGCCAGATCGGCGATCGTCCACGGCGGCTCCGCCCGGCAGACGGTATCGCCGACTCCGCGGTTCGCGAACGTGGTGCTGCGGAAGGCGTCGTCGAACGCTGGCGTCTGCCAGCGCCGCCAGGACGCTCCGTTGTCGCCTCCCCCGGCGATCCACACGACATCCGGACCGGCTCCCGACTGCTCGTAGGCCAGATCACTGTCGCCAACGGTGTCTGGCGGACGCGAATCGTTATGGTTGAGGCGTATCTAGCGAGGATCGCGAGTTTGAGCCGTGTGGCCCCCTGTCAGCTGCAGCAGGCGAAAGAAGCCATGATCGAGGAACGTGACGTCGTCATCGTCGGCGGAGGGATCGCGGGCCTCGTCGCCGCGCACCGCCTCCGCGAGCACGAGCCGGTCGTGCTCGAGGCGTCAGACCGCGTCGGTGGACGCATCTGGTCGAAACAGCGTGGCGACCTGGCCCTGAGCGTCGGCGCGCACATGTTCCCGCCGCCCGATTCCGTCATCGGGCAGCTCGTCACCGAGCTCGGGCTCGAAGTCAAGCCGATTACCGGATCGATGCTGAACATCCACCTGCGCGGACGGATCGTGCGGGACACCCGTCCCGAGCTGCTCCCCTTCCGCCTGCCGTTGCCGCCGGCCGGCCGCATCTCGTTCGCACGTGCCGGCCTGAAGGTGAAGCGAGACGCCGACGCGTACATGCGCCTCCTTCAGCGCCGCCCCGGGGACACGGACGCGTCCATTCGTCTACGCGCACTCCAGCATCGAGGCGACGAGACATTCCTCGAGTTCCTCGGGCGGTTGCACCCCGATGCGTTCCGCATCTTCGAGGCGCTCGCGAATCGCTCTCTCGCCGATCCCGACGAGATCTCGCAGTCCGCGATGGCGGCACTCTTCGGACATGTCTGGGACAGCGGGGATCTCGGCCGGAACATGCGCGGTGGCCCGGGGTTGCTACCGGACGCGCTCGGCCGCGCGCTCGGCCCGATCGTACGAGTCGGCCGTCGTGTGGAATCGCTGCGCCTGGACGGGGCTGGCGTACGCATCGCGTACGCGGGTCCCGACGGAGCAGGAGAGATCCCGCGCGCACCGCGATTGCCGCGATACCCGCCCCGCACCTTCCGGGCCTCCTCCGGGACGCCATGCCGCCGGACATCCGCACCGCGCTCGGGGACGTCACGTTCGGGCCGATGGTCGTGCTGAGCATCCTCACAGACGAGACGTCATCGATGCCGTGGGACGACCTGTACTCGATCCTCACGCCGGATCTGCGCTTCAACATGTTCTTCAACCACGCCAACTTCATGCGCGGATCCGGGCAGAAGCAGGGCAGTGTGATCATGGTCTACGGTGGCGGCCGGCGGGCGCGCGCCTTCCTCGATGCGTCCGAGGAGGCCATCCGCGACGCGTTTCTCGCCGACCTCGACCTCATCTACCCTCAGGTGCGCCGCCACGTCGCCGAGACCTGGGTCAAGGTGTGGGAGCACGCAGGCCCGTTCGCCGCGCCCGGACGCTGGCAGGCCCAAGCGGCGCTCGATCGCGGCATCGGAGACAGGATCTTCCTGGCCGGCGACTGGGTCTCGGAGTTCGTCTCGATGGAGACCGCCGCGCTGACGGCGGTCGATGCTGCGGCGAACGTCCGCCGCGTGCTCGGCGCCACGTCGGTGGCTGCGTGAAAGGCGGAACGCTTCAGCGCGCGGTCAGCCACGCCAGCATGTCCGGGTGCTGCGCGTCCAGCCAGTGCCCTGCCCGGGGCACCTGAACGAGCTCGGCCGTCGGGATCCGCGCGGCGAGCCGGCGCGAGTGGGCCGGCGGCACGAGAACGTCCACGTCGCCCTGCCAGAGGCGGACGGGGACGGTGATCTCCTCCAGCCCGAAGCCCCAGGGGCGTAGGAGCGCGAGGTCGTCGTCGATCCAGCCCTCGCCAGCCTGGCGGTTGGCCTCGAGCGCTGCGACGGCGTCGGACTCCCGTCGTGCCGGATCCAGCAGGATTCGCCGGTCCGACTCCGGCAAGCCGTCGAGCGCGTCCGAGGCCGCATGGGGGTCGATCAGGAGTGCCTCGACATACGGTCGCACGAGGGATTCGAGCGCCGGGCGTCCTTCCATGGCCGCCCGGAACTCGGGGATGCTCAGCGGATGCATGCCTGCGAACCAGTCGAGACCTGGATCGTCGGCCGGCCCGATGCAGCCCGACACGGCGACGCGCGTCACCCGATCGCCGAGCAGCGCAGCGCAGGCCAGTGCGTGCGGACCGCCGCCCGAGACGCCGTAGACGGCGAAGGCGTCGAGCCCGAGCGCGTCCGCGATCGTCGTCACGTCGCCCGCGGCCGCCGCCACGTCACGCCCGGGTCGCGCCGGCGACCCGCCGTAGCCGGGCCGGTCGAAGCTGATCAGGCGGACGTCGCCGCGCCGGTCGTCCGCGGCGCGGCCGGGGCGGTCGAGGCGGCAGCTCGGCGTGCCGTGGTGGGCGATCACCGGGAATCCGCTCGACGGCCCCCACTCGCGCACGAGTAGCTGGTTGCCATCGGTCAGCGACCGTGAAGTCGCGCGCGCTCATGCGGAGCGTCGCTCGAGGATCTGCCTGATTTCTCCGTTGAGGGTGTCGTGGCGATGGCCGTAGATCGAGCAGTGGCCCATGCCGGCGAAGAAGTGGAGTTGCGCCCGTGGGGCGAGCTCGGCGACCTTCCGGCCGTACTGTGGCGGCGCTTGCACGTCCTGGTCGAACGCGAAGACGTGCAGCGGAACCTCGCACCCGGGTAGGCGGTCGACCACGTCGAAGTCGATGCAGGCCTGCCATTGCCCGATCAGCGAGGTCTCGTTGTCGTCCTCGAACTCTCCGCCCAGGATCTCCTGCGCGACGGCCCAGAGCTCCGGGTCGCCCAGCACCTCGGCGGGGTACAGCATCGCCGCGTAGTGAGTGGTCGAGAAGCGGCCCTCGAGCCTGCCTCCCCGCCGGCGCAGCTCGACCTCCGCTCCCATGTAGTCGCCGAGCCAGCCTTCCGAGCCGCACGCCGCGCATCCCATCGCCACGCCCAGCGTCAGAAGATCGGGCCGGTCGAGTGCCAACTGCAGCACCGTGAGTGCGCCCATGGAGAGTCCCACGACCGCCACGGGCGGCTCGCACACCGCCTCGATCAGACCTGCGGCGTCGATCGCCAGATCGGCGATCGTCCACGGCGGCTCCGCCCGGCAGACGGTGTCGCCCACGCCGCGGTTCGCGAACGTGGTGCTGCGGAAGGCGTCGTCGAACGCGGGTGTCTGCCAGCGCCGCCAGGACGCTCCGTTGTCGCCTCCCCCGGCGATCCAGACGACATCCGGACCGGCTCCCGACTGCTCGTAGGCCAGATCGCTGTCGCCAACGGTGAC
>CAWJTT010000051.1:0-30510 GCA_963845865.1 uncultured Actinomycetes bacterium
CCCGGCACGGCCAGGGCGAGCAGCGCGCCGGCTGCGAGGACAGCACGGCCCCGATCCACACGGCGGGTACCAGGCCGTCGACGAGAATCCCTGGCCGGTCAGCGTATTGCCCTCGCGGCTGAACACGCTGGCGAGTACGGCGACGCCGAGCGTGCCACCAACTTCGCGGATCGTGTTGTTCGCACCGCTGGCCTTGCCCTCGTCGCTCCGGCTCACGCTCGAGAGGATCGTGTTCGCGACGGGGGCGAAGACGAGTGCCATGCCGATGCCGGCCAGGATGAACGGGACGACCAGACTGCTGTAGGCAACCGTCGGCGAGGCCACGCTGGCGAGCCAGCCGAGCGCGGTTGCCTGCAGCGCGAGCCCGGTGAACATGAGCGGCCGGCTGCCGATGCGATCGGAGTAGAGGCCCGCCAGCGGCGCGACGAACATCGGCATCAGCGTCCAGGGGAGCGTGCGCACGCCCGCGTCGAAGGCCGAATACCCCTGCACGGTCTGCAGGAACTGGGCCAGCAGGAAGATCGATCCGAAGATCCCGAAGTTCATGATCAGCGAGACGCCGTTGGTTGCGCTGAAGGCGCGGCTCCGGAACAGTCGCAGCGGCAGCATCGGCGCGGGGGTGCGTCGCTCCCAGACGACGAACGCCCCGAGCAGCGCGATGGCGAGTGCGAAGGCTCCCACGATCTCCCCCGAGAGCCAGCCCTGGTCGTTGCCGCGCACGATGCTCCAGACGAGTGCGAACAAGCCCGTGCTCGCGAGCACGAGCCCGCGGACGTCGAGCGCGGCGTCCGGGCCGCGGCTCTCGTCGAGCACGCGATAGGCGAACGGGGCCAGCGCGATGCCGATCGGGACGTTCAGGAAGAAGATCCACTGCCACGAGAGCCCATCGACGACAGCGCCGCCGACGACGGGCCCGAGTGCCACGGCGAGACCGCTCAGACCCGACCAGATGCCGATGGCGAGGCCGCGGCGATCCGGCGGGAACACGGCCGCCAGCAGCGTCAGGCTGAGCGGCATCACGAGTGCCGCGCCAAGGCCCTGCACGCTGCGAGCCGCGATCAGCAGTCCGCTCGAAGTCGCGAGCGCCGCCCCGAGCGAGCCCGCGGTGAAGATCGCGAGGCCGAGCACGAACACGCGTCTGCGCCCGAAGCGGTCGCCGAGCGACGCGCCGGTCAGGAGCAGCGCCGCGAAGGTCAGGGTGTAGGCGTTGACGAACCAGCCGAGTTGCGAGATCGATGCACCCAGGTCGGCACGGATGCTCGGGAGGGCATTGGTGACGACGAGGTTGTCGAGCGTGACCATGAATACGGCCGCTCCGGTGATGATCAGTGCGAGTGCTCTGCGACGGCTGTCGGGTGCGGGCGAGGCGTCCATTCCCACTCCTTTGTTATTGATCGATTACTACCTAAGGCCGATAGTAGTAATCGACTGATACCATGTCAAGGAATGAGCGAGCGACCGGCACGGCAGACAGCTGACGAGCGACGAACCGAGATCACGGCGGCGGCCGCGATCGAGTTCGCGCGCCGTGGTCTGGACGGAGCGACGACCGACTGCATCGCCGAGCGCGCAGGCGTGTCGCAGCCATACGTCGTGCGCCTGTTCGGCACGAAGAAGGCGCTCTTCCTGGCGGTCGCGAACCGCGCCTTCGAACGAGTCGCCGACACGTTCCGCGCGGCCGCCGTGGGTGACGGGCCCGGCGAGCGTCTCGAGAACATGGGCGCGGCGTACGTGGCGCTGTTACGGGACCGCGACGAGCTGGCCTTGCAGCTGCAGCTCTACGCCGCCGCCTACGACCCCGAGATCCGGGCCTGCGTGGCCACGCGCTTCGCGCAGCTGCACGAGTTGTGCGGCGAGCTCTCGGGTGCCGAGCCCGAGCAGCTGCGCGCGTTCATCGCCCAGGGCATGCTCTGCAACGTCGCCGCAGCGCTCGACATTCCGCAGATCGCCTGGGACGAGCACTGGGCGCGCGAGCGGCTCGCCGGACTTGCGGAAGACGCCGCCGGCTCGGGCGGGCAGGCGTCCGCGAAGGCCGTTGCTATCGTCGATCCGTGAGCACGGCTACCGACGCGACCGATCACCTTCTTGCCGGCCTGAACCCATCTCAGCGGGAGGCTGTGACGCTGCCCGACGGGCCGGCGCTGGTGATCGCGGGAGCCGGTTCGGGCAAGACGCGCGTGCTGACGTCGCGCATCGGCTACCTGCTCGCCGAGGGCCGCGCGCGCCCGCACGAGGTGCTCGCGATCACCTTCACCAATCGCGCTGCGGGGGAGATGCGGGACCGCGTCGATCAACTCGTAGGGGCCTCGCGCGGCATGTGGGTGATGACGTTCCATGCCGCCTGCGGCCGCATCCTGCGCCGCGAGGCAGATCGCCTCGGGTATCGCTCGAACTTCACGATCTACGACCAGGCCGACCAGGTGCGCGTCGTCCGTGCATGCCTCGAGGAGCTCGGGCGCGATCCCAAGCGATTCCCGCCGCGCGGCATCCACTCGCGCATCTCGTCGGAGAAGAACCGCCTGGTCTCGGCCACGCAGTTCCGCGAGAGCATCGGCAACTTCTTCGAGCAGGTCGTGGCCGACGTGTTCGAGCTCTACGAGCGGCGCCTACACGCTTCCAACGCGATGGACTTCGACGACCTGCTGGTGCGCAGCGTCGAGCTGCTGGAGAGCTTCGACGACGTGCGCGATCGGTGGCAGGGAGCGTTCAACCACCTGCTCGTCGACGAGTACCAGGACACGAACCATGCGCAGTACCGCATCGTTCGCCTGCTCTCGGACGGGCACCGCAACGTCTTCGTCGTCGGCGACGTCGACCAGGCCATCTATACGTGGCGCGGCGCTGACATCCGCAACATTCTCGATTTCGAGCGCGACTTCCCGGACGCGCGCGTCGTCCGCCTCGAGCAGAACTACCGCTCCTCGCAGCGCATTCTCGACGCCGCGAACGCTGTCATCGAGCACAACGCCGGCCGCGTCGAGAAACGGCTCTGGAGCGATCTCGGCGCCGGCGAGCCGATCCGCGTGGTCGAGGCCGAGGACGAGCACGACGAGGCACGCATCGTCGCGGCGCGCATCGGCGGCCTGCTCGAGGCCGGATCGAGCGCATCGGAGATCGCCGTCTTCTACCGCACGAACGCGCAGTCGCGTGTGCTCGAGGACCTGCTGGTGCGCCACGGCGTGCCCTACCAGGTGATCGGCGGCCCGCGTTTCTACGAGCGCGCGGAGATCAAGGACGCGATGGCGTATCTGAACGTGCTCGACAATCCGAGCGACGACGTCTCGCTGCGCCGCATCATCAACCAGCCGCGGCGCGGCATCGGCGATGCCAGCGTCGACCGCCTCTCGGCCACGGCGGGCTTCGCGAGCCGCTCGCTCTGGGATGCGTTGGAGGATCCGGAAGCCGCCGGACTGGGCACCGCCGCGGCCCGCTCGGTGCGTGCGTTCCGGGGGCTGATGGACGATCTGCGCGACCGCGCCGTCGAGGTGCCCGTCGGCGACCTGCTCGAGCTCCTACTCGAGCGCAACGGCGTGATCGAGCTGCTCGAAGCGGAGCGGACGATCGAGGCGTCGGGCCGCATCGAGAACCTGCAGGAGCTGGTCGGCGTCGCGCGCGAGTACGGCGCGCGCTCGGAGGAACCGTCGCTCGCGGGCTTCCTGCAGGAGGTCTCGCTGACCGCCGACGCCGATGCGCTTGCCGCTGCGGACGAGGACGGCTCGGGTCGCGTGACCCTGATGACGCTGCACAACGCCAAGGGCCTCGAGTTCGAGGCCGTCTTCGTGATCGGCATGGAACAGAACCTGTTCCCGCATGCTCGCTCGATCGAGGAGGCGAACATCGAGGAGGAGCGTCGTCTCTGCTACGTGGCGATCACGCGGGCTCGTCGCGAGCTGATGCTCGTCTACGCACGCCAGCGCACGTTGTTCGGCGCGCGCGGCTTCAACGCGCCGTCGCAGTTCATCGCCGAGATCCCCGAGAACCTGATCGAGCACGAACGGCGTCCGGCGTCCTTCGGCTCGACCGTTCGGGGAGGGAGCGGCGCCTGGCTGCCGACGAGCGCGGGCGCGACGACCCAGCTGCAGGGAGTCGCACCGCGCGACGATGCGCCGACGCTCTCCGTCGGCGACAACGTCGTGCACGACCAGCTCGGCGAGGGCGTCGTGACCGGCACCGCAGATGGCGGGCAGGTCATCGTCCGCTTCCGCTCAGACGGCTCTGAGCGACGTCTGCTGCTCGCCTACGCGCCTCTCAAGCGCATCTGATCACGGGGGCGCCTGCCTCACGGCGGTTGGTATCATCCGCCCCCGCGGGCGATTAGCTCAGTTGGGAGAGCACCAGCTCGACAAGCTGGGGGTCACTGGTTCGAGCCCAGTATCGCCCATGCCGCCGGAAGCCGCATGGTTGAGCGGTTAGCGACACATCCCGGGGTCGCTCTCCGCTTGGCCGTGCGGCACGGTAGCGGCACAAACGTCCAGGCGCCTGCGCGCGTCGGCCTCGCTGGAGGCCACGAGGTAACCGTAAGTCGCGTCGATCATGCGCACCGACGTTCCCATCCACCGGGCGACCTCGAAGCTGCCGAGGCCAGCCGCGAGCCAGTGGCTGATCGCGGTGTGCCGCAGGTCGTAGATGCGACGGCGCGGGATGCCCGCGGAGTCCATGCTCGGGCTCGGCGGTGAGCTCCCAGGCGCTCATATCACGGTCCGCCTGCGTAGAACGGCCGCGGCGAGCTCGAGATCCGCGGGCTTCCAGCAATACCACTCCGCGCCGGCGCGGAGGCAGGCGTCACGCCACTTCTCCTGGTGTTCGGACAACTTCCCGCGCTCCGTCTTCAACTCGACGAATACGAGCCGTTCGCGGATGAGCGTCAGATCCGGATAGCCGGGCTCGCTCCGCATCGACTGGTGCGGGTGGTACGTCAGCCAGCCGAAGAGCTTCGCGAGCGTCCGGACTTGCTCGAGCCACTGCTTTTCGGTGAGTTTGGCGGCGGTCATGCGTTGCCCCGTTCTGGGCGGCTGCCTGTGTGCAGCCGCCTGGAGACGTCTTCGCGTGTCCAGCCGGCGCGCTTGAGCTCGCCGCGGAAACTGAGGCTAGACGTTCGCGCGCCGACCGCTGCGAGGCGGACACGCCGCTCGCCAGGGACGCTCAGCAGGCCTAGCTGGGCGGGAGTGATGGCGCGCGTGTCAACCGCGACGCGTAACGCGAGCGGTGGGATATGAAGCGCGGCGGCCATCTACCTTCCTGCCAGTGGGGAAGCGTCGGGCGCATATTGCGGTGCCCGGTGCGGTGTCTGAAAGGAGCATCCGATACGAGTCGGACGGAGATTGAGGTCTAATCGCCAATCATTGGCGTAACACCAACGATCGTTCCCGGCCGGAGAAACACCAACGGCGCCCCGCAATGAGCGCCGCTGGCTGTACTACATGACCTGGCAGGAGGTCTGCCCTGATGCTATAGCATCCGCGCCTTATTGCGGCCCCGAGGGCGGCGACGAAAGGAAGGGCCAAGCGCGCCCCGGGGCTGCGCCGCCCGCTGCCTAGCGAGCTGGGGCAGCAGTTCTGGGACGACTCAGCGCATGAGGCGCCTGGTGCTCGGCTCGCATGTCTTGCCGTGATGGGTTGGCTCTGCGGTGGCGTTGGCGCCTCCTGCTCGTGGGGTCGAGCGATCCCGGTAGCGACGAAGCAGGATGGAGTCTTGACGATGGTCGCCGGCCCCAAGCACGAACTGGAGTCAGGGTGTTTTTGTTGAGCCTCGGCCCGCCCCGCGGCGGGCCGAGGCTCCTGGGCATCGCGGGCCGAAAGGAGGCTGGCCTGTCAGACCCCGCAACCACCGCATCCAACCGGATCTAATCCGACTCGCGAGTAACGCGTTACTCCTGCAGATAGGCGTTTTCGGCGCAGCCAAGCCGAACATGCCTTCCCGCTAGACGAGCGTGACGTAGTCGGACAACCAACCCCGTCGTCCCTTTGGGCAAGCCATCGACGCCAGCGGGCGCCACGGATGCGCCAGCAAATGCGCCAGAACGGGACGCGGCCCGCCGATCCGGCGGGCCGCGTTGGAAGGAGGGAAGAGGAGCGGCCGGGTGTCACACGGGCCGGTGTCACACGTGTCACGCGAGGGCTACGACGGCCGCTCCTGCGCAGTCGTCCCCGCTTTAGGACGCTTCAAACGCACAGGGCGCCTAGCCTCACCCGTCTTCACGGCCGAACCCGCGTTTCAGGCTCGCGGTGGGTGGGAGACGATGCTCGGCGGAGCGGTTTGCGTGACCTGCCCCAGGAGCGAATAACCGCTCCGCTGTGGTCGGTTTCGAGGCGGCCGGGTGGCGCCGGTGCGATGCGAGCGTCGGCGCGCGGCTAGACTCGCGGCTGTGAGCGATCAGCCGTCTGGACGTGACGTTCGCGTCTCGCGCACGGAGCTCTTGCAAGCGTCGCCGCCGATCTTCCGTTCTCGCGCCCTGGATCACCTGACCCGCGTGCACTGCGCCGTCCCGCTGCTCATCTTCGGGCCCGCGATCGTTGCGCTCGCGATACTCGCCGCGTCTGACATGTCGCTTGTTGCATCGCTGCTGCTGTTCCTGTCGGGTTGGGTGTTCTGGACGCTCTGCGAGTACTGGACCCATCGCACCGTCTTCCACTTCGAACCCGCAGGCGGACGCGCCGCTCGCCTTCACTGGATGATCCATGGCGTCCACCACGACCATCCCAACGACCCGTTGCGCCTGGTGCTGCCGCCTGTGGTGTCGATCCCGCTCGGCGCCACCTTCCTCGGGCTTTTCGTGCTCGTACTCGGGGCGCCGCGGGCCTGGGCCGTCTGCGCCGGTTTCTATTGCGGCTACCTCGTCTACGACCTGCTGCACTTCGCTCTGCATCACCACCGACCGAGGAACCGCCTCGCTCGGCGACTCCACCAACTGCACATGCGTCACCACTTCGAAGACGAGCACTGTGGCTTCGGAGTCAGCGCCCCATGGTGGGACATCGTCTTCGGTACGCACTCTGCACGCGGGCGGCACACCCCGCCGCGAAAGACCGAATCCGGCGGCGCTCACCTGCGCGGTTGAGCCGCCGGCATCGGCGCCTGCGTGACGCTTTCACCCCGACGTTCGCTCAGCCCAACCCCAGCGCAGAGGTCATCTTCGCTCGCACGGGAGGGTCGTCGCGTTCGGGCCATGCGAGCCCAGGGACAGCACGGCATCCTATCGATCCTGAAGATCGCAACCGGGAAGTGAGCGCCGCGCAGTTCCTCAGACGGAACCCGAGTCGAACGACCCGCCAGTGGCGCCGCGCTTTGAAGGATCGCCGGATTCTGTGGCACGCGTGGAGCGCGGCTTGGGTCGGCGTTCATTCCTGGGGCGTTGCCTCTCTGTGACAGTTGTCATATGCTCGATCGAGCATCTGCCAGGGCGTGGGGACGAAGCTCGCAACAAGGAGGGACAGGAATGCGCAGGGCGAGTGCCACGACCATCGACTACACGATTTCGCGAACCCAGCGGCGCTAGTTCAGCGACAGGGCCTGGCGGACTACTTCGCAGAGTCGCCGGCAGTCACCGCGTAGGCTGCATCCCGATCGCCGCTCCCTCCCTCCCGCGGGAAGCCGCGAGGCAGTGGGAGAATCTCCCGCGTGCGCTGCCGAGGGGCTATGCGAGTGGCGTTCGTGCGATCCCACTCCACCATGGCGCGTGTTCGTCGCGAGGACGACTCTCGGCGCCGCGCCCGGGGCGCCTCGCAAGCTCGTGGTGGCAGGCGCGCCGAGCGATCCGATCATCGACGAGTGGGCGAGACAAGCGCCAATCCTGCTCAACCATGTCATTTGCGACATTCTCGCCAGGCGAATGCCAGAGCAATTGCCAGAGCGACGCCAGCGACATCCACCTCCTCGACGCAGGCAGTGGAGACGATCATCGCCCCAAGATGCTCACGCTAGGCCCCCTGTGACCATCTCGATCATCTTGATCATGGTGGCCAGCAAGCCGCCCGGATGCCTGAGGAACGGAGGCCCGCCGTAGGGCTCGGGCCCTGATCGGATCGCATGGCCCGAGCTTTTGCGCCTTCGGATTGCTGGGTCGTAGGTTCGATTCCTACCGGGCGCATTCAGACCCACGGAGCCATGCGCAAACCCGCATTCCTCCATGGGTCAGGTGTGCCAGATATGCCGCGGAAGCGCGCACGGTGCTGGCCCCGGTGCTGGCCTCGGAGCCGGGCTACCTCGTGTACAAGGCGCTCCTTGGCTTTGCGAGCGTCAAGTCGCGGTAACCCTGCGGCTGCGCACCAGCCGTCGGTACCCATGGCTTAAGTGCCTTCGGTCGCTGACCCGGCTCTGGGTTGCGTCGATGCCGGGGAGCGCTCGGAGTAGCCTTACCGGGTGTCGACGGCGAGACTCGAGGACGCTAGTCCGGCCGGTCAGCTCGCAAGGCGCGGCCGAGAACTGCTTGAGGTCGCCGACGCCTATGCTGATTTGAACACCCAGGACGAGGCGGCGCGTACTGCCATTCGCATTCTTGCCGTCGGCGCGACTCGTGCAGCTCGGGCACCATCGATCTTGGCTGCCCCAGTCCTCACAGAGGAAGTGATCGAATGCTTTGCGCAAAGCGCGCGAGACATTGAAGGCTTTACGCCGGCAGATACCTCTGCGAAGTTGGCCCTTGGCGTAGATCGCCTGAGGCCCGTCATCGAACCGCTTGCGCGCAACCCTGATCTTTCTCCGAAGTGCTCTGTCGGAAGAGGAGGCGAATCGCGCGTTCCACTCGTGGCTGCGCTCGTGCTCGCTGGCCTTGCCACGGGGGCCGCGACAGCCCCGCCTCAGCTTGCCGGGACCGTCGGCCCTGGCTTCACGATCTCGCTCAAGAGCGCAGGCAAGAAGGTTGCGACCCTCAAGCACGGGAAGTACACGTTCAAAGTTGGCGACAAATCGACCATCCACAACTTCACGCTCACTGGCCCAGGGCAGAAGAATACGACGATCACTGCCACGGGCTTCGTCGGCACGAAGACGGCGACGTTGACGCTCAAGAAGGGCGGATACAGGTTCTACTGCACCGTGCACCCCAGTATCACGGGGACGTTCAAAGTCAGCTGAAGCATCAGAGGGGAAATAGCGGAGAGGCTGAGTCGCTGGAGGGGTCGAGGCCGAGCTTGCAGAGCTCAAGACGCGCATGCCCTGAAGCACGACGACATCCAATCTTGCGTGAACGCCGCCCCACGCGCTGTTCGGCGATCGCCGGGTATTCTCGTGCGGTATTCGTTACCTGAGCTGCTTGGGCTGCAGGGACGCTTGGCGGGAGAGGTTGTGAGGGCATCGTGATCACTGTCGATGAGCTGGCCACGATTCCGCTCTTCTCGGCGCTCGCGCAGAATGAGCTGGAGTACCTTGCCGGCGCCGTCGAGGACATCCACCTCATCCCCGGGGAGTACGTGGCCCACGAGGGCGAGGGCCGGTTCCTGGCGGTCGTGGTCGAGGGGAAGACCGAGCTGACGAAGCTCGTGAACGGCGTCGAGCAGGTGATCGGCGTCCGGCTCCCAGGGGAGCTCGGAGGCGAGATCCCGATGACGCTCGGCACGCCGTTGCCCGCCAGCATGCGGGCCGTCGAGCCGTCGCGCGTGCTGAAGGTGACCGTCAAGGTGTTCCACACGCTCGCCGCCATGGCGCCCCAGGTCTCCGCAACGGTCGGCGCCGCCGCGTTGGAGCGCCTGGAGATGCTCAGAAGCGCCACCGCTCAGCCGCTCGAGCCCGCGATGTTCGTGATCGGCCCGCGCCTCGACCCGGGAGTCCACGCTGCCGAGAGCTTCCTCCATCGCAACCAGATTCCCCACGATCGCCTGGACCCCGACGATCCCGCCGCTATTGCACGCAGCCGGAGCGTGGAGCCGCCGTGGCCGCCCCCTATCCGGTGGTGGAGCTGCGCGACGGCACTCGGCTGATTGCGCCGACGATGCGCGTCATTGCCACGGTCGCTGGACTGACGGTCGCGCCAGGCCGGGCGCGCTACGACGTGGTGATCGTGGGCGGCGGGCCGGCGGGTCTGACGGCGGCGGTCAACGGCGCCTCCGAGGGCCTACAGACGGGGCTGATCGAGTCCTTCGCCCCGGGCGGGCAGGCCGGCACCTCGACCCGGATCGAGAACTACACGGGGTTCCCATTCGGCGTCTCCGGGGACGATCTCGCGAGCCGGGCGCTGCAACAGGCGAAGCGGCTGGGCGCCGAGATCGTCGTGACCCGCCGGGTCGAAGGCATCGACCCTGCCGACCTGACCGTCAGGCTGGATGGAGGCGACGTTCTCCGAACGAGGTCGATCGTCCTCGCGATGGGCGTGGAGTGGCGGCGCCTCGAGGTCGATTCGGTCGATCGATTCGTCGGCTCCGGTGTCTACTACGGTGCGGCGCGCAGCGACGCCGGTCTGGCGCAGGGAAACGATGTGTATCTGATCGGGGCGGGCAATTCTGCCGGCCAGGCCGCCATCTTCTTCTCCAACCACGCCCGATCGGTGACGCTCCTCGTGCGGGGCGAGTCGCTCGCAGCGAGCATGTCTCAGTACCTCATCGAGCAGATCGCGACGAAAGCGAACATCCGGGTGGAAACGCGATCCGAGGTTGTCGCGGTGCACGGAGACGAACAACTCGAGGCGATCGAGGTCATCGATCGAAGGGCCGGCACGACATCTCGACGGGATACGAGGGCGCTCTTCGTCCTCATCGGCGCCGAAGCGGCGACCGACTGGCTCCCCTCGGAGATCGCGCGCGACGAGCACGGCTTCGTCTTGACGGGAACCGACGCGATGAAGGCGGGACAGTGGAAGGCCGATCGCGAGCCGTTCGCTCTCGAAACGAGCGCCCCGGGGATCTTCGCCGTCGGCGATGTCCGCTCCGGATCGGTGAAGCGCGTGGCAGCGGCCGTCGGTGAGGGCGGCATCGCGATCGCCTTCGTGCATCGCTACCTCCAGCCCTCCTCCTAGCCGTGGCCGATCTGCCCTCCAACTCCGCCCTCGCGGAGGCTCTCTCCGCCGTGGGCTCGCTTGGTCACGGCAACGTCGTCGGCGAGTGAGAGCGTCGGATTCTGAACGATAGCGACGGCGTAGCCGTCTTTCTTTAGGTGCGCGTAGACGCCCTGCCAGCCCGAGCCGTCCACGAATCCGCCGTGGACAAGGACGACAGTGGGAGTGTCCGACGTGCTCATGAAGAGCTCCTTCTGACGGATGCTGGTTCTCTGTGGTGTTGCGCGGCTTGGCGCGACGAAGCTCTGCCAGCTTCACGACGAGCGCCAGCCTCCACGAATCAGCATCACCGAAGCCTCGAGGTGGTAGTGCCGGCGCCCAAACGAGCCTCGCACAGCCGTTGCTCGCGCCCATGCCGGTTGCCGAGCATCAGCTTCCCAAGCTGATTCATAGACAATCACCAGCGAGAACGCGCGAGCACCAACCGCCGCAGCACCGCCCCCTCCCCGTGGGTCTGCGAGCGGAAAATTGAAGCGTGAGCCGGCTAGCGCGGGGCACATAACCTCGGCGCTCCTCGTCGCACGACGATGCGACCGAACCGGAAACTTCCCTTTCTGCTGCTTCCCCTCGGACCCTAGAACAGCTGCATTTGGCCGCTTTCGTGCTGGTCTTCAAGTCTCGTAGGGTCGCCGAGTGATCGCGCTGGGGCGACGAGGCGCGGGGTCGTTAGCGCTCGGCGTTCACTCTTGATCCGGCGGTGTACGAAGCAGTCTCGGCCGTCGCTGCGGTTCAGGTAGCGTCGCTTGGATGAGCGTCGATACGAGAGTGCTGCTCGCGGCCTTCGACGCGCAGCTCCGTGTGGATGCCGAGCGCCTGCCGGCGGGTGCTCGTGTCGAGCGCGACGGGCCTCTGTTGCGGATCGTCGGGTTGCCGCCCCGCGGCTTTATCTGTTATCGCGATCTTGGCGGGCTTGACGGAACGGAGTTGGACGCGTTGATCGCGCGCCAAGTCCGCGTCTTCGCCGAGCGTGGCGAGCCGGTTGAGTGGAAGTTGTACGCCCACGACCAGCCGGCCGACCTTGCCGATCGCCTGCGCCGGGCGGGCTTCGCCGCCGAGGAGAGCGAAACCGTTGTGGTCGCGCCAGTGCCTGCGATCGCCGCGGCGGCGCAACTGCCGGCTGGGGTTGCGTTGCGCGAAGTCGTCGAGCGGGCTGATTTCGAGCGGATCTCCCGTCTTGAAGAGCTGGTTTGGGGCGGCGATCATGGCTTCTTGGCGTCGTCGTTGGAGAGTGAGCGTGCAGTCGACCCCGAGGCGCTCGTCGTCGTGGTGGCGGAGGCGGGAGCTGACTTCGTGTGCGCTGGATGGGTGCGATTCGCCCCAGAGACGGAGTTCGCGACTCTGTGGGGCGGTGCGACGCTGCCTGGCTGGCGCGGGCAGGGCATCTACCATGCCGTCGTTGCGTACCGGGCGTCACTGGCGGCGCGACGCGGTGTCCGCTACCTCCAAGTCGACGCGTCGGATGACAGCCGGCCAATCCTGGAAGGACTCGGCTTCGTGGCGGTCACGACGACGACGCCCTTTGTTTGGACACCCGCAGCAAGCCCGAAATCCAGCGGGACGTAGTGATCGTCCCGAGCATGCAATCGAAATCGAAATCGCCCGTGAGCCGGTTCGCCGGTGGGCGCGGCTGCGAGGTGATCCTCCAGCCGTCCGACTCGCGGGTCAGACGCTCGCGCGTTTTCGTGGCGTGACGCACGGAACCGATTTACACCGATCGCTGACACCTCCGGCCACTCCGTCGGACTCGATCCTAGCCGTAGCTTTCGGCGCCGTACCCGTCACCGTTCTCGTCCAGGTTGTACGGGTTAGAGCCGATCACTCTCACCTTGTGGCGGATATCCGAGCAGTCGAGGTCGCGACGCGAATTCGGCACGCACGCAAGCGCGTAGTGCGGGTTGCAGCCCGGCGCGGGCTTCGCGCCCGGCGGGCCTCGTCGTCAGCCTCGGGACCGCCACGAGGCCGGTCGACACGCCCAGCGTCGGCCTCAGCGGAACCGCACCGTGCCGGCAGTGCCCCCACAGCCCCCTGCCTGCGCTGCAAGCCGCCACGGCAGGTCGCATCCAGCGAACCTCAGTGACTGCCACTACGACCTCTCGCACGCGCCATTCCCGCCCTTCCCTTCACGGCGTTACCATCGCCTGAGGGCCCGCTCAGGGATTGCTGGGAGTGGGAAGTGCCAGCGGTGCGGTCATCCCGGCGAACGCGCGGCCGGGCGTGGCGGTCGAGCGGCTGTCGCTCCCGACCGTCACGGCCCAGCCGTCGCCGCGGTCCGTGGACCGGGAATGCACTCCGCTTTGGCGCCGACCACGGATTGGCCGGTGACGGGCGAAATAAGTCGTGGCGCCGCAAGACAACTGAGAGCTAACCGCCGCCGCTAGCAGGTGCGGCCGCGAGGCTCCGATGCCAGCCGGCGGCTATGGCAGTCGCGCCCATGAGGCCCACTGCTCGCACCGGCGTCGGCTGACCTATGCCCGTGGTTCCGAAGCCGAGTTCGCCGTAGAAGTTCAGGCCCCATGTCCATACGGTGCCGTCCTTCTTCAGCGCCATGCTGTAGAACACACCTGCCGCGATGTCAGCCACTCCGCTCAGACTGCGCACCTGAACGGGACTCCCGGATTTCGTGCTGCCGTCGCCAAGGCCATGGTCGTTCGTGCCCCAGGCCCACACGGTACCGTCCTTCTTGAGCGCCAGGCTATGAAACGTATCGGCTGCGATGGCGATCAGTCCGTCGAGTCCCAGGACCCGAGTCGGCAGCAGTTGACTCTGAATGTCGCCGATTGTTCCGATGCCGAGCTGGCCCTCGGGGTTGTATCCCCAGGCCCATGCGTGACCCGTGTCCTGTGCAATCGCCAGGGAAAACCACTTGCCGGCGGCAATCGCTATGAACCTGCCGCCGACGGTGGAGGCGTTAACCTTGACGGGAGCGTCGACGTGGTCGGCGACGGAGCCGATGCCAAGCTGGCCTTGGGAGTTGGCGCCCCAGGCCCAGACGCTGCCGTCGCTCTTCAGAGCGAGGCTATGCCCCTCCCCGGCGGCGATGTGCGTGACGCCGGCCAGATGGGGCACCATGATCGGGGTGTGACGGTCGGTGTTGGTGCCATCCCCGAGCTGGCCGTACCGGTTGCGACCCCACGACCACACCGTGCCGTCGCTCCTCAGCGCAAGGCTGTGGTCCGCGCCGGCAGCGACCGCCGTTGCGTGGTCGATACCGCGCACTTGGATCGGCGTAATTCGCTCTGTCGTCGTCCCGTCACCGAGTTGCCCGTCGTCGTTCGTGCCCCAGGCCCACAGCGTGCCGTCTTCCTTGATCGCCAGGCGGTGTGCAGAGGAGGCGATGGCTATCACGCCGGAAAGACCCTGCAGTTGCACCGGAGTGTCGCGTTCGAGTCCAGTGCCATCCCCAATGTCTTGAATGCCCCACGCCCACACCTCCATCGGAACGAGCGGCTCGGGTTTCTCACAGAACCCGAAGGTCTGCACGAAGATCGAGCCCCCATCAGCGAGATCGGCCTCCGGTCCCTGCTCGGCGATCCCTTGAACGACCGCTACACCCGACTCGTTGTACGTGCTGTTGAGCAGCGTAGCCCTATGTGGCGCACTGTTCATCCACCACTTCACTGCCGCACGGGGTGACGTGTTGGCCTGGAATGCTAGCCCGCCCTGATAGTACGCGTCGTACGCGTTCTCGTTCGTCGGTGCGTTTGGATCAATTGGGCAGTAGCCGGCGTCGTGAATCCTGCTCTTCGGTGTCGATCCCGTCACCGGATTGACGTGAACTGCCGGTCCGCCACCCGCCCACCACTTGAGCGTTGCTGCTGCTTCTGCCTGCTGCCGCGCGGCAGTGCGCAGCTTGCGGTTCAATGTCAAGGCATGCACGCCCGCATTGGCTCGCTCTTCGTTGACCAGGCAGAGCACGGCTTCCTCGGCCGCGGACTGTGACAGCAGATGCGACGGCGTATCGGCGTTTGCGCAAGCCATCGCGGCGACCCTACCACCTTGCGGTGGATACCGCATTGACCTCGTCCGTCCAACGCGGTGACTTGGCGCTCGGCGGGCCGGCACGGCGCTGCTCCACGCGGCGCGGGCTGCTGCGGAGAGCGCCGGGTGTCGGCGAGGCGCTGGCCTGGTCGGTGCAGCGACGACTCCGCGGCCGCGCCGCTGCCTCCATGCCTGCCCGCCGCGACTGGAAGCCGACCAGCGCACCTGTCCGATCCGCGGTGCCGACCTTGCCGGCATGCGCACGCACGAGGCTGCTCGCCCGCCTGCCCCGTCGGAGCGTCCTCAGCCATCATTGTGGTGCTGCTTGCCAGTCGGGTGTGTCGTCTTCCCACGAGGCGGGTGGGCAGGAGATGGTGCCGGAGCTGATGCGGAAGTTGTCCCAGGCGATCTTGACCTCCTGGTGGATAAATCGGCCCATCCCGCTGCTGGCACCGATGCCGAACAGGGCATGATCGGTCCACGTCGGTCCGGACGCAATCGGCAGCCATGTCCCGCCGCTGAGGTAGGAGGACACGGCGGTGGTGCCCTCGCGCTGCAGCCGCAGCGTGCCGCTGAGATCAGCGGTCGGCTGAGAGGTGTAGACCGGCGGGATCCAGGCGCTGTATTGCTCGCCCCACACCTCACTCTCGCGGATCGCCATCCAGCCCGGGTTCGCGGCCGATGGGCCGTATGCGCTCAGGAAGGCCGCGACGCCGTTCGAGGCGGGCCATTCCAGCAACTGAGAGACAGGCGCTGCGAAGGCCATGCCGCCTCGGGCTTGGTGACCTCATTTAACACGCCATCCGCGACCACGACGGCATCAGGGCGGAGAGATCCGGCGGTCGCATTGCATGATCCGGGAGTTGGGGTAAAGGGTGTGGGCGTGAGGCCTACGACAGCCGCGGGCCAGCCACCAGTCGAGTGGCGCTGCAGGGTCACCCGGTCCGGACTCGCCCCGTACGCGGGGCCGATCTTGCGGGCGACGCCGATCGCGCACCCTACATCCTGGAACGAGATCGGATAGCCGCCGCCCCAGTCGGGGCCCGGCGCGCGCTTGGGTCCAGATCCGCAGGCAAACCACGACGCTGACGAGCAGCACGCCGACCCAAGCCGCGCTCCAAGCGCGCCGCAAAATCCGGACGCCCTCTCCCGGGAACCTCTTCAGTGCTTGTGTCCGCGCTGAAGGTGGAGCGTGCCCGGGATGCAGGAGGGGGCGAACACGTTGCCTGGGGTCGGGATCGTGCACGTGTCCACGAGGGTGTATTGACCGGTCACTCGTGCGCCCTTCATCCATCCCTTGATGACGACGCCCTCGATCGTGGCGGTGTTCGGTGTGACCGTGTCGTTCTCCGTGGGGTGGATATCCGCGACGAACGAGTGCTTGCTGCCGTGGAACTCGTAGCGCGCGTGTCCCAGCCAGAAGCCGGGCCGAGACGTTACGTCGCCGCCGATGATGAACCCGACGAAGGTTCCGGTGCCGACGTCGCCGCCGACCACTCCGGCCATGTGCACCCCGGCCAGCGTCGGGTCGGTGGGTTGTGTGATGAGCCATTTCGTGAAGGTGACATCGGCGCCGCGCTGGTGGGTGGTCGTGGCGTTCGCCGCTCCGCCCAGTCCGAGTACCGCGGTGGCGACCGCGAGGTAGGTCAGACCTCTGATCGCTTGCCTCTTCGTTCTCATGCTCGATTGCTCCTCTGGATCGTGGGACCCCGAGGATGAGGCATCCGTGCTCGTGGAACCATCCGACATTCGTCGGATCTTGATATCGTCGGACGGCATGAGTCGAGTCTCGGTCCGTGACGCTCAGGGCCTGCTGGATGTCGCCGGGACACTCGAGTACGACTCGCGCCGCGGCACGTTTACACTCGATGGGTTAGTCGTACTCTGCGAGTTGCTCGGGGCAGATTGGGTGAGCTACTACGAACGCCCGATCACTGCGGCGCGGGCCTCGTCGCCACTGACACCCAAGGCCGAAGTCGAGACGAGGCCGTTCGTAGGGCATACGGCCGAACTGGAGGCGATCTTCTCGTCACTCATGCATCAGTACAAGCTCGGCCTGTCGCCGGCGCCGGATGGCGGGGTCGTCCTCATCGGCGACGTCGCAACTGATCGCGCTTGGCGGCGAACGGCGTTCTACAACGAGTGGTGTCGCGAAGTACACATCGAGCCGCAGGCGAGGGTCGTCTTCGCGAGCGCAGGCGCCCCGATTCAGCGAGCCCTGATGATCGACGTCGCCGACGACGCTGGGCGAACGTTCGGCGACCGCGAGCGAACCCTCCTCAAGCTCATCCGTCCCACGTTCCTACGATTGCTCGCAGCCGCCGATGCGGCCGCGGAACGCCGTCGCGCGCTCGGCCTCACCGCACGCGAGCTCCAGGTGCTCGGCCTCGTCCGTGACGGCATGACGAACGGCGAGATCGCAACGCAGCTATTCGTCTCCCCAGCGACGATACGCACGCATCTCGAGAACGCCTTTCGGAAGATCGGCGCCCACACGCGCACCGAGGCCATCACGCGCCTCGCTGAAATCGGCCATCCGTGGAGCGCGAGCTCCGCAGTCCCTTTGAGCAGATCACACATCGCAGGTTGATCGCGTGCTTGCGGAGATTGAATCCTGTCGCCAGCAGTCGGCGACTACGGCATGGGGCGACTGCCCGCGTCGTGGCTGAGGGCGGCTACGGGCTGCGACTAACTCCGTACCATGCCGCGGGCTGGTAGCGATGGCCGTCGTGTTCGTGTTTGCGGCGGCGCCTCGCTCGCAGCGGCCACGGGCACGGCAAGGCTCCTGGCCGCAACGGCGTCTATCCCCACCCAGGACGGGATTCGTGCCATCGGCCGATGCCTTTTCTTGTTCGCGCGAATGTGCTCACTTTGGCGAATTCGCCTAGCTGATGGCGTCCCCGGAGCACTGCGCTTGCTCCCGTTCGGGTGAGGGCGTACGGTCGGGGCGTCTGGACGAGGGAGGCTCGGGATGCCGTTCGTGACGATCAAGGGGTCGTTTCACCTTTGCGGGCAGACGGCGAAGGGGAATCCGACGGGTTTCCAGCCAGATGGTGATTCGATGCAGTTCAAGCCGGACGACGCCTCGCTGCTGGATCGCCTGGAGCGGACGGCTGATGCGTACCGGTTGACGTCGATCGGCTCGACGCAGCTGCGCTTCGAGGGCATCGACGCGCTCGAGCTCCACTTCGAGGGGCATCACCAGCCGCGCCCGCTCGCGGACGACTCGCGCGACTACCTGACCGGGCTCTTGGGCATGAACCCGGTGGCCTACAAAGCTCCGCAGAACGTGACCGTCAAGCCGCCCGCCGCGCACGACGGCACGCGCGGTTACATCCTCTCGCGCGCCCTCGAAGCGCACGGCCGGCCCGTGTCCTTCGCCTTCTCGGGAAAGCCCGCCGGCAACGACGGCGACACCGTCACGCTCCGAGCGCCTCTGCTTCGCAAGAGCCTGAATTACAAGTCGCTCGCGAGCGGCAACTCCTACCCGCTGTACTACGACACGCTCTTCGCCGCCCTCCGCTCGACCCTCACCAGCGCGGCTCAAAGCGCCCGCGCCGCCCGGAAAGGTCTTTGGAAAGATGACCTCTCGACCAAGGGCCTCGCCACGACCGGCGGAGCCGACCTCGATGCCCGCGGTGTCGTTTTCCCGAAGCTCTATCGCCGCTTGACGAGCTACTTCGACGGGGGCGGCAGCGACCTGGCGAGTTTCCTGCCATGGTTGGCGAAGACCAAGGAGCAGGTGCTCGATCTGACGACAGGCAACTTCACGCATCTCGACAACGTGCTCGTCGTCAGGAGCGGCAAGATCAGCATGACGCGCGAACCTGAGCAGCTCGTCTTCGTCAGTGCCAAGACGACCAACACCACCATCGCGCCTTGGATGAAGGTCTAGGCGCGCACCCGGCGATTCCGACTCTGGACTGGTCGGTGGTGCAAACCGGGCCGGGATCGCTAGTTCCAATCCAGCGTGGTGGACATGATCGGCGAGCGTCGCGAGCAGCGGCAGCCATCAGGCCGATGTGCGGTTGCCAGCGCCTGGCGGCGGCCGGCGTGGTGCCGCTAGCAGCCGGGCGACCGCGTCCGCGTCGGAGCCGACCCCCTTTTGCGATCGCGCGAATGTGCTCACGTTCCTTATTGGCCGGAGTGGCAATCCCGTAGTCGTGTCGCGGCGCTAACGCCCGGCGGGTATGAGTTTCGCGCGGAGCGTGCGCGCAATGGCTGCGCCGGCGATGTTTCCCTTCGCCTCGAGCAGGTCGTAGGCGCGCTGGATGGGGGTGGCCGCTTCGTGGCGTCGATCGGCGAGGCGGAGCACCTCGGCTAAGTCGAGCAGCATCCCTGCGTGTTCGCCGATTGCGTCGGTGGTTTCCACGAGTGCCAGCGCCGACTCTGCTAAGAGGATGGCTTGCTGGTGCTCGCCGGCGCGTGCGAGTAGCTTGGCGCGAGTCGAGCGCCAGAGGATGTTTGAGGCGACGTCGTCGGCCTGCGTGATCTCCTGTGCGTAAGCGGTCATCTCGTCGGCGTCGGCGAACCGCTGGAGGTCGTAGAGGACATGGCCGAGGAGGCCCGCGAGTGCGGACAGGAGGCGTTGCTTACCCATCTCACGGAGTGCTTCGTACCCGGTTCGGAGTTCGCGCTCGGCGGTGGCGGGATCTGAGGCTAGAAGGGCGATCATCGCGCCGTGATAATGGTGGATTGCTCCCAAGCGGCTGCCGAGTTCGTCGTCGAGTCGGCGTGTCTGTGCGTAGAGTTCGCGAGCCTGCTCGAAACGCGTCGCCATCGCATGCAGGACCGCTAGGGCAACGCTGATTACGGCCTCGGCAAACGGGCCGGGGGAGTGTTCGAGCATTTCGTTGCAGCGTGAGATGGCGGTCTCGACAGGTGTGGGGCCGGATATGAGACCGATCGCGAGCATGCTTGTAATCATGCTGGCTTCGTGGGCGTCTCCGGCTCGCTGGGCGTGGGTCAGGGCTTGCTCGAGCGCGATGGAGTGCTCGCTCCAAGAGGAGTCGAGGTGGACAACGGCCGAGAGGTGCCAGGCGCGCGCGAGCCCCGCTTCGTCTCGGGCGGCCTCCAGGATCGGGATCGCCGCCACAGCCGCGTTCGAGATATCTTGGCTCGATACCGAGTTCGCGCTGCCGATTGTCCAGCGCAGGGCGAGCAGCTCAAGCTCGGCGCGGATCACGGCGCGGCGGTCGAAGGCCGCGGCGGCTTCGGCCACGGCGCGTTCCAGTTCGGCCTCCGCCATGGCAATATCGCCGCTCTCAAACAGGGCGTGTGCGCGCATGGGATCGATATCTCGCGCTCGCACCGCGTCGGCTGAGAGCAGGGGGCGTGCCCGGCCGAGCAGATTTGCGGTTGCGGCAGTGTCGCCGCGGGCTGCTGCGCGACGGCCCGCTTCGGCCAGTGCCTCCCCGCCGCGCCGCGCGAGGGCGCGCCCGTGGTCGTCGAGCGGTCCGAGGTCGGAAAGGCAGCGTTGCGCTTGTTCGAGGTGGTAGCCGAGTAGTTCGTCCGCCTCGTGGTCGCCGAGGGCCTCTTCGAGCCAGGCGGCATGGCGCTCGTGCAATTCGGAGCGCGCCTCTTTTGGAAGCCCTGTGTAGGCGGCGTCCCTGATCAGCGCGTGGCGGAAGCGAAACGCGTCGTCCCCTGGCAGGGTTGCGGACTCCGCGCGGATCAGCTCGCTGCGCACCAGGCTCATGAGTTGTGATGTCACCGCCTCGCGGCTCTCCGGGGACGAGAGCGCGAGGACCCCGCCGACGTGGAACATCTCGCCCTCGATCGAGGCGCACTCGAGCAGCCGGAGCTCCTCGGGAGCGAGCTGCTCGAGCCGCGCGGCAAGCAAGCTCTGGATCGCGGGAGGGACGGCGACCTCACCGAAAGCGTCTTCGCGCTGTGCGAGCATCGCCAGCATCTGCTCGAGGAAGAGCGGATTTCCCTGCGCGGCGGTTGTGATCCGCGCTCGGGCCTCCGGCGCGAGTGGGGCGGCGGCGGGAAGGGCTGCGATCAGCAGCGAGGACTCCTCGGCGGAGAGTGGGTCGAGCAGTACCGAGGAAGCGTTGAGCTTGCCGCCGCCCCACGTCGGCCGCGCATCGAGCAGCTCCGGCCGGGCGAGACAGACCACGAGCACGGGAACATCCCGCACCCAATCGGCGAGATACTCGATGAGGTCGAGTAGCGTCGGCTCTGCCCAGTGGATGTCCTCGAACACGAGCAGCAGCGGCCGCTCGCGGCCGACCGCCTCCATGAGCTTGCGCAGCGCCCAGAAGATCTCTTCCTTGACGGCCCCGCCCGTGCCGACCCCGATCGCGCTCTCGATGCGCTCGGCTACGACTTCGGCATCGGGGCTGTCCTCGAGCAGTGTCCGGAGACTGCGACTGCCGGCCGCCTGCGCCACGATCTCCCGTATGGGCCAGTAAGTGATGCCCTTGCCGTAGGAGAGGCAGCGCCCGGTCAGTACGCTGGCCTCGCCGTGGACCGAGCGGGCGAGTTCCTGAGAGAGCCGGGTCTTGCCGATCCCTGCGTGGCCGAACACGGTCACCAGATGGCAACGCCGTTCGCGCACTGCCCGCTGCCAGGACTGCCGGAGCTGCGCAAGCTCGAGCTCGCGACCCACCAGCGGCATCTCGAAATGTCGGATCAGCGCCTCCGCATGCGGCAGAACCTCCAGCAGCCGGAACGCGGAGACAGGCTCGGCCTTGCCCTTGAGCGAGAGCGGCTCGACCGCTTCGGCCCTGACGGCGTCCTCGACGAGCCCGTAGGTGGCGTGGCCGAGGAGCACCTCGCCCGGCTCTGCCGCGTGTTCCAACCGGGCGGCAACGTTGACCGCATCCCCGAGCGCAAGCGCCCCGCTCGGGTCTGGGTCTCGCACGACGACCTCGCCCGTGTTGACTCCCGTGCGCGACCGCAACCTCAAACCGAAGTCCCGGTCCAACTCGTCATTGAGCGTCTCGAGCCGCTGGCGCATCTCCGCGGCCGCGCGAACAGCACGCAACGCGTCATCCTCGTGAACCGTCGGGACTCCGAACGCCGCCATCACCGCGTCGCCAATCAGCCCCCGCACCCGCCCGCCGTGCCCCTCGCACACAGTCTTCATTTCCTCATACCAACGCAGCATCAGCCGGCGCAACGCCTCCGGATCGAGCAACTCCCCGATCGCCGTCGATCCGGTCACATCCGAGAACAGAACCGTCACCGTCTTGCGAAGCTCGCGCGCGGCCGCCACCGCTCCGAATCGGACACCGCAGGCGAAGCAGAAACGGGCTTCCTCGGAGTTCTCCTCCCCGCAGCTAGCGCAAATCGGCACATGCGCAGCGTACTCCGCTAGCGCGCTCCGAAACTCACGGCGAAGGCGTGTTCAGGGCTGGTCGCGGCTGGTTGCGCAAAGGGTCATCGCAGCTCCGCGAGAATCGCTCGCGCCTTCGCGGCCGAGACCACGTTGCCCTTCCGGTCGAAAAGCGCGACCGCCTCAGCGATCAGCGGGTCTGCCTCTTCCGACCGGTCTGCCAGGCGCAGGATCTCGGCCAAAACGAGAAGCGCGTTGGCATGCAAGCCGACGAACTGCGTCCCAATGGCGCAGCTCACAGCCTTCCGCGCCCACGGCTCCGCCTCCTCGAGGCGACCGAGGTGCGCCATGGCCAAAGCCCGGGTGGCCGGTCCCTTGATGACGATCTCGAGGTCCGGCGGGGCTGGATGTTGCTCGCTCTCGTCGAGGATGCGCAGGCACTCGGCCGGGAGTCCTTGGTCACACACGGCTCGGGCGAGGTCGGTCGCAGCGATGACGTAGACCCAGCTGTCGCCGATGCCGGTCGCGCACTCCGCCGCCGCTCGCGCTGCCTGCGCGGCCGCCTGTGAGTCGGCGGCCAATGTCTCCACCCGCACGCCCATCAGCTCGACAAACGTCATGAGGGTGCCGATTCCGAACTCTTCGATCTCTGACCGGCTACTGGCGATCAACGCGCGGGCGTCGTCAAACCGGCCCTGCATCGCGCGAAGGGACGCGAAGAAGGCGTTGACCTGCGCGACCCCTACCGGATGCGCGCTGAGCTCCCGCCGCAGTCTCGCGCAGATGCGCACACCCTCCTCGACAGGCGTCGGCGATTCGAAGAGCGTGAGGCCCAGGACGCCGAGACTCCACCCCTGATCGAGGCGGCTGCCCGTCCGCATCGCGTGCGCCAACGCCCGTTCGGCTGCTACCCGCTGTGACACGGCGTCCGTGCACGCGTATAGGGCGGTGAGGAAGATCATGGCGTGGCTGAGCGCGAGACCGTCACCCGCCTCCTCCAGTGCCCAGAGCGACTCCTCGGCGTCCCGGACCTCCTCCGCGACATCGATTAGGTCGGGCCGGTTGCACATTCGCGAGATCCCGCGTACACACCGGGCGTGCCGCTCGGCGTGCCGATCGTCGGTGGTTCTTGCTTGCTCGATCGCGTCGCCGAGGACAAGCTCGGCCCGCTCGAGTTCGCCGGCCTGCCACGTCGCGCAGCCGAGGCCGAGCGTGTTGGCGAGACGGCTCCGCTCATCGTCGTTGGGTAGCGAATGGGCGCGCTCGAGCAGGTTGACAGCCGCCCGTGCGTCGCCGCGGCGTAACGCGAGTCGGCCGGCCGAGCCGAGCCGCCGCCCGGCACGGCCGGCCAAGTCGAGCGCCTTCCCCTCATCGAGACCCAGCTCGGCGCGGTAGCGGTACGCCTGCTCAAGGTGGTAACCGAGCAGGTCTTCTGCCTCACCGATATGGTCGCCGAGGATGTGCTCGAGCCATGCCGCGTGACGCTCGTGCAGATCCGATCTCGCCGCCTTCGGCAGCCCTGTATAGGCGGCCTCCCTGATCAGCCCATGGCGGAAGCGGAAGGCGTCATCACCGGTGACGGTTGCGGACTCCGCGCGGATCAGCTCCTTGCGTACCAGGCTCAGCAGCTGCGAAGGCACGGCCTCCCTGGCCTCTGGCGGCGAGAGCGCGACCACGCCCCCGACGTGGAACATCTCCCCCTCGATCGACGCGCACTCGAGCAGCCGGCGCTCTTCGGGCTCGAGCTGCTCTAGGCGCGCAGCAAGCAGGCCCTGGATCGCGGGCGGGACACTGATCTCACCGGCGCCGTGTCGGCCGTGAGCGAGCATGGCGAGCATCTGCTCGAGAAAGAGCGGATTCCCCTGCGCGGCGACCGAGATTCGCTCGCGCATCTCGGGCGCAAGCTCAGTGGCCGCCGGAAGCGCTCCGATTAGGAGCGAGGATTCCTCGGTCGAAAGCGGGTCGAGCAACAGCGAGGCTGCATTGAGCTTGCCGCCGCCCCAAGTCGGGCGCCCGTCGAGCAGCTCCGGCCGGGCGAGGCAAACGATGAGGACGGGTACATCCCCCACCCAGTCGCTCAGGTACTCGATCAGATCGAGCAGCGTCGGCTCCGCCCAGTGGACATCCTCGAATATGAGCACCAATGGCCTGTCACGGGCGAGCACCTCGACGAGCCTGCGCATCGCCCAGAAGATTTCCTCGTTGACGGCCCCGCCCGTGCCAGCGCCGATCGCCGTGGCAAGGCGCTCGGCGACGGCATCGGCATCGGGGCTGCCCTCGAGCAGCTGGCGGACACTGCCGCCGCGAGCCGCCTGCGCCACGATCTCCCGCACGGGCCAGTAGGTGATCCCCTTCCCATAAGAGAGGCAGCGCCCCATCAGCGCACCGGCGTCGCCGTCCACGGAGCGGACCAGCTCCCTAGCAAGCCGACTCTTGCCGATCCCCGCTTGGCCGAACACGGTCATCAGATGACAGCGCCGCTCGCGCACGGCTCGCTGGTAGGCCTGGCGAAGCTGCGCGAACTCGAGCTCGCGACCCACCAGCGCCATCTCAAAATGTCGGATCAGCGCCTCCGCATGCGGCAGAACCTCCAGTATCCGGAACGCCGAGACAGCCTCGGCCTTGCCCTTCAGAGCGAGCGGCTCGACCGCCTCGGCCCTGACAGCGTCTTTGACGAGCCCGTAGGTGGCCTCGCCTATGAGCACCTCGCCCGGCTGCGCCGCGCTCTCCAGCCTCGCGGCGACGTTGACCGCATCACCAAGGGCCAGCGCCCCGCTCGGGTCCGGTTCTCGCACGATGACCTCGCCGGTGTTGACCCCGGTGCGAGATCGCAGTCTGAGACTGAAGTCCCGCTGCAACTCGACGTTCAGCGCCTCCAACCGTTCGCGCATCTCCACAGCCGCACGCACCGCACGCAACGCGTCATCCTCGTGCACTACCGGCACGCCAAACGCCGCCATCACCCCGTCACCGATCAGCCCGCGAACCCGACCGCCGTGCGCCTCGCAGACGGCCTTCATCTCCTCGTACCAGCGCAACATCAACCGCCGCAGCTGCTCCGGATCGAGCCGCTCCCCGATGGCCGTCGAGCCGGTCACGTCCGAGAACAGCAGCGTGACCGTCTTGCGCGTCTCGCGCGAAGCCGCAACCTCCTCCAGCTGTACGCCGCAGGCGAGGCAGAAGCGAGCCTCGTCGGGACTCTCCTGTTCGCAGCTTGAGCAGATCAGCACGAGCGGAGCCTACTTCCTCGGCACTGCTCAGTGGCCGAGCTTCTCGCGCCTGCTCGGGATCGAGCCGGAGCCGCTGCGCAAGCACGAAACCATACGACGGAACCGCATCGAGCAATTTTTCATGACCAGGCTGTGAGCACATTCGCGCGATGCAAAGAGGGGAGTGCCTGGCGCTCGCGCGCGAGGGCGGGGTCCCGCTCGATCGCCCAGCCCGGCGGCCTTTCGTCATCCGTCTACGCGAAGACGCGTGGGTCGCCATTCGGCCGCCCCGCGACCGGAGCCGCGTGAAGGGAGCCATCCACCAGGTCTGCCTCCCGCGCGGTTGGCGAGCCGGCGTAGATCAGCGTGGTCAAGAGCGCCCGCCTTAAGCGCTTCAGTACCTTCGAGCGGTCAAGCGGCTTGCCAAGCAGCAGGTGCCAAACGCCACGCCGGAGTTGGCCGCGTACGCGGAGCGTCTGCTCAGCTCGTCCAGCCCAGCGGATACGCGACCAACGCCGATGGGTGATACACCCTTCACGCGTCTGCAGTGGCGTGGACGCGTGGCACGCGTGAGCCCTCAACACCAAACATAGACGGCCACCTCCGGTGGGACGCGTGCTCACGGGTCGCGCCGGCCAACCATGATCCACAGCCGCAGGAGCGTTCGTCCCGCGCCCGTGAGGAGGATGGCCACAATCAGGAACGCGGCCAGGGCGAGTGCAACGGCGATCCACCGCGGGTTGTCGACGCCGAGGACGTGCACGAGCTCGAGCGCTGCACCTAGCGGGAGGCCGACGACGGCGAGTACACCCACGAGTGCCTCGGTTCGCTGGGTCGCGGCCGTGTGGGCTTTGCGCGAGTAGTCGCCGAGTTCGTCGGTGACCTGATCAAAGAGCTCGGGGATCTCGTGTCCGGCCTGGTACGCGCTTAGCAGGCGGTTGGCGTGCCATTGCGGCCCGAGGTGCTGCCACCAGTAGATGTTTCGGAACGCCGTTAGCTCGCGCTCTAGTCGCAGCAGCGGAGCCGGGTCGCTCATCGGGTCTGCGAGGGCTGCGAGCTCGTCCGCGATCCGCGTCAGCTGCAGCCGTTGCGACTGTGCCACGAGCAGCGCGTCGAGGTAGATCGTGCGGAAATGGAACTCTGCGTTGTCGGCGAGCCGGTAGGCGGAGCTCATGTCGGCTCCGGAGCCGAGGTACGCCGCGCCGTCGCGCAGCACGAGTACTTTCCAGTTCGCCGAGAGGTGGATGATGGAGCCGAGCATCCCGGTGCCATCCTCGGGCGCGGGGAGGTAGTCGTCGGGCAGGGTCGCTGAGGCCAGCAGCCACAGCCATTGCAGGTCGGGGCTCCAGGCATCATAGGCCGGTGATCCCATCGGCGCAGGGAGTGATCCGGCGGCCGGCGTCGCAAGCGTCATCGTGGTGACTCGCTTGAGGCCCGACATGACGCTGCCGCATCCCTCGAGCAGCTCGTCCAGGAAGGCTCTCGCCCCCGAGGCGCCCTTGCCGAGCTGGGCGACGCGCGCGAGCGTCTCAACGGCGCCGACGCCATCCGCCTGGATCTCCCCGTGCACGGCGAGCAGCGCGTTGCGGCGGCCGCCGCCCGCGAGGACCCGGAGCAGCTCGACGCCCGCCACCTCGAAGCGGTCGCATGATCGCTCGCGCCCATACTCCGCACCCATCCAGCGGTGTAACCGGCCGCTGCCGTACAGGGCCGCCGCCGCGCGTTCATTGAAGTAGCTGCGCCGCAAATCCGCCGATGCCACCGAAGATCCCTGGCTGACGGGGAGAGGTCCCGACTCCCACGCCGGGAGCTCGAGCAGGTCGACAGGCGCGACCACGATCGCGAAGCACCGTGCGAACGTATTCATCGCATCTTGTCCGGCGCCGCTGTCCCGCTACTCGTCCGCGCCAGCGCCATGAGTTCGCGCGAGAGCGGCGAGTTCATCCTCGCTGAACTGCTCGCGAGTGAGCACGAAGACCCTGCAGGGCGTTGTGGCACGCAGCGTGGCGACCCGCCGCCCGGCCTCGAACAGCGCCCGCTCGCCGACGATCGAACCAGGGCCCAGAGTCGCCACCGGCGCGCCGTCGACCTCGACCTCCAGCACGCCATCGAACAGCAGGAAGAGCTCCGCTCCGGCATCGCCCTGGGTTACCAGCGTCGCTCCTGTCGCCAGTTCGCGCAGAACAGGCGAGGCGCCGGCGGCGAGGATCGCGGCAGAGAGGTGCCGCTCGAGGGCGCTCTCGACCGCCGAGACGAGCGCTGGCGAGTCGTACCCGCCCCACGGCGTGTGCTTGCCGAAGGCGTCTCGATACCACGTCCTGAAATCGATCAAGCCGGACTTCGAGACCAGCCGTCCTGACGCGTCGTAGACCCAGTGCCGAGGAAACGGACTCGCGCCGGCGAGTTCGTGCGCGATGCCGTTGGTGCCGAGCGTGAGCGAGAGCGTCGTCCACGCGATGGGCGCCGCGATCTGCACGAACGGCCGTGCTCGCACCCGCCGCGGCGCCGGCAGTCCGGTGCGGCCTCCGCTCGTCTGCCCGAACGTCACGGCGATCTGGGTGACCACGGGCTCCGGGTGGATATCGGGCAGGGGCACCGCTGCGATCACCACCTCCGTCCCGCCGAGCGCAAGACGGGTCGCCCCGATCGAGCCACCGCCGTCCTGGCCCCAGCCGACGATGCGCCCGTCCTCGACCTCGATCCAGGCGCGCAGCTCGTTCGCGAACCGGAACCGGTCCGCATCGCGTAAACCCGACAGATCCTCGAGCATGTCGGGCGGCGGCAGGTCGTAGTGCGCGACCACGCCGAACGGGAGCGCTGCAATGCCCCGCACTGCCTCGCGCGGTATCCAGGACACGGATGTGACCGACGACTCGAGACGCATGCCAGCCCCCTCTCCCTAGCCGCGGCCATCATACGCTCGTCCGCGCCGCCTCAACGCCGCGCTACTCAGCCCATGACTTCCATCCAATCGAGCCGCCTGCACACACCCTGCGGCGTGCCCGGCGTCCCTGGGCGAGCGCCCGGTACGTCGATTCCATGCTCCGCCGCAGGAGTTCGCGCGACAAACGCGGCTACAGGCGCGATCAGATCGCTCGCTGATCGATTTACTTGGGCTGACTCCGCGTGCTCCCGACAGTTCGGAGTGCGATAGGCCTGTGAGGGTGGGCGGGCCCTGTTGTGGCACGGGCCCGTCTGGGCCTCGGCTCAGGCTGACGGTGGATCAGACTGACATGCGCGGGTTGGGTACCGCAGGACTGGAACCGTCGGGGCTGCCTCTTTCTAAAGTCGCGGGTCGCGGGTGCGCCGCATAGAACCTGCGAGGGTGCTCCTCGGCGGCCCACCCGCCGCTGGCCTGACGGCCTCGCTCTGCGTCGAAGCACGACGGCGGGCAGACGGATGTCGCAGCCGGTCGGGCGATCCTGACGGCGGCGGCGAGCGCGTGCGCTATTCGCCGCTTGAAGCGTGCGAGTACGTGGCCCGTGTGCCCGCCGGCGTTCACGCCGGCGCGTGCGCGGCGCGACGACGGGAGCTAGGCGCGCGCCTCGGGCCCGGCGAGCTCATACACCTGCCACTCGCCGTCCACTCCCTTGAGCCGGTGGGTGCCGGCTTCGACGAGCCTCAGATTGGAACCGACGACGAGGTCGCGCACGGTGCGCGACATCAGCACCTGACCGGATGCGGCGAGGGCCATGACGCGGGCGGCGATGTGCACCGCGATGCCCGCGATGCCATCTCCGAGGACTTCCACCTCACCTGCGTGCAGGCCCGTGCGGACGGGGATTCCCGCGATGCCGTTGATGGCACTCGCGCAGCGGATTGCGCGTTCGGGGCCGTCGAACGTGGCCAGGAACCCGTCGCCGGTGGTCGAGACCTCGCGCCCGCTGAAGCGGGCGATCTCCTGCCGCACGCGTGCCCGATGCCCCGACAGCAGGGTCTTCCAGCGCTGGTCGCCCAGTTGCGTGGCAAGCTCGGTCGAGCCCACGATGTCCGTGAAGAGGACGGTGGCGAGCACGCGGTCGATGCGCGGCGGTGGACGCACACCCGTGACGAAGTGCTGGATCGCGTCGAGTGCCTCCTCGTCGTCGGTCTCACCCGGCGCGTGCGACGTCCCCTCGAAGGTCACGAGCCGGGCGCCGGGAATCGTGTCCGCGATCCAGCGCGCCCCGGCCAGAGGGCTGATCGGGTCTGCGGTCGCATTGACGACGAGCGTGGGCACCCGGACGAGCGCAAGGGTGGCTCTCATGTCGACCTCCGTGTTCATGCGCTCGAGCGCCGCGACCGCGGCCGGGCTGACGGCGGAGCGCGCGTAGCGATAGACAGCCGCGTCCTTCTCGGGATCGCTCCGCGGGATGCCGCAGCCGAACCCGAACAGCCACTCCTCCGTCGGGCCCTCCCGCTCGAGCCGCTCGATGACCGTGCGGTACTCGGCAGCCGTCAGCACGGGGTAGGGGAAGTCGTCGGTCTGGGTCCAGCGCGCCTGGGTCGCGAACAGGATCAGGCCGCGTGTGCGCTCCGGGTACGTGGCGGCGAAGAGCGCCGCCATGTTGCCGCCGTCTGAGTAGCCCATGACGACCGCCTCGCGGCTCTCGGTCGCGTCCATGACGGCGCGGATGTCATCCATCCGCTCCTCGAACGTGGCCGCGTCCGTCAGCCGGTCCGAGAGTCCGGTTCCGCGCTTGTCGAAGCGGATCAAGCGCGCGAAGCCGCTCAGCCGCTCGATCCACGCCGCGACCTCCGGCCAGTCCCAGTCGAGTTCCAGATGCGACATGGCACCGGGCGCGGAGACGAGATCGACGGCATTCTGTTCCCCGGTCACCTGGTAGGCCACGTGCATGTCGCCACTCAGCGCGTAGCGCGTCTCAGGCCGTCGCATGCCCCGTGCCTCCCACCGCGGACCTCCCTCCGGCGTGCGCCGATCATACGCCGGACAGACTGCAGCGTCTGGCTCTCGCTGCCGCCGCTCACGACCGAGTGGCTGGAAGAGGCGCGCGCGCAGTCGGGGCCCGTCGCCGCCTCCACGATCGTGTTGCTCGGCGCGACGCTGGCCCTTCACG
>CAWJTT010000052.1:0-14108 GCA_963845865.1 uncultured Actinomycetes bacterium
GAACGCGTCGTTGTCGTAACGGCCTTTCAGCAATCACGCGGTGGGGAGCGGAGACTTACGCCACGTCGCCGATCGCGCCTGCTCTGACCAGTTCGATCAGCGCATTGATGGTTCCCGGGACCGCGTCGTCGCCGATGACCGTGGGGAATATCGTTCGCACCTGCCGGTACGCCCTGTCGGTGCCGACGCCAGTTCGGTTCCCGGACGCAGATCGATCGCCTGGGCGGCAACGACGAGCTCCATCGCCGCGAGGAACTCACCGAGGCCGACCATCTCGCTGAGTCGCCGACCTGCGAGTGGCGCCATGGTGGTGCGGTCTTCGATGCCTTCGGCCTGGGTCGTGCTGGCCATCTCGAAGGAGACAGGCGAGGCCAGCAGCCGGGCCTCGGCCACGAGGCCCTGGCCGGCGACGCCGAACTCCGTGAACCCGTCGTGGCCCTGTCCGGCCTCGGACGAGAGCCCGGGAGGCAGGCCGGAGAAGCCGGTGTGCAGGAGCTTCATCATCCGTTCGTTGGCGCTGGTCAGTACGGGAGCGAGTGCGATTCGGAGGTAGTCGAGCGCGGCTGCCAGTGGCAGCACGTCGAAACAGCCCACCGAGACGACACGTTCATCCGCGATGTTGACGAGCGGGTTGCTCTGGGCGGCATTCAGCTCGAGCACGAGCTGGCGGTGGGCGAACTCGAGCGTGTCGCGCAATGCTCCATGTATCTGCGGAAGGCAGCGATACGTCAGCGGATCCTGCAGATTGCGAGGCACCTCGGGTTGCCACAGCCAACTCCCGGCGAGTAGCTCCCGGAGCCGCGCGGCCGTCGCCTGCAATCCCGGGTAGGGGCGCTCGGCCAGCACCGGGTCGAGGATCGACGGGTTTGCCAGGAAGGCCTCCATCTCCAGTGCGCCGACGACGTCCAGCGCGTCTGCGAGCCGCTCGAGGTCAGCCACGGCGAGCGCCGCGATCGCCGTGGAGAAGCCGTTGTTGTCGATCAACGCCATGCCCTCCCCCGCCTCGAGAGCAAAGCCCGCCGTGTCGATCAGCCCGCATGCGAGGTCGCTCATCGGGGCCAGGTCGGCCTGGCCGACCGAACCCAGCGTGCGCATCGTCAGCGGCCAGTCGTGATTGAGTGCCAACACCACCACTTCGGCAAGTTCTGGTCGCACCCCCGTCACCCCGCGGGCGAGCAGGTTCGCGAGGCGCAGCAGGGTTCCGCGGACGATCTCGCGGCTTGCCGCCGCCCCCTGGCCGACCCGGCAGTTGAGAATCATCATGCGATTGAAGCGGTGAGCGTCGGAGCCGGCAACCGGCACCCGCTGGAGCGCGCCCGCGGCCGTCGATACGCCGTAGATGCGCTCGCCCCGGGCGACGGTTTCCTCCAACACCCGTCGCGATCCGCGCATTGCCTCGATCGCCGTCGGCGCCAGCTCCACCGGCGCCGCGTCGCGCGCGACGGCGATGACATCGGCCACGGTGAGACTCCGGCCGTCGACGCGGACCGTCATGCCGGCGGGGGGGTCACGGAGTGTCGCCGACCCATCACGGCCTCGACGCGGGTGCGGGCCGCGCGCTCGAGGGGATGATGGCCATCGCGAATCACGATCTCTCCCCCGACGATCACGGTGCGCACCACGGCGTCGGAAGCCGTCGAGAAGATCCAGGCGTCGAGGATGGTCGCCGGGATCTGCCCGATCAAGGCGGGGTGGCCGGGGTCGAGTTCGACCAGATCGCAGCGCGCGCCCGGCCTGATAACGCCGACCGGCTGTGCCAGTGCTTGCGCACCGCCGGCTGCGGCGAGCCTGAATAGCACATCGCCAACACTCGTCTCCTCCTCGGCGAGCAAGCCGTCGCGTCGGTGCTCGGTGACACGCTGTCCGTACTCGAGCATGCGCAACTCGCCGGGCAGGTCGATCAGGTGATTCGCGTCGGTCCCGATCCCCAGGCGCCCGCCGTCGTGGCGGTAGGAGGCGAGCGGAAACAACCCGTCGGCGAGGTTCGCCTCGGTCAGCGGGCAGAGACCCGCCACCGCGCCGCTGTGAGCGAGGCCGCGGCGTTCGCTCCCGGTCATGTGAGTGGCGTGAATCACGCACCAGCGCGCATCCAGACCCGCGCTTCCAAGGAGCCACTCGATCGGGCGGGCACCGAGTCCCGCGACCACCTCGTCCACCTCCTCGGTGCGCTCGGCGGCGTGGATGTGAATCGGGCCGGAGGTGCGCACGGCGAGCAGGGCCTCGAGCTCAGCCGGGTCGACGGCACGGAGGCTGTGGGGGGCGGCGCCGACGCGCAGAAGCGGGTCATGCGCGGTGTGACCGTCGAGCGTGGCCAGCAGCGACAGGTACTCGTCGCCAGCGATCGTGAAGCGGCGCTGCTCGGGCTCGGATGGCTTGCCGACGCCTCCTGTGCCGTAGAGCGCCGGCAGTAGCGTGAGCGCGATTCCGGCGCTTCGAGCAGCGGCGATGATCCGCTCGCTCATCTCGGCTGGATTGCCGTACCGACGGCCATCGCGGTCATGGTGGACGTAGTGGAACTCCCCCACTGCGGTGTAACCACGACGGAGCATCTCGATGTAGGCCAGCGTCGCATACGCCTCGAGGTCGTCGGGCACGAGTCCGAGCAGGTGGCGATACATCGTCTCGCGCCACGTCCACAGCGTGGCGACGCTGCCCGGCGCCAGCCTGTCGGCATGGCCGACCAGGCCACGGTGGTGTACGTGGGAATGCAGATTCGCAATGCCCGGCGCGACGTAACCGGAAAGCTCCAGATCGGCACCCGCCAAGACGCCTGGTGCGGCGTCGGCAATCGCTCCCTCGGCGTCCACGACCACATGTCCGGGGGACGCCCAGCCGTCGTCGAGCAGAAGGTGGGCGGCCTGGATCCCTCCGATCACGCGACCAGGACTCCGCGGCGGATCACGCGGTCAACCGCGTTGTGGCCGAGGCGGTAGGCGATGTCCTCGTGCCGCTCCGTGTCGAGGATCAGCACGTCGGCCTGCTTCCCCGGCTCGAGCGAGCCGACGCGGTCGGCGCGGCCGACGGCCGCCGCGGCGTCGATCGTGGACGCGCGGATCGCCTGGGCCGCGGAGAGGCCGCCGGTGCGGCACGCGTGCTGGATCACCACCTGCATGCTGGCGGTGTAACAGCCGGGACAGATGTCGGTCGCGAGCGCGATCCGCACGCCCGAGTCGAGCAGCGTGCGGGCGTGTGCCGGCACGGGGTTCTGGGTGGCGAAATCGAGCAGCGGCATGACCACGCCGATCACGCCCGCCGCTGCCAGCGCATCGAGCTCTCGGGCCGTCGTGTGGTTGAGGTGGTCGACGGTGATCGAGCCGAGCTCGGCCGCGAGCCGCGCTGCGCCGGTGTGGGAGTAGGCGTCCAGGTGCAGCTTGGGCCGCAAGCCGTGGGCCAGCCCCGCCTCGAGGATCCGCCGGCTCTCGGCCAGGGTGAAGAAGCCGTCGTCGCAGTACACGTCGCAAGACGAGGCCAGACCCCGGCCGGCGACCTCGGGGATCGTGCCGATCACCTCATCCACGTAGGCATCGCGGACGACGCCGGGCGGCAGTGCGTGGGCGCCCAGGTAGGTCGAGACGACGTCGATCCCGACCTCGTCCTCGAGCAGGCGGTTGGCCTCGAGCATGGCAAGCTCGGCGTCGCGGGCCAGGCCGTAGCCCGACTTCGATTCGGCGGTCGTGGTGCCGTGGGCGAGCATCTCCCGCAACCGGCCGGACGAGGCGTCTGCCAGCTCACGCACAGCGAGCGTCCGAGTTGCCGCCATCGTGCCGAGGATGCCCTTCGGGGCCCCCGGGGAGGCTCGAGGCCGGCGCAGCGGGCGACGTACTCGTCCACCCGCGAACCACCGAACACCACGTGCGTGTGGCAGTCGACGAACCCCGGCATCACCGCGCGTCCGCCGGCGTCGATCACGGTCTCCGCCGTCACCTCGCCGAGGATGCCAGCGGCGACGATCGTCCCTCCCTCGATCAGCACCGAGCCGCCCGGGACTCGGCCAATCAGGTCGAGCGCCTCCGCAGCGCACGTGAGCAGTTCGGAGGCGCCCCTGATCAGCACGCGGCCCATCATCCTGTGGCTAGTGCTCGGGGCCGAAGGTCGCCTCGCGCGTCCACCACAGCGGTACCGAGAGACCCTCGCCGGGGCCGACCTCCTCGACCACCTCTCGGGCCCGCTCGTAGCCCGCCTGGGCGTGGCGCACGACGCCGATCCCCGAGTCGACCGTCAGCGCGGCCTCGAGCCGCAGATCGGCCTCCTCGGAGCCGTCGGCGATCATCGTCACTCCGGTGTGAACGGAGTCGCCCATGGCGTAGTTGGCCTGAATCGCGATCAGATCGCACATCGCCGAGGCGTTCAGCAGGCCGTTGAGGTAGGGCCAGTCCGAGATCACGTCCGAGCCGTCGGGCATGTTCTCGGTCTCGAACGTCGGGTTGATGATCGAGCCCGAGTCGAGGTTGTCGCGGCTGAACGCGACAGGCCCCTTGACCTCGCCGCGTCGGATCAGCTCGTTGACCGCCAGCCCGAACCGCTTGCGCTGGCCGAACCCCAGATAGCAGACCCGGGCGGGCAGGCCCTCGATCGGCACGTGCTCGCGCGCCAGGCTGATCCAGCGGGTGGGGATGTCGTCGTCAGGGAAGAGCTCCATCACCAGGTCGTCGAGCCTCACGAGGTCGGCGGGGTCGCCGCTCGTGCACGTCCACCGGAACGGCCCCCGTCCCTCCAGGAACAGCGGGCGCAGGTACGCCGCCACGAATCCGGGGATCTTCATCGCGTCGGCCATGCCGTGCTCCTCGCACTGGCGGCGGATCTGGTTGCCGTACTCGAACACTACGACGCCGCGGTCGGCGTACTCGTTCATCGCCGTGAGCTGCCGCACCATGGACTCTCGAGACCGCTCGAAGTAGCCGTCGCGATCCTCGGCGCGCGCGACCTCCGCCTGTTCGGCCGTCAGGCCCGCCGGGATGTACGCCAGCGGATCATGGGCCGGGGTCATCTCGGTGACGATGTCGGGCCGGAAGTCGCGCCGCAGGCACTCCTCGAACACGTCGACGGCGTTTCCCTCCAGCGTGATCCCGAGCGGCTCACGCCGCCCGGCGGCGTCCGTTGCCAGCGCGATCGCCTCATCGAGCGAGCTCGCGACCACGTCCGCGTAGCCCGCCTCCATGCGCCTGTCGATGATCCGCCGGTCGACGTCGCAGCAGATCGCGACTCCACCGAGCATCGTCATCGCGCGGGGCTGGTTGCCGCCCATGCCGCCCATGCCGGCGCACAGCAGAATCCTGCCCTCGAGCGAGCCCCCGAGGTGGATATTGCCGACTGACCGCAGCGTCTCGAAGGTGCCTTGGATCACGCCCTGGGTGCCGATGTACTCCCACGGTGCCGCGGTGTACTGGGCGAAGATCGTCAGGTTGGCATCCTGCAACTCGTAAAAACGCTGCCAGCTCGGCCGCACGAAGTTGGTCGTCGCCATCACCACGCGCGGAGCCAGCCGATGGGTACGGAACACCGCAACCGGCATGCCGGACTGCATCACCAGCGTCTCGTTGTCCTCGAGCGCCATCAGCGAGTCCACGATGGCGTGGTAGCTCTCCCAGTTGCGGGCGCACTTGCCGATGCCGCCGTAGATCACGAGGCGCTCGGGATGCTCCGCGACCTCCATGTTGTTCTCGAGCATCCGCAGGATCGTCTCCTGCTTCCAGCCCTTGCATCGGAGCGTCGAGCCGCGCTGAGCCGTGACGCTCGATAGCACCTGGTTGTTGACAGCGCGCGCCGCTGGGCTGACTGAAGTGCTCATGGATCCTCCTCGAGAGCCGTCTCGATCGAGGCTACACTGAGTCTCACTCTGCGGTAGGCTTGCATTCTCAGTGGCTGAGAAATCTTCTCAGGTGACGGCGGCAACGGCCTCGCTCGAGCGCGGCCTGTCACTGTTGCGGGCCGTGACCGAGACCGGCCCGGCCCGCGCCGACGAGCTTGCCAAGACAGCCGGCATCCCGCTGAGCACTGCCTACCGGTACCTCCGCATGCTGCGCACCTACGGGTTCGTCGCCGATGCCGGAGGGCTCTTCCAGCCCGGCCCGGTGCTCGAGCCCACCCGCGGACATGTCGGCCGCGCCGAGCTGGTGGCGATCGCGTCCCCGTGGCTCGAGCAACTGGCCGAGCTCACCGGAGAGACCGCGGTGCTTGTCGTCCGCGTCGGTCTGCGCGCCGTGTGCGTCCATCAGGTCGAATCGGAGCACGCCGTCCGGCTCGCGTTCCGTATCGGGCAGGCACTTCCGTTGTACGCCGGTGCAGGGCAGCGGACGCTCTTGGCGCACGCCCCGCCCGAGGTTGTGCGGGCAGTCTTCGACGGCGAGTTCCAACAGCTCACGCCCAACACACCGACACGCGAAAATCTGGCCAAGCGGCTTGCGAGCACACGGCTCTCGGGCATCGCGACCTCGCGCGGTGAGTACTCGCCGGGCGGCGTCGCGATCGCGGCGCCCGTGTTCTGCAACGGGGTCGTAGTCTGCTCGCTGACGGCGGCGGGGCCGGACACGCGCTGCGGGCCGCAGTGGCAGTCGCGCACCCGGCCGGTGCTCCAACGACTAAGCGGGGCGCTCGGAGCCGACCTCGAGGCCACGCGCGGATCAGACCACCAGGGCCCACGACGACCTGGGTGAGCCGCTCAGGAAGTGGGCCTGGACGGTAGTTCGCCCGGATACACGCCTAGCTTGCGCGATCGCTGACGATCACGCGATCGCGGCCGGGCGGATTCGAGGCGATCGCTCCGAGCGCCTCGATTCTTCACCGGCGCCGGAGCGGGCCTACGTGTGGGGCGACTTGGGGAACCCGCCCACCGGTCATTGGGCGACGAGCCCGTGACCTAACCCAAAGGTTCGCTCAAGCCGACCAAGTGGCTAGCTTGAGCAGCTCCGACGTCTCGAACGCTCCCGGCAGCGGCTACAAGGAGGCAGGGGGCGCGCCCGGGGCGGCACTTGGGGGGGCGCTGCCCCCTACCTCGCCTCTTCGACGCATCTGGACAGTGCCTGTTAGGACGCAACGAGACCCGCGTCTGGGGCGCGCCCCTCAGGTCGTCGTTCCCTGGTGACGGGGGACGCGCTCTAACTGGATGAGCCGTCCGCCGGCCCGGGGCTTTCGGGCTCGTCGCCGGCGCGCTCTTGCTCTGCTTCCTCGTGCATCCGGCGCGCGATGAACTCGCGCGGACTCTCATCGGCTGCGCTGTCTGCCGGCTCCTCGCCGATGGCGGGCACCTTGTTCCTCAGCGCCGCGATCTCGTCACGCAGGCGCGCGGCTCGTGCCGCCTGCTCGATGTCAGCGTCGTCGGCCAAGCTCGGCCTCGACGGCGCCGGACATGATCGCTGCGATCTGGTCGCGCAGCGCGCCCGCCCGCGAGGCCGCCGCTCCTGCCGCGCCCTGCGCGAGTGTGTGTGCCGCGAGGAAGCTCTCTGCCCGCGGCGCGATGGCGGCGTCCGACTGAGGATGCGTCAGCGAGTCGATGACCGTGCGGAGGCTCCGTCCGTCGCGGGTGAAGACGCCCAGATCACGGAAGCTCGGCCTGTCGCCGGAGAACCACGTCATCTGCCACCAGTGGTCGGAGATCGGCTCGTGCCAGGACAGGTAGCCGCCCCGCAGAACCTCGCGGGGGCCGGTGATGGCGCCGCTGTAGCTGTAGCGGACGCCGGACGACTGCACCGGGTCGAAGAAGTGCGGGGTGTAGAAGTCCGAGACCGAGACGCCGTTGACGGTGTAGGAGAAATCGACCGCCTCCGAGGGGTCGCAGATCTCCACCAGGAACTCGACGCGGCCCTGGTCCGGTTTCGGCGACTGCCCCGCGACGAGCCGGTTGCCGAACGGGTCAGCGAGCATCTCGAGGCACTCGTGGCTTGCCGTCAGCGACCAGTCCTGGGAGTACTGGACGAGCGCGAAGGGCTGGCCATCCTTGTCGAGGTGGACGCCGCCCGCGCCAGGAGTCTGGATGTCGGCCTCGACGATGATCGGCCAGTAGCCGATCGGCACGTCGTCCAGCGAGATGAAGGCGTCGACGGTCGGCTCCACCTGCCAGATTGGACCGAAGTCGCGTAGCGCCTGCTTCTGCAGCGCCGCGCTCACACGGCAAAGCTCCGTATCCGTGACCTGCTCAAGCTCGGCCACGAGAGCAACCTGGTACAGCATTCGTACCTCCCGAGTCAAATCGAACCGCCGGCACTTGCCGACGGGCTACCTAGACCACGGGCACCCAGCTTCAGCCGGGAATCTGAGGCTACGCCCGCCCCGCACCCATGTCAAGCGCGTCATGCCTCCTCGCGACGCTGCTTGCCTACAAGGGTGAGAGACGGGATTCGAACCCACGAGCTCCCGGACCACAACCCGATACACCCCACCCCACCAGCCGCACGGATACTGGGGTTGATCCGTTTCTGTTGACGCGGTTTTCTTAGGCGACGGCCGCCTCGGTCTTGGTCTGCCAGTAGCGATGCTCGTAATCGCTGGGGCTGAGCATGTCGATGCTCGAGTGGCGCCGCAGCGGGTTGTAGAAGCTCTCGATGTAGCGAAAACAGCGCCAGCCGGGCTTGGTCTCGGGTGACGAAGCTGCGGCGCTTCACGAGCTCGTTTTTGATCGTCGAGATGCAACTCTCGGCGCAGGCGTTGTCGCAGGGGTCGCCTTTGGAGCCCATGCTCGCCGTCACGCCGGAGTCGCGCAGCGTACGACCCATCGCGATCGAGGTCTATTGCGAGCCGCGATCAGAGTGATGCACCAAGCCCGGCTCGGGCCGGCGGCGTGCGATCGCCATCGAGATCGCGTCGATCACGAGTGGCGCCTCGAGATCGTCGCGCATGCTCCAGCCGACGATCTTGCGGGAGTACAGATCCATCACAGCGGCGAGGAACAGCCAGCCCTCGTAGGTCGGGACGTAGGTGATGTCCGCGACCCAGATCTCGTCCGGCCGCGAGGCCTGGAAGTCGCGCTTGATGAGATCGGGCGCGGGGCGTGGCATGCTTGTCGGGCGTGGTCGTGCGGACGTGGCCGCGGCGCCTCGAGACGCCGTGGATCGAGAGCTCGCGCATCAGCCTGGCGACGCGCTTCTTGCCGATCTGCAGCGCGGCTCCGAGACGCAGCTCAGCGTGCAGCCGCGGCGCGGCCATAGGTCTCGTCGGACTCCGTCCAGGCCCTGAGCAGCTGAGGCTGATCTGCTCGTCGGCGAGCCGCCTCGGGCTCGCGGGGCGTTTGCTCCAGGCCCAGTAGCCCTGGCGGGTGACGCCCAGCACCGAGCACAGCAAGGAGACCGCGTGGTGCGCGCGCTCGCGATCGATCAGCCGGAACGTCATGGCAGCTGACCTGTCTCCCTGGCGAAATACGCTGCCGCCCTCTGGAGATCAACTTCTCCTCCTCCAGCCGCCGCACCTGGCGCCGCAACTCGCGGATCTCCGCCTGCTCGGCGACCGTCACGCCATCCCGCGCGCCACGCTCGATCTCAGCGTCCCGCACCCAGCGACGCATCGTCTCCGTCCCGACCCCAAGCCGGCGCGCCACGGCCGCGATCGAATCACCGCTCTCCCGATGCAGCCGGACCGCTTCCTCGCGGAACTCCGGCGACCACCTCGACACACGACCCATCCTGCCGACTCCCATCTCCCGGCGCGAGCGCCGAGTATCAAGACGTCAACGAGATCGGGTCAACCCCACGGCCGCCGAGGGCCCGCGCCCACGGCTTGGCTGTACTTGCGTTGGGCCTTAATATCAGCCTCGGCTCTAGCGGGTCAGTGTGAAGTTGTCGCGCGCGCTGCCGTCGCGGCGCTGGACCGAGGTCCAGGTGCCGCGTACGCCCGCGTAGGCGCCGGTGCCGCTCAGGACCGCGCCCGCCGTGGTAGTCGCGGCGAGGTTCAGCGGCACCGTCACGTAGATCCGCCCCGCCTTGAGCTGGAACACGCCGAGGCAGTCGCCGGCGGCGCTGTCGAAGCCGCCCGCCTTCGTGACGGCGCAGCTCGCGCGCAGGCGGCCAACCCTCCGGCCGGACGTGTCGCGGAGCGGGTTCGTGATGACCAGTGTGTCGTCCTTCGAGAGCCGCCGCTTGGCCCCGCCCTGACGCGACAGTGGCGCGAGGTCGACGACGTGGGTCGTCCCGCCGCGCGCCGTCTCGATGATCGTCAGCGTCCGCGAGGCGGGCGTCTGCGCCGCGGCGGTCCCGGCCCCGGCGAGTGCCGCGAGCGAGGCTGTGATCACGATAGGCAGCCTGACCATGCGACGCATTCTCTCGGGTCCGATCGGCTCCGTCGAGCCCACCCTACGAGGTGAGAGACGGGATTCGAACCCGCGACCTCCGCGTGACAGGCCGATCAGGGGCGCGACGCGGGTGCGGACGCGACGCCACAAACCGTATGGTTACGCGAAATCGCTCTCGGGGCGTGATACGCCGTTGGACGCGGTTTGACGGGGCTGCGCTGCCCTGACGTGGCCCTTGCGCTGCCCTAGGAGAGCGTCTAGGTGTAGTTCCTGAGGACGTTGTTCATCCGGGTCTCCCTGGATGCTTGTTGCTGCGAAGCGCAAGCGACAAGGGAGGCCCGGATGAATCTGCACCGTAACGCGCGGCTCACACCGCGTGGGCGGCTGTTGCTGGTGGAGCGTGTCTGTGGTCAGCAGGTCGCGCTCCGGGAAGCGGCCGCCGCTGCGGGGATCAGTTCGCGCACGGCCTCGAAATGGGTCGCTCGCTACCGTCGCGAGGGCTCGGCCGGGCTGAATGACCGCTCCTCGGCGCCCCGTCGCATCCCGCGCCGCACGAGCGAGCAGCGGGTGGCGGCGATCGCGGCGCTGCGGCGCGTGCGGATGACCGCGGCGGAGATCAGCGAGCTGCTCGGGATGCCGCTCTCGACCGTCTCGGCGGTGCTGCTGCGGATCGGGCTCGGAAAGCGCAGCCGCTTGGAGCCGCTCGAGCCGTCCAATCGCTATCAGCGCGAGCGGCCCGGCGAACTCGTGCACATCGACGTCAAGAAACTCGGCCGCATCAAAAACGTCGGGCATCGCATCACCGGTAACCGACGCGACCAGCGCCCACACAAGATCGCTGGACGCAGACAGACCGGATGGGAGTACGTGCACGTGTGCGTCGACGACGCCACACGCCTGGCCTATGTCGAAGTGCTCGCCGACGAGAAGGGCACACCGTCGCTGCGTTTCTGCGCCGCGCAGTCGCTTTCTACGCCTCGCACGGCATCTCTGTCGAGCGCGTCATGACGGACAACGGCGCCGGCTACAGCTCGATCCTGCACGCCCTCGCCTGCCGCGCACTCGGCCTCCGGCACCTGCGCACGCAGCCCTACCGGCCTCGCACCAACGGAAAGGCCGAACGCTTCATCAGAACCATGCTCGGCGGCTGGGCCTACGGCGCGATCTACAGCACCTCCCGCGAGAGAACCCGCGCCCTACCAGGCTGGCTCGATCACTACAATCGCCGCCGACCCCACCGCAGTCTCAACAACCAGCCACCCCTCACCCGCCTCACGCACATGAGGAACAACGCTCCTGGGTCTTACACCTAGATGGCCTCGACGGCGGGCTCCTCAGGCTCTGGCTCCTCCCGCGTGATCACCTCATACGCGAGCACGACCTCGACCAGGGCCACGGCGACACCGACGACGAGCGTCAGCGCGATCGCGACCAGCGCACTCTCCCAGATGTCGCTGGGCCAGATCGTGAGCATCCCGTCCTCGATCAGCTGCTCGGCGAGAAACGGCAGCGCGATCGCGGCGAAGGCCACCCAGAGGTGCTTGCGCACGAGCTGCACCGACCGGCGGAGCGCGGCGAACACCCCCAGCCGCTCGCTCACAATCAGCGGGCCCACGATCCCGAACAGGGTGAGCGCGATCAGGCCGGGTAGCACGAGCATCGTGGTGCCGACCACCACGATGAAGCTCACGAGCACGCTGGCGAAGGTCAGTCGCCAGAGCGGCAGATGCCGCAGGCGCTGCGCGAGGGTCATGCGCTCGCGGCCGAAGGTGTGCGAGCCGACTTCAGCGTCGAGCAACCCGGCGAACACGACCCAGCCGAACAGCAGCCCACTCGCGCCGGCCAGGGAGAACGTCTGGATGAGCGTGCCGAGCAGACTCGTGTCGCCCTCGCGCTCGGCCGCGAGATGCTCGGCGTAGGTGTCGATCACCGTGAGCGGCACGAAGATCACGAGGGCCGGCGTGATCACCTCCCAGAAACGCCCGCGGGCGGTGTACGTGGCCTCGCGGAAGACCAGCCGGACACTCAGTGGCGCCCGCGCCTTCGCGTCACTCGAAGGTTGAGGATTCATTCCGTTCACGCCGGGCTGCACGCTGTCACGTCGCTGGCCGGATGCCGGGACTACGGTACAGCGCAACGCCGGCGACAACCGATTCAAGGAGTCCCCGAAACACCAGCTTGCGCCGAGAACGACCCGGGCTCCGAACGAGTAGCATCGAGTCGTGCAGGCGCAGCTGCGTGCCGCGCTCTCCGGCTTCCTGGTTAGAGGCGTCGACATGACGCGGCTGCTGGACACGATGCTTGTCTGCGCGGTCGCGACGATCCTGATCGTGCGCACGCAGCTGTGGCTGACGAATTATCCGCAGCTCGGTGGACGGGGCCTCCACATCGCTCATCTGCTCTGGGGCGGTCTCCTTATGGTCGTCGCACTCGTCATTCTGCTTGGCCTGGTGAGCCCGGCGGCGCGCCAAGTCGCAGCGGTGGTCGGCGGCGTCGGCTTAGGGCTCTTCATCGATGAGTTGGGGAAGTTCGTCACCGCCGACAACAACTAATTTTTCAAGCCGACCGCCGCGATCATCTACGGCTTTTTCATCGTCTTCTTTCTCGCCATCCGGGGTCTGGACCGGCGCAGGGGATTCACGCAGCGTGAGTACCTCGTCAACGTGATCGAGATACTCAAGGAAGGCGCCCTCCACGACCTCGACGACTCGAAGCGGCGCCGCGCGCTCGCGCTGCTCGCGCAGGCCGACCAGTCCGATCCGCTTGTACCCGAGCTGCGCGGATTGGTCGAGCAGATGCACTCGCGTCCGACACCGACCCCGCCCGCGGCTATCCGGGCCGCACGACGGCTGCGGGCGGCGTTCTTCGAACTTGTCGAACGCCCGTGGTTTGCGAGGGCGGTCGTCGCGTTCTTCAGCTTGTGGGCCGCCGCTTCGCTGCTGCAGATCGTTGGGCTGGTCGTCTTCGCGACGGCCGGGCTGGGCTCCGCCGAGGTCTTCCGGGTCGGACACCGGATCACGAACAGCCCGCTCGGGGCCGGGCAAGTCGACTTCATCCAGTGGGCGGATCTCGCCGCCTCGATCGCCGCCACGGGTTTTGTCCTCGCCGGCCTCTACCGGATCGGGCAGGGCCGGCGCGCTGCAGCCTTCGCCATGTTCGAGCGGGCCGTTCTCGTCTCGATCTTCTTCACCCAGGTCTTCGCGTTCGTCTATTCACAGTTCGCGGCTGTGTTCGGCCTGTTCTTCGACCTTCTCCTATTCGTGGCCGTGCGAGCGATCCTCAGCCGCGAGCTCGAGCAGGAGGCTGTGCGACCCCGTTGCGACGAGCGGGCGGTCAGGCTGACCGCACAGACCGGTTCGCCGTGGTCGCGTTGCGGGTCTTAGATTCGGCCGCATGGCAAGTACGTCCTGGACGATCACCTCGACGGCGAGCGCTTGCGGCTGACGTTGATGTCGCGACTGCTCGCCCCGATGCACCGCCGCCACATCGAGTCACTGCCCGTGGCGGGGACCGAACCGGTGCCTGCGCACTCAGTGCGCCGGCCCGCTGGAGCAGTTCGGCATGGCGTACGCCGCCGTCATCCGGCGACACCGTCTAACCCACGCGAAGCGCCATGCTCTGCGCGATCGCAAAAAGGGGGGCCGGCCGCACGCCGGTCGCGCGACTGCCGCAGCGTCGCCGCCGGCCGCCGCCTGGCGCTCGAGCTGGTGCCGCCATCCCCGGTTTCGAATCTCGCCGGATTGCGGCACGCCCGCAGCTCGCCAGCGCCGCTTTGGTTGCCGTTTGGTTGCTTCCGCGCCGATCAGCCTGCATGGCGTGCCGGCAGCATCAGCTATCGACGACGCCACTTCCCGCATGGCCAGGCGGTTTGTAGCGTGATGCGGATGAGAGG
>CAWJTT010000053.1:0-41043 GCA_963845865.1 uncultured Actinomycetes bacterium
CGAGCACGGCGCTGGCGAAGACCACGTCGTGCGCGCCGACGCCCAGGTTGGCGACGACGACCTGGCCATGCGGCCGCGGCGGCGCGCCGTCGGCCAGCCAGGTGCCGACGGGGCCGTCGAGGGGCCGCCATCCCTCCCAGTGCGCACCGCGGTAGCCGTCGAGTTGCGCGACATCGTCGCTGAGCAGCAGCGCCGCGGCGTTCGCGGTCTCGGCCGTGATCGAGGTCGAGTAGTCGATCGGCAGGACGAGGGCATCCGAGCGCAGGGCGTGTGGGTCGACGCGCCCGCCGGCGGCGCCGATCGGAATGCCCGTGATCACGATCGCGGCGCCCTCCGCGGCCGCGCTGGCGCTCCCGGCAGCGTGCACCGAGACGGCAGGAGCGTGATCGCGTGCCCAGACCTGCAGTGCCTCCAGGTTGGAGGCGCGGTGATCCCATACGACAGCGTCGCGAAATCCCATGGCGTCGAGTGCCAGCAAGTGCGTGCGCGCCTCGACACCCGCGCCCGTGAGTGCCACGTGACCGGGCTCGGCCGGCGCCAGGCGCGCGACGCAGGCCGCCGAGGCCGCGGCGGTGCGGCACGCGTCAGGCGGTGCCCCCCAGCACGCCGCGCACGAGCCCGGTCTCGCTGTCGAGCACGATCACGATCGCCGTGACCGTGGGCAACCCGCGCCCGCGGTTCTCGGGGAACACGCTCACGAGCTTGACCCCGGTGCCGTCCAGCGGGCCGACGTAGGCCGGCATCGTGTTGACGAAGGCGTCGGAGCGGGGATGGATGGCGGGCTTCGGCGGGAGCTCGATGGTGCCCTCGGCCAGCCCGACGAGCACCGAGCGCGCCAGCTCCGCGGCCTTCGAGCGGCGGCGGGAGGAGCCCCGCGACCTGCGACTCGCCCAGCCAGCGGGCCTGCGGCGCGCTCACGAAGTGCTGGTTGTGGCGTGCGCGCGCACGAGGCGGCAAGCTCGCGCGCCCGGGTCGCGACGCGGGCGCGCAGCGGATCCGGCTCGATCAGCACGGCCTCGCCGAGGTAACGGCAGAGCTCGGCGCACAGCCAGCGCTCGGACCCGTACGGCACCGAGGCGAGCGCCGCGCCATCGGCGAGGCGGCTGGTGTCGGGCCGGCCTTCGAGCTCCCAGCGTGCCACCTCGGCCGAGAACCAGACCGAAGCGGTGCCCGCATGGTCTCCGAGAGCGCCGTCGACGCGCGCCGTGAGGCTGTCGCGCCGCTCGAACGTCTCCTCCAGCGCGCGGGCCTCGCGGATGCGGTCGACGCGGAACGTGCGCTCGCCCTCGCGCGTGCGATCCCACGTGTCGCAATACCAGGCGCCGCGCACGCCTCGCAGGTAATGCGGCTCGACGACGCGCCGCTCGACCGCGTCCGCCTGGCTGGCGAGGTACTCGATCTCGACCACCGTGCGACTGCGCACCGCCGACGACAGCACCGAGAGCACGTCCTCGTCGAGCGGCGTGGGCTGCGGCGTCGGCGCCCCGCGCATGTCGTAGCGTCCGAAGGCGGCCTCGAGCTTGGCGCGCACGTCGTCGAGCGTCGTGCCTGCGTCGGCGGCAACCAGCGGCCCGACAAGGTCGAGGGCGAGCAGGAGCGCCTTGGCCTCGAGAGGGGAGAGCCGCGCGGGGCGGCGAAATTCGTCCCCGTAGAGCTCTTTCTCGACATGGATCGTGCGGCCCTCGTCGACGCGCTCGGCATAGACGGCGTAGCAGCCGCCACCGAAGTTGACGAGGTTCAGCAGTTGCAGGTGGTCCTCGAGCTCCTCGTCCGTGAGCTTGAAGCGCGCGGCCAGTTCGGCCGCGTCGATCGTCGCCTCCTTGTGCTCCCCGCAGGCCGCGAGCACATCGGCGAGCATCGCCTGGAGCACCGCGAAGCGCTCGGGCGTGACGGGGGACTCGCCGCGCTCGGGCGCCGATGCCTTGTCGACGAGCTCGAGCGGCACGGCGTGCGGCTGGGGCTCGTCCTCGTGCGCGGCTGCGACGCGCTCGAGTGCCGTTGCGACCCGCTCGACGAACTCGGGCGGGGAGATGGGAGAGGCCATGCCGTCGAGACCGATCAGCCAGCGGGCGAGCTCCTGCCAGTCGGCCACCGTGGTCGTGTACAGCAGCGAGCGGTCGTCGCGGTGCTCGACCGTCCCGTGCTGGCCGACGGCGCGGTCGACGAGCCAGCCGGCGTCGGGCTCGACCAGGATCGTCGCCTGCTCGTCGCCATCGCCCAGCTGCCATTGGGCGCGGTTGCGGTAGGCACTCGGGTCGAACTCCGCCGGCACGCGGAAGTCGCGCTCGCGGCGGGTCGCGAAGCGCACGTCGCCGCGCACGCGGTCGAGCCTGAAGGTGCGCACGTCGTCGCGGTCGTGATCGCGCCCGATCACGTACCAGTGGCCGCTCATGAGGTAGAGGCTGTAAGGATCGACCGTCCGTGTCGCCTCCTCGTCGGAGGAGATCGCCCAGTAGCGGAAGACCACTGTGCGCTGCTTCGAGATGGCGGTCTCGAGCTTCTGCAGCCTCAGCGCGACCTCGGCCGTGAAGCCGCTCCCGAGCAGCCGCACGGACACCTCGGGTGCGGCGTCGTACGACGGGTTGGGGCGGCCGAGCGCGAGGTTCTGGAGGGCCAGCCGCAGGGGCTCGGCATAGGCGAACTGCCCATCCAACAGGTGCACCGCGGTCGAGAGCGCCGCCAGTTCGGCGTCGCTGAGGTCGAGGCCCGGCAGGAAGTAGTGCTCCTGCAGGAGCGTGTACAGCTCCTCGCCGGTGAAGTCGTCGCGCTGCGACTGCAGCGGCACGCCCAGGGCGAGCAACTCGCTGCGATCGGCGTAGAAGCGGCGCGCGAAGGCCTCGTCCGACATCTCCGAGTAGCCCTCGACGGCCTGTTTGACGTCGCGCGCAGATGCGGAGCGCCGCTCGGCCATCAGATACGCGACGAGCGAGAGCTGGCGGACGAGTTTGTCGGTGTCGGGCGTCACGGAGGTCATGAGTCTATGCGAGGTGAAGGCACGTGGCGGCTGCCGTGATTGCGCACTTTCGGACCATCTCATTCCTGTGATGACGAGCCCGCGACCTGCGCTGTGCAGGTGCCGCGCGGGGCGCGGTCTACCATGCGGGCATGGCATCGCGCCGCCTGCCGTCTCTGCGCGCCCTCATCGCCGCCGGCGTGGCCTGTGGTGCGCTCGTGGCACCGGGCAGTGCTCCCGGGGCGACGCCTACGGGCGCGCCCGATCCCTCCTGGTGGGCCTCCAATGCACGACTGCTGGTGCAGAGCGCACCGCCCTCGCGGCCCCTCGCGGCACGCTTCGGCGCCGGTCTCGCGGGCTGGACACTGCTGGGCCCGGGGGCCGTCGCGGTGCGCGCCGGCGGTCCGGGCGGTCACTACGCGGCCCTGCGAGACAACACCACGCTCGAGACGCCGCCGCTGGCGATCGCGCGCGCCCAGCAGGTCGTGCTGATCACGGCGCGTGCACCCGTGGGCTCGCCGCTCGTGCACGTCACTGCTCTGGGAGCGGACGGCGTCGTGCACGTCCTCGGCGATCTCCGTCCCACAGCGAGCTGGGACACCTTCGCGTTCAACGCGGCAGGCCTCGGCGGGCAGCGTGTCCGGCTCGTCCTGGACCCGGTGATGGGGCGACAGGACGCGGTGGATCTCGCGCGGGTGGGGGAGAGCGAGCAGGTCGCGGCCGGCATGACGCTCGCGCGGGGCGCCGCGCGCCGAGCGGTCGGGCTCCCGGCCGGCGCCCTCTTGACGGCCGGTGCAGGGCCGTTCGAGCTACGCACGGGCATGTTCCGGCTGGCGAGCGACGCGGCGACGATCAGCGTCTGGATCCGCGGTCTCGCGGGACTGCGCCCCAGCGTCACGCTGCGAGCCGGCCCCCGGGTCCTCGGCTCGGCGATCGCGGGCAAGGCGTGGCGGCCCGTTCGCGTCCCCGTGGCCGCTCTGCGTGGCAGGCGGGTGGCGCTGTCGGTCGCGAGCGACAACGCCACGGGATTGCAGCTCGCCTACGTGGGCACCGTGCAGCGCGCGCCCGTGCTGCGCGTCCGCCGCTTCGTGCCTGCCCCCGCGGATTCGCCCGCGGGCGCTCCAATCGGCGTCGTCGTGACCGCATCGCACGCTCTCGCTGGAGTGCGGGTGACGCTCGAGCGGCGGCGCGGCGCTACCTGGCAGCGCGTCGGCGGCGCCCTCCTGAAGCGCAGTGACGCGCGCGCGAAGCTGACCCTCCGGCTGCCGCCGCGCGCCACGGTACGCGCCGTCTTCGGCGGCAGTGAGGCGGTGGCGGCGGGCACGTCGCCCGTGCGTACGCGCCGGGCGTGATCGCCCACCTCGACCTCGACGCATTCTTCGCAGCTGTCGAGCAGCTCGATCGGCCGGAGCTGCGGGGCAAGCCGATCGTCGTCGGCGGCGATCCGCGCGGGCGCGGTGTCGTGTCCACGGCCAGCTACGAAGCGCGCCGCTTCGGCATCCGCTCGGCGATGAGCGCGGCTGAGGCCTACCGGCGCTGCCCGCAGGCGATCTTCGTCAAGCCCGACATGGCGCGCTATCGCGAGCGCTCGCGCACCGTCTGGTCCGTCGTCGGCAGCCTCGTCGAGCGCTTCGAGCAGGTCGGCATCGACGAGGGCTACCTCGATCTCCACGGGCTCGTGCGCTCGAGCTCGGACGCGCGCGCGCTGCTCGGCGCCCTGCAGGCAGGAATACGCGACGCCACCGGACTCTCGTGCTCGCTCGGATGCGGAACGGGCAAGACGGTGGCGAAGATCGCGAGCGATCATCGCAAGCCCGGCGGCATCGTGGTGGTACCGCACGGCCGCGAGGCAGCGTTCCTCGCGCCGCTGCCGCTGCGGGCGCTGCCGGGCGTGGGGCCGCGTGGCGAGCAGCGGCTCCTGGCCGCGGGCATCGCGTCGATCGGCGACCTCGCTCGTCAGGACGACGCGGCGCTCGCGGCGCTCGGAATGGGGAAGGTCGGTCGCGACCTGCGTGAGCGAGCGCGCGGCGTCGATCCCCGACCCGTGGTCGTCGAGGCGTCCGACCCGGTCACGATCGGCGAGGAGACGACGTTCGAGCACGATCTGCTGGATGCGCTCGCGATGACCGCGGAGCTCGTGCCGATCGCGGAGAACGTGTTCGCGCGCGTCGAGCGCCACGGCTTCGCCGCCCGCACCGTCACCACGAAGCTTCGCTACGACGACTTTGCCATCGTCACGCGCTCGCGCACGCTGGCGGCGCCGGTCGGCACGGCCGAGGCGTTGAGCGGCCTCGCGGTCGAGTTGCTCGAGAAGGCCCTGAGGGACAGGCACGCTCCGGTGCGGCTACTCGGCGTGTACGTCGGCAAGCTCGCGCGCGAGGCCCAGCTCGAGTTGCCGCTCGAATGAACCGCTCAGGCTGCGACGAAGCCGGCGGCGATGCGCTCGTCGAGATGCGCATGCGAGGGGCAGTACTCGCTCTCGGGCATCGCGCCGCGCTGGCACGGCTGGCCCTTGCGCGTCAGCGCCCGGCAACGGCCGAGCAGATCGCTGCGTCGCTGCAATTCCGCCTCCGCGGCCTCGACGACGCGCGAGATCACCTCGTCGACCGCCACATACACTCGTGCCTGCTGCGTGATCGGGAAGTAGCGGCGGATCTCCTCGAACAGGCTGCGCGTGGGACGGGCGAAGTAGCGGGGGTCGGCGGCAAGCCGTTCGACCGCGGCCTCGCAAGCGGCCAACACGCGCCTCTGGGCCTCGACCCGGTCGACGCCGGGCTGCGATTCGTCCACGAGATTCTTGACCGCGAGGAAGATCGCGCGGCTGTACTGGTACATTCACTCTCCTGCCGGGTGACCGCTCTCGTCCGTGCGGACGGAGGTTCGCCACCAGGCGCTCGTTTCCCTGCGAGCGATTGTGGACACTCGCGGGACGAGAATCAAGCCCTGGAGAGCAGGAGATCGGGTGCCGGATGTGTGCCCGCCTCGCGCTCCAGCCTGCCGCGGGCGACCTCGATCGCCTGCGGCGAGCAGTCGCCGGCGACGAAGCGGCGGCCGAGTCGCTGCGCGGCGACGGCAGTCGTGCCACTGCCGACGAAGGGGTCGATCACGAGCGAACCCGGGTCGGTGGTCGCGGCGATCACGCGTTCGAGGAGTGCCAGGGGCTTCTGCGTCGGGTAGCCGGTGCGCTCCCCCGAGGTGGGCGCGATGCTCGGGATTTCCCAGACGGAGTCGAATGGCTTGCCGCCCTTGAGGTAGTAGCGTCGCCCGTGGGCGTTCTGGTAGCGACCGTGCTCGTCGGAATGGGCGTACTTCGCGGCCATGGCCGGCGTCACCTCTCCTCGCAGGCGGTGGAACGTATTGGCCGGGCCCCGGGCGTAGAACAACAGCACGTCGTGCTTGCGCGCGAACGCGTTGGCTGGAGCGCGACCGCCCAGGCCGTAGCGCCAGACGATCTCGTTGCGAAAGCGGTCGCGACCGAACACCGCGTCGAGCGCGATGCGGGCGTGCGCGCTCATCCGGTGATCGAGGTGGAGGAAGAGGGAGCCCGTCGGTGCAAGGACGCGATGCAGCTCGACGAGATGCGGCTCGAGCCAGGCGGCGTAGGCCCCGGGGTCTTCGACAAGGTCGTCATAGCAGTGACCGCCGCCCCTGCGGACCTGCCCCGTCGCAAAGGGCGGATCGGCGTAGGCGAGGCCTGCGCTGCCGTCCGCGAGCGTGCCGAGCACGGCGAGCGCGTCGCCGAGCAGAAGCCGGTTCGGCTCGCGCCCGCCGGCACCCAGGATCAGGAGTTCGGGCAGGTCGTGCACGCGCCAATCATGGCGCGCTCGCCCCGTGGACTCTCGCTCAGGCGGCTGCGCCGACGCGCGCCGGGAGCGTGGAGGGCTCCTCGAGATGCGAGTGCGACGGGCAGTACTCGCGGCCGGGCAGCGGGGTGCGCTGGCAGGCCTTGCCCTTGCGGGTGGTCGCGCGGCAGCGTGCGTTGGCCTCGTTCAGCCGGTCGAGCTCGACCTGGATCGACGCGCGGGCGAGGCTGACCATGCGCTCGATCGCGTAGAACACGCGCGCCTGCTGAGAGATCGGGAAGTAGCAGCGGATCTGCTGGAAGAGACTGCGGGCGGGCTGGGGGAAATAGCGCGGATCGCTCGCCAGCCGCTCGACGGTGGCCTGCGACGCCTCGAGCACGCGGCGGCGCGCCTCGGTCACGCTGATCGTGTCCGGGTGCGGGTCGACGAGGTCTTTGAGTTCGAGATAGAGGGCGCGGCTGAAGCGGTACATGAGGGGGCTCGCTCGTGACGGACGGATAGGCTCGCTGGCTGGGACTTCGTGCATGCACGGTCCGGCAAACGGACCATTAGCGTATCGGATCAGGGCGCGAAAAACTAGTAATGCGTGGACCGGCTTGCACGATGGACGGAGGACTTTGTGACGTCGCCGGAGTGACGGCGTCGATGAGCTTGTGACAAACGCATCCGGCGCGCGCTCGAGCACTGAAACACCCCGCGCGACGACCCCGGACGGCCGAGGCGCGCGCTGCGCGCGCCTCGCCACGGATCTGTCCATGCAGCTCGGGCTTCCGTGCTCGCATTCGATCACGGACGGGCCAGGGCCGCGGTGCTGCCGTACCGTTCGCGGGCATGGAAGCAATCACTCGCGTCGGAGTCGTAGGGCTGGGCACCATGGGGGCCGGCATCGCGCAGGTCCTGCTCGAGGGTGGCTGCGAGGTCGTCGGTCGCGATGTCGACGATGCCGCGCTCGAGCGTGCACGCTCGAGCATCGAGTCGGGCCTCGCGCGGCGCGTGGAGAAAGGGCAGCGCAGCGCGGGGGAGCGCGACGCTGCGCTCGCGCGCCTCACGCTCGTGCGTGATCTCTCGGCGCTGTCCGGATGCCAGCTCGTGATCGAGGCGATCGTCGAGGAGATCGGCGCCAAGCGCGAGCTGGTCGCCGCGCTCGACGAGGTGTGCAGCGACGGTGCGGTGATCGCGACGAACACCTCTGCGATCTCGGTCTCTGCGATCGCTGCGGCGAGTGCGCTTCCAGAGCGCTGCCTCGGGCTGCACTTCTTCAACCCTGCGCCGCTCATGCCGTTGGTCGAGGCCGTGCGCGCCGAGCGCACCGGCGAGGAGCCGTATTCCGAGGCCTGCGAGCTCATGGAGCGATGCGGCAAGCAGGTGGTCCGCTGTGGCGACACCCCTGGCTTCATCGTCAACCGCCTGCTCGTGCCGGCGCTCAACGACGCGGTCCGTGCTCTGGACGAGAGCGACGTTTCCGTCGCGGAGATCGACGCCGCGATGACCGCGGGCGCCGGCTGGCCGATGGGGCCGTTCCGGCTGATCGACGTGATCGGCATCGACGTCCACGTGCATGCCGCGGACGCGCTGCACGCCGCACTCCCGGAGCCGCGCATGGCGCCTCCGCCCCGGCTGCGGCGGATGCTCGCCGCCGGTGCATTGGGCCGCAAGGCAGGTCGCGGGTTCTACGACTACGGGTCGGCTGGCTGACCCGGGCGCGAATGCCCCGGAACTTACGAAATCCTTACCGCCGCAGCACCGCACCGTGATCTCGCGGATGGATAATCCAGCTATGCACGACCCCAGCTATCTGCGTGCGCGCCTGAGCCGAGGCTTCGTGCTGCGGGCTGCACTCGGGGTGTTCCTCGCGGTGCTGACCGTCGCTCCCCTCGCCGACGCGGCGACGAGCGGCAAGGGCGAGCGCGGCGTCTTCGTATCCAAGGGCGTCGGCCGCCAGATCTTCACCGGTGGAGGCGGGGTCGCCTACGGCGTCGTCTTCTCCGGAGCTTCGCTGGTGGTGGCCGACTACTCGCCGACGCACGACATGCGCGTCGACTCGCCCGTGCTGCCCACGACAAACGAGGACGGCTCTCGCACGTATGTGCCGGCAGGCGGTGCCAAGAGCGTCGCCTTCCGCATCTCCGGCACGCTGTATCGCGTGACGGTCACCGGGGCCAGCACGGTCAACGCGGCCGGAATCTACGGTCGCCTGCAGGCGCGCGGCAAGGGAACGGTGATCGTCAACGGTGAGCGCACGCGCTGGAACGTGCCCCTCGGCAATCTCGGGAAGATCCCGAGGGACGTCAAGAAGCTCTTCCAGCTCGCCCTTACCGGCGCACCCCCGCCCGCGCCGCCGGCACCTCCCGCGCCGCCGCCGCCACCGCCCACCACGACCACCACGACGACGACCGGCGGCTGAGCGCGCCCAGGTGCGGGCGCACCGCGTCGCTAGAGTGAGCGCATGAGCGAGCGCATCCTCGTCGTCGAGGACGAAGCGAACATCGCGAGCTTCGTCAGCGCCTATCTCGAGAAGGCCGGGTTCGCGGTCGATCGCGCCGTCAACGGCGCGGAGGCCAAGGAGAAGGCAGTCAGCGCCGACCCTGCGTTGATCCTGCTCGATCTGAACCTGCCGGACATGGATGGTCTGGAGGTGTGTCGTGCCGTCCGTGCGACGAGCACCGTGCCGATCCTCATGCTGACCGCGCGCGACGATGACGTCGACAAGATCGTGGGCCTCGAAGTCGGCGCCGACGACTATCTGACCAAGCCGTTCAACCCGCGGGAGCTCGTCGCTCGGATCCGCTCGATCCTCCGCCGCGCGACCGCTCCTCCGCCCGTCTCGAAGGGGCGGCGCACGCACGGGTCGATCTCGATCGACGCGGGCCGGCGCGAGCTGCTCGTGGACGGCACTCCCGTGCAGCTGGCTCCAAAGGAATTCGACCTGTTCTGGGAGCTGCTCGACCACAGCGGGCTCGTATTGACGCGCGACCAGCTGCTCGAGCGCGTCTGGGGCTACACGTTCGCCGGCGATACGCGCACGGTCGACGTGCACGTACGCCAGCTCCGGCGCAAGATCGGCGACACGTGCCCGATCGTGACCGTGTGGGGTGTCGGCTACAAGGTTGCCGACGATGCCTCTGCGGTCTCTTAGAACGCGACTCGTCGCGCTCTTCCTGGTCAGCCTCGCGATCGCTGCCTTTCTCTTCGCGGCGGTCGCGGTGCGGCAGTTCACGCAGGAGGAGCGCTCGCGCGCGCGCGGCGAGTTGAATGGTCAGTCGCTGAATATGGTGAAGCTGATCGAGGAGTTCGCCGAGAAGCGGCTGCGCGGCGAGGCGGGCGCGCCGCCCGACTTCGCATCCAGCCTGGGGGCCATCACCGGCGCGCACGTGTACTTCGTCGGGCAGTCCGGCCTCTCGCCGCCGATCGACGAGGTGCGCTTCGCGAAGGCGCCGGCCGGCACCGAGCAGCGCCTCGACTGGAAGCGTCTGGGACGCAAGGGCGAGACCCAGACGCTCAATCTCAAGCTCGCAGACGGCACCTCTACGATCGCGTCGGCGGCCGGCTTCCGCTATGGCGGTCCGCTCATCGGCGCGATCGTCGTCGCGCGGCCGGTGCGCTCGATCAACACGTCAACGCTTGTCCAGGGCCGCCGCGTGGTTCCTCCGCTGCTGCTTGCCTTTGCGGCCGCTGCGCTCGTGGCACTGCTGCTCAGCCGGCGCATCACGCGTCCGGTGCGCGAGCTCACCGAGGCGAGCGGCCGTATCGCACGCGGTGATTACGACGTGCATCTGACCTCGAAGGGCCCGGACGAGCTGGGCCAGCTCGCCCTGCGGTTCGAGCAGATGGCACGCCAGCTGAAGGAGGCGAATGAGCACGAGCGCAACTTCCTGATGCGAATCTCGCACGAGCTGCGCACTCCGCTGACGGCCATCCAGGGGCATGTCCAGGCGGTCGCGGACGGCGTCATCGACGGCGAGGATGAGCGCCAGGCGTCGCTTGAGATCGTGCTGGCTGAGGCCGGGCGTCTCCAGCGGCTGATCGGCGACCTGCTCGATCTGGCTCGGCTGGAGACGCGCACGTTCTCGCTCAATGCCGAGGAGGTCGACCTCGTCACTCTCTGCGAGCGTGCGGTCGGCGCGCAGCGCGAGGATGCCCGGGCGCGTGGCGTCGCGTTGCAAGTGAACGCCACGGCGAAGCCCGTCGTGCTGGGCGACGGCGACCGCATCCTGCAGATCGTCACGAATCTCGTCGCGAACGCGCTGCACGCAACGCCTGCAGGCGGCGAGATCACGGTTGACGTGACCGCCGGCCCGGCCGTCGGTCAGGTGATCGTGAGCGACACGGGCCCCGGGATTCCCGCGGAGGATCGTGTCGCGATCCTCCGCCCGTTCGTGACGAGCAGCGTGCGCCACGGCATCGGACTGGGCCTCCCTGTCTCCTCCGAGCTGGCCCAGGCGATGAGCGGCACGCTGGTCCTCGGCGATCGCGCGGGCGGAGGCGCCGCGCTCACGCTGTCCCTCCCACTGGCGCCCGGCTCCGGCGACTCGCCAAGCGCGGTGCCGGCGTCGGGCCTCGTCGCGGAGTAACGGCGACGTTCCGTCCGGGGAGCGCGCGGGCGCTTCCCGCGCGCCCCGGACGTCGACTACCCGTGCTTGGCGTTGCCGACCTGTGTCACGGCGTCCTGCAGCCGGCGGACGAGCGCAGTCGCGATCGGCCCTCCGACCTTGTTGTCGATGGCCGCGGCCACCGCGACGAGCAGGGCTGCGACGGCGAGGACGATGCCGACATACTCGACGGTTCCCTGTCCGCGCTCCGCGTGCAGTGCGCGCGTCGCGACGCGGTACGTGATGGTTCTGAACATGGGATCTCCCTTTCGGCCCGTGTCATTCGCGGGCGGTGGTGGTGGCAGTGGACGTGGCGACTTCAAGTGCCGAACCCCTGGGCGATCACCGCGAGACCTCCCGCCGCGGGTCGCAGGAAGACCAGGTGCACGTAGTCCTGAATGAGGCGGACTGACCCGAACCCGTTGCTGTCGATTCGCGGAGCGGGGTCGGGCCGGCCGTCGCGCCACGCCGTGCGGTGGACCGGCCAGGCAACGACGACATCTCCCGCTCGCATGCCGGGCGGCAGATCGCCGTCGTCGGATTCGAAGAGCTCGATGGCATCGGCGGTGATCCGCGCCTTGTCGACCGCATCGCGGGCACGGGTGACGGCGATCTGCTCGAACGGGCGTGCCCCGATTCTCCGGAGCACGCTCGCGACGCCGGCCGTGGGGATCAGCGAGACGATGTCGAGGGCGATCCCGACCGGATTCGCGTGGTGCGCGAGGGCTGCTGCGAGGGCGCGGTGCTGCGCGGCGACGGTGATCCACTCCACCACGGGCGGACCAGCCGGCTGCTCGACATCGAGGTCTCGGGTCGACCCTTCTACGGGCTTGTACGGCCCGTCGTCGCGATGCATCCACGCTCGGTAGCGGCGGCGACCGCCCAGCCATGGTGTCGTCGCACGCGCTGCGCCGAGCAGCAGCTGCTCCGCGGCCTCGGCGGCCTGCGCAACTCCGTGACGGCGTCCGAGCCTCACCAGCGCGGCGTCCGGCGTCTGCGCGTCGTCGCTCGGGAGCAGCGCCGACTCGACGTCGGCGACATCGGCAGCGCTGACGCTGAGCGGAGCCGGCGCAGACCCGCCACGCGAAAGAGCCGCGGCGAGTGCGTCGCGCACCGCGCCGAGCAGTGGTGGTGCGGCGACGAGGGCGAGCGTGGCACCGAGTAGCGCTGCGAGACCCAGAAGTCCCGCGTACTCGGCCGAGGCCTGACCGCCGGCGGTGGTCACGGATCCGTGCCTCCGGTGATCGACAGCCGCGCGCGCTCGGCGATGACCGTGAATCCCGCTCCCGGACGTCGCCGGAGGACCACTTCGTGTCGGCCGCCGTCCAGTTCGGCGACGACGTCGCCCGCGGCGTGGCCGGGCTCGATGCCATCCGCCTCGTCGGGCTCGAGACCCGCATCACGAATGAGCGTGACGACGGCGCCGGGCTTCCCGGCAATGCTCGCTGCGAATTCCTTGAACCGGCTGAGCACTCCCGGGTGAAAGCGCTCGCGCAGCCACGCGTCCTCTGCGCTGCGGTCGACGAGCGCCATGTCGGCCGGGGGTCCCCTCGATCGACCGCGCCGAGAGCGCGCGAGCGACGATCGGGCGCAGGATCGCGGCGAATGCGGCGTCGGCCGATCGGGAGCCGAGGCGCGAGCGCAGCTGCGTCCGGAGGTCGAGCAGCGTCGGCCCATCCGAGCCGGGGCTCGTGGCGCCATCGAGCAGCAGTCGCTCGAGCGGATCGAGGGCCGGAGCGGTCGGGGCACCCGGGCCGAATGCGCCGGACAGCGCCTGGCCGATCGACGCCGCCAGGGACGGTCCGAGCGCCACGACGCCCAGCAGGAGCGCGGCAGCAAGTGCCAGCGCAGCTGCCAGCAGTGCGATCGCCTCGACGCTTGCCTGAGCTCGTTCCCGCATGCCGCCACGATGGCGGCGCGGCCGGTGACGGATCTAGGCGCGGGTGTGACGAAGGCGTGTCAGGATGCGTCGAGGCGCGCGCTCGGGGCGGGACCCGCGTCCTCGACGCTCGCGCGCACCCGTACTGCGGCCGATTCCGCTTCGGGGGGAGCGGCATCAGCGCTCTCCTCGCGCGCGATCGTGAAGTGCAGCGGCTGGCCCACGACAGCCTGCAATTCGGCCAGCTGACTCCGCACCGAGCGCAGATCGGCGCGCAGCGCCCCGAGGCCTCCGCTCACGAGCTCGACGAGCACCTCGAGGTCCTCCACGCGCGCCATGCGCTCGGCGAGCAGATCGCGCTCGACCCGCTCGACGGCTGCGCCAAGGCGCCCCGCCTGGCCGAGCACCTCGTCGAGCCGGCGGCCGAGCCCGCCCTCGTCCTCGCCCAGCGCGCGCGCGACCGCGGCCTCGACGCGCGTCGGCAGGATCGCTGCGAGCTCGCTCGCGGAACGCCGCAGCTCGTCGACGTGCCGTTCCGACCGCACCAGCAGCGTGCGCAGGTCCGGACCGGCGGGCTCGCTCGCGCCCAGACTGCGCTGGCGCATCTCGCCGATGCGGCGGAGGGCCGCCTCGCGCGCGTCCCGCAGCGGATCGTGCTGGATGTCCTCGGCGTCCATGTGCCCCCTTTGAGGCGCGAAGCTTAGATCATCTGCGTGATGCCGCCGAGCCGCGCGAGCGGTCACCCCACTAGGGTGAGTGTCCGTGGACACCTGGCATTGCGTGCGGGCGCCCGATGGGCGGACGCTGCTGGAGCGCCTGCGCTTCGCGCGCAGTCTCGCGAGCCGCACGCGTGGCCTGCTCGGCCGACGTGCGCTGGACGACGGGGAGGGTCTCGCGTTTCGCGAGAAGTCGATCCACATGTTCTTCATGCGGATGTCGCTGGACATCGTCTTCTGCGACGCCGATCTGCAGGTGCTGCGCGTGGTCCACGACCTTTCGCCATGGCGCGTGGCCGCATGCAGGCGAGCACGCTACGTGCTGGAGATCGGTCCGGGCGAGGCCGCGCGCCTCGGCCTGCGCGAGGGCATGGTCCTGCGCGTCGACCCGGCGTTCTGACGAGCAAGATTGGCAACTGAATCGTCACGCACATGATGCGAGCGTGACGAAAGTGTGACAAAGCGCTCGACCGTCTTGATCATCCTGCTCGTTCGGCTTACGGTGGCTCTGGCTGCCCGGAACGTGCAGGAGGAGATCGAGATGCGTAGGACCGTGCTACTCGTCGAGGACGAGGCGAAGCTCGCCGATGTGCTCGCGGAACAACTCACCCAGGAAGATTTCGACGTCCGCAAGGCGGGCTCGCTCCGGCAGAGCCTGCGAATGCTCGACGACCTCGTGCCCGATGTCGCCGTCGTCGACATCGGTCTTCCCGACGGCTCGGGCCTCGATGTCCTGCGACGGCTGCGCTGCGGTGCCGATCGGCTCGACAGCGGCACGCCGGTGCTCGTTCTGACCGCGCGTACCGAGGAGGCGGACGTGCTGCGCGCATTCGAGCGCGGTGCCGACGACTACCTGCGGAAGCCGTTCGCGCTCCCAGAGCTGATCGCTCGCGTTCACGCGCTGCTGGCTCGGGGGCGCAGGATGCACGCCGACATCCGACTGGGCGATCTGCTGCTCGAGCCCGCCGCGCGGCGCGCGAGTTGGGCCGGGAGCGAGCTGCCGCTGTCGGGGCGCGAATACGACCTGCTGCTCGAGCTCGCGCGCGACCCCGGTGCCGTGCGCTCGAAGGCGGATCTCCTGCGGGAGGTGTGGCGCATGCCGGCGACCTTGCGGACGCGGACGGTCGACTCGCACGCGAGCCGCCTGCGCCGCAAGCTCGTGGCGGCGGGCGCGCCGAGCGATCCGATCGTCAACGAGTGGGGCCGGGGCTACCGCCTCGAAGTGGCTCGTGCCCGCTAGACAGCTGCCCCGCCACGTGCCGCTCGAGGCCCGCCTCTCGATCGCCGTCGCGCTGGTGGTCGCGCTCGCACTCGCCGCGATCGGGCTTGTCGTCGTCGCACGCGTCCACGATCGAGTGGCGCGCGAGGGCCGGGCGAGCCTGGTGCGCACGCTGGACGCGGCGTCGCCCGCTCTTCTGCAGGGACGCGTCCCGCAGGTGCCCGGAACGCGGCTGGCCTGGCTCGAGGGCAGGTCGGCGGGCGGAGACCCGGCACTCATCGCGGCCGCCCGGTCCGGTCGGGCGTCCGATCTCGGCGTCGCGGTCGAGCGGTCCGTCGGCGGGCGGCGCGTGGTCGCCGTGACCCAGGTTCCGCAGCACGTCGAGCGCGACCTGTTGCTGATCGAGGCCGAAGGGCTCGTGCCGATCGGCCTGGCGCTCGTGCTCGTCGGCGTCCGGCTCTTCGAGCGGGCAGGGCGTCGTCACCGGAAGCAGCTCGAGACGATCATGCTCGCGGCCCAGAAGATCGGCGAGGGCGATCGCGACGTGGCGCTGGTGTCCGGCCGCAGTGAGGTCGGCCGCGTCGCGGGCTCGCTCGAGCGGCTCGCGCACGGTCTGCGCGACCTCGATCGCGAGCGAGGCCTGTACGTCTCCCAGGTCAGCCACGATCTGCGCAATCCGCTTGCGGTGATCGGAGCGTACGCATCCGTGCTGCGCCGGGAGGAGCGCTCACATCCGCGCGCCGCGAAGCTGCAGACGATCGAGGACGAAGTGTCGCGACTCGCGGTCATGGTCGATGACCTGTTGGCGCTCGGGCGCACCCACGCGCTCGCGCTGCACATCCAGCGCGCGCCGGCAGACGTGCGCGCGCTCGTGACCGAGGCTGTCGTCGCGGCACAGGCGCGCGGTGGGCACACGCGCGTCCTGCTGCAGGCACCGGCCGTCGCGGTGCCGGCCATGATCGACGCGCAGCGCCTTCGCCAGGCGCTCGACAATCTGCTCGACAACGCCATCCGGCACGCGCGCAGCGTCGTCCAGGTCGAGCTCGCGTGCGAGGCGGCGTGCGAGCTCGTGCTCGCTGTCGAGGACGACGGCCCGGGCATCGACCGCGAGCTCCTCCCGCGCCTCTTCGATGCATTCACTCAGGGTCCGGACAGAGCAGGCGGCGCGGGCATCGGATTGTCGACCGTCCGCGCGGTGGCAGAGGCTCATGGCGGCGGCGTGAGCGTCGGTGTCGCGCGGCAGCGCGGTGCGCGCTTCACGCTGCGGCTGCCGCTGGCTGCAGCAGGAACCGTCGCTCCGTGAGCCGCTTCAGCCTGCTCGACCCGCTGCGCGACCGCTGGCTCGCCGCGCTCGGCTTCGCGCTCGCGCTGGCGGCCCTCGCGCTGGGTCTCCTGCCGCAGGGCGGCAGTGCGCAGACCTCGGTGCTCGCGCTCCGGCACGCGCTCGCCGCAGGAGAGATCGTCCGCCGAGGCAACGTCGTCGCTGTGCCGATCGCCTCGTCGGATCGCACCCCCTCGATGATCAGCCGATTCGATGGGCTGGCCGGTCGTCGCACGCAGATCGACCTCGCCGGCGGCGATTTCCTCGTGCGCGGCGCCCTGCGCCCGGTCGAGGGCAGGGTGCTGCTCCGGAGCGGAGAGCGAGCGATCGCGCTCGACCTGTCCCCGGGATCTGCTCCGGACACGCGCCTCCTGCGCCGAGGCCGTTTCGTCGACGTCGTGATCCTCGACCCGAGCGGCGCACGGGTCGCAGCCCGGGGTCTCGAGCTGCTCGCACCCGCGAGTGAAGGCTCTGGGGGCATCTCGGTGACGCTCCGAGCTCCGGCGGCAGTCGCGCTGGCGCTCGCGACCGGGCGACGTGGGCGCGACGTGCAGTTGCTGCTACGCGGCGGTGCGCCGTGATCGTCCGCCTCGCCCTGCTCGGAGGTGATGCCACACTCGCAGCGGAAGTGCGTGCCGCACTCGCCGGCCTTCCCGAGGTCGCACTCCTGGCAGCTGCGCACGCCGCTGATGCGGACCTCCTCATGGCTGCCGACTCCTCGGGTGCGGCTGCGGGCGACCTCGTCCGCAGCGAGCGCTCTCGGCGTTCCGACGCGCGCATCCTCCTGGTGGCGCCGGCTGGTTCGGAGGGGGCAGCGCAGCAGGCGCTCGACTGCGGAGCCATCGGTGTCGTCGAGCGTCCGATCGACGCTCCTGCCCTGCGGCAGGCGCTGGCAGCGGCGGGCTGCTTCGATGCCCCTGCGCCACAACCTGCGCTCGAGGACGAGGGCCACATCGCGCTGCTTGGTGCCGGGGGCGGCATGGGGACGACAACCTGCGCGGTCGCGCTCGGCGCCGCGCACCAACGTGCGTTCGTGCTCGATCTGGCGCTCGCGACGGGCGACGCCGCCGAGGTCGCTGCGGCCCACGTGGCGGTGCCGGACGCGTTCTTGCGGATCGCGTGCGGGCCCGTGGCCTCCCCGGCGGAACTCGCGGCCGGGCTTGCCAGCGGCGCCGCGTGCCGGGTGCTTCCGGCGCCGGCGCTGCCCGAGCAGGCGGATCTCGTCGACGAGCGCGGAATTGCGCGCATCCTCGACCTCGCAGTTGCGAGCGGCCTTCACGCGATCGTCGATTGCGGCGCGCGAGTCGGCGTCGAGACCATTCCCGTGCTCGAGCGAGCGAGTCTCGTCGCGATCGTCGCGAGCACCGATGCCCGCGGGGCCCGCGGCGCGCGCCGGGTTTCGCTGTTGCTTTCGCGGCTCGGTCTCTCGGCGCGTCTCGCCGGCGTCGTCGCGACCGGATCGCGCAGCCCGCGTGCCGCACAGGCGCTGGCACTGCAGACCGGGCTGACGCTGTTCGCGACGGTCAAGCCGGACTCTCGTGTTGCGCGCGCACGCGAGCGGGGAATGCTGCCACCGGCGGCAGCATTCAACGCGCTCGCCGCTCTCACCGGAGGGCGCGCCGCGTGAGCCTCTGGGAGCGAGCGCAGCTGAGCGCCGCCGCGGCATTCGAGGGTGCGCCGACGGCGGAGTCGGTGGCGACGCGGCTGGATCCCCTCGCGATTCTCCTCAACGATCCGAGCATCACCGAGGTGATCGCGAACGGACCGGCGGAGGTCTGGGTCGAGCGCAGGGGACGACTGCAGCGTGCGGCGCTCCGGTTCGACGACGAAAGCGCTCTGCGCGACGCCTGCGTACGCCTCGCCGCGCGCGCGGGACGCCGGCTCGACGACGCGCAGCCGATGGTCGACGCGCGTCTCGCCGACGGTTCTCGCTTGAACGTCGTACTGCCGCCTCTGGCGCCGGACGGACCGCTCCTGACGCTGCGCCGGTTCACGCCACGACCATTCACTCTGACCGAGCTGGTCGACCTCGGCTCGCTGACCGAGGCCGACGCCGACCTGCTCGGTCGATGTGTCCGCGCGCGGCTGTCGATCGTGATCAGCGGCGGCACGTCGACGCGGCAAGACGTCGCTGCTGGGCGCACTCGCCGCGTGCATCGACGCGAGCGAGCGGATCGTGACGGTGGAGGACGCCGCCGAGCTGCGCATCGATCGGCCGCACGTGGCGCGCCTGGAGGTCCGCGGAGCGAGTCTCGAGGGCACGGGCGAGGTCGGCATCCGGGAACTCGTGCGCAACGCGCTGCGAATGCGGCCCGACCGACTGGTCGTGGGCGAGGTGCGTGGTGGCGAGGCGCTGGACATGCTCCAGGCGATGACCACGGGCCACGACGGATCGTTGACGACCGTCCATGCCAAGGGGCCCGAGGACGCGCTCCGGCGGATCGAGCTGCTCGCGCTCATGGCAGGTCTCGAGTTGCCGCATGCCGCGGTGCGCGAGCAGGTTGCCTCTGCGTTCGACGTCGTCGCGCAGGTTGCACGCCGCAGCGATGGAGAGCGCCGCCTGCTCTCGATCCACGGCGTCGAGCGACGCGGCCGGGCCTGGCAGCTCGCCCCGCGGCTCGCTGTCGAGGCCCGCTGCAACCAGAGCGCGGCGGCGTGATCTCCGTCCTGCTGAGTTGCGTGGCAGCCGCCGACATGCGCCGCGAGCATGCATCGCGCGGAAACCGCGCCCTCGCTGTTCCTGCGGCGCATCCGCCTTGCCCGCGGCGAACGCGCGCTCGAGCGTGAGCTGCCCGACGCCCTCCGCAGGGTCGCGGCGGAGCTCGGCGCCGGCCGCACCGCAGATGGCGCGCTCCTGGCCGCGGGCAACGCGCACGGCGCGGCAGGCGAGGCGTTCGCGCTGGCCGGCCGGCGTGCAGCAGGCGGAGAGGACGTCGGGACGGCGCTTGCTGCTGCGCTGGGGCAGCGGGCGAGCTTCGCGGCAGCTGCGGTCTCCCTCCAGTTGCGTGCCGGAGGCGACCTGCCGGCGCTGCTGCGGTCGCTCGCACGGCGCCTCGACGAGCGGAGCGGCGTCAACGCCGAGATCCGCGCCCTGACCGCACAGGCGAGGCTGTCCGCGCGGGTCGTGCCGCTGCTGCCGGTCGCAGGCCTGGCGGTCGCCGCCTTGCTCGATGCCGGCGCCGTGCGCCTGCTGCTGACCACGGCTCCCGGCCTCGCCATCGTCGCCGTCAGTGCCGTGCTGGACCTCGTCGGCCTGCTCACGATCCGCGCCATCGCACGGGGAATCGGCTGAGCGCCGCGCTCGCCGGTCTGTCCGTCGTTCTGCTCGTCGCGGGCTTGCGGCCGCGGAGGCGCGTCGTCGTCTGGCTCGCCCTCGTCGCCGCCTGCGCCGTGACCATGCACGAGCTCGGTGGCCCGGCGGGCGTGGTGGAGGGCGCGGCCGTCGGCGCGGCGCTGCTTGCCGTGCGGCGTCGCGGACTGCTCGGCAGGGCGCGCATGGAGTCAGAGCTTGCGGCGGCGTTGCCCGATGCGCTCGACCTCCTGGCGGCCTGCGTCGAGGGTGGCGCCACACTCGACCACGCGCTCGCCGCCGTTGCGCCGCACATCGACGGCGGGCTCGGCTCGCGCTTCAGGCTGTGCGCAGCGGAGCTGCAATCGTCCCGCCCCCGGCGCGAGACGCTCCGGGTGCTCGGTGGCGAGCCGGTCCGCGCGCTCGAGCGCGCGGGACAGGCACTCGCGTCGGCGGATGAGCTCGGGTCGCCGCTGAGCTCGACGCTGACCGAGCAGGCGGCGCTGCAGCGCGAGCTCGCACGCCTCGGCGTGCGCGAGCGCGCCGGCTCTGCGGGACCCAAGATCGCGCTCGTCGTTGCGGTGACGCTCGTGCCCTCGGCGCTCGTGCTCGTCCTCGGCTCGCAGGCGCTCGCGCTGATGACGGGCGTCTAGCTTTGCTCACCGAAGCGGCGTCCTCGCATCACCTGGGTCTGATTCCCCCGGCGGACCTGTACGTCGACGACGTCGCCCTTGTTGTAGACGCCAACGCCGAGCGATGAGCAGCACCTTGCCGACCGTCGAGACCGATGTGCGGCGCCTCACCGGATTCGTCAGGTGGATCCGGTCGGCCATCACGTCGTAGTCCTGCCCGGCGACGAGCGGCACGCCGTTCACGAACACGCCGAGCACCTCGGCGCCATTCGGCAGGGCCAGCTCGTCGTAGCTGTCCACATCGGTCATGTGCAGGCGATGGTAGCCGCAGTGCCGAACCTGCCCTACGCTGCGGCGTGGGATGGCGATCGACGTCGACGAGTCCGGGTTCGAGCAAGCTGTCATCGAGCGCTCTCGCAGCGTGCCGGTCCTGGTCGACTTCTGGGCCGAGTGGTGCGGGCCCTGCCACATGCTCGCGCCCGTGATCGAGCGTGCCGTGGCCGCCACCGACGGAGGGGTCGAGCTGGTCAAGATCGACATCGACGCGAACCCGAACATCGCGCGCCGCTACGGCATTCAGGGCATCCCGAACGTCAAGGCCTTCCGCGACGGCGAGCTCGTGGACGAGTTCACGGGCGCGCAGCCGCCCGCGGTCGTCGAGCGGTTCGTCGAGGGCCTTCTGCCGAAGCCGTCCGACGCGCTGCTCGCGGCCGGCGACGAGCAGTCGCTGCGCGAGGCGATCGAGCTCGACCCGGCACGCGCTGATGTGCGCGTGCAGCTCGCACGCATCCTGCTCGCGGACGGCCGGGAGGCCGAGGCGCTGGAGCTGCTGCGTCCGGTGGCGCACGATCGCGAAGCCGACGGCCTGCTGGCCCGCAGCGAGCTCGCGAACGATCCGGAGGCCCCGGCGGTGGCGCGGCTCGGGCTCGAGGCGCTTGGACGTGGCGAGCACGAAGCCGGCCTGCGCGCGCTGCTGGAGGCTGTCTCGGAGGCGTCGGGAGACACACGCGATCGCATCCGGCGCACGATGATCGGGACCTTCGCCGAGCTTGGCGACGCCGACCCGCTCGCGGCAGCGATACGCAAACGCCTCGCTGCCTCGCTCTACTAGCGCGCGCGCCGCAGGAGTGTTCACCACTCCGTCATGAGTCCCTCCGGCCAGATCCGCCACACTACGGGCTTCATGAGCGCGAACAATGTCGTCTCTGCCGGCCCGGACGCGCCCTTCGCGCATTTCGACCTGCTGGCGATCGGCGGCGGCCCTGCGGGCCAGAAGGCAGCGATCCAGGCGGCGAAGCTCGGCAAGCGCAGCGCGATCGTGGAGCACAAGCAGCTTGGGGGCTGCAGCGTCTTCAGCGGCACCATCCCGTCCAAGACGCTGCGCGAGGCGGTTCTCTACCTGAGCGGCTTCATGCAGCGGTCGATCTACGGGCAGAGCCATCGCGTCAAGGAAGACATCACGATGGACGACCTGCGCACCCGCTCGGCAGACGTCAGCCTTCGCGAGGCGGACGTGATCCGCGATCAGCTCACGCGCAACCACGTGACGATCTTCGACGGAGCGGCATCGTTCGTCGACGCGAACACCGTCGCGATCAGCGCCGCGGATGGCCGGCGGCAGGTCGTCGATGCGGGGGCGATCGTGATCGCGACCGGCAGCCGGCCGGCCCGCCCCGCCGCGATCGAGTTCGACGAGGAGTCGATCATCGACTCGGACGGCATCCTCAACCTCGCGCACATCCCGCAGTCGCTCGTCGTCGTCGGCGCCGGCGTGATCGGGGTGGAGTACGCGTCGATGTTCGCGGCGGTGGGCACGAAGGTCACGGTCATCGACGCGCGGCGAGAGTTGCTGCCGTTCTGCGACTCCGAGATCGTGCGCGCGCTGCAGCTGTCGCTGCGCGATCTGGGTGTGGTCTTCCGGCTCGGCGAGACGGTGGAGGCGGTGGAGCGCCACGAGAGCGGCGCGCTGATCATCCTCAAGAGCGGCAAGCGGATCGTGGGCGAGACGGTGCTGTATTCGGCCGGACGCCAGGGCGCGACCGCCGGGCTCGGCCTCGAGGCGATCGGCGTCGAGAGCGACGCGCGTGGCCAGATCCACGTGGATGAGCTTTACCGCACGTCGGTCGAGGGCATCTACGCCGTGGGTGATGTCATCGGCTTCCCGGCGCTCGCAGCCACGGCCATGGAACAGGGACGGATCGCAGCGCTGGCCGCCCTCGGCCGGCCCACGGGAGCCATGGTCGACAGCCTTCCGATCGGCATCTACTCGATCCCCGAGATCTCGTTCGTCGGCAGGACCGAGGAGGAGTTGACCGAGGCCGGGGTGCCGTACGAGGTCGGCATCTCACGCTACCGCGAGCTCGCGCGCGGCCAGATCCTGGGCGACCACCACGGCATGCTCAAGCTGCTCGTCTCGCTCGACGATCGCACGCTCCTGGGCGTCCACGTGCTTGGCACGGGGGCGACCGAGCTCGTGCACATCGGACAGGTGGCGATGGGCAACGGCGCGACGATCGACTACCTCGTCGGCACCGTCTTCAACTACCCGACGCTCGCGGAGGCGTACAAGGTCGCGGCGCTCGACGCGCAGAACCGCTTGCAGACGCTGACCGACGTCGGTCCACTGCGGACTGCGACCTGACGCTCAGCCCGCGTCGAGGAACTCCCGCACGATCGGGTTCACGAGCTCGGGTCGCGTCAGCGGAGCCATGTGGCCGCCCTCGGGCACGTAGCGGAACGACCAGCGCGGGCATGCCTGCGTGAGGATCTCGACGATCTCGCGGATCGGGCGGCGTGTGGCCCGATCGCTGACCACGAGCGTCCGCGCAGCTACCTCCGCGTAGTCCTCGACCGCGGTCTCCTCCTTCATGACCGCCTGCCATTCGTACGGGTTCTGCGCCAATGCCTCGGCGAATGCCCCGCGCCGGCCGTCCGGCATCGCGCTCCACGTGCCCTCGCCGAGCCAGTAGTCGGCGAAGCGCTCCGATGCTCGCGCCCGGTCACCGGCGGCGAGACGGGCGGTCACGTCGTCGCGCAGTGCCTGCGTCTCGAGCCACGCGGCAGTGTGCCCGGCCTGCTCCAGCAAGTGGAACGGATTGGGCTCCAGCAGTACCAGGCTCGAGACCCGGTCGCCGAGCAGGAGCGCGCTCTTGAGCGCGACCGACCCGCCGAAGGAGTGCCCGACGAGGTCGACAGGACCTGTAGCCTCGTCGCATACGGCCAGCACGAGCTGCGCTTGCGCGGTCAGCGACTGCGGCTCGATCGCGGGCCAGGGCGTCGTTTCGCCGTAGCCGTAGAGGTTCACCGCCAGCACGCGATAGCGATCGCGTAGCGCCTCCGTGAGCGTCCGCCACTGTCGGTTGCCGCTGACGGAGCTGTGGACCAGGACGACGGGCCGGCCCTGTCCCTCATCCGCGTAGTCGATCCGCACACCCGCCCTCGACAGCACCGGCACGCACCGCAGCTTACGGGTGGGGCGAACATCGCATCTTGGTGTTGCAATGTGGGATGTGGTGGGGTAAAGTGGTGCGCATTGGGAGATCGGGCGCCGATTCCGGCGCGGACGGGGGTCCTGTGTGCTCCTCGGCGAGTTCGAGCAACGGCTGGATGACAAGAACCGCGTCACGCTGCCCGCGCGCCTGCGCGAGCACTTCGCCGACGGTGTCGTCTGTGCGCGCGGCTTCGACGGCTGCATCGCGGTCTGGCCGCGCGCCGATTGGGATGCGTACGTGACCGAGCAGAACGCACGACTCGATGGCTTCTCGCGGGAGGGCCGCCTGATGCAGCGCTACCTCTTCGGCGGCGCGCAGCCTGGCGAGCTCGACAGGCAGGGCCGCGTCGCGCTGCCGGCCCCGCTGCTGCAGCACGCGCAGCTTGGCAAGGACATCGTCATCGCCGGTCTGCAGGACCGGCTGGAGATCTGGGACCGCGAGGCCTGGCGTCGCCAGCTCGCCGAGGTCGAAGGGAGCGCCGAGAGTGTTGCCGAACGTCTTGCCCAGCCCAAGCCCTGACGCGCATGTGCCGGTGCTCGCGAGCGAGGTCGTCTCGCTCCTCGACGTGCACCCGGGCGAGCTGATCGTCGACTGCACCTTCGGCGCCGGCGGTCATTCCCGCCTGCTTGCTCGCGGGCTCGAGGGCAGCGGCGAGCTCGTCGCGATCGACCGTGACCCGACCACGCAGCCGTTCGTCGACGCGTTGCGCGCGACGGTGGGAACGGGCGTGCAGATCCGCCCGATGCACGGCCCCTTCGCGAGCTGCCTCCGCCGCCTGGTCGAGGAGGGTGCCCAGGCCGGAGCCGTGCTCATGGATCTCGGCATGTCCTCGATGCAGGTAGACGCGCCGGCGCGAGGGTTCAGCTACATGCACGACGCGCCGCTCGACATGCGCATGGACCCGAGCGACGAGATCACCGCCGCGGCGATCGTCAACGGCTGGGACGAGCGGCAGCTCGCCCAGATCTTCCACCGCTATGGCGAGGAGCGCTTCTCGCGTCAGATCGCCCGCGCGATCGTGCGCGAGCGAGCGCACACCCCGCTCGAGAGCACGCTGCAGCTGGTCGCCACCATCAAGCGGGCCATCCCGACGCCGTCGCGCTTCGGGCACGGCCATCCCGCGAAGCACGTCTTCCAGGCGCTGCGGATCGCCGTCAACGACGAGCTCGGTCAGCTCGGGGACGGGCTCGAGAGCGCGCTCGAGGTGTGCGAGCCGGGTGGACGGCTGGCCGTGATCGCCTTCCACTCGCTCGAGGACCGCATGGTGAAGCAGCGTTTCGTGAAGGCCGCGAAGGGCTGTATCTGCCCGCCCGACCTGCCGGTCTGCGGGTGTGGCCGCACACCGGAGTTCCGGCTCGTGACCAGCAAGGCGGTGCGCCCGAGCGCAGATGAGGTCGCGGCCAACCCGCGCTCGGCATCGGCGCGCCTGCGTGTCGTGCAGCGCGAGGTGACCGCATGAGCGCCGTCGCCGCACCGCGCAGGGCGACGCGCGCTCGCCCGGTCAGGCGCGCGCCCGCCCGCGTCGGCGTGATCTCGGCGCTCCTGATCGTTGCCTGCGCAGCCGTGCTCATCGGCATCGTCACGCTGCAGGTGTCGGTCCTGCGGCTGAACAGCGAGCGCGGCGACCTGCAAGCCCAGCGCGATCAGCTGATCAGCTCGAACAGCGAGCTCGTCGGGCTCCTCGGAGGCAAGCTCGCTCCGGGGGTCCTGGCGGACAAGGCGGCCAAGCAGGGACTCGTGCTCGCTCCCGTCGAAACGATCTCCACCGGCTCGCTTGGCCGGTAGCTCGGGCAGGGGCCGCCGATCCCGCGGACCTTCGGGGCCTCGCCGGTCGGACAGGCGGATCCGCATGCTGCTGACGTGCGTCTGCGTCGGTATCGCCGCGCTGGCCGCACGCGCGGTGCAAGTGCAGCTGCTGGACGGCGGGACGCTCGCGCGCGCCGCCGAGGCGCAACAGCGCAGCAAGGTCCCGCTGTGGGCCCCACGCGGTCCGATCGTGGACCGCACGGGCGTGCCGCTCGCGCTCTCGTTCCGCGCCGTCACCGTGGGTGCCTGGCCCTCGCGTATCCCCGACCGGACGGCATTCGCGCAGGCGCTCTCCACCTATGCACGCATCACGCCCGCCGAGATCGAGAAGCGCATGGGGGGGAGCGCGCAGTACGTCTTCGTCGCGCGCCGTCTCGACCCGTCGACCTGGACGCGCATCAAGGCCGATCGGATCCTCGGGCCGCTCGTCAAGGCGCGCGCGATCGAGCCCGAGCGGGAGCCGCGCCGCGTCTACCCGAACGGCGGGCTGGCCGCCCAGGTCGTCGGGGTGAACGGCGACGGCCTCTCGGGCGTCGAGCGCTCGCGCGACGGCGTGCTCAGCGCTCGCGACGGCCTGGCGCTGGTCTCGAAGGTCAACGACCGACCGACGGGCGACTCGCACTGGGCGCGCGTCCTCCACGTCCGCGAGCCCGCGCCTGGCAAGTCGGTGCAGCTCACACTCGACGTGCGCATCCAGCGCCTCGTGCAGCAGACGATTGCCTCGACCCGGGCGAAGTGGCACGCGAAGGCGGTGACGGCAGTCGTGCTCGACACGCACACGGGCGGCATCCTCGCCATGGCGGCGGCGCCCGGCGTGCCGCCCGCGGGCTATCGCGCCGGCAATCCCGAGGAGTGGCGCCTGCGTGCGATCACCGATCTGTACGAACCCGGATCCACCTACAAGCTCGTGACCTTCATGGCCGCGCTGCAGGAGGGAGCGATCCTGCCGAGCACGCCGTTCCGCGTGGCCGACGCGTACACCAAGACGTTCGAGAACCCGCACTTCGTGCGGACGATCAGGGATGCCCACTCGCACCCCGTCGAGGACTGGACGGCGCGCCAGATTCTCGCGCACTCCTCCAACGTCGGCACGATCACGATCGCCGAGAAGCGCCTGGGTCAGACGCGGCTGCAGCGCTGGATCAAGGCGCTCGGCTTCGGCCGTCGCACGGGCGTCGACCTGCCTGGCGAGCTGCCTGGCCGGGTGCTTCCCGACGACAAGTGGTACGGCACCGCGATCCTCAACGTCCCGATCGGCGAGGGCATTGCGGTCACGCCGCTGCAGATGGCGGCCCTCTATGCCTCGGTGGCCAATGGCGGCACGTGGATCCAGCCGCACGTCACCGCGGCCATCGGCGGCAAGCCGGTGACCGGCTTGACCAGGCGCCAGCTCGTTTCCTCCCATGTGGCCAGGGAGCTGCGCGGAATGCTGACCGACGTCGTCGACTACGGCACCGGCACGTTCGCGCACATCCAGGGCTACAGCGTCGCCGGCAAGACCGGCACGACGCCGAAGTTCGACGCCAAGCACGGGAACTACTGCGATCCCTACAAGGGCCACTGCGAGTACCAGACCTCGTTCGTGGGGTTCGCGCCGGCCAAGCACCCGCGCTTCGTCGCCCTCGTCATGGTCGACGAGCCGCACTCTGACAACCAGTACGACCTGGAGGGAGGCTACGTCGCGGCGCCGGCCTTCAGGAGCATCGCGCAGGGGATCCTGCAGGTGCTGCAGATCAAGCCCGATCGGCCCTGGCAGCTCTGACCTGGCCGCTCGAGGGGCTGGTCGTGGGCACCTCAGCCATTAGACTTCCGCCCCCGTGGAGCTCGCCGCGCTGAGCAGGGAGGCAGGCGTCGCCTCGCGTGTGATCGGCGCGACGGCAGGCGTCGACGTCGTCGATATCGCCTACCGCTCGGAGCGCTGCGGGCCCGGGTCGCTGTTCTGCTGCCTGCCCGGAGGCAATGCGGACGGTCACGACTTCGCGCCCGCCGCCGTCGCCAACGGCGCGGTCGCGCTGCTCGTCGAGCGCGAGCTATCCGATCTCGGCGTGCCGCAGGTGGTGACGGACGACGCACGCGCCGGTATGGCGCAGCTCGCCGCGGCGCTGTACGGGCAGCCGAGCCGCGAGCTCGAGGTCGTCGGCGTCACGGGCACGAACGGCAAGACGACCACGACGATCCTGCTCGCGGCGATGCTGGACGCCGCGCAGCGCCCCTGCGGCCTGCTCGGCACCGTGGAGCGGCGCATCGGCGGGCGCCGTGAGGCTGCGGGCCTGACGACGCCGGAGGCGCCCGATCTCCAGCGTGCGCTGCGTTCCATGATCGAGGCGGGCGACCAGGCCTGTGCGATGGAAGCGTCGTCGATCGCGGTCGCGCAGCGGCGGCTCGTGGCGACCCAGTTTGCCGCAGTCGGCTTCACGAACCTCTCGCAGGACCACCTCGATTTCCACGGCGACCTCGAGGAGTACTTCGCCGTCAAGGCCTCGCTCTTCGACGGCCGCTGCCCGCGCGCCGTCAATGCCGACGACGCCCGCGTCGGTCGTCTCGATGCCGAGCTGCGCTTCGGCGTCGAGTCGCCCTCGGCGGACGTCCGCTGCGAGGCCTACGAGCTGCGCGCCGACCGCACGGAGTTGTTCGTGCGCACGCCGCAGGGCGCGCTCTCGCTCGAGCCGCGCCTGCGCGGGCGCTTCAACATCGACAACGTGCTCTGCGCCGTGACGCTCGCCCTGCTGCTCGAGGTCCCGCTGGGAGCCATCGAGCACGCCGTGGCGACGACCGGCGCCCCGCCCGGCCGCTTCGAGCCGGTCGAGGGCGGCCAGGGCTTCGGCGTGATCGTCGACTACGCGCACACCCCGGCCGGCATCGCCGCGGTGCTGGCATCGGCGAGGCCGCTCACGAGTGGCCGGCTGCTGTGCGTGTTCGGGGCCGGCGGTGACCGCGACCAGGCCAAGCGCCCGTTGATGGGCGCGGCTGCCGAAGCGGGTGCCGACCGTCTCTACGTCACGAGCGACAACCCGCGCTCGGAATCGAACGCGCTGATAGCCGAGCAGATCCTGACCGGGATCGAGCGCGCCTCCGACGCGCTCGTGGAGCACGATCGCAGGCGCGCGATCGCGCGCGCCCTGGCGGATGCGGAGGGCGGCGACCTCGTCCTCATCCTCGGCAAGGGCCACGAGCAGGGCCAGGACATCGGAGGCGTCGTCGAGCCGTTCGACGACCGCAGCGTTGCCCTGGAGCTGCTCGGGGTCGGCGGATGATCCCACTCGAGGCGGGGGCGCTCGAAGGGACGCGACTGCTCAGCGGCGACCCGTCGACTCGCATCTCGAGCGTTGTCAGCGACTCGCGCTGCGCGGGGCCGGGAGCGTTGTTCTGCGCGCTCGAGGGCCAGCGAGCCGACGGGCACGACTTCCTGGACGAGGTCGTGGCCGCCGGAGCCGTCGCCGTGCTTTGCCGGGCGGGTCGCTCGCGGCCCCTCGAAGGGGTCTGCGTACTGGAGGCCGACGAGCCGCTGAGGGCGCTCGGGGCCGTCGCCCGTCAGGTGCGTCGTGCGTGGGGCGGGAAGGTGATCGGCATCGCCGGATCGAATGGCAAGACGTCCACGAAGGACATGCTCGCCGCGCTCTGCGCTCCGCACGTGCCGACACTCGCAACCCATCGCAACCACAACAACCGCCTTGGCCTGCCGCTGACGTTGTTCCGGCTCGAGCCGGGGCACGACGCTGTGCGTCTGCGAGCTCGGCACCAGCGAGATCGGCGAGCTGGCCGATCTCGCCGCGATCGCCGAGCCCGACATCGGCGTGGTCACGAACATCGCACCCGAGCATCTGGAATTCCTGGGCGACCTCGAGGGCGTCGCGCGCGAGGAGGCCTCGCTGCTGGCGGCGCTGCCCGCCGACGGCGAGGCCGTCGTGCCCGTCTGCGAGCCGCTGCTTGCGCCCTATCGGCGGGGAGACCTGCGCACGACCACGTTCGGCGAGCCCGCCGGGGATGTGCGTTGCCTGACCTGGGAACCGGACGTGGGCGGGACGCGCGCGGTGCTGGACGTGCTCGGCGAGCGCGTCGAGCTGGTCGTCCCGGTGCGCGCGGCGCATCACGCGGCGAACCTCGCCGCCGCCGCGGCGGCGTATGTCCGCGCGGGCCTGCCGCCGGGGGGTCTGGGCGCAGGCGCGGTTGAGATCGAGCTCTCGCCCCTGCGCGGGCAGGAGTTCGAGCGGCGGCACGGCGGCGTCCTGGTCAACGACGCCTACAACGCCAATCCCGCGTCGGTCGAGAGCGCGCTCGCCGCCCTCGTCGAGCGGGCCGGAGGGGCGCGCACGGTGGCGGTGCTCGGCCACATGGCCGAGCTCGGCGCCGATGCACCGCGCTGGCACGCCGAGGTCGGCCGCGCCTGCGCCAGCCTCGGCATCGACGTCGTGATCGGCGTCGGGGAGCTCGCCGAGGCCTACGCAACGGCGGCCGACGGCTGCGAATGGCACTGGGCAGCCGACGTCGGCGAGGCGGCCGGCCTGCTCGCTCGCGTGCTGCTGCCTGGCGATTGCGTGCTGCTCAAGGGCTCGCGCTCGGCCGGCGTCGAGCGGCTCGCCGAGGCTGCTCTGTGACCCACGTGCTCGGCGCGGGCGTGCTGGCCACGTTCCTGACAGTGCTCTGCGGCGGCGCGTTCATCTCGTTCCTGCGCGAGCGCTCGCTCGGCCAGAACATCCGCGAGGAGGGGCCGGCCGGCCATCGCGTCAAGCAAGGCACGCCGACCATGGGCGGCCTCCTGATCCTGACGATGGGCGCGCTCTCGTTCCTCATCTTCACCGAGCGCAGCGCCCAGGCCCTGACGGTGCTGGGCGTCACCGTCGCGTGTGCTGCCATCGGCTTCGTCGACGACTACGCCAAGATCTCCAACAAGCGCTCGCTCGGGCTGTCCGGTCGCTACAAGCTCGCGCTGCTCGTGCCGGTCTCGGCCGTGCTCGGATACGTGGCGCACCACGAGGGCCTCTCGACGCGCCTGTATCTGCCGCTGATCGACACGCACATCGACCTCGGCTGGGGCTGGTACGTCGTCGTCTTCCTCGTGCTCGCGGGCTCGACCAGCGCGGTCAACCTCACGGACGGACTCGACGGCCTGGCCGCGGGGACGAGCGCGATCGCGTTTCTCGCCTACACGGCTCTCGCGACGATCGGCTGGCAGCTCTCGCGCACGCCCTGCGTGACGGACAGCTCGAGCTGCCTCTACGTGGGCGCGCGCGGTGATGCGTCGCGGCTCGATCTGGCGGTGTTCGCCGCCGCCATGCTCGGCTGCTGCATCGGCTTCCTCTGGTACAACAGCTTCCCCGCGCAGGTCTTCATGGGCGACACGGGTTCGCTCGGCCTGGGCGGCGCACTGGGCGCGCTGGCGGTGCTCACGAAGACCGAGCTGCTGCTGCCGATCATCGCCGGCGTCTTCGTCGTGGAGGCGCTCTCGGTGATCATCCAGGTCGTGTCGTTCCGCCGCTACGGGCGGCGCATCTTCCTGATGGCGCCGATCCACCACCACTTCGAGATGAAGGCCTGGTCGGAGACGACGATCATCGTGCGCTTCTGGATCATCGCTGCGCTGCTCGCGGGGTCCGCGTTCGTGCTCGCGTACCTGCGGTTCGACCAGTACTCCTGATGGATGCCGTGCTCGCCGGCGCGCGCCGCGCCGTCGTGCTCGGGGCGGTCCGCTCCGGCATCGCGGCGGCGGAGGCGCTCCGGCGCTGTGCCCCGCACCTGCACGTCCTGCTCGCCGATCGCCGCGCGGATGCAGGGGAGGCGCCGCCAGGCGTCGAAGCGGTGCCCGGCCGCGACGATCCCGAGCTGCTCACGGGTGCCGATCTGCTCGTCAAGAGCCCCGGCGTCCCGGAAGAAGCCGCGATCGTCCAGGCCGCACGCTCGGCCGGCATCCCCGTGTGGGCCGAGGTGGAGCTCGCCTATCGCCTGCTCGAGGAGCGCAATCCGATCGTCGGCATCACCGGAACGAACGGCAAGACCACGACCACGCTGCTGACGGCCGCACTGCTCGAGGGCGGAGGCCTGCCCTGCGCGAGCGCGGGCAACGTCGGCACGGCGCTCTCGACGCTGGCCGGTCGCATCGAGCCGGGCCGGGTGATCGTGTGCGAGCTCTCGAGCTTCCAGCTCGAGGGCGTCGAGCGATTCCGCGCCGATGCCGGCGTCCTTCTCAATGTCACGCCCGATCACCTCGACCGGCATGGCTCGTTCGAGCCCTATGCGGCCTCCAAGCTGCGCGTCTTCGAGCGCCAGCGCGAGCGCGACACCGCCATCCTGTGCGTCGACGACGCCTTCGTCGCTGCGCTGGACGACGCCGACCTGCCCGGCCACGGCCGCAGGGTGCGCGTCTCGGGGACGGAGCTCGAGCCGTTCGAGGAGGCCTTCGCGGCCTCGCACCTGCGCGGGCCCCACAACCGGGCCAATACGGCCTGCGCGATCGCCGTCATACGCGCGCTGGGCGCCGACGAGGCGGGCGCCGCTGCTGCGCTGCGGGACTTCGCGGCCCCGCCGCACCGGCTCGAGCAGATCCGCGAGCTCCACGGCGTGCGCTACGTGAACGACTCCAAGGCGACCAATGTCGAGGCGACGCTGCAGGCACTCGCGTCGTTCGACGCGCCGCTGCACGTGATCCTCGGCGGCTCGCTCAAGGGCACCGATTTCGGACCGCTCGCCGAACCGCTCGCGCATGCGGCCAGCGCCGTCTACCTGATCGGCGAGGCGGCGCCCGAGCTGCGCCGGGCGCTCACCGGCCGCGGCATCGAGCTGGTCGACGGCGGCACCCTGGAGCGCGCCCTCCGGATCGCCGCCTCGGTTGCCTGCGACGGCGACGTCGTGCTGCTCTCCCCGGCCTGTGCGTCGTACGACCAGTTCAGGGATTACGAGGAGCGTGGTGAGCGCTTCCGCGCACTCGTGGAGGCGCTCACGTGAGTCGCTCGCGCCCCGAGGCGCGCGGCGCCGAGCAGCTGCTCGTGATCGTGGCGATGGCACTCGTGGCCTTCGGCGTCGTCATGGTCTACTCGGCCTCGGCCTCGCCGGCACTGCTCGAGCACCATGCGGTCTACGCCGCGATCGGCCTCGGTGCGCTCTGGGTGCTCGCCCGGCGGGACTATCGGCACACCGCCGCGCTCGCGCCGAGCATGCTCGTGGTCGCCGCCCTGCTGCTCGTGCTCGTGCTCGCGGCCGGCGTTCAGCGCAACGGCGCGCAGCGCTGGCTGAGCCTGCCCGGGGGCTTCACTCTGCAGCCCTCGGAGCTGGCCAAGGTCGCCCTCTGCGTGTTCGGCGCGGCCGTGCTCTCGACTCGCCGGCAGGCGCCGCGCGACTGGCGCGAGGCCATGCGCCCGGTCGGCGCCGCCGCAGCCGTGCTCTGCGGCCTGGTCGTGGTGAGCGACCTCGGCTCGGCCATCGCCCTCGGGCTGGCCGGCGCCGCCGTGCTGATCGCAAGCGGCGCTGCGGCCGGTGCCCTCGCGCGGCTCGGGCTCGCGGCGGTTGCCGTGGCCGGGGCCATGATCGCCGCCGAGCCATACCGCACCCAGCGGCTGACCGCGTTCCTGCACCCGAGTGACGTGACGGTCGCCGCGGGCTACCAGTTGCACGAGGCCCAGCTCGCGTTCGGCACGGGCGGCCTGTTCGGCGTCGGCCTCGGCCAGAGCGTGACGAAGCTCAGCTACCTGCCCGAGGCGCATACCGACATGATCGTGCCGATCGTCGGCGAGGAGCTCGGCCTGATCGGGGTGCTCGGGCTCCTGGTCGCCTTCGGGCTGCTGGCCTGGTGTGGCTACAGCGTCGCGCTGCGCGCCAAGGACCCGTTCGGCAAGTTGCTGGCGGCCGGCCTGACGACGCTGATCGTCGGGCAGGCGCTGCTCAACATCGGCGGAACGCTCGGCGTGCTGCCGTTCACGGGCGTTCCCGTGCCGCTCATCTCCTACGGCGGCACCAGCCTCATCGCGACGCTCGCCGCGATCGGCCTCGTGCTGTCGGTCGGCACCTACGGCGGGCAGGCGCTGGCGGTGCCCGAGCCCGCGCGCGGGTCGTCGCGCAAGCCGGCCCCGCGACGCCGCGCGGCGGCGCGTCCACAGGCGGCAGCACGCCCGGCCCCCGCGGGCGCTGCGCGCGCGCGGCGCCGCCGGGCGATGTGACGCCTCCGCGCGTCCTGATCGCGGCCGGAGGGACGGCCGGCCACGTCATGCCCGCGCTGGCCGTGGCCGAGGAGCTCACGCGCGCCACGGCCGAGGTGACGTTCGCGGGCACGCCCGATCGCGCCGAAGCGCAGCTCGTACCGGCAGCCGGGTACGCGTTCGACTCCTTCCGCGTGCAGGGGCTGCCCCGCTCGCTCTCGCCGCGACTCGCGCGCGCGCTCGCGCTGGACATCGCGGCCCCTGCGGCGTGTGCGCGCATCCTCCGCCGCCGCCGGCCGCATGCAGTGCTCGGCGGCGGGGGATTCGTGGCCGGCCCGATGTTGCTTGCGGCCAGCGCGCTCCGGATCCCGCGCGTGCTCACCGAGGCGGATGCGCACCTCGGCCTCGCAAACCGCTTGGCCGCGCCGCTGGCCGATCGCGTGTTCCTGGCCTACGACCTGCCGGGCAGGGAGTCGCCGAAGTACGAGGTGGTGGGACGTCCGGTCGCGCGCGCCTACTTCGAGACGACCCGTGCGCAGGCGCGTGAGGAACTCGGGCTGCCACAGGACTCCTTCGTGCTCGCCGTCTTCGGAGCGCTCGCCGGCGCGCGCCGCATCAACGACGCGTGCGTCGCGGCCTACGGGGCCAACGGGCTCGAGGACGGCATCGTCGTGCACGTCACGGGCACGCGCGACCACGAGCGAGTTGTCGAGGCGGTCGCGGCCCCTCCGGAGCGCTACCGCGCCATCGCCGCGACCGATCGCTTCTGGCTCGTGCTGGCGGCCGCCGATCTCGGCGTGAGCCGCGCCGGCGGCACGGTGTGGGAGATGGCGGCGGCCGGCCTGGCCGGGCTGCTCGTACCCTATCCGCATGCCACGGGCGACCATCAGCGAGCGAATGCGGAGCATTTCGCCGCGGCCGGCGGAGCAGTGATCGTCGACGACGCGTCGCTCGACGGCAACGTGTTGCGGGCGCGCGTCGCCGATCTGCGCGCCGCGCCGGCGCGGCTCCAGGGCATGCGCGACGGAATGCTCCGCTCTGCCCGGCCCGATGCCGCCGGCGCGGTCGCGCGAGAGCTGCTGCGACTTGCGGAGCGTCGCCGGTGAGCGCCGAGGTGCATCTGATCGGCGTCGGCGGCGCCGGCATGTCGGGCATCGCCCGCGTGCTCTGCGGCCACGGCCGAACGGTGTCGGGGTGCGATCGCTCGGCCGCGGAGCTCGACGAGCTGCGTGCCCAGGGCATCGATGCGCGCCAGGGACACGATCCCGCCCACCTTCACGAGGACATGGAGGTGATCGTCTCGAGCGCCGTGGCCGAAGACGAGTCGGAGCTCGTCTCGGCGCGCCGCCGCGGCCTGCGCGTGCGCCACCGAGCGGATGTGCTGGCCGAGATCGTGTCCTCCGGGGACGGGATCTGCGTGGCCGGTGCGCATGGCAAGACGAGCACCAGCGCGCTGATCGCCTACGTGCTCGAGCGGTGCGGCGAGGAGCCGACGTTCCTGATCGGCGGCACGGTGCCGCAGCTCGGATCCAACGCGCGCGTGGGCCGCGGCCGGCACGTGGTGGCCGAGGCCGACGAATCGGATGGGTCGCTCGCGCGGCTACGGCCGCGCGCGGCCGTCGTACTCAACGCGGAGCTCGACCACCACGATCACTTCGCGCTCGCTCGACGACCTCCACGCGCTCTTCCGCGGCTGGGTCTCCGAGCTCCCCCCGGAGGGCGCGCTCGTACTGCACGACTCGCTCGACTATCCCACCCCCGCCGAGCTTCGCCGCTTCGGTTCCGGCCCGGGAGAGGGCTGGCGCGCACTCGATGTCGCTCCTGACGGCGAGGGCACGCGCTTCCTGCTCGCGAGCCCGGGTCGCGCCGAGTTGGCGCTGCGAGTGGGGATGCCGGGCGCGCACAACGCCCTCAATGCCGCCGCTGCGCTCGCCATGCTCGACTGGGCCGGGATCAGCCCCGAGCGCGCAGCGGCGCCCCTTGCGGCCTTCCGCGGTGCTGCCCGTCGCTACGAGCGCAAGGGGGAGGTGGCCGGCATCCGCCTCGTCGACGACTATGCCCACCACCCGAGCGAGCTCGCCGCGACGCTCACGGCGGCGCGTGGCGAGGCCGCCCCCGGCCGCCTGCTGGCCTGCTTCCAGCCGCACATGCCGTGGCGAACGCGCATGTTCGCCGACGGCTTCGCCGAGGCCCTTCGCCTCGCCGACGCAGCGTGCGTGTGCGACGTGTACGTGGCGCGTGGCGCGGCCGAGGCAGACGTGACCGGTGAGCTCGTCGTGCAGAGCGCCCATCGTCAGGACGCCGCCTTTCCAGTCGCCTGGACGCCGGCCTACGAGGACGCGGCCGCATGGATCGCGCGCACTGCGCGTCCTGGCGACCTCGTCCTGACGCTCGGAGCCGGGCCCGTCGACAGCGTGCTCGAGCTGGTGCGCGAGCGGCTGGCGTGAGCGCGCCGCCGCCCGGGGTGGAGGCCGATGCGCCCCTCGCGCGCCTGACGACGATCGGGACCGGGGGGCCGGCGCGCTTCCTGGCACGGCCGGGCTCGGACTCCGAGCTCACGGCGATCCTCGCCTGGGCCGCCGAAGAGGGGATGCACGTCGCCGTGATCGGCCTGGGCTCCAACCTGCTCGTGGCCGACGAGGGGTACGACGGCGTTGCGGTGCGTCTCGAGGGGGCGCTCGCGGCGATCGAGATCGAGCGCGCGAGCGTGCGCTGCGGCGGTGGTGCATCGCTGGCGGCCGTCGTCCGCCGGTGCACGGAAGCCGCGCTCGAGGGCATCGAGTTCGGCTGTGCCATCCCCGGCACCGTGGGCGGTGCCGTGCGCATGAACGCGGGCGCATACGGGAGCGAGATCCGCGACGTCCTGGCGTCGGCCGACGTCGTCTCGGCGCGCGGTGCGCGCACAGGCGGCCCGCGCGAGCTCGAGCTCAGCTACCGGCATTCGAACGTGCGCAACTCCGAGGTCGTCGCCCGAGCGGTGTTGCGGCTCGCTCCGGGGGTGCGGGAGGAGATCGCCGCGCGGGTGCGCGAGCTTCAGCGCCGCCGCAGCGACAGCCAGCCGCGCAAGGCGCGCACGTTCGGCTCGGTCTTCAAGAATCCCGACGAGGGTCCCGGCGCCGGAGCCCTCATCGAGGCCTGTGGCCTCAAGGGACACGCCATCGGAGGCGCCTGCATCTCCCGCGTGCATGCGAATTTCATCGAGAACACCGGCGGTGCACGCTCGGCGGATGTCGCGGAGCTCGTCTCCCTCGCCCGTCGGTGCGTGCGCGAGCGTTTCGACGTCGAGCTGGAGCACGAAGTGGAGCTGATCGGCCCCATCACCCTGGCTTGACCCACCCATCCGGGTGGCAGGAGCCGATGCGGAGGCGCCGAATCGGGGCGCGTGCAGCTCTCCGCCAACGTTCTTCGACGCCGCCGGCTCGCTGCCGTGATCGCGGCCGCTGCGATCTGTGCCCTCAGTGCCGGGGTCGTGGAGCTCGGTTACCTGTGGGTCAAGGGCTCCGGGATGTTCCAGCTGCGCAGCGTTGCGGTGCGCGGCGGCACCGAGAGCGAGCGCGTGGCCGTGCGAGATGCCGTCGCACGGGCCGCGGCGGGGCGCTCTCTGCTGGCGCTCTCGCCTGCGCGCGTCGCCGGCGAGATCGAGCAGGTGCCGACCATCCGGCTCGCGAGCGTCGACCGCGACTTCCCGCACACGCTGCGCATCCGGATCGTCCCCGAGCGGGCCGTGGCGCTGGCCGTGGGGGCGGGCGGCTATCGCGGACTGCTCGCGGCGAGCGGCCGCGTGGTACGCGTGTTCGAGCGGCAAGAGGCCGTGCCGGTGCTTCCGCGCGTCTGGACGAAGCGCGAGCGCCCGGTGCCGGGAAGCGCGATCCACTCCGTGTCTGCGCAGGCTGCCCTCGATGCGCTCGCGGCGCGCCCGCGCGACTTCAGCGCCCGCGTCGCGAACGTGAAGATGGACCCGGAGCGCGGCATCGTCATGCGCCTGCGCGGCGGCCTCGACATCGTGCTCGGCCCGCCGCTGCAGCTGCAGGACAAGCTGCGTGCGGCTGCCTGGGTGCTGCGCCGCTACCCGACGACCGCCGATCGGGCGCAACTCGTGTACGCCGACGTCTCGGCGCCGGCGCGGCCGGCTGTCATGCCACGTGGCGGATATGCGCCCACTGCGGGGCTCGGTGAGCAGCGCAAAACGCGCGAGAATGCCCCCCAAACCGCGCAGAATGGCGCATCATGCTCACAGGCATGCGGATGACACGTTCCTGTATCGTGAACAGCGGACTCGTCGCCCTCGACGCGGCGTCGCCGTCTGAGTTGTCCGAGAGAGGGTGAATCGGTGTCGATGAAGGAGACCGGCGGGTCGTATCTCGCGGTCATCAAAGTTGTCGGAGTCGGCGGCGGTGGCACCAACGCCGTCAACCGCATGGTCGACAGCGGTCTGCGCGGCGTCGAGTTCATCGCCGTGAACACCGATGCCCAGGCGCTCCTGATGACGGACGCCGACGTCAAGATCGCGGTCGGTCAGAAGGTCACGCGCGGCCTCGGAGCCGGTGCGAACCCAGAGGTCGGCCGCGAGGCGGCGATCGAGAGCCGCGACCAGCTCAAGGAAGCGCTCAAGGGCGCGGACATGGTCTTCGTCACCGCCGGCGAGGGCGGCGGCACCGGGACGGGCGCCGCCCCCGTGATCGCGGAGCTCGCTCGCGAGCTCGGTGCGCTCACGGTCGGCGTCGTGACTCGACCGTTCGGCTTCGAGGGCAAGAAGCGCGCCGAGCAGGCCGAGGAGGGCATCGACGATCTGTCGGCGAAGGTCGACACACTGCTCGTCATCCCGAATGATCGCCTGCTGCAGGTCGTGAGCCCGTCGACGCCGATCATGGAGGCGTTCCGCGTCGCCGACGACGTGCTGCGTCAGGGCGTTCAGGGCATCACGGACCTGATCACGGTGCCGGGCCTGATCAACCTCGACTTCGCCGACGTGCGCACCGTAATGCGCAACACCGGCACTGCGCTGATGGGCATCGGTGCCGCGGCGGGCGAGAACCGCGCCGCCGAGGCCGCCCGCGCCGCCATCTCGTCGCCCCTGCTCGAATCGAGTGTGGAGGGCGCGCGCGGCATGCTGCTCAACATCACGGGCCCCAGCGACCTCGGGCTGTTCGAGGTCGACGAGGCCGCGAAGATCGTGCAGGGAGCGGCCGATCAGAACGCCAACATCATCTTCGGCGCGGTCGTCGATGACGCCATGGGCGAGCACGTGCGCGTGACCGTGATCGCGACGGGCTTCGAGCGCGGCGCCCCCACCGTGATTCGCCGAGAGCGGCCTGGCGAGCGCGAAGAATCGTCGTCGCAGCTGTTCGACGTCCCGTCGGACATCCTCGACGTGCCGTCCTTCCTGCGCGAGGATTAGAACCTCTTAGGGCGGCTGAGAACCAGTTCTTTAGGCCTCGCGACCGCGCCAGCGCGGCTCTCGCTTGCTCAGGAACGCGTCGATGCCTTCACGAGCGTCGGGCGCGACGGCGTTGGCCGCCATGACGTCGCTCGCATGCTCGTACGCCTCCGGCAGGGCGCGGTCGAGCTGCTCGTAGAACGCCACCTTGCCGACTGCGAGCGTGTGCGAGCTCGCGCTCGTGATGCGACCGGCAAGCTCGAGCGTCGCCTGGCCGAGCTGATCACGTGGCACGACGTGGTTGACGAGTCCCCAGTCGGCCGCAGTCCGGGCGTCGATCAGCTCGCCCGTGAGCAGCATCTCGAGCGCCCGCTTGCGGCCCACGGCGCGCGAGACCTCGACCATGGGCGTCGAGCAGAACAGGCCGATCCGGACGCCGGGAGTCGCGAATCGGGCATCCTCGCTCGCGACCGCGAGATCGCAGGCAGCGACGAGCTGGCACCCGGCTGCTGTGGCGACTCCGTGCACCTGCGCGATCACGGGCTGCGGTAGGCGGTGGATAGCCATCATCAGCGCGCTGCAGGTGTCGAACAGCTCGCGCGCGGTCGGCAGCGAGCAGCCGGTCATCTCCGAAAGGTCGTGGCCCGCGCAGAACGCCGGCCCCTCGCCGCGCACGACGACCGCGTGCACCGAGAGATCAGCCGCAGTGTCGGCGAGTGCGGTGAGCAGGTCGCGCAGCAGCGCGAGCGAGAGCGCGTTGCGGCGCTCGGGCCGGTTGAGCACCAGCGTGCGGACACCGGCGGCATCCTCGATGCGAAGCGGGGCGGCTGTCACGGTTGCCATGTCCCGAGGATACCGCTCCGCGCGCCGCACGGCTTGCGGGCGAGAACGGCCTACTCGGCTTCGTGCGGCGTAGGGTCGAACCGGTAGCCGACGGCGTACTGCGTCTGGATGTAGGAGTACGCGGAGCGGCGGTCGAGCTTCTCCCGCAGCTTGCGGACGCACACGTCCACCGAGCGGTCGCGCGAGCGGTAGGGGACGTTCCAGACGCGCTGCTGCAGCTCGTCGCGGTCGAGCACCCGGCCAGGCTGGCGCGCCAGCGCGAGCAACAGCCGGAACTCGGTTGGCGTGAGCTCCGCGTCGACCCGGCGGCCGACCCCGTCGAGCAAGAAGGCCCGCCGCCCGGCAGGATCGATGAGGAGCCCCGGAGCGGTGATGGCATCGAGCGACTCGCTCTGGTCCCCGGAACGCGTGCGTCGCAGCAGCGCCTGGACGCGAGCGACGAGCTCGCGCATCCCGAAGGGCTTGGCGAGGTAGTCGTCGGCGCCGATCTCGAGTGCATGCACCTTGTCGTGCTCGGAACTGCGTGCCGAGACGATCAGGATCGGCGTGGTGATGCCCTCACGGCGCGCTTCCTGCGTCAGCGCCCAGCCGTCCACGCCCGGCAGCATCAGGTCGACGACCGCCACGTCGTGGTTCTCGTAGCGCAGCTTGCGCAGGCCCTTGTCGCCATCCTCGGCCAGCACGACGTCGAGGCCGGCGTGGCGCAGATGCGCGGCGATGGCGCGTGCGATCACGCCGTCGTCCTCGACCACGAGCACGCTCGGCATGCAGGAAGCGTGCCACGGCCGTCAACAGGCATCGCCGGCAGCCGCGGCCGGTCAACTAGACTGGTGCCGGTCGATGGCCCCGCGACGCGGCCAGCGGCACATGGTGAGAGTAGCTCAGTCGGTTAGAGCCCCCGGTTGTGGTCCGGGAGGTCGCGGGTTCGAATCCCGTCTCTCACCCCTTTAGACAAGCCAAATCCGAGACCGCGGCGGGGTCCCGTGGTTCTACCGTGGT
>CAWJTT010000054.1:0-48762 GCA_963845865.1 uncultured Actinomycetes bacterium
GAACTGGTGCGCCTCCCGATCCGCATGCTGGCGTTCATCTCGCGCCCAGCGGACGAGCGCTGAGCCTCCGGCAGCCGCCTCCGCGCGGCAGCGCACAGCGCGGGTCTGTGGTGGCAGCGCTGTTTCCTGTGAGGAATGGAAGATTCCTGTGGGTTGCCAGGGGTCGTTGCATCCGGTAGGTTGCCCGGGCCAACCACCGAGGGGTGACGCGAGCCCATGTGCGGAATCGTCGGCCTGTTCGCAAAGTCGCCTGCGATCGAGGATCGCCTGGGCGAGCACCTCGCAGCGATGCTGCGTCAGATGAGCGATCGCGGGCCCGATTCGGCCGGCGTCGCGGTCTATCGCGACCCCGTGGCGCACGGGCACGCCAAGCTCGTGCTGTGCTCGCCCTCGGCGCATGAGGACTGGGGCGCTGTCGGCCATCAGATCGGAGCGACGGGCGGCCCAGGGGTCCGGCACAACCACGCGCTCTTCACGCTTCCCTGCGCGCCGGCCGACGCCCAGGCGCGCGCGGAGGAGCACCGGCCCGACCTGCGCGTCATGAGCGCCGGCGAGGTCATCGAGATCTACAAGGAGACCGGCCGTCCCGAGCGCTTTGCCGAGCTCTTCGCACTCGGAGACGTGCGCGGGACGCATGCGATCGGCCACACGCGCATGGCGACCGAGAGCAGGGTCACGACGGAGGGCTCGCATCCGTTCTCGACCGGCGAGGATCTCTGCCTCGTGCACAACGGGTCGCTCTCGAACCACAACCGCCTGCGCGAGAGCCTGCGGCGCGAGGGCATCCGCTTCGTCAGCGAGAACGACACGGAGGTCGCCGCCGGCTACCTCGCCTGGCGGCTGCGGGAGGGCGCCGGCCTGCAGCAGGCGCTCGAGGGCTGCCTCGACGACCTCGACGGCTTCTACACGTTCGCCGTCGGCACGCGCGATGGGTTCGCTGTCATGCGCGACCCGATCGCGTGCAAGCCGGCCGTCATGGCGGAGACCGACGAATGGGTCGCGATGGCCTCCGAGTACCGTGCGATCGCCGTTCTGCCCGGAGCGGACGACGCGCGCTCGTGGGAGCCCGAGCCTGCGCGCGTGTACGTCTGGGAGCGGGAGCGCGTGGCATGACCACCGCGGTCGAGGCGTTCGACCTCGCCGCCACGCCGCTGCGGGCCCTCAACCAACACCTCCACGACCTCGCCGGCACCAGCGGGTCGCGCGTCCTCGTGACCAACCCGAGCGGCGCGCACGCCGTCGCCTGCGGCATCGACGCCGAGATCGAGGTCGAGATCGACGGGCACGTCGGCTACTACTGCGCCGGCATGAACAAGCTCGCGACCGTGCGTGTGCACGGCAACGCGGGCTCGGGTCTGGCCGAGAACATGATGAGCGGGCTCGTCGTCGTCGACGGCAGCGCCAGCCAGTACTGCGCCGCCACCGCTCACGGCGGACTGGTGGTCGTGCGCGGCGACACGTCGCTGCGCTGCGGCATCTCGCTGAAGGGCGGCGAGATCGTGGTGCGCGGCTCGGTCGGCGGCAACTCGATGTTCATGGCGCAGGCCGGCGCGCTCGTCGTGTGCGGCGACGCGGGCGAGGCGCTCGGCGACTCGCTCTACGAGGCTCGCATCTACGTGCGCGGGGCGGTCGCGAGTCTCGGCGCCGACTGCATCGAGAAGGAGATGCGCGACGAGCACGTGGCGCAGGTTCGCGACCTGCTCGAGCGCGCCGAGATCGACGACGTCGAGCCGGCGGACTTCCGCCGCTACGGCTCGGCGCGGCAGCTCTACACATTCAAGATCGACAACGCCGGGGTGTACTGATGGCCTGGGAGGAGAAGGCGCTCAAGGCCGGCTGGACTCCCCCCGGGGCGGGCTGGCACCCGGGCCTGCGCGAGTCGTACCTGTACGACCGCAACGTCATCGCCGAGATCCAGCGGGCCGCGCGCGAAGGCATCTACGACATCCGCGGCTTCGGTGCGAAGCGCCGCCTGCCCCATTTCGACGACCTGCTGTTCCTGGGCGCGAGCATGTCCCGCTACCCGCTCGAGGGGTACCGCGAGCGCTGCGACACGACGGTCACGCTGGGCGCGCGCCATGCCGAGAAGCCGCTCGAGCTGAAGATCCCGATCACGATCGCGGGGATGAGCTTCGGCGCGCTCTCGGCGCCCGCGAAGGAGGCGCTCGGCCGGGGGGCGAGCGAGGTCGGCACATCCACGACGACGGGCGACGGCGGCATGACCCCCGAGGAGCGCGGCCACTCCAGCTTGCTGGTCTACCAGTTGCTGCCGTCGCGCTACGGCATGAACCCCGACGACCTGCGACGCGCCGACGCGATCGAGGTCGTCGTCGGCCAGGGTGCGAAGCCAGGCGGCGGCGGCATGCTCCTGGGGCACAAGATCTCCGACCGCGTGGCCGAGATGCGCACGCTGCCCAAGGGCATCGATCAGCGCAGCGCGTGCCGCCACCCCGACTGGAACGGGCCGGACGACCTCGAGATCAAGATCGGCGAGCTGCGCGAGCTGACCGACTGGCAGAAGCCGATCTTCGTCAAGGTCGGGGCGACGCGCACGTACTACGACGTGGCCCTGGCCGTCAAGGCGGGCGCCGACGTCGTGGTCGTGGACGGCATGCAGGGCGGCACGGCCGCGACCCAGGACGTGTTCATCGAGCACGTCGGCATCCCCACGCTACCGGCCGTGCGGCTGGCGGTCGAGGCGCTGCAGGAGCTCGACATGCACCGCACGGTGCAGCTGATCGTCTCCGGTGGCATCCGCTCCGGCGCCGACGTCGCCAAGGCCCTCGCGCTCGGCGCGGACGCCGTCTCGATCGGCGTCGCCGCCCTGATCGCGCTGGGTGACAACGCGCCGGAGCTGGAACCCGAGTACGAGCGCATCGGCAGCTCGGCGGGCTACTACGACGACTGGCAGGCCGGCCGCGACCCGGCGGGCATCTCCACGCAGGAGGCCGAGCTCGCCGCGCGGTTCGATCCCGAGCTCGGCGGTCGTCGCCTCGCCAACTACCTCCGCTGCATGACGCTCGAGTGCCAGACGCTCGCACGCGCGTGCGGCAAGTCGCACGTGCACAATCTCGAGCCGGAAGACCTCGTCGCGCTCACCGTCGAAGCTGCGGCGATGGCGCGCGTGCCGCTCGCAGGCACCGGTTGGATCCCGGGCACCGGCGACTGAAATTTCACAGGTCGCGGCCCGTTCTATGTGCACCTTCTACAGATATGCGTACGGCGTGACGCTGCAGAGCGCCCTGCCGCTGGACGCCGCCATGTGCACACGGCACACTCCTGGGATGCTCCCGAACGCCGCTCCCGCCCGCCCCCCGCGTCGCCGGTGAGCTTTCTCATCGACTGCCCCAACTGCGGGCCGCGCCCCTCGACCGACTTCCGCTACGGCGGCGAGACGAGGCCCGTCGAGGATCCTTCCTCGAGCGAGCTCGACGAGATCAAGCGACTGTGGATGCGCCGCAACGTCGCCGGCGACCAGGCCGAGCGCTGGTTCCATCGCGACGGCTGCCGGCGCTGGCTCACGATCACGCGCAACACGGTCACGAACCAGGTGATGCATGGCTAGGCCGGATGCGCCCTCCGAGTCCTTCGGGTTCGACGGGCGGGAGATCCCGATCCACCCTGGCGACACGATCGGCTCCGCGCTGTATCGCGCGGGCGTCGACACGGTCTCCCGCTCGTTCAAGTACCACCGCCGCCGCGGGTTCCTGTGCATGAGCGGCGACTGCCCGAACTGCCTCGTGCAGGTCGACGGCGAGACCGGGGTGCGCTGCTGCACGCGCGCCGCGAGCAACGGCATGAAGGTCGAGCCCCAGAACGTCATGTTCTCGCTCGAGCACGATCCGCTCGCGCTGAATGACATGAAGCTGGCGCACAAGTTCCTGCCGGTCGGTTTCTACTACAAGACGCTGATCAAGCCGCGGTGGCTGTGGCCCAGGGTCGAGCCGATGATCCGCAAGGTGGCCGGGCTCGGGAAGGTCGACGAGCGTGACGTGCCCCGTCACCTCGAGCGCGTCTACCGGCACCCCGACGTGGTCGTGCTGGGCGCCGGACCGGCGGGGCTGGCGGCGGCGCTGAGCGCAGCCGAGGAGGGCGCCTCGGTGATCGTGGCCGACGAAGGCGCTCACCCCGGCTGCCGCCTGGGCGCGGGCGCGACGCTCGACGCCGTGCGTGAGCTGCTTCCCCAGGTCGAGGCGCACGAGCGGATCGAGCTGCTGCGCGAGCACCGCGCATTCGGGCTGTACGAGGGCCCGGAGGTGCCGCTGATCGGCCCCGACCTGCTGGTCATGACCCAGCCGAAGGCGATCGTGGTCGCGACCGGCGCCTTCGAGTCGATGGAGGTCTTCGCCGGCAACGACGTGCCCGGCGTGATGCTCGGCCGCGGCGCGGCGCGGCTCGCGACGCAGCATGCAGTGAAGCCGGGCAACGTCGCGGTGATCCTCGGCGGGACGCACGAGGTCCCCGAGCACATCGCAGCCCTGCGGGCGGTGGGCACCGAGGTCGCCGCCGTGATCCTCCCCGACGGCGCCGCGAGCGGGCCCGAGCTGCCGCCCGGGGTGCGCCCCATCGTCGGCGAGATCGTGCGGGTGCACGGCAAGAAGCGCGTGAGCGCCGTGAGCGTGCGCTACACGGGTGGCACCGAGAAGATCCCGTGCGACCTGCTGTGCCTGGCGGGAGGGCTCACGCCGCAGGAGAACCTCCTGCGCCAGGGCACGGCGATGCCCGTGCACGCGGCCGGGGATCTGCTGGCTCCGGCGCCCGTGGCCGAGTCCGTCGCGCACGCTCGCGAGGTCGGCGCGCGGGCCGCGCGCGGTGAGGGGGCCGAACTGCCCGAGCTCGGCGAGAAGGCGCGGCGCTGCGGCGACGACGGCTATGTCTGCATCTGCGAGGACGTCTCGGTCCAGGACGTCCGCAACGCGGTCAGCGAGGGCTTCTCGTCGACCGAGCTGCTCAAGCGCTACACGACGATCACGATGGGGCCATGCCAGGGCCGCATGTGCCACGGCCAGATGCGCACGCTCGCCGAGCGCCTCTCGCCGGGAGCCGAGGCGCGTATCTCCGCGACGACGACGGCGCGCCCGCCCGCCCGCACGGTGATGCTCGACGAGGTCACCGCCGGCGCCTACGCGCATCTCGAGCGGCGGACCGCGCTGCATGACGTGCACCTCGGGATGGGGGCGACGTTCCTGTGGGCCGGCCAGTGGAAGCGCGTCGACAACTACGGCTCGATCGAGCAGGAGTACCGCGCGGTGCGCGAGGGCGTCGGCATCATCGACGTCGGGACGCTGGGCAAGTTCCGCGTCTCCGGGCCGGACGTCGTCGCGTTCCTGGAGCGGCTCTATCCCAACCACGTTGGCGACATCCAGCCGGGCAGGCTGCGCTACGGCCTGCTGCTCGACGAGCACGGCGTGATCCACGACGACGGCACGATCTGCCGCATCGACGACGAGACGTTCTACCTCACGGTCACGACCTCGGGCGCCGAGGAGGCCGAGGCGCTCATGATCGACTGGCGCGACACCTGGGGCATGACGGTGCACATCGTCAACCAGACCTCGGCGCTTGGCGCGATCAACATCGCCGGGCCGAAGGCGCGCGAGGTGCTGTCGACCCTGACCTCCGACGACATCTCGAAGGAGGGCTTTCCGTATCTTCGCCAGCGCACGATCACGGTGGCAGGCATCCCCTGCCTGGCGATCCGCCTGGGATTCGTGGGCGAGGTCGGCTGGGAGCTGCATCACACCGCCTCCCGCTCGGAGGAGCTGTGGGCGGCCCTGCTCGAAGCCGGAAAGGCGCACGGCGTGCAGCCCTTCGGCATTCAGGCGCAGCGGCTGCTGCGCCTCGAGAAGGGCCACATCATCGTCTCGCAGGACACGGATTTCGAGACCACGCCGTGGCGCGTCGACATGGGCTGGGCGGTGAAGCTCGAGAAGGACTGGTTCGTCGGCAAGCGCGCGCTCGTGCGCAAGCAGGAGACTCCGACCGAGAAGCTGATCGCCTACCGCGGCGAGGGCGGCTCGCGCAGCGCGCCCTGGGAGGGCGCAGCCGTCAAGGTCGACGGCAAGCTCGTCGGGCGCGTGACGAGCTCCTGGTACTCCTGGTCGCTCGGCTATCCGATCGGCCTCGCCTGGGTCAAGCCCGAGTTCGCCGACGAGGGCCGCCGCCTGCTGATCGGCAAGGAGAACCTGAGCGCGAGCGTCGTCAAGGGCGCGTTCTACGACCCCGAGGGGGCGAAGCTGCGTGCCTGACGGATGGGAGATCACGGCCGCGGCCAAGGTGCGCGGCTTCGGGCCGGGCGAGGCGCTCGACAAGCTCACGCCCCCGGCGGGCGTGCGAGCCGGCCGCGTTGCAGGCGACGAGGTGCTCTGGGTGGGCGACCGCGAGCGTGCCGGCGAGCTCGCCGAGACGCTCGGCGCCGAGCTCTCCGGTCACGGTAATCGCGCGACCGTCGTCGACCACAGCGACGGCTATGCGCTCTTCACGCTCACGGGCGATGGCCGCGAGGAGGTCTTCGCGCGGCTTTCCAGCATCCGCCTCCCGGCCACGGACGGCTTCGTGCAGGGAAACTTCGCCGGCGTCCCGGCCAGGACGTTCTGCAGCGCCGACCGGCTCGAGGTGATCGTGACGAGCGACGTGGCGTGGTTCGTCGGTGGCCGGCTCGAGCACGCCGCCCACGATCTGGCGGCGAGGAGCGGCGCGTCGTGAGCGGCCTCTTCTCCTTCAAGCCGTTCTGGCGCGAGCACGATCTCGCGTCCTCCTACGACGTCGTGATCATCGGCGGCGGCGCGCACGGCCTCGCGACCGCCTACGAGCTGACGAAACGCGGCATCACCAACGTCGCCGTGCTCGAGATGAACTACATCGGCGCCGGCGGCTCGGGTCGCAACACGACGATCCTGCGCGCGAACTACAAGACGCCGGAGGGCATCGCGTTCTACGGCGAGAGCCTCAAGATCTATCAGCAACTCTCGCAGGAGCTCGACTTCAACCTGCTGATCTCGAAGCACGGCCACCTCACGCTCGCGCACTCGGAGCGCTCGGTCGCGGTGCAGCGCGAGCGCGCCGAGGCGAACCAGCTGATGGGCGTCGACTCGCGCTGGGTCGAGCCCGAAGAGGTCGCGCGACTGTGCCCGCAGCTGAACATGTCGCGCGAGGTCGCCTATCCGATCCAGGGCGCCCTCTACCATCCGCCGGGCGCCGTGATCCGCCACGACGCCGTCGTCTGGGGCTATGCCCGCAAGGCCGATGCCGGCGGCGTGCACATCCACCAGGGCGTGGAGGTCACCGGCCTCGAGATCGAGAACGGCCGCTGCATCGGCGTCGAGACCAATCGCGGCCCGATCGCGGCGGGCACGGTGATGTCGGCCGTCGCGGGCTGGACATCGATGATCACGGACATGGCCGGCATCGAGATGCCGCTCACGAACCACCCCCTGCAGGCGTTCGTGACCGAGCCCGTCAAGCCGCTGCTCTCGAAGATCATCGTCTCGGCGGGGCTGCACGTGTACATCTCGCAGACCGACCGCGGCGAGTTCCTGATCGGTGCCGAGATCGAGCCGTACACGACCTACAACACGCGCTCGACCTTCACCTTCCTCGAGCACGGGGCGCATAACGCGCTGGAGCTGATGCCGTTCCTCGCTCGCCTCAAGATCCTGCGGCAGTGGACGGGCTACTGCGACATGACGCCCGACTACAGCCCGGTCATGGGGCTGACCGAGGTCGAGGGCTTCCTCGTCGACGCCGGCTGGGGCACCTGGGGCTTCAAGGCCTCGCCCATCTGCGGCGTCACGATGGCGGAGTTGATCGCCACCGGCAAGACGCCAGCGCTGATCGAGCCGTTCGCGCTCGAGCGCTTCCACAAGGACACCGTCGTGCCCGAGAAGGGCGCGGCGGCCGTCTCGCACTGAAGAGCGCAGTTCAGCGCGGCAGCTCTGCGATGCCCTGCGGTACGAGGTTCGGGCGCGGGCGCGCACCGAGCAGCACCTGATCGGCCGACGCGGAGAGCGCTTCGGAGGCCTGCTCGTCGAGCACGAGGGCGAGCAGGAGGTGGCGGGCGGCCGCAGCCAGCGCCTCGTCGTGGACGGCATCGCCGGTCACCAGATCGCGCACGCGCTGGCGCTCGCCGGCGTCGCGTCCCACGAGCGCGCCCGCACGCAGCCCTGTCAGCGCGAGCGAGCGTTCCGAGTGCAGCGCGACGCCGAGCACGTCGCGCAGCGCATCGGCCTGGTGCGGGGCCTCCATCTGGAAGCGCCCGCTCGAGCAGCGCGAGCGCCTCACGGCGGGGATCGCGCGCCGCGAGCGCGCCGATGCGCAGGGCGATCGCCCGTGCGACCACGAGCAGGTGGAGGTCGAAGCGGTAGTGCGCACCGGGCACGTGATGTGAGGCCGCCGAGGTGAGCGGCACCGGAGGGCGAGGGGCGCCGTCGATGCGCTCGAAGCCCACGGGCCCGGTTGCCACAGGTGCGCCGGAGACCAGGCGCAGCGCCCGCACCGCGTCCTCGACGAGCTCGGCCAGGCGCGGCGGGCGCTCGCCGGGATCGAGCTCGAGCGTGACGGCGAGGGCGCAGCGGCGATCGGGCTCCGCGCCGAAGCCCGGCGGAACGAGGAGGCTCGCCTCGGGCCAGCCGGCGGCGATGTCGCGCACGTCGGCGCGCACGAGCGAGACACCCCGGCCGAGATCGGCCGGGGGCTCGCTCACGAGGACGCCGACGAGCGGCGCCAGGGCGTCATAGAGATGGCGGCTGCCCGCGACACCGCGGTCGAGGGGGGCGAAGATCGCGTCGAAGGCCTCGTCGGGGCACTCGAAGCCGTCCTCGCGCTCGGCGATCTGCACCGCGAGCGGCCAGAGCACGGCGGCGCGCAGCGATTCGCGATCGTCGACTTCGTCGCCGACGTGCAAGCGTGCGTACTCCACGGCGCCCGGCGTCGCCTCGAGCAGCGCCAGCGCGCGGCGCGCGTCCGGCAGCGCCAGGATCAGCGAGCGGCGCTCGTCGAGGAAGGCGCTGTAGAGCGGCCGGTAGCTGTAGAGCGCCGAATCGCCTCCCTCGTGCGCGTCGAGCACGAAGGGCACCTCGCCCCCGTTCGCGATCTCGCGGGCGGCCAGGGCGAAGGCGGCCTGCACGAAGCGCAGGAGCGGCTCTCGCAGCTCCCCGTCGAGCACGCCTGCGGGAGGGACGAGGACGCTGGTCATGCTGGTGCGGTTCGCGCTCGCGGCAGCCGTTCCTGCCGCGCTGCCGCCGGCGCGGAGCGCAGCAGGTGCAGGCTCGCGAGACCGGCCCACTCGCCGTAGCGGCCGAGCAGCTCCGCCGTGTCCTCGGCCTCTGCACGCCGACCGAGCAGCGAGCTGCAGAGCTTGATCAGGCCGAGATCGCCCACGAGGCCACGGTCGTAGCGCCCGAGGCCGTGCAGGAAGAACGTCCCCACCGACCATGGGCCGAGCTGGCGCTCCCGCAGGAGCCGGGCCGCGACCGCATCTGGCTCTGCGGCCGACAGGCGCTCGAGGTCGAGCAGCGCCGAGATGCGCACGAGCGCGGCCGCACGACGTGGCGCCAGGCCGGAGGCGCACACCCCGGCGGCGGACAGCCGCGCGATGTCCGCACGGTCGGGCGAGAGCATCATCCCTGCGTGCGCGCGGCCTGCGCGGAAGACGATGCCGCGCTCGATGCGCCGGGCGTCCGTGAAGGTGACGAGCTGGCCGGCCAGCGCACGCGCGAGCGCGTGCACGCAGGTACCGGCACGGCTCGCGCGGAGTCCCCGCGCCCGCGCGACCGGCCCCGCGAGCAGTGGATCGCGCTGGGCCAGCGCCAGGAAGGGCGCGATGTCGTCGTCGACGCCGAGCAGGAAGCGCAGCCGGTCCAGCGCCGATGCTGCATCGGGCGCCTCGAGGCGGATCGTCAGCGTGCCGTCGCGGCGCTGGGCGACGCGCGCGTGGGCGGGGCCCGCGGGAGTCGCGAACACGAGCTCGGCTCCGTCATCGTGCAGGCGGAGCGTGCCGTCGCGCACGGCTCCGACCGTCATGCGCAGGTGGTAGGGCCCGCGCGGGCGCAACTCGATCGTCGTCGTCACGGGAGCAGCTCCGTCACGGCGGGCGGCGCGTCGGCGAAGCCTGGGGCGACCTCGGCAAGCGTCACGACGCCCCTCAGGCGCTCGCGCAGCCGCTCCTCCTGGTCCCGCGGCAGCCCCAGGCCGGCTGCCACGTCGATTCTCGGCGGAGCGATGTACGCAGCCGCCTGCAGCAGCGCGGCCCCGCCACGGCGGCGCTGCGCGAGGCCGAGCAGCTTGCGCCCCTCGTGCGTCACGAGCTCGTAGGAGCCGGTGCCCGCGAAGCACGCGAGCCGCGCAGCGACCCTGTCGGCGACCGGGAGGGCTGCCGCCTCTCGCGGCGTCACCGCGCGCAGCTTCGCGCCGTGCTGCTCGAGGGCCGCCTGCAGCGCTCGCGCCAGCCAGCGGTAGGACTGACCGACGTCGTCGATGACCAGCGGGTGGCCCCGCGGAAGCACGACGTCGAGCATGAGATAGCGATCGTCGCATGACACGGCGCCGCCGCCCGTCGAGCGCCGCAGCCACGGCCCGGGCGCACTGACGCGCTGCGCGGAGCCGAGCACGAGCACGGCGTCCGTCGGGCGCGACCAGCCGGCGCGCAGCTCGCCGTCTGCGCGCGTCTGCTCGAGCCAGTCGTCGGCGCGCGCGAGCAGTGCGGCCGCCGGTGCGCGCTCGATCGTCACGGATCGACCTCGACCACGACTTCTTCGAGCTCGTCGAGCGACGCCCGCACGGCCTCTTCGACGCGCCCGGCGAGCGCGTGCGCATCGGCCACGGACTGCCCCGGCACGGTGCGCACGCGGAGAACCACGACGAAGCGGCCGTCGTGGTCGAACACGAGCACCTCCTCGGGCTCCCCCGCGACGGGGCGGACGGCTGCGGCGACGCGCTCGCAGAGATCGGCCCGCCGGCCCGTGACGTCGAACGCGGCGGCCACGCCTGGGGCATGCGGTTCGAGATGGACGTACACGTCGGTCGCCCCTGTCTCCCGCCGGATCTCGTCCCTCAGGCGCTGCGTGATCATGGCCGCATCACGCAGCGGCAGGCGCGCATCCACCCTGGCGTGCAGCGTGATCGCGCGACCGCCCGGACGCGTGAGCACGGTCGCGTTGTGCACCTCGATCACGCCCGGGACGCGCAGCGCGGCGGCGAGCGCGCGCTCACTCGGCTGCTCGTCCGCGGCCAGCGGCTCGGCGTGCACCGACACCTCCGCTGGTCGCCCGAGCTCGTGCTCGACCACGCGCTCCACCTCGTCCATGACGGCGTGGCTGCGCTCCATGCCGGCCAGCCTGTCGACGCCGATGACGACGTCGGCGAAGTACGTGCCGCCCGAGGAGCGGACACGCACTCCCCGTACCTCGGTCACGCCCGGGAGCGCCGCCACGGCCGAGCGTACGTTCGTCTCGGCTCCGGCAGGCGCGCTGTCCATGAGGGCGTTGAGGTTCCAGCGCGCGAGGCGCACGGCGCCGATCACGACGAGCACGGCGACGAACAGGGCGGCGATGGCATCGGCGCGCGGGTGGCCGAGCGCGGTGAGCAGGAGCCCTGCCATGACCGCGATCGTGCCGGCGAAGTCGCTGGCGAAGTGCACGGCGTTGGCTCCGAGCGCGGCGCTGCCCTCGCTGCGGGCGGCGCGCGCGGAGGCGGTGGCCCGGGCGGCGTCGATCACGAGGACGACCGCGAGCAGGGCTACGGCGTACCAGGTCGCCCGCACCTCTCCCCCGCCGCCGCCGAGGCGCACGATCGCGGCGACCGCGATCCAGGCCGCGGCCAGTACCAGGATCGCCGCCTCGCCGAGTGCCGAGAGGTTCTGCGCCTTGCCGTGCCCGTACGGGTGCTGTGGATCCGGAGGGCGTTCGGCCACGCCGACGGCCCAGAGCGTGAGCAGAGCGGCCGCCGCGTCCACGCCCGAGTGGACCGCCTCGGCGAGGATGCCGAGGCTGCCCGTCGCGAAGCCGACGATCAATTTGACGGCGACCAGCGCGAGCGCCGCGCACAGCGAGAAGAGCGCGGTGCGCCGTGCCACAGACACGCGCCGGATCGTACCCGGACGATGCGGCCGCCTTGCTCGCGAGTTCACCCCCCCAGCGCCGTGCACGCGGCGAGAACCTCCTAGGCTGATCGACTGTGAACGCAGAGGTCACGATCCGCCCGGCCGTGCGTTCGGACGCCGCGGACGTCGCAGAGCTGCTCACCGCCCAGCGCGCGCACCTCGCTCCCTGGGACCCGCGCCGCGAGCCGGCGTTCTTCACCCGCGGCGGGCAGCGCTCGCGGCTGTCCCAGGTCGAGCGTGACCGCGCCGCGGGCACCTCGTTCCGGTTCCTGATCCTCGAAGGCGGCGAGCTTGCGGGCGAGGTCTCGCTCACGAATGTCGTCCGGCGCTCGTTCCAGAGCGCGAACGTCGGTTACTGGGTGGCCCGCGAGCGCTGCGGCCGGGGCGTGGCCACCTCCGCCGTCGCCGCCGTCTGCGCCTTCGCGTTCGGCGAGCTCGAGCTGCACCGCCTCGAGGCCGGGACGCTGCTGCACAACGTGGGATCGCAGATCGTGCTCGATCGCAACGGGTTCATCGCCTTCGGCGTGGCGCCGAACTACTTGCGCATCGCAGGCGAATGGTGTGACCACGTGCTCTTCCAGCGCACGAGCGACCGGCAGCCAAGGCCGCTCGGCGCTGCGGCGCTGGCGCGGCGGATCACGTCTCTGGCTGATCCGCAGTAGCCCATCTAATGTCCGCTGATTGCAGCCGATTTCCAACCAAATTGAGTAAATATCTTGAAATCTGACCGCTTTTCCACGATGGTGAGGTGCACGGGCGCCGAGCGGCGCCCCCTCCCCCATGGCTGACGCACTCCGCAGCATCGAAGATCTCCAGGACGACCGCGAAGCACACGCGGCCGAAGGAGACCTGCGCGCAGCGGCCGGTTGCGATCGCGAGATCGGGATTGCGCTGGCGGAGGCGGGCAAGCTCGAGGCAGCGCTCGATCGCCTGACGGCAGCGCGCTCGCTGCTCGACGAGGGCGACCGCGACGTCGCGATCTGCGACCACTGCCTCGGCATCGTGCTCGCCCGCCTCGGCCGGGAGCACGAGGCGCTACAGCGCCTCGAGGCCGCGCGCGGCGCCTACGCCGCACTCCACCGCTACCTCGCCGTCGCCGACTGCGAGGAGCACATCGGCTACGCGCTGCTCGCGCTCGACCGGCCCGGCGCGGCCGTCTCGCACCTGAGCCACGCACGCACGCTGCACGACGAGGCCGGCCGCACCGATCACGTCGAGGCCTGCGAGGCGGGCCTCAGCGCAGCCATCGGGCAGCGCCCGCGCCCCCGCCCGGCTCTGGATCTGCCACGCGTCGCACCCCGCCGCTGCGCGCTCGTCTCGGCTGATCAGCCCTCAAGCAGAGTCTACGGCGCTTCCGGCGCCTCGAGCGCCCACGCGGGCTCGGCCAGCAGCCGCGCGATCGTCGCCAGGAAGCGCGCCGCCGGCGCCCCGTCGACGGCCCGGTGGTCGAACGAGGCCGAGAGGCTGACGGTATCGCGCAGTGAGCCGACGGCCAGGATCGCTGCCTGCGGCGGCAGCACCAGCGCCTGGAAGCGATCGACGCCGAGCGGCCCGAGATTCGAGATGCTGAACGTGCCGGCGAAGATCTCCTCGGCACGCAGCGAGCGAGTGCGCGCGGCCTCCGCGAGGCGCAGCCGCTCGCCCGAGAGGCCCTCCAGCGTGCGTGTATCGGCGTCGAGGATGACCGGCACGGTGAGCCCGTCGTCGAGCGCCAGCGCGAGGCCGATGTTGACGCGCTCGTGCTCCGTCACACAGTCGTCGTCGTAGCTCGAGTTCACGCCCGGATGCTCGCGCAGCGCCCGTGCGCACGCCATCGTGATCACGTCGGTGAGCGTCGCGGAATGCGCGCCGCTCTTGAGCGTGCGCCGCAACTCGCGTAGCCCCGTCGTCGGAACGTCGCGCTGCAGCGTGAACTGCGGAACGACCGCGCTCACGCTCATCGAGCGCACGGTCCCGCGGCGGAGCCCGGTCAGCTCGACGCGCCTGCTCGCGCCCCGCGCGGCGTCGCTCATCTACCTGACCCAGAGCCGGGACGGCATCAGGTGCAACTGCGGGCTCCAGCGGTAGTTGCCAACGCGGCGCGAGACGATGTCGGTGCGTTTCGGGTTGAAGAGCGGCAGCCACACGGCGAGGTCGACGACGCGGTGCTCGGCCCGGCGCCACAATCGCTGTGCGGCCTGCGGGCGAGTCAGGCCGAGGGCCACGGCTCGCTGCATCAGGGGCTGCACCGTCGTGCGGTCGCAGAAGCCGCTGATGTTGGGGCTCGCGTCGGAATCCGGGACGAAGGAGCCGCAGCCGAGCAGGCCGTCGAGCAGGTCGGAAGGGGCCGGATACTCCTGGCGCCATTGCGAGAGACCCATCTCGACCCGGTTGCGCGAGTTCTGCACGTAAGCGGTCTGAACGCCGTCGGGCAGAACCGTGAGAGTCGGGTCGAATCCGAGCTTCGTCAGCACCTCCAGAATGTACTGGCCGATCGCCTTCTGCACGCGGTCGTCGCCCACGACGATGTCCACGCGCTTGCCTTCGGTGCCCGACTCGGCCACAAGCTCATTGGCACGCGTCAGGTCGGGCGCCGACCAGGGCGCCGTTCCACCTCGCGTCCACGGGCAGTAGGGCGCGTAGCCGGGGAACCCCGGCGGCAGCACCTGGCAGGTCGCAGTCGCGAGCCGCGGGCCGCCGGCGATCTTCACGAGGGCGTTGCGATCGATCGCGAGATTGACGGCCTGCCGCGCCTTGAGCTCGTTGAAGGGCGGGATGTTGACGTTCAGGGCGAAGTACCAGTCGGCCGGAAGCGGGTTCGTGTGCACCTGGGAGGAGAAGCGGCTCGCGAGCTCGGGAAACCGGTCGGCCGGCGGATCGTCGGCCACCCAGTCGGCCTGGCCTCGCTCGACCTGGGTGACCTCCGCCTCGGCACTCAGGCCGAAGCGCTGCACGATCGCGTCGACGTAGCCGTCGGGCTGCGCGGCCGGCGCCCACGCCTTGAAGTAGCGGTTGCGCTTCAGCACCAGTTGCCGGGCGGGCGCGTACGAGGCCCAGCGGTAGGGGCCGGTGCCCACGAGCCGCGTGACGTCCGTGCCGATCTCGTCGGCTCCCACGCTCGGAGGGAGCAGCGCCGCGGGTGGCAGCGCGAGCTTCTGCAACCACTCGGTGTCGGGTCGCGTGAGGTGGAACACGATCCGCGGCCCACTGACCGTGATGCCGTCTGCGAGCGAGCAGGTCGCTGGATTCTGGAGACAGGCGTCGGCGCCGTCGATGACGCCGTAGAGCGACTGCGCCGACGGCCCGTGCACCTTGAACAGCCGCTCGAACGTGAAGCGGACGTCGCTCGGCCGAACGCGCGCTCCGTTCGAGTAGCGGACGCCGCGGCGCAGCTTCAGCGTCCAGGTGCGCCCTCCGTCGCTGGTGTGCGGCAGCCTCGCCGCCAGGTCGGCCACGACGCTGTTTGCGGCCGGGCCGGAGGACTTGCGAAACGCCGTCAGACCGTCCTGCGTGACCTGGTACAGCTGCCAGTACTGCGCCGTGGCATTGACCTGCGGATCGGCCGTGCCCGCGTTCGACGTCGCCAGCGAGACGAAGGTGCCGCCGCGGTGGTCGGCGGCGAGCGCCGCGGACGGCAGCGCCAGGAGCGCCGCGAGGACGGCGAGCATGCAGCGGCTGACCGATGAACGACTCACATGCTTCTCCTCGGCGGAGAGGGGATGGTACCGCCGGCCCTTTCGTCTGCGCGCCGATGTCGTTCGGCACGCACGTCGGCCGGCAAGCGGGTAACGTCGCCCCGCAGGCAAGGGAGGTCGGGGTGAGGATCGACGCGATCGAGGGCATCGGCGCAGGACACGCGTCGGCACTCTCCGGTGCCGGCGTGACGCACGTGCGCCACCTGCTCCAACGGGCCGCCACTGCGAGCGGGCGCGAGGAGCTCGCCCGCGAGTCGGGTCTCAGCACGGCGCAGCTCGTCGAGTGGCTCAATCACATCGATCTGATGCGCATTCGCGGAGTGGGTGCGGAGTACTCGGATCTGCTCGAGGCGGCCGGCGTCGACTCGCCGGTCGAGCTCGCGCAGCACAGCCCCGCGCGGCTCGCCACGCTGCTCGCGCAAACCAACGCCCAACATCCGCTCGTCCGCCGGGTGCCGTCCGAGAAGGTGCTCGCAGGCTGGATCTCCGAGGCGCGCACGCTGCCGCGTCTGCTCACGTCGTAGGAAGGACTGGCATGGCCGAGCACGTCTTCGATGCGTCCGTCTATCACCACGCCTGGGATCGCGAGCTCGCGCCCGCGCTCAGCATCCAGCCGGGTGACATCGTGCACTTCGACCTCCTCATGGCCGGCGACCGCCAGGTGCACGAGGGCGCGACGTTCGAGCAGTGCGAGTTCGACTTCGACACCCTCTACAACCTCGCAGGGCCGGTGCGCGTCGAAGGCGCGAATCCGGGCGACACGTTGTCCGTCGAGATCCTGTCGCTCGAGGCCGGCGACTGGGGCTGGTGCGCGATCCTGCCCGAGTTCGGCCTGCTGCCCGAGGAGTTCCCCAACGGCTTCGTGCGCACCTTCGACCTGCGCGGCGGCTCGACGACGACGCTCGTGCCGGGCGTCGAGATCCCGATCGTGCCCTTCTGCGGCACCATGGGCACCTGTCCCGACCGGGAGGGCACCTTCATCCCGTTTCCGCCGCACGAGGGCGGCGGCAACGTCGACACGCGCCACCTGACGGCCGGCACGACCTTCCACATCCCGGTGCACCTGCCCGGGGCGCACTTCTCGATCGGCGACCCCCACGCCGCGCAGGGCGACGGCGAGGTCTGCGTCGCCGCGATCGAGTGCCCGATGCGCGCCAGCCTGCGCTTCGACCTGCTGCACCGCCCCTCCGCCGGCCCCTGGTTCGCGACTCCGCCGGGCTCGCTCACGCCACGGGCGGACGGGGCCGGCTACTACGGAACCATGGGCATCGCCGACGACCTCATGCTCGGCGCGCAGATCGCCGTGCGCAACATGATCGCGCTGCTGCACGAGCGCCACGCGCTCGAGCCGCGCGACGCCTACATGCTCTGCAGCCTCGCCGGCGATCTCAAGATCCTCGAGATCGTCGACGCGGGAGTCTGGAACGTCGGCATGCTGCTGCCGCGCTCCGTGTTCGTCTGAGAACCGGCTTCACGAACCACGGCGGACTCGCGAATCAACTCTGGGAGCCCTACCCGCCGCCGACGGCCATCACGCCCACGGCGAGCGCCACGATCGCGATCCCGGCGACCTGCCGCTTGCGCAGCCGCTCGCCGAAGAACGACGACGGCCACGATCGCCCCGACCGTTCCGAACTGCGCCGCCAGCACACTGGCCACGGCCGTCGGCCCGTGGTCGGCGGCCAGGACGAACGCGAAGTAGGCGGCGGCATCGCAGACGCCCCAGATGGCGACCCGCCACCACTCGGCGAGCGCGGCGCGCGGTGCGCCCGTCAGGAGTGCCACCGGCAGCATCACGACGACGGCGCTGCCACGGACGAGCAGGAAGGCCCAGCCCGCGCCGAGATCGTGGGCGATCGGAGCCGAGAGCGCGAGCACGCCGCCCCAGATCAGCGCCGCCGCCGCGGCCGGCGCGACGCCGGCCGTGCTGCTCTCCCCGTCGCTGCGCGAGACGAGCACCACACCGGCGACCGCAAGAGGCAGGCCGAGCAGGACGAGGCCGTTCACCTGCTCGCCGCCCAGCAGCGACAGCACCGCGGCCACGCCGCCCTCGCAGGCGATGATCGGGGCCACGACCGAGACGGCCCCCTCCCGGAACGACATGAACCCGGCCTGGAACCCGACCACGGTGAGGATCCCGACGACAGGCGCGAGCAGGAGCGAGCGCTCGGTCCACTGCGGTGGGTCGAGCACGAGCGCGAGCGGTGCGGCCAGCGCGGTGCCGATCACGATCGACCCGAATACCACGGGGAAGGCGCCGATCCGGCGGACGGCCTGTGCCAGCACCGGGTCGGGTGCGCCCCAGCCGATCGCCGAGGCGAGCCCGAAGAAGATCGTCAGCACGGCCAGGATTCCCGTCTCGGTCGGAGCGTGAGCGAACGCGAGCGGCCGAGCGTAGCCTGGCATGACGTCCTCGCGTCCCAACGGGCGACGGAGCGGCGCCGGCGCGAGACTCTCCGGACATCCGGCGCAAGGCCGGCGATGACCGCCGGGTCACCCGATCGGGCCTCGTCGCACAGGACCATCAAAAGTGACCTACCGGGTGAAAACCTCGCGTAATCGCGGGTACCCGAAACCGCCGGAATCTGCGATCGGTTTACGCCGAAAACCGCCGAACCACCCACGGGATGTAGCGGGAGTACATCCGAAATGAAAAGAAGTGGTTACGAATAGCACTTTCGGTGTATTGTCCACGTACCCACGGAACTTCGACCATTGGTTCTCGGGCTGGCGGACGCCATCTCGTCTGGTTGCGGGACCGTGGTACCGGTGGGGGCCGGGGGGTAACTGGGGCAAGGGGCGGCAGTGCAGATGGACGGGCGGGGTCAACCTCGAGAGTTGACGGTGGTCGTCGCGGACGCTAACAGCGTGTTCCGCTCGGGCGTCGTCGCATTACTGAGTCGCGAATCGGATATTCGCGCGATCCCGTGCCTGTCCGTCGACGCGCTGCTCACTCAGGTCGCGGAGCTGAAGCCGCAGGTGGCGCTCGTGGACGTCGACCTCGCGGTGAGCGGCGGGCTCGCGGCGATCGCGCGGATCAAGTTGCGGGCGCCGGCGACCCATCCCGTTGCCATTGCGGCAACGCCCGACCGCGAGCTGGTGCTCGCGGCCGTACGGGCCGGCGCGCGCGGCATCATCGAGCGGACGGTCCACTCTGCGAGCCTCGCGCGGATCGTGCGCCGGGCCGCTGCCGGGGAGGTCACGCTTCCCCGCTACGTGCTCGGCTACATCCTGGATGAGCTCGCGCGCGTCGAGAAGCGCGTCGACGCGAATCTGGCTCTCACTCCCCTCTCCTCACGCGAGCGCGAAGTGCTCTCGCTGATTGGTCAGGGCCGGCGCAACCGCGAGATCGGTGAGATCCTCTCGATCTCCGAGCTGACGGTGAAACGCCATGTACACAACATGCTCGAGAAGCTCCGGGTTCCCACCCGGGCAGCGGCAGTCAGCCTCGCCGTCGCGGCAGAACGACGACCGCCGAGCGAGGCCGAGGTCAAGGTAGGGGTTCGCTAGCTCGAAACCAGATGAGAAGGCGCACGCCCGCGTGGCAACGAGCGACGGGGGACATCGTGCGAGAAGGACATGCAGAACAGCGTCGAATGGGGCTGCGGCGGGCCCTCCGGCCGCGAGCGCGTGCGGCGCGCCCGCGCGGACCGGAGCTGACGATCGTTGCTCCGACGCGCAACGAGCAGGCAGTCGTCGGCGCGTTCATCGACAGCCTCGACGCGGAACTCGCGGGCGTGCGCGCCGAGCTCATCATCGTCGACGACTCCGACGACGATACCCCCGCCGTCGTCGCCGAGCGCGGCGCCGCGGCAGGGCTCGAGGTGGCGATCATCCACCGCCCGCCCGGAGAGCGTGACGGTGGGCTCGGCGGCGCCGTCGTGGCAGGAATCGCGGCCGCGCGCGCCCCCTGGGTGTGTGTCATGGACGCCGACCTCCAGCACCCGCCGGCCGAGATCGCGGCGCTGCGCGCGCAGGCCGCGAAGGAGAAGAGCGACCTCGTGATCGCCTCCCGCTTCCTCGGCGGCGGCTCGATCGAAGGGCTGAGCAGGGTGCGCACGCTCATCTCGCGTGCGCTCGTGGGTCTCGCCCGCGTGGCCTTTCCGTTCCGTCTGCGCAGCGTGAGCGATCCGCTCACGGGCTTCTTCCTTGTCCGGCGCAGTGCGCTCGACCTTGCCGCCCTGCGCCCGCACGGCTTCAAGATCCTGCTCGAGATCCTCATCCGCTCGCCGAAGCTCGCGGTCTCGGAGATCGCGTTCCGGTTCGGGCAGCGGCCGGCGGGTGAGAGCAAGGCGTCGATGCGAGAGGTGCTCCGGTACCTCAGACTCGTCTGGCGGCTCCGCCTGGGCACGACGGCGGCGCGCTTCGGGCGCTTCGGCCTCGTCGGGATCAGCGGTCTCGCGGTCAACTCGCTCGCGCTGGTCGCCTTCCGCGACGGGTTCGGCTTCAGCGTGCTCGCCGCCGCCCTGCTCGCAACCCAGGTCTCGTCGGTCTGGAACTTCCTGCTCACCGAGCGCTTCGTCTTCCGCGGCACCTCCCCCAGCCGCTCCTTCGGCGGACGCGCTCTCGCATTCCTCGTCATGAACAACCTCGCGTTCCTCCTGCGCGGGCCGTTGCTGCTCGGCCTGATGAGCGCCTTCGGTCTCCATTACGTGCTCGCGAACCTGATCTCGCTGTGCGCGTTGACCGTGATCCGCTTCGCGCTCGCGGACCGCTGGATCTGGGCGACTGCGCACCCGGTGCGCGCGCTCTACGACATCCACAGCCTGGCGACGATCGACTCCGACGTGGTGCTTCCCGAGCTGGCGCGTTTCCGCGTCCCGGCTCTCGCCGCCCCGCCGTCGATCCGCGTGACCGTCGAGTCGCTCGGACACATCGCCCGGCTCGGGTGCAGCGTGCGGGAGGACGGCACCGAGGTCATCACCTACCGCGAAGCCGTGCCGGGCGGCTTCGCGGCGCGAATCGAGATGGGCGAATCGGTCGCGATCGCGGTCAGCCCGCTCGTCCGCCGCTCGCCGCACGTCCTCTACACCAACTGCGTCGAGCCGGTGCTGCGCTGGCACCTGGCCGAGCACGGCGTCGCGCTCGTCCACGCCGCGTGCGTCGCCGTCGACGATCGCGCCTTCCTGGTCACGGCGCTCACGGACACGGGCAAGACGACGACCATCCTGCGGTTGCTGGACTCGTTCCCGCAGGCCGAGTTCGTCTCGGACGACCTCACGCTCGTGGCGCCCGACGGCACCGTCGCCGCGTATCCGAAGCCGCTCACGATCAGCCAGCACACGCTGCATGCGGTGCACACGCCCAATCTGACGCGCCGCGAGCGCGCCGGCCTCGTCCTCCAGGCGAGGCTCCACTCGCGCGAGGGGCGCTCGATCGGCATGCTGCTGGCGAGCAAGGGCTGGCCGGCGGCAACCATGAACGCGGTCGTACAGGCGCTGATCCCGCCCCCGAAGTACGACATCGCCAAGCTGGTGCCGAGCGCGCAACTGTGCAGCGTCGCGCAGCTCTCGGGACTGGTCGTGATCGAGCGCGCCGAGGATGACGCGACGCGGACGCTCGCAAACGACGAGGCGGTCGAGACGCTGATGGAGAACTGCGACGACGCCTACGGGTTCCCGCCGTATCCGCTGATCGCAACGTTCCTCCACACGCGCCGGGGCGTCGATCTGCGAGACGGGGAGCGAGACGTCGTCCGTGCCGCCCTGGCCGGCGCTCCCGCGACCCTGCTGCGCTCGACCTCGATGGACTGGTGGCAGCGCGTTCCGGCGCGTCATGGGCATCGCGCACGGTGAGCACGTCGAGCAACCTCACGCGCCTGTCATCATTGCGGTCGACGCCCCAGGCTCGGTGGAGAGCGCCGAGCAGCTCGCCTAATCGATGGGAGTCCGCAGCGATGCTCGCGGGGGCGCCGCATCGCTCGCCCGCGGGGCGCGACATCTGAGCAGAGGGAGTGCACTGGGCCGACACGTCGCCCGGCTAGCGGCCGGGCGCAGAATGGCGCTGCTCGTGCTCTCGGCGTCGATCGCGCTGGCCGCGCTGTCGCTGATCGCTGCGGCGCGGATGGACCAGGCCGCGCTCGTGGCGGTCGCCTTCGCCGCCTGCGCCGCCGCGGGCGCAGCGGCGGGGGTCGCGACCCTCCCCCAGGCGACCGTGGCGCCGGCCTCGCCGCCACGCGCCTCTCGTGACGGCGCGCGGTGGCGGCGTCGGTGCCGTTGCCGATCTGCGGCGGCGCCGTCGCGCTGACCGCCCTCGCGGTCGTGGCCGTCCGCCTCCTGAACGCCCCGCCGCAGGTCGCCATCGCGCTCGCGGGCGGGACGCTGGTGGGCTCGGCCGCCGCGTTCGCGCTGCCGGCCAATGCGCTGCGTGCCCCGAAGCGGCTGACGGCTCCCGTCAAGCACATCGAGCTCGAGCCGTTCGGCGGCGGCCGCCTGCTCACGGCGGCCCTGCTCCTCGGCATCGTGTGCGTCGCGCTGATCGTGCGGTTCTGGCACTTCAACGACGTCGGCTACAACAGCGACGAGGCGGTCTACGCGGGGCAGGGCGCCGGCATCGCGCACGACGCGCAGCTCGCTCCCTACTTCCCGGTGTTCAGGGCGCACCCGCTGCTCTTCCAGTCGATCGTCGCGATCGGCTACGAGCTGCATCAGGGCGACTGGTTCGGACGCGCCGCTGCGATCGTCTTCGGGGCGCTGTGCGTGCTCGCGACGTTCGAGCTGGGGCGTCTGCTCTACGGCGTCCGCGTGGGGCTCATCGCGGCCGGAGTGCTCGCGTTGATGCCCTACCACGTGATCGTGAGCCGCCAGGTCCTGCTGGACGGGCCGCAGGCGTTCTTCACCACGATTACGCTCTGCGCGCTGATCCGCTTCGCGCGCTCGGGGCGCACGCTCTGGCTGTGTTGCGTGGGGGCGGCCATGGGCCTGTCAGTGCTCGCGAAGGAGCCGAGCATCATCTTCTGCGGCGCGATCTACGCGTTCTTCGCCCTCTCGCCCGAGATCCGGATTCGCCTCCGCGACGCCCTGATCGCGCTCGCGGTCATGGCGATCACGATCCTGCCCTATCCACTCGCGCTCCTGCTCTCGGGCCAGGCCGGCACGGGCGGGAACTTCCTCGCCTGGCAGCTCGTCCGCCGGCCGAACCACAGTCTCATTTTCTACCTGACCGCCGTCCCACGATCGATCGGGCTGATCGTCTGCGCATTCGCGGCGCTGAGCCTGTTCGCTCGTGCCCGTGGCCGTCGCTGGACGTGGCGAGAGACGCTGGTCGCCTGCTGGGTGGGCGTGCCCCTGGCATTTCTCGAGCTGTGGCCGGTCAAGGGATTCCAGTACCTGCTCCCTCTCGCGCCCGTGATCGCCGTGCTCGCGGCCGAGGGCGTCACGGTGGTCGCGCGGGCGTTCGCGAGCACGCCCAGGGTGGGCGTAAAGCGGGCTCGCCTCGTCGTGACCGCGCTGCTCCTGTGCACCCTCGCCGTTCCCACCTACGCGGCCGTCGCACCGTCGACGAAGGCGTCCTTCCTGGCCGGCTCGGGGGGCGTTCCCGGCGGGCGCGAGACGGGGCGCTACATCCGCGCGCACGTGCCGGAGGGTGCGACGATGCTCGCAATCGGTCCGTCCATGGCGAACATCCTCGAGTTCTACGGCCACCGCCGGGCCTACGGGCTCTCGGTCAGCACGAACCCGCTCCACCGGAATCCGATCTATCAGGCCGTCCCGAACCCGGATCTCTCCCTGCGCCGCGGCGACATCCAGTACATCGTCTGGGACGCGTACTCGGCGCGCAGGAGCGCGAACTTCGAGCGGCGCCTGCTGAGCTACGTCTCGCGCTATCACGGTCGCAAGGTCTACACGTTCGCCACATTGGCCCACGCCAAGCGACGGCCGGCGGGTGCGCGTCCCGCTGATCGTCGTGTTCGCGGTGCGCCCATGAGGCGCGGTGCGCTCGCGCTCCTCGCGCTCCTCGGGGCGGCGTTCGCGCCCGTGGAGGCGGTCGCGCGCAACGCGCCGGCGACGCCCATTCGCCATCTCGTCGTGCTCATGCAGGAGAACCACAGCTTCGACAACTACTTCGGCACCTACCCCGGCGCCGACGGGATCCCGGCCGGCACCTGCCTGCCCAGCAGTTTCCAGAGCCCCGCGCTCCCGTGCGTGAAGCCCTCGCACGTCGGCGGTCGCGCGGTTTCCGGCCTCGGGAGCGATCCGAGGCTCTTCGCACTTCAGTACGGCGACGGCAGGATGGACGGGTTCTTCGCCGCCTACCGCGTCGGGCGCGGATTGGGCGGGCCGAATCCGCTCGGCTATTACGACGCACGCGATCTGCCGTACGCCTGGAACCTCGCCGGCCGGTACGTGCTGTTCGACAGGTTCTTCTCCTCCGCGCGCGGAGGCAGCGTCTGGAATCACCTGTTCGCGATCAGCGCGACGCCCGGCAACCGCCGCGCCGACGAGCAGCCGCGGCGGGCTACCCGGACACGACGACGATCTTCGACAGGCTCGAGGATGCCGGCGTCCCGTGGCGGTTCTACGTCCAGGACTACGATCCGACAAACACCATCGACAACCCCGGTGACAGCACCTCGCAGCTCGGTCAGGTGCCCCTGCTCGCGATGCCCCGCGTGGTGCGCTCGCCGCGGCTTGTCTCGAACATCGTCGACATGCAGGAGTTCTATCGGGACGCGCGGACGGGACGGCTGCCGGCCGTCTCCTACATCGCCCCGGGAGCGCGCAGCGAGCATCCGCCTGAAAAGCTGATCTTGGGCCAGACCTTCCTCCGATCGATCGTCAACGAGTTGATGCGCAGCCCGGAATGGAGCAGCACCGCATTCGTGCTCACGTACGACAGCTGGGGAGGCTGGTACGACCACGTGCGCCCGCCGACCGTCGATCGCTACGGCTACGGTTTCCGCGTGCCGGCGCTCCTCGTGAGCCCCTATGCAAGACACGGCGCGATCGACCACACGACGCTCGACTTCACGTCGATCCTGCGCTTCATCGAGGACAACTGGCACCTCGCGCCGCTCGCGCAGCGCGACGCGAGCGCGAACAGCATCGCCTCGGCATTCGACTTCTCGGCACCGCCACGCGCCGCCGAGATCGTCCCGACGAGCCGTCAGGCCACGCCGGGGGCGACGGTCCACACGGGGGTCGTGTTCTGGGCATACGGCGGCGCGTTCCTGCTCGCGCTGGCCGTGCTGGCCTCGGCCCTCGCGACGCGGCGGCGCTCGAGCCGGCGCCTGGAGGTCGCTCCGTGAGGCGCGTCGCGCGTACGCTCGCTCCGCTCGTGCTCCTGCTCGCGGCCGCGCCGCCGGTCGCCTCCGCGGCGAACCACGCCTCTGCGGTCGTGACCGTGCAGACCGTCCCTGCCGTCTCCGGCCTGTCGCTCACCTTCGAGAAGCGGCGCTACGTGACGGATGCCGGGGGGCGCGTGCTGATCCCGCGAGCGCCCGGCGTCTCCAGCACCGACGTGCGCTCGCGCACCGACGTGGGCTCGCGCAAGCTCGACGCGAACACCATCGTGCGCTTCGCGCGCTGGTTCACGGTCGGCTCCGAGTCGATCGCGGGGCTCGAGGTCTTCCGGAAGATCCGCTGGCACTTCGTCGATGCGAACGGATCGCCGGTCCCGCTCCGGCGCATCGGACGCATCGTGCTGCGCTCGAGCACGGGTGAGGTGCTCGTCTACCGCACGAAGCAGCTCGGCCGACCCCACTGGCTCCTGTCGCGCCGCGTCGCCTCGATTCACGGGCAGGTGAAGCTGAAAGACGTCGACTACTCGGTGCAGAGCGTCACCGTCCTCGGAGCCAACGTGGTCACCGCCGGTCAGCAGGAAGTTCGCGCCCCAGAGCGATCGCGACGTGCGTTTCAAGCTGGCGTTCTTCACGCTGACCGTGCGCGGCGAGGACGCGCTCTTCGGCTCGTCGGTCGGCACGCACGCGCGGCTCGAGTTGCCCGACGGCACGGCGCGCGACCTCAGGCTCGTGCACGGAAAGGCGGTCGTCGCCTCGCTTCCGCGCGGGCACTACAGGATCACCGTCACCGACGGCGTCTACCGGATGCCCCAGCCCCTGGTGCTCTCGCGCTCGCAGGTCGCCGTCGTACCCGTCGTCACGATGCTCGACATCCTCGTCGTCGCCGGCGGCCTGCTCCTCGCCGCACTCGGACTCGTCTTCCTCGGCCGTCCGTATCTCGCGAGACGCGCGGCCGCCCGACTCGCCGCGCGGGGACGCGTGCCGAGCCCACGGGCGGAGCAGTCGTGAGGCGCTGCCTGCTCATCCTCGCGCTGGCCCTCGCGAGCGCCGGGCTCGCTCAGGCGCCTGCCGCCGGCGCCGCCGATCGCGCGACAGCCGGCCCGACGCCGCTCCTCGCCTACTACTACATCTGGTTCACGCCGTCCTCATGGGATCGCGGCAAGATCGACGTGCCGCTGCTGGGGCGCTATTCGAGCGACGACGAGAGCGTGATGCGCCAGCACGTGCGCTGGGCGAAGGCGGCGGGCATCGATGGCTTTCTCGTCAGCTGGAAGTCCACGCCCACACTCGACGATCGGCTCGCACGGCTGATCACGGTCGCAGACGCGGAGCGATTCCGCCTCGGGATCGTCTACGAGGGACTCGACTTCCATCGCCGGCCGCTGCCCATCGCGAACGGTGCGCCACGATCTGGCGCGCTTCGCCGGCACGTTCGCGCGACGACCCGGCGTTCACGATCTTCGACCGCCCGCTGGTGATCTGGAGCGGCACGTGGCGCTACACGAACGCCCAGATCCGCAGCGTGACGCGGCTCGTCCGCGGGCGCGTGCTGGTCCTCGCCTCGGCCAAGAACGTCGACGATTACGAGCGCGTCGCCCCGCTCGTCGACGGCGACGCCTACTACTGGTCGTCGGTCAACCCGCGGCGCTACACGACCTTCGCGCGCAAGCTCCGCGCGCTCTCGGCCGCTGTGCATGCCCACGGAGGCCTCTGGATCGCTCCCGCTGCTCCCGGCTTCGACTCGCGCCGGATCGGAGGCACGAGCGTGGTGCCGCGCCACGGCGGCGACACGTTGCGCCGGGAGCTGAACGCGGCGGCCTCGTCCTCGCCCGACGCGATCGGCGTGATCAGCTGGAACGAGTTCTCGGAGAACACGTTCGTCGAGCCGAGCCGCGCGTACGGCTCGGCGGCATTGAACGTGATCGCGGAGGTGCGCGGTGCGACGACCTCCCGACGTCGGCAACTTCGACTCCGAGGGCTCGGGCACCGGCACGGCCGCCTTCGGAATCTCCTACGGCATCGTCGGGCTCGTCGTGGGATGCGCCGGCCTCGTTGCGTTCACGACGTTCGCGCGCCGCCGGCGCCGCCCGCCCGTCGGCTCCCTGGGCAAGGATCCCGCGCCCCCGCCGCTCTGACGTCAGTGGCAGCTGCCGCTGCCGCTGTCACCGAATCCCCCGGGCGGATCCGACACGAAGCGCCAGGAGTACGAGCCGTCGCCGAGCGTCAGCTCGAGGAAGCCGAAGCTCGTGTTGTCGTGCACTTCGCTGTTGGGCTCGATCGCCCTGAAGTTCATGTGGTTCTTGCCGCCGGTGCCGACGACGAACTCGCGCATGCCGCGGACGGCGTCGAGCTGGCCCTGCCCGTTCTGCGGCGCGAAGCGCTCGTACTCATGGTCGTGCCCGTTGAGCACGACGTCCGCCCCGGCGTCGAAGAGATCCGTCCAGATCGTCGCCATCGACTCGGAGTCGCCCTCCTGACCCGACGAGAACAGCGGGTGGTGCCAGTAGGCGAGGGTGCAGCGCGCCGGGTGCAGCGCCAGATCGGCCCGCAACCAGGTGTCCTCGGGTGAGCCGACGCCGCACCCGGCGATCTGCGCGCAGTTGGAGTTGATCGCGATCACGTGCCAGGAGCCGAGCTCGTACGAGTACCAGCCCTGCCCGGCTTGTCCGGCTGCCGGCCCGAAGTACTGGTAGTAGGGCGCCGCGCCTGGACTGCCGTACTCGTGATTTCCGACCACGGGGTGGCTGATGGCCTTGAGGCGACCCCAGCTCGGGTCGTAGGAGGCGGCGAACTCGGCCGCCGTGCCGCTGTTGTACTGCTCGTCGCCGAGTGGGAGCACCGCGTCGTAGCCGCCGGCGAGGATCGCGCTGGAGACGCCCATCTGATGACAGGCCGTGGCGGTGCCGAGACCGCCCTGGAAGTCGGGCGAGCTGGGATCGCATGCGATGTCTCCGGCGGCCGCCAGGCGGACCGTGCTCGGGTCGGACAGGGTCGTGAAGGCGAGGTCCGCGCTCATCGCGCTGCCGAGCGTCGACGTCACCGAGACCCGGGCGTGATACGCGGTCGCGGCCGACAGCGAGGGAATGACCACCGTCACGGTCTGGCGCGGGCTCGCGCGGTTCACCGCGACGGGCGCCGTCACCTGGCCGTACGCGAGCGAGGTGCCGAACTCGACCCAGAGCGCCGCGCCCGCGCCGCCACCCGAGACCGTGGCCGTGACCGAGACCTGGTGAGCGGACAGGTCGGAGATCGCCGCGGACTCCACCACGGCGGGCGTCGACGGCGGCGTGCCGCCGGGCCCCTGCGTGTGGAGCGCGTCGAGATAGCTCCCGAAGCCGCTCGCAGAGGGCCACGCCGCGCTCGGCTCGATCGCCGTGCCCCGTGACCAGTCGTTCAGCGAATCGACGATCTGGAGGCGCGCGCCGGACGCGTTCATGCGCGCGATCGCCCGCAGCCACGTCGCCGGCGAGCGCGCGAGAGCCGGGGCGCTCCTGCCGGCTGGCCAGGAGCCCGGGCGAATCAGGAACGTGTCGCCCGTGCGCGAACTGCGCACATCCGGAGTGTCGCGGAACCACGCGTTCGCCGCTGCGCGGCAGTTGCCGTAGCCGGGGAAGGTCGCCTGCGCGAGCCAGAATCCGCGCGCCGCCGCCCGCCAGCGCAGCGCTCGCGCGCAGCTCCGCAGCGAATGGCCCGCCGGCGCGACGAACACCACGGGCTTCGATCCTTTGCGCAGATATCTGCGCGAGACCGCGCGCGAGGTCGCGAGCGCGTTGATCTGCGCGACCTCCGAGCCGGCAGGGTGATCGATCAGCGCCGCGACGCGAATCGGTGTGCGCACCGAGGCCATCGCCGTCAGCACGGCGCCGAAGCGCCGGTCGGCGAGCGAGCCGGGCATCGCCCACGGGATGATCGCGGCGTCGGCGCGAGCCCAGCCGAGCGCAGCGAGGCGGCTCTTGACGGCGGCGACGCCTGTTTGCGGCGTGCTCGGAGCGGGTCGAGCGGTGCTGCGCCCGGTCGATCGCACGGACGCCGTCGCGTACAGGACGACGCGCAACGGCGCGGCAGCCGCCGCGTGCTCGTGTGGCGACCGCGACCGCGCGAGTGCGCTCACCGCAAGCAGGGCGGCCAGTGCGAGCGCGGCCGCAAGCGTGACGATCCAGCGAGCGCCGGAGGCATGCGCGCGCTTCATGGCAGTCGCACCTCGATGCTGCTCGCAGCGTCTCCCGGATCCAGACGCGCCGAGTCGCGCCCGGCACCGCCCGCGACGACCTCGCGCCGCCGGTCGCGCGAGTCCAGACGGTCATCGCCCGGTCCACCGGCAATCGAGTCGTGTCCGCCCCCGCCGGTGATCGTGTCGTTACCGGCGTCGCCCCTGAGGATGTCTCCCGACTCGCCTCCCTCGATTCGGTCGTTGCCCGCACCGCCGCGGATGCGGTCGGCGCCGGCGCCCCCGATCAGACGATCTCGGCCCGCGCCACCGCGCAGGCGGTCGTCGCCGTTGCCGCCGCGGATCTGATCGGCACCTGGCCCACCGGTTATCAGGTCGTTTCCCGACCCTCCTGCGAGGCGATCGTCGCCAATGCCGCCGATGATGGTGTCGTTGCCGGACCCTCCGCCGAGCACGTCGTTCCCGAGCCCCCCGTCGACGACGTCGTTGCCACCGCCCGCGCGCACCGTGTCGTTGCCCGGGCCCGCCACGATCCTGTCCGATCCTGCCCCTCCGTCGATCACGTCACGCCCGCTCCCACCGTCGATGGCGTCACCGCCGTCCGATCCCCGTACGTGGTCGTTCCCGTCGCCGGCCACGATCGTGTCGTTGCCGGCGCCCCCGTCGATCCGGTCGTCGCCGGGCCCGCCGATCAGCCGATCGGCGCCGTTGCCGCCCGCGATCACGTCGTTGCCGCCGAGGCCGCAGATCACGTCTGCACGCGTCGTGCCCGTCAGCGTGTCGTTGCCCTCGGTGCCCAGAATCGTACAGCCGTTCGAATCGGGCGCCACCGTGACGTTCCCGTCGGCATGGTCGTTGCCCGGGCGGAAATCCGTCGGCTGGGTCGCTGCGGTTGCGCTGTTGACGACCACGCCGCTCGCGCGCACGATCAGCGTCACGACGACGGAAATCGTCTGCCCCACCGCGAGTGCGCCGACATGGCAGGAGATCGTCGGCGACGTACTGCACGAGCCGGCCTGAGGCGTCGCAGAGACCAGCGTTGAGTTCGGTGGAAGCTGGTCGGTGAGCACGACGTCGGCGGCCGCGGCCGACCCCCTGTTCGTCGCCGAGACCGTGAAGGTCACGGCGCCCCCGACCGACGTCGTCGCAGGCTGCACCGTCTGGCTGACGGCGACGTCGGGCGCGGGGAGCGCCTGCCACGAGGGGACCGTGTCGCCCGTCGGGGCGTAGGCGACGCGCATGGGCGTCTTGCCATCGGCCGTCGCGAGCCAGAGATCGCTGCCGCGGCGGAAGGCGATCCAGGCGCCGTCGGGAGAGTAGGAGGGCGCGTGGTCGCCCAGATTCCCGGGCACGAGCTGCGCCTGACCGTGGCCGGACGCCGTCATCGTCCAGATGGCATCGGCGCCCGACCGATTCGAGACGTAGGCGAGGGCAGTCCCGTCCGATGACCACGCGGGCTGCCGGTCGTTCGCGGCATCCCGCGTCAGCCGCCGCAGCCCCGTGCCGTCGGGTTTCACCGTGACGATGTCGCTGCCGCCGTAGCGGTCCGTCGTGAACGCAATGGCAAGCCCGTCGGGCGACCACGCCGGGTCCGTGTCCGACCCCGCGTGCGTCACGATCGCATGCAGGCCCGCGCCCGACGCGCCGATTGCCCAGATGTCGCGTGCGGTGCCGGTGGCGCTCGCCCGGTCGAAGGCGATCTCGAGGCCATCCGGCGACCAGCTGGGATGCCGCGCCGAGACGCCCGGCGGCGTCAGCAGCATGGCGCCGGTGCCGTCGGACCGCATCTTCCACAGCGTGAACTCTCCCCCGTCGGTCTGCCGCACGAACGCGATCTGCGTGCCGTCCGGCGAGTACGCCGGGTCCTCGTCCGCGTGCGGGTCGCTCGTCAGCATCACCGGCGCCGTTCCGTCGGGGGCGATACTGACGACTTCGTCGTTCCCGGATGCGCCCGATACCACGGCGATGCGGCCGTTCAGTCCGGCGGCGGAGCCGGGTCCGCCCCCGACGGCGACGAGCACCACCGCCAGGATCAGACCGAGCGAGAGCGCGGACGCGCGTGGCGGGATCTGCAGAGACACGGGCAGGCGAGTATGACCGGAATGTTCTGCCGATGCCACCTGAAATCTTGAAAAAACTCCAGCTGGTCGACACAGGTGTATCGCCACTACATCCGTCCGCCTCCCTGCTGCGGACAATGGACCAGAAGATGCATTGCCGCTCGATCGCGCTCTCGTGATCATTTGTCGATGCGGACGCTTCTCGCGGCGGTTTTCACCGTCTTCCTCGCCATGACCGGAGCGGTGCCACAGGCAGGAGCCGCGGACTACAACACGCACCTCACCCGGGCGCCGTACCTGACGGATCTGGTCGGCCTACACGTGATCGTGAATTTCGCGACCGACCAGTCGGGAACGACTGCCTCGGTGACGTACGGGCCGTTCGACGGCACGACCTGCACGCTCCCGTCGGTGCAGAGCGCGACACGCTCGACGGTCAAGGTGGGGACCGTGAGCGAGTACCAGTGGAAGGCCTCGCTCACGCTCCCGAGCGCGGGCCGGTATTGCTACCGGGTAATGCTCGGCGGCACCGACCTGCTCGGCGCCGGCGATTCCCCCAACTTCAGCACGCAGGCAACGGCAGGCTCCTCTCAGCCCTTCTCGTTCGCAGTCTTCGGAGACTGGGGGCTCGTCGACGCGAACGGCAACAATCCGGATCAGCAGAACATGCTCGGAACGCTCGCGGGCAGCGGGGTCCGCTTCGCCGTCACGACCGGCGACAACGGCTACCCCTCGGGCAGCCAGACGAATTACGGCGACCTGAAGCAGGTCGGAGCGGCGATGGGCGCGATCTTCGGCGCCCGTTTCTGGCCCGTGCCCGGCGCCTCGGTTCCGCTCTTCACGGCATCCGGCAACCACGGACTGAGCGGCACGGCGCACGCGGATCTGACGAACTGGCCGCAGGACGTCGCCGTCGCGAGCTCGGGCGGTCGCTACGCCAACGACCTCTACTGCTGTGTCAACGGCACGACGGCGACGAACTACGCGAGCTCCTGGTACGCCTTCGACGCGGGGCCCGCGCGCTTCTACGTGCTCACGTCGGCCTGGGGGGATACCAACCCGGGCACCGCGAGCGTCTATGCGAATGACTATGCGGCGCATTTCGCGCCTGGGCACGCCCGAGTACCAGTGGCTGCTCGCCGACCTCCAGTCGCACCCGTCCGGCCTCAAGTTCGCATTCTCCCACTATCCCTTCTACTCGGACGACAAGAGCCAGGGATCCGACACGTTCATCCAAGGCCCGAGCTCACTCGAGGGGTTGCTGGCGCGCTACGGCGTGAACGTCGCGTTCAACGGCCACTCGCACGTCTACGAACGCAATTTCCCGAGTGCGCCGGGCTATCCGGTCACCTACATCTCGGGCGGCGGCGGCGGCACGCTGGAACCGATCGGGCCGTGCCACGCGTTCGATGCGTTCGGCCTCGGCTGGTCCCCGACGAAACTGAAGGGGACGAGTTGCGGCGCTGCCACACCGGCGACATCGGCGACGCAGGTGTTCCACTTCATCAAGGTCACGGTCGCCGGTACGACGGTCACGGTCGCGCCGACCGACGAGCTCGGGCGAACCTTCGACGTGCAGACGTATTCCTTCGCCAACGCGATCGCGGACACGATCATCGACAGCGGCCCGGCGGGCCCGACGAACTCGGGCAGTGCGACGTTCAGCTTCCACTCGACGATCACGCCGGCCACGTTCGCATGCGCGATCGACGGCGGCGACGCCCGCGCCATGCACGAGCCCGGTCACCTACAGCGGCCTCGCTGACGGCGCGCACTCCTTCTCGGTCGCCGCGACCGCCGCCTCCGGGACCGATCCGACGCCTGCCGTCCGCACGTGGAGCATCGACGCGACGGCACCGACGGTGCCTGGGTCGGTCGTGGCCACGCCGCTCGGCCCGAGCGCGGTCGGCGTGAGCTGGAGCGCCTCGAGCGACGCAGGCGGCCTTGCCGGGTACGACGTGACGCGAGACGGCGTGGTCATCGGGTCCGCGGGACCGAGCCAGACGAGCTACTCCGACGCGACCGCCGCGCCGTCCACGACGTATCAGTACGCCGTCCGCGCACGCGATGCCGTCGGGAACACCTCCTCGTACTCGACGCCCGCGGGAGCGACCACACCGGCCGGCGTGACCCCCTTCCAGAACGGCTTCGAAGCCGGGTTCACGGGCTGGACATCGTCGAGCGGGCTCGCTCTCGAGGGCTCTCTCGTGCACAGCGGCGGCTTCGCTGCCGAGGGGAACACCGTCAACGGCGTCACCTACGCGAAGAAAACGGTCACTGCCGTGAGCGACGGCTACGCCCGCGTCTACTTCAACCTGAAGAGCGCCGCGAGTCAGGTCAACCTGCTGCGCATGCGCTCGGCCGGGAGCGTCTCACTCGGCTACGCGTTCGTCACGGCGAGCGGGCAGCTCGGGTGGCGCAACGATGTCGCTGCGACCACGACGATGAGCTCGACGGTCGTCGGCCCGGGCTGGCACGCGCTGGAGCTCCACCTGCTCATCAACGGCTCGTCCAGCATCAGCGAGGTCTACCTGGACGGCGCTCGCGTGGCCGACATCTCGGCGGCCGTGGCGAGTCTCGGCACCTCTCCGATCACCGAATTCCAGATCGGCGAGGTGCAGTCGGGACGCACCTACGACGTCGTCTTCGACGACGCCGCGTTCGGCTCACAACGCATCGGTCCGTGACGCCTGTGCGACGCCGCGTCGGAGGGCAGGCATGAAGCGCGTCGCTCTCGCGGCGGTGGCCCTCGCGCTCCTGGTCGGTAGCCCGGCGGCGTCGGGTGCGAAGCCGCCGAGCTTCGCGATCTGGTGGTCGCATTTCACCGCTCGTGTGCAGCGTGACGTCGTACGCGTCACGCATGCGTGCCAGAAGAGCTACGGGACGAACGACGCCAAGATCGGCGCTTGTTTCGTGAAGCGCGAGCGCATCAGCCTGCGACAGGAGCGCGTCGCATGGGAATCGCAGCTCGAGCGCATCGCGCGCAGCCAGAAGGTCCGGTGCCGCAGGGCGATCGGCACGTTCCGGGCGGCGACGCGCACGTCGGCGATGGCGAACCTCAGGTACCTCGATACGCACCGGCATTCCGCTCTCAGCGAGATCAGCCGGGACCTCAACGGCGAGCCGTTCGCGGGTCTCAAGACGCGGACATTCGCGGCGAAGGCGCGCGCGGTCCGCATCTGCGGATAGGGCAGCTGGCGAACCGGGCCCGCGTCCGGGTGGCGTGCGGAGGGGTCGGCCGCCCTCACGCAGCGGCTTACGGATAACCGCACTCGAGGACACAGGCGCCCCGCACGGGCCGGCCCTGCGCGGAATCGGATGCTGTGGTCGTTGCACACGACGACTCGGCAGGCGGGTCGCGATTCCTCACACGACTCAAGCGAGGCCCCAGATTGGCTACCACTTGTTCCACTTCGCACGTTGAAGTCGCAGCTCTGCGTCATGCGGTTCGCGGTTCGGTGCTCGCGCCCGGAGACGAGGGCTGGGACGAGGCGCGGACACCTTGGAACGTCGCCTTCGAGCAGCAGCCCGCGCTGATCGTCGTGCCGGTCAACTCCGCCGATGTGCAGGCCACCGTGCGCTTCGCGATGGCCAACGGCCTCCGCGTCGCACCGCAGGGCACGGGCCACGGCGTCGCCTCTCTCGGCGATCTCTCGGACGCGATCCTCGTGCGCATGCACGAGCTGCGGGACGTCCAGATCGACGTCGAGGCCCAGCAGGCCCGCGTGGGTGCGGGAGCCGTGTGGGAGGACGTCGTCACCCCCGCCGCCGAGCACGGCTTCGCCGTCCTGCACGGGTCGTCGCCCGATGTCGGCGTCGCCGGCTACACGCTCGGTGGCGGTATGGGCTGGCTCGCCCGCAAGCATGGCCTGGCTGCGAACTCGCTCACGGCCGTCGAGCTCGTCACGGCCGACGGCGAGTTTCACCGCGTCGACCACAATCACGGGCGCGACCTCTTCTTCGCGCTGCGCGGCGGCGGCGGCAACTTCGGCATCGTCACGGCCTTCGAGTACACGCTCTTCCCGCTCGAGACCGTCTTCGCCGGCTGGCTCATCTGGCCCTGGGAGCAGTCCGAGAAGGTGCTCACGGCCTGGCGAGACTGGACCGAGACGACGCCCGACGAGATCACATCGGTCGGCCGCATCCTCCAGTTGCCGCCGATCGACCTGATCCCCGAGCCGCTGCGCGGCCGCAACATCGTCATCGTCGAGATCGCGTACATGGGCGACGAGGAGAGCGGGCGGGAGCTCCTGAAGCCGCTGCTCGAGCTCGAGCCCGAGATGTCCACGATGACGACGATGCCCGCCGCCGGCCTCGTCCGGCTGCACAACGACCCCGAGGGCCGCACGCCTGCGATCGGCGATGGCGGCATCATCGAGCGTCTTCCCGACGAGGCCATCCGGGCCCTCGTCGAGGTCGCGGGCCCGGGCTCCGGGCTCGCCCTTCATCTCGGTCGAGCTTCGCCAACTCGGCGGCGCGCTCGGTCGCCCCGCGCCCGGCAGCGGCGCCGCCTCCCACCTCGAAGGCGACTTCCTGCTCTTCTCGGTCGGCCTGCCCTTCACGCCGGAAATGGTCGACGCGCTGGAGCACCACCTCGAAGTCGTCGAGGGCGCCGTCGCTCCGTGGCGGGCACGTCAGAACTACTTCAACATGGCCGAGCGCGGAGTCGACAGCGAGAGCTTCTACGCGGGCAGCAACCACGATCGCCTGCGCGAGATCCGCGAGCGCTTCGACCCCTCCGAGCTGTTCCGCGCCAACCAGCGCATCCAGCCCGCCGGAGCGGACTGGTAGATCGCAAGCAATACGCCGCCGGTGCGAGCTATCGCGCCGGCGGCGTTTCCTGCGTTCCAAATGACACTCGCCGCGTGTGCCACTTGGCGTTCTAGAGTGCGCCGGTGACCCGTCCGCTGCGCGTCGGAGTGCAACTGCCGGAGGTCGAGCGCATCGTGCGCTGGCCCGAGTACCTCGCGATCGCGCGGGCCGCGGAGGAGGTCGGATTCGACTCGATCTGGCTCGGCGACCACCTCCTCTACCGCGACGACGGCAGGCCGGAGCGCGGGCCGTGGGACGTGTGGACGCTGATGGCCGCTCTGGCCGCGGCGACCGAGCGCGTGGTCATCGGGCCGCTCGTCGCCTGCCTCGGCTTTCACCCGCCCGGGCTCGTGGCTCGCATGACGGCTGCGATCGACGAGATCAGCGGCGGGCGCTTCGTCCTCGGCGTGGGCTCGGGCTGGAACCAGGAGGAGTTCCGCGCCTTCGGCCTCCCGTTCGACCACCGCGCGAGCCGGTTCATCGAGGGCTTCGAGATCATCCGCCGCCTGCTCGCGGGCGAGCACGTCACGAGCGAGGGACGCTTCTGGCAGGCCGAAAACGCCGTTCTCCTTCCCCCGCCGGCGCGCGTGACGCCGATCATGCTCGGCACGAGCGGCCCCCGGCAGCTCGCCGCGACCCTCCCCCACGCCCACAGCTGGAACACGTGGTGGGACGCCTACGGCAACACGGCCGAGGGCTTCGTCGCGGTCAACGCTGCGATCAGCAACGCGGCCGAGCACGCCGGGCGCAACCCCGCCGAGGTCGAGCGCAGCGCCTGCGTCCTCGTCGCGCTGGATCCGGCGGCGGGCGAACGGCCGCGCACCGACGCCGCCCCTCCGCTCACGGGCGCTCCGCAGAAGATCGCGCGCTCGCTGCACGACCTCGGCGAGGCGGGCGCCGACGAGGCGATCCTCGTGCTCGACCCGATCACCGAGGCGAGCGTGCGGCAGTGCGGCGACGTGCTCAGCCGCACTCGACGCGTAGCTACTTGCCGATGCCGGCCGTGAGCCCGCGCACGAAGAAGCGCTGGCCCGCGAGGTAGAGCAGCACGATTGGCAGGATCGAGATCAGCGCCCCGGCCATGACCAGCGGCTGGTCTGCCGAGTAGCGGCCCTGGAACTGCGCCAGGCCGGCCATGAGCGTGCGCGCGTTCTCGTCCTGCAGGAACACGAGCGCGATCAGCAGCTCGTTCCAGACCCAGATCGCCTGCACGATCACGAGCGTGAAGGCCGCCGCGCCCGAGAGCGGCATGACGACGCGCCTCAGCACCGTGAACGGACCGGCGCCCTCGACCGAGGCCGCCTCGATCAGCTCGTGCGGGACCGTGCGGAAGAAGTTGGAAAGGAAGAACACCGCGAACGGCACGAGCAGTCCCGAATAGAAGACGATCACCGATTGCAGGTGGTTGACCCAGCCGGAGTCGACCATGAACACGAACATCGGCAAGAGCAGCGTGACGGGCGGCACCACCAGGAGCGCGACACTCGTCGAGAGGAAGATGCGGTAGCCGTGGAAGCGCCCGAAGACGGCGGCGTAGGCGGCGAATAACGCCATCAGCGTCGAGACCGCCACCGAGGAGAGCGTGACGAGGAAGCTGTTCCACATCCAGCGGGGCAAGGGCTGGTCCTCGACCATCGAGCGCAGCCCGGCGAGCGTCGGGTGCCGGGGGAAGCCCGTAGGGTCGATCTGGTAGCCGGCGTTCGACTTGAGCGCCGTAGAGGCGATGAACCAGAGCGGGTAGAGCGCAGCCAGGCAGATGATCGCGAGGAAGGCGTGCCGCGCCACCAGCCCGACGAAGCGCCCGCCCCTGGCCCCGCTCATACGAACGCCCCAGCCCGCCGCCGCGCCCACAGCGAGAGGCCGATGAGGGCGCTCGCCATGCCGAGCAGCATCACGGCCACGGCCGCCGCGGTGCCGTTGGCGCCATTCGAGAAGCTCCTCCAGATGTACAGCTCCATCACGCTCGAGGAGTAGCCGGGACCGCCGGAGGTGAGCACGTAGACGTAGTTGAAGACCCACGAGAGCACCGTGATGACCTGGATCACGGTGAGCAATTCGATGATCGGGAGGATCTGCGGCACCAGCACGCGCAGCTGCAGGCTCCACCAGCCCGCGCCGTCGATGCGTGCCGCCTCGGCGGTGTCGGGCGGGAGCGCGAGCAGCGCGGCAGTGAACACGACCACGCCCAGGCCGAGCTGCTGCCAGACGACGAGCCCGCCGACCGAGACGATGGCGAGGTGAGAGTTGCCCAGCCAGTCGTGCGCGAGTGCCCCCAGGTGCGCGTTGCGCAGGGCCGTGTTGAGGACGCCGTTCTGCTGCAGGAGGAACGAGAACGCGATGCCGATCGCGACGGCCGGCAGCACGTACGGCAGGAAGATGATGGCCTGGTACTGCCGCCCGCCGCGGATGCGGTCGTTGAGCACGAGCGCGATGGCGAGCCCGAGCCCGAGCATCACGGGCACCGCCAGCATCAGCTTGAGGTTGTTCTCGAGGGCCGTGCGGAACTCGGGGTCGTCGATCACGCCCCTGTAGTTGTCGAGCCCGACCCAGATCGGCGAGGCGAACGGCCCCGCGTAGAAGCTCTCGCGCACGACCTGCACGAGCGGATAGAAGAACGCGAATGCCATCGCGCCCACGGCGGGCAGGACGTAGAGATAGGGCCAGAGCACCCGCCGCCGGCGCCGCCGGCGGCGGGTGCTCTCCCCGGTCATACTCGAGGCCCTTCGAGACTGCGCGTGCTACTCAGCCCCCAGCGGCCCACTTCGAGTAGTTCTTGAACTCGTCCGGGTGCTGGGACTTCCACTTCTTGAGCTCGCGCTCCCACAGCGCCACGGCGTCGGCCGGCGAGCCCGAGCCCGACGTGATCAGCTCACCGGCGGGCAGGTCGGCGTTCTGGTCGACCTGCGGCGGAACATAGTTCTCGGGCCAGACCGAGACGGCGGCATGGTCGAGCGCCAGCTGCTTCTTCGCGATCGGGCTCGTGACCAGCGAGGCGGGGAAGCGCTTGTCGGCCGGGAACACGCCGGTCATCGCATACCAGCTCTTGAGCGCCTGCGGCGTATGCAGGAATGTGAGGAACTGCGCCGCCGCCTTCGGGTGCTTCGACCACTTGGTGATGAACGCATCCGACGACTGCGTGGTGTCGTAGCTGGTCGCGAGCTTGCCCTTGCCCCAGATCGGGATCGGGCCGACGCCGACGTTCTTGGCGCCGAGCGACTTCACCGCGCTCGTGACGAAGCCGTCCGTGGTCCACGCCATCGCGACCTTCTTCTGGCCCAAGAGCGACAGCCCCTGCGTGAAGGTGATCGAAGCGACGTCCGAGTTCAGATACCCCAGCTTCTTGAGCTTCGCGAGCTCCCCGTAGAAGCCCGAGATCTTCGGGTCGGAGAACTTGGCCTTGCCGATCACGACGTCCTTGAACTCGTTGATCGAGTTCAGGTTCTGCTTGCCGATGAGCGAGAAGAACCAGGCGCCGCCGTAGCCGTCCTTGTTGCCGAAGCCGAACGGCGTGAAGCCGGCCGCCTTGAGCCTCTTGGCGTCGGCCAGGAACTCGGTCCAGGTCTTGGGTCCCTTGTTCGGATTCAGGCCCGCCTTCTTGAACATCGCCTTGTTCCAGACGAACGGGATGCCGAGCAGGTACTGCGGCATCGCCCACAGCTTGCCGCCCGACATGTTCTCGGCCGTGCCGATCCAGTTCTTCGTCTCGCTCGCGGGCACGTAGTCGGAGATCGGCACGGACCAGTTGTTCCAGGCCGGCGTCAGCGTCGGCAGGGTCGCCCACTGCGTCGCGATGTCCGGGCCGCTGCCGGTCTGGGCCGTCGTCGTGAAGGCCGGAATGAGCGTGTCCGTCGACTGTTTGACGACCTGGATCTTGACGCCCGGATGCGCCTTCTCGTAGAGAGCGACTTCCTTCTTGAGCCAGTTACTTGCGCCCGGGGCGTCGTCGTCGCCCCAGTACCAATACGTCAGGTTCGCGTTGTTCGGGTCATCCGCGACGGGCCGCGTCGGCTTGGATGAAGCCGTCGTCGCGAACGCCGCCGCGCCCAGCGCGAGCGCCGCCCCGACCACTGCCAGAACGTGCTTCCTCGCCATCATTCCTCCACTTCCGCGCCGATCGTGAATGATCGGCAGCATGCCTGTTCTAGAAGACGTGTCAAGGCAGCGTTAGTTGGATGTGGGAGGCGGCGCCTCGGGCAGCACCTGCCCGCCGTCGACGATCACCGTCTGGCCCGTGACGTAGCCCGCCTCGGGCGAGGCCAGGAAGCGCACGACCCAGCCGACTTCCTCGGCAGTGCCGAAGCGCCCCATCGGGATGGACGAGAACATCAGGCGCTGGTGCTCCTCGCTCGTCTCTGCGAGCCCTGGCGTCTCGATGTTGCCCGGCATGACGGCGTTGACGGTGAGCCCGCTCGTCGCGAGCTCGATCGCGGCGGAGCGCATGAGGCCGAGCATCGCGGCCTTGGAGGCGCCGTAGTGCGCATAGCCCGTCTGGCCCGTGATCGGCCCCGTGATCGAGGAGGTCAGCACGATGCGCCCGTAGCCGCGGGCGAGCATCGCCGGCGTGCAGGCCTGGATGGCGTGCAGCGCGCCCTTGACGTTGATGCCCATGACCCGGTCCCAGAGCGCGTCGTCGATCGCGGCGAGCTCGGTGCTCGGGTAGATCCCCGCGTTGGCAGCCAGGATGTCGATGCGGCCGAAGGCCGAGAGCGCCGCGGCGGCCAGCTCGTCGACGGAGGCCCGGACGGTGACGTCGGTCGCGACCGCGAGCGCGCCCCGCCCCAGCTCCGCGGCCGTGCGCTCGGCGGCGGCCGCGTCGATGTCGGCGATGACGACGCGCGCGCCCTCCGCGGCGAGCACCGTCGCGATGCCGCGCCCGATGCCGCGTGCGGCACCCGTGACGACTGCGACCTGATCCGTCAGCGGTTGCATGTCGTGGACGATAGTCTCGTCGCCGAGATGCAGCGCTTCCTCGCGCGCGACGCGAAGTTCTCCTACAGTCCCGACCACGCGTCCATCGGCACGGTGCAGCCCGGAGAGACGTTCGAGGTCGAGTCCGTCGAGGGGTTCTACAACTCGTTCGCGTCACCCTCCGACTTCACGCCCGAGCGCTACGCGGAGGCCGAGAAGCTCAAGTGGGCGGTGACCGGGCCGATCACGGTCGCCGGCGCCCAGGCCGGCGGGGCGGTCGCCGTCACGATCCACTCGGTCGAGGTGACGACGCCGGGCGTCGTCGTCTACGGCGGCTATACCGCCGAGGATCCGTACGAGTGGTGGGACGACGAGAGCGCGTGCGCGGTCTATCCGGCCGAAGGCGGAAGCCTGCAATTCGACGAACGCACGACGCTCCCGACGAGGCCGCTGATCGGCTGCCTCGCGGTCGCCCCGGCCGAGGGCGAGCTGCACGCCATGCTCCAGGGCCGCTACGGAGGCAACATGGACTGCCGCGAGATCTGCGCGGGTGCGACGCTCGTGCTGCCGGTCGCGCACGACGGCGGCGGCCTCTACTTCGGCGACTGCAAGGCGCTCATGGGCGACGGCGAGATCGTCGGGCCGCCCGAGGTCGGCGCCCTGGTCACCGCGACCGCCGAGCCGCGCGAGCTTGCCGCGTCGATGACGTGGCCGAGGCTCGAGACCTCGGGCAGCCTGACGACGCTCGTCTCGGGCAAGCCGCTCGAGTGGAGTGCGCGCCGGGCCTACCGCGAGCTGCTCGAGTGGGTCGTCGAGGACTACGAGATCGACCGGCCGCAGGCCGCGCTGCTACTGGCGATGGTCGCGGACGCCGGCATCTGCCAGATCAGCAACACCGACTACACCGCCTACTGCGTCGCGCCGCGCGACGTGCTCGAGCACTACCGGCGTTGACAGAACTGGTTTCAAGAGTCCCGTGTGTGGTCGGGGGGCTCGAAGCGAGCGGGAACGCGAAGCCCCGGGGTTCGCTCGGTCCTAACGCACGAGGCCGCGCGCGGCGACCCGGATCACGTGGTCGACGACGCCGTCGCGCACGGCCAGCAGGCCGTCGTGCAGGTTGACGCAGCCGCACGCGTGGTTCGGGATGACCCGCAGTCGATCCCCGACCGCGGGCCGTTCGGCGAGGGCGGTGACGTTCACGTAGCCGTGCTCCTCGTTGATCGTGTGCAGCTCGGCGCCCGGAAGGCCGACGATCACCCCGTGCCCGCCGTCGGGGTGGTCATCGGAGGTCAGCGTCTTCGAGCCGGCGTCGATCACGATCTGCCCGGGGACGGCGTCCGACACGACGGTCACCGCGACCGTGAGCGCGCACGCATCGGGCGTCCCGTCGACACGATCGAGCAGCGCATAGGTGCCGGATCGCAGCTCGTTGACGCAGGTCTCGTGCGTGAGATAGCGCGACGGTGTCGACCCACCGGAGATGCGCTCGCAGCGCACGCCCGCGGCCGCGAACGCATCGCGCGTGGCGCGCAGCAGCTCGTCGACGGCCTCGACGCGCGCGCGCACGGTGGCGGCGTCGCCACGGCAATGCCCCGGGTAGCAGCTGATGCCGGCCACCTCGACTGCGGGAAGACGCGCGAGCGCCTGGGCCAACGCGAGGGCGCCTGCGGTCGTCGTCTGCCCGGTGCGGTGGAGCCCGACGTCCAGCTCGACGAGCAGCGTCGCCCGCGCTCCGCGGCGATCCAGCGCCGAGGCGAGGCCTTCGGCCGCCGGCAGGCCATCGACCGCGACCGTCAGCTCCACGCCCTCGTCGGCGATGCGGGCGAGGCGCTCCCACTTGTCGGCGCCGAACGGCGGGTAGTGCACGAGGATCCGCGGCGCGCCGGCCTCCTGGAACACCTCGGCCTCTCCGGTCTTGGCGACCGTCAGGCCGCCGGCGCCGAGCGCCAGTTGCATGAGGCCGATCTCGGGTGACTTGTGCGTCTTCGTGTGCGGCCACAGCGCGATCCCGTGCCGGTCGCCGTAGGACTGCAGATCGCTCAGGTTCGCCTCGAGCCGGTCGAGGTCGACCATCGCGACGGGCGTCTCGACCTCGTCGACGCCACGTCCCACCTGCGCCTCGAGCAGCTCCAGCGTGCGATCGGCTCCCGTGCGCATCGCAGATGAGCATAGTGAAACGCGCGCCCGCACGGTAAGCTCCCCGACATGGGACTCGAGAATCCGATCCACCTGCTGGTGCTCGCCGTGATCATCCTGCTGGTCTTCGGGTCATCGCAGCTCCCGAAGATCGCACGCTCGGCGGGCAAGCACGCACGTGAGGCCAAGGACGGGGTCACCTCGTTCAAGCAGGAATTCGACCACGGCCTGGGCGACAACAACCCGCTCAACGATGTCGCCGACACGCTTCGTTCCGCGAATCCCAAGAAGATCGCTCGGGACGCCGTGAGCAAGACCACGAGCACCCCGAAGAAGCCGCCGCCCACCGCGTAGCGGCGACGGCAGCGTCAGCTGCGCGTGACCGCCTGGAGTGCCGCGCCCGTTCCGCCGTCGATGCGCAGGGTCGCGCCGTTGATGTGCGCGGCATCGCGCGAGGCGAGGAAGACCACCGCTGACGCGACGTCGTCGGCAGTCGCGAATGCGCCGCTCGCGGTCGCGCGCCAGCTCGCCGGGTCGTCGCCGGCCATCCCGGGCAGCGTGTTGCCGGGGCAGACGGCGTTGGCCCGGATGCCGTAGGGCGCGCCCTCGCCGGCGAGCAGCTCGGCCAGCACGACGACGCCGGCCTTCACGACCGAGTAGGCCGGGATCCTGTGCGACCCGCGGATGGCAGCGTCCGAGGCGATCAGCACCATCGAGCCGCCACCCTGCCGCCTCATCGGGGCAAACAGCGCTCGAGCGCAGCGGAACGCCGAGGTGAGGTTGATCTCGACGAGGCGCTCGAGCTCCTCGTCGGTGATGGCGGCGAGCGGGCCGGCGGCGAGCACGCCGGCAGCCGCCACGAGCAGATCAACGCGCCCGAGCCGCTCGAGCGCGAACGCCACCGCCGCATCGCTCGCTGCGCGGTCAGTCGAATCGGCCGCACGGAACACCGCACCGGTCTCGCGCTCGAGCGTCGCACCGCGCTGCTCGTCGCGACCGCAGAAAACCACCTCGTCGCCGTTCGCGCGTAGCCGCCGCACGATTGCCGACCCGATTCCGCCCGTACCCCCGGTGACGAGCGCCGAGCGAGTCATCGCGCGCGCTCGGCGTCGACGGAGTTTGCGCGCAGCGCGGCACGCATGCCGCCGTCGATCAGCAGGTCGGCACCCGTGATCGTGCGCGCGTCGTCGCTGACGAGGAATGAGACGGCCGCCGCGACGTCGCGCGCGTGCACCAGCCGCCCGAGCGGCGGGCGCGTCCACTGCGAGGTGTCAGGAAGCGCGCCACGCCCGTCCACGGTGGTGACCATGCCAGGCTCCGTGTCGCCCGGGCAGACCGCGTTGACGCGCACGCCGTCCGGCCCGGCCTCCACGGCGAGCATGCGCGCGAGCATGATCACGGCACGCTTCGAGACCGAGTACGCGCCGATGGGCGTCTCTCCCCACACGCCCGCGTCGGAGGCGACCAGCACCATCGCGCCGCGCGTCTCCCGCAGCGCGGGCAGGACCGCGCGGGCGTAGCGAATCGGCGCGACGACGTTCGTCGCGATGACGGTGTCCCACTGCTCGTCGGTCGTCTCCGAGAGCGTGGCTTCGCAGAGGACGCCGGCGTTGAGCACGACGATGTCGAGTCCGCCGAGCCGTTCCAGCGAGGCCTTCACGGACGCGATGACCTCGTCGGCCTCACGCACATCGGCGCGCGCGAACAGCGCGCCCGTGCGGGTCGCGACCGCCGAGCCCCGCTCCGCGTCGCGTCCGGTGAACATGACGCGCGCGCCCTCCTCGGTCAGCCGCGAGACGACCGCCTCGCCGATGCCCGACGTGCCGCCCGTGACGAGGGCGCGCTGGTCGGCATGGCGCTCCATCGTGCGCAATTGAAGCACGGCCAAATGGCACAGCGTGCGAGTGCCACTTGGCGGCGGCGGAGGTGCCGCGCGCCGCCCTCAGCGCTCGCAGCCCGCGAGCGGCAGCCCGTCGGGCAGGCCGAAGCGCGGGAACACCTCCGGCGTCACGAAGCCGGTGACCCTGGCGATGCGGCGCCCGCGCAACTCGAGCACGTCGAGCACGCCGGGCACGTAGCGCGCGCCCTCGTCGTCGAGGACATAGCAGCCGACCGCGAGCTGGCCGTTGGCGCGCGTGGCCGCGTGCCGCCACGGCACGGCCAGCGCCTGGTCGCGCAGGAACACGGCGATCGCGTCCGGTCCGTCGTACCAGCTCGGGATGGGCGGCATCGACCAGGTCGCATCCTCGGTCAGCATGGCGACGACCGCGGCCACGTCGCCGCGCTCCATCGCGTCCATGTAGGCGCGCACGATGGCCTGCAGCTCGCGCTCGCCGAGGGCGTGCAGCGTGGTCTGCTGGCTGCGCTCGGGGAGCCGCTCGTCGATGGACCTGCGCGCGCGCTGCAACGCGCTGTTCACCGAGGCGACCGTCGTGCCCAGGGACTCGGCGACCTCGCGCGCCGAGAATCCGAGCACCTCGCGCATGATCAACGCAGCGCGCTGCCCCGGCGGGAGCAGCTGGAGCGCCGCCACGAAGGCCAGCTCGACGCTCTCGCGCTGCTCGTAGCGCGCCGACGGCGCCGCCAGGCTATCCCCGAGCCCGAGTTGAGCATCCGGGTACGGCTCGATCCAGATCGGCTCCGCGAGGGGAGGGTCGTGATGCTCGTGCGGATCGCTCGGCGGCCCGTACGCGAGCGGCAATACCCGCGCGGGCCGCCGCTCGATGGCGCTCAGGCAGGTGTTGGTCGCGATCCGGTACAGCCAGGCGCGTAGGGAGCTGCGCGCCTCGAATCTCGCAAGACCGCGCCAGGCGCGCAGGAACGCGTCCTGCAGCGCGTCCTCGGCGTCGTGCACCGATCCGAGCATGCGGTAGCAGTGAGCGTGCAGCTCCGTGCGGTGCGGCTCGATCAGCCGGCGAAATGCGTCCTCGTCCCCTCGCCGGGCGGACTCGAGCAACGCTCGCTGCCGTCCGGTCGCGTCTGCTGGCGTCGTGCTCATCCTCGCGAACAACGACCGTCGCGGGAGCGAAAACTCATCGCCCGGATCCGCGATGAGTCGGGCGCGCTGTCCGGGTCTTGTCTTGTGACGGCCCGTTTGCGAAGGAGGAAGCGCATGTTGCCGCCCAGCACGTGGACATACCTCACCGGCACCTCGGCACCTCCGGTCGCCAAGGTCTACGACATCCCGCCCGTCGTCACGCGGCAACGGCGCTGGCCTGCCGGTCGGCGAGCGGCCCAAGCGCCATCTCGCGGAACGTGGGCTCGACGACGACTCCGCGCCTAGCCTGCCCCTAGAGTCCGGTGCGTGAAGGCAGCCGTGTGCCACGCGTTCGGCGAGCCGCTGGTGATCGAGGAGATCTGCCTCGACGCTCCGCGACCCGGCGAGGTCAGGGTGCGCGTGGCGGCCTGCGCGATCTGCCACAGCGACGTGGCGTACGCGTCGGGGGCCTGGGGCGGACGCATTCCCGCGGTCTACGGTCACGAAGCGGCCGGCATCGTGGACGCGGTGGGAGGCGAGCCGAACGGCCTGGCTCCCGGCGATCACGTCGTGGTCACGCTTGTGCGCTCGTGCGGCGCCTGCCACACCTGCCTGCGCGGCCAGCCGGCCCTGTGCGAGACGATCTTCCGACTGGATCGGAGCAGTCCGCTGCGAACATCGGGCGGCGCCGAGGTCGCACAGGGCCTTCGCACCGCTGCCTTCGCCGAGGAGGTGCTCGTCCACCGCTCCCAGGTCGTGCCGATCCCGCGCGAGCTGCCTTTCGACCGCGCGTGCCTGCTGGCCTGCGGCGTGGTCACGGGCTACGGGGCGGTCGTCAACGCCGCGCAGGTGAGCGCGGGCGAAAGCCTCGCCGTGATCGGAGCGGGAGGCGTGGGCCTCAACTGCGTCCAGGCCGCCGAGCTGGCCGGGTGCAACCCGATCGTCGCGCTCGACCTGGTGGGCGACCGGCTCGCGGTCGCGCAGGCGTTCGGCGCGACGCACACGATCGACGCGGCCGCCGATGCCCCGCGCGCCGTGCGCGACCTGACGGAAGGCCGTGGCGTGGATTGTGCCGTGGTCGCCGCGGGCGCGACAACGGCGGTCGAGCTGGCGCTGCGGCTCGTGCGCCGCGGCGGCACGATCGTGATCGCGGGCATGCCGGCCTCCGGTGCGACGGTCGAGATCGAGCCGGCCGGGATCGCGCACGACGGCATCCGCATCCTGGGCAGCAAGCTCGGTTCGTCGCGGCCCGCGGTCGACGTGCCGCGACTCGCAGGGCTCTACCTCGACGGGCGCCTTCGGCTGGACGAGCTCGTCTCGTCGCGCTCGCCGCTCGAGGGGATCAACGAGGCGCTCGAGTCCGCCGCCCGCGGCGAGGCCCTGCGCGCCGTGATCATGTTCTGATCATTCGGCGCTGAGTCCGCCCGCGTCGAAGAGCGCGTCGACGACCGAATCGAGCGACAGGCTGGGCGGGGGCACCGTGATGTCGGCGTCGCCCGCGTGATCGTGCGACTCGAGCAGCACGCCGTGCTCTCGCACGAACGCGCACAGCCCGACGAGTAGGCGCTGATACTCGTCCTCGCGCGCCTCGTCCACGGCCATGGTCACCGCGTTGTCCAGCTGGAGGACGTCGGGCTCCGCGGCGTCCGGTAGGAGCCACCAGCCTTCGCCTGCGATGCGAACGATCACAACGCCCCCCGAGGGCACCGGCGGCGCAACGCGCCTCCGCATGCCTTGCAAAGCATATCGACATGGATTGCAAATCGTGTGGGAACGTGTCATGCGCCGCGTGCGACCCCGGGCACCTCCTCTCCGCGCAGCGGCCAGGGCTGGCCGTCCGCGGTGTAGAGCCGGCTTCCGGGCACGATCGAGCGGCCGATGGTCGGGAACCGGACGAGCGCTTTCCGCCCGCCGTCGTAGTCGACGGCGAGCAGCACGAGCTCGGCCTCCCAGAGGCCGAACGGCCCGCCCACGCGGCAGGCTCGCGGGCGCGGCGGTGCATCGTCGCCGCGGAAGATGCGCACGAACGGGTTCGCGGCGAGCTCATCCTCGACGGTGGTCGCCGGGCCGTGTCCGGGCAGCAGCACGGTGTCTCCGCTGAGGGCGAGGATGCGGCGATCGATCCCGCCCATGTGCTCGGCGAACGAGACCTCGCTCGGCTCGGAGTGGCCGGCGACGGTGTGCCGGTAGATCGAGTCGCCGGTGGTTGCGACACCTCCCGTCCGGTACGCGAACTGGGCGGCGTCGTGGCCGGGCAAGTGGATGGGCTCGATCTCGAGCTCGCCGAACCGGACGACCTCGCCGTCGTGGAGGTTGCGGTCGTGGAACCCTCCGGGTGCGGCCGCGTGTGCCAGCACCGGGAGGCCGCCCGCGCGCAGCTCGGCGACGCCCGCGACGTGGTCCTCGTGCGTATGCGTGAGCAGGAGCGCGTGGACGGCGATGCCGCGCGCGCGGGCGTGCTCGAGGAGCGGGCCGAGGTTGCCGTTGCCGTCGATGAGCACCCCGTCCGATCCCGTGCTGATCAGATACGAACGGGCGTCCCAGCGCTCGTCGCGCGTTGCGACGACGGAGACCTCCGGCGCAGCGGCCGCGCCGAGCTCGCTGACCGGGTGGATGACGGTGGAGATGTCGGTGGGCATGAGGCGATCGTAGTCGGAGCCTCTTGACAGCTTGCACGGCGTCCCGTAGA
>CAWJTT010000055.1:0-52633 GCA_963845865.1 uncultured Actinomycetes bacterium
TCCTAGCGGGTCCCAAAGACCCGTGGTCCGCTGCGGGTTACGGCAAGGCAACCCTCGCGACGATCTGCTGCTGGTAGTGCTCGGGTTCTGCCCGTAGTCGTAGGTCGAGATCGAGGTCGTGTAGCGTAGCCGCCGCCGAAGTCGATCCCGAAGTAGTCGCCGATGAACGTGCTCGTGCAGCAGATGCAGGAGCGCTTGGGCGCGTTCAGCTGCGGATCCCAGGTGTCTGCGAGAGCCGGACGTTGTGCCCGATCGGGGTCAGATTCGGCTTGTAGAACTGGATCGCCGTGTTGACGCAGTAGTTGCGTTCCCGGCTGGAGCGTGCGGGTCGAACTGCGACGCCCGAGGCCGAGTCGCCGTCGGACAGGCGAGCCGGCGGTCGTAGAAGGCGACCGCGACCGTGCCGTTCGCGGCGGCCTCGAGGCGCGGCTGCAGCGCCTCGACGTCGTCGGGGCTGTCGTTGACCCGGATCGGCACGCTCCAGCTCACCCCGCCGTCGAGCGAAGCGGTCAGATAGACGTTCGAGAGGCCGTTCGGCCTCGTCCTCGTAGGCGACGTAGAGCGGCTAGTGGCCGTTCACCTGCTGGTGCCGAGACCGAACGTGTTGACGATCCCCTCGCGGAACGTCGTGTTCTGGTAGGTCGGCGACAGCACGTCGGCGACGACCGGCGTCGGCCCCTGCCAGCTGTCCCGCCGTCCTGCGACGAGATCAGGTAGATCGCGTTGTTGAGAAGCCCTTCGCGACCGGATTGTTCGTGACCGTCGTGTAGACGCGTGCCGTCCGGCGCGACGTGCGGCAGCAGGTAGGTGTCCCAGCGGTTTGCCCGGACAGGTCGGCAGCACCTGCGGCGCCGACCAGTCCGTGTGCGTGCCGTCCGGGTGCGCGTCGGCGTACGAGACGAGGATGCCGCGACGGGTTGAGGACGAACACCGTCCACATCGCGTAGACGCGCCCGTAGTGGGGGCTGCTCGGGTTCGTGTCGATCGCGATCCACTGCTTGTCCGGGTCGTTCGTGTTCGCGTTCTTCGCCGTCATGACGTAGTCCGGATGGCCGTTGTGCGTCGTGATCCAGTTCGTCGCCGTTGCTGGCCGGCCGGCTCGGCCGGGTGCACCGCGACCGCGACCGCCTCCGGCGGCACGGTCGGGTTCGTCTGGTTCGAGCCGTTGTTGTACACGTGCCCGCCCGACTTGTCGTAGTAGAACTGGTAGGCGAGGACGAGCGAGTAGAAGTTCCCCCACGGGTCGAACGCGCCGACCGGATCGGTGTTGTCCGTCCAGCCCTCGTAGCCGGGCACGTGGCCCTGCACGGGCCAGGTCTCGCCGCCGTCGAACGACTCGTAGAAGCCGAGCAGGTGGTTGTAGCCCTCGGCGCTGACGAACCACTTGCTCTGCCCGATCAGGTGCTGCGGGTCGGCCGGGTCGACGCGAATGTCGGACTCGGAGTGGTCCTTGACGAGCAGCGGGGGGTTCGCGACGTCCTGCGTCGCAAAGCCGCTCGTCTGCTCTCCGGTCGTGGCGCCTGGACAGGGCGACTCGCCGCCGCCCGGATAGCCGTCTGCCGCGGTCAACGCGGTCGCGGTACGCGACTTCCGGCGCGTAGCAGCTGATGCGCTGCGTCGTCGCCGACACGTTGACGACACCCTTCGCCGCATAGCTGGCCGCAAACGCGGCGTCGGACTGCGTTCCCTGCGGCGGCGCGGCCGAGGCGGAACCTCCGACCGCCAGTACGGCCACCAGCGCACCTATCGTCATCACGAATCGGTTCATGCTCTCCTCCTAACCGTGACCCACCGCCGTATCTAGCCGTAATTCGTCCCGGCACCGGTCGTGAACCCGAAGATCGCCGCGCGAGCACTTCGACGAGACCGAGGCATCATCTCATGGCCACGGCGCCGAACACCGCTCGGACGCTTCCTCCCGTGCACGGCTTTCGCGGGTTGCGCCCATCGCGCTAGACCTCCTCGACGCTTCTTGACTTGCGGTTTGTATCACGTAATCGGTATGGCCGGGATTCGCTCGGCTTTGATCGGAGACCTGAAACGCTCGCCAGGCCTCCTGAGAGGCCAGCAGCGCAGGACATCAATACTGCAGCTGTCCGGGTAGACGTCAGGCGGCAAAGGAGGAATGCCGGTAGGTCGCGGTCGTTCGCGGCCGCGCACCGCCACGAGGTCGTACGGCCGTGCACCCCTGGTGCGAGCCCGGCTACGGCGCGCCGAGCGCGCTGCAGGCGAGCTGATCGAGGTCTCCGTGAAGGGGTTCGTGGTGGCCCGCCTCGAACGAGACATGCTCGGGGGCGTCGAAGACCACGCGTCCCGTGTCCTGGATCACGATGCCTTTCCCGTGGTCAGTCATCACGAGCGCTTTGCCGACGACGGTACGCGTTCCGGCCACTAGATCGAAGGTATTCACCCACGTCTGGCTGAGGGGCAAGGTCTTTCCGGTCACCGAGTTGGTGTCCGTCTCGGTGAATCCGTCATGAACCACCATCTTGACCGCGTTGCCGTCCGCGTCGTAGAACGTCTCCACGAAGAGCGTCTCGACGCCTTGGACGATGTTGGCGAAGTCGAACCCGTACGCACTGCAGCCGACCGTGAAGCTGTACGGGATCGAGCCGATGTCGTCGCGGGTCGGTGACGCCGCTCGCGCGGACGAGGCGATGGCAGGCGTGACCGCCAGTGCCGCCGCCACAGCGATTAGCACCACCTTGACATTCTTGGCTGCGTTCACGTTCGCTCTCCTTCGAGTTGAGGTTGTTGGTTCTCGCCGTGTCTGCCTTCTCCTGTGAGTGCTGGATGTTTGTGGTGTCGGCGGATCGCGCGCCGCGCGAGCGTTGCGGCCAGCGTGAGGACGACCAGAGCGAGCAGGGGGTGGAGGCCGCCCACCCAGCGGTGTTCGCTGGCAAGGGCGACCTGCACGGTGCCGACGACGGCGAGCAGCAGCGAGAGGACGAGATCGCGCCCGGGAACCCACGCGATGAGCGCGGAGACGAAGACCAGCACCTCGAAGCCGTGCACCGTGAAGCCCGCCGTCTCGTGGGCGTCGAGGGCGCCCTGACCGGCGCCGAAAATGTAGGAGCCGATCAGGTAGACCTGCACGAACACGCCGAGGACGATCGCGAGCGAGAGCGCCAGGTGCGCCCAGCGCGCGCCGACGCGGATCGCGTGCAGCGCTCGTCGGGAGATTCTCCGGGGGCTGGGTGCAAGCTCGATCGTGGCGGGTGCGTCGGTCAACTGCTTTGCTCCTTTCGTCATTCGCCGGGCGCCTTGCCGGGCTCATGCATGTTGTGCTTGGGCGCGCGGCCGTGCTACGGAGGAATTGGGAGTACCGCCGAGCGCAACCTCGATCGCGACAAGAAGAGGCCATAGACAGCGAGCGCTGACGGCAGGGCCGGGGTGAGCTGCAGAGGGATAAGCGCGGCCGCCCACGCGCCGGTTGCGAGCGGTGTGAACCGCCGCCAGTCGTCCCAGTTCCGTTCCCGGAGCGTGGTCCAGCCGGCGAGCAGGAGTCCGATCGCGACCAGCACGGGGTAGTTCCAGACCAGGTCCGATGCCTCCGTCGATGCCTGGACGACCTGCGCGACCAAAGCCGCGGCCGGCCGCGAGGATCGAGGCTCCGAAGATGCACGCGCCGCCCGCCTGACGAACCGACTCCGCTCTTGGATGAGTGTTGATCATGACCGCGACGCTACGGCGGCGCGGGAAGCGCGTCATCAGCGCGCGTGCTGGACCGTCCTGAGTGCCAGTACTGCTTCGATCGTCAGCGCCAGCACCGTTTCGCATTCGGGCCAGGAGTCCGCCATCGGGCGGTCCGTGATCCGAGCGCAACGTCGGCACTGGCTGTACCGCGGACGAGTACATGCCGTCTCCAGAGGACGAGAGCTACGAGTGCGATCACCACCGCCCAGACGACGGCGTGCGTTGTAGGGCCGAGGGGGCCGACGGGGCTGCGTTCGTGGTCGGTCAGCCTCAATGGTGCGTAATACGGGATGAACAGGTCCGCGGCGCCCGAAACGGGAATACTGACTTGCAGGCCGACGATGCCGATCAGGAGCAACGTTCCCTCCAGCTCGCGAGGAATCACTGCGAGCTGTCAGCCAGCCGACCGCAGTCGATACAAGGGTGGCCAGGGCGAGCGCGAGAAAGACGTCTCCCGGTTTCGGTCCGGCCGCGAGCCGATCACCATCACGATGCCAAGAACCACAGCGATGGTCGTCGAGAGGCCGATCAGTGCGAGCAGTCGGCCGACGACGATGTCGCGGGCCTGATATCCCGCCTGTATCAGGCGCTGGTCGACATCACGCGCGCCGACGAACGCGAAGAGGGGCGCGGCGGCGGCCGACCAGGCCATCGCGAGCACGCCCGTGCCGACGGCGTAGTCGACGCCTGCTGCTGTCTCCGCGAGGTACCAGCTCATCGGCAGTGCGACAAGCAGGAGCAGCGCGGCGCGTCTGCGCACGAGGTCACGCGCCTGCATCTGAGCAACCGTCCGCCAAGCGGCGGTCATCACGCCTCCTCCAAGAGGGCCCCCGGTGCGAGTGAGTTCGACGACTCGATCCACTCGCCAGAGCTCGGTCAGCATGTGCGTCACGACGGCGACGCCGATCCGCCGCTCGCGCCAGCCGTCGACTTGCTTCCAGAAATCGACGTAGGTGCCGCCGTCAAAGCCCTGGTACGGCTCGTCGAGCAGCAGCACGTCCGGGTCGCCGAGGAGCGCGAGCGTGAGGTTCAGCTTCTGTCGGCTTCCGCCTGAGAGCGCCTTGGCGACGGTGTCATCGCCGGCGCGGAAGCCGAACCCAGCCAGGATACGCGGCCTTGGCGGAGCGCGGAGAGACGATCGAGTCCCATCGCGCGCCCGAAGAGGACGAGGTGCTCCTGCGCAGTGAGCAGCTCGAACAGGGCGGGATGCTGCGGGCAATACCCCACCCGCCCGCGCCGCTGTACGGTGCCCGCGTCCGCGGCGAGGAACCCTGCGCAGATGCGCAGCAACGACGTCTTGCCGGCTCCGTTCTCGCCCACGACGGCGACCGCCTCGCCGGGGTTCAACACAAGCTCCGCGCCATCGAGCACGACGCGCTTACCGAAGCGCTTCACGATGCCCGAGGAGATCAGCACGGCGTCGCTCATCAGGTCCGCGGCACAAGACTCGCGTTGCGACGGCCGCGAGGCCGGGCACGTCCGCCGATCGCGGACGTCGTCGCTCCAAGGATGCAAACGATCTTTCTCGGCGGACGGACTCGGTCTTTGAACTTGCCCACTGCGCCTGCTTTCTGACGAGCGTTGACCTTCCGGTTGCGACGTTATGAGGGAGCGGCCGCAGCGTCATCAGCACGTGCGCTGGACCGGGCTCAGTGCCAGCACTGCTTCATCGTCAGCAGCAGCACCGTTCCCTTTCGGGGCCAGGCGCGCGAGAATGCTCGGACGATGAGGGCTTGGCGCCTGAGAACGCTCCCGATCACGTTGTTTGGTCTGACACTGGCGTTCGAGATCGCCGCCGTGTGGCTCTCGCTCGGTCTTGAGCCCTCGTACGACACATTTCTCTACGCGGTGTATTCGGTGGTGTTGGCTGGGGCCGGGGCTCTTATAGCGTCGCGTCACCCGCGTAATGTGATCGGCTGGCTGTTTTGCGTTTTCGCCCTCTTGAACGCCGTCATCGCGGACGCTGCGCAGGGTTGGGCGTTGAGGGCGGCGGAGGAGGGGTGGCGCGGTGGCGATGCGGCTGAGTTGGTCGCCTCGTCGGGCCGACAGCTCGCAGGCTTGGGATGGGTCCTGACGTTCCTGCTTATCCCGGACGGTCGCCTTGCGAGCCGCGGCTCGCGCATCGTGGTCTGGATTGCTGCGGTGGGAACCGCCCTGACGATCGCGGGCTGGTCGCTCAGCCCGGACCAGAACGCGGAGTTTCCGAGCGGCCGCAATCCCTTCGCAGTCGAGGCGCTGCCGACTGACGCGCTGTTCGCAATCGGCATGACGTTGATGGTCGGCTGCACTCCTCGCGGCGTCGGGCCTGCTCGTGCGTCGGCTCCGTCGCTCGGAGGGCGTCGAGCGCCAGCAGCTGAAGTGGTTCGCTCTTGCGGCGTCCGCCGCCGCGGTCGTACTGCCCGTGGCCTTCGGGCTCTGGTTCGTGACGCCGCTCGGCGGAGTGCTCATCGCTCTCGCGCTGACGGCGCTGCCAATCGTCGCCGGCGTCGCGATCCTGCGCTACCGCCTGTACGAGATCGACGTCGTCATCAACCGCACGCTCGTCTACGTCGCGCTCACGCTCATCCTGGCCGCGGCTTTCGCAGCGACGGTCGTGCTGCTCGGAGGCCTGCTCGGGCGCGGTTCGGGGTGGGCCACCGCCGCGGCCACGCTCGTCGTCGCGGTCGGCTTCCGCCCGCTGCGCTCGCGGTTGCAGAACGCGGTCGATCGCCGCTTCAACCGTGCCCGCTACGACGCGCTGCGGCGGATCGCCGACTTCCTCGAGGACCTGCGCGCCGGCCGGGCGGCGCCGGAAGAGGTCGAGGCAGTGCTGCGGCAGGTGCTCTCCGATCCGCGGCTGGAGCTCCTGTTCTTCCTGCCCGGGAGCGAGCGTCTATGTCGACGCGCGTGGCGTACCGGTCTCCGACATCCCGGACGACGGGCGCGGGCGGGTCCCGGTCGAGCGCGGTGGCCAGCCGCTCGGCGTGGTGCTCCATGACCCGCCAGTCAGGAGCAGCCCACCCTGCTCCGGAAGGTCGTCGAGGCCGCGGGACTTGCCATCGAGATCGCGCGACTACGCGTCGCTCTGCGTCGCCAGCTCGCCGAGGTCGAGGCCTCGCGGTCCCGAATCGTCGCGGCCGGCAACGAGGAGCGCCGGCGGCTCGAGCGCGACCTCCACGACGGAGCCCAGCAGAGGCTCGTCTCGATCGGGCTGGCGCTGCGTCACGCACAGCACGAACTCGGCACGTCCTCGCCTGAGCGCGCCAGTCTCACGCTCGACGGCGCGCTCGCCGAAGTCGCGCTCTCGATCGACGAGCTGCGCGAGCTCGCGCACGGACTTCCTCCAGCCCAGCTCGACGCTGGGCTCGGCCCGGCGCTCCGCGAGCTCGCCCGGCGCGTGCCGGTCCGGGTCGAGGTCAAGGCTCCCGAGCGAGCGGTTCGACCGCGGGCTCGAGACCGCCGCCTACTTCATCGCCTGCGAGGGCCTCACCAACGCCGTCAAGCACGCCGACGCGAGCAGGATCGTCGCTCAGCGCCGGACGCGAGAACGAGAAGCTCGTCGTCTCGGTCGTCGACGACGGTGCCGGCGGCGCGCGCCCAACGCCTGGCTCGGGTCTGAGCGGCCTCGCCGACCGTGTCGCTGCGCTACGGCGGCTCGCTGCGTATCGAGAGCGACCGGGGTGCCGGTACGACGCTGATCGCGGAGTTGCCGTGCGGGTCGTGATCGCCGAGGACCAGGTCGCTGCTGCGAGAGGGGCTCGGGCGACTGTTCGAGGATGCCGGACACGAGGTCGTCGCCTCTCTCGGAAGACGCGGACGGGCTGCTGGCCGCGATCGCGGAGCACGATCCAGACCTCGTCGTGCTGGATATCCGGATGCCGCCGACGTTCACCGACGAGGGTGCCCGCGCAGCGACGGAGGTCAAGCAGGCCCACCCAGAGTTGGGCGTACTCGTCCTCTCCCAGCACATCGAGACGACCCATGCGGTCGAGCTGGTCGCGCTCGGTGGCTTCGGCTACCTGCTCAAGGACCGCGTGCTCGCGGTCGGCGAGTTCCTCGCATCCGCGGAGCGGGTCGCCGATGGTGGTTCGGCCCTCGACCCCAAGGTGGTCGCGAGCCTCGTCTCGGCGCGAGGCGACGACCGCCAGCTTGCGGAGCTGACGCGAACGCGAACGCGAGGTGCTCGAGCTGATGGCCGAGGGCCTGACGAATGTGGGCATCGCCAAGCGCCTCTACCTGAGCGAGCGCACGGTCGAGGCGCACGTGCGCCACGTTCTCACGAAGCTCGACCTGCCCGAGAGCGAGGACGGCCACCGCCGCGTCCTCGCCGTCCTCGCCCACCTGAGCGCGAGCCAGACCCGGTAGCACTCGTCGCAGGCCACACCCACACAGTGCTCGCTCCGCCTTCGGCCGGAGTCTGCGTCTCCGCGGTCTCCGTCTGTTCGTTCATCCACGTGGACGCCTGGCATGCTGCCCAGCTCGACGGCACCAGTCTGGCTCATAAGCGCCTTCCGGAACCACTTCCTCAACGCGTTCGACCACTGGAGTCGCGCGACCCGGCAGCGAGGAATGCGGTCCCGAAAAACAACTCGGCCCAGGAGAGATCGGCCAGCTCATCCCGCATAGCTGCGCGAATCGCCTCCCACGGACGGCGCGCGACCCACTCGTCTATGGAGCCGAAGGGCCGCGCAAGTGCGATTCCGAGCTGCGCCAGCCACCGAGGCGCGTTGTCCGGAGGCTTGAGATCCAGCACGGCCCAGCGTCCACCATGGGACAGGGCCGCGGCGCCGCGGGCGATGACATCGCCGCATTCAGGCACCTGCGTCAGGGCGTATGTGGACAGGATCGCGTCGACCTCGGTTGGGAAGTCGAACACGGCCGCGTCGGCTTGCACGAGGCTGATATTGCTCCAGGCGTTGGCCTCTATCCGATGCTGGGCTTGGGTGAGCATCGCGTCGGTCAGGTCGACGCCGACGATCCTGCCGTCGGGACCGATCACTTGCTCGATAAGCGAGAAGTTCAGACCGGTGCCGCAGGCGATGTCGACCATGCTGTCACCCGGGCGAAGCCCGAGTGCCTGTACGGCCCGGAGGCGCTGGGCCCGCTGGGGGTAGCCAGGCACGGGGTAGAGCCGGGAGGTGATGTCGTAGTGCTTCGCCTTCTTCCGGTATGTCTCGATCAGGCGCTCTTGCGTGTCGATCTGGCTCACGGTGTGGAATCCGGGCCGTCCGGCGTGGCGGACTCGACCGCAGCCTTGATCGCCGCCATCTCGATATCCATAACGCGCTGGATCCTGCCGTTGAGAACGCCGCCTGGGATCGCGCGCATGACGTTCTTGAGGTCGACCTCGACCCACATCATGGCGTCGGTCTGCCGATCGTCAATCGGCTGGAGCTCCATTCCCCAGCGCGCCGCGGAGGTGCCCATCGGTCCGGCGAACGCCAAGCGGCGGGGCGCCTCGACCGCGGTCACGTCCTGAGCGCGGTAGCGCGTGGACCCGAATGGCCCCTTCGCCCGCTGCTCCACCCGCGAGCCGGGCTGAAGCGGGCCCCCTTCGGCAACCCAGCATTCGCGAACCGTCGGCGCCCACTCCTGCCAGCGTCCGACGTCGCAGACATACGCCCACACTTCAGGAACGGTGCCGGCGATTGTTACGCGGCTCTCGGATCTGATCGCCATCGCGTTACCTTTTACGGCCGAGTCGCCGTTACCTTCATGGCGACTCCGGGAGGCCGCGGGCGGCCCGCTCATCACGACGAGCCTTCGGTCGCACAAGGAGCCGGGGTTGTCGATCCGCACGGTCTCCGCCCCGACCAGAATCGCGTCGCAGGACGCGCGTACGGCATCGACGCGGTCGAAGTCGGAGTCGTTCGACAGGAGCAGCTGCGACGCCGCGTTGCCGATGTCGCCGTCGATCGACACGCAGCAGAAGAGCAGCGTGTAGGGCGCTCACGCATCCGCGGCTCCTTCCGGCGGGAAGACGACCCGCCTCCGCGACCGAGTTCTCGAGACACGGCGGCGAGGAAGCCACCCCACGATGAGCACTACCGCGCCCGGAAGGCTCGCGGCGAGCACCAAGACGCCGTACGCAACGGCGGTCGCGGCGCCGCGATCCGCGCCGAGTCCCGCTGCAGCGAACACCCATGCGGTCACTCCCTCGCGCGGCCCCCAGCCGCCGATGCTCGGCAGCACCATGGCCAGCGTCGCGAGCAACGCGAGCGGCAGAAGGCGGGAGACCGGCGCGGCGACGCCGGCCGCCCGCGCGGCGACGAGGAACGTGGCGGCGTGGCCGATGAATACCACGGCCGACGCGAACACGACCGCCGGCAGCGCGTTCCGCCGCAGCACTCCGTTGCGGACGTCGGCCACCACCGCGTTCCATATCCGCGTCCACCCGGAACGCCTGCCTGTCACTCTTACCCGGCCCACGAGGACGACCGCGACGACGACCGTGACCGCTGCAACCGCAACGAATGGCATGAACGAGCCCACTGGCGACGGCAATACCAGGAGGACGGAGATCGCCAGCGCGACCTGCACGACCTGGCCGGCGGCGCGCTCGCACACGACGGCCCTCAGGCCACGGCTGACGTCATGCACCTCGCGCCCGTGACTGAGGCCGCGATGGACGTCGCCGGCGACACCGCCCGGGAGCATGAGGTTGAGGAACACCGCCCGGTAGTAGGCGGCGACGGCGGCCGGTAGGGAGATGCGGATGCCGAGGCCGCGGGACACGATCGTCCATCGCCATGCAGAGCAGAGGGTGGTGAGGAAGAAGATGGCCGCCGCGGCCAGCAGAGCACGGCCGTCGACCGCGTTGAGGCCGGCAAGGAACGGACCGGTGCCGAGACGCCAGATCACGACAGCGAGGACCCCGACCGCGACCGCCGGGCTGGTCCACCGACGGACGCTTCTCACGGCAGCATCAAGAGGTCGGCATGGCCAACGGTGACGGCGAGCGCGCCGGCTGATGCCTCTCTCAGACGGCGGCGTTGGTAGAGATCGGTATCGGGAGCCAGCGCGGGCTCATGCTCGCACGCGGCGTCCACCCAGCCGGTGATCCACTCGACTGCGAGGTTGCTTTCCATGACATGTTGTGTCGAAGTACGCGGGACGTCCGCGGGCGGATTGACGGCCCGGCCACCCTGCGAGCGCTTCTCGGCGACTTTCCGCGGCTTGATTATGGCTGCCGCGCGCGAGCAGATCCAGTCCAGCGCCGTGGACGTAGACCGTTCGATGGCCCCGGCGGCGGATCAGCCCGCGCGGTCTGAGACTCGGCGGACGCCCCGTCGCAGAGTTGGACTCTCAGTGGCTCGGCCGGATCGCGGAGCGGGACCTCGAGGCGCTCGACATCCTCTACCGCCGGTACGCCCGCGCGGCCTACGGCCTGGCTCTGCGTCGACTGGGTGATCGTGACGGCGCCGAGGACGCGACCCGGCGGACATTCGCGGCGATCTGGGGTTTCGCGGCGACACGCGTGCCTAAGAGCGGCGATCGCGCACGCTGGCTGTTCACGGTTGCGGAGAACGCGATCGGCGACCAGGCATCGGGTCGGGCGCATCCCGTCTCGCGTGACGAGGTGTCCGAGGTTAAGCCGCACCCGGGTCCGCTCGAACTCGTCTACTGGGAGGGGCGCAGCCAGAGCGAGATCGCGGAGCAACTCGGTCTGCCGCTCGACGCCATCAAGACCCGCACCCTCCGCGCTCTGGTGCATCTCGCGACGAGGTTCGCGAGACTCCGGTGATCGAAAATGCGCGCGTCCCTGTCGCCCGCTCTGCGTTGACCGACCTGCCCCGAACAGGACTTCAGCGGCATGGCCATCAATCTTCGGGCTCAGGTCAGCGCGTATTTGGGGAGAACACTCTCGTGAGACCTGGGTAGGAGTCTCTCGTGGGACAAGCGCGCGAACGCGTCGGTGCACGCGCGTTCTCGTTGCGGGCGCCGGTCACGGAGAGATCCGTCTAGTCAGACTTCGGTGGCGAACACCTGACTGGTTGTGCATTTAGCGCAAGTTGCTAAGGCTGGCTGGATTGACCGGAAAGAACACGCGGCCCGAGTCGCTCCTCTGATGGAGGATCTGATCGGGAGGGGTCGACTCCTGAAAGGAGTGGATCGCTAATCAGCAGCAACGGATTCGGCTTGCTTGAGCCGTTTCCGCGGCGGCCCGATTCGCACTCGGTTGCCGTCGGTTGCGTCCGCTCTGCTCCATAAGTGCTCAATCCCTTCGCCCGAGTTCCTGACAGGCAAACGGGGTTCAGAGGCTCTCTCCTCCGCCGGCGAGCCACGACCACCTCTGTAACTGGGGGTCATCGTGGCTTCGCCGCTTGGGGCTTCGTCAGCGGCCCGCGTAAGAAGCGAGCAAGGGCACGAGCACCTGGGCGTCCGGGCTTCCCCAGCCGGTTACGGGGTCCCAGCCTGGGGCTGCTCGGTAGCCGGTGATTGTCCCGTGGGGGAACTTGGCCGTGTTGCGGTTACCGGCGGTGATGTCGTGGAAGGCCTGGTGGTAGTGCCGACCGCGGGCGATCCGGTAGATGGCCGGGTTGACGAAGCCGAGGTGGCGACGGGCGTACTGGTCGGCGAGGGCGATGATCCCGGCCCACAAGGGAGCGCTCGCGCTCGTGCCCGCGTGCCCGCTGATCGTGTAACCCCCGCCGGAATTGCTCGTGACGACCGGAAACCCAGTCTGGGGGTTGCCGACGGCGGCCACATCGGGCACGCCACGGTAGGTAGCCGATGCCCGCCACCCCGTTCTGGTAGGCGGGCCGGCGGAAGAGATGGCTGAACCCACCGCCCGATGCCTGGAAGCCGGTGCCGGGGTCGCCGTCGGGAAGGCCCCAGGTGGTCTCGCCGATCCAGGCGCCGGTTCTGTGGCTCGCGTCGAGGGTCGTGCCCCCGGCGCCGAGGACGAGCGGGTCTGAGGCGACGAGGCCGACTTCCCTTCTCGGGGTGAAGCTGCTGCTAATTCCGCCGGAGAGGGCGTCGATGAGGGCGCACGGCTCCCCGGCCGCGCCGGTGTCGCCCGTGGCCGCGACGACGCTCACGTGGTGGTCGGCATCGGCTTGGAGCGCCGCGTTCAGCCGGGTGAGCTGCGCGTGGTCGACGCAGTGCTCTCCGCCGATCTGGCCGGCCGGGCTGAGGGAGATGATGCCGCCCTCCGAGGCGCCCCGCCGCAAGACGGCGACCGAGGCCGCCACCGCCTGGCGGGCGCTGTCCAGGGAGGTCCCTTTGACCAAGAGGATGGTGAGCGCGGCGCGAGGAGCGATCGTGTGGACCATCTCGGCGTCCAAGACCTCCTCCCCGTACGCCAGCCACGGGTACTTTGGCCCAGCGAAGGTGCTCACGAACCGCAGGCGCGGCGCCGGCAGGTGAAACAGATGGTCGAAGGCGGCGAAGTCCGCGCGCAGGTCGGTGACGTCTGGCGGTGAGAGCCGCGACTGGGCCAGCTCGGGCAGCACCACCGTCTCGCCACGGCCGTCGATCCCGCGCCGGAGGAGCGGCCGGACGCCGTAGGCGACCTCGAGCTGCTGGGGCGTGTAGCAGGCGTTCATCGAAATGCAGTTGCCCGTCCCGCTCGTCGGCGCCGCTTGTGCTCCCTTGACGCTCGAGGAGCTGGCCGCGGCGAGCGTGGTGGCCGCGACCACGGAGAGAGCCGCGGCACCGGCGACGACGAGGTGCGTTCGAAGGGTCATGGCGGCACTTGGCAGCGATGAGCTTGTCTACTTCGAGGAAGGGTTGCTCGGGGGGCTCTGCATGTTCGGGGGCAGTGTTCCGGGCGGAACATCGGTCGAACTGGCGGGCGCCGTAATCGGCTGTGTGCTGCCGAGCTGGCTGTACGTGATGCTCCACGTGTAGGTGCCGTCGAGGGCGGGTGTGCCCGTGTCCTGCTGCTGGAAGGTCACGCTGACCTGCTTGACGAGGCCGTCGCCTCCGACGCTCATCTGGAGCTGGAGATCGTTGTGGTTGCCGCCGCCAAGGGCAAGGGCGCCTCCCTCCTTACTCTTAAGGACACCGAAGATCATGCGCGTGATGGCGCCGTCATCGCTGGGAGCGATCCCTGCATCTGCGATGCTGTTCGGAATCGTGCCGGTGTAGACCGTGGTGCCATCCGCTTGCGCCGTCTTCTGCACCCCGGTGGCGAGGGCGAGGATCTGCTGTGCGGTGGTGCCTGCGATGTTGTCGCGTGCGTATTGCACCATCCCGCCGAGCGGCTTCGGCGGGACGTCCGACGCGTTGGCGTAATGCAGCCAGGTTCCATCCGGCGTCTGCACGTACACGCCGCCCCCGATCAGCAGGAGCTGCCGGATCGAGCTGACGCCCGGCGAGAACGGGACGTCGCTGACGCCCGGCGAGAAGGCGAGGTCGCTGCCGTTCCAGCGGGTGGCCTCGAGTGTGTGGGTGATGCCTCCGTGGAGCATGGTCGTCGTCATCGTCCCGGAGGGAGCTGCGGCGGTCGCGGCGAGCGCTCTCCTCGCCGCCGCGGATGCATTCGGGGGCGAGGCGGCCGTCAGTGCGAGACCGACGATGACGCCGACGACGGCGACTGTGGTGGCGACGGTGACAGCGAGGCCGACCACGCGGCGATGCCGAGAATCGGGCTTCGGCAGTGGTCGCTGTGCCGGGAAGGAGGTCGCGGGGATCTGCGTCCTGAGCGAGTCGAAGCTGTCGATCCACTCATCGAAGCCCGGCTGGTTCCGGGGACTCGCGTCGCGCAGGGCATGGAGGCTGGTGTCCGTCGGCATGGTGTTCCTCTTTCGAGGACGAGCTGGTGGCGTCTTGGTGCGCTTCGGGGTCATGGCTCGCACCGGGGGCGAGGCGAAACAGGACGGGAAACCGCCGTATCTGTGGTAGGCGTCCTCGCGTCGAAGGCGGCACGGAAACGCCGCTTCGCTCGATGCAGACGAACCCGCACCGTCACCGGGGGACGGTGCATCATGCTGCCGATTTCAGCTGCGGTGAGCCCTTCGCACTCGGCCAGGAACAGGAGTTCGCGGTCGCGCCGACCGAGTGCCGCGAGGGCCTCGTGCACCTGCCCGGCGAGTGGTTCTTCCTCGCCCTGTTCGATGGCCACCGGCTGACTGTTCAGCTTCTCGTTCAGCTTGCTCCGGCGAGCGTCCGCGCGAGCCTGGTTGGCGACGACCCGTCGCGCGGTGGCGTACAGCCACGGTCGAGCCGCCTCGCCAGCGGGCACGTCGTCCAGCCGCCGCCAGGCGATCAGGAACACCTCGGCCACCGCGTCTTCTGCATCGCCGCGGGATCGCAAGCACCAACGGCAGTACGAGGCGATGCCCGCAACGTGCTGTCGGAACAGTGCCTCGAAGCGCTCCCTAGCCGCGCCTACCTCGGCCACATCGACCTCCTTGCCGTTTCACGCACTCATGCTGTCCATGTCCACACCCGTAACAAGCGTTTCAGCACCCTCGCGATGAAACCGGCCGAAGACGACACTGAGCCGTCGCACCTTGCGGGAAGCGCGACATGGACGGCGACGGCCGGCGATGGCACGATCGTTTCTTCACCCTAAGTGTCCGGCGAACCGGGGCCGGCGGAGCCCGCTCTGCTCCACAGGTGCTCCATGATTTGTCGCCTGCACTCACGACAGGGACGGATCGGCGGATCGTGCGCGTTGGAGCGTGAGGTGATTGCGGCACCTCCGGCTAGGTGGCTGTGGGCGGTTGTTGGTGTGCGAGGAACCGGTTCGCAATCGTGAGGCCGAGCCCGGCGCCAGGGCTCGGGAGCAAGGCTATGCGCGCGGCCGAGGACGAGCTTGGCTGTGCCGCGAGCTCGGGGGCGAGGGTGCGCGATCGTCTACCGAGTGCTCGACTAGTTAGCGCGCGTGCCGGACGAGCTTCGGGACCAGCTGCCGGTCGTTGAGGATGTCGATCGCGACCGCCCGCCCCGTAGGGTTGAGAAACTCGTCCGCATCGATCCGGGGCGGCTCGCCGGTAGGTCCGGCTCCTTGGTGCAGTCCGTCGAGGAGGGGTCGGTTGCTGTGGTCGTTTGTCTATCTGGCGGTTCGCGGTGTCCTTGGGCTGGTCGTGTTGGCGGTGCGGCCGGCGCGGTCGAAGGATCTCGAGATCTTGGTGTTGCGGCACGAATTAGCGGTGCTTCAGCGCCAGTCGTCTCGCCCGCGGCGGACGCGAGCTGATCGGGCGTCTCGCGGACCTGCGCAGTCGCAGGGTCGCACTAAATTCGCACGACCACGCGCTGCCATGCGCGACGCGTCCCGTTGACATTGAGCCCTGATGACTCGTGGCCGCCGGCTTGGCCCGCAGCGGACACGAGCTTGGGGTCACCCTGACCCTGCGCCGACTTCACCGCCGCGGCCTCATTCTCGCCGAAGAGGGCGTTGGTCTCCGCGAGCATCGCTTACTCGGACTGGAGGCGCCCTTTCGGAGGGCGCTTCGCGGTCTCGGCGTGACACACCAGCCGTCGCGCACCCGACATCGCCTGCCGGGCGCACCGACGCAGAGGGCGGCGACGACGAACCTCTGCCAGTGCAGGGTTGTCAGGCGACTGCTTCCCTTATGCCCTTTCGCCCTGGGCCAGGGTGTCGGCAGAGGGGATGGTGACTGTGACGGACAAGCCGCCGTTGTTGCGGGGGCGGGCCGTGGCGGTGCCGCCGTGGATCGCGGCGATGGAGGCCACGATGGTGAGGCCGAGTCCGGAGCCGTCGTGGGAGGTGCGGTCGTCGAGCCGCTGGAAGGGCTGGAAGATGCGGTCGGCATCCGTCGGGCTGACGACCGGGCCGGTGTTGGCCACGGTCAGCTCGCTGCTCCCCGCAGCGGTGCGGGTGTTGATCCAGATGTCACCGTCGGCGGTGTTGTAGCGGGCCGCGTTGTCGACGAGGTTCGCGATGAGGCGCTCGGCTAGTACCGGGTCGCCCGATATGACGGCGGGCTCGAGCGTGGCGTGCACCCTCCGGTCGCGTGGGTCGGCGGTGTCGAGGACGTCTTCGGCAACGGTGGCCAGGTCGACCTCGTCGTGGGCTGTGAGCCCGCGCTCGTTTCGCGCGAGGATGAGCAGAGCACCGATGAGGTGCTCGGCGTGATCGACCGCGGCGCGGATGTCGGTCGCCATGTCGCGCAGGTCGTCGGGCGTGCTGTCGGGGTTGCCGAGCACGACGTCGACGGTTGTGCGCATGACGGCGAGCGGCGTGCGCAGTTCATGGGAGGCGTTGGCGATGAATCGCTGCTGGCCCTCGAAGGCGGCCTGGAGTCGGTCGAGCATCTCGTCGAAGGTCTCGGCGAGTTCGTGGAGCTCGTCGCGGGGACCGCGCAGTGCGACCCGCGCCGAGAGGTTGTGTTCGGAGGCGGTGCGCGCGGCTGCGGTGATCCTGTGCACGGGGCGTAGCGCTCGTCCGGCGGCGATCCACCCGACGATCGCGGCGAGGGCGATGACCACGGCGAGCGTGATCAGCGAGTACTGCAGCAGATGGGAGAGAGTGAGGTCGCGCTGGTGTTGCGCGCCTTGAAGCTGGAAGTACGCGTTGCACTTGGCAAGGAGGTGGTCGTTGGGATGGGCGCTCAGTTGCTCGGAGCGGCACCGCGCCAGGAACCTGGCCGGAGCCTGCTGGCTCTGGCCCTGCGGCTCGAGCCGCGCCACCAGGCTGTAGCTGACCGCGACGACGATCGCCCCGCAGACGGCGAACAAGCCGGTGTAGAGCAGGGTCAATCGTGCGCGAACCGTCAGCCGCGCGCGGTGGCTCACATCCGGTATCCCTTGCCGATCACGGTTTCGATCAGTGGTGGTTCGCCGAGCTTGCGCCGCAAGCGAGTCATCGTGACGGAGACGATGTTGCTGAACGGGTCGACCTCGGCGTCCCACACGTGCTCGAGCAGTTCTTCCGCGCTAACGAGGGCACCGTCGGCGGCCAGAAGCATCTCCAGGGTCCCGAACTCCTTGCGCGTCAGGGACAACGGCCGCGAGCCGCGGCTGGCGCGGTGCCGGGCGCGGTCGACGGTGAGATCGGCGAGCCGCAGGACCGGCGGCGTGGATGGCGCCCGGCGCGAGAGCGCCCGCACGCGCGCGACGAGCTCGGCGAACACGAACGGCTTGCCGAGATAGTCGTCCGCGCCCAACTCCAGGCCATCCACCCGATCCTCGACCTCAGCGGCAGCGGTCAGCATGAGGATCCGCGGGCCGGAGCCGGCGAGCCTCCGGCACACCTGGTCACCGTGCAGAACCGGCAGGTCGCGGTCGAGCACGATCACGTCATAGGCCGTCTTCGCGGCGGCCTCCAGTGCCGCCGCGCCGTCGTGCGAGGCGTCCACGGCCATCCCCGCCTGACGTAGCCCCTGCGCGATCCGGCCGGCAAGGGTCACATGGTCCTCGACCACCAATACCCGCATCCGCCCAAGTATGCTCCCGTTGACGTGACATCCGTTCGACATCACGCGTAGTGCTGATGTCATCCGACGGGGCGTAGAACTACCCGTATGAACACCTGGCGGCGGGTCGGCTCGTCACGTCAGGCGGTAGGCCGGCGACGCACCAAAGCGCTGTCTGCAAGCGCTAGCCGCGACGAGGTAGTGCTGCCGTGTCGCGCCGATCGTGCGGGACGCGGCATCCGCATGGCATGGGTGGAAGCGGCGCTCGCCGTTGCCGCGTTCGCGGCGCTGTGCGTCCTGGTCCTGTCCGTCGCGCCTCAGACCGCAGAGCCCGATGACGGCGCCTACCGCGCATCGATTGTCGCGATGACCGAAGGGCATTTCCTGACGTTGTCCACCGCTCAGGCAGAAACGCTGGCAAGGAAGCTGGGCGACAACCCGGCCGCCCCTCCGAACCAGTGGGTCGAGCTCGCCAACGGACGGTATATCAGCGAGAAGGATCCCGGCTATCCGTACCTCGCGGCGCCCTTCGAGGCGCTCGGGCTCATCCGGTGGGCGCCGCTGTTCTACGGGGCACTGGCCTGCCTTGGGCTGTTTATCGGCGCCCGGCGCTGGCTCGGTCGCTTCGGCGGCCTCGCCGCGGTGGGCCTGTACTGCTCATCGGGAGCCGCGCTGGCTTTCGCGTGGCGCGACTACATGCCGACGTTTACCGACGCCGCTCTGATCGCGGGCGGCTCCGGCGCCCTGCTGTGGGCGATGCTGGCAACCGAAGCAAGCTGCCGGCGACGCACCTGGGCCGGCCTCGCCGGATTCCTGGCGATCGAGATCGCGACCTTCGTCCGCTACACCAATATCGTGATCCTCTGCTGCGCCGTCGTGGCCGTGATCGCGGCGTGGCGGCTGCGGGCCGCGAGGCTGCCCCTCCGCACGCTGTGCTGGTGGCTCGCGTCGGTGGCCGTCTTCGGTGCCGGCGTGGCCGTCTTCGACGATCTCGTCTACGGCGGCCCGCTGACAACCGGGTACCAGCCCGGCGAGGTCACATTCGCCCTTGGCGCGATCGGGCCGAATCTGCGGATCATGCCCGCGCACCTGATGCAGGCCATGCCGATGCTGGTGCTCGGACTGATAGCGCTGGCATGGATCATCGTGCGGTGGCTGGTGCTCCGCCGGGCCGACGGCGAGGCCGGCGCGCTGGCCCGTCGCGATCTATCGGTCGGTGTCGCCCTCGCCGCGTCGTGGTTCGCAATCTGGGGCCTGTACTCCGCGTACACCTGGACGACCGACCCGACCAGTGTCACCGTGCAGGTCGTCCGGTTCTACATTCCGGCGATCGGCGCGATCGCCCTGCTCGGCGCCTGGCTCGTGACCAGGATTCCCGGCCGTGCATGGCGCGCCGGCGTGACCTCAACCGTCGTTAGCATTGTCGTTGTTCGCCCTGGGCGTATGGGCATTCCACGCCATGTACGCAGCGTTCGGCGTCCCCCTCGGCGGTTAGTCCCTGCTTAGCGGTGGCGCGAATGCCAACGGAGACAACATCGCTGCTCTCAACATCGACCTTCACGCTGACCAGCGCGGTGCACTCACTTGGCTTCCACGGCCTGAAGCGTCCCCAACCTGTCCCCAGGATCCAGCGATTCTCTCGCCCCGATGACACGGCTCCGCGATCCTCTGGTTTCACGCCAGCCCGTTTAGATCGCCGTTCGTCCGCCGTCGGCGGCGATCGTCGCACCGGTGAAGTAGGCAGCGTCCGGCGAGACGAGGAAGGCGACCGCGGCGGCGATCTCCTCGGGCTGGGCGGCTCGCTTGAGGAGGGTCGTCTCGCCGAGCTTGCCGGTGCGGTCGGGCGCCCCTCCCCGGTATACACGGGGCCGGGCGCGATTGCGTTGACGCGTACGTCGGGGCTGAACTCGGCGGCCCACGAACGCGTCATCGCTTCCAGTGAGGCCTTGGTCGCGCTGTAGGCGGCTCCGCCGGCCAAGCCGACCTGCGCAGCCATGCTCGAGAGGGGTCTGCGGATGGCGTACTTCGGAATCGCGACGCACGCGTCATCATCGAGCACGAGCCGATCGCCTGGTACTTCCAGCAATTCTTCATGCACGACTGGACGAACCTGGCTCGGCAGCAGGCGCTCGACGGCTGAGAATCGGCTAGCCGAGGCCGACGCCGCCGCCGACACCGACCGCGCTCCAGGTGGCGCGACATCCCCATCGTTGGAGATCGGTCGTAGGTTCCTGGGCTGAGCCCCGGCGGTCGCACAGAGTGGGCCTCGGGCCGTGTCGGTCTACGTCCCGGTGCTGATCAGCTCCACGATCGTCTGGCCCTGGTCGACGACGCGAGGCGGCGTCCGGCTGTCGAAGGTGCGCACTTGGATCCCGAGGACGAAGCGCCACCCGGTTGGGAATAGCATGCCGCTCGGAGGCGGTGGCGGTTGTCCGCGGACCTGGAGCCGGATCGGCCGCCAGCCGATCCGCAGCTCGTAGCAGCCGGACTTCTCGACGTCGTCGGGCTCCCACTGCCATTCGGTCACCTGATCGACCGCGAAGTCCGGGACGTCGCCGAACAGTGCGCCGAGCTGGGCGGCGACACGGAAGTTCTCGACCGCGAGCCCGGTCACGGGCGTGCCGTCATCCGCGCGGGAGACCGAGACTCCCACGAGCACCTCTCTCGGGACGTCCGCGCCAGGCCAAGGCTCCTCGGCCGTGCACGCCTCTACCAACAGCCTCGCCATGTCGAGCCTCCTTGTTGGGACATGCACGCGGCACCGGTTCGCCGGACACCGGGGCGGGAAGCGGTCCACTCGTCAAGTGACTGGCCGCCTTGTGCGTGCCTTGAGAATGATTCGTCCGCGTGTGCCCGCGACGCCGGCCTGGCGCCGCTGGCTTGATCAGGAGCGTGCGCTGGGCGGAACCGAACGTTGCGCAAACCAGGAGTCCGTTCTCGCGCCGACGATCGACGTCGAGTGAATGTCGCTTCGGGGTCACTCTCCGGACTTCAGTCATGCTCCCTCGAGCTCGCCGCATACCTGACAATGCAGCAAGAAGGGCGTCCGCGATTCTCCCTCCGACACGCCCAGAAGGGAGCGGCTAACTATGAGCGTACGAGGGCAGTCGGCGTCGCCGGAAGCTGTCGAGCGCCTCCACAATGCGATGAACCAGCACAATTTGGAGGCGTTTCTCGCCTGTTTCGATCGCGAGTACCGGAGCGAGCAGCCCGCTCATCCAAGCCGAGGCTTCGGCGGTCGCGAGCAGGTCGAGAAGAACTGGTCGGCGCTCTTCGAGGGCATACCTGACTTCCACGCCGAGTTGCTCGCCACTGCGACCGACGGTGACACCGTCTGGTCCGAATGGCATTGGACCGGCACCCGCCGAGCAAATGACACGCCGCTCGACATGCGAGGAGTGACGCTCTTCGAGATCAAGAGCGGGCGGATCGTCTCAGGGCGGCTCTACATGGAGGACGTCGAAGAGGCGGGCGCGGACATCGACGAAACCGTACGCCGCCTGGCGGGAGGGAATCGGTTGGAAGGCGACTAACTCGCTCGCCCGACACGAGATCGCATCGCGCGCGACACCGCGAGCGATTTCGATCAGCCCAGTCGCTCATTCGGCGGAGCCCCTTCCTCGAGGAGAGGGGGTCAGACGTCGGTCAGAGCCGCTTGATAGCGCCAAATCGGGCAGTCGCATGCGAACGCCGTGCGCAGCTGACGCTCGGTGCCGCACAGTGACGTGCTCGTCGTTAGTCCTCGCCGACTCCCAGGAGAGTCGTGAATTTTCGGCACTTGGGAATATCGGGGTCCGCGGGGTGTCCTTGTCTGACGACAGGAGTTCCCAAGGCACGAAAGGAAGTCTCAATGAAGCGAATGCTTCTCACGATCGGCGCACTCGCCGCCTTGTCGCTCAGCGTTGGCCTCACCGGCGCGATCGCGGCGAACCACTCGGCGGGTCGGCGTGCCACCGTCGCGATCTCCGGCTCAGAACTGGGCAGGGTCCTCGTCGACGGGCGAGGCCGGACCCTCTACCTGTTCGAGAGGGACAAGCACGACAAGAGTTCGTGCACCGGTCCCTGCGCCACCGCATGGCCGCCGCTGATCGCATCGGGCAAGCCACTCGCGTCGGCAGGAGCAAGGGCCTCACTGCTCGGAACCACAAAGCGCGCAGACGGACGCCTGCAGGTCACCTACAACCACCACCCGCTCTACACATTCATCAAGGACACCAGGAAGGGCCAGACGAACGGCGAGAACCTCGACGCCTTCGGCGCCGAATGGTACGCCGTCTCGTCCGACGGCGCCAAAGTCGAGAAGAATGCGACCAAGCGCACCGCCGGCAGCGATCCAGCGCCAACAGGCTACGGGTACTAGCAGTCACCTGTGCGAAAGGGAGAGGACCGCTCTCGAGAGCGGTCCTCTCCCTCGCCGATCAGCGCCGCACTCTCCACTACAGGACGCCGCGCCTTGACAGCCGGTCTATCCAGATGGTGCGGCGGGTTGCCCCTAGCCGCAGATTCCGCGGAATGGAGCCGCTTTCGGGCACTCCGGTTGCGGTTGGTTGCGGGCGCTGGTTGACATCGTGTTGACATCTCGAAAGCACGCTCGGCTCCGCGGACCGGGCAGCAGAGGATGCCTGCGAGTCGCATTGCCGGGCTGAATCGCCGCTCAGGAGCTCCGCGCGGTGGCTGTTGGATCAGGATGTCGGGCTTCGGCGGTTGCGGGGGCCGCCTCGAGTTGTTGGAAGATCTCGCCTGCTCGTCGGAGCACACGTACTGCGGTTGCCGGCTTGCCGAGCGCCGTGAGGCAGCGGCCGTGGCCGAGGAGGGCGAACGCGTGCTGCGGTACGACCCCAAAGGACTTCCAGCTCTCGGCGGCGGCGGCGTAGCCCTCGGCGGCGTCCTCGAAGTCGCCGCGGATCTCGGCAAGCGGCGGCGTTCGCAAGACAGCTCCGCGGCGAGTTACGAGACGTATGAGTACCGAAACTATGCTAGGATCACATCCGGTACTTGACAGTTCCGTAAAGGAGATTAGTGAAGATCGAGGCAATCCATGCCGCGAGTGCGCCAGCCTTGTCGGTCGGCGGTCGCAACCACAGCCTGCTGGGCTACACGGCAACCTTGCTGGGGGCCACGATGATTGCTTCCGGCGTCGGGCTCGTGTTCCTGAGTGCAGCGCTTGCCCAGGCTGTGTTCGTCTCCGGGCCGCTGCTCTTGGCTTGGGTGACAGGGGCCGGCGTGTCGCTCGCGGGGACGAGCCGTTCGGGAGCCAAGTCATGACCCGAGCGCGTCCAATCGGCAGGCCGCGCGACGAACGCGCGGACGGCGCGATCCTGCAGGCCACGCTTCAGCTGATCGCCGAGCGCGGCGTGCACGGGTTCCGCACCGAGGACGTCGCGGCGCGAGCCGGGGTCGGGAAGGGGGCGATCTACCGCCGCCACCCGTCAAAGGACGAGCTGGTGATGGCGTCGGTTGCGGCGCTTGTCGACGAGGAGATCGTCCTCCCGGATACGGGCTCCACGCGCGCCGATCTGCTCGCGCTGATGCGCGAGGCGGTCGAGCTCTACCGCGGCGCCCTGCCGGGGCGGCTGATGCCGAACCTCGTCAGCGCAATGGCCGAAAGGCCGGAGCTCGCGCGGGTCGTCCGCGAGCGGTTCCTGTTCCGGCGGCGGCTAGCCCTGACCGAGGTGTTGCGCCGTGGCGTCGAGCGCGGCGACTTGCGGCACGACGTCGATCTCGAGCTCGTCCTCGACGTGCTCGGCGGGCCGCTCTTCTACCGGCTGCTGATCACTGGCGGCCCGATCGACGAACAGCTCGCCGAAGGCGTGACTGAGCTGATCCTGCGCGGCTTCGCACCAGACACGTCGGGCCGCGCCAAGTCCAAGGGAACAACACAGGAGCACTCATGATGAAGATCCACGCAATCCAGACAGGAACGGTCGCCGTAACGAGCGCTTGGCGCGAGGGCGTCGGCCACGGCAAGCGGCGCCTATTGAACACGATTCGCGACCGCGAGTGGACGGAGCCGCTGCCGATCTACGCCTTCGCGATCGAGCACCCGGAAGGCGTGATCGTCGTCGACACCGGCGAGAGCGCCGGCGCCTCCAAGCCGGGCTACTTCCCCAGCTGGCATCCGGGCGTCCGTGCCTTCCGCGAATGGGTCGAGCCCGAGCAGGAGATCGGCCCCCAGCTGGAGCGGCTCGGCATCACCCCGGGCGATGTGCGCTGGCTGGTGATGACCCATCTACACACCGACCACGCCGGCGGCCTGCACCACTTCCCCGACAGCGAGATCCTCGTCACGCGCACGGAACTCGACTTCGCATCGGGCCTGCGCGGCCGCCTGCGCGGCTACGTCGCGAACACGCACTGGCCAGCCTGGTTCAGGCCAACCTTGCTCGAGCTCGAGCCGCAGCCGCTGGGGCAGTTCCCACAGAGTCTGCGACTGACCGACGCAGGCGACGTCACGCTCGTACCCGTCCCGGGCCACACCCCCGGCCAGATCGGCGTGCTCGTCGACGAGGGCGACCAGACCGTCTTCCTCGCCGGCGACAGCTCCTACACCCAGGACCTGATGCTGCGCGGCAAGGTCGACGGCGTCGGCACCGACGACGAAGCGGAACGGCTTACCCACGAACGGATCCGCGCCTACGCCATGGCACACCCGACCGTCTACCTCGTCGCCCACGATCCGGAAACCGGAACTCGGCTCGCCGAACGTCGGCTCGTGCACCCGACCACGGTGGAGGTGGCGGCGTGATCGCCTTCAAGAGCGAAGTGGGCATCGACCGCCCGGTCGAGGAGGTGTTTGCCTACGTCTCGGACCCGAGGAACTTCCCCTCCTGGAACTCGGCCGTCCGAGACGTACACCCGAGCTCCGCGGCAGCGGACGACCCTGGCTCGACGTACACGATGAAACGCCAGCTACCGACAGGCGTCGCGACCAACCAACTCGAGGTCGTCGCCGGCAAGCAACCGTACGAGTTCGCAATCCGCACGACGGCGGGACCGACCCCGTTGCTCTATCGCTACCGCTTCGGTGTCGAGAACGGCGAGACGATCGTGCGGCTCGACGCCCAGGTCGAACTCGGCGGGATCGCGGCAGTCATACCGCAAGTCGCACGGGTCGCGGTCAAGCGCGGTGTCGATGACAACCTCGCAACCCTGAAGCTGATCCTCGAGCGGCGGCACACTCCCGCTGTCGCAAGTAAATGACGACGACACACCGACATTGTGGTGGGCAACCGCCGAGATCGTCATCGCAGCCAACCAAAACGGCTCATAGCAGGAGAAAGCCGGAAGCCCTCTAACGGACTCGAACCGTTGACCCCCTCTTTGCCGTGGAGGATCAAAGGTAGCCTTGAGCAGGTGTTTTTGAGAGCCGAGCCGCCGTAAAGGCCTCAGCGAGACCTCAGGAGGCCTTCGGGACGTAGCGGTTGCCCAGGTCACGATCCAGCGGACGCCCTTGTAGCCCGTCCCGTGCCATTGCGGCGATAACCCAGTCAAACCGTAGCCCAGCGCGACGACTCCCACAAGCGACGCCGCCGATCCTGTTTGGAATCGGCCGGCGCCGCACCGAGCGGTTCGCCGTCGGCTACAGCGACTTCTCGTAGAACAGGCTGGTCTCGATTGCGCGCGGCGCCATCGCGGCGTACGGGCCGAACGGCCCGCGCTGCTGGAACCCGGCCCGCTCATAGAAGTGGATGGCTTCATGCTGATAGATGCCGGTCTCCAGACGCAGCAGCGCCAACCCGGCCTCACGGGCCTCGGCTTCGAGTTGGCGCAGCAGCGCCCGGGCCGCGCCGCGGCGACGCACCGCCGGCCGGGAGTACATCCGCTTTACCTCGGCGTAGCCGTCGAGCAGCGCGACGCCTCCGCAAGCCACCGCCTCGCCCTCGAGTCGCGCGAGGAAGAAGCGCACATGGGGCTGGAACAACTGCTCGAGCGAGAGCGCGTGCGCCTGCTCCGGTTCGTACGGCCCCGCCAGAGCCGCGTCGAGCTCGTCGATCAGCTGCCTGAGCTCGTCCGTCGCGGCAGCGAGGCGCTCGAACGAGAGGTCCACCGGCTATCTCGTCCGAGCGAGGAGGAGCCTCGGGCCGCCGACGATGATGGCTAAGGCGCCGATGATCGCGGAGATCAGCCACCTAGTGTCCGGGTCGGGCATCGGTTCGCGATGCTAGCCATGACCTCGGCCGGCGACGAGTTCGAGACCTCAACGAGAACTCAGATGGTCGCTTGAGGTCTCGTGTGACCACTCCTGGCAGCCTTGGGCTCCCCGCGCCGAACGCCTCCCTGAACGAGAAAACCCCACCTAAGCGGGGCTCTTTCTAAGAGCCCTCTAACGGACTCGAACCGTTGACCCCCTCCTTACCATTTCGGCGCAAACGGTTGGGGCGGGTTGCATCTAGCCGCAGATCCCGCTGAATAAGCCCGCTTTCGGGCTCTCCGGTTGCGGTTGGTTGCGGGCGCTGGTTGACATCACGTTGACATCGAGGGAGTCGCGTAGCCGTCCGCTCGCGGCGTGAAGAGGCCGCCGCGGCCGCCACTGCGGCCTCCTCACGCGCGAATGCCTGTTCGGCTCAGTGGCGGTGGCGATCACCGCGCGCCAACTGGCGCGTGAGAGAATCTCCAGATGGGTTCGCAGACGGTCGTCGTCCGCCCGCTGTGCGACGCCGACCTACGGTGGGCGGAGCGGTTGCTCGATGCCGAGCTCGGAGGGCGCCACCAGGCACGACGCGGCGAGCTCGTAGATGTCCTCGGCCTGCCCGGGCTGGTGGCTGAGCGTGAAGGCGTCCGGGTCGGCCTGCTGACGTACAGGCCCGCGCACGGCGGGGCCGAGTTGGAGGCAATCGTAAGCGGCGAGCGGCACGCCGGGGTGGGGACGGCTCTCGTCGAGGCCGTCAGGCGCAAACTGGCCGGGCAGGGACGGCTGTGGCTGGTGATGACCAACGACAACCTCGACGCCCTCCGCTTCTACCAGCGACGCGGCTTCGTCCTCGTGGCGTTGCGGCCGTGGGCCGTTGCGCTGGGCCGCGAGCTCAAGTCGTCCATCCCGGCAGTGGGCGCTTTCGGCATACCGGTCCGCGACGAGCTCGAACTCGAGCTGCCTCTCTCGGCGGAAAGCCGGCCGCGCTTCGACGTGCGCTCGGCCCCGACACCGCTGCGCCCGCCGGCTCGTTCAGCGGGCCCAGCAGTTGTGTCAGGCGGTGCCGCCAAAGTAGGTGACCCAGTCGAGCGTCTGGATGCGGCTCTCGCAGAATACGAACAGGTGCGCGCAGCGGCCCGGCACGCTCAGCGGCGGGCTTCCCGCGTGCTCGTAGTTGAGCGCGACGTCCGTTTCGATCCAGCGGGTCGAGTCGAGCGTCCACTGGTAGCCGTGGAACTTCGTCCAGGCCTTGGCATAGAACGCAATGATTGCGTCGATGCCCGAGATGACGGTCGTAACGCCAGCCGGGTTGGACTGCGTGAGGGTGCCGTCGGAGGCGTAGATGTCTGTCATGGCCGAGAAGTCCCCGGTCGAGCTCGCCATGCCGGCATTCAGCGTCGCCCAGTATGCGTCCAGCAGCGGCTGATTGTTGCGGCCATGGCGTCTGTGGTGATGGCTACGGGCGAAGGCCGTCTCCGGACTCGACCGCAGCCAGCGCGCCGACCGCTGAGAACACCCCGATGCCCTTGAGCATCTTGCGCCGATCGAGTTGCGCTGTGAGATCGATGTCGTTCACGATCACTCCTCTCGTCTTCGTGTGAACAGGGCGGATGAACCCGGTTTGCGGCGTGTCCGCGGACGCTGCTCCCGCGCACGCGCGGCGTCGCGGGTCGTCCTCGGGTGCGGAAGCGCGTGCTACGCCGGCATGGCCTGTGCGACGCGCACGGCCTGCCTTTGTGCGGTGGCGAGCAGGTGCGCGCGGGTGATGAGTCCGGGCGTGCCGACGATCATCACGCGCGAGATCACATTGCCCTGCCGGAACTGCGTGGCCAGGGCGAGTTCGGCGACTCCGTCGACTGTGTCCATGTGGGCGTACACCTGGGCTCCGCCGGCGAGTGGTAGCGGGCCCGAAACGCGATGGAGGCCTGAGACCGTGAGCTGCCGGATGGCGCGGCGGGCGCCGCGCGCGGCATCGAAAACGAGCACTCGGCTCTCGATCGAGAGTACGCCGTAGAGCGAGGTGGGTGACTGCCCGAACGTGCGTCTCGCGCTGCGGCGCCAGCCGTTTTGGCGCAGCAGCAAGCGCTTCGCCGTCTCGCGCTCGGCACTGTCCCACAGCGAGAGGCTCCCGGAGGCGAACGGGTAGATGACGAGGCCCGGCACGTCGCCGGCTTGAAGCAAGAGCGGCGCCAGAGCCGGCGCCGGGCGAGGCGGGCTCGGAGCTCCCGGACGTGCGCGCGAGCGCGCTGCTCCAGGTGGGGATCGCCAGCATCGCGATGGCGAGCGTTGCGGCGAGCCGCGAGTGAATCGCTGGCATGGTGGCCTCCCTCGTCTTGACCGCCCGGCGCGGTCGCATGCAAGCGAGAATGCGCAGCGCTGCTAACGACGCGCTAACTCCCCTCGAGGACACGAGGACCTTGCTGGAATTCCGGATACTCGGCCCGCTGGAGGCGATCGACGGCGATCGCGTGCTCACGCCGGTTGGGGCGATCCAGCGAGCGCTCCTGGCGATCCTGTTGCTGAACGTCAACCGGGTCGTTTCCAGTGACCAGCTGATCGACCTGCTGTGGGACGAGCAGCCTCCGGCCTCCGGCGCGACTGCGCTGCAGGTGCGCGTCTCGCAGTTGCGCAAGGCGCTGGGCAAGGCCGGTTCCGTCATTGTCACGCGCCCGCCCGGCTATCTGATCCGGCTCGACGGCGGCCAACTGGATCTGCATCGCTTCGAGCTGCTGGTCGATCGGGCCAACAATGATCTGGCTGCCGACGATCCCGCCTCCGCTGCCGCGAGCCTGCGGGAGGCGCTCGCGCTCTGGCGCGGCTCTCCGCTCGCCGACTTCACGTATGCGCTCCTTCGCCCAGCCCGCGATCGGGCGCCTCGACGAGTTGCGCCAGGCAGCACTGGAGAAGCGGATCGAGGCGGATCTGGCGCTCGGGCGCCACGCCGACCTAATCGCTGAGCTGCGCGCGCTCGTCACGCAGCACCCGCTGCGGGAGCGGTTGCGTGCCCAGCTCATGCTCGCGCTGTATCGCTCGGGTCGTCAGGCCGAGGCTCTGGCCGAGTACCAGGCCGGAAGGCGCATGCTCGTGAACGAGCTCGGAATCGAGCCGGGCATCGGAGCTGCAGGAGCTCGAGCGGGCCGTCCTGCGCCAGGAATCGGCGCTCGACCTGGCCGATCGCGTGCCGCTGAGGTCGATTCTCGTCGCGCCGTCTGCAGACCACGCGCTCGACGCGCTGCTCGCCCTCGCAGAGCCGCTGGCGAGCCGGCCCCAACGCGCGCTCGTGCTCGCGCAGGCCGTCGGCAACCGCGACGATGTAGCGGCTACGAGCTCGCTGCTGCACCAGCGACGCGCGGCGATGCTCGCACGCGGGGTCAGCTCGCGAGCTGCCGCGTTCACGAGCGATGCACCCTCTCGTGACCTCGTGCGCATCGCCCGGGAGCAGGATGTCGATCTGCTGCTCATCGACGCCCCTCAGGCTCTCCTCGACGATGCGGGGGTACGGGAGATGCTCGAGTCGGCTCCCTGCGACGTTGCGATGCTCGTAGCACGGGCCGATGCCCCGGCCGGGTCGTTCGTGCTCGTGCCGTTCGGCGGCGGGGAGCACGACTGGGCCGCGATCGAGCTCGGCGCCTGGATCGCCGCCACACAGGAGCGAAGGCTGACAATCGTCGGGTCAACCGATGCAGGTGGTCGCGATGCGAGCAGACAACTCGCGAGTGCGTCGCTGGCGATCCAGGTGGCGCTCGGCATCGCGGCCGAGCCGCTGCTCGTGCCGCCCGGCTCCGAGGGAATCCTCAAAGCGGCCGACGGCGCAGCGCTCGTCGTCGCCGGGCTCTCCGACCGCTGGCGGCGAAGCGGTCTCGGCGAGGTCCGACACGCGCTCGCCACGCAGGCACGGGCCCCAGTGCTACTCGTGCGCCGTGGCCTGCGACCCGGCGGTCTCGCGCCGCGCACGAGCCTTACCCGATTCACCTGGTCGATTGGTGCGACGTCGCCCTGATGCGCATGACGCGGGGGCGATCGGTTGGCTCGTTCCGGCACGAGGCTCTATTGTCGCGCTAGCGCGGGAGCGCATATGTCGGTTAGTCCTGACCTGCCCATCGGGAGCGAGCTTCTCGGTTATCGCATCGAGAAGGTCGTCGGGCGTGGCGGGATGGGCGTCGTCTACTTGGCAGAGGATCGGCGCCTGAAGCGTAGGGTCGCGCTCAAGTTACTCTCGCCGCGGCTGGCCGAAGATGAGCGCTTTCGCGCGCGCTTGCTTGCCGAGTCAGAGCTTGCCGCCTCCCTCGACCACCCGAACATCGTCCCGATCTATGAGGCCGGTGAGGCCGACGGGCGGATCTTCATCTCGATGCGCTTCGTCGAGGGCGAGGACATGAAGATCCTCCTCGAGCGGGGGCCACTCGCTCCGGCGCAGGCTCTCTCGCTGGTCTCGCAGATCGCAAGCGCGCTCGATGCAGCGCATGCCCGAGGCCTCGTCCACGGCGATGTGAAGCCCTCGAACATCCTGATCGCTCCCGAGGCGGGCCATGAGGGTGCCGACCATGTCTACCTCGCAGACTTCGGGCTGACCAAACGCATCGCGGACCCCGACGCGCCAGTGGAGCAGGCGCAGCGGGCGGGCACTGTCGACTACATGGCGCCCGAGCAGATCCGGGGCGAGAGCGTGGACGGACGCGCAGACGTGTACTCGCTCGGCTGCCTCCTCTTCGAGTGCTTGACCGGCGCGCCGCCGTTCCAGGGGCGTCCTGACGTCGCTGTCCTGTTCGCACACCTCGAGGAGGAGCCGCCGAAGGTGACCGCGCGACGTCCCGAGCTCGCGGAGGCAGTCGACCCGGTCATCGACCGGGCTCTCGCCAAGTCGCCGGACGACCGCTACGGCACATGTCGCGAGCTCGTCGAGGCGGCCCGCAAGGGGCTCGGCCTCGCATCATCTGAACGCTCCCGCTGGCCCTTCGCCATCGCCGGAGTCGGCGTGGCTCTCCTCGGCGCAGCTCTCCTCGCGCTCTTCTTCATCCAGGGCGCGTCCGGCCCGGCTCCGCTGCCCGGGGCCGACACACTCGTCCGCATCGATCCGAAGACGGACAAGGTCGCCGGGACCTTCTCCGTCGGGCGCAAGTCGAGCGGGATTGCCGTCACCGACGGCTTCGTCTGGGTGACCAACCTCGCCGACGGATCGATCTCGCGGATCGATCCCCGGACGCGGACCGTGACGACGATCCCGGGGCAGGGGGAGCCGACCGGTATCGCCGCCGCGGGAGGATCGACTGTGATCGCCGACGGCTCCGCGCACAAGGTGACGGCGTTCGACAGCGCGACTGGGGCCCTGAGCTATCCGGCCCGGCTGCAAGGCTCCAGCAACGGCACCCTCCAGATCGCAGGCGGCGCGAGCGGGGCCTGGTTCGCCGACCCCGCGACCGGAATCGTCGGCAAGGTCGACGACTTCCTCCCGACGGGTACCCCGAGCGAGCAGGTGTCGATTCCGCCCGACCGCATGAGCTTCCTATCGACCTATCAATCGTTCAACGGCCTCGCGGCTGGCGAAGGAGCGGTCTGGGTCGTCGGGGACTCATTCGGCCGCACGGTGTGGCGGATCGATCCGGGCTCCGGGCGAGTGGCGGCGACGATCCCGCTCCCGTTCGTCCCCGGGAAAATCACGGCCGGCGAGGGAGCCGTGTGGGTAACGGCCCTGCTCGACGACACCGTCTCACGCATCGACCCCACAACGAACCGGATCACGGCAAGGATCCGGGTAGGGCGAGGAATCGATGGCATCGCGGCAGGCGAGGGTGGCGTCTGGGTCGCGAATTCGTTCGACGACACCGTTTCGCGAATCGATCCGAGATCGAACACTGTGGTGGCGACGATCCCAGTCGAGTCTGCACCGGGGCAGATTTCGACGGGCGCCGGAGGCGTCTGGGTCACAACATCAAACAAGCCAGGAACGACGCCGAGGAATGCGATCAAGATCGGCGTGCTCTCGGACTGCAAAGGGTTGAATGGATCTGCGTACAACGTGCACGCTGGCGACAGCCGAGCTGCCACTGCTCGAGCGGGGCGGCAAGCGCGCGGGGTCGGCGATAACGGACGGCGTCGAAGGCGTCTCCGTTAACGGCCGCCCGGTCAGGCTCGCCTTCGGCTGTGCCGACGGGACGAGCGGCTCCGGACTCGCCGAGGCGCGACGACTGGTCGAGCAGGTCGGGGTCGACATCTTGATCGGGCCGCTGACGGGAGATGAGGGTCTTGCGCTCCAGGACTATGCGAGGCGCCACCCCGAGATCGCATTCGTGAACGGCTCATCGTCGGCGCAACAGCTCGACCCAGCGCCCAACTTCTTCAGCTTCTCGAACGACGGCGCACAGTGGATGGCCGGGGTCGGAGCCTACGCCTACCACACGCTCGGCTGGAGGACGGCGGTCACCGTGCGACGTCAGACGCATTCGACTGGGCCCAGGCGGCCGGCTTCGACGCGGAGTTCTGCTCGCTCGGCGGAACGATCGTCAAGCGGATCTGGATCTCGCCAGACACGCAGGACTTCTCCGGCTGCTCGCCCAGGTTCCACAATCGGGCTTCGACGGACTCCTTGTCGAGGCGCAAGGGGGCGCCTTGCAAGCGCTAGCGACAGGCTACCCGGGGCTCCCGGGGCAACATCTCCAGGAACGTTGTCATCGGGACCACCGTGGTCAACCCGCCGAAGCTCCGCGATCGCGTCCGCGGAATTGTCTGGGGAGGACCCAATTCCAGAATGCTCCCGAGGACATACCTGGCGAGCCTCCGCACGCGCCTTTCCGGAGATCCGGAAGGACCTCCTCGGCTCGGTGTTCGACTACTCCTACTACGACGCGATGCCGCGACGCTCCAGGCGCTCGATCGCGTGCACGGCGATCTCTCCGGTGGCGAGCGCAAATTCATGGCCGCGCTTGGCAAGGTCGTGCTCCACGCCCCGAACGGCCGCACAGCGCTCGGCCCCGACCATCAGGCGATCGCCCAGAACACGCTGACGCAGATTGTCGCCCCGCCCCTCGCCCATCGCGTGATCGGCACCATCCCGCGTGTCGACCACACCTTCGGCGGCTACTTCACGCCGAAGGATGCACCCCCGAGCAAGACCACGCCGGTGTGCAAGCATGGCAACCCGCCGCCCTGGGCACGCTGAGCGGCAAAGCGGACCGAACACGCGGTGCCCTGTGGGGATGGCAGGCGGTTGGTGACGGGAATGACCTTCCACGACGAGTTCGTAAAGCGTTTGCGTTTCATCGGCGGTCATGCCGACGTCCTGGGCCTATTTGCTGACGGTGGTTTTCTCGAGCGGGCCGCTGCTGCGCTGGCTGCGCCGTTCGGTGACGCGGGCGTGACGAAGGTGGCCGCCGTCGAGGCCCGCGGCTTCGTCGTCGGCTCGGCGGTGGCGGTTCGTCTCGGCGTCGGGTTCGTGCCGATACGCAAGGCGGGCTCGATCCATCCGGGGCCGAAGGCCGAGCGACGGACGGCGCCCGACTGGCGCGGGCGAGAGAGCGTCCTGCAGATACAGCGAGCGCCACTGCGGGCGCGCGACCGAGTGCTGCTGGTCGACGACTGGGCAGAGACGGGGAGTCAGGCAATCACCGCCCGGGCTCTGACAGAGGACTGCGGAGCCTCATACGCAGGCGTGTCTGTGCTCGTTGACGAGCTCCCACCGAAAGTTCGAGAGCGACTGACGCCCTTCTTCTCGGTAGCGAGGCACGAAGAACTCGAAGACCGCGACGGCGGGAACCGCTCACGGCCGGTGCGGGAAGGAAGCTAGGCCATGCTTCTCGCGAGCGGAAGGAAACAGTCAGGTATTTCCGCAAGCCCTCTGACGGACTCGAACCGTGGACCCCCTCCTTACCATTTCTGCGCAAACGGTTGCGGCTGGTTGCATCTAGCCGCAGATCCCGCTGAATGGGGCCGCTTTCGGGTTGCGCGGTTGCGGTTGGTTGCGGGCGCTGGTTGACATCGCGTTGACATCGAAGGCGACGTGCGCCACCGGCTCACCGGCCCTCTCGACGATCCGCAGCATCGCTCCCGCGGGTGCGTCCGCGGTAATCCCGTGGCGATCGGGACATCCCCTTCTAGCTCGCGCCGTTCGTCGTCAAGGCGAACCCAACCGACGCGGGAATCTGCAGGGCATTTGCGCAGGAAGCCCGTACGCTTGCGACCACGCGTCAGAGGGAGAACCAGATGGCAGCGGTGCGGCGCTCGTTCGTCCGCGTGGCAGCAGGCACGATCCACATCGCGCAATCAGGCTCGGGAGCCCCGATCGTGCTCCTGCATCAGACACCGCGCTCGTGGGATGAGTTTCGCGACGTCGTTCCGATCCTTGGCGAGCGCTTCCACGCTATCGCGATCGACACGATCGGATTTGGCGACTCCTCCAAGCCCGACTGGGAGGAGGACACGATTGAACTGTGGGCGGAAGCCAGCATCGGCGTCCTCGACGAGCTCGGCCTCGAGCGAGCGACGTTCGCCGGCCATCACACAGGTTCCGTCACGGCGATGGAGATCGCGGCAAGCCATCCCGACCGCGTCGACAAGCTGATCCTCTCGGCTCCCGCTCTCGTGGACGAGGAGCATCGCGCGCTCTACGGCGAGAAGCCGCCGGTCGACGACGTCGACCACCGGCCCGACGGATCTCACATTGCGGAGCTCTGGTCGATGCGCGCGCCCTACTACCCGAATGACCCGGATCTCCTCAACCGCTTCATCATCGACGCGCTGAAGGCCGGCGATCGGGCCGGCGGCGGCCACCTGACCGTCGCTCGCTATCGCATGGAGGAAAAGCTGCCGCTGATCAAGGCGCCGACGCTGATCATCTCCCCGACCGAGGATCCCTTCGCGGAATCCGAGAGGCTGTTACCCCACCTGCCGCAGGCGCGGCTGGTCGAGCTCCCGGGAGGCATGATCCCGGCGCCCGATCAGCTGCCCGCGGAGTGGGCGGCGCTCGTCGCCGAATTCGTCGCAGGCTGAGCCGCGCCCGACGACGCACCGCCTGATCAGAGGCTGCGCGCGAGCAGCTCCGCCTCGTGGATCACGGCCTCTGTCGTGCGAGGCGAGCGCGCGTCGCCGACCAGTTGCACGTCCGGAAGCGCGCCGTCGAGGTCACGAAAGAGCGCGAGGCGCGGCGCGCGCTGCATGGCCAGCACGACGGCGTCGACCTCGTCGATCTGCCAACCGTCGCCGCCGAGGCAGTCGTGGATCTCCACCCGACGCCCTGCAATGCGCTCGATGTCGTGGGAGACCGTGAGGCTGACGCCGAGTTTCCGCAAACGCGGGAGCAGGTGCTCGAGCTCGAGCTCCGAAGTGAGCTGCGCACCGCCGATCGATGGCAAGGCCGAGATGAAATGCACCTCGGATCCGGCCAGCGCGAGGGCCTCGGCAAGCCCGAGAGATGGATAGGCGCCCGTCTCGTCTGCGATGACGACTCTCGCACCGAGCGATGCCGCGTCTTGGTGAGCGCGATCGAGTGCGACGCCGAGCCCCAGGACGTTGCCGCTGCCGGCGCCGGGAATCGCTGGGCGATCGGGTCGGCGCGAGCTGGCTCCGTTCGTCTCCCAGTCCGCACCCGTTGCCACGACCACGGTGCCGGGCGACGCCGCGATCAACTCGTCACTCGAGGGTGCGCTACCGAGGAAAAGTCTCCCGCCTGTGCGCTCAAGCGCCTCGACGAGGTCATCGACCGCCCACGACCAGCGGTCGCGCGTCGGCAACCATGCCAGATCGCGCAGATGGCCGCCAGGCATCGAAGCGCGCTCGTGCACTGTCACGGCGTGCCCCCGGGCGGCGGCCGTCGCAGCAGTGCGGAGGCCGGCAGGTCCCGCCCCGATCACGATCACGGTGCGCGGCGTCTCCGCTCGAACCATCGTGCCCTCACCCAGCGTCTCCTCGCGACCAGTGGCGGGCGTGAGCACGCAGGCCACCTGCAGAGAGCGCAGCGCCCGACCGACGCAGACGTTCGCGCCGATGCAGCGAGTGGTCTCGTTCGCCCTGCCGGCACGCGCCTTGCGGACCAGATGTGGATCGGCGAGATGCGCGCGTGTCATCCCGACGACATCGGCCGCACCGTCAGCGACCACTCCGGCGGCCATGCCGAGTTCGACGATGCGGCCCGCAACGAAGACGAAGCGCACGTTCGCCGACGAGCGACTTCGCGCGCGCTGATGCCTCGATCGGGTAGCCCTCGGAAACCGCCATCGACGAGATGGTGAGGTGCGTCGAGTGGTTGGCCCCGATCGAGAGGTCGTAGAAATCGTAGACGCCCGTCTCGGCGAATACCGCGAGCTGCGCGAGCGTGTCCTCGAACGTGATGCCGGCTTCGCCGATCACCTCGTCGTAGGTGAGCGCGAGGCCGACGGGATACTCGTCGCCCACCGCGGCGCGCACTGCCCTTCCGATCTCGAGCGCGAAGCGGCAGCGGTTCTCGACGCTGCCCCCGTACTCGTCATCGCGCCGGTTGTAGAAGCGGCTCAAGAACTGCCCGATGAGCCAGCCGTGGGATCCGTGCACCTCGACGCCGTGGAGGCCGGCCGCCTTCAGATTGAGCGCCGAGCGGACATGGTCGGCGACGACCTCGTCTATCTCATCACCGCTCAACGCAAGCGTGCGCTCGCCGCCCGGAACGGCGACGCTGGAGGGTCCCCGTGCGGGCCCCCAGGCCTCGAGGCACCCGGTGCTCACAGCCATCGCGCCTCCGGCCACGAGCTGCCCGAAGAACCTTGTCGGGTAGGGATCGAGCGCCTCGCGCACATTCGCGAGGCGCTCGATCTGTCGCTCGTCGTGCGCTGAGATTGCCGTCGGAAATCCTGTGTTACTGAGTGGCGTGGCGGTCAACTGCTCCGTGAACAGCAGTCCCACGCCACCGCGTGCGCGCTCGCGATAGAAGAAGCGGTGTCGGTCGTTGACCATGCCGGCCTCGCCGTACTGCAACGTGGTGGCGGTGCACATGACGCGATTCGGGAGTTTCGTGCCGCGTAGCTTCAGCGGCTGCCAGAGAACATCAAGGTCGTCCGGCCAATCGACCGCGAGCTTGATACTTGGACTCGTGTTCATCGACGCAGAACGTAACCCGATGTGTCGCGATCCCATGTCGTGGCGCTGACGCCACGCTCGCGCAGAACGAACTTCTGCACTTTGCCGTTCTCGGTCAATGGCAGCGCATCGACAAAATCGAGGTAACGCGGGATTGCGAAATACGCGAGGCGCGGCTGGCAGTGGTCCATGAGTGCGAGGGGGTCAGGGTGCGAGCCCATGCGCGGTACGACGATGCCCATCACGTCATCCTCTCCGAGTTCCGACGGCACCGGGATCACGGCTGCCGCAGCGACGTCCGGATGCGACAGAAGCACCTGCTCGACCTCCCATGCCGAGATGTTTTCACCACGACGACGGATTGCGTCCTTGACGCGATCCAGAAAACGGAAGCTGCCATCGGGATCGCGCACCGCCCGGTCGCCGGAGTGAAACCACAGGTTGCGCCAGCTGGCGATCGTCTGCTCAGGCATACGCCAGTAGCCGGTCGCGAACGCGAATGCTTCTTCGGCGCGCATCACGAGTTCGCCCGCCGTGCCGTCGGGCACCTCCTCGTCGTTCTCGTCCACGATCTTGACCTGGTAGCCGGGCATTGCGCGGCCCATCGTTCCCGGGCGTTGAAGGCCATCGCGCGCGCCGATGACCGCATTCGTCTCCGTCATGCCAAAACCGTCGCGCAGCACGATCCCGAAGCGCTCGAGGAACAACTCGTGGAGCTCAGCCGGGGTCGCGGGAGCCAGCGCCACGCGCACTCGGTGCTGCTTCTCCGCGGGGACTGGGGCGGTCTTCGCGAGGATCGAGACCATCGCGCCCAGCAGATAGGTCACCGTCGCGTCCGCGGCGAGGGCTCGGTCCCAGAAGCGCGAGGCCGAGAAGCGCTCCCCCACGACGAACTCCGCGCCGTGGCTCAGAGCCTGTATGCAGGCGTTCAACGCGTTCGTGTGAAAGAGCGGGAGGCAGGTGAAGAGCACATCGTCGCTCGAGAGCCCGCCGAGCATCGCAGCGGTGCCGCACGCCCACCAGTAGAACTGCGCCTGGGGGCACATGACGCCCTTTGACGGACCCGTGGTACCGGACGTATAGAGGATCGCCACAGTGTCGCCCGGGCCGACATCGGCAACTTCTACTGCGGCACTCGGCCGGGGAAACTCGCCGAGCGGAAGCCCGCGGAAGTCACCGCCGGGTGCCTGGTCGAGGACCCAGAGGAGCTCGAGTTCCGCGGGCATCCTCTCGAGCACGTCGAGGTGCTCGAGACACCGGGCATCGGCGATCAATACACGCGGCGCAGAATTCGTCAGGACGTGCTCGAGTTGTGACCCTCGCGTCGCCGTGTTGAATGGGACGAGGATCGCGCCGAGCCAGGCGCAGGCGAACCATGTGTCGATGACCTCCAGACGGTTCTCCGCCATGATGGCGACCCGGTCGCCGTGGCGAACGCCCGCGTCCGCGAAGCCACCGGCGAGCCGTGCGATCGACTCGCGCATCTCGCTGAAGGAGCGGCGGCTTTCGCCGACGCGCAGAAAGGTCTTGCTGCCGAAAGCCGCTGCTTGACGCTCGAGCAGCGCCGGCAGCGTGCGCTCTCGGGGCGGGATCCGATCCATTCGCGACAAGCTACTCGTGCGAGCGCGCGTCGGTGGTGGAAGCCGCGAAGTCTGCAACCGACGTGCGTCGAAAGGCAAAGGTCTCGTCGAACTCGGACCACTCAGGATCGCTCGGCACGGTCGCCTCGAGGAGGACTCCGGCTAGCGACTCCTGCGTGGGCGACACGGCATCCGCCAGCATCGCCTCGAGCTCGGAGCGGTGCACGATCTCGGTGGCAATCGTCCGTCCGAGCAGCTGCTCGTAGATCGCAACGACCTCGAGTTGGGTCAGCTCCTCCGGCCCGCCGAAGACGACGGTCCGGTTGGCGAGGCGTGGATCGCGCACGAGCCTGTGCAGCGACCTCGGCGACGTCCGCGACGGCTACCCAGGCCTGTGCTGCAGTGCCTCCTCCATACAGCACGACGCGGTCGATCGGGTCGAATCCGAGTGGCTTCGTGAACCACACGTCCATGAATTTCTGCGGATGCAGGATCACGTGCTCGAGTTGCGCCGAGCGGAGTCGGGCCTCGACTGCGCGCTTGGCGCGCTGGAAAGCGTGATCCGGGGTCGCGGGCGGGAACGAGATGAAGACGACCCGCTCGACGCCCGCGGCCTCGGCCGCGGCGACAACTGCCATCTGACCAGCCTCGTCGACGCGCGCAATGCTGTCGCGGCGCGGGTCGTGCGGGAAGGCGGAGGCCGTCGACACCACGGTGCCCGCGCCCGCGAAGACGTCCGCGAGACTTGCAGGCTGCTCGATGTCACCCTCGAAACATCGCACGCCGTCCAGCCTGTAACCGGGCGCGCGCCGCGCGATCGGACGTGGTGCGAACGAGCGCCCGAACCGCCTCGCCGCGCGCCCGGAGCACGTGGCACACGCGCTCGCCGAGCTGACCCGTCGCGCCCACCACGACGACGTCACGCGTTTCGACCACGCATCTATTCTCGCATCGGCCGCTAGTTCGATGCCGCATCCCAGGCGGAACGACCCCAAAGGGAGTGTTCCTTGACATTTGCACAGGAGACTGGTTCGATCCGTACATGCTTGACGTGAGCCTGCTTCATCCGCTCGATCCTCTGACCGCGGATGAGATGGCCGCTGCGATGGCGACCTTGCGCCGCGAGCACCCGCTCAACGAGCGAACGCTCGTCATCTCGATCACGCTCGTCGAGCCCGAGAAGGCGATCGCGCGGCGGTACCAGCCCGGCGACGAAATCAAGCGCACGGCCGCGATCGTGCTGGTCGATTGCGTGAGCGAAACGAGCTGCGAGGCCACGGTCTCGCTCAGCGATGACCGCTTGCTGAGCTTCCGGACGATCGAGGGCCAGCAGGCCGCGATCATCGGCGAGGAGTACGAGGCCTGCGAGCAGTTGGTCAAGGCGCACCCCGACTTCGCCGCGGCGCTCGCGCGCCGAGGCATCGACGATCAGTCGCTGGTCTGCGTCGATCCCATCCCGGCGGGGACGCTCGTGCCGACCGAGCTCCGCGGCCGCAGGATCTGCCGCGGCCTCGTGTGGATGCGGCCTTCGCCCGCGGGCAATCCGTACGGACGGCCGATCGAGGGCATCGTCGCGCTCGTCGACCTGAACCGGCGCGAGGTCATCCGCATCGACGATTACGGCGTCGTGCCCGTCCCCTCCGAGGTGGGCGAGTATCGCACCGGTCTGACCGGGCCCGAGCGCACCGACATGCGCCCGATCGAGGTCCTGCAACCGGAGGGCGCGAGCTTCACGGTCGACGGCCACCTGATCAGCTGGCAGGGCTGGTCATTCCGCGCCGGCTGGACGATGCGGGAGGGACTCGTCCTGCACGAACTCGCCTATGGACAGGGCGATGAGAAGCGCTCGATCCTGCATCGCGCCTCGATTTGCGAGATGGCCGTGCCCTACGGCGATCCGAGCCCGTCGCGCTTCATCCAGTGCCCGTTCGACATCGGCGAGAACCTGATCGGCGCGTTCGCGAACGCGCTCGAGCTCGGCTGCGACTGCCTCGGGCTGATCCACTACTTCGATGCCGTCGTGTGCAACGGGGCCGGCGAGCCGGTCACGCTCCCGAATGCGATCTGCCTGCACGAGGAGGATGCCGGGCTGCTCTGGAAGCACTGGGACTTCCGGACCGGCGACACCGAGGTGCGGCGCTCGCGCCGCCTCGTGATCAGCTTCGTCACGACGATCGGCAACTACGACTACGGCTTCTACTGGATGCTGTACCTCGACGGAACGATCGAACTCGAGATCAAGCTCACAGGGATCCTCGCGACGGGTGCCATCGAGCCGGGACGGCAGCCGACGCACGGAACGCTCATCGCCGACGGCCTGTACGCGATGAACCACCAGCACTTCTTCAACGCACGGCTCGACTTCGACCTCGACGGCGAGCGCAACGCCGTCTACCAGCTCCATACGGAGCCCTCTCCGGCTGGTCCCGGTAATCCTGTCGGCACCGCGTTCGCCGGCGTGCGCACACTCCTGCGCAGCGAGGCGGAGTCGCCGCAGCTGATCGACCCGCTCTCGTCGCGAGGCTGGGTCGTCGTCAATCATGAGCGCACGAACGCGGTCGGCGCACCTGTCGGCTATCGCCTCGTGCCGGGCGAGAATTGCCTGCCGTACGTGCAGGAGGACTCGATCTTCCGTAAGCGCGCGGCGTTCGCCTTCAAGCACGTGTGGGTCACGCGCTTCCATGACGACGAACGGTACGCCGCGGGCGAATACCCGAATCTCCACGCAGGCGGCGCGGGCCTGCCCGCGTTCGTCGCGGACGACGAGAACATCGTGGACGAGGACATCGTGCTGTGGTACTCGCTCGGCCACAACCACCTTCCGCGCAACGAGGACTGGCCGATCATGCCCGTCTGGAAGATGGGCTTCATGCTCAAGCCGAGCGGCTTCTTCGATCGGAACCCGACGCTCGATGTCCCACCGCCGCGATCGAGCCACTCCTGCTGCCACGGAGCGCCGCAATAGCGTCCGCGCGCGAGCAACTGGCGTCGGGTCTCCGCGGGCGCCTCCTCACGCCTGGCGACGGCGACTACGACTCCGCCCGCGCGGTCTGGAACGCCGACATCGATCGCCGCCCCGCCCTTGTGGCCCGCTGCGAAGGCGTGGCCGACATCGCGCTCTGCGTCCGCACAGCACGCGAGCACGACCTTCTGCTCGCCGTCCGCGGCGGCGGCCACAACGTGGCGGGGTTCGGAACCTGCGACGACGGGCTGGTGTGCGACCTCGGTGCGATGCGCGCCGTGCGCGTGGACCCCTCGCGCAGGAGCGCCGACCGTTCAGGGCGGCGCGACCTGGTCCGATTTCGATGCCGAGACGCAGGCCTTCGGACTCGCCACGACCGGCGGCGTTGTCGTGTCCACCGGCGTCGCGGGCCTCACACTCGGGGGCGGAATCGGCTGGCTCAAGCGCCACTACGGCTTGACCTGCGACAACCTGCTGGGGGCCGATGTGATGACGGCCGACGGCACGCTCGTACGCGCGAGCACCCACGAGAATCCCGATCTCTTCCGCGCGCTGCGCGGCGGCGGCGGCAATTTCGGGATCGTCACCTCGTTCGAGTTCGCGCTGCACGAGGTCGAGACTGTGATCGGCGGCTACTTGGCCTTCGAGATCGAACACCTCGGCGATCTCCTGCGGTGGTACCGGGAGGCGGCGCCGGGATTTCCGCGCGAGCTGACAACACTGCTCTTCATCATGTCCGCCGAGGCCAAGGCGCCCATGCCGGATCGTCTCTGGGGCAAGCCGGTGATACTCTTGGGGGCGTGCTGGAGCGGCGACCCAGGAGCGGGTGAGCGCGTCCTGGGGCAACTCAGGACCGCCGCGCCCGTCGTCGTGGATGCACTGGAGTCGCAGCGATACCTCGATCTCCAAAAGGCATTCGTAGACGCGCCCCAGGCACTCCCCGGCTACTGCAACTACTGGAAGGCCGAGTACCTCTCGGGCCTGCCGAACGCGGCGATTGGGGCGTTCGTCGAGCACGTCGGCCGTGCGACCTCGCGTATCAGCTACATGGAGATCGATCCGCTCGGCGGCGCCATCGCCGAGGTCGGAGAGGATGAGACCGCAATCGGCTTCCGTCACGCGCCCTTTCTCTACCAGAGCAACGCGGTGTGGGAAACGGGCGATCCGGAGCGCGAAGATCATGTCGGCTGGGCGCGCGACTTCTTCGACGCGATGACGCCGTTCTCTGCGGGAGCCACCTACCTCAACTTCATCGGCGCGGAGGGGAGCGAGCGCGTCCGCCGGGCCTTCGAGCCTGCGGTGTGGGGCTCGCTGATCGAGACGAAGCGCCGCTTCGATCCGGGCAATCTATTCCGGGTCAATCAGAACATCGCACCGTGACTCGACCCGTCGTGACCGCGGTCTCGAGACGAGCAGCCCCGCACGCCGCACGCGAGACCACAATGACGGCATGACGGGCGACCCGACGATCATCGCGGCAGCGGAGTCGCCGTACACGCGCCACCCTGCGGCCGAGCTGACGACGCCCGAGGTGCTGGCGGACGCCGCACGTCGCGCGCTGCGCGACGCAGGCGTCGCACCAGGCGCCGTCGACGGTCTCGGCGTCGCATCGTTCACGCTCGCGCCCGACCATGCCATCGACCTCGCCGTCGCACTCGGTCTCCGGCTCAGTTGGCTGATGGACTGCTGCACAGGCGGCGCGTCGGGCATCGACATGCTGCAGCACGCGATTCGCGCCGTCGCGGGCGGGGACGCCTCGTGCGTCTTGCTCGTCGCGGGGGATGTGTTTCGGCACGACGAGTTCGCACGGCTCGTGAACGAGTACAACGTCGCCACGCGCGATCACCTCGCGCCGATCCCGTTCGGCGGTCCCAACGCGCTCTTCGCCATGCTCACCCAGCGCCACATGCGGACGCCACGGCCTGCAGCGCGCCGACTACGGGCGGCTCGTCATCACCCAGCGGGCATGGGCAGGCGACAACCCCGGCGCCGTCTATCGCGACGCGCTGAGCACCGAGGACTACCTCGCCGCTCCCCTCGTCGCGGATCCCCTCGGCCGGCTCGACTGCGTTCCGGTCGTGTCGGGAGGGGATGCACTGATCGTCTCGGACAGCAGTGAGGGCGTCCGCGTACGTGCCATACGCGTCGCGCACAACGCCGATCTCCATGACGGCGACGGACTCCAGACGGGCTTGAGCGCGCTGGCTCCTCGCCTCTGGCACGACGCACGAGCGACGCCGAGCGATATCGACGTCGTCTCCGTGTATGACGACTACCCGGCGATGGCGCTGATCCAACTCGCCGATCTTGGCTTCGGCGAGCCCCACGCTGCGCTCGCCGCGATCGAGACGCGCGTGCTCCGCGTGAACACTTCGGGCGGGCAACTCTCGGCCGGCCAGGCCGGCGCAGCTGGCGGAATGCACGGCATCGTCGAGTTGATCGCCCAGCTGCGCGGCCGCGCCGGTGCGCGTCAGGTGGAGGGTGCGCGCCTCGCGCTCGCGAGTGGCTACGGAATGGTCGCGTACCGTCACGGCGCATGTGCGAACGCCGTCGTTCTGGAGGCGCCGTGAGCGGCATCGAGATCAGCCGCTGCGCCGAATGCGCCTGGCAGGGTACGCCGCGCCGCCTGTGGTGCCCGGCCTGCGGCGGCCACGAGATCGAGAATGTCGTCGCGACAGCGGGAGTTGTGAAAGAGGTGACGACCGTCCGTCACACCCCCGGCGGCGACAGCGACACGGCCCCGGTCGAGGTGGCGAGCATCGACGTCGACGGCGGCGGCACGCTGATCGCCCGCCATGCTCCAGGCAGGCCCGGTGTAACCGTGCTCCTGGCAGACGACGGCGGGGCGCCCGTCGCGACGCCTGCGGAGGGAGACGAGACGTGAGCACGAGCACGAGTGCCCGCGCGAGCTACGAGGGTGACGAGATTTACCCGTTGATGATAGGAGGGCGCGAAGAGCCGGCTGCCGAGAGCTTCGCGTGCATCGATCCGAGCACCGGCGAGGCTTGGACGCGGATGGGAGAGGCGTCCGCCGACGACGTGCGCAGGGCGGTCGAGGCCGCCCGCGCGGCGTTCGGCGAATGGCGTGCAACGTCCCCCGCAACCCGGCAAGCGACGCTTGAGCGGATCGCTACGACCATCGAAGACGACCCCGAGCTGGCCGAGCTTGCTCGCCACCGAGAACGGCCGCCCGATCCGGGAGGCGCGCATGGCGGATGTGCCGACCACCGCCGATGTCTTCCGCTACTTCGCGGGCCTCGCGCGAGGGCTCGAGGGCTCGACCGTGCCAACGGGAAACCCCGACAGCCTCGTCTGGACCACGCGCGAGCCGCTGGGAGTGATCGGGGCTCTTATCCCGTGGAACTCCCCTCTGATCTCGACGGCGCTCAAGGTCGCTCCGACGCTCGCGGCGGGCAACACGATCGTGCTCAAGCCGTCGGAGTTGGCTTCCGCAAGCGTCGTCGAATTCGCGCGCCGCGTCGGGCACCTATTGCCCGACGGCGTCATCAACGTTGTGACCGGACTCGGGCCGCAGGCCGGGGCCGCTCTCGTCGCATCGCCGCGCGTCTCCAAGGTCTCCTTCACGGGAGGCATCGCGACTGCCCGGCGAATTCTGGCGAGCATCGTCCGAGAACATCACCCCGGCGCTGCTCGAACTGGGCGGCAAGAGCGCGTTCGTGATCTGCCACGACGCCGACCTCGATGCGGCCGTAGCCGACGCGATCATGGGAATCGCATTCCAGAACGGTGAAGTCTGCTTCGCCGCTTCGCGCCTCTTCGTGCACGAGTCGATCCGTGCCGAATTCCTCGAGCGCTTCACCACAGCCCTCGCACGCCTGCGGATCGGCGACGCGCTGGACGAGACGACGCACGTGGGTCCCCTCGTCGCCCAGGCGCACCTCGATCGCGTGCACGGTTTCGTCGAGCTGGCCCGCGCCGAGGGTGCCCGAGTGATCGGCGGGGAGCGCCTGTCGCTCGCAGGGGCACTCGCCGGCGGGTGCTATCTCCAACCGGCCGTCATCGATGATCCGTCCGGGCAGACGACCGCCGCGCGGGATGAGATCTTCGGACCGGTGGTGACTGTGCAGAGCTGGACAGACGAGCGCGACGTCATCGAGCGTGCGAACCGCACGGAGTACGGTCTTGCAGCGGGCGTGTGGACGACCGACCTCGGCCGCGCCCACCGCATGGCGCAGCAGCTCGCGGCGGGTACCGTCTGGATCAACACATGGTTCGATGTCGTCACCGGGCAGCCGCTCGGGGGCATCAAGGCAAGCGGCTACGGACGGGAGATGTGCGCGGAGACGCTGCTCGAGTACACGAGCGCGAAGGCGATCTCGATGCGCATCTCCAGCGCGCGCCCGGATCTCTGGGCATGAGCTCACACACGGATTGTCAGCCCGAGCGCTCGAGGTGTCCCTTGATGAGGTAGACCTCGGTCTTCCAGAGGTAGTACGTCATTACCCACTCCTCGGCATCCATGTCCTCGGGTCGCCAATGCGTGTTGGTGACGACGCAAGTGCCGGGCGCGCGGCCGAGCTCCTCACCTGGGATTACGCGGCTCTCGACGAGATGCTGCAGCGCATCGGGAGTGGCGCCGAGGAAATAGTCGACGAGCCTGAGATCGGTGTTCGGCCGGAGCCGAACGTAGAGTTCCTTGCCGTCGAACATCGACGTTCCGACATAGAGGTCGTCGCCGAGGGCACGCCGCTCGAGGCTCCCGAGCGCCCAGTACGACTGGTTCAGCCCGTCTGCCAGGAACGCGTAGGCGACATCGGCGGCGACATTCACCGCAATGCTCGCGCTGTGCGCGTTCGCGTCATCAACCGGCACGATGTCCCTCCTCGCCCGCCTGCTTCGCCGGGCTTCGCGGGATGCTCGCAAGTATCTCGCGCATGCGCGAGAGTGCTTCCGCCGTGCGTGCCGGCTCGCGGTAGATGAGCTGCTGGATCGAGAGCCCGTCAATGGCCGCAAACACGAGATGCGCCAGCGGCTCGTCGTCCGCAAGTCCGAGCCGGGTCAAGGTCGCTCTCACTTCTGACACGTAATCGTCGTACGTTGCCCGCACCTGGGCGAGGAGCTCCGGTCGCCGCTGTCCCTCGAGTGCCAGCTGAAACTGGAATACGGCCTCCTGGGGCTCATCTGCCATCAACGACGGCACGTCGGCCGCGAACTCACCGAGCGTTGCCGTGTCCTCACCCAGTCGCCCGCGCTGGATCGACTCGCGCACCGCCCAGGTGAGAGCCTCGATGATCATCGTCTCGCGATTGCCGAAGTGGTATGAGGCGAGGCCGTGCGTTACGCCCGCCTCGGCGGCCACGGAGCGAAACGTGACGCCGTCCAGCCCGTCGCGCGCGACGATCCGCGCGAGCGCCGCGCAGAGCGCATCGCGGCCCTCGCCCCGGGAGATCGCCCGCTGCTGGGGCTCGGACGCCTGCGCCATGCATCAAGCGTAGCCGCCGGGACGAGAACTTGACAAATGCACAGGAAATCACGATCATCCTCACCTCCCCCCATCAAAGGGCCGCGGACGCACGTCCCAAGGTGCACGTACACGCCCGGTGAGCCACTCGCCGGCCCCCCAGGAGAACCCGCATGCGCGACGCGCCGAATACGTCCGAAGCATCCGCTCAAGCCACCCGGGCGCTTACTCGACAGGAGCTACTCATCGCGGGTGCGAGCGGCGCCGCGCTGCTGGGAGCAGGCAACCTGCTCTCGCCCCGCGTCTCGGAAGCTGCGGTCGCCAAGACCGGCGGCACGCTCCGCGTCGGCATCGGCGGCGGCGGACCGACCGACAGCTTCGACGCAGCGCTCATCAACGGGCCGTCGGCAACAACGCGGGGGCAGGTCTTCTACGAAACACTCATATGGCTCGACGGCACATTCAAGCTACACAACTGGCTCTGTGACCAGTGCGTGCCAAACAAGGCCGGCAATGTCTGGACCGTGCGGCTCAAACAAGGCCTCGAATTCCACAATGGCAAGACCGTCACGGCCGACGACGTGCTCTTCTCGATCGCGCGGCTGCTCGACCCGAAGTCGGGCGCCACAGCAGCTGCGCAACTCGGCGCCGTCGACATGAAGCGCAGCAAGAAGCTTGATGATCGCACCGTCAAGTTCGTCCTCAAGCGCCCGACGTCATTCTTCGACGAGGTGCTCAGCGACATCGTCTACATCATCCCGGTTGGCTACAACCCGAAGAAGCCGGTCAGCACGGGCCCGTGGAAGTTCGTCAGCTTCAAGCCGGGCCAGCAGACCGAGCTCGTGCCGTTCGCGAACTACTGGGGCCACAAGCCGGCGGTCGACAAGCTCGTCATCGTCGAGCTGCCGGACGACTCGGCGCGCGTCAACGCGCTGCTGTCGGGGCAGGTGGATGTGATCAACCAGGTGCCGTTTGCTCAGGTCCCCGTCCTGAAGGCAAACGGCAATCTGCAGACGGTCGTCTCGCAGACTGCCGCGTGGAACCCGATCACCATGCGGGTCGACACCGCGCCGTTCAACGATGTGCGCGTCCGCCAGGCGATTCGCCTCTGCATGGATCGCAAGCAGGCGGTCCAGACGGCGCTCTTCGGCCAAGGCGTCCCGGCCTCCGACTACTACGGGCGCTTCGATCCGTCTGCGGGCACGAGCCTCCAGCGCACGCCCAACATCGATCAGGCCAAGGCGCTCCTGAAGGCCGCGGGAAAGCAGAACCTCAAGGTCGAGCTCGTCACCTCGCCCATTTCCGCGGGCATCGTCGAGGCTTGCCAGGTGCTCGCCGAGAACGCCAAGGCGGCTGGCATCGACATCTCGCTACGCAAGGTCGACGTCTCGACCTACTTCGGCGGCTACGGCAAGTGGCCGTTCGCGGTCGACTACTGGGTCGGGCTCCCGTATCTCGTCACCGCCTCGCTCAACGACGGTCCGGGCGCGAATGTCGTCAACACGACGCACTTCAACGACCCTGAATTCAACAAACTCTTCAACGAGGCCGCCAAGACCATCGACACCGCAAAGCGACGCCCGATCATCCAGCACATGCAGAAGATCCAGTTCGAGCGCGGTGGAAACCTCATCTGGTCGTACCAGAACACGATTGACGCGTACTCGAAGAAAGTCACCGGATTCACGAAGGTCGACGAGACGGGCTGGGGGCTCGGGCGCTGTCAGCTCAATCGCCTCTCGTTCGCCTGATGTAGGCGCATAGTGTCGGCGTCCACCGTGGATGAAGTCGATGGTGGGTTTCGCCACGATGAGTTGCCAAGCCTGACGCTCTGGATCGCCAAACGGCTCGCGCTCAGCATCTTCATCCTGCTCGGCGTCTCGATTCTCGTCTTCGTGGCAACCCAGGCACTTCCGGGCGACCCTGCGCAGCAGATACTCGGGCACGCGGCCGCCGCCTGCCCAATTGGTGGCACTCCGCCACGAGCTCGGGCTGGATCGCCCGCTGCTCTCGCAGTACCTCCATTGGATCGGCGACTTGCTCAGCGGCTCCCTCGGTAGCTCACTGGCAACCCACGAATCGGTCTCGAGCATCATCTCGCAGCGCGGCCTCAACTCGCTCGCGCTGGTCGCCTGCTCGGCCGGAATCGCGATCCCGCTCTCGCTCGCTGCTCGGAACCTTCGCCGCTGTCCGCCGCGATCGCCCGTCCGACCACGCATCTCAGACTCGTGCTGCTCGTGCTCACGGCCCTTCCCGAGTTCGTGATCGGCTTGGGTCTGCTGCTTCTGCTTGCAACCTCCGTCTTCCACGCCTTGCCTGCTGTTGCGCTGATCCCGCCCGGCGACAACGCGTTCGAGCATCCCTCGGAACTGGCGCTGCCAGTACTGACGCTCGTGCTCACCGTGATTCCGTACCTCGCGCGCCTGCAACGCGCAGCGATGATCGACGTGCTCGACTCCGAGTACGTGCAAATGGCTCGCCTCAAGGGCGTGCGCGAGCGGAGCGTCATCCGCCGGCACGCCCTCCGCAACTCGATCGTGCCGATCATCCAGGGCTCGGCGCTCACGCTCATCTACCTCACAGGCGGCATCGTCACCATCGAGTACCTCTTCGCATTTCCGGGCCTCGGAAGCGCGCTGGCAGCGGGCGTGCAGAGCCGTGACCTCCCCGTGGTGCAGGCCATCGTCCTGCTGTTCGCCGCGAGCCTACGTGATCTTCAACCTGCTCGCCGACGTGCTCACGATCTACGCCTCGCCGAGGCTCCGGACGAGGTTCCGGCGATGAGCGAGCAAGCAACCGTCGCGCCACCGCCTCGGCGGCGCTTCAGCTCGCCGACGACCGCGCGCGCCCTGGGCTTCGGCCGCACTCGCGTCGGCATCGTCGTCACGGCGGCCATCGTGCTCATCGCGCTCATCGGGCCGTTCGTGGCTCCGCACGATCCCGTCCGCGCTCGTCGGCATCCCGCTCCAGCCGCCCTCGGGCGGCTTCCCGCTGGGCACCGACTACCTCGGCCACGACGTCCTCTCGCGCCTGCTCTGGGGCGGGCGCAGCGTCGTCTGGATGGCGTTCGCGGCGGCAACGCTCGGCGTCGGGCTCGGGGCTGGCGCTCGGCATGCTCGCGGGCTTCAGCGGTCGCGCCTCGACGACTGGCCTGATGCGCTCGATGGACGTCATCCTGGCCTTTCCGCAGATCGTGCTCGTGCTGCTGTTCGTCTCGATGCTCGGGTCGCACCTCGTCGCTGATCGTCGCGCTCGTCGCGCTCTGCGTGGGTGCCGCAGGTCGCGCGCGTCGCCCGCGGCGTGACCGCCGACATCGTGCATCGCGAGTACGTCCAGGCCGCCGAGGCGATCGGGCTGCCGCGCCGCCAGCATCCTCGTTCCGCGAGATCCTGCCGAACGTCGCGACGCCGCTGCATGGTCGAGTACGGCCTCCGCCTCACCTGGTCGATCGCCGTGATCGCCGCGGTCAGCTTCCTCGGCTTCGGGATTCAGCCGCCGAACGCCGACTGGGGCCTGATGATCAACGAGAACCGCGCGGGGATCACGCTCCAGCCGTGGGCAGTCCTCGCGCCGGCGCTCTGCATCGCCCTCTTCGCGATCGGCACGAACTTCATCACCGAGGGCGTCTCCCGGGCCGTCGCGGGAGTCGGCGGCGGTGACGACGCGTGACCGTCGTGCAGCGTCAACGGGCTCGCGCGTCGAGCTGACCGCCAACGGCGACGAGATCGTCGACGACATCGCCCTCGAGCTCGCGCCCGGCGAGATCGTCGGGCTCGTCGGCGAATCGGGGTCGGGCAAGACGACGGTCGCGGTCGCCCTGCTCGGCCACGCAAAGCGCGGGACGCGCATCGCGCGCAGGCTCGATCCGCATCGGCGACACCGACGTGCTCGCGACTGGGCCGCGAGGAGTTGCGGAGCGCCGGGGCAAGCTCGTGTCCGTACGTCCCGCAGGACCCGGCCTCGGCGCTCAACCCCTCGCTCCGGATCGGTGCGCAGCTCGAGGAGGTGATGACCGAGCACGGCGAGCGAGGCGACTTCCGAGCGCGGATCATGGAGGCGCTCGCCGAGGTGCGGCTCCCGTCGACCAGCGAGCTCCTGCAGCGCTACCCGCACCAGCTCTCCGGCGGCCAGCAGCAGCGCATCTGCCTCGCGATCGCATTCCTGCTGCGGCCCTCCCTGATCGTCCTCGACGAGCCGACGACCGGCCTCGACGTCACGACGCAGGCGCACGTGCTGGCAACCGTGCGCGAGCTCTGCCAGAAGCCACGAGACGGCCGCCATCTACGTCAGCCACGACCTCGCGGCCGTCGCGGCGCTGGCCCAGCGCGTGCTCGTGATGTACGCGGGGCGCATCGTCGAAGGAGGCCCGACGAGCCAGCTCTTCGACGAGCCGGCGCACCCGTACACGCGCAAGCTGATCGGCGCGATCCCCGACATCGCGAGCCGCCGGCTGCTCGAGGCGATCCCGGGCCGCGTGCCGCGCGCCGGGCGCCCGCCCTGCCGGCTGCGTCTTCGCGCCTCGCTGCGCCCACGCGATACCCGGCCTGCACAGCCGAGGCACCGCCGCCGCTCGGTCGAGATCGGCGCCCGGCCACGCGGCGCGCTGCATCCGCGTCGGCGAGATCGGCCCCTCGGCCATCGCTGCCCTGCCGGCTCGCGCAGCGCAGCCGGCCGCACGCCGCCGCTGCTCGAGGTCGAGCGACGTGCGATGCGTTCCACGGCGCCGCGCCAGGTCCTGCACGGCGTCTCGCTCCAGCTCCAGGAGCGCGAGTGCCTCGCGCTCGTCGGCGAGTCGGGCTCGGGGAAGACGACGCTCGCGCGGGCGATCATCGGCCTGCACGCGCCGCAGCTCGGGCGACGTCCGTCTCGACGGCGCCGTTCTGCCCGCGACGGCGCGGGCGCGCTCCAAGGAGGTCTGCCGCGTCATCCAGTACGTCTTCCAGAGCCCCACGAGCTCGCTCAACCCGCGGCGCACCATCGGCGAGATCGTCGGCACGCCCGTCGAGCACTTCTTCGGCCTGCGCGGACGGGAGGCCGATGCGCGGGTCGCCGAGCTGCTCGAGCGCGTCTCGCTCCCATCGAGCGCCGCGCAGCGCTACGCCGGCGAGCTGTCCGGCGGCGAGCGCCAGCGCGTCTCGATCGCGCGCGCGCTCGCGGCGCGAGCCCGAGACATCCTGATCTGCGACGAGATCACCTCCGCCCTCGACACCTCCGTGCAGGCCGCGATCGTGCGCCTGCTCGAGGATCTCCAGGAGTCGGAGAAGCTCGCGATCCTCTTCGTGACCCACAACCTCGCGCTCGTGCGCACGATCGCCGATCGGGTGGCGGTCATGCACCTCGGGCGCATCGTCGAGCACGGGCGAACCGACGCCGTGCTTGGACGATCCGAGCGCACGCTATACATCTGAACTGATCGCGGACACCCCGTCGCTGCCCGGCGTTCGCTAGCCCGCAGAGGTGCCGAGCGGCATCCTGGCGGTCTTGGGATCTCCGCGA
>CAWJTT010000056.1:0-177389 GCA_963845865.1 uncultured Actinomycetes bacterium
TCGCGTGAGCGCGCGCTTCGTCCCCAGCGTCGCCCCGCTCGTCGAGGGCGATGCGCTCTGGATCGGCATCCGAGGCATGGACGTGCTCGTGCACGATCGCGGCGACCACGACGAGCTGGCGACCGAGGCGGAGGCCGAGGCGCTCGGAATCGCGCCGCTGCGCTCGCTCTACCTGGGCGAGCTCGACGGCGTGCCCTGCCGCTCCGCCGAGCTGCCGGAGGGTCAGGAGGCGCCTCCGGGCATGGCGTTCCGCACGTTGCGCGAGCTCTTCGGCCGCGTCGACGAGCACCTCTGGACACTGGCCGGCCGCGCAGCGCAGCTCGTCGAATGGGACCGCACGCACCTGTACTGCGGCCGCTGCGGCGCGCTCACCGAGCACGCGCCCGGCGAGCGCGCGCGCCGCTGCACCGTCTGCGGCCACGCCGCCTTCCCGCGCCTGTCACCCGCCGTGATCGTGCGCGTCACGCGCGGCGACGAGATTCTGCTCGCGCGTGCGCGGCGCTTCCCGGGCCGCCTCTACAGCGTGCTCGCGGGCTTCGTCGAGCCGGGCGAGTCGCTCGAGGAGTGCGTCGCGCGCGAGCTCGAGGAAGAGGTCGGCATCGAGGTCGCCGACATCACCTACTTCGCCAGCCAGCCCTGGCCGTTCCCGCACTCGCTCATGATCGGCTTCACGGCCACCTGGGTCAGCGGCGATCTGCGCATCGAGGAGGCCGAGCTGCTCGACGCTGGCTGGTTCACGCGCGACAACCTCCCCGATCTCCCCGGGCGCGTGTCGATCGCGCGCAGGCTGATCGACGACTGGCTCTGAGAACGAGAGCGGTGCCGGGCGTCAGCTCTTCGCGAGCTGGTCGGCTGCGATCTCGCCGGCGCGGATGAAACCGTGCGGATCCATCTCGGTGATCCAGGCGCGCACGGCGGTGTCCGGAACGCCCAGCGTGCTGGTCACGGCCTCGTGAATCGCCGTCAGGACGGCGCGCTTCTCGTCGTCCGTGCGGCCGGGCAGCATGTGGATCTGGATCAGCGGCATGGCGGTTCTCCTTGGATCGTGAGGCCCCTATGCTACCCGCGTGCGTGAGCTCACATTCGAAGACGCACGGGCCGCCACGCTCGGCGGCCTCGTCTTCGGAGCGGGTGGCGGCGGGCTCGAGCGCGGGCTCGAGGCCGCGCGCGCGGTGTTCCAGGTGGGCAGGCCGGTGCTCGTCGAGCTCGACGAGCTCGAGGGCGACGACCAGGTCATGGTCATGACGGGCGTCGGAGCCCCGGGCACGACGAGAGCAGCTCGTGTGGCCGCGCGACGGGCTGCGTGCGCTCGAGCTCGCGTGCGAGGCCTGGGAGGGGCACGGCGCCATCGTCGGCACGATGACGGCGCACCCGGGCGCGTTCATGGCGGGCACCTGGCTCGCCAACGCGCTCGACCCGCACCTCGCCGTGATCGACTGCAACGCCAACGGCCGCGGCCACCCGACGGTAGCGATGGGCGGCATGGGGCTCGCGAGCCGCACCGACATCTCCGTCGTGCAGGCGGCCGTGGGCGGCGTCGAGGATCACGCCGGGCACGTCGAGATCGTCGCCCGCGGGCCGATCGGCATCGTCTCGGGCATCCTCCACCACGCCTCGGCCGAGGCCGGCGGCTCGCTGCTCGCCTCGCGCGGGCCGTTCCCGGTCGAGTTCCTGCGCGAGTACGGCGCGGTCGGCGCGGTCTCGGCCTGCATCCGCCTCGGCGAGGCCATGATCGCCGCCGAGGGACAGGGCGGCGAGGCGATGATCGATGCCATCCGCGAGACGCTCGCGAGGCCGCGAGCTCGGGCGCGGCCCGCTGCGCTCGGCCGATGTCGCCATGCGGGAGAACTGGGATGTCGGCACGCTCGAGGTCGATACCGGCTCGCGCCTCGTGATCTCGCGTCTGCAACGAGTACATGGCCGCCGAGATCGACGGCGAGCGCGTCGCCACCTACCCCGATCTGATCGTGACGCTCGCCGAGAGCGACGGCATGCCCACGCCCGCGGCCCACCGCGAGCCCGGCGAGCGCATCGTCGTGCTGGCCGTCCCGCGCGACCGCATCCCGCTGGGAGCGGGCGTGCTCGAGGCCTCCGTCTACCGCGATCCCGAACGGCTGCTCGGCATCGAGCTCGTCACGCCACGCCGGCGCCTCGTGACCGACCCGGTCCTCGTCGGCCCGGGCGGCATCAGCCCGGCGGACGTCGTGCGCGCCGCGCGCGAGCTCGCGCTGGTCGAGCTCTCGCCCGAGGTGGAGGCGACGATCCTCGCGGGCCGCGCGGTCGTCGACCGCCTCGTCGCCGGCGATCGGCTGATCTACGGGCTCAACACCGGTCTCGGCCACATGCGCGACCACCGCGTGCCGCTCGAAGTCCTGCAGCGCTACCAGCGCCAGATGATCGAGGCGCACGCGAGCGGCATCGGACCGCCGCTCGACACCGAGGACGTGCGCGCCGCGATGCTCGCTCGCGTGAGCGGCGCCGCGCGCGGCGGCTCGGGGCTCACGCTGGAGGCCGTACGGCTGCTCGTCGCGATGCTCAACGCCGGCGTGCACCCGATCGTGCCGAGCGCAGGCTCGGTGGGCGCGGGCGATCTCATGCACATGGCCGCGATCGCGAGCGTCATGATCGGCAAGGGCGAAGCCGAGCTCAACGGCGAGCCGCTGCCGGCGGCCGAAGCGCTGGCGCGGGCGGGCCTGACGCCGATCGACGCGCAGCCCAAGGAAGGGCTCGCGCTCGTCGCCTCCAACGGCGTGGCGATCGGGGCGGGCGCGCTCGTGGCCGAGGAGGCGCAGCGACTCGCGCGACTCGCCGATCTCGCCTGCGCGCTCTCGCTCGAGGCCGTGAGCGGCAACCCCGGCCCGTTCGACGAGGCCGCGGGGGCCGCCAAGGCGATCCCCGGGCAAGTGGCGGCCGCGGCCGAGGTGCGCGCACTGCTCGAGGGCTCCTACCTCCACGATCCCGCCACGGTGCTGTCGGTGCAGGACCCGCTCTCGTTCAGGGTCGCGGCGCAGGTCAACGGCGCCTACCGAGAGCAGGTGACGGCCGCGGAGCGCGCCGTCGAGGTCGAGCTCAACGGCATCGGCGACAACCCGATGGTGCTGATCGAGCGCGACACGCTGATCTCGAACGGCAACTTCCAGCCCATGCAGCTGGCGCTCGCATTCGACGCGCTGCGCACCGGCGCTGCGCACGTGGCGATGATCTCCGAGCGGCGGATGAACAAGCTGACCGACGATCCGCTTCTCCGATCCGGCGCTCATGCTGGCCGGCCTCACCGACGAGGAGATGGCGAAGCACCCGCGGCGCGCGCTCGTGCAGTACGCGGCCGCGGCCCTGCTGGCCGAGCTGAAGCACCTGGCTGCGCCGGTCTCGATTCACCTGCCGCCGCTCGACCTGGACGTCGAGGATCACGGCACCGTCGCGCCGAGCGTCGTGTTCACGACGCGCCGTGCCCTGGCGCTGCTCGACACGATCCTGACCTGCGAGGCGCAGATGGCGATCGACCTGATGGACGTGCAGGGCGTGCCCACCCTCGGCAGCGGAACGCGCGCGGCCTACGAGAGCGTGCAAGCCGCCTGGTCGAAGCTGCCCGCCGGCGGATCGCCCGCGGCCTTCGTGGAGGCGACGCGGGCCGCGCTGCGCTGAGGGAACGGCCCGCCTAGGACGACCACCTGGGGCACCGACCACCTGGGGTCAGACCCCGCCTGGCGGGGCCTGACCCCAGGTGGCGGGGCCTGACCCCGACCCGTCCTGCCATCGGCAAAGCGCATGGCCATGCGGAAAGACCACGTTCGGCGGCCACGCGATTCGATGCCAGCGTGGAGCGGACCACACGTCACTCCGAGCCCCGGAACTGCATGGATAGGCGCATCGCCACCCTGGGGTCAGGCTCCGCCAGCTGGGGTCAGACCCCGCCTGGTCGCGCCAGACCCCGGGTGGCGGGAAGCCGCTCGCCGGGCGGGACTGGCTCGCCCGCGGCCTACGTGCGAGGCAACGCGGGCCGCGTGCGCTGAGCGGACGGCCCGCCTAGGAGGCGAGCACGAGCGCGTGCTCGGGACGCCACGAGAGCGTCACCGCGAGCCCACTCCGGGACGCGAGCCGTCGGTCGCGTCCTCGGTGTTCTGCGTGACCGCGATCATGCGCGCGTCGGGCGCGATCTCGACGACGTAGTGCGTGACGGTGCCCATGTAGACCGACTCGACGATCGTCCCGTCGACGCCGACGCGGCCGTCCGCGGCCGGGCCGAGCGCGAGCTTCTCGGGCCGGATCGAGAGGCGCACCTGGCTGCCCGCAGCGAGATCCGCCGGCACGCGACGCCGGAATCAGGAGGCCGGAGGTGAGCCGCACGCCGTCGCGCTCGGCCGTCGCCTCGAGCAGGTTCGAGATGCCGATGAACTGGGCGACGAACGAGTTGGCCGGCCGCTCGTAGACGTCCTCGGCGTTGCCGACCTGCTGCAGCTCGCCGTAGGTTCATCACGGCGATGGAGTCCGACATCGTGAGCGCCTCCTCCTGGTCGTGGGTCACGTACACGAACGTGATCCCGACCTCGCGCTGGATGTGCTTCAGCTCGAGCTGCATCGTCTTGCGCAGCTGCAGGTCGAGCGCGCCCAGCGGCTCGTCGAGCAGCAGCACCGCGGGGAGGTTGACGAGCGCGCGCGCCAGCGCGACCCGCTGGCGCTGGCCGCCCGAGAGCTGCCGCGGCTTGGCCTTGGCGCGGTCGGAGAGGCGCACGAGCTCGAGCATCTCCCCCACCCGGCGCGTGATCTCGGGCTTCGCGACCTTCTTGCGGCGCAGGCCGAAGGCGATGTTGTCGAACAGCGAGAGGTGCTCGAAGAGCGCGTAGCTCTGGAAGACGGTGTTGACGTTGCGGCGGTAGGGCGGCACGTCCTCGACGGGCTGTCCCTCGAGCAGGATGTGGCCCTCGTCGGGCTGCTCGAAGCCGGCGATCATGCGCAGCGTCGTCGTCTTGCCGCAGCCCGAGGGCCCGAGGATCGAGAAGAACGAGCCCTTCGCGATGTCGAGGTCGAGGTTCGCGACGGCGTACTGGTCGCCGAAGCGCTTGACCACGCCCTTGAGGGCGACGGTGAGCTCGGCGTCGCTCATTCGGCTGCCGGGGCCGGCGCGGCTGGAGGCTCCGTGCGGCGGCGCCACAGCAGCAGCGGCAGCGTGCGCCAGGGCGAGGAGCGAGGGTGATCCCGATCATGGTGGTGCCGACGGCGTTGATCTCGGGCGAGACGCCGACGCGCAGCAGAGAGTAGATGCGCACGGGCAGCGGCGAGGTGCCCGCGCCCGAGATGAACACGGACGTGACGAAATCGTCGAACGACAGCACGAACACGAGCAGCGCCGAGGCTGCGATCGCCGGATACAGCGCAGGCAGCGTGACGAGCCGCAGCGCGCCCAGCTCGGTGGCGCCGAGATCCATGGCGGCCTCCTCGACCTCGCGGTTGAGCAGCGACAGGCGGGCGCGCACGATCACGGTGACGTACGAGATGGAGAACGTGATGTGACCGAGGATGATCGTCTTCAGCGAGAGCGTCCGTGTTGACGCGCCCGAACAGCAGCAGCAGGCCGACGGCCGTGACGATCTCGGGCGTGATCAGCGGCAGCAGCATGAGGATGTTGGCCGAGCCGCCGATGCGTCCGCGCGCGCGCACGAGGCCGAACGCGAGCAGCGTGCCGAGGACCGTCGCGATGACCATCGTCACGGCCGCGACCTCGAAGCTCGCGACGAGCGAGGCCTTGATGTCGGGGTCGTTCCAGAACGCGCGGTACCAGCGGAAGCTCAGCCCGCTGAAGACCTGCAGCGACTTGCTCGAGTTGAACGAGTAGATGATCACGACCACGATCGGCACGAACAGGTACAGGCAGATGGCCACGTACAGCGCCCACAGGAAGCGCGGGCGATCGAAGCCCTTGCGGCGGCGGCGTCCGCCCTGCCGGGCCACCGCGCTCACAGCGCGCCCTCGCGCGAGGCCCGCGATGCCGAGCGCAGGTAGAACACCATGAACGCGGCGATACCGACCATGAAGCAGACCGTGAGCGTGCCGCCGAGCGGCACGTAGCCGCCCTGGTTGAACGTCCCGTTGATGACGTTGCCGATCATCGACGTTTCCGGCGAGCCGAGGAACTCGGCGTTCGCGAAGTCGCCCGACGCCGGCAGGAACACGAGCACGGCTCCTGCCACGACACCCTGGAACGTCGCCGGGAACGTGACATAGCGGAACGTCTGCCACGGCGTGCCGTAGAGATCCTTGCCCGCCTCGACGAGCGAGGAGTCCATGCGATCGACGGCCGCGTAGACCGGCAGCACCATGAACGGGAAGTAGCTGTAGAAGAGGCCGCCGACGACGGCCCACCAGGTGCCCAGGAACTGGACGGGCGGATCGCCCTTCATCCCGAGGTCGCCCAGCCAGCCGTTGACGACGCCGTTGTCGCCGAGCAGCACGATCCACGCGTACACGCGGATCAGGTAGTCGACGAACCACGGCAGGACGAGCAGCACGACGAGCAGATGGCGCACGCGACCGCCGTAGCGCGCGATCACGTAGGCGACCGGATAGCCGATCAGCACGCAGAGCACGCGTCGTGAGGGCCGCGAACGCGAGCGAGCGGAAGAACGCCGGCAGGTAGGCCGACGACAGGACCGTGTGGTAGTTGCTCAGGTCCCAGCCGTTGAACGGCCAGGAGTAGATGACCCGGCCGAGGAAGTCGACCGTGCCGAACGAGGCCGCGACGATCAGGCCCAGCGGGACCAGGTAGAGCGCGACGAGCCAGAGGCCCGGCGGAACGAGGAAGCTCGACCAGAGGCCGCGGCGTCGCACCGGGCTGCTGCTCACCCTGTGTCGCTTCTACGCCTGGATCTTCGACCAGGCGGTGGTGTAGAGCTGCAGCGTCTTCGCGTCCTGCGGCCGGAACTTCTGGCCGTTCTCGACCTCGCCGGTCGTGACCTTCAGCCACGGGTACTTCTTCGTGAGCCCGTCGTAGGTCTTCAGGCCCGACGTGGTCATCATCGGGTAGCCGATGTACTCGACGTTGGCCGACGGAGTTCTCGGGCCGCAGCATCCAGTTGAGGAAGAGCTGCGCGGTGTTCGGGTGCGGCGCGTTCTTGAGCACGACCATCGTGTCGCTGCCGACCGGGACGCCTTCCTTGTTGGTCTGGTAGTGGAGCAGTCTCCGGGTGCTTCATGGCGAGCAGCGCCTGGTAGACGGTGCCCGACCACATGTGCGTCAGCCAGCTCGTGCCGTCGGCCATCTGCGTGTTGACGCTCGTGAACCCGCGCAGGCGCGGCTTGAGCGTGAGCACCTTGCTCTGGGCCTTGCCGACCGCGGACGAGCTCGTCGAGTTGACGTCCTTCGTGCCGGTGGTGAGCAGGCCCATGCCGATGACCTCGCGCATGTCATCGAGCAGGTAGGTGTGCTTGGCCGCCTCGGGATGGTTGAAGAGGTCGTTCCACGAGCCCGGTCATGCCCTTGACCTTGTCGGTGCGCCAGGCGATGCCGGTCGTCCAGATCGCGTACGGCACCGGTGAACTTCGCGCCCGCGTCGTACCACGGGTTGTGGAACGCCGAGTTGACCTGCGACCAGTTCGTGATGTTCGACGTGGTCGAGCGGAGCGAGGAAGTTGGCCTTGACGAGCTGGGCCGCCGTCTGCGCCTCGGGGAAGGCGACGTCGTACTTCACGCCGGCGCGCAGCTTCGCGAGCATGTTGTCCATGTTGGTGAAGTTCGACTCCTTGACCTTGACCTTGTACTCCTTCTCGAAGCCGCGCAGCAGCTTCGGGTTGATGTACTGCGCCCAGTTGAAGTAGGCGAGGTCGCCGTCGGGCTTGAGCGCCTTCGGCGTCATCTGTGCGGCGAGCACCGTGAGTGGATCGCCGAACGAGTAGAGGCTCGTGCCGAGCGCGATGCCCGCGCTGCGCTTGAGCAGCTTTCCGCGGTCGATGCGGACGGCGTCGTTCGACGGATCGGAAGGCGTGCTCATCAGGTGGCTCCCACTGCGACGAAGGGCGGTCGGATCGGGGGACGGTACCAGGAACCCCGGTTGCTGCCTAGAGACGATCGGACGGTCCTGCAGTTAGACGCTGATTCTCAGCCATCGGCCGCGAGAGCGTCGTAGACGAGCCGGTGGAAGTGCCGGATCGGGCTCTCGCTCTTGGGCAGCAGGCGGCCGTAGGGGATCATCTGCGAGCGCAGCCCGGCCTGCTGGACGCGCACGACGTCGGCGTCCTCCTCGAACGTCTTGTCGTACATCTCCATCCAGTCGGCGACGAACGTCTCGTCGGCCTGCGGGTGGGCGTAGACGTCGGCGTGGAACTCGCACGACTCGACGCCGGTGGGCACGATCATGCCCGTGAACGCGACCTGGTCGTCCTGGGCCCAGAACGACGTCGGCCACATGTAGATGAAGCGGAAGCCATCGCCCGTCTGGCCGCCCCAGCGCGTGTTGGCACGCCGCGCGTTGTAGGGCGTGAACTGGCACAGCAGGCCGCCCGTCTCGACCAGCTCGTAGACATTGGCATCGGTCACGAAGGCGTCGCTGAAGCTCTTCGTGTGCACCGTCGGGCAGTGGTAGCACTCGGTCGCGTTCTCGACGAAGACCTTCCAGTTGGCCTCGATCGGGTAGACCCAGTGCGTCGCGGAACTTCCAGTCGGCGAAGCCGAGGTTGCGCTCGATCGCGAGCGGCTCGAGCGCCGGATGGACGTCCAGCAGGCGCGGCGCCGTGACGTCCGGATTGACGAACACGAAGCCGCGCCAGACGTCGACGGCGACGGGCACGAGCGAGAGATCCGCGCGGTCGAAGTCCATCTCGCGGGACATGCGCGGCGCGTTCTGCAGCTTGCCGTCGAGCGTGTACGTCCAGCCGTGGTAGCGGCACTGCAGCAGCTTGCGGCAGCCGTCCTTCATCGCCACCGGGTGCGCGCGGTGCCGGCAGACGTTGACGAAGCCGTGGAGCTCGCCCTCGGCGTCGCGCGTGACCAGCACGGGCACGCGGCCCGAGCGTGCCGACGACGTGGTCGCCGGGCGAGGCGAGCCTGGCCTCGGGGCAGAGCAGCGTCCAGCTGTGGGCGAAGATCCGCTGGTGCTCGAGCTCGGCGACGTCCGGGTCGGAGTACCAGCGGGCCGGCAGCGTCCAGCCGTTGTCGAGCGCCTCGGCGACCTCGTCGAGGCCGAGAGCGTCTTCCGGGGCGATTGCCATCTCTAGAGTCCCAACCCGGCCCTCGCGGCCGTCTCGATTGCGGTTTCGTAGCCGGCGTCCGCGTGGCGCAGGACGCCGATTCCCGGATCGTTCGTGAGCACCGCGCCGAGCCGCTCGGCCGCCTGCGCGGTGCCGTCGGCGACGGTCGTCGCGCCGGCCGACTGGGCAATGCCCCCGAAGCCGTGCACGGCCACGAGGTCGGCGTGCGAGGCCGTGTTGAGCAGCGCGTTCAGGATCGGCCAGTCGGAGACGCCGTCGGAGCCGTCGCGCATGCGCTCGGTCTCGCGCGTCGGCGCAGGCCACCGCCGCCGGAGTCGAGGTGGTCGCGCGTGAACGCGATCGGGCCCGAGATGCGGCCGCTCGCGATCGCGTCGTTGACGAGCAGGCCGAGCTTGCGGCGGTCGCCGTAGCCCAGCCAGCCGATGCGCGCAGGCAGGCCGGTGAACTGCACGGCCTCGCGCGCGGCGGTGATCCAGTGCGTGATCGGATCGCCCTCGAAGTGCTCGAGGATGAGTGTCGTCGATCTCGTAGATGTCCTGCGGATTGCCGGAGATCGCGAGCCAGCGGAACGGGCCGATGCCCTCGCAGAAGAGCGGCCGGATGTAGCGCTCCGTGAACCGCCGATGTCGAAGGCGTCCTCGACGCCGAGCATCTGGGCGCGCGCTCTCAGCCCGTTGCCGTACTCGAAGACCTCGGCCCCGCGCCGCTGGAACTCGAGCATCGAGCGCGGATGTGCTCGACGAGCGTGGCGTCGGCGCGGCGAATCAGCTCGTCGCGGTCGCGCGCGCGCAACTCGTCGCACTCGGCGGTCGTCATGCCGCGCGGCACGTAGCCGCGGATCGGGTCGGTCGTCGGTCTGGTCGGTGACGATGTCGGGCGTGATGCCGCGCGCGAGCAGCGCGTCCATCACGTCGGCGATGTTGGCGACGAGCCCGACGGAGATCGCCTCGCCGCGCTCCTTCGCGCCGAGCACCAGCGCGAGCGCGCCCTCGAGGTCGTCGCAGCGGTGCTGCAGGTAGCCCTCGCGCAGCCGGCGCTCGACGCGCTCGGGGTCGACCTCGACGATGAGCGTGGCGGCACCCGCCAGCACGCCCGCGAGCGGCTGGGCCCCGCCCATGCCGCCGAGGCCGGCGCGTCAGCACGAGCCGGCCCGCGAGCGAGCCGCCGAAGTGCTTGCGCGCGGCGGCCATGAACGTCTCGTAGGTGCCCTGCAGGATCCCCTGCGAGCCGATGTACTGCCAGGCGCCCGCCGTCATGCCGCCGAAGACCGAGAGCCCGGCGTCGATCAGCTCCTGCAAGCCCGCCGGGCTCGCCCAGCGGCCGATCGATGTTGCCGTTGGCGATCACGGCGATCGGCGAGAGCCGGTGCGTGCGGAAGAGGCCGATCGGCTTGCCCGACTGGACGACGAGCGTCTGATCCTCGTCCATCGTCTCGCAGCGCCTCGACGATGCGGTCGAAGCTCTCCCAGTCGCGCGCGGCCTTGGCGGAGCCCGCGTAGACGATCAGCTCCTCCGGGCGCTCGGCGTTCTCGAGGTTGTTCTCGAGCATGCGCAGGATCGCCTCCTGCCGCCAGCCCTTGCAGCGCAGCTCGCCGCCGCGCTGGGCCTTGATGTTCCGCTTCCGCTCGGCCGAGATCGCCACTAGCCAGCCTCCGTCTCGCGCGCGGGGCGCACGACACGCCCCGAGCCGGCTCGCGCGCGCACCTCGCCGTCTGCGAAGACGGTGCTGCCGCGCACGAGTACCTGCTTGACACGCCCGGTCACATCGCGCCCATGGTACGGGCTCCAGCCCGCATGGCAGACGAGCTCGCTCTCGTCGATGCGCCAGCGCTCGTCCGGATCGAAGATCACGAGGTCGGCATCGGCGCCCTGCGCGATCGGCGCCCTTGCGCGGCGCCAGGCCGTAGCGGGCGGCCGGCCCGGCGCAGAGCACGTGCAGCAGCGTGCCGAGCGGCACGCCGCGGCGCACGACGCCCTCGCTGTAGAGCAGCGGCAGCGTCGTCTCGAGGCCCGGCACGCCGGAGCGCGCCGCGAAGATGTCGGGCGTGTCCTTGAGCTCGCGCGCCCAGCCGACGTGGTCGGACGTGACCTGGTCGACGCGGCCGGCGTCGAGCAGGCGCCAGAGCGCGTCCTGCTGCGCGCGCGGACGCAGCGGCGGGTTGATCTTGGCGCGGCCGCCCAGGCGGCGCAGGTCGTCCTCGTCCATCACGAGGTAGTGCGTGCAGGTCTCGGCGCTCGCGTCGGCGCCGTCGCCCAGCGCGCGGCGCGACGAGCGCGAAGCCGCGCTCGACCGAGACGTGGCAGAGGTGCGTGCGGCAGCCGGTCGCGAGGCCGAGCTCGAGCGCCCGGCCGATCGCCTCGCTCTCGGCCACGGGCGGGCGGGCGTCGGCGTGCGCCATCGGGTCGCTGCGCCCCTCGGCCGCGAGCTGCTCGCGAGAGGCGCCGCACGATGTCGTCGTTCTCGGGGTGGAAGCAGACGAGCGCGCCGAGCCGCGGCGCAGATCTCCATCGCCAGCAGCAGCTCGCCGTCGGGCACGCGCGGGAAGCGCACGGGGTGCGTCTCGAACGTCGAGACCTTGAAGGCCGCCGCGCCGGCTGCGTGCAGCGGCGCGATCTCGTCCAGCCCGCCGCTCGGCGCGACCGTCGCGTAGAGCGCGACGTCGACGAGCGCCTCGGCCTCGACGTGCGCGACCTTCTGCTCGAAGCGCGCGAGCGTGTTGACGGGCTCCGGGTCGTCGTAGGGCATGTCGACGATCGTCGTGACGCCGCCGGCCGCGGCCGACGCGGTCGCGCGCGCGACGCCCTCGCCCGGCGCGCTGCCGGTGTGCACGTGGGCGTCGACGTGCCCGGGCAGGATGAGCTGGCCGGCGGGGACGTCGATGCGCTCGTGCGCCGCTCAGCTCGCCCGGCCTCCGCGAGCACGGCGATGCGCCCGTCCGCGATGCCGATCTCGCCGTCCTCGAGGCGCCCGCCCGGGCAGCGCGAAGCGGCCGCTCACGACGAGATCCAGCATCGCCGGAGTCTATGCGCGTCGCGGCGCGGTAGGCTCGCGCCGTGGTCCCGGCACCGATCGTCCAGATCGACACCGAGCACCCGAGCGCATTCGGCCTGCCGTCCGCGCGCTGGAGCGAGCGCCTGCGCCGCCGCCTCGAGGCCGCCTCCGGGCGGCCCGTCGAGGTCGTCCCGTACCTCGACGCGCGCGACCTCGGCGATGCGCACGCGGTCGTGCTCTCGGGCTCCTCGGCGCCCTGGGCCGCCCACGACCCCGCCGCGCTCGACCGCCTCGGCGAGGTCGTCGGCGCCAGCGGGCGCCCGGTGCTCGGCATCTGCGCCGGCATGCAGCTGCTCGGGCGCTTCGCCGGCGGCCGGATCGACCACGCCGCCGAGCCCGAGATCGGCGAGCTCGAGGTCGAGGTCGTCGAGCCGCGACGGCCTCTTCCGCGACGTCGGCGAGCGCCCGCGCGTGTGGCACTACCACTTCGACGAGCTGACCGAGCTGCCCGACGGGCTTCCGGCGTGCTGGCCTCGACCGACGCGCTGCCGCGTGCAGGCGATCGCGAGCGAGGAGCGCGGCTGGTGGGGCACGCAGTTCCACCCCGAGTCCTACCGCTCCGCCAACCCGGACGGCGCGCGCATCCTGCGCACGTTCTTCGAGCTGGCCGCCGAGCGATGACTTACCGCGGCGACTGAGCCCGTGTCGGCGGCGGCCGCGCGCGAGAGCTCGACCGCGTCCTCGAAGCGGTCGATGCCGCGGAGCTGCGGGAAGCGCCAGGCCCAGAGCGCGGCGGCGGCGATCGCCAGGACGCCGCCGATGGCGACCGCGGGCACGGCGCCGATCAGCGCCGCGGCCATGCCCGACTCGAACGCTCCGAGCTCGTTCGAGCCGCCGATGAAGACGCGCTCGACCGCATCCACCCGCCCGCGCAGCTCCGGCGGCGTGAGCAGCGGGCCGAGCGTCGAGCGGATGAACACGCTGAGCATGTCGGCCGCGGCAAGGCCCGCGAGAGCGGCGAGCGAGAGCACGTAGCTGCGCGAGAGCGCGAACACGAGCGTGAACGCGCCGAACGCGGCCACGGCGAGGAACAGGCGTCGGGCCGACGCGGCGGTTGAGCGGCCGGGCGGTGAGCGAGAGCGCGACGACCACCGCGCCCGACCCCGGGCGCCGCGCGCAGCAGGCCGTTGCCGAGCGCGCCGACGTGCAGGACGTCCTGCGAGAAGACCGGCAGCAGCGCGGTCGCGCCGCCCAGCAGCACCGCGACGAGGTCGAGCGACATCGTGCCGAGCATCGCGCGGCGTCGCGCAGGATGAAGCGCACGCCCTCGAGCGCCTCGGCGAGCGTGGCCGAGTGCGGCTCGTCGAGCAGGTGCGCCGTGCCGATCGACGCGCGGCACCGCGAGCACGAGACGCGCGCCCAGCCCGGCGCCGATCGCCGCGACGACGAACGGCGCGGGCGCCCCGAGGAGGTGCAGCAGGCCGGCCGCCACGGGCCCGCGCGATCGTGCCGAACTGCCACACCGAGGCGTTCATGCGCCATCACGCGCGGCAGCTCCTCGGCCGGGCACGCTGGCTGCGAGCATCGGCACGTAGGCCGGGCGACGCGTACGACTGGCCCGACGCCGATGAAGAGCGCGAGGCCGTAGAGCGGCCAGACGCGCTCGTCGCCGCAGGCCGTGTCGAGCGCCGATGCCGGTCGCCGCGAGGCCGATGATCGCCGAGGCCGAAGGCAGTCACGAAGCGCCGGTCGCGGTGATCGGCGGCGTGCCCGGCGGGCAGGGCGAACAGCAAGGCCGGGCACGAACTCGGCCAGGCCGATGATGCCGAGCACGAGCGGATCGCCGCTGCGCGCATAGCCCTCCCAGCCCGAGCGCGGTCTGCACCGCGAGCGCCGACGAGGTCGTGAAGAGCTCTCCGGTGAGCAGCAGGACGAGGCCGCGCTGCATTCCTAGCCGCGCCGGTCAAAGCGCTCGCACGAGGCCGCCGTCGACCAGCGTCGCCGTGCCGGAGACGTAGCGCCCGGCCTTCGAGCAGAGGAACACCGCGACCTCGGCGAGCTCCATCGGGCTCGCCGTAGCGGCCGAGCGGGATCTCGCGCTCGGAGGCGGCGCGCACCTCGTCGGCGCTCGTGCCGGTGCGCTCGGCGCGCGTGTCGTCGAGCCAGCGCACGCGCGCGGTGTCGATCTTGCCGGGCGCGATCAGGTTGACCGTGATGCCCTTGGGGCCGAGCTCCTCGGCGAGCGTCTTGACGAGCCCGTGGATGCCCGGCCGGAAGACGTTGGAGAAGCCGAGCGTGGGCAGCGTCGCCTTGATCGAGGAGGACGCGATCGAGATGATGCGACCCTGCGTCGGAGGCCTCGAGGTGCGGCAGCGCGGCGCGCGCGCCGCGCGCGACCGAGAGCAGCACCGACTCGAAGGCCTTCTGCCAGGCCTCGTCGTCGAACGAGAGCAGCGGACCGGCGGGCGGCCCGCCCGTGTTCGTGACGAGGATGTCGAGGCCGCCGAACGCGGTCGCGGCGGACTCGACGAGCAGCGGCCGGGCCCTGCGCGCGTGCCGAGGTCGATGCGCTCGCCGGCGACCTGGGCGCCCTCGCGCGCGATCGCCTTCGCCTCGTCCATCGCGGCGGCGAGCTTGGCGTCGTCGCGCCCGCACATCATCACGTGCACGCCCTCGCGCGCGAGCGCGCAGGCGATCGCCTTGCCGATGCCGTCGCTGGAGGCCATCACGGCCGCGCGGCGGCCAACGAGATCGAGATCCATGGCCGGGACGCTACACGCGCGCAAGGCCCGCGGTAGCGTTCGCGGCATGAGCACCGCCCTCTCGACGCTGGCCGAGTACGCGCGCGCCAACCCGCGCTCGCAGGCCGCGTACGAGCGCGCGCTCGGGCTCTTCCCGAGCGGGCTCACGCACGACGCGCGCCGGCAGGATCCGTTCCCGCCCTGCGTCACGCGCGCCGAGGGCGCGTACAAGTGGGATCTCGACGGCCACCGCCTGGTCGACTACGTGATGGGGCACGGCGCGCTCGTCGCCGGCCACTCGCATCCCGACGTGGTCGAGGCCGTGCGCCGCCAGGCCGGGCCGGGGCATGCATCTCGGCGCCAGCAGCGAGCAGGAGGCGGCCTGGGCCGAGCGCATCGTCGCGCTCGTCCCGTCGGCCGAGCGCGTGCGCTTCACGTCGAGCGGCACCGAGGCGACGCTGCTCGCCCTGCGCGTGGCGCGCGGCTTCACGGGGCGCGACCGCGTGATCAAGCTGGCCGGCCACTTCCACGGCTGGCACGACGACGCGAGCCCCGGGGTGTCGCTGCCGGTCGACCCGGCCGCGCCCGTCGGGCTCGCCGCCCAACCCCGACCTCACGGTGGTCGACCCGTTCGCCGCGGGCGCGCTCGAGGGCGAGCTCGCGCGCGGCGACGTGGCCTGCGTGATCCTCGAGCCGACCGGCGCCGCCTGGGGCGCCGTGCCGCTCCCGCCCGAGCGCGTCGCGTCCATCGCCGAGGCCGCGCGCGCGCACGGCACGCTCGTCGTGTTCGACGAGGTCGTGACGGGCTTCCGCTGGTCGCCGGGCGGCGCGCAGGCGGTGATCGGCGTCACGCCCGACCTCACGACGCTCGCCAAGGTCGTCGCCGGCGGCATGCCCGGCGGCGCGCTGACCGGGCGCGCCGACGTCATGGACGTCCTCGCCTTCCGCGACGGCCGCGGCAAGGTCGAGCACCCGGGCACGCACAACGCCCACCCGCTCTCGGCCGTGGCCGGCTCGGCGACGCTCGACCTGCTGGCCGACGGCAGCGGCCTGGCGCGCGCCGACGCCGTGGCCGCCGAGCTGCGCGACGCGCTCAACGCCGCCTTCGAGGCGCGCTCGACGCCCGGCTTCGCCTACGGCCAGGCCTCCACGTTCTGCCTCATCTTCGGCGAGCGCACCGACGACCCGGTGACGCTCAAGCGCGGCGTGCGCCCGCCGCTCGCGAGTGCGCTGCAGTGCGCGATGCTGCTCGAGGGCGTGCATCTCTTCCACGGCTGCGGCCTGCTCTCGATCGCGCACGGCCCCGACAGAGGTCGAGTTCACGGCGCACGCCTTCCGGCGCGCGCTCGAACGCCTGCAGGACGAGGGTCTGATCCCGTGACGCACGACCTCGTGGTCGCCGGCGGCCACGTGCTCTGCCCGGCCACGGGCGCCGACGGCATCGCGGACGTCGCGATCGACGACGGGCGCATCGCCGTGGTCGGAGAGGGCCTGACGGGCCGCGAGCGCGTCGACGCGGCCGGCCTCCTGGTGGTGCCGGGGCTGATCGACCTGCACGTGCACGTCTACGACGGCGTCTCGCACTACGGCGTCGACGCCGACACCTATCTGCTCCGCCGCGGCACGACGACCGGGGTCGACGTGGGATCGGCCGGGGCGCAGACGTTTCCCGGCCTGCGCAGGCATGGTCATCGAGCAGGCGCAGACGCGCATCTACGCCTATCTCCACATCGCCGTGGAGGGCATGATCAGCTCGCTCGTCGGCGAGCTGGAGGACATCCGCTGGGCCTCGGTCGAGCAGTGCGTGCAGGTCGCCGAGGCCAACCGCGACGTCATCGCCGGCGTCAAGCTGCGCGCCGGCTACCAGATGGTCGGGCCGGATCCGCGCGCCGCGGTCGGCCTCGCGCTCGAGGCCGCCGACGCGCTCGGCCTGCCGCTGATGGTGCACGTGATCGACATGGGGATGCCGCTGCCGGAGCTGCTCGCGCAGATGCGCCCGGGCGACGTCGTCACGCACTGCTTCCACGGCAACGAGGGCAGCCTGCTGGACGCGAGCGGGAACGTCTGGCCCGAGGCCTTCGAGGCCCGCGAGCGCGGCATCCTCTTCGACGTCGGGCACGGCGTCGGCTCGTTCACCTGGCGCGTCGCGCGCGCGGCGCTGGCCCAGGGCTTCCCGCCCGACACGATCTCGAGCGACATCCACGCCCACAACCACGCCGGGCCCGGTGCACGACCTGCCGCGCACGCTCTCGAAGCTCCTCCACCTCGGCATGCCGCTGCCCGACGTGATCGCGGCCGCCACCGTACGCGTCGGCGAGCACCTCGCGCACGTCGCGCCCGCCGGGCTGGGGACGCTCGCTCCGGGCGCGCCGGGCGATCTCAGCCTGCTCGAGCGCCAGAGCGGGCGCTTCGCGCTCGTCGACGGCGAGCACCGCCTCTCGGCGGGCGTCACCGAGTACGCGGCGGAACGGCTCGTTGCGCGCAGCGTCGTGCGCGCGGGTGCCGTCGTGGCGTGCGACGAGCCCACGTGACGGCGCTGCGCATCGCCGGCGGCCGCGTCGTCGCGCCCGGCGGCGTGCTCGACGGCGCCGACGTGCTCGTCGAGGGCGGCCGTCGTCGCCGGCGTCGGCGATGCGGCTCCGACCGGCGCCCGCGAGCTGGACGCGCGCGGGTGCTACGTGCTGCCGGGCGGATTCGACCCGCACGCGCACGTCTACGAGGGCCTGCGCGACGCGCCGGGTGCCGCGCTGCGCTCGGGCACGACCGCGGTCGAGGCCTACGCCCCGCCCGCACCGGGCGAGCGGGTGGAGGACGCGTGCGCGCGCTGGCGCGCCCTGGCCGCGGGCTCGGCCTGCCGCATCGAGCCGCTCGCCACGGTGTACGAGCCGCACGCGCTCGACGAGGCCTCGTTCGCGGCGCTCGCAGAGCAGGGCGTACGCGGGATCAAGCTCTTCCTGGCCTATCGCGAGCTCGGCATGGACGCCGACGACGAGCTGCTCGTGCGCGCGCTGCTGTGGGGACGCGATTACGGCGTCGTGCCGCGGCTGCACTGCGAGAACGCCGGTGCGATCCAGGTGCTGCGCGAGCGGCTGCGCGCCGCCGGCGATCTCGGCGTCGACGCGCATCCGCGCTCGCGTCCGCCGCTGGTCGAGGAGGAGGGCATCCGCCGCGCGCTCGACCTCGCCCGCCTGGCCGAGGCACCGGTCTACATCGTGCACGTCTCGACGGCGGGCGGGGTGGCGGCCATCCGCCGGGCGCGAGCCGAAGGCGCCGACGTGACCGGCGAGACCTGCCCGCAGTACCTGCTGCTCGACGACTCCGTGTACGCCGGGCCGCTCGCCCCGATGGGCGTGATCTCGCCGCCGCTGCGTCCGCGCGAGCACGTCGAGGCCGTCTGGGAGGGCGTGCTGGACGGCACGCTGACCGCAATCGGCTCCGATCACTCGCACCGCGGCTCGCGGCCCGCTGCGCCGTTCGACGAGCTCGTCTCGGGCGGACCCGGCGTGGCGGCGCGCATGCCGCTGATGCTGACCGCGAGCCTGCACGACGCGCGGCTGCCGATCGAGCTGGCCACGCGTCTGCTCTGCGCTGGGCGTGTCGTCGAGGCGGGATGCCCGCCGATCTGCTGATCTGGGATCCCGAGCCGGCCTGGACGCTCACGCCGGCGACGCTCGGCGAGGGGCTCGATGCGAGCGTGTGGGACGGAACCGGGGTGCGCGGGCGTCCGCGCGCCGTACTGCGCAACGGCGAGGTGGTGGCATGAGGATCGGCCTGATCGGCTGCGGCTGGATCGCGGAGACGCATCTGGCCAACCTGAGCGCGCTCGGGGAGCAGGTCACCTGCGTCTGCGACCCCGATCCCGAGCGACGTGCCTGGGCGGCCGGGCTGACCGGAGCGGAGGCGTTCGCCGACGCAGAGCGCTGCTCGAGACCGGCGAGCCCGAGGCCGTGCTCGTGCTGACGCCGCCGCGCGCCCACCGCGAGATCACGATCGAGGCGCTCGAGCGCGGCCTGCCCGTCTACCTCGAGAAGCCCGTCGCGCGCGACCTCGGCGATGCGAGGGAGATCGTCGCGACGGTCGAGCGCACGGGCGTGGTGTGCGCGATCGGCTACCAGTGGCGGGCGATCACGTGGGTGCCGCAGGTGCGCGACCTCTTCGCCGAGCGCGCCCTCGGGCTGCTCGCCGTGCGCATGTTCGGCGCGACGGCCGGCCGCACGTGGTTCACCGACCAGGCGGCGGGCGGCGGCCAGGTGCTCGAGCGCGCCAGCCACGGCATCGACCTCGTGCAGGCGATCGCCGGCCCGGCCGTGCGCGTCTCGGCGACCGGCGTCAACGTGCCGCTGGCGGGCGCCGACCGGCCGGCGAACAGCGAGATCGACGACGTGCTCGCGCTCACGCTCGAGCTCGAGCGCGGAGCCGTGGCGACCGTTCAGGTGGTGTGGCAGCGCGACGACCTGCCGCGCACCTACGCACTCGACGTGATCGGCGACGGCGCGCGCATCGAGGGCGTGCTCGATCCGGAGTTCCGCGCCCGCGGCATCGCCGACGGCGCGCCCGTCGACCTGCAGGACGATGGCGCGCCCAGCGCGCACGGCCTCGAGCGCTTCCTCGCCGCCGCGCGCGCGAGCGCGCCCGGCGAGGTGGCCTGCACGCCCGCGCAGGCGACGGCGTCGCTGGCGACGGCGCTGGCCTGCGAGCAGGCGCTGAAGAGCGGCGAGCGCGTCACGGTGGACTCGCTCGCCTGATCAGGTCAGGCGGCCGCGACCGTCGCTCTGCCGGCCCACGACGACCCAGATCGCCTCGGCGTCCTCGTCGCCGATCGCCCACAGGCGGTGCGGTGCCGAGGAGTCGAAGGAGAGCGCCATGCCGGGCGAGAGCTCGTATTCGTCGAACCCGATGCGCACTCCCAGGCGTCCTCGGATGACGTAGCCGTACTCCTTGCCGCCGTGGCGGACGAGCGAGTCCTCGTCGCACGAGACGGCGCCCACCGGGTAGACGACGAAGAGGAACTCGACGAGCGGATCGCTCTCGGCGGTCAGCCGCTCCCAGCGAACGCCGGATGCGAGGTTGACGATCGCGCGCGTGCCCTCCGCGGTCAGCGGGCCCGGCGGAGCCGCCGGCAGCGCCGACGGCCGGTGGCCGCGCCCCCTCGACCTCGGAGAAGAGGTCGCTCATCGTCAGGCCGAGCACCGTCACGAGCCCCCAGAGCGTGCTCACGGACGGGTTCACCTTGTCGCGCTCGATCTGCGAGATCAGGCTCGGCGAGACGCCGACCCTCCTCGCGACGTCGCGCGCGGTCAGGCCCTGGCTCTGGCGCGCCTCCCGCAGCCGCTCGCCGATCTGCGAATGCCCCGGGAGCTCCGTGGCCTGGTCGAGGCGCGACGCTTCCATGCAGGAAACCTAGTTGCCGGACCGGACGCGACGTCTCGGCCCGGAGGTGCTCCGCGAGATGGCTCCAGTCGCGCTCGAAGCGATACGAGTGCTGGTCCGGCGGGCCGGGAGCGGACGTCTCGAGCCAGAGCACGGTGTTGCCCTTGGTCTCGTAGAACGCGTGGATGCAGCCGACGCCGGTCCAGAAGACGTCGCCGGGCCGGAGCGTGTAGCGCTCCCCGTCCGCGACGACCTCGACCTCGCCGTCGAGCATGAAATACGACTCCTCGAACGGATGGTCGTGCGGGTGCGCCACGGCGCCGGGCTGGTAGAAGACCATGAACATCGTCTGGAGCTGCGCATCGAGGCGCTTGTCGACGAGCATCTTGACCGTGATGCCGCTGTAGGCGAGGGCCGCCGTCGCCATGCTGGCCGACACCGTCGGCGCGTCGACGGAGGCGCCCTGCTTGAGCCGGTCGATGTCCATGTCGTTCGGCCCGAGCAGGAAGAGATGGCGATTCCTCGGATCGCGGACGTCGAGCGGCGCCGGCTCGGAGTCGGGCGCCGGGCCCACGAAGAACGTGTCCGGAGGCTGATCCGGATCGCGCGGCCGCGGCGAGGTCATCTCGATCCAGCGGGCCGTGCCCTCGCATCGCCACGCGTGCTCCATCCCAACCGGGATCGCCCCGCAGGCGCGCTCCTTCAAGCCGGACGCCGACGCCGTCGAGATACAGCGTCGGAGTGCCGGAGAGCACGTAGAACGTCGTCTCGCGGGAGTGCACGTGCGCGTCGACCCAGCCGTCGGTCAGCTCGGCGAGCATCAGCCCGGTGTGCGTCGAGCCCGTGTGGCCGCCGATCAGCACGGCAGCCGTGAGCCCGGAGCTGTGATCCGGGAGCGCCGGGCGTGAGCTCGATGTCTTCGCGGCGGATCGAGTAGGTGCATGTCAGCCCTTTCCGACGAGGGCGCCGGCCGTCGTCAGCTATGCGAGGAGCCATCCGCCGTCCACGTCGAGGTTGACTCCGTTCACTGCCGCCATTCTCCAGCAGGAAGATCGCGGCATCGACGATCTCGTCCATCGTGCGAGGCGCCCCAGGGGCGTGCGCGCGCGGACGGCTTCGAGCACGCCGCCGGCTTGCCTGCCCAGTAGGGACTGTCGCCCACGATGCCCGGGTGGAGGGCGTTGACGCGAATCGGCGCGAGCTCGACGGCGAGCGTGTGGACGAGGCCGGTGACGCCGCCGTTGACGGTGCTCACGGTCGTCGAGCCCGGGTACGGCCGGCGCAGCGCGAGGCCGCCGAAGAGCAGGATCGAGGCGTTCTCCGTGAGGCGCGGCAGCGAGCGCGTGGATGACCTCGGTGTAGCCCACGAGCTTCAGCGTCACGAGCCGGAGCGCGCGCGCCACGTCGTAGTCGCGCGACGGTGTTCTCGTCGCGATCGACCGCGCCGAGGACGAGCCGGTCGACCGGCCCGACGGCCTCGAGGGCGGGCGCGATCGCCTCCGGGTCGGCGAGGTCGAAGGCGCAGGCCTGCACGGGCGCGCGCCCGGCGATCGAGGTCGCCGCCGTCGAGCAGCGCTCGAGCTCGCGACCCGTGATCACGACCTCACGCCCGCGCGCGGCATACGTCTCGGCGAGTCGCAGACCGATCCCGGACGTCCCCCGACGACCACGACAGCTCCAGCTTCCACGCCTCCACGATAGAACCGCGTGCAGTGAGAGTCAACTTGCGAGTCATCGCGATTATCCCGCTGTACCATGCGGAATCCGTGCTCCAGGCGTGTTGCTTGCGCGCGTACGAGGTGGTAAGAACTACCGCCGGAGTTAAGGTGAACTGGACGGCGCGAAAGGAGATGATCGTGCCCAAGCGCGTCGTGATTCGAGGGGGCCATGTGCTCAGCATGGACCCGCAGATCGGCGACCTCTACGGCGGCGATGTCCTCATCGAGGACGATCGCATCGCCGCGGTCGCGCCTTCGATCGACGCGGGCGACGCCGAGGTGATCGATGCCGCCGGACTGCATCGTGATCCCGGGGTTCATCGACTCGCACCGCCACACCTGGGAGACGGTGATCCGCGGGATCGCGCCCGACGTCAGCCTGGGCGGCTACTTCGACATCGTCCTCGACCAGCTCGCGCCGGCCTACCGCGCCCGAGGACGTGTACGCGGCAACTACCTCGGCGCGCTCGAGGCATCGACGCCGGCGTGACGACCCTGCTCGACTGGTCGCACATCAACAACACGCCCGAGCACGCCGACGAGGCGATCCGCGGGCTGCGCGACGCGCGGCTGCGCGCCGTCTACTGCTACGGCAACCCGAACACGTCGCTCGCCGACTGGTGGTACACGAGCACGCTCGAGGCGCCGGAGGACATCCGGCGCGTGCGCGACCAGTACTTCTCGAGCGACGACGGCCTGATGACGCTCGCGATGGGCACGCGCGGCCCCGGCTTCTGCACGCCCGAGGTCGTGCGGCACGACTGGGAGCTCGCCCGCGAGGTCGGCGCGCCGATCAGCGTCCACGTCGGAATGGGGCCGTATGCAGGACGATTCTCGATGGTCTCGCAGCTCTCCGAGCTGGGGCTGCTCGGCTCCGACACGACCTACATCCACTGCAACTACCTCTCCGACGACGAGTTCCGGCTGATCGCCGACATCGGGCGGCAAGGTGTCGATCTCGCCCACGGTCGAGATGATCATGGGCCACGGCACGCCGCCGACGGCCAAGGCGCTCGCAGCACGGGCTCGGCCCAGCCTCAGCATCGACGTGGTCACGACCGTGCCGGGCGACATGTTCACGCAGATGCGGTTCCTGTTCGCCTCGGATCGCGCTGCTCTCGCACGAGGCCGCGTTCGCCGCCGGGAGCGAGGAGGAGCCCAAGCTCCTGACCTGCCGCGAGGTGCTCGAGTTCGCGACCATCGAGGGCGCGCGCGTCTGCGGGCTCGAGCGACCGGACGGGCTCGCTCACGCCCGGGCAAGCAGGCCGACGTCGTCGTCCTCCGCTGCGACCACACCAACACCTACCCGGTCATCGACCCGGTCTCGACGGTCGTGCTGCAGGCCGACACGCGCAACGTCGAGCCGGTCTTCGTCGCCGGCGAGATGCTCAAGCGCGACGGCAGGCTGGTCGGCGCCGACCTGCGTGGCGCGCGCGACCGCGCGGCGGCCTCGCTCGACTACCTGCTCGGGCACACGACGATCCAGCCGCACTGGGTGCAGAGCGCCCGCGGGCACGCGCACTGACAACCCGCTCTGGCCGTCGCTCGCGGCCATCATGCAGTCTGAATGTCGAGCTTGACTTCTCAAGTTAAGCCTGCCTACACTCGGCCCAGCCGCAGGCGGGTCTTCGGACGTGCCGGGCGGTTGAGCGATTCCCGCTTGCCTGGGTCGCCCGTTCCGCGTTTCGATGGCTGAAAGGCCCGTCCAGTCGTGCAGGCTCGGTGCTCGCAAGCGACAGCGCCCCTTGAAGGAGGGTGAGTGGAAGTGAACCTGAAGCTCTGATCTCCGCCGACGCCGATGGCTCGCCGGAGCGTCCGCGGCGGCTTCTCCTGACGGGCGTCTCGGCCGTCGCCGCGGCCGAGCGTCGCGGCGAGCTCCCCCGCGGGCGCGAGCGCGACGAAGACGTGCGCGTCGCGTACCTCTCGTTCGCCGTCGCGAACAGCTACGACGCGCCGATGCTCGCTGCCGCGAAGTCCGTCGCGAAGGCGCAGGGCGCCAAGGTGACCGTCTTCGACGCGGCCAACGACCCGAAGAAGCAGCTCGCGCAGCTGCAGACGATCGCGACGTCGAAGCAGTACGACGCGATCATCGTCCAGCCGATCTTCGGGCCGCAGCTGATCCCGACGATCAAGTCGGCGATCGCGTCCGGGATCAAGGTCGTGAACATCGACCAGATCCTCGGCACGAATCCCGGCACGGCGGCGCCGCCGGTGCCGAAGGATGTCCGGCAACGTCGTCTTCGTCCAGACGCAGATCGGCCGGAAGCAGGGCGGCCTCGTCGTCGAGGCCTGCGCCGCGCTGAAGGCCAACCCGTGCAAGGTCGGCTACCTCTACTCGGTCAAGGTCTCGTCGCTCGACACCGCGATCCGCAAGGGCTTCGACGCGGTCGACGGCCGGCCACAACATCAAGGTCGTCGCCGAGGGCGAGACGTTCTACAACCCGGCGAACGCGCTCAAGGCCGCGCAGACGATGCTCCAGGCGCAGCCCGACCTGAACGTGATCGTCGGCGCCGACCAGGGCGCGACCGGCGCGCAGCAGGCGCTGAACGGCCAGAAGGTGACGCTGATCGGCTACGGCGGCGGCGGCGTCGGCCTCAAGGCCGTCGGCTCCGGCGCCTGGTACGGCACGGTCGATGCAGCGGCCGGCGACCGAGGGCAAGCTCGCGATGCAGTGCGCGATCAAGGCCGTCAAGACCGGCAAGGGCTGCGGCGGCATCGACGTGCTCAAGGACCTGCCCAACGGCGGCGTCGTGACCAAGGCGAACGCCTCGAAGTTCAAGGCTGAGTGGCCGGGGTAGCACCGCCGCCCTCGCCCGGCGACGAAGCCGTCCCGTACCTCGAGCTCCTGGACGTCGCCAAGCACTTCGGCGGCGTCCAGGCGCTCGCGGGCGTCTCGCTCGACCGTCGCCCGGGGCTCGGTGCACGCGCTCGTCGGCGAGAACGGCGCCGGCAAGTCGACGCTCGGGCGGATCGTCGCCGGGCGCGCTCGCGCGCCGACGGCGGGCAGCATGCTGCTCGACGGGCGAGCCGGTCTCGTTCCGCTCGCCGCGCGAGGCGCTCGAGCACGGGGTCGCGGCGATCGCGCAGGAGCCGTCGCGTCGTCCCGCAGCTGACGGTCGCCGAGAACGTCTTCCTCGGCGTCGAGCCGCGCTCCGGCGGCTTCTCCGCGCCGGCAGGCTCGCGCGCGCCTACGCCGCGCTCGCCGCCGCGGCCGGGTTCGAGCTGCCCGGCGGCATGTCGGCCGGCCGGCTGCGGACCGCCGAGCAGCAGAAGGTCGAGATCCTGCGCGCGCTCTCGCGCGACGCGCAGCTGATCGTCATGGACGAGCCGACGGCGGCGCTGAGCGCGCACGAGACGCGGCAGCTGCACGAGATCATCCGCTCGCTCGGCGCGGGCAGGGACGACGATCCTCCTGATCTCGCACTTCCTGCGCGAGGTGCTCGACCTCGCCGACACGGTCACCGTGCTGCGCGACGGCGAGCGTCGTCCGCACGGCCGCCGGCGTCGGCCGAGACCGAGGCGTCGCTGGTCGAGGCGATGCTCGGCCGGCCGCTGACCTCGACGTTCCCGGCCAAGCAGCCGCCGCCGCCGGACGCGCCGGTCGTCGCTCTCGGTGCGCGAGCTGTCGGCGCCCGGCGTCGCCGAGCGCGACGCTTCGAGCTGCGCGCGGGCGAGATCCTCGGCGTCGCCGGGCTCGTCGGCGCGGGACGCACCGAGCTGGCCCGCGCGCTCTTCGGCGCCGCGCGCGTGCAGTCGGGGACGGCGGTGCTCGACGACGGGCGAGGCGCTCGGCCGGAGCCCGCGCCGCAGCCTCGACGCCGGGCCTCGCGATGATCCCCGAGTCGCGCAAGGACGACGGCCTGATCTTCGGGCGCTCGGTCGGTCGAGAACGCGACGCTCTCGCGGCTCGGCGACGCTGAGCGCGTTCGGCGTCGTGCGCCGCGGCGCGCGAGCGGAAGACGGCGCGCGCCGTGCTCGATCGCTGCGACGTCCGCGGCGCGCCGTACTCGCGCGCCCGTGCGCGCGCTCTCGGGCGGCAACCAGCAGAAGGTGCTGCTCGCGCGGACGCTGCTGTGCGAGCCGCGCGTGCTGATCGCGGACGAGCCGACGCGCGGCGTCGACGTCGGCGCGAAGCGCGCGATCTACGACTTCATCGCGAGCCTCGCCGGCCGACGGGCTCGGCGTCATCCTGATCTCGTCCGAGCTCGAGGAGATCCTCGGCCTCGTCCCATCGCGTGCTCGTCATGCGGCGCGGCCGGATCGTCGCCGAGCTCGCCGGCGAGGCCATGACGCGAGAACGCGATCCTCGCCGCCGCCTTCGCCGACGAGCCGTCGGGCGGGGTCGCCGCATGAGCGCGCGCAGCTCGCGTGCGAGGCTGCTGGAGCCCGGCAACGCCGGTCGACGGCGCGCGTCCGCAGCCGTCGGGCATCCTCATCCCGTTCGTCGATCCTCTTCGTCGTCCTGTCGCTGACGAGCTCGTCGTTCGCGACGAAGCCGAACCTGCTCAACATCCTCGACCAGCAGTCGGCGATCCTGATCATCGCCGCGGCCGGGACGCTCGTGCTCGTCGCCGGCGGCATCGACCTCTCGGTCGGCGCGATCTACTCGCTCGCGGGCGTCATCTCGGCGCACTTCGCGCTCGAGACGAACCCCGTCGCTCGCGATCGCTGCTCGGCATCGGCGCCGGCCTGCTCGATCGGCCTCGCCAACGGCCTCATCACGACGGTGCTCCGCATCAACGCGCTGATCGCGACGCTCGCGATGTCGTTCATCGTCGAGCGGCTGCGCGAGCCTCGTCACGAAGGGCAACCTGCTCGTCCTCTTCGACAAGCCCGGCTTCGGCAAGCTCGCGCGCACCGAGTTCCTCACGGTCAAGACGTCGATCTGGCTCATGATCGTCGTTCGTCATCGCGATCGGGATCGCTGCTCGCGGCGACGACCGCGGGCCGCTACATGTACGCGGCCGGCGGCAACGCCGAGGCGGCGCGGCTGGCCGGCGTGCGCGTCGACCGCGTCCGCATCCTCGCCTTCGTCCTCAGCGGCGCGCGCGGCCGGCCTCGCCGGCGTCATCGACACCTCGCGCGTGCTCAGCGCGCAGGCGTCGTCGGCCGACACGGCGCTCGCGTTCACCGTCCTCGCCGGCATCGTCGTCGGCGGCACGAGCATCCTCGGCGGCGACGGCGCCGTCTGGCGCACGGTCGTCGGCGTGCTCTTCATCGCCCTGATCGGCAACGGCTACATCCTGCTCGGGCTCGACCCGCTCTACGAGCAGATCACGATGGGCCTGATCCTGCTCGCCGCCGTCGGCCTGGACGCATGGACGACGCGATCGGCCTAGCGATGCAGCGCCGCGTCACATCCGCGCAGGGCGCTCGCCGACCCGGACTGGGTCGCCGAGCGCATCGGTCCGCGCATCCGCGCCCGCAGGATCGAGCTCGGCATCAGCCTGCGCGAGCTCGCGCGGCGCATCGACGTCTCGCCGAGCTTCGTCTCGCTCGTGGAGACCGGACGCTGCTCGCCTTCGGTCGGGACGCTGCGCGCGATGACCAGAGAGCTGCGCATCTCGGCGAACGAGCTGCTCGCCGGCCCCGAGTGAGCATCGACTCGGGGCTCAGGCACGTGGCCTGACCCCGAATTGTGCACGCGCTGGTTAGGAGGCGGAGGCGCTGACGCCGGCGCCGATCGGGCAGCTCACGCCCGTGCCGCCCAGGCCGCAGTAGCCGCCCGGGTTCTTCTCCAGGTACTGCTGGTGGTACTCCTCGGCCGGGTAGAACGGGCCGGCCTCGGCGAACTCGGTCGTGATCTGGCCGCGGCCCGTCTCGCTCAGAGCGCCGCCTGGTAGGCGTCGCGCGAGCGCGAGCGCGATCTCGCGCTGCGCGTCGGTCGTCCAGTAGATCGCCGAGCGGTACTGCGTGCCCATGTCGTTGCCCTGGCGCATGCCCTGCGTCGGGTCGTGGCCCTCCCAGAACGTGCGCAGGAGCTGCTCGAACGGCAGCACCTTCGGGTCGTAGGCGACGAGCACGGCCTCGGTGTGGCCGGTGCGGCCGGAGCAGACCTCGCGCGTAGGTCGGGTTCTTCGTGTACCCGCCCGCGTAGCCGACGGCCGTCGTGTAGACGCCCGGCAGCTGCCAGAAGAGGCGCTCGGCGCCCCAGAAGCAGCCGAGGCCGAGCTGCACGACCTCGATGCCCTCGGGGAACGGCGGCAGCGAGCGGCGTGCCGAGCACGGTGTGGCGGGCGGGGACGGCAATGGCCTCGTCGCGGCCGGGCAGGGCGTCGGACTCGGCGATCAGGTCGCGGGACTTCGTCAGGAACTTCAGCATCAATCCTCCAATTCGTATGCCTTGGGTAGTCTCGCATGCCCCCGCCGGCGTTACACGGCACCCGCGACGAATCGGCCTGCCGGCGGGCTCGCCGGTGAAGCGTACCGTCGCGCGCGAGCAGGCGGCCGCGCTGCAGCACGATTCGCGGCGGGACGTGCGGGAGGCCCGCGGAAGATGCCGTTGTCGACCTTCCAGTAGGGCGGCACCTGCCGGCACGGGCCGGACGTCGTCCGGATGCAGGACGACGAGATCGGCGTCGTTGCCCGGCTCGATCGCGCCCTTGCCGGGCAGCCGGAAGATGCGCGCCGGGTTCTCGGCCGTCACGCGCGCGACGTGCTCCCAGCCGAAGCCCTCGACCTGTCCGACCTGCGCGGCCAGCAGCGGCAGCAGCAGGCCGTTGCCCGCGGCGCCGTGCACCGCTTCGAGGAAGCCCGGCCCGGGCGCCTTGATGGGCGCGGGCCAGGCGGCATGATCGGCCGCGGCGACCTCGAGCGTCCCGTCCACGAGGCCGGCCCAGAGCGCCGCGCGGTGCTCGGCGCTGCGCAGCGGCGGGCTCATGACGAAGTCGCCGGGGCGCTCGCCGAGATAGCGCGACTCGTCCAGCAGCAGGTGGTGCGGGCAGCACTCGCCGTGCACCGCGAGCCCGTGCATGCGCGCGAGGCGCAGATGCTCGACCGCGCCGCTCGTCGAGAGGTGGACGCAGTAGGTCTCGGCGCCGCTCGCCGCGGCCAGCGCGAGCGCGCGGCCGACGGCGTCGGCCTCGGAGACGGGCGGGCGCGAGGCCGCGAAGTCGGCATAGCCGGTCGCGCCGCTCGCGCATCGCGGCCTCGAGCCGCGGGCGGATGATCGGCCAGCTCTCGCAGTGCGCCTGCATGATCCCGCCGGCGGCCGCCACGGCCTTCCAGACCGCGAGCAGGTCCTCGTCCGGCATCGGCTCGCCGAGCTGGCTGTAGGCCAGGAAGACCTTGAGCGACGGCACGCCGCGCGCGACGAGCTCGGGCACCTCGCGCAGCGCCTCGCGGTTGGCCTCGAGCATCCAGCAGTGCAGCGCGACGTCGACGGCGCTCGGGCGGATGTCCTCGAGCCTGCGCTCGAGCGGGGCCACGAGGCCCTCGCCCTCGACCTGCATGGCGAAGTCGATGATCGTCGTCGTGCCGCCCGCGGCCGCCGCGCGCGAGGCGTCCTCGTAGGTGTCGGCCGAGGTCGTCGTGCTGCCGTCCATCAGGCGGTAGTCGAGACCGACGTGCACGTGGGCGTCGACGGCGCCCGGGAGCACGATGCAGCCGCGCGCGTCGATCTCCTCGCGCGCGTCCGCCTCGCCCGGCGCCGTGAGCGCGGCGATCGCGCCGTCCTCGATCAGCACGTCCGCCTCGCGCGCGCCGCCGGGCGCGACCACGAGGCCGCCGCGGACCGCGAGCGCGGCGCTCATCGCCGCGGCGCGAGGGCACGGGCTGGCTGCGCAGGAACTCCTCCAGCGCGTCCGCGTCGCCCTCGCTCGCGTGCTCGGGCGGCAGGTCGTGGCCGATCGCCTTGAGCGCGGCGCCCAGCGCCGTCGCGCTGCTCGTCGCCCGCGGCATCGCCGGCGCGCGTCACGAGCACGACGGCGTAGCCATGGCGCAGGTACTCGTCCAGCTGCTCGGCGACCTGCTCGAGCCAGGCGGCGGTGACGTCGTCGGGGTACCAGGTGGCGGGGAGCTGCATGACGCCGAAGCCCGTGCGCCGGCACACCTCCAGGGCGTCGAGCCCGCCCGGCTCCGGGTTGACGAGCGCATCCGCGCAGACCGCGATGCGGAAGCCCCGCGCGTCACCTTCCACGTGGCTGCTCCAGCAGGGCGCTGATCTGCTCGCGCTCGGCCGCCTCGTCGTAGCTCGGGAGCTGGTGCTCGATCCCGCTGGCGCGCACGTCGCCCAGCCCGCGCTCGGCGAGCTCGGCCACGAGCTCCTCGCTGAAGATGCCGCGCCCCGGGACGAGCGGGTAGTCGTCGTCGCCCTTGTCCGGGCGGCCGCCCCAGTCCGCGCTGGAGGAGGTGATCCGCACGCCCATCGACGGACTGCCCTCGACGCCGATCACGACGACGTCGGTGCCGCGCTCGACGTGCACGGCGATCGCGCCGGCGACGACCTTCGCCTGCCGCCGGCAGTGTCGCCGGAAGGCGAGCGTGTCGGCCTGGTCCTTGACGAGCCAGAAGCGGTGCATCCCCAGGAACGCGTGCTCGGGGCACGGCATCTGCTCGATGCGCCAGCCGCGCTCGCGCAGCAGGTCGACGAGCGGCGAGTAGATGCCGGGGCAGCGCGCGCCGCCGTCGGTCTTGGAGTTCTGGTTGAGCAGGCAGTGGGCCACGAACGCGACCCCGGGAGGATTCGATTCGGTCACGACGGCAGTATGTAGTCTCTGGCGCCATGGGACGCTTCGAAGCGCGCGCGACGGTCGACTGGAAGGGCTTCGGCGGCAGCGTCGAGAGCGCGTCCGGCATGCTCGCCACGGCGACGGCGGCCCAGGTCGAGCTGGGCGGTCCGGGCGGCGCGACCAACCCGGAGGAGCTGTTCGCGGCGGCTCACGCCAACTGCTTCACGTCGACGATCACGAGCATGGCGCGCTCGCGCGGGATCGAGCTCGCCCACGTCGTCACGGAGGCGCGCGTGCGGCTCGAGTGGAGCGACGACGCAGGCGATCATCGCCTGGCCGCCAGCGACCTCGCGGTGCGCCTGTCGTCCACCGCCGCCGAGAGCGACCTGCAGGCCCTCGTGGACGACGCGACCGAGCACTGCCCGGTCTGCCAGGCGATCCGCGGCAACGTCGCGATGGGCGTGACGGCGGCGTTCGACGCTCCCTGACGCGGCGGGCGGGCATCTGGCAGTATCGCCGCCATGAGCGATCCCCGCACCGCACCGTACGGCTCCGTCCGCCTGGCCGACGTGGACACGCTGGAACAGGTCGACCCCGGGAACGAGGACATCAACGACGGCACGTTCCATCTCGTCCGCCGCCATTTCGACGTCCAGGCGTTCGGCGTCAACGCCGTGATCGGAAACGCCGGCGACGAGATGATCGAGGAGCATCACGAGCTGGACAGCGAGGAGAACCGCACGAACGGCCACCAGGAGCTCTTCGCCGTGATGACCGGACACGCGGTCTTCAAGGTCGACGGCGAGGAGATCGACGCGCCGGCCGGGACGGTCGTCTTCGTGCGCGATCCCGCGTTGATCCGCCACGCCCGGGCAACCGCGGACAACACCGCGATCCTCGCGGTCGGAGGACCCGTCGGCGTGCCGTACACCGTCGCGCGCTGGGAAGCGGCGCTGCCCTCCTAGGCGTGCAACGCGCGGGGTCTGGCCCCGGACGTTGCGCCGTGCGATCAGGAGTACCACTCGCTGGGGCGCGGCGAGCGGTCGAGCGACTCGATGCCGAGCCAGATGCGACGGCCGGCACGATGAAGCAGAGGATTGCGACGCACGCGGCGAAGAACATGAGCGGCCTCCGGTGGCGGGACTTTTCTGGAGTCTCCACCGCTGCGCGGGTCGCGATCGTGCGGGCGGCCGGTGTTCTCGGGTGCGGCCAGCCGTACCCGGCGGCGTCTGAGCGGGGAGCCTTGATCGCCGAGAAAGCGCTGCATTTCGGCACACTTTCGGCACACTTCTCCGGGTGGAGCGCTGGTAGGATCGAACATATGTTCGCCGCACTGGAGGGACGGTCGATCAGGCAGCGTGAGCGTCGTCGTGAGGCGCGGCGGCTGCGAGCTGCGGTCGCTCTTCGCGCAGGAGGCGCGCATCAAGCAGCGCGTCACGCAGATCGTGCGCGAGGCCGAAGACGATGAGGATTGGCAGGCGGCGGGCTGCTCGTCGAGCGCGCAGTGGCTCGCGCAGATCTCGAGCAGCGACTACCGCAGCGCCGTGCAGATCACGCGGACGAGCGAGCGCGCTGCGGCAGCCTGCCGGCACTCGACCATGCGCTGAGCACGGGCGCGTTGACGCTCGATCAGGTCGCGGCCGCTGCCGAGTTCGCGACGCCCGAGACCGATGCCGAGCTGGCGCGCGTCGCGGTCGGCAAGCCGCCGAGCGCGATCGCGCTGGCCGCGCGCACGCTCGCCCCGCCCAAGGTCGGCGGACGACCAGGCGCTGTATGAGCGGCGCGCGCTGAGCATGACCTGGACGCGCGGGCGGCGCGAGCTCGCGTTCAGCGGGCGGCTGCCGCTCGAGCAGGGCGCCGCCTTCGAGCAGGCGATCTGGAACATCGCCAAGCCGCAGCGCGCCGCTCGACAAGCAGGCCGGCACGCATCCTCGAGTGGCAGCAGTCCGCCGCCGACGCGCTCGTCACCCTCGCCACGCTGCGGCGGCAGCGACGGCGGCGTCGCGGCGCAGCCCGACGACGCTGATCGTGCATCTCAGCGACGACGCAGCCGCCGCTGCTCGAGGGCGCCGGGCCGCTCAGCCCCGAGACCGCCGAACGGCTCGCCTGTGACGCGCGCCGGCTCACGATCAAGCCGCAGCGGCCGCGACCTCGTGCACTCGCGCGTCGGGCGCTGCGCCTCCTACGCGCAGCTGCGCGCGCTGCACAAGCGCTCAGGCGGCCATTGCCAGTACCCCGGCTGCACCGCCACCCGCGAGCTCGAAGCACACCACCTCATCGCAGACGAGCGCGGCGGCAGGACCGAGCTCGACAACCTCATCCTGCTCTGCCCCCGCCACCACAAGCTCCTCCACGACCACCACATCCGCACCAGCGGCAACGGCGAGCGGCCCGTCTTCGCGGACGAAGCCGGACGCGCCATCACCACCAACCAACCACACGCGCCACCCGGCTAGAACGCCATGAACCCGCCGTCGATGAGCACGTTCGCGCCGGTCATGAAGCGGCACTCGTCGGAGGCCAGGAAGACGCCCAGGGCGGCGACGTCCTCGGGGTCGCCCAGGCGCGGCCAGGGCGTGCGCGCGTGGGCGTAGGAGAGGAGCTCGGGATCCTGACCGCCCTCGCGGGGCACCACGATCTTGCCGGGCGCGATCGCGTTGCAGACGATGCCCTGCTTGGCGAAGTCGACGGCGATCTGGCGCGTCAGGTTGACGACACCGCCCTTCATGGCCGAGTAGGCGACGTTGCCGGGCGCGCCGACCATGCCGTGCTGCGACGAGATGTTGATCACGCGGCCGCGCACCTCGCCGCGCGGCTCCTGCGTCAGCATCTGGCGCACGGCGCGCTGGCAGCAGAGGAAGAGGCCGCGCAGGCCGACGTCGAGGATGATGTCCCAGTCGTCCTCGCTCGTCTCGAGCAGGCCCTTGGAGTACTCGCCCGCGACCATCGCGTTGTTGACGATCACGTCGAGGCGGCCGTCGCCGAGCTCCAGCGCGGCGGCGACCAGGCGGTCGATGTCGTCGCCGCTCCTGACGTCGGCCTCGACGAAGCGCGCGACGCCGCCGGCGTCGGCGATCAGCTGATCGGTCGTCGTGCCGCCGACGTGCAGCGGCTCGCGGACGACGTCGCCCACGACGACGCGGGCGCCCTCGGCGGCGAATGCGACGCAGAGCGCGCGCCCGATCCCCGACGCGCCTCCGGTGACGATGATTGAGCGGTTCTCGAGTCTCGGCATGCTGCGGACGGTAGAGGGCCGGCGCGGCCGCAGCGCCGGTATCCGCCTCAGGCTCCCGGCGCGAAGTGCCGATGACCGGGGCCATGGACCCAGCTCACGCCCGCAGCTCGGCGGCGACGACAGCGCTGCATTCGGCGCTCGCGTCGATTCCGGACGTGTCCGTGATCGTGCTGGACACGGAGATGCGCATCCACGCGCTGCACGGCACGGCCTCGCAGCGCCACGGCTACGTGCACGACGCGCATGATCGGCCAGACGCTGCGCCAGGTGATGCCGCTCGAGGTGTGGCGGCGACTCGAGCCACTCTGCCTGCAGGCGCTCGCCGGCGAGACGACCACGTTCCAGCAGGCCTCCCTCGACGGCAAGGCGGTCTACGAATCGACCTTCAGCCCGGTCGTGCGCGACGGCAGCATCGCCGGCGCCACGATGACGTCGCGCGACATCACGGCGCAGAAGTCGGCCGAAGCGGAGCTCGCGAATGCCAGCGGCCGGCTGCAGGCGATTCTCGACCACAGCCCCATGGCGATCTACATGCGCGACACCGACCAGCGCTGGATCGTGGCCAACCCCGAGACCTGCGCATCTCGGCAAGTCGCCCGAGCAGTTGCTCGGCAGCCGGCTGTCGGAGACCGTTCCGCCGGAGATCTTCGCGCAGCTCGCGGCCCACGACCGCCAGGTGCTGCAGCAGCGGCGACGACATGAGCTTCGACGAGACCGTGCCGGATGCGCGCACGGGCAAGGCGCGCCACGTCTGGTCGCTGAAGTTCCCCGTCCGCGACGCCGAGGACCGGATCGTCGGCATCGGCGGCGTGTCGCTCGACGTGACCGACCGCGAGCGGGTCGCGCGCGAGCTGGCCGCGGCGCGCTCGCTCTTCGAGACGGCATTCTCCTCGGCTCCCGTCGGCATGGTCGTCAGCCGCGTCCACGACGACGGCAGCGTCGAGGTCATCCAGTGCAACCCGGCCTTCGCGGCCATGCTGGGACGCGAGCCGGCCGAGCTGCTCGGCACCGTCGGTCCCGCGATCGTGCATCCCGACGACCTCTCCATTCGCCGGCGGATGCTCGACAACGTGCTCGCCGGCCGCCCGGCCTCCGGCGAGCTGCGCTTCAAGCACCGCGACGGACACGACATCTGCGCGCTGACGGCGCCGAGCCTCACGCACGGCCCCGATGGCGAGCGACTGATCGTCATGCAGGCGGTCGACATCTCCGAGCGCAAGCGCCTCGAGAACCAGCTGCAGGAGATCGCCGACCGGGACGCACTGACCGGGCTCTTCAGCCGCCGGCGCTTCCAGGAGGAGCTCGAGCGCGAGGTCAGCCGCGCGCGCCGCCACGGGCGCCCCGGAGCGCTGCTGCTGCTCGACCTCGACGGGTTCAAGCAGGTCAACGACACGCTCGGGCATGCGGCCGGCGACGAGCTGCTCACGCGCATCGGCGAGGCTCTGCGCAGCATCCTCCGCGACAGCGACGTGCTGGCCCGCATCGGCGGCGACGAGTTCGCCCTGATCCTGCCCGACACCGACGTCGCCGCGGCTCGCGTCGTCGGCGACAAGCTCGTCGAGGCGGTGCGCGCGCAGCGGCTCGGTCAGCGCCGGAGGCCGCAGCGCCGAGCGTCACGGTCTCGGTCGGGATCACGCCGGTCAGCGGCGGCCCGGAGCTCGACGTCGCGAAGCTGCTGATCGAATCCGACCTCGCGATGTACCACGCCAAGGAGTCCGGCAAGAACCGCGTGGCGGTCTATGCCGGCGCCGGCGTCGGTCGCCACCTCCTAGGGACGGCCTCCCAGGCCAGCGCGTGGGCGAGCACGGCGGCCTCGTCGCGGCCCGTGTGCATCACGCCGTCGGCAGTCACGGCGGAGGGCCAGCCGAGCCAGTTGACCGGGCGCGTGTAGGCGGTCATGCGGTCGGTCAGCTCGATCGTCGCCGGGACGTCGGAGGGCGGCAGCTCGCCCGGGAACGCGGGCGAGACGAGCACGTCCCAGGCGCAGCCCGCGGCGGCACGCGGCGCGCCACGCGTGCAGCGCCGGCCACGAGCGACGCGCGCTCCTCGGGTGTCACGGCGAAGCCCGACCGCCATCTTGGCGTGCAGGTCGTCGTCGTAGGCGTCGCGAGTGGCTCCGCGTAGATCTCGCGGTGCACCTCCGCGCACTCGGCCAGGTGCAGGCGCACCAGATCGGGCGCAGCCGGCAGGCCGGCCGCCTCGAGGAACGCCTCCGTGGTCGGCGCCGTGTCCGCGGCGGCGCGAGCCGCGGCACGCGCAGGGCCGCCGCGTCGACCCGCGGGAGCGGCGCGCCGCGCAGCACGTCGAACGCGAGCGCGCAGTCGTCGAGCGAGCGCGCCAGCGGGCCCGACGTGATCGAACGAGGGCGCGAGCGGCCAGAGGCCGTCGGCCGGGACGCTGCCGAACGCGGGCTTGAAGCCGGCCACGCCGCAGGCCGCGGCCGGCAGGCGGATCGAGGCGCCGGTGTCGGTGCCGAGCCCGAGCGCGCACAGACCCGGCCGCGAGCGCGCTCGCGTTGCCACCCGACGAACCGCCCGGGATGCGATCGGGCCGCGCGCTGTTGACGACGGCGCCGTAGGCGCGGTTGCGCGACGTCACGCCCCAGGCGAACTCGTGCAGGTTGGCCTTGCCGAGCATGATCGCGCCGGCGTCGACGAGCCGCCGGACGCTCGTGGCCGAGCGCACGGGCACGTGGTCGCGGAAGATGCCCGAGCCGTAGGTCGTGCGCACGCCCGCGGTGTCGAAGATGTCCTTGACGAGCAGCGGCACGCCGGCCAGCGGCCCGAGCGGCACGTCCCGCGCGTGCGCGAGCGCGCTCTCGGGGGTGAGCGTGATGACGGCGTGCAGGTGCTCGTGCTCGGCGATGCGGTCGAGGTGGTGGCGCGTGACCTCCTCGGCGGAGAGCTCGCGGGCGCGCACGGCGGCGGCGATGCGCCGCGCGCGGCCAGGTGTGCAGGTCGCTCGATCAGCTCGCGGCGTTGCGCTCGCCCTGAGCGCGCGCCTGCGAGAGCGACTGGCGCGGCGTCAGCGCCTCGGGATCGCACACGAGCTCGAGCAGCGCGGGCCCGCTCGCCGCCAGCGCGCGCTCCAGCGCCGGCGCCGAACGCGCCGGTGCTCCTCCACGCGCTCGCCGTAGGCGCCGAAGCTGCGCGCGAACGCGGCGAAGTCGGGATTGACGAGGTCGGTGGCCATGACGCGGCCCGGGTAGTGCCGCTCCTGGTGCATGCGGATCGTCCCGAGCATGCCGTTGTTGACGACGATCACGAGGACGTCGAGATCGTTGGCGACCATCGTCGCGAGCTCCTGCGCGCACATCAGGAAGCAGCCGTCGCCCGCGAACGCGACGACGGGCCGCTCGGGGTGGACGAGCTTGCGCCGCCACCGCGGCCGGAACGCCGTAGCCCATCGCGCCCGAGAGCGGCGCGAGCTGCGAGCGGTAGCGCGAGAACTGCCAGAAGCGGTGCACCCAGACCGTGTAGTTGCCGGCGCCGTTGGCGACGATCGCATCGGGCAGCCGCCCGCGCAGGTGCTCGAGCACGGCGGCGAGGTCGACGCCGCTGCCCGGCGCGGGGTCGTAGCGCAGCGAGTCCTCGTAGTCGGCGCGGGCGGCCGCGCGCCAGTCCGCGTAGCGGCCGCCGTCGAGCGGCTCTGAGCGCGCGCGCCGCGGCGGCGAACTCGGGCAGCGCCCGAGACGATGCCGAGCGTCGGGGCGGTAGACGCGCCCGAGCTCGGCGGCGTCCTGGTGCACGTGCACGAGCGTCTGAGCCGGCACCGGCGGCGTCAGGTAGGTGTAGCCGCCGGTCTCGGTCTCCGAGAGCCGCGTGCCGATCGCGAGCACGAGGTCGGCCTCGCGCACCCGGCGCGCGAGCGCCGGGTTGACGCCGAGCCCGAGATCGCCGCAGTAGACCGGCAGGCGGTTGTCGACGACGTCCTGGCAGCGGAACGAGGCCGCCGCCGGGATGCCGCCGGCGAGCAGGAACGCGCCGATGTCGTCGGCGCCCTGCGGCGTCCAGCCGCCTGCCGCCGACGATCGCGAGCGGGCGCTCGGCACGCGGCCAGCAACTCGCGCATGCGCGCGAGGTCGCCTGCGGCGCGGGCCCGCGAGCCGCGCGCGGCACGGGCGCCGCGTCGGGCGCGTCGGTCATCTCCGACGAGCACGTCCTCGGGCAGCGCGAGCACGACCGGCCCGGGCCGCCCGCCGACGGCCGTCGCGAAGGCGCGCGCGACGAGCTCGGGAATGCGCTCCGGCCGGTCGATCTCGAACACCCACTTGGCCACGCGGCCGAACATCTGCTCGTAGTCGATCTCCTGGAAGGCCTCGCGCCCGCGATGCTCGCGCGGCACCTGCCCGACCAGCAGCACGAGCGGCGTCGAGTCCTGCATCGCCGTGTGCACGCCGGTGGAGGCATGCGTCGCGCCGGGCCCGCGCGTGACCATGCAGACGCCGGGCCGGCCGGTCAGCTTGCCGTAGGCGTCGGCGGCGTTGGCGGCCGCGGCCTCGTGGCGGCAGGTGATCACGCGCAGCCGGTCGCGGTGCGCGTAGAGGCCGTCGAGCAGCGCGAGGTAGCTCTCGCCCGGCACGCAGAACGCCAGCTCGACGTCGTGCAGCGCGAGCTGGTCGGCGAGCAGCTGCCCGCCGCTCCTCGTCACAGCTCGACCGGCTCGTCCAGGAAGACCGTGTAGCGCTGCGACTTCGGGCGCTCGCGGTCCTCGTCGCGCACGTAGCGGATGGACGGCGATCCCTGCGAGCGCGCGCGGCAGCACCATGCAGCGCACGAACGCGCTCGGCTCGTCCGCATGCGTCGAGGCGTGCACGGGATCGGGCCCGGTCTCGAACCACGCCTCGCCCGGGCGCGTAGTCGTGGGTCGCGCCCTGCGTCTCGATGCGGATCGAGCCGAACAGCAGCACGCGGATGCCCGGGCCCTGATGCGTGTGCAGGAAACGCCTCGCCGCCGGGCGGGAAGTCGACGCGGTCGCAGCGCAGGAGGTACTCGCCGGCCGGCAGCGCGAGCTCGCGCGCCATCAGCGCGCCCGGCGCGGGCTCGTCGACGAGCTCGAAGCTGAGGTGATGGCCTTCGGTCGTCAGCTCGAAGGCGAGGTGATTGCCGTCCGCGACGAACTCCGACCCCGTGTCTGAAGCTGGCCGTGTTGGCATGGACGTCGTAGAGCGCGCGCGTCGCCGGCGGCAGCTCGGCCACGCCGTGGAGCTCGACGACCTGCATGAAGGTAGCCATCAGTTGAAGTACGCCCCTCCGTCGACCACGAGCGACTGGCCCGTGACGAAATCGGCGTCCGGCGAGCAGAAGAACGCGACCGCGCCGACGATGTCGCTCGGGAACTGGTCGCGCTGGATCAGCCGCGCCTTGAGCGAGATCTCCTGCAGCTGCTCGACCTGCACCGGGTTCGCGAGCACGCCGTCGGACATCGTGAAGCCGGGCGCGACGGTGTTGACGAGGATGCCGTCCGCGCCGACCTCCTTGGCCACCGCGCGCGTCATCGCCACGACCGCGCCCTTGCTCGTGACGTAGTGCAGCAGGAACGGCACGCCCTTGTAGGGCGTGCCCGGAGGCGATGTTGACGATCCGCCCGTAGCCCGCGGCGCGCATCGCGGGCACGACGGCGCGCGTGGCGAGGAACATGCCGAGCACGTTCACGTCGTAGACCTTGCGCCACTCGTCGACGTCGATCTGCTCGAACGGCTTGGGCACGAGCGAGCTGTAGATGCCGGCGTTGTTGACGAGCGCGTCGATGCGCCCGTAGCGCTCCAGCACGGCCGTCGGCCAGCGCCGCGACGTCGGCCTCCTGCGAGACGTCGACGCGCAGGCCGAGCCCGCCGAGTTCCTCGGCCGCGGCCTCGTGCCCCTGGAGGTCGGCGACGACGACGGTCGCGCCCTCCTCGTGCAGCCGCTGCGCGATCGCGCGGCCGATCCCCTGCGCCCCGCCCGTGACGATGGCGACGCGGTCGGCGAGCCTCATCTGTCGATTCCTCCCATGGCCAGGTACTTGATCTCGAGCCAGTCCTCGATGCCGTACTTCGAGCCCTCGCGCCCGATGCCCGGACTCCTTCATGCCGCCGAACGGCGCAACCTCGGTCGAGACGAAGCCCGTGTTGACGCCGACGATGCCGTAGTCGAGGCCCTCGCCGACGCGCCACACGCGCCCGACGTCGCGGCTGTAGAAGTAGGCGGCGAGGCCGTAGGGCGTGTCGTTGGCGAGGCGGATGCCCTCCTCCTCGTCGCCGAAGCGGCGGATGCCCGCCACCGGCCCGAACGTCTCGTCCTGCGACATCGCCATGCGATCGCTCACGCCCGTCAGCAGCGTGGGCTCGTAGAACAGCCCGCCGAGCTCGTGCGGGCCGCCGCCGAGCACGACCTCGGCGCCCTTGGCGCGCGCGTCTTCGACGTGCGCGACGACCTTGTCGAGTGCCCTGCTGGTCGATCAGCGGGCCGACGTCGACGCCGGGCTCGGTGCCGGCGCCGACGCGCAGCGCCGTGATCGCCTCGGCATAGCGCTCGACGAAGGCGTCGTGGATCCCGTCCTGCACCAGCAGGCGGTTGGCGGCGATGCAGACCTGGCCGGAGTTGCGGAACTTGCACAGCACGGCGCCGGCGACGGCGGCGTCGAGGTCGGCGTCGTCGAAGACGAGGAACGGCGCGTTGCCGCCGAGCTCCAGCGAGATCTTCTTGACCTGGCCGGCGCACTGCGCCATGAGCAGCTTGCCCACCGCGGTCGAGCCCGTGAAGCCGATCTTGCGCACGGTCGGGTTGCCGGTCAGCTCGCCGCCGATCGCGGGCGCATCCTCGGCATCGCCGGTGACGACCTGGAAGACGCCCGCCGGCACGCCCGCGCGGTCGGCGAGCTCGGCCAGCGCGAGCGCCGAGAGCGGCGTCTGCTCGGCCGGCTTGCACACGATCGTGTTGCCCGCGGCCAGCGCGGGCGCGGCCTTGCGGGTGATCATCGCCGAGGGGAAGTTCCAGGGCGTGATGCCGCCGCACACGCCGACGGGCTGCTTGAGCACGACGATGCGCGTGCCGGTCTGCTGGGCCGGGATCGTGTCGCCGTAGACGCGCTTGGCCTCCTCGCCGAACCACTCGAGGAACGAGGCCGCGTAGCCGATCTCGGCGTCCGACTCGGCCAGCGGCTTGCCCTGCTCGCGCGTCAGGATCATCGCCAGGTCGCGGCGATGGCGGAGCATCAGGTCGGAGAACCCGCGCAGGATGGCGGCGCGCTCGCGCGCCGGGCGCGCCCGCCAGGCGGGCAGTGCGGCCGCGGCGGCCTCGATCGCGCGGCGCGTCTCGGCGGCGCCCATGCGCGGCACCTCGGCCAGCACCTCGCCGGTGGCCGGATCGTGCACCGGGAAGGTCGCGCCCGAGTCAGCCGCAGACCATGCGCCGTCGATGTAGCCACGGTCGCGCAGCAGCGCAGCGTCGTCGATCAGCATCCGAGGATTCTGGCAGGACGGCGGCGGAGGCCGCCCTGGTCGAGCTTCTAGTGCGACGAGGCCGACTCGACGCCGAGATAGCGCCGCTGCGCGTCGGGGTCGTCCAGCAGCTTGTCGGCCGTCGTCTCGGCGGCGATGTGGCCGCTCACCATCACGAGCTGGCGTTCGGCCACCGATGTCGCGACACCGAGGTTCTGCTCGACCAGCAGGATGCCCATGCCCTCGCCGACCAGCGAGTGGCAGGTCTCGATCACGTTCTCGACGATCGTCGGCGCGAGGCCCTCCGAGGGCTCGTCCATGATCAGCAGGTGCGGATTGAGCAGGAGCGCGCGGCCGATGGCGAGCATCTGCTGCTCGCCGCCCGAGAGCTGCGTGGCGCTGATCCGCTTGCGCTCCGCCAGGCGCGGGAACAGCTTGTAGATCTCCCCGGGGTTCCAGCGGCCCTTGCGCGGCGGCCGGATCATGCGCAGGTGCTCGTCGACCGAGAGCGACGGGAACAGCCGGCGCCCCTGCGGCACGTAGCCCACCCCGGCGGCGGCCACGATGTACGGGGGCTTGCCGCGCAGCTCGGTGCCGGCCACGCGGATCGATCCGCGCACGTCGTCGGCAGAGGCCCATGATCGTGTTGCAGAGCGTCGACTTGCCCATGCCGTTGCGCCCGATCAGGGCGATCGCCTCGAGCCCCATCGAGAACGAGACGCCCTCGAGGATGTGCGCCGAGCCGTAGAAGGCGTGGACGTCCTCGAGCTCCAGGAGCGGCGTGTCACTCATTCGTGAACCTGCTCCCGAGGTAGATGTCGTGCACGATCTGATTGCCGCGGATCTCCTCTGGTGTGCCTTCCACGATCTTCTCGCCGTCGTGCATCATCGTGACGTAGGCCGCCACCCGCAGCGCGATGTCCATGTCGTGCTCGATCAGCAGCAGCGTGACGTCGGCGGGCAGCGAGAGCAGGAGCTCGGTGAGGCGCTCGCGCTCGCCGCGGGAGAGGCCCGATGCGGGCTCGTCGAGCATCATCAGCTTCGGATCCGTGGCGCTCGCCATGCCGACCTCGAGCTGCCGCTGCTGCCCGTGCGAGAGCGAGCCGACCAGCGCGCCCAGCGAGTCGGCGAGCCACACGCGCTCGGCTGCGGCCCTGCGCGCGCTCGCGCTGCTCGCGCTCGCGGGCCGGTGAATGCACGGGCCGCAGGCGGCCGCCCTCGTGCCCCACGATGGCGAGGTAGAGGTTGTCCTCCACGCTCAGGCCCGCGAACAGCCGGGACTTCTGGTACGTCCGCGCCACCCCCATCCTCGGCCGCGTGCGCGCGGGCAGGTGCGTGACGTCGGAGCCCATCACCTCGATCGTGCCGCTGGTGGGCTGGAAGTCACCGGCGATCAGGTTGAACAACGTCGTCTTGCCCGCGCCGTTCGGACCGAGGATCGCCCGGCGCTCGCCGTGCGCAACGTCGAGATCGACGTCGCGCACGGCCTGCACCCCGCCGAAACGCCGGCCGACCCCCCGCAGGCGGAGGATCGAGCCGGCGCTTTCGGCGGCGACGGGGACCGTCGCCTCAGTCAACGTGCGACCGTCACGCGACCTTGGTCACCTTCCAGGGCACGGGGCCCTTGACGCACGCCGGGACGGTCTCGCCCGGAGGCGGCTTCGACGGCGAGAACACGCCACCGAAGCTCTGCGGAACGCCGACGACCTTGTAGATCGTCTTGATGCCGAGCGTGCCGTTGTTGTCGTAGAGCTGCTGCACGAACGTGTCGGCGATGCCCTGCCGGTTGGCGTCGAGCTTCAGCGTGTACCCGTTCGGGTCGGTCACGGTCGTCTTCGCGAGCACCTTCTGCAGCGCCTTCTGGCCGCCGGAGAGATCGCCCTTGACCGCCTTGAGGCCCTTGATCAGGCCCGTGGCGTTGACGTAGTAGTTGACGAAGAACAGGTTGCCGACGCCGGTCACGGTCGCCTTGCCCTTGAGGGGCGGCAGCTGGTTCCAGGTCTTGGCGGTGAGCGCCGAGAACTTCGTCAGCGCGGGCGACGGGACGTCGGCGGCGGTGCCGCCGCCACCGGCGTACGAGCCCGCGATGCGCAGCCCGAGGTCGGTGAACGTGCCGGGCGTCCCGAAGAACAGGTTGCCCATGTGCTGCTTGGAGCTCATCTGCCCGTACTTCTGCTCGAACGCCTTGAGAGCGGCGATCGTGCCGGTGCCGCCGACGGCCCAGAAATAGCCGTCGGTCGCGTTGGGCGGATCGAGCTGAGCCACGTAGGACGAGTAGTCCGTCGTGTTGAGCGGCGGGAACACGCGCTTCGTGACCTGTCCGCCCAGCGCGCAGAACTCTGCGATGAACCCGGCGGCCGACGTCCAGCCGAACGAGTAGTCGTCCATCATCACGTCGACCTTGCGCCAGCCGAGCACGTTGTAGGCGACCCAGCCCGTGCCGGCGTCCCACTGCGCGCCGTCGCCGTTCCAGCGGAAGAAGTTCGGCGCGCGCACGATCATGGTCGTGTCGAGCGCGCCGGCGGTGCCGTTGACGAACGTCTTCTTCGGATGCGCCTTCGCGTACTTCGCGACGGCGATCGACTCGTCACCGGACAGCGGCCCGATGAGGATGTCCGCACCGAGCTTCTCCATCAGCCGCTTGGTCTCGCTGATCGCGAGGTCGGCGGAGTCGTTCGAGCAGCCGATGCCGACCAGCTTGATCGGATGACCCGCGATGGAGCCGCCCTTCATGCCCTTGATCGGGTCGTTCTTGTTGACCACCTTGGCGCCGGTCTGCTCGACGAACGCCTGGATCGCACCACCGACGTCAGCCCCGTAGAAGGCGGCGAACGCGCCCTTGCAGTCCGACAGGATGGCGATCTTGATCGGCGTTCCCGCCGCCGAGCTCGTGGGCTTCGCGGTCGCCGCGGTGGCCGTACAGGCCGCCACGAACGCCACGAGCGGAAGCGCAAACCTGAGCTTCCGCAAGCGCGAGAGTTTCACGTTCGGTGTCTCCTTTGTGTCGGTGGGCACGTTGCTTGGCAGATTGGACGTCGGGGGGAGGGGGCGGGTTAGTCGCCGGCGGCGGCCACCGGGGCCGGACGGCGCTTCAGCAGGCCGATTGCGCGTTCCCAGAGGCCCAGCAGGCCGTCGGGGGAGAGGAGCACGATGATCAGGAAGATGAGCCCGATCAGCGAGTTGAAGGTGCCGAGCTTGAAGCCGGCGACCGAGAAGTCGGTCTCGGCCAGCCGGTCGTTGATGAACACGAACGCGAGCGCGCCCACGAACGCGCCCTCGATGCGCTGCAAGCCGCCGATCACGGCGATGATGAGCACGTTGAGCGTCGCGCCCAGGCCGATCGTCTGCGGATCGACGTGGCCGTTCCACCACACGAACAGGACGCCGGCGATCGAGGCCATGAACGCCCCGAACGTGAACGCCAGCGTGCGGTGCAGCGCGACGGTGTACCCGAGCGAGCTCATGCGCACCGGCTCGTCGCGCACGCCCTGGAGCGAGATGCCGAACGGCGTGCGTATGACGTATCGCACGAGCAGGTAGAGCAGCAGCGCGACGACGAGCGAGAGGTAATAGAGCCGGTGCGGGTGCTGGTCGGTCGTGCCGATGATCGAGGGCGGCACGATGCCGCTGATGCCGCCGAAGCCCGAGAACTTCTCGATCTGCCCGAACGACAGGTTCGCGATCACGCTGTAGGTCAGCGTGATCATGAGGAAGTAGATGCCGGTCGAGCGCGAGGCGAGACCGCCGAACATGAGCCCGATCGCGGTTGCGATGAGGATCGCCGGCAGGATGCCGACCCATGGGTTGTAGCCGAGGACGAGGCCCTTGGTGTCGACGGTCGTCATGTTCCCGAACACGAAGCCGGCGATGCCGAAGAGCGCCGTCTGGGCGAGCGACACCATGCCGCCGTAGGAGGCGAGGAAGGTCAGGCTCATCGCCACGATGCCGAAGATGAGCACCTGCGTCAGCAACTGGTCGACCGTGTAGGCCGAGAACAGCAGCGGGGCGAGCACCGCGAGCGCGATCGCGACACCGGCGATCGAGCGTTCCACGGTCTTGATCGGGAGCGCGCTGTTCACGCGGGCCGCCCGAAGATGCCGTACGGGCGGATCGCGAGCACGATCGCGAGCAGCACGAACGTGAAGATGACCGCGTACTGCGTGTTGCCCTGAGGCAGGTAGGCCGCGGAGAACGTGCCGATGACGCCGTAGAGGAGCGAGCCGAGGGCTGCGCCCGCGAGTGAGCCCATGCCGCCGATGATCACGACGACCAGCGAGTTGAGCAGCCAGATGCCGTCGGTGCCGGTGGCTGCGGCCGTCTGGGACGTGCCGATCACGGCGCCCATGCCGGCCAGCGCCGAGCCGACGAAGAAGGCGATCACGAAGACGCGCTGGATGTTGACGCCGAGTGCCGAGACCATCGCGCGGTCGTCCACGCCCGCGCGGATGACCATGCCGGTGCGTGTGCGCTTGAGCCAGAGCCAGAGGGCGAGGCCGATCGCCAGCGCCAGCCCGAGGATGAAGAGCCGTGCGCCGGAGTAGCTGAAATTGCGCACGTGCAGATCGACGAACTTGTTGATGCTGCCCGGGAACGACATGTCCTCTGCCACGCCGCCGCCCGTGTGCACGACGATCTGGTCGGCGACGATCACCGAGAGCGCGATCGTGATCAGCGCCTGGCGGAGGTCCTGGCCCTGATTCCAGCGCAGGAAGAGCTGCTGCATCACGAGCCCGACGACGCCGGCGACCAGCGCCGCGAGGATCAGCACGACGAACCAGTTGAGCACGCTCACCTGCGTGGAGTCGACGGTCGTGTCGGGGCTGCCCGTGATGATCCGCCGCTGCAGATCGATCGCGACGTACGCGGCGATGAGGTAGAGCGAGCCGTGCGCCATGTTGACGACGCGCATCAGGCCGAAGATGAGCGTGAAGCCGCTCGCGACGATGAAGTAGAGGGCCGCCTGCGTGATGGCGTCGAGCAGCGTCGAGAAGAAGGTCGTCGGGTCGCTGTGCGCGGGGCGGTCCGCCAGGAGGAAGACCCAGAGCAGCCCGAACGCGACCGCCGCGAGCGTCACGCCCCAACCGAGATAGCGTCGATAGGAGAGTGCGACCGGCATTGGGGCGCAGACGCTACAGCACCGGTTCCCCACCGCGCAAACGCGTTCCGGAGGGCGGAACAGCAAGCTGGACGCCGAGCCGGCGGACGCGACATACTCCCGCCGTGCCTTCCGCGCGCATCCTCCGTCTCGCCGACGTCGAGCCGTTCGTGCTCGCCTCCGGCGTCCATGCGCGCGCGCTCTTCGGCGACGCCACGATGCTCAACCTGGTCGAGCTCGAGCCCGGTGCGATCGTCCCCGAGCACTCCCATCCGCACGAGCAGATGGGCATCGTCCTGAGCGGCGAGATCGTCATGATCTTCGAGGGCGTGGAACGCGCGTGCCATGCCATGGATGCGATGCACATCCCCTCGGGCGTCGCGCACGCCGCGTACGCGGGACCCGAGGGAGCGGTGGTGCTCGACACGTTCGTTCCGGTGCGCGAGGACTTCCGCGCCCGGGCCGGGGCCGAGCAGTAGATTCCGGCCGACAGAACCGCCACAGCAACCGGAGGGAACCGATGCCCATCATCAACGTGAAGGTCTACGAGGGTCGGCTCAACGCCGAGACCGAGCCCAAGCTGATCGCCGGCATGACCCAGGTGCTCGTCGACACGTTCGGCGAGGGCATGCGCGAGCACACGACCGTCATCCTCGAAGAGATCAAGCCGAGCCGGTGGGGCGTCGCCGGCAAGGGCTCCTGAGAGCACGGGAGGAAACGCGCACATGAGCGTCGTCGAAGTCAACGCGCCCGGATTGCTCGACCTGGTGTCCGAGGACGCGGAGCTCGAGTGCATCGGCTCGGGATTCACCTTCACCGAAGGCCCGCTGTGGACGAACCGCGACGGCGGCTCGCTCCTGTTCTCGGACATGCCGGGCGACACGCGCAGGCGCTGGTCGGCCTCGGGCGGTGTCGAGGTCGTCGCCCATCCGTCCAACAAGGGCAACGGGCTGAGCTGGGACCTCGAAGGCCGCCTGCTGATCTGCGAGCACTCCACGAGCAGCCTGATCCGCGTCGAGCCGGACGGCTCGCGCACGGCGCTGGCGTCGCACTGGCAGGGCAAGGAGCTCAACAGCCCCAACGACCTGGTCGTCAGCTCCGACGGTGCGATCGTCTTCACCGATCCTCCCTACGGCCGCTGGCCGGGCTTCGGCGTCGAGCGGGCGCAGGAGCTCGACTTCCAGGGCGTCTACCGCATCACGCCCGACGGCGAGCTGCAGCTGCTCGTCGACGACTTCCAGAAGCCCAACGGCCTGTGCTTCTCGGCCGACGAGAAGACGCTCTGGATCAACGACACCGACGGCGGCCACATCCGTCGCTTCTCGGTCTCGTCCGACGGCTCGCTGACCGGCGGTGACGTGATCTACCAGATGGAGGGCTTCAGCCTGGAGACGGGCATCCCCGACGGCCAGAAGCTCGACGACGCAGGCAACCTCTGGGTCTCCGGCCCCGGTGGGTTGCACGTGCTCACCGGCGACGGCGGGCTCCTCGGCCGCATCCTCACGCCCGAGAACGTCGGCAACCAGGCGTGGGGCGGCTCGGACTGGAAGACGCTCTTCATCTGCACCTCCTCGACGGTGCACACGCTGCGAACGACGGTCGCCGGGCATCGCACGCCCAGCATGAACTGAGGAGTGGGAGATGCCTGATCTGCAAGCAATCGACCCCGGGCGCACCGTCTTGATGGTGCTCGACATGCACCGCGACGTCGTCGCCGACGACGGCGCCTCGAAGGACTCGGGCGCGCCCGAGCACGCGGCCAAGCAGAACGTCGTCGAAAACATCAAGTCGCTGCTGGCCGCCGCGCGCAAGAGCGGCACGACGGTGCTCCACATCCATCACCGGAAGGCGAAGGGCGCCCGGCCGCACGGCGGCATGAGCCCGATGTTCCGGGGGCTCTACGAGGGCGAGGGGTTCGACGCCGGCACGCGCGGCATGGAGGTCATGCCCGGCCTCGAGCCGCAGGACGGCGATCTCGTCATCGAGAAGGAGCGCGCCAGTGCGTTCGCCGGCACCGAGACCGACATCGTGCTGCGCGCCATGGCGATCGACACGCTGATCATCACGGGCGCGTGGACGAACTTCTCGGTCGAGAGCACGGCACGGCAGGCCACCGACATGGGCTACCGCGTGATCGTCGCAAGTGACGGCACGTCGTCGATCGGCGATGAGTGGCACCAGGCCGCGATCGGCTACGCGCTCACCTGGATCTGCGAGATCGCTCCCTCCAAGGACATCGCGGCGAAGCTCTGACGACGACAGGCAGGCCCACGGCGATGCGGGTGCGCGCGGCGCTGTTCGAGGCACCGGGCGCCCCGCTCGTCGTGCGCGAGGTCGATCTCGCGGGGCCGGGGCCCGCCGATGCGCTGGTGCGCATCGACGCCGTCGGCATCTGCGGCTCCGATCTCCACGTCGTCAAGGGCGAGTGGGTGCGCCCACGACCCATGGTGCTGGGCCACGAGGGTGCCGGCGTCGTCGAGGTGGTCGGGGCGGACGTGACGGGCCTCGTCGCGGGCGACCGCGTGATCCTCTCCTGGGCGCCCTCGTGCGGCGCGTGCGGCCCGTGCCTGGCCGGACGCACCACGGCCTGCCTGCCGCTGCGGGCGGGCATCGCGGCCGGAACGCTGCCCGACGGCACGACGCGACTCTCGGCGGGAGGCGAGACGATCTACCGCATGACCGCCGTCGGGGCGCTGGCAGAGCGGGTCGTGATGCCTGCGAGCGGCGTGCTCAAGCTCACCCACGAGTTGCCCGCAGCCGAGGCCGCGCTGCTCGGCTGCGCCGCGCTCACGGGGATCGGCGCCGCGCGCGAGGTCGCCCAGGGCGATGTCGTGGTCGTGATCGGCGCCGGCGGCGTCGGTCAGTTCTGCGTACAGGGCGCACGCCTGCGCGGTGCGTCCGCGATCGTCGCCGTGGACCCGCTGCCGGCTCGGCGCTCGCTTGCCCGGGCCGTCGGCGCGACGCACGACTGCGATCCCGGGGACCTGGAAGCACTGCTGGCCGAGCTCGCGCCGGACGGCGCCGATTGTGCGCTCGAGGCCGTCGGCTCTCCCGCAACGGCCGCCGCGGCGCTGGCCGGCGTGCGGCCCGGTGGCCGTGCCACGCTCGTCGGCATGCCGCCCGCCGGCGCGCGCCTCGACCTCGACCCGGCGGAGTTCACCAATCGCGAGAAGGTGCTGACGGGCACCGTCTACGGCTCGGAAGACCCCGCCAGGGCCCTGCCGGCCCTGCTCGCCGACGTGGCAGCGGGCCGCGTCCTCCTGACACCGCTCGTCGGGCCGTCCTTCCCTCTGGAGGAGGCCGGCGACGCCATCCGCGCCGCGCTGGCCGGGGAGCCGGGTCGCGTCATCGTCACCCCCTGAATGCGAGGAGCATGAGCATGCGCCGCGAGATCCGAGCACCCGGCGTGGCCGAGCCGATCAGCCACTACTGCGACGCCGTCGAGGCGAACGGCTTCCTGTTCGTCTCCGGGTGCCCGGCGACGGATGAGAGCGGCGCGCTGGTCGGCGGCGACGACACGGCCGCGCAGTGCGCCCAGGTGCTGAGGAACCTCGGCGCCATCCTGGCCGCCGGCGGCTGCACGCCGCAGGACGTCGTCAAGGTCAACGTCTACCTCACCGACGTCGGCGACCGGCCGCTGATCAACCCGCTGCGACAGGCGTTCTTCGGCAACACCCGGCCCGCCAGCACGCTCGTGGGGGTGCGGGAGCTGCCCGTGCCGGGCATGAAGGTGGAGATCGAGGCCGTCGCGGTGGTGCCGCCCCGCTGAAGCGCGGCGAGGGCACCCGGCGATGCAGGCGTTCACAGGGTCTTCTACGCGGCGCGCACGGGGTTCGAGAGCACTCCGATGCCCTCGACTTCGACCTCGACGCGATAGCCCGGCGCGAGGGCGACGTCGTCGGGCGGGACGACGCCAGTCCCGGTGAGCAGCACCGAGCCCGCGGGCAGCGGGTTCTCCCGGACGCACCAGGAGGCCAGCTCCTCGAAGCTGCGGTGCATCGCCGCCGTGCTCGTCGCATCCTCGTTGACGAGGGCGCCCTCGGCGTTCCAGATGCGCACGGAGATGGCGTACGGCGCGGCCGGGTCGTCAGGCACGAGCACCGCGGGGCCGAGCGCACAGCAGCCCGCGAAGAGCTTGGCCTGCGGCAGGTAGAGCGGGTTCTCGGCCTCGATGTCTCGCGCCGTGAGGTCGTTGCCCGCGGTGACCGCCATGATCGAGCCGTCGGCGTCCAGCACGAGGCCGAGCTCGGGCTCGGGCACCGTCCAGCGGGACTCGCTACGCACCGCGACCGCCTCGTTCGGCCCGACGGTCCGGCGGCAGCCGGCGTCCTTGAGGAACAACTCGGGGCGCTCCGCGTCGTAGACGAGGGCATAGACATCGGCCGAGGACTCGCTCTCCTCGACGCGGGCGTGGCGGCTGCGCTCGTAGGTGACGCCCGCAGCCCAGATCTCCTGCGGCTCGAGCGGTGCGAGCAGTCGCAGCGGGGCCAGCGTCGCGGGATCCTCTGCGGCGTGCTCGTCGGTCGCCTCGGCCGCGCAGCGCGCGAGGCCGCGCCGCAACGCCTCCAGCGGATCGCGCTCGCGCAGTTCGCGGACCACGGACGGCGCCGCGGGGTCGACAGCGCCCAGGCGCACGTCCGGGCCGCCGCCGATCCGCACGAGCCGCCAGCCGCGGGGCGAGAACGCCATCAGTACGTGAGCCTGCCGCCCGAGTGGTCGAAGGCAGCGCCCGTCGAGAACGTCATGCGCTCGCTCGCCAGGTACGCGATCAGCTCGGCGACCTCCTCGGCATGGGCGAGGCGCCCCATCGGCACCCGCGCCAGCATGTAGTCGATGTGGTCCTGCGTGATGTCGCCCAGCATCGGCGTCTCCACGGGTGAGGGCGTCACGCAGTTGACGAGCACGCCCGTTGTCGCGACGTCCTTGCCGATCGCCTTCGTCAGGCCGATCACGGCGGCCTTGGCGGCCGAGTAGGCGGCCGCCATGGGATTGCCCTCCTTGCCCGCGACGGAGGAGAGGTTGACGATGCGGCCGTAGCCACGCGCGACCATGCCGGGGAGCGCGGCACGGTTGGCGAAGAAGACTCCGTCGGCGTTGACCGCCAGCACGCGCTTCCACTCCTCGTCGGACACGTCGGTGGTGCGCAGGGACGCGCCCGCGATGCCGGCCGAGCAGACGAGCACGTCGAGGCCGCCCAGTTCGCTCTCGACGCGTGCCACGGCTGCGTCGAGATCGGCCGAGCGCGTGACGTCGCCGGCGATGCCGAGCCCGCCGAGCTCCGCGGCCGCCGCCTGCACGCGTACGGGATCGAGGTCGAGGATCGCGACACGACCTCCCCCTGCCCGGATGCGCCGGGCGCTCGCGGCGCCGATGCCGCTCGCCCCGCCGGTGATCAGGGCAATGCGCCCGTCGAAGTCCGTGGCTGTCATTGGCAGCGTGTATAGCAGTCGCCAGCCGGCGCCTGCGCTGTTGCCCGGTGCGCGGCGCGGCGATAGCCTCCGAGCATGGATCGCATCCTGATGCTGGCCGCAGACGCGGCCGAGGAGCTCGAGGTCTATTACCTTCTCTACCGCCTGCGCGAGGCCGGGTACGAGGTAGACGTCGCCGCGCCGCGCCGCGGTCTGCTGCGGCTCGTCGTGCACGACTTCGAGGAAGGCTGGGACACCTACGTCGAGCGGCCCGGCCGCAACCTCATGTCCGACGTCGCGTTCGCCGACGTCGACGTCTCGCGCTATGCCGGCGTCGTCATTCCGGGCGGCAGAGCGCCGGAGGTCATCCGCACGGATCCCGACGTCGCGCGCATCGTGCTCCACTTCGACGAGCACGACCTGCCCATCGGGACGCTCTGTCACGGACCCCAGGTGCCCGCCGCGCTGGGGTTGCTGCAGGGCCGGCGCTCGACGGCGTTCCCTCCGCTCGCCCCTGACATCGAGCAGGCGGGCGGCACGTTCGAGGATGCTCCCTGCGTCGTCGATCGCAACATGGTCTCGAGCCGCGGCTGGGGAGACCTCGCCGAGTTCTCCCGGGGCTTCCTTGGCGTGCTCTCGGGCGTCCCCGCGCAGTGAATGCGCCCGATCCGCTGCTCGACTACCCGCTCGGCGAGCGGCGCCCAGAGCTCGTCACCACCCCCGCGGGTACGCCGCTCGCGGAGGTCACGCTGGAGGGCCTGCGCTCGGGGCGGATCGCGCCCGCCGAGCTGCGCGCCACGCCCGAGACGCTGCAGCGCCAGGCAGCGGTCGCACGTTCCGCCGGCCGCGAGCAGCTGGCCGAGAACCTCGAGCGCGCAGCCGAGCTCGCAGCGCTGCCCGACGACGAGGTGCTCGCCGTCTACACCGCCCTTCGGCCGCGGCGTGCGACGGCCGCCGAGCTCGAGGCGATGGCGCAGCAGCTCGCAGCCGTCGCGGCTCCACGTTGCGCCGCCTTCGTGCGAGAGGCTGCCGACGTGATGGCCGAGCGCGGGCTGCTGAGAACCCCCGCATGAGCGACGAGCCGCGCAGCGAGCGCTTCCGGGTGCGCGCCGCGGCGCCGCTCCGGCGGGAGACGCTGATCAGGCCGGATCCCTCGCTCGGCCTCGTGGCGATGAACGGCCCGGGCGATCGGGTGCCGTCGCTCGTGATCTCCGGCGGCGTCGTCAGCGAGCTCGACGGCACGCCGCGCGAGCGCTTCGACACGCTCGATCGCTTCATCGCGGCCCACGGCATCGATCTGGCGATCGCGCCCGAGGCCATGGGGCTCGAGGATCTGGAGCTCGCGAGGATGCTCGTCGACGTGGACGTGCCCCGCGCCGAGCTCGTGCGGCTGGCGCGCGGCCTCACACCCGCCAAGCTGGCGCGGGTGGTCGGGCAGCTCGACGCCGTCGAGATGATGTTCGCGCTCAAGCGCCTGCGGGCCCGGCGGGCGCCCGCCAACCAGGCGCACGTGACGAACCTCAAGGAAAGCCCCGCCCTGCTCGCGGCGGACGCCGCTGAGGCGGGCCTGCGCGGCTTCGCGGAGTGCGAGACGACGGTGGGCGTGTCGCGCTATGCGCCGCTCAACGCCATGGCGCTGCTGGTTGGCTCGCAGACCGGGCGCTCCGGGGTGATGACGCAGTGCGCAGTCGAGGAGCGCCTCAACCTGAGGCTTGCGATCCAGGGTCTCGTGACCTACGCCGAGACGCTCTCGGTCTACGGCACCGACGCGGCATTCGACGACGGCGACGACACGCCGTGGTCGAAGGCGTTCCTCGCCTCGGCCTACGCCAGCCGCGGCGTCAAGGTGCGGTTCACGTCCGGCACGGGGTCGGAAGCGCTGATGGGGCACAGCGAGGGCTGCTCGATGCTCGCGCTCGAGGCGCGCTGTCTCAGCCTCGTGCGCGCGTGCGGATCGCAGGGCGTGCAGAACGGCGCCATCTCGTGCGTCGCCCTGACGATGAGCCTGCCCGGAGGCACGCGGGCGATCCTGGCAGAGAACCTGATCGCGGCCTGGCTCGACCTCGAGGTCGCCTCGGGCAACGACGCGATCGCCTCGCACTCCCCCACGCGCCGCACTGCCAAGCTGATGGGACAGTTCCTCCCCGGCACTGACTTCGTCACCTCGGGCTACAGCGTCATGCCGCGCCACGACAACACGTTCGGCGGCGGCAACTACGACGCCGACGATCTCGACGAGTGGATGACCCTGCAGCGCGACTGGCAGGTGGACGCGGGCATCGAGCCCGCCGGCGAGGACGCCGTGCTTGCCGTTCGCGAGCGCGCCGCCCGGGCGATCCAGGCGGTCTTCGACGAGCTCGGCTTCCCGCCCGTGACCGACGAGGAGGTCGAGGCCGCGACGATCGGCCACTCCAGCCACGACATGCCCGATCGCGATCGCGGTGAGGACGTGCTCGCCGCCGACCGCGTGCTCGCCGACGCGCATCACCGCCGCCGACGTCGCGCTGGCGCTCGACCGCCGCGGCTTCAGCGAGATCGCGGAGCGTGTGGTCGGCATGCAGCGCCAGCGGATCTCGTCCGACTACCTCCAGACGTCCGCGGTGATCGACGCCGCCGGGGCGGTGCAGTCGGCCGTCAACGACCCCAACGACTATCGCGGCCCGGGCACGGGCTATCGCCTCGAAGGCGACCGCTGGGCGCTGCTCCAGGCGCTGCCACACGAAGTCGACCCGGCCGGCGTGGGCCTGGTCGACGCGGCCGACGGCCCGGGGCTCCTGCGCGACCTCGGCGCCTCGCAGCGCGGCGGCGCGGCAGACGAGGTCGTCGTCGCCGTCGGGCCGGCCTTCGGCGGAAGGCTGCGCGAGACGATCGGGGGCATACCGCACGAGGAGGTCCTGCGCCAGCTCTGCGCGGGCATCGAGGAGGAGGGCGTGCAGTTCCGCATCGTCCGCATCGGGCGCACCTCCGACGTCGCGTTCATCGCCCACGACGGCGCGCAGCTCTCGGGCTCGGGCATCGCGATCGGCCTCCAGTCGAAGGGCACCGCGGTGATCCATCGGGCCGACCTGCAACCGCTCGACAACCTCGAGCTGTTCGGGATGGCGCCGCTGCTGCGGCCGGACTCCTACCGCCAGATCGGCCGCAATGCCGCGCGCTACGCCAACGGCGGCAGGGCCAGCCCCGTGCCGCTCGTGCTGGACAACTTCGCCCGCGCGAAGCTGATCGTGCGCACCGCGCTCCTGCACCGCCGCGAGACCGAGGCGATCGAACCCGGCGTGCCGGCGGTGGACGTGACGGTGGTGCGCTGATGGCGCCCGTCGATCAGCGCGCGGCGGCGTTCGACCACAACGACCACGCGATGCGGGCTCGCTGCGCTGCGGCGTATGCCGAGTTGCGGGATCAGTGCCCCGTGTTCCACTCGGAGGCCTGGGGCGGCTTCTGGGTCGCGAGCCGCTACGAGGACGTCTACGAGGTCGGGCGCGACGTCGAGCGCTTCGCGTCCGCGCCGGGCGTGATGCTCCCGCCCGTCGGGCATGGGCGGCCGCTGTTGCCGATGGACTCGGACCCGCCCGAGCACCCCGAGTACAAACGCCTCATGCTGCCGCGCTTCGCGCCCGCCGCCGTCGCCGGCATGGAGCAGGACGTGCGCGATCTGGCGCGCGGGCTCGTCGAGGACATCGTAGGGCGAGGCGAGGCGGACCTCTACGAAACGCTCTGCAAGCCGCTGCCGATGCTGCTCATCACCCGCCTGCTCGGGATCGAGCGCGACGACGCGTTCTGGGCCTGGACCGACACGCTCATCTACGGGCGCGTCGACGGCACGAGCGTCGAGGAGATTCGTGGCGCAGCCGACTCGCTCTACGCATTCCTGGCCGGGCAGATCGCCGAGCGCCGCGCGGCTCCCGGCCGCGACGACCTGATCTCGCTGCTCCTGCGCGGTGACGTCGAGGGCCGTCCCTACCGCGAGGACGAGATCCTCGACCTCTGCTTCTTCCTGCTCATCGCCGGGCTCGAGAACACCTCCTTCGGGATCCGCGCGACGCTCCGCCATCTCGCGGTCGAGCCCGCGCACCGTGCGGCCGTGCTCGCCGACCCCTCGCTCGTCCACAACCTCGTCGAGCAGTCGCTGAGGCTCTACTCGCCCGTGACAGCCCTCTGCCGGACAGCCACGCGCGACACCGAGGTCGCCGGCCAGGCGATCGGCAAGGGCGAGCGCGTGCTGCTCCTGTTCGGCTCGGCGAACCGCGACCCAGCCGTCTTCCCGGACGCCGACGCCTTCCATCTCGATCGCCGCGACGGCAGGCACGTCGCGTTCGGCATCGGGCCGCACCGCTGCGTCGGATCGAATCTCGCGCGCCTCGAGATGCGCGTCGCGGTGGAGGAGATGCTGCGGCTGATTCCCGACTACCGGCTCGCGGCGGGCCCCGATCCCGGCTGGTACGACGCGACCTGTCTGAACGTCGTCTGGGATGTCACGGGAGGTGCGAGGTGAAGGTCGAGGTCGATCGCGGCATGTGCGTCGGCCACGCGCAGTGCCAGGCCATCTGCCCGGCGGTGTTCGGCAGTGACGAGCTCGGATACGCGGTCGTCATCGGAGACGGGACGGTCGCTCCCGAGCACGAGGAGGGCGTCGAGCTCGCCGTCGACTCGTGTCCCGAGCAGGCGATCCGCGTCGCCGAGTGAATTTCCGGTCGTACGTTTGGCGTGACGGGTTGAAGGGACCGGGCGCGCGTCAGCGGAGGCCTGGACGAGCTGAACGCTGCGCGCAGGTCGTCGCCGTGTCGCACGAGCGCGCAGCCGGCGTCGACGGGAACGCCAAGCCACTTGTGCGGGTCGAGTGCCAGCGAATCGGCGCGCTCCATGCCGCGAAAGCGGGCCGCGATCGCCGGGTCGAGCACGCCGAACGCACCGTACGCGCCGTCGACGTGGAACCAGAGGTTCTCCGACGCCGCGAGCTCGGCGAGCGCATCGAGCGGATCGATCACACCGGCGTTGACGGTCCGGCCGAGCCGACGAGCAGCGCGGGCACGGCGCCGCTCGCGCGATCCGCTGCGATCGAGGCGCGCAGCGCGATCGCGTCGAGCCGGCCTCCATCCAGCGGCACCGCGCGCATCGCCCCGCTGCCGAGGCCGAGCAGCTCGAGCGCGCGCCGCACGCAACTATGGGCTTCGTCCGGCACGTAGGCGACGAGCTGGAGGGGCGCCGGCGAGGCCGTCGCGACGCACATCGATCCCGGCGGCGGCCAGGGCACGGGCACGAGCGCCGGCGAAGCAGACGATCGTCGCCGCGGACGCGCCACTCGTGAGCAGGCCGGCGCCCGGCGCGTGCGGGAAGCCGACGAGCTCGGCCAACCAGCGCACCACCGCGCGCTCGAGGTGAACGTCGGCGTGGTCCCGGCGACGACGCTCGGGTTCATCGCGGCCGCCGCCAGCGACGCGACGACCCCGGCCGGCGAAGGCGGCGGGTTGACCACTCCCCGGCGCGCTCAGCGCAGCCCGCTGGCGATGCTGAGGGCACCGGCCGCGGCGACGGCGACCAGGAGGAGCTGGTCGTAGCGGTGTGCCGGCAGGCGCCGGAAGACCCAGCTGCCGGCGACATGCCCGAGCAGCACGACGGGGATCAGCGCGGGCAACCAGATCGCCTCGGTGAGCGCTCGCTGAGGGCCGACCACGGCGAGCACCACGCCGATGCCGACCGCATCGAGCAGCAGGAACGCCGCGGAGACCGTGTCGCGCACCACGGTCGGCGGCAGCCCGCGGCCGCCGAGCCAGAGCGCAAGCGGCGGTCCGTTGGTCGTGGTCGACGTCGTCAGCACACCGGCGGCGAAGCCTGCGACGGGCGCGGTGGCGCGGCTCTGCGCGCGCCGCGTCGCCACCGACGGCCAGAGCAGGCGGTGCGCGACGAGCACGCAGACGATCACGCCGATCGCGACGCGCAACACGTCGGCGGGAAGCACGCGGACGAGCACCGCCCCGATCGGCAGCCCGGGCAGCGCGGCGAGCATCGCCGGGCGGAGCCCCCGCCAGTCGACCGCCGGCGTCCGGCGCTCGCCGGCGAGCACGAGCACGTTCACGCACAGCCCCAGGATCAGCAGCAGGGCGACGGCGTGGCTCGGCGCCATCACCGAGTAGAGCGACGGCCCCGCGAGCAGCGCGAAGCCGAAGCCCGTCGCCGCCTGCAGCGCGACCGCGAGCAGCAGTGCGACGACGACGACGGCGACTATTGCTCGACGTGCATCGCGCCCCCGTCGGGCCCGAGCACGAGATCGCGCTGCCGGTCCGGGATGTGATCGAGCGGGACGGGCGCGAGCGCCTCCAGGAACGTGACGCCGGGCTCCGAGTGGAGCGAATGCTCGATGCCGCGGTTGACGACCACCACGTCGCCCGCCGTGAGCGTCTTCGTCGCACCGGCGATCGTCATCGTGACCTCGCCGTCGAGGATCACCATCACCTGCTCCGTGTGCTCGTGCGAGTGCAGCGGCACCTGCTTGCCGGGCGCGTACGTCGCGCGGCACAGGCACACCTGCTCGCCGCCGATCGCGTGCAGGTGCACGCCGTCGCGGAACTCGTGCGCCGGCACGTCGTTCCAGGTGCGGAAGGGGCTGTCTGCCATCAGATGCCGATGACGTCGCGCAACTTGGATCCCGCCTCGGCCTGGGTCATGACGCTGATGTCGTCGTCGAAGATCACCATCTTGCCCTCGCGGCGCGGCGCGTCCGTGCCGGCCGCCTTGGCCTGCAGGGCGCGCAGGACCCGCTCCGGCGAGGCCGGCTGCTGCGGCACCCAGACGCCGACGGCGTCGTAGATCGCCGAGCAGATCGCGGGGCCCTGCGCGTTGTTGGCCATCTCGCCGATCGCCTTGGCGCCGAACGGGCCGTCCGCCGACGGGTTCTCGACGATCACCGAGGTGATCTCCGGGAGGTCGGGCAGCCCGGGCATGAGGTAGGCGCCGAACTCGTTGCCGCGGCCCTCGATGCTCGGGTAGTGCGGGTAGGACTGCTCGAGCAGCCCGAGCCCGAGTCCCATCATCGCGCCGCCCTCGATCTGGCCCTCGACGAGCGTCGGGTTGATCGCATGCCCGACGTCGTAGGCCTGGACCATGCTCAGCACCGTCACGATGCCCGTCTCGTCGTCTACCTCGACGTCCACCACGCAGGCGGCATACGAGATGGCGTGATCGGGGTCGCAGACGCCCGTGTCGGGGTCCGGCATCGAATACGCCTTGAGATGCACGCCGGTGCCCGTGATCAGCTCCCCGAAGCCCCAGGTGCCGGCGGCCGACACCTCGCCGACCGACATCCTCCTGTCCGGCGAGCCCTTGACGTAGACCATGCCGTCCTCGACGTCGAGGTCTGCGGGGTCGATCTCCATCGCCTGGCCGGCGACCTCGAGGAGCTTCTCCTTGGCCTTCCTGGCTGCCTTGAGCACCGCCAGTCCGCCGATGAAGGTGCCGCGCGAGGCGAACGTGCCTGTGCAGAGCGGCGAGGAGTCGGTGTTCGAGACGTCCATGTTGACCGACTCGTAGGGAACGCCGAGGGTGTCGGCCACGATCTGCGTGTGCACCGTCTTCGATCCCTGCCCGAGGTCGACCGTGCCGGCGAACACGTCCACGCGTCCGTCGGGCTTGATCTTCACCCAGGCCTGCGACGGATCGCCCCCCTGGTTCATGCCGGTGGGATACTCGATCGCGGCGAGCCCGCGTCCACGATGCTTCATCGCGCTGCCTCCTGGGGATCGCCGAGCTTCGCGTCCGCGACCTGATCGGCCAGGTGCGGGGGCAGCCACTCGCCCGAGCGCGGCCCGTTCTTCATGTCGCGGTAGCTCGCGGACAGCGGGTGCCCGACGGCCTCGGCGCAGGCCTGGATCGTGTCGATCGTCGAGGGGTCCTCGAGCAGCTTGCGCGTCGGCATCAGGTCGCCCGGACGGTTGGCGTTCTTGAGCCGGAACTCCCAGGGGTCGACGCCGAGCACGTCTGCGCCCCGGGTCATCTGGAGCTCGATCGCGAACGACGCCGAGGTCACTCCGAAGCCGCGCATCGCCGTCGTCGGCACGTGGTTCGACCAGACGACGAAGGCCTGCGTGCGCAGCGCCGGCACGGTGTATGCGCCCGCGAGGTGGAAGGAGTGCTTGGTCGCCCCGTAGCTCGAGAAGCGCGTGTAGGCGCCTGCGTCGTGCAGCGTCAGCACCTTGCGGCCGAGGATCCAGCCGTCCTTGGTGAGCGCATCGGCGATCTCGACGTGCCAGGAGGCGCGCACGCTCCCGCACAGCATCTCCTCCTCGCGCGTGAAGATCCAGCGCACGGGACGCCGGGCCTTGAGCGCGAGCACCGATGCGAGTGGCTCGGTGGCCGAGTCGACCTTGCCGCCGAAGCCTCCGCCGACGGTGCCGCCGACGAGCTTGATGCTGCCGGGGCTCCGTTGCAGGTGCTCGGCGAGCACGCCCATCGTGAAGTACATCGCCTGCGTGCAGGTGTAGACGGTCAGCCTGCCGTCGCTCTCCGGCACGACCAGGCAGCCCTGCGGCTCGATCGGGGCCTGCTCGATCGCGCCCGGGCGGTAGCAGCCCTTGACGATCACATCGGCCTTCTCGAATGCCGCGTCGACGTCGCCCTTGGTGACCTTGCGATGGTCATAGGGGTCGTAGAAGAACACGTTGCCCTTGTCGGTCATCTGCGGCTGGCCGGGATCGAAGGCCTTGCGGATGTCGAGGAACGGCTCGCGGACTTCGTACTGCACGTCGATCAGGTCGATCGCTTCGAGCGCCGTGGCCTCGTCGACAGCCGCCACGCCGCCGATCAGCTGGCCCTTGAAGCGCACCTCGCTCTCGGCCAGGTACGGCTCGTCCGGCGGGACGCCGAGGGCTTCGAGATGTCCCACGACGTTCTTCGGCATGTCCTTGTGCGTCGCCACCGCGAACACGCCGGGGTGCGCCTCCGCCCTCGATGCGTCGATGCTGACGATGCGCGCGCTGTGGTGCGGCGAGCGCAGGCCCTTGCAGGCGAGCATGCCCTGGACCGACTGGTCGGCCACGTACCTCGTCCGCCCTGTGACGTGCGCAACCCCGTCGTAGCGGGGGAGCCGAGCGCCCACGGCCTTCATGCGGAACCTGCCTTTGCGACGGACTCGACGGCGTCGAGGATCTTGACGTAGCCGGTGCAGCGACAGAGATGGCCCTCGAGGGCTTCCATGATCTGCTCGCGCGAGGCGTCCGGGGTGTGCGCCAGGAGCGCGGTCGCGGCCATCATCATGCCCGGCGAGCAGAAGCCGCACTGCGAGGCGTAGCTGTCGTAGAACGCCTGCTGGATGGGTGCCAGGTCGACACCGTCGGACAGGCCCTCGAGCGTCGTCACCTCGGCGCCGTCGATCGCCGCGATCGGCGTCAGGCACGAGCGCCGCGGCTCTCCGTCGATCAGGACCGTGCAGGCACCGCAGCCGCCCTGCTCGCAACCGGCCTTGGGTGACAGGATGAAGAGCTCCTCGCGCAGCACGCGGAGGAGGGAGGTGAGGCCGCCGGCGCGGATCTCGTGCCGGAGGCCGTTGACGACGAGGTGCATCAGCGTCCCCTTAGAGTTTCTAACTGGTGAGCGTGGATGGCTGGGGTGTGTGGAGCGAGCGGGGGTGTCGGCCGGCTCGCAGGGCAGGCGGGACGCCTTCCCAAGAGCCGGGCGGCAGCCTCGCGAAGCCCCGGATCCCGCTCGACGGCCAGCGCCACGGCAAACAGCGAACCTGTCCGAGCGGGAGCCGGGTCGCCGCAGGTCTGGCGGTCGCACGCGAAGCGCGCGGCTGCCAGACCGGAGGACGATCCACACAATCCAGACGCCGCGCTCATCAGTAAGAACCTCTTTTAGGCGAGTTGTCCGAGTGCGCGCTCGACGAGCAGCGGCAGCATTTGCTCTCGATACCAGGCCGACGCCAGGGCGTCGGTCGGAAGCTCCAGCCCTTCGGCCGCGTGCGCGGCGGCCTCGGCCGCCGACGCGCCTCCGGCGAGGGCCGACTCGGCTCCGGAGAGGCGCCGCGCGCGTGGGCCCACACCCGAGGCGGCGAGGCGTACGCCGTCACTTCTCCTGACCGCGCTGACCGCGAGCATCGTGTAGTGGTGCGTGTGCGGACGGTCGAGGCGCGCGTAGCCGGAAGGCTGGCCGCCCGGCACGTCGATGAAGAGCACGAGCCTCCCGCTCGGGACATCGAGGAACTCCTCGACGTCCTGGGTCGTCTCGCCGCCCTGCCCGACCGAGGTGACGCGCGCGCCGAGCGCGAGCAGCGGCGCCTGGAGATCTCCCCGCGGAGCCGCCTGGCCGGCGGTCGCGCACAGGTTTCCCCCGATCGTGCCGACCGCGCGAATCTCGCGGTCGGCGATCTGGCCGGCCGCGGTCGCGAGCGGCTCCGGAGCATCCTGCAGATCGGCGACGGGCGTGCCCGCGCCGATCCGGACGACGCCGTTGGAGTTGTCGACGCCGCTCAGTCCGGCACGGCCGAGCATCAGCACGCGCGCCGGGCGCAGTCGACCATAGGTCAACTCGGGCAGCAGAATCGTCCCGCCGGCCATCACCGTAACGTCCGAGCCGTCGCCGAATGCGGCAGCGGCCTCGGCGGGCGAGGTGGGCGTCAGCAGTTCCGGTGGTGCTGGCATCGCGCCTCCAGGAGGGGGTTCAGAGGTACAGCCGGGCTCCGGCGTGCTCGGGCCCTTGCGGCTCGAGCTCTGCGAGAGGCTTCAGCTCGGGGATGTCATCCGTGGTGAGATCGCCGACGGGCGCGTTGATCTCGACCAGGTTCCCGCCGGGATCGCGCACGTAGAGCTGCACCGTCCCGTCGGCGAGCACGCGCACCCAGTCGGTGAACGCGGGGTCGATCACGCCGAGCTCGCGGGCCCGCCGGTAGACGGGCAGGATGTCGTCGACCGTGAGGCCGAGATGGTGCCGTTGCGGCGCCTCGTCGTGCGAGGGGAAGATGTGCAGCTGCGTGTCGCCGATGCGATACCAGTCGACGCGGAAGCCGAAGTTCGGCGACGGGATGCGCTCCGCCCCGAACAGCTCCGCGTAGAAGCGGCCGGACGCGTCCTGGTCGGGAGACGACACGCTGACGTGGTTGATCCGGAGGGCCGTCATCGCCCGGATGCTAGAGCGTTCCGCGCCGGAATGCACATGCGCGCGGATCGCGTTCCGCAGGGCGGAACGAGGCGCCGGCGCGGAGCCTCACCATTACGATCTCGCGCACGTGGACACCGGCTTCACCGATCCCGATCGCGCCGCGCGGGTGCGCGCCCTCGCACCCGCCATCGACGAGCTCTTCGCCGAGGCGCTCGGCGAGCTGGGCGCGCCCGGCCTCGCCTACGGGGTCGCGCTCGACGGCGAGCTCGTGCACTCCGGCGGCTGCGGGGTGCGCGAGCTCGAATCGGGCGCCGCGCCGGATGCCGACACGGCGTTCCGCATCTGCTCGATGACGAAGAGCTTCGTGGCGATGGTCGTGCTCTCGCTGCGCGAGGAGGGCAGGCTCGACATCGACGCGCCGCTGGCCGAGTTGGCAGCCGACCTGGGTGCGCTGGCGCAGGCCGGGCCGGACGCGCCGGACGTCACCGTGCGCCAGCTCCTGACGATGGACGCCGGGCTGCCGCAGGACGACCCCTGGGCCGATCGCCTGATGGCCGACGACAACGCCCGCGTGAGCGCAGAGCTGTTCGCCCGCGGCGCGACCCGCTCGCGCGCACCCGGCACGGCCTTCGAGTACTCCAACTACGGCTGGGCGGTGCTGGGGCGCGTGATCGAGGCCGTCACGGGACAGCGCCATCAGGACGTCGTGCGCGAGCGCGTGCTCGGGCCACTCGGGCTGCGCTCCACGGTGTGGAGCGCGGCCGAGCTTGCGCCGCAGCGGGTCGCGACGGGCTACCGCCCGGCAGGCGACGGGTTCACGGCCGAGGTGCCGCTGGCAGACGGGGGCTACTTCTCCGCCCTCGGCGGCCTCTACAGCAGCGTGCGCGACCTGGCGCGCTGGAGCGGGGTGTTCCTGGGCGCGGAGCCACCGCGCGACGCGGCCGAGGATGCGCCCGTCAGCCGCGCGGTGCTGCGCGAGATGTCGCGCGCGCGCAGCGCGTTCGCGCCCCGGGTCGAATGGCCCTCGCTGGCCGAGCCACCCGGCGTCATCGCCGGCGGCTATGGCTACGGCCTGATGATCTGGCACGAGCGCGACGGCCAGCGCCACGTCGGGCATCCCGGCGGCCTGCCCGGATTCGGCTCCCTGATGCGCTGGGTGCCCGACCTCGGCCTGAGCGTGATCGTGCTCGCGAACGTCACCTACGCGCAATGCGAGGGCCCGGTGCGGCGGGCGCTTGCGCTGGTCTCCCGCGAGGCTGCGCTGCCGCTCCGGGCGATGCGCCGCGACCCCGGGCTGCCGGCTGCCCGCGACGCCGTGGAGGAGCTCGTCCGCCGCTGGGACGACGACGCGGCTGCGCGGCTGTTCGCGCCCAACGTCGATCTCGATCGCCCGCTGCGCGAACGGCGCCAGGAACTGGCAGCGCTCGAGCGAGCGCCACGGCGCACTCGCGCGCGAAGGCGACATCGACGCCGAGGACGCGCTGCGCGGGCGCTGGCGGATGCGCGGTGAGCGCGGCCACGTCGAGCTCGCGATCACGCTGGCGCCGACCGTGCCGCCGCTCGTGCAGACGCTCTCGGTCGAGTCCGTCCTGCCTCCGGCCGGCAGGCTGGGCGAGCTCGCGGCCGAGGCGGCCCGACTCGCGAGCGAGCCCGATGCCGCGGCGCTCGGCGAGCTGCTCGCGCCCGGTGCCGACGCCGCCGAGGCGCTGCGCGCCCTGCGCGTGGCGGCGGCGCTCTTCGGCCCGTTCGGCGAGCCCGAGGCGATCGGCGGCGACGGCGAGACCACGAGCACGCTCCGCCTGCCCGGCCCTCGCGGGGACGTCGAGCTCGAGCTCGCGCTCGACGATGGCCTCACGCGACTCGGGAGCCTCGTCCTGCGTCCGGCGACCTGAGCTCGCGCACACCGCGGGCGAGCCGCGCCGGTGAGCAGGAGGCGCAGCAGACGAGCACGCCGACCGCTGTCAGGGCGAGCAGCCACAGGCCCGAGTCGAAGGAGCCGGTCGAGTCGCGCAGGGCTCCGATCGCGATCGGCGAGAGCGCGCCCGCGCAGTAGCCGATGCCCAGCATCATGCCGACGACCCCCGCGACCTGCTCGGGCCGATCGGCCGCGTCGAGCGGCAGCGTCATCATCAGCGGAAAGATCGCGCCGTTGCCGATGCCGAGCACGCAGGACCAGAGCAGCGCGTGCGACGGGTCGAGCGCGATGCCGAGCGCACCCGCGGCGAGAAACACGCCGGGTGGCGTCAGTAGCGCGCGCCGGGAGAGCCGGAAAGCGGTCGCCTACGAGCGTCACGGACACCGACGAGAAGATCGCGAAGACGTTGATGGCAACGACGAGCTGACCGGCGTGCGCGTCCGACCAGCCGCGCTCCGTGAACGCGTCCGGCAACCAGGCCGCGTAGCCGTAGTAGACGCAGGCCGACGTCGCGAAGAGCGCCACGAAGAGCCAGGCGACGGGCTTCCGCAACGGGAAGTGCGCGCGCCTGCCGACCGGGCGGGGACCGCCTCCGCGCGTGGCCGCGAGCCACCAGGCGAGCGAGCCGGCGGCCGCGAGCGAGAAGACCAGCATCGGCGCGCGCCAGGAACCGCCGAGGACGGCCAGCGGCACGGCGAGCGCCGTCGTGATCGCGGCACCGACCTGGATGCCGCTGGCGTAGACGCCGGTGATGAGCAGCGGCCGGTCCGCGAAGCGCTCCTTGACCGCCACCACCATGAGCGCGTTGCCCAGGCCCATGCCGACGGCGATCGGCACGGTCAGCGCGATCACGGCGAACGCCCCGGGCAGGACGGCGCGCGCCACGCCTCCGCCGGCGATCAGGGCCAGAGCGAAGGTGACCGCGCGGATGGCCCCGACCCGCGCGGCCAGCGGCGCTGCGGCCGGCGCGAACACGCCCATGCCGATCACCGGGATCGCGGAGAGCAGCGACGCCACGGAGTGGCTGACGCCGAGCGCGTGCTGGGCCCGCGGCAGGACCGGGCCGAGCCCCACCAGCTGCGGCCGCAGCGTGAGGGCGGCGAGCCCGACGGCGACGATCAGGGCGAGGCGTCCCCGCAGCGCACCGTCGCCACTCACCTGTCCTCGTACCGCGGCTTCCGCTTCTCGACGAACGCCGACACCCCCTCGGCGAAGTCGTGCGTTCCGCGCAACAACCCGTACGCGAGTCCCTCGAGCTCCATGGCGACCGAGAGCGGCGCGTCCTGCGCCTGCCCGATCACGCGCTTGGCGGTGCGCAGCGCGAGCGCCGGGCGGGCCGCGAGCTCGTCCGCGAGGCTCGCCACGGCCGCTCCCAGGCCGTCCGCGGGGACGACCTCGCAGAGCAGTCCCCAGTCCTGCGCCTCGGCCGCCGAGACGCGTCTCCCCCGCATGACGACATCCTTCGCGCGGGAGGCGCCGATCAGCTTGACGAGCCGCGAGGCCCCGCCGGACCCGGGGATCATCCCGAGCGTGAGCTCCGGCAGTGCGAGCAGCACGTCGTCGCTCGCGACACGGAAGTCGCAGGCCAGCGCGAGCTCGAGCCCGACGCCGAAGCAATAGCCGTGCAGCTGCGCGATCACGGGCTTCGGGCAGCGCTCGGGCGCGCCGACGTCGACGTGCAGCTTCGAGAGCGCCTCGCCGTCGTGCTCCATGAACATGCCGACGTCGCCACCTGCGGTGAAGGCCTGGTCGCCCGCGCCGCGCAGCACGACGACGCGCACGCCGTCGTCCTCGCCGAGCTCGGCGAAGACGCGGGCGAGCTCGCCGCGAGCAGCCATGCTCACGCGATTGAGCTTGCCGGGCACGTCGAGCGTGATCGTCGCGACGCCGCGGTCGCTCTCGCGCGCCAGGCGGAAGCCGTCGTAGGAGCTCATGTGGTTCCCTCGGTCGTGCGCAGCAGGCGGCGCAAGAGCTTGCCCGACGCGCTCTTGGGCAGCGCGTCGACGAAACGGTAGTCGCGCGGCCGCTTGAAGCGGGCGAGCGTCGGCGAGGCCAGGCAGTGGGCGTCGAGCGCATCCGGCGTGACCTCTCCGGCGCGCACGACGTAGGCGACGACGCGCTGGCCGAGGCGCTCGTCCTGCTCGCCCACCACCGCAGCCTCGTCCACGGCCGGGTGGCGCACGAGCCATTCCTCGATCTCGAGCGGGTGCACGTTCTCGCCGCCAGAGACGATCATGTCGTCGATGCGGCCCACGAGGTAGAGGTCGCCGTCGGCGTCCACCTGGCCGAGATCGCCGGGGAAGTACCAGCCGCCCCTGATCTGCCGAGCGTCTGCATCGGGTCGCTGCCAGTAGCCGGAGAAGGACTCGTCGCTCGAGAGCGCGCAGGCCACCTGCCCGACCTCGCCCGGCGCGACGACGTCGGCCGGCGAGGCGCCCTCGACGGGGCGGACGAGGCGGATCCGCGCGTTCAGCGCGGCCCGTCCCGCGCAGCCGGGCTTGGCACGCTGATCGCCGTGAATCGTGAACGTGTAGATCTCGGTCGAGCCGTAGTGGTTGACGAAAGCCTGCGGGGCGAAGACCTCGGCGCAGCGCTCGACGAGCACGGCGGACATCGGCGCGCCGGCGTAGGCGAGCGCGCGCACGCTCGAGACGTCGCGCGGCCGCTCGCGCTGCGCGGCCACGAGATCGTGGAAGAGCGTCGGCGCCAGGTAGAGCGAGGTCAGCTGCTCGCGCTCCACCACGTCCAGCGCGGCGTCGGCGCGGAACTCCGGCAGACTGCAGAAGCGCCCGCCGCAGGCACTCGCCGACAGCAGCGACCGCATGCCCATCGTGTGGTAGAGCGGCATGACGCCGAGCGTGCGGTCGCCGGCTCGCAGCTCCAGTTGCACGAGTTGCGCGAGGGCGGCTGAGCGCTCGGCACGGTGTGAGCGGGGCACGCCCTTCGGCCGCCCGGTCGTGCCCGAGGTGTAGAGCATCAGCGCCGTCTCCTGCTCGCCGGCCGCGGATGGGAGCGCCGGCCCATCCGCCGCCTCGAGCGGCTCGCCTGCCGGTGCATCCGCGACCGCGATCAGCGGCACGGCGGGCACGGCCTCGGCGGCCTCGGCCGAGGCTCCCTCGATCGCCAGCACGCGAGCTCCGCAGTCGGCCACGCAGTAGGTCAGCTCGTCGGGACGCAGGCGCCAGTTGAGCGGGACGAACACGGCGCCCAGCCACTGCGACGCCCAGTACAGGATCACCGTCTCGAAGCGGTTCCTGAGCGTCGCCGCCACGCGGTCGCCCGGCCGCACGCCGCGCGCGGCCAGTCCGCCGGCGGCGCCCCGGACCTCGGCGAGCAACTCGCCGTACGTCGCGCGACGCTCGCCGTCGACGAGCGCGATGGCGCCCGGATGGCGCTCAGCGCACGCCAGGAGATGCTCGCCGAGATTCACTCGCTGGTCCCGGCGACCTCGGCGATGGCGTCCACGATCGACTCGTAGCCCGTGCAGCGGCAGAGATGGCCCGAGAGCAGCTCCTCGATCTCCCGCCGCGTCGGGGTGCCGCGAGTGGCCAGCAGCTCGCCGGCGCTCATGAGGATCCCGGGCGTGCAGAAGCCGCACTGCAGGGCGTGGTGACGCCGGAACGAGTCCTGCAGCGGCGAGAGGGGACCCTCCGGATCTGCCAGCGACTCGACCGTCTCGACGTGGCAGCCCTCGGCCTGGGCGGCCAGCATCAGGCAGGACCGCACGGCGCGGCCATCGAGCTGCACCGTGCAGGCGCCGCAGACGCCGTGCTCGCAGCCGACGTGCGTGCCGCGCAGGCCGAGGGAGTGCCGGAGGAAATCCGACAGCAGGAGTCGATCCTCGACGAGCTCGCGCACGCGGCGACCGTTGACCGTGAGCGAGAGGTCTCTCACGCCGCCGCCATCTCGTACGCCCTCGTGGCGGCGCGGCGCACGAGCACGCCTGTGAGATGCCGCCGGTACTCGGCGGAGGCATGCAGCCCGTCGCTCGGCTCGACTGCGCGACGCGCGTCCTCCGCGGCGGCTGCCAGCGCCTCCGGTTCGCAGCGCGAGCCTGCCAGCATCCGGGCGGCCGCAGGCAAGCGCAGCGGCCGGTCGGACACCGCGGCCGCTCCGAGGCGCGCTTCGCTGACCACGCCGCCCTCGACGCGCAGCGCGCAGGCGACGGCGCACACCGCGTAGTCGCCGTGGCGCGGGGCGACCTCGGCGAAGCCCGCGCCCCAGCCGTCGGCGACGGATGGGAAACGCACCTCGGTCACGATCTCGTCCGCCTCGAGGCAGCTCGTCAGATGCGAGACGAAGAATTCCTCCGCCGCCACGAGGCGGGCGCCCGAGGACGCCGTGACCTCGACCTCTCCGCCCAGCGTCTGCAGCACCAGCGGCAGCTCCGCCGCGGCATCAGCATGCGCGATGGAGCCCCCCACCGTGCCACGGTTGCGCGTCGCCACGTGCCCCACGTAGGGCAGCGCGAGCCCCAGCAACGGGCAGGCGGCGCGCGCACCGGCGTGCCGTTCGAGCGCCCGCTGCGTGCACAGCGCACCGACACGCACGGCACCGTCGGCGACGTCGACCATCGCGAGCGCCGGCACCTGGCCGAGGTCGACGAGCACTGCCGGCGCAGCGAGCCGGAAATTGAGCAGCGGCACGAGACTCTGACCGCCGGCGATGACCTTGGCGTCGTCGCCGTGCTCGGCCAGTAGCGCCAATGCCTCCTCGAGCGAGCGAGGGCGCTCGAGCCGCAGGGGCGCCGGCTTCACAGCAGCGCCCAGATGCGCTGCGGCGTGGCCGGCAACTCCACGTGGTCGACGCCGAGCGCGTCGGCGACGGCGTTTGCGATCGCCGCCGGCGCGCTCATCGTGGTGCCTTCCCCGAGCCCCTTGGCTCCGAGCGGCGTCAGCGGCGAGGGCGACTCGAGGTGCGCCGAAACCACCCGTGGCAGCTCCGTCGCCGTCGGCGGGAGGTAATCGAGGAAGGTCGCCGTCATGAGGTTGCCGTGCTCGTCGTAGCGATGCTCCTCGAGCAGCGCGGCACCGAGACCGTGCGCGAGGCCGCCGCGCACCTGGCCGTCGGCCAGCAGCGGGTTGAGCAGCCGGCCGGCGTCGTGCACCGTCACGTATGAGCGCACGGCGATCTCCGCGGTCTCCGGGTCGATCTCGACGACGCACACGTCGGCCACGAACCCGTAGCAGGCCGAGGAGTTGACGCGGTCGTCGTCGTCGGGCGGCGAGATGGGCAGCGTGTAGGTGACCGTCAGCGCGAGCCCCTCGGCGGCCGTGCCGGTGAGGTCGCTGGGGTGCCAGTGCGCGGCTCCGGCGAGCCGGCGCAGCGGGATGCCGGGCGCGCCCGCGCCGCGTGCGCGTGCCCGTGCCACCCCTCCCGCGAGCTCCACGTCCTCGGGTGTGCAACCAAGCCCGGGTGCGGCGAGGGCGCGCAGGCGATCGGCGAGCCGCGTCGCCGCGAGATGCACCGCGGACGCGCCCATCGCCGCGAAGCGGCTCGAGTAGTTGCCGGATGACACCGTCCACGGATTGGCCGCCGTATCGGCCTCGGTGCGGACGTCGATCTGCTCCGGGTCGAGGCCGAGGACGTCGGCCGCCACCTGTGCCGCCACGGTGCGGTGGCCCTGTCCCTGCGGCGTGGTCGTGAGGCGCAGCGTGACGCCTCCCTGCGCACCCATCACGATCGTGACGCCCTCCGCGTTCCCGCTCTTCGGGAGCCCGGCCGCGCGCTGCTCGGCACGCTCCACGAGCGTGATGTAGCCCATGTTGGAGACGCTCGGCTCGACCACGCAGGCGAGCCCGATGCCGAGCAGGCGCCCCTCGGCCCTGGCAGCTGCCTGCTCTGCGCGCAGCCGGTCGTAGCCCGCCAGCTCGAGCGCGCGATCGAGGCAGGCCGGGTAGTCGCCGGAGTCGTAGACGGCCCCGGCCGCGGCGCGGTAGGGCATCTGCCGGGCCTGCACGAGGTTGCGGCGCGCGAGCTCGGCGGGATCGATCCCGAGGCGCCGGGCGGCGATGTGCATCGTGCGCTCGAGCGCGCTGTAGAGCTGCGGACCGCCGAAGCCCCGGTTGAGACCGGAAGGTGCGCGATTGCTGACGACGACTCGGCTGCGCACCGCGAGGTCCTGGACGTCGTAGGCGCCGGTGAGGCAGCCGTGCATGCGGTAGAGGGTGGCCGGCTCGGGTGCGCGCACGTACGCGCCGACCTCGTCGATCAGATCCAGCCGCAACGCGAGCAGCCGGCCCTCCGCGGAGAACGCGGCCTCGACCTCGCTCGTCCGCTCGGTGGCCGTCGAGGCCGCCAGCAGATGCTCGTTGCGATCCTCAGTCCAGCGCACCGGCACACCGAGCAGGCGCGACGCGATCGCCATCAGCACGACTGCGTGCAGGACCGCCGCCTTGGTGCCGAAGGAGCCCCCGCTCTCGGAAGGCGTGAGCAGCCGCAGCTTCGCGGCCGGAATGCCGAGCGCCGCCGCGGCGACGCCGTGCAGCGTGAACGGCCCCTGGAAGTTCGCCCAGGCCGTCACGCCGCCCGCCTGCCAGTGCGCGATCACGCCGTAGCACTCGACGGGCGTGGCCGACGAGCGCGGGTGGCGGAAACGCTCGCGCACGACGTGGGCGGCGCTCGCCAGGGCCGCCTCGGGGTCGCCGTAGCGGAACGAGCGATCACTGACGACGTTCGAGCCGATCGCGGGATGCAGCAGGGGCGCGCCCTCGGCGATGGCGGCCTCGACGCTCGCGGCCACCGGCAGGGGCGCGTAGTCGACCAGCACGCGCTCGGCGGCATCCTCGGCGAGGTATCGGTCGCGCGCCACGACGACGCACACGGGCTCGCCGACGTAGCGGGCGACGTCGACTGCGGCGGCGTGATGGACGATGCCCGGTCCCAGCGCGGAGCCGAACGGGCGCGAGTGCGCTGCGACGTCGGCGCCGGTCACCACGCCGATCACGCCCGGCAGCGCGAGCGCTGCAGCGGCATCGATCGCGCCGATCCGCGCGTGCGCGAACGGCGATCGCACGACGGCCGCGCAGGCGATGTTGGGCAGCGGATCGAGGTCGTCGATGAACCAGCCCTGTCCTCGCAGCAGGGCGTCGTCCTCGATTCGCAGCGCCGGGCTGCCGACGTGTCCGGGCGCCTGCTCACGTGGACGTGTCCGGGTCGCCACGTTCCGGGATGATAAACAGGTGCCGCGAGCCGGAACGCGCTATCCTCGCGCCGTGGCGACCGCCGAGGGAACCGGCCTCTCCTCCGTCGACCGGGCGCTCCGTCTGCTGGAGGAGCTGGCACGACACGGGCCGCTCGGAGCGACCGAGCTCGCCAACCGCACCGGCTGCGCGAAGGCCACGGCGTTCCGGCTGGCGCGCACGCTGCAGGCCCGCGGATTCGTCGTGCAGAACCAGGATTCGTCGTACCGCCTCGGGCCGCGCTGCCTGCTCCTGGCGACGGGCGTGCACACGAGCTTCGACGTCCGACGCGAGGCCCTCCCCGCGATGGAGGCACTGCGCGACGAGACCGGCGAGACGGTTCAGCTGACGGTGCTCGAGGGCTCCGACGTGGTGTACGTCGAGCAGGTGCCGTCCTCCAAGCCGGTGCGCTCGGTCGGCACGATGGGCCAGCGCGCGCCGGCGCACTGCGTCTCGGGCGGCCTCTCCCAGCTGGCGCTGCTGCCGTTCGAGCGCGTCCGCGCGCTGCTGCCGAGCCCGCTGCCGCGCCCGACGGCGGCCTCGATCCCCACCCTCGAGCGGCTCGAAGCCGAGCTCGAGTGCGTGCGCACGCGCGGGTTCGCCATCAACCGCGGCGGCTTCCGGCACGATGTCGGCGGCGTCGGCACCGCCGTGATCGACGCGCACGGCCGGGCGGTCGCCTCGATCAACATCTGCGTGCCGCTCTTCAGGCTGGAGGAGCTCGGCGTCGACCGCCTGGGTGCGCTCGTTGTGCGGGCCGCGAGCGAGGTCTCGCACGGCTCGTCGCTCGCGGCGGGCGCGGGGGCGCTCAGCGCGTGAGCTTCGCCGACCTCGGCTTCGCAAAGGTCGACCTCGAGCGGGACGCGCGCCAGGGAGCTCCGGAAGCGGTGCTGGCGGAGGGAAAGACGCCCGCCGAGATCGAGGCCATCGTGCGGGCGCTGCGCGAGGGCGGCGCGAGCTCGGTGCTCGTGACCCGCGCCGATGCCGCCGCCCGCGCGGCCGTGCGCCGCGTGGATCCGGGCGCGCTGGAGCACGAGCGCGCCCGCTGCGCCTGGATCCCCGTCGCGCCTCTCGCGCCTGCGGGCCGGGTCGTGATCGTCTCGGCCGGCACGTCGGATGCTCCCGCGGCGCACGAGGCCCGCATCCGCGCCGAGCTGTGCGGCACGCACGTCGCGCTGCACGAGGACTGCGGGGTGGCCGGGCTCGACCGCATCCTCTCGGTCGCTCCCGCCCTGCGCGAGGCCGACTGCGTGATCGTCGTCGCCGGCATGGACGCCGCGCTCGCCAGCGTCGTCGGCGGCATCGTGCCCGCGCCCGTGATCGCCGTGCCGACGAGCACGGGCTACGGCGCCTCCTTCGGAGGCGTGACTGCGCTGCTCGCGATGCTCTCCTCCTGCGCCGCGGGCGTCGCCTGCGTCAACATCGACGACGGCTTCGGCGCCGGGACGATCGCCGCGCGCATCGCCCGGCGGGCGGCGGGCGCCTCGTGACCCGCGTCGCGTACATCGACTGCGTCGGCGGGGCTGCGGGCGACATGCTGCTGGCGGCGCTGATCGATGCCGGGGCCGGCGCCGAGCGGATGGCCGGGCACGTGCGCGCGCTGGGGATCGACGGGCTCGACCTGCGGGTGGGCCGAGCGGTGCGGCACGGCATCGCCGCGCGACGCGTCGAGGTCGTGATGCCGGCCGAGGAGCATGTGCATCGGCACCTCGGCGACATGCGCGAGCTGATCGACGCCGCCGGCCTACCGGAACGGGCGGCGCGCCGCGCGCACGACTCCTTCCGGCTGCTGGCCGAGGCCGAGGCGCGCATGCACGACAGCGAGCCCGAGCTGGTGCACTTCCACGAGGTCGGCGGACTGGACGCGCTGGCCGACGTCTGCGGCGTGGCGCTGGCCCTGGAGGAGCTCGGCATCGATCGCGTCGAGTGCTCCCCCATCCCCTGCTCGCGCGGCTTCGTCGAGGCCTCGCACGGCCGGCTGCCGCTTCCGGCGCCCGCCACGCTCGAGCTGCTGCGTGGCGCGCCGCTCGTCCCGCTCGACCTGGGCGTCGAGCTCGTGACCCCGACCGCAGCCGCCCTGTTCGCAGCGACCGTCGAGCGCTACGGCGCCCTCCCGCCGATGATCCTGGAGGCACGGGCTACGGCGCGGGTGCTCGCGACACGCCGCAGGTGCCCAACATCGTGCGCGTCCTGGTCGGCGAGCTGAGCGAGCCCACCGCGGGCGGCGGCGAGGTCGTCGTGATCGAGACGAACCTCGACGACACGCCGGGCGAGATCGTTCCCGACGCCGCCGCGCGCGCATTCGCCGCGGGCGCGCTGGACGTCTGGACGACGCCGGTGCAGATGAAGAAGGGAAGGCCGGGCGTCGTGCTCGCTGCGCTGGCGCGGCCCGACGACGCCCGCGCTGTGGCCGAGGCGATCGTGCGCGAGACGACCGCGCTGGGCGTGCGCATGTCGCGCCATCAGCGGCTCGAGCTGGAGCGCCGCTTCCGCGACGTCACGGTCGACGGCCACGGCGTGCGCGTGAAGCTCGGCCTGCTGGACGGCGAGGTCGTGAATCTCGCGCCCGAGCACGACGATTGCGCGCGCGCCGCCGCCGCGCTCGGGCGACCCGTCAAGAGCGTCTGGGCAGCGGCGCTGGCCGCCGCGGAGGCGGACGCGTGAACGCCCAGGAGCGAGTCGAGGCCCGCCTGCGCGAGCTCGGCAGCGTCGTCGTCGCGCTCTCGGGCGGCGTCGACTCCTCGCTCGTCGCCGCACTCGCCCGTCGCGCGCTGGGCGACCGCGCCCTGGCCGTCACGGCCGTCTCTCCGGCGCTCGCGAGCGGCGAGCTCGCGGGCGCGCGCTCCGTGGCCGAGGCCGTCGGCATCGCTCATGAGGTCATCACAACCGACGAGCTCGCCAGGCCCGGCTATCGCGCCAACGACAGGGACCGCTGCTACCACTGCAAGAGCGAGCTCTACGACGCTCTCGCCGCACTCGCATCGGAGCGCGGATATGCGGCGCTGGCATCCGGCGCGAACGCCGACGACGAGGGAGACTGGCGCCCGGGCCTCGTGGCGGCCGGCGAGCACGGAGTGGTGCATCCGCTGCTGGAGGCCGGCCTCGGCAAGGCCGACGTGCGCGCGCTGGCGCACGAGCTCGGGGTCCCGAGCGCCGCCAAGCCCGCCAGCCCGTGTCTCGCCTCGCGGGTGCCCTACGGCACGCCCGTCGATCCCCCGACGCTCGCGCGCATCGACGCTGCCGAGCAGGCAGTGCGTGCGCTCGGCTTCCCGGTGCTGCGCGTGCGCCACCACGGCGAGCTCGGCAAGCTCGAGCTGCCCGAGCCCGACCTCTCGCGCGCCCTGTCCGACGCCGGGCTGCGCCGCGCGATCGGCGAGGCGGTGCGAAGCGCCGGTTACACGCACGCGGCGATCGACACCGATCCGTTCCGGTCGGGCAACCTGAACGTCGCGTTCGTCGGCCGGCTGTCGGCGCCCCGGCAGGGCTGACGCTTCTCCCGGGTACGCCGGCAGAAGTGGGCCTCACCGGCATCCGGCAGGATTGCGCCGCTAGCCGGGATCGACGAGCGTGCCGCCCCATTCCTCGGGGGCGACGTCGGCGAGCGTCTCGGAGAACGTCCACTGGTGCCCGGCGAAATCCTCGGCCGCGTACTCTCGCTCGCCGTATTCGAAGTCTCGAGGCTCCTCGAGGATGCGCGCGCCGTGCGCCCTGGCCCGTTCGCAGTGGGCGTGCACGTCATCCACGCGGACTCGCACCGAGTGCGTCACCTCACCCGCGCGGGGAGGGCGGCGATCGCGGCGGACGTCGGCGACGATCACCGCGCCGTCGCCGAATCTGAGCTGCGCGCGATGGTTCTCGCCGATGCGGACGCGCTCGGCGAACCCGAATGCCTCGGCCAGCCAGGCGACGGCCTCGCGTACGTCCGGATAGACGAGAACGGGAACGACCTGGCTCGCCGGGATGGAGCGGTTGGGCTTCACGCTGGGCAGCCTACGCGCGTTTGCATCAGCGGCTCATCCAGCCGCCGTCGACCGTCAGGACGGTGCCGTTCACGTAGCTGCTCGCGGGGGAGCAGAGAAAGACGAACGCGCCCGCGAGATCGTCCGGCGAGCCCCAGCGACCCGCCGGGATGCGCTCGGTGAGCTCCTTGAAGCGCACCGGATCGGCACGCAGCCGCTGGTTGAAGTCCGTCGCGATGTAGCCGGGCGCGAGGGCGTTGACGCGCACGCCGTGCGGCGCCCACTCGTTGGCGAGGGCGCGGGTCAGGCCCAGTACTCCGTGCTTTGCGATGGCGTAGGCGGAGACGAGCACGCCGCCCTGGAACGCCAGCACCGAGGCGACGTTGACGATCGCGCCGCTGCCCTGCTGCACGAAGCCGCGACCGGCGGCGCGTGAGAGCGCGAGCACGCAGTGGAGGTCGACGTGCAGCACGCGCTCGGCCTCGTCCGCCGCGACGTCGAGCACGGCGCCCCTCGCCATGGCGCCCGCGGAGTTGATCAGGATGTCCAGTCGGCCGAAGACGGCCGCGGCCGCTTGGATCGCGCGCTCGCATGCATCCGCATCCGCCTGCTCGAGGTCGAGCTCGACGAGCGCACTGCGGCGACCGAGCGCCTCCACCGTCGTCCGCGTGACCGCGGGGTCGCGCCGGTCGATGTGGACGATGTCGCAGCCCGCCTCGGCCAGCGCGACGGCCGCGGTCTGGCCGATGCCGCGCGTGGTGCCGGTGACGCAGGCGACGCGACCGTCGAGCTTGAAGCTGTCGAGGACTCCGGGCATCGGGCGAGGCTACCATCGTGCCGTGGCACCGCTGTCGCTCGAGCCCGTGACCTGGCGCGTGCGCGCACTCGCCGCGGGTGGCCGCACCGTCGCCGATTCGCGCTCGGCGCTGCTCGTCCTTTCGAGCGATGCCGTGCCGGCCTACGCGTTTCCCGAATCCGACATCGAGCGGGCCGCGCTGCCCGACACGGCCTGGCGACCCGCTGACCGGCGCAGCAGGCTATGCGCTGCTCGACAACGCGCACGTCGAGGTGTTCCTCGAGGAGGACGAGCCCGTGCCGGGGCACCCGCGCGACATCTACCACCGCGTCGACGCGATCGCGAGCTCGCGTCACGTGCAGGTGACGCTGGGGGGCGAGACGCTGGCGGAGTCGACCCGCCCGATGGCGGTCTTCGAGACCGGTGCGCCGACCCGGTTCTACCTCGCGCAGGCCGACGTGCGCCTCGACCTGCTCGAGCCCAGCGAGACGACGACGACGTCGCCCTACATGGGCAGCGCGGTCTGGTTCGGTGCGCGCATCGACGGTGAGCTCCACCCGGACGTGGCCTGGACCTACCGCTTCACGATTCCCCAGCTGCCGCGCATCGCGGGCCTGCTGGCCTTCCGGGACGAGCTCGTGCGGGAGCTCCCGGGCGACTGACGATCCGCTTGACAGCCTCGGGAGCGGAGTGTATAAAACCAATCAGTTAGATAACCGAATGGTTCGATACGGATGGCGACCGATACCCTCAGCCTCACTTTTTCGGCTCTCTCCGACCCCACGCGCCGGGCGATCCTGGCGCGTCTCGCGGACGGGGCGGCGACCGTCAAGGAGCTCTCGGCACCGTTCGCCATGAGCGGCCCTGCCGTCTCGAAGCACCTGCGCGTGCTCGAGCGCGCCGGCCTGATCGTGCGCGGCCGGGAAGCACAGTGGCGGCCGTGCCGGCTCGAGGCGGCGCCGCTCGAGGAGGTCGCCGAATGGGCCGAGCACTACCGCCGCTTCTGGGACGCGAGCTACGAGCGGCTCGACGACTACCTCCGCCACCTCAAGCAGAAGGAGCTCGACGATGACGACAGCCAATAGGCTCGGCGCGACCGGGTTCGCGACTCCCTCCGACACCGAGATCGAGGTCACACGCGTCGTCGACGCGCCGCGCGAGCTCGTCTTCGACTGCTGGACGAAGCCCGAGCACATCACAAGGTGGATGCTCGGCCCGCCCGGCTGGACGATGCCCGTATGCGAGGTCGACCTCCGTCCAGGCGGCTCCTGGCACTTCGTGTGGCGAGCCGAGGACGGGTCGGAGCTGGACATGCGCGGCGTCTATCGGGAGGTCGCGTCGCCCGGGCGCCTCGTGGCGACCGAGCAGTGGGGCGGCGACTGGCCCGAGACGCTCAACACCACCGTCTTCAGCGACGAAGACGGCATGACGCTTGTCACGGCGACGATGCTCTACCCATCGAGGGAAGCCCGCGACGCGGCCCTGGGGACTGGCATGAAGGACGGCATGGGCATGAGCTTCGATCGCCTCGACGCCTACCTCGCGTGAAGCACATGCTGCTGATCCACGGCGACCAGAAGGGCTGGAACGCGCTCGCCTCCTGGTCGAAGGAGGACTTCAAGAGGATGGTCGAGTTCATGCGCTCGCTCGACGCGGAGTTGCGCGACTCGGGAGAGCTCCTCGAGCTGAACGGGCTGAGCGGCCCGTCCGGGGTCCGAACCGTGCGCGCCCAGGCGGATGGGAAGCCGCTCGTCCGCGACGGCCTGCGCAGCGGCGCGCAGGACTTCCTGGCCGGCTACTGGGTCGTCGACGTGGCATCGCCGGAGCGTGCCGTCGAGATCGCCACGCGCATCTCGGCCACGCCCGGCCCGGGCGGGGCGCCGGTCAACCAGCAGGTCGAAGTCCACGCAATCGGCGAGCCCCCGGAGGTCTGACCCGCTCGCGCCGCGCAACAGGATGGGTCAGGCCCGCAACACGCGGGGTCAGAGCCGGCTAGTAGCGCCAGAGCCGAGGGCCGCCGGCGCGTTCGCGGGCCATGTCCATCACCCCGTCCGGCGGGCCCTCGGAACGATTGTTCGGGCGGGCGTGGTCGCGCTGCAGCCCGCCCGCCGGGACGCCGCGCATGCTCGCCGGCGGCGGCACCACGTACCGGGCGCGCCACGGAGGGAGCGCCTCGGCGCCATCGCCTCCGGGAGCGCCGAGCGGCCGCGGCAGGACCTCGCCGTCGACGCGCACCACGGTGTCCTCGCGCTCCTGCCAGAAACAGACGTGCCCGGCGATGGCGGAGACATCGGCCAGCGGGAATCGGTAGCACCAGGCGGCGTCGAGCGAGAGCCCGGCGCCCGTGCGCACCGACCAGTAGTCGCAGCGGCCCTTGTAGGGACACTCGGTGAAGGTCTCCGAGGGCTCGAGCAGCTCCTCGCGGACGTCGGCGAGCGGGATGTAGTACCGCGTGATCAGGCCCGTCTCGTCGAGCAGCACCGGCCGGCGCGTGTCGGCGAGCTGGACGCCGCCGACCTCGACCGCGACGCTTCGCGAGGAGCGCCGCGCATCGACGCGCAGGTACGGATCGCGCGCGTGGACGTAGATCCGCTCCTCCTCCTCGTACCAGGCGTCCATCGAGTGGAAGTCGAACGAGAGATACCCGCGCGTGTCGGGCGAGCCCTCGCGGGGCTCGGCATAGGTCCAGACGGCACTCTCGGCCGTGCGCTCGCCCACACGCAGGTGCCAGTAGGTCGCCGTGCCGCGGTACGGCGATACCGTCGTCCAGTCGCTCGGCTCCAGCAGATCGACGCGCACGTCGACGCGCGGCAACCAGAACACGGGTAGGAAGCCATGCTGGCGCAGGAGGATGGCGCCGCGCGTGTCGGCCACGGTCTCGCCGCCGAAGCGCACCCGCAGCCGCCGCGGCCAGGGCACGATCTCGCTGTGCCAGGGAAGGGCGCTCAGCGGAATCCCCCGGCGCGAGCGACCTTGATGCCCGCGGCTGCGACGTGCTCGTCGCTCAGATCGCCGCGCTCGAGGGCCCGGAACGCCTCGAGCACCGCGCGCGGAGGATTGCGGTGGCGCACGGCCGCCATCGTCAGCGGCTCGCGCAGCGCACCGCCGCAATGCGCGCACGGCCAGTAGAGCCTGCGCATCAGCTCCGCCGCCTCACCGTCCGGGAACTGGCGGAGAATCTCTACGATCGTGGTCGAGCCGCGAATCACGCCCCCGCGACGGCGCCCACCGGCGGCGTCTCGTCGGAGGACATGCGAATCAGGTTGCGCGGCAGCTGGTAGCGCGCGAACGGCAGCACGATGACCTTCGCGCCGGCGCCCTGGCGCTCCATCGCCGAGGAGAGCGCGTCCTCCAGGGAGGTCGTGGCGTTCATGCCGATGTCCGCGGCCATAGCGAGGTTCTCCTCGAGCGTCACCATCGTCAGGCGCTTGCGCGTCATGACCTCGTAGATCGGCACCCAGATGCACCCGGCCCACATCTGGATCGTGCGCGTGTGGATGTCCCGCAACACGTGCTGGTAGTTCTCCGGCGAGGGCGGCATGTAGGGCTTCATGAGATCCATGAGCGCGAGCCCCGGGAAATCGCCGATCGCCGTGTGCACGCCGGGCGACGGGCTGCAGTAGATGATGTCGCCGCCGTCCCTGAGCACGAAGTCGGCTGACATGCAGCCCCAACCTGTATGGAAGAAGAGGTGGTCGGTGGGGGCGAACACGCCGCAGATCGCGATATCGGCCTGCTCGCCGGGATGCTCGTAGGCGTAGATCGCGTTGAACTTCTCGATCGCGGCGCGGTGGGCGTCGGGGTGCTTGCCGAAGATGATGTCGATCACGCGCCCGCGCGTGTCCAGCAGCGCGTTCATCGTGCACTGCAGGCCGCACATCGTCGCAACCTCGTCGATGTCGGAGCGCATCGGGCCGCGGTAGGCCCCGTAGTGCGTCTGCGGCGAGGGCACGAACGCGCAGTGATTGGACTCGACCGTCTCGTCCGAGGTCACGCCCGGGAGGATCAGCTTGCCACCGCCCCCCGCGCCCCAGTGGTTCGACTGCGCCTGGCCGATCGTGATCTTGAGATCGCGCTTCGCGACCTCCTTGTGCAGCCAGACCGGGGTGCCGCGAGAGGACACGCCGATGAACGTGTACATCGCCTCGTTCTGCGGGTCGTTCTGGAAGAACGCGATGCCCATGCGCTCCATGCGCGCGAGGTTGTCCTTGCCGATCTTCTGCTCGGTGTCGGACTCCGACATCGGGAAGACCTTGCCGTTCGCGCAGACGACGACGGCGTCGTCGATCCCGGCGGCCTCGAGCGCGTCGAAGACCGCGGGGAGGATGCGCGACTGCGGCGTGGGCCGGAACTGGTTGTCGATCACGATCGCAACGCTGTTGGCAGCCTTCAGGAGCTCGCTGAAGCGCGGGCCGGAATGCGGATGCTCGAGCGCGTGAGCGGACGCCGCGGTCGCGTCGGCCACGGCCTCGGGCTCCTCCGGACGGATCTCGGCGAGCAGGTTGGCCTGAGGGATGTCGACCTCGAGCGTGTCCCGGTACACGAGCTCGTCGTTGCCGGCCGCGCCGATGGTCAGGGGGTCGATCGACTCGTACGGAATCACGGCGCGATGCATCTCCGACATCCCTGGTGCTCCTCGTCTCGGCTGGCCGGCATCCGCAGGCTACGTACGCCCGCCTCGCCGGTCAAACAGCAGGCAGCGGCGGTCCGCGAGGAATCGACGATCGGCGTCCACGACTGGCATTCGCACGCACGCAGGGCGCGGAAGTCGACCGCGCCACCCAGCATGCTCCCTGGCGTAGGAAACCCCGGGCTGCAGGGCGCTCCCTCCGCGAGCGGCGCTGCGGGCAGGCGTATCCTCGCAGCCGTGCGCTGGAACCTGTTCGCGGACGTGCCGGAAGCGGAAATGGAGACGGTGCTGTCGATCGCCCGGCGGCGCACCTTTGCGCGCGGGGAGGTCGTGTTCCACGAGGGCGATCCCGCCGACTCGTTCCACCTCATCACGCGCGGCAGGTTCGCCGCGCGCCTGCGAACGAGACTGGGCGACACCGCCCTCCTGTCGATCCTCGGCACGGGCGAGGCCTTCGGGGAGCTGGCGCTCGTCGGCGAGCCGCATCCACGCTCCACAACTGTCACGGCGCTCGAGGCCGGCGAGACCCGCGCCGTCTACGGCAGGGACTTCGCGCGCCTGCGCCGCGACCATGCGGCCATCGACGGCGTGCTCGTCGCGCTGCTCGCAGCGCAGGTGCGGCGGCTCTCCCAGCGCGTCGTCGAGGCCTACTACGTCGACGCCGAGGCGCGCGTGCGCCTGCGGCTGGTCGACCTCGCCACGACGTACGGCGGCGAAGACCCGGCAGCGCCCGTGACGCTGCCGCTGACCCAGGAGGAGATCGCCGGTCTGGCGGGCACGTCGCGCGCGACCGTCAATCGCGTGCTGCGCCAGGAAGAGGGGCGCGGAACGGTTTCACTCGGCCGCGGCCGGACCGTCCTGCTCGACGTCTCCGCGCTCGCCCGCCGGCGGCGGTAGCTAACGCCCGCTTGTGTCACGACGGTTACACACCATCTGTCGAGCGCGGCAACGACGCGGCGATCGCGGTCGGCCAGAGTCGTTCCTGTCAGCGGGGGCGCGGGAAGCCCGTACACGATGGGAGGGCGAAATGGCCAGTACCAGCACACGGAGCATCGGCATCGGCACGGGCGTCCTGGTTGGCCTGGCGCTTGCGGTCGGCGCGGCCACGGCATCCGCCGGGACCGCAGATCAGTCCGCATGGCAAAAGGCCCTGCACGTCCGCAGCGAGGGGCTCAACGCCACGTACGGCAAGCTGAGCGGGCCGGATCCGGCCTGGCGGCGGGCGCTCGCGATCCGCAGCGAGGGCCTCAATCTGAGGTACGGCCTCGGAGAGCGCACCCTCGGCACGTCCAGCGCCCTTCGGCGTCACGACGCGCTCGGCGCGCTCGGTTCGACGGATCGGGAGCAGGCCCTCGAGTTGGTCGGGCTCAGAATCGACCGCGCGCAGCGGCTCGCTTCGACACCGTAGGAGCGCCAGGGAAACGGGGCCCGTCGTTCGGGGGGACGGCGGGCTACGCCCGCTCGAGGCCGCGCAGGGCCGCGCCGATGGCGCCCGCGCGCACGCCGAGCGCCGCGTACACGATCTCGACGCGCTCCGGGTCGGTCAGGTGCACATGGGTGCGCAGGCGATCGCGCAAGGGCACGATGATGCGCGCCGCCGCGGAGGCGACGCCGCCCCCGAGCACGATGCGCTCCGGCGTGAGGGTCGTGACGACGTTTGCGAGGCCGATCGCGAGGTAGTCGATCCACTGCTCCACTGCGGCGTGCGCGCGCGGATCGCCGCGTTCGTCGGCCGCGAAGGCGTCGGCCGCGGTAGCCGTGCCGGCGGCGCTCGCCAGCGCCGCGGCACGCACGAACGACTCGAGGCAGCCGGTGTTGCCGCACCCGCAAAGCGGCGCGCCGGGAGTGCAGTCGATCACCTGGTGCCCGATCTCCCCCGCCGTGCCGTGAAAGCCGAGCACGAGGCGGCCGTCGAGCACGATGCCGCCGCCGACGCCGGTGCCGAGCGTGACTCCGACGAGCGACTCACAGCCCTTGCCCGCCCCCACGCGCGCCTCTGCGAGGGTGAAGGCGCGAGCGTCGTTGACCAGGCGGACGGGTACGCCCAGCGCATCGCTCAGCGGGGCGCCGAGCGGATGACCCGCCCACGGCCCCGGGAGGTTGGTGAAGAAGCGGATGCTGCCGTGCGTGGCGTCGTAGATCCCCGGCACGCCGACACCGGCCGTCGCGATCGGCCCGGCGGCCTCGATCGCCGCGTGCCCGGCCACCGCCAGGCGCTCGACCACGTGGTCCGGCCCGCGGGCTGCCTCGGTCGGCAGACTGCCGTCGGCGAGCGGGGTGCCGTCCTGGTCGAGCACGACCCACTTGATGTTCGTGCCGCCGAGATCGAGTCCGAGGTGCGAGGTCACAGCGGCGCATCCTACGGTTGGCGCTAGGCTCGCGCGATGCACAATCGGACGGAGGCTGTGGCATGAAGCTCGGACTGCTGACGGCGGCGTTCCCCGGCCTCACGCTCGGCGAGGTCGCCGAGTGGGCAGGGGCGAACGGCTTCGACACGCTGGAGATCGCCTGCTGGCCCGCCGGGACGGGCGAGCAGCGCCGCTACGCGGGCGTCTCGCACATCGACGCCGAGCGCCTCGATGCAGCGGGCGCGCTGGCCATACGCGAGATGCTCACGGCCCGTGGGCTCGACATCTCATCGCTCGCCTACTACCCCAACCACCTGCATCCCGACCCGGACCACCGCGCCGAGGTCGGCGCGCATCTCGAGCGCGTGATCGACGCCGCCGTGCTGCTCGGCGTCGAGGTCGTGGGCACGTTCATCGGCGCCGACCCGGAACGCTCGCTGACGGAGAACCTCCGCTCCTTCGCGGAGATCTGGCCGCCCATCGTCGACCGCGCGCGCGGCAAGGGCGTCAAGATCGCGATCGAGAACTGCCCGATGCTGTTCTCGGACGACGAGTGGCCGTTCGGCACGAACCTCGCGAGGACGCCGCACATCTGGCGCGAGATGTTCAACGTCATCCCGGAGGCGGGCTTCGGGCTCAACCTCGACCCCTCGCACCTGGTCTGGCAGATGATCGACTACGAGCGTGTCGTCTACGACTTCGCCGACCGCATCCTGCACGTGCACGCCAAGGACATGGAGATCGACCGCGGCGGGCTGCAGGAGCACGGAGTCCTGGGCGCCGGGCTGAACTGGCAGGTCCCGCGCCTGCCCGGGCTCGGCGAGGTGCGCTGGGACCGCTTCTGCGCCGCGCTCTACGCCGTGGGCTACGACCGCTGGATCTCGATCGAGCACGAGGACCGCGCCTTCGAAGGCGACCTGGAGCTGGTCAAGCGGGGGTTCCTGATCGCGCGCGACGCGCTGCGCACCTACGTGCGCTGAGAAGCTCGCGGCGGCCGCTCGCCACGGCGCAGGCGCGCGTGGACCGACTCGGCTTCGAGCCACCAGCCGATCGGGCGCTCGGAGGCAGACGCGAGCGGCGCCTCGGCGTCGAAGCGCCGCGTCGATCCGAGCCTCCACCCATCGGGGCCGAGCACGACCTCGCAGAGCAGCTCGGCCAGCTCGATCGAGGAATCGCCGTCGAGACCCGAGCCGTACATGCGCTCCTCGCCCAGGCCGGCGGCGAGCACGGCTCGCGCCTCGACCAGCCGGTCGAGGGGCAGGCGGGCCTGCTCGGAGGCGTGGGCCGCAAGCGCATGCTTGATGTCTGCCAGGCGACCGGCGCCGAAGGGAGTGATCAACGTCGGGAACGGCAGGTCGGCCCAGACCCCCCACAGCCAGAGCGGTGGTGCCGCGCCGGGGTGCGCCTCGAGCGCGCGGCGCGCGGCCCGGCCGACGAGCTCGTGCGCATGATGCCCGTCGTGCGGAGAGGGGCCGCACACGATCGCCGGGCCGAGCGCGGGAAGCACTCCGGCGAGCAGGGTCACGAGCGCCTCCTCCGCGGCGCCGAGATCGTCCCCCGCGGACAGCGGCAGCGGGGGATCGCACGGCAGCAGCTCGAAGCCGGCCCGGCGGCACGCCTCCTCGACCTCCGCACGCCGGCGCTGGTGCTGTGCCGGCCGACCGAGCCCGCAGGCGAGATTGACGATGCGCCAGCCCGCGTCGCGCAGCGCCATGAGTGTCGCCGGCATGCCCACGACTTCGTCGTCGGGATGCGGAGAGAGGTGCAGGACGGTGCTCGGCATCGGCGTTTAATTCACCGTGATGGTCCTCGAAGCGAGCGACCCGGCAGTCTGCCTCGAGAGCCGGATCATCTGCGCCACGGCAGACCGAGGCGATTCGAGACTCGCCACGGACTCTGAACCAGCTCTCATACCCACGTCAGGAGCGCCAGACTCACGAGCGCGATCACGAGCCAGGAGATGAGCCCGAGCACGAGCGGTCGCACGCCCAGTCCTCGCAGCCGGGCCAGCTCCAGGCCCAGCCCGAGGCCCGCCATGCCGCCGGCGAGCAGCAGCACGTCGAGGCGGGCGAGATCCGCGACGACGCGCGCGGGCAGGACGCCGGTCGTGCGCACGCCGGCGAGCACGAGGAATCCGAGCACGAACACGGGCACGAGCGGCGTCCCCGCGGGCCGGCTCCTCCCGCGCGAGACGGCGAATCCGAACACGAGCGGCGCGAGCAGCGCGACGCGCGCCAGCTTCACCAGGGTGCCGATCTTGAGCGCCACCGTCGACACGCCCGCCGTGGCACCGACGACCTGCGCCACTTCCTGCACGGACGCGCCCGACCAGATGCCGTAGTCGGTCATGCCGAGCCCGAGCGGCGTGCGCAGGAGCGGCAGGCTCACCATCGCGACCGTTCCGAGCGCGGTGATCGTGGCGAGCGCGAACGCGGCCTCCTCGCGGTTGGCCTCGCTGACCGACTCCATGGCCGCGATCGCCGAGGCGCCGCAGATGCCGGTGCCGGTCGCGATCAGCAGCGCGAGCGGCCCCGAGACTCCCAGGACGCGGCCGATCAGCAGCGTCGCCCCGAATGCCACGGCGATGCTGCCGAGGATCACGACGATCGTGCGCAGACCGAAATCGCCGATCGTGCCGAGGCTCAGGCGGATGCCGAGCAGGGCGACGCCGAGGCGCAGCACGTTGCGCGAGGCGTAGCGAATGCCGGGGGCGAGCGACGGCCGCAGGAGGCCGGTATTGGCGATCACGGCTCCGATCGCGAGGGCCCAGATCAGCGCACTCGTGCCGGAGACCCGGTCTCCGATGCGATCGGCGACGACGACGATGACCGCGACGAGCGCCAGACCCGGAACGAGGACGCGGGCGCGCTCAGTCGCGGTGCCCACCACCCACACAGTGGTAGCAGGTACGGACCTCAGTGCGTGCGCGTGACCTTCGTCAGGCCCGGCGGGCTGTCGGGATCGCGGGCGCGCAGGACGGCCAGACGCTCAGCGACGAGCTGCGCTGGGACGATCAGCGCGATCGGGGCGAGCTCCTCGCACAGTCCGCCGGCTGCGGGCAGCCGGCGGCCCGGCCCGATCGAGACGACCGGCGAGCCGGAGGCGGCGAGCTCGCGCTCCAGCCCGTCGACGTCGCCGGCGAGCGGCCCGCCTGCGTGGAAGACGAGCGCGGGCAGCCCGAGCGCGGCCGCCCGCGGACCGTGTCGCAGGTCCGCCGCGCTGAAGCCCTCGGCCCACAGCCCGGCGACCTCCTTCAGCTTGAGCGCCGCCTCCAGTGCCGTCGCGTAGGCGTAGCCGCGCGAGATGCAGACCGCTGCTTCCGCATCGAGCAGCGCGCGAGCGGCCGACTCGACGAGGTCGGCGGGCAGTGCCACCGCCGCTTCGAGCGCGTCCGGCAGCGCAGCGAGCCCGGCCGCGAGGTCACCCGCACCGAGCGCCCGTGCCAGCTCGGCGATCGCGGCCAGCGCCGTCGTGAACGTTTTCGTGGCAGCAATCGACAGCTCCCTGCCCGCCGCCGTGACGAGCGCGTGCTCGACAGCGTCGGCGAGCGGCGAGCCGGCCTCGTTGGTGAGCGCGGCGGTGAGCGCGCCGCGGCCCGCCGCGAACTCGAGCGCGGCCACGATCTCCGGCGTCTGGCCCGACTGGGAGACACCCAGCACGAGGGCCCGGGAGAGGTCGACGGGCGGGCGGTAGGTGGTGTACAGCGAGGGCGCCGCCAGGCTCGCCGAGAGCGCGCAGCGCGCCTCGAGCAGGTAGCGGGCGTAGATCGCGACGTGATCGGAGGTGCCGCGCGCAACCAGCACGACGCGGTCGAGCGCGCGATCGCGGACGGCGAGGGCCAGCGCCGCCGCAGGAGCGGCGACCTGCGCGAGCGTGGCCGCGACCGCCGCCGGCTGCTCCCCGATCTCCCGCCGCATGTGCGAGCTCATGCCACGCCGATCTGCTCGAGGGCGAGCCTGGCCGCCCCGACGACAGGACGCTCACGCAGCGGAATGATCCGCGCACGCGGCGCGAGCTCGCCCACGCGAGTTGCGAACGCGGAGTCCAGCGACGGGGAGCCCGCAAGATGCACGCTGCCTGCGATCACCAGCTCGAACGGCGTGTCGAGCATGCCCAGCCTGCGGGCGACGCCGAGCACCTCGTCGGCGAGCGACCTGCCCTGCTCCTCCAGCAGCAGGCGCGCCACCGCGTCCCCCCGCGCCGCCGCATCGAGCACGAGCGGAGCCAGCTCGGCGCCGACCGCGAGGCCGTGCCGCTTGATTCCCTCGAAGAGGCTGTCGAGGTCGGGCACGCCCAGCGCTGCGCAGAGGGAGCTCGCGAGCGCCGTGTCGGGGCCCGACGCCTCGCGCATGCGGGCGCAGGCCCAGAGTGCTCGCTCGATGATGTCACCGGCGCCGCCGAGCTCGCCGAAGCCCTCGGCCATCGTGCGCGCGGTCTGCCCGGCCTCGTTGCGGCCCGCGGCGACCGCCCCCGTGCCCGCCGACGAGACACACCCGGCCTGTCCCGAGATGCCGGCGCGCAGCGCCGCAAAGGCGTCGTTGGTGATGAAGCGCTCACCGCCGAGTCCGAGGAAATTCAGCGCGTCGGCGAGGTGAACCTGGTCTCCGGGCCAGTCGACGCCCGCGAGGGCGAAGACGGAGGCCTCGACATCGCGGCGGGTGCGGCCCGCCTCGCGAAGCGCGTCGTCGACGGCGAGCGCGATCGCATCGACGGCGGCGGCCAGGCCGACGCTCTCCCAGTTCGAGCAGCCCGCACGACCGCTGCCGACCACGCTCCCCCCTGCCGTCATGACCACGGCGTCGGTCTTGGTCGCGCCGCCGTCGACCCCGACCACAGGACCTCGTGCCTCCGAGCCCATGTCACTCCGACAGGGGCTCTCAGGCATCGAGCTTCCCGAACAGCCCCTCGTTGTCGCTGCGCAGCCGCTCCCACACGCGCGGTGCGAGCGACGCGTCGGGACCGAGCGGGTTCGTCATCAGGGCGAGCTCGGCCAGGGAGTGATCACCCGTCAGCGCAGCCTCGATCGTGAGCAGCTCGTAGGACTTGGCCGAGCGCACGAGCGCGTCGAGGTCGGCCCGCAGCGGCGCGGTGGGCACCGCGCGGGCGCCGTCCCGGCCGATCTGCGCGGGCATCTCGACCACGATGTCGTCGGGGAGATTCGGGATCGCGCCGTCGTTGCGCGTGTTGACGACCTGCACGGTTCCGGCATCGGCGTACACGTCTGCCATCAGGGCCGCCGCCGACTCGGAGTAATAGGCGCCGCCGCGCTCCATCAGCTCCTCCGGCTTCTCGCGCAGCGATTCGTCCGCGTAGCGCTCGAGCAGGCGGGCCTCGATCTGCATCACCTGCGAGGCGCGCGTCGGCACCTGCTCCTGATGTCGAAGCATCGCGGCGGTCTCGTAGTAGTAGAGGTCGTAGTAATTGGGCACCGCGCCGAGCAGCGAGATCGTCTCGGGCGCGAAGCCCGGATCGTCCTGGGGCGCCGCCTGGTTGACGAGCAGCTCGCGATAGCGCGCCAGCACCTCGGCCGTGCGCTCCTCCCCGCCCACCCGGAAACCGCGCGCCCACGAGAGGTGGTTGAGGCCGACGTAGTCGATCTCGATCTCGGCGAAGTCGCAGCCGAGCGCACCTGCGACCTCGATCTGCATGTTCCAGGGCACGTTGCAGAGGCCCACGGCGCGTAGCGAGGCATGGCGCTGCAGAAGCTCCGTGATGAGACCGGCCGGATTCGTGAAGTTGACGAGCGTCGCACCGGGGGCGCTGCGCTCGACCTCGCGAGCGATCTCGAGCATCACGGGAATCGTCCGCAGCGCCTTCGCGAAGCCGCCAATTCCCGTCGTCTCCTGCCCGATCAGCCCGAAGTCACGGCCGGTGAGCTCGTCGCGGTGCCGCGCCTCCTGGCCTCCCACGCGCAGCTGCGTGACGACGAACGCCGAGCCCGCGAGCGCGTCGGCGGCGTCCGCCGTCCAGCGCACCTGCAGGTTCGAGCCGGAGGCCTCGCACATGCGCCGCGCGAAGCGGCCCACGATCTCGAGCCGCTCGTGGTTGGGATCGAGCAACACGAGCTCGCTGGCCGGCAGCCGGGCACTCCGCCGCAAGATCCCGTCCACGAGCTCGGGGGTGTAGGTCGAGCCGCCACCGACGACGCAGATCTTCACGGAGCGGGAGCGTACGCATACGATCGCCGCCTTGTCTCCGGCGCTCCCACGGCAGCTCGTCGTGTCGACCCACTTCGACGACGCCGCGCTGTCGCTTGCGCACGTCCTGCAGCGGGAGGGCGAACGGGCGACCGTCGTCACGATCTGCGCCGGACCGCCACCCGGCGAGGCGCCCGTCAGCGAGTGGGACTCCCTCTCGGGCTTCGCGAGCGGCCGGGAGGCCGCGCGCATGCGCGCGCTCGAGGATCGGCGCGCCTGCGCGCTCACCGGTGCCCGGATCGTCCACCTGCGCCACCGCGACGGGCCCTATCGCGCCGGGCCGCTGCGCGCCCCTTTCATGTGCGGCGCGATCGAGCGCCTGCTCGGCCGCGAGGACATCCTGTGGCTCCCGGCCGCCATCGGCGGGCACCCCGATCACATCGGGGTACGCGCGGCGCTGCTCCCGCTCGCAGCGCTGCTGCCCCCTGCGCGGGTGGGCGTGTACGCCGACCTCCCCTATGCCGGCCTCCACTCCTACCGGCTGCCGCGCGCCGTCTCGAGCGCGCTCCCCGGACTGCGCGCCCGCGACGTGCGACTGCGCGGGGTCGCCTTCGAGCGCAAACTCGCAGCCGTGCGCTGCCATGCATCGCAGATCGCCCCGCTGAGCGCGGGCGCGCCGGGCTTGCTCGAACCGCACGGCATCCTGGCGCGAGAACGCGTCTGGGCACACGCCGGGTCTTGGCAGATCGGCAAACAGGCGTCATCCTGCAGGAAGTGATTGCAACGGAGCCCCAGGCGCACTTCGAACTGCCCCACGGCGAGGCTGTGCTCTGGCGTGAGCGACGAACGCCGCCGTTCATGGAGGCTGCGATCGCCGCGGCCGTGGTCCTCGCGGGCAGCGGCCTAGCGCTCGCGAGCATCGTGCTCACGCCGCTGCTGCTGGCGGCGGCAGTGGCGGCTCTCCTGGCCGGCCGCCGGCTCGCCGCAGGCCACTACCTGGAGGACCAGCTGCTGACCGATCGCCGTGCGCTCGTCGTGCCGCGCGTGGGCACCGCCTACGGCCTGGCGCTCGACGACCTCGAGAACGTCGAGTTGAGGGGCACGAAGGCGATCTTCACCGGCCACGGCCACGAGATGCGCTTCGCCTTCGTGCGCCACCATCGGGCCCTGCGCAAGGCACTCGAGTCGGGAGCGCCGCACATCTCGCTCGAGCAGCGCTGGGATCCGAACTGCGCAGGGTGAGGCTTGCGCTGGTAGCCGCGCCGTGCGCGCGGATGGCGATCGCAGCGCTGACGGCGGCGTGCCTCGTGCCGGCGGCCGCCGGGGCCGCGGCCGACCTGCGAGCCTGCGCCGGCGGCGCGCGCTGCGGCTCGGTGACGGTACCGCTGCTCGCCTCCGATCCCACGGCGGGGAACGTGAGCGTCGGGTTCGAGGTCTACTCGCACCGCCGCGGCGCGAAGGCGCGCGACACGATTCTCGTCAGCGCCGGCAGCGACGGCGTGCCCACGACGGCCGGGCGGGACGCGGTGCTGGCGCTACTCGGGCCCCTGCGCAATCGACGCGACATCGTGCTCGTCGATGCACGAGGCACGGGGCGCTCCGGGCGGGTCGGCGACCACACCGAGGCCTACGGGGCGGGCGCGGCTGCAGAGGACCTGGACGCCGTCCGCGGGACACTCGGCATCGACCACGTCGAGGTGTACGGCGCGGGCGACGGAGCACGCATCGCGCTCGCCTACGCCGCACGGCACGGCGACCGGATCCGCGCGCTGGTGCTCGACGGCGGTCCCCGCGCGACGCTCCTCAGCGGCAACGGGCACGCCGAGGCGCATGCGCTTGCGAGAGCGCTCGGGCACGACGAGCCGGTAGTGGCGCGTCTGGCGGCGCGCCTGCGCACGCGCCCACTGCACGACCACGGCCGGATTGACGACGACGTCCTCGCGCGCATCGCCGCGCACGGCGATGCCGGCACCCTCGGCCAGCTGCCGGCCGCGGCGACCGCCGCGTTGCACGGCGACCCCGCGCCACTCGCGCGGCTCGCGCGCGCAGCGGCGCCTGCCCCCTCGCGCCAGGCGGCACAGGCGCAGGCGAGCTCCTGCCACGACGACGCGGCGCCGGCGACGGTCGCTCAGGTGGACGGCGGGCCGTTCAGCGCGGCGACCTGGCGCAGGGCCCTCGGGCTGGCCGCCTGTCCGCCGAAGCCCACCGGGGCCGACCCCGTGCTGCCGGCCGACGCGGCGCTCACCAGCGCCCCTGCGCTCGTGCTCGCGGGCGAGCTCGACGTGCGGGCTCCCACCGCGACGCTGCGCAAGGTCGCGGCTCTGCTGCCCGCCGGGACGTTCGCGCGCGTGCGCGGCGCGGGCGCCCTGCCCGCTCTCAGCGACCCGGGTGGCTGCGCCGCGTCGATTGCGCGCACCTTCCTGCTGACGCGCGGGCGCGCGCGCGGCGCGTGCGCGACCCGCCGCGCCGAGGCGCTCGGAGTGCGTGCGTTCCCGCCGACCCTCGCGGCCACGCCCGCGGCCCTGCACGACGCCACGGCGCACGGCCGCGACCGCTCGACGCTCACCGATCGGCGCGCCGCCACCAGCGCGGCGCTCGGTGTCGCCGACGCGCTCGCGACGGCCGAGGCGCCCGGCGCCCCGACGCGCGCCGCAGGCCTGCGCGGCGGCTCGGCGCTCGTCACGCGCCGCGGCGCTCAGGTCACGCTCGTCCTCCGCGGGATGCGCTTCGTGCGCGACGCGACGCTCGACGGGCTCGTCACGCACGACGACGCCACCGGCAGCGTCTTCGCGTCGGTCACCCTGCGCGCGGCCGACGGCTCGCTGCGCACGTTCGTCCTGACCTGGAGCACGCACCAGATCCGCGGACTGGGCGCCGCTCGCGGCTCGAGCGACGGCAGGCCGCTCCTGCTCGTGCTGAAGATGCCCTGAGATGCGCGCTCAGATGAGGCCGAGCTCGCGCACGGCGTCGCGCTCGTCGGCCAGCTCGGCCGCGCTCGCGTCGATGCGCGCCCGCGAGAAAGTCGTCGATCTCGAGCCCCTGCACGATCTCCCAGCTCCCACCGGCGCACGTGACGGGGAACGAGGAGATGAGGCCGTCGGGCACGCCGTAGGAGCCGTCGGAGACGACGGCCATGCTCACCCAGTCGCCGTCGGCCGTCCCCAGCGCCCAGTCGCGCACGTGGTCGATTGCGGCATTCGCGGCAGAGGCCGCCGACGACGCTCCGCGAGCCTCGATGATCGCTGCGCCCCGTTTGGCGACCGTGGGGATGAACGTCCCCTCGACCCAGGCGTGGTCGCCCACGAGCTCGTACGCGTTCCGCCCGCCGACCTCGCAATGGAAGAGATCGGGGTACTGCGTGGTCGAGTGGTTGCCCCAGATCGTCATGCGCCGCACCTGCGAGAGCGGCACCCCGGCGCGCTGCGCCAGCTGGCTCACGGCGCGGTTGTGGTCGAGGCGGGTCATCGCCGTGATCCGGCGCGGGTCGACGTCGGGGGCGCTGCTGAGAGTGATCAGCGCGTTCGTGTTGGCCGGGTTGCCGACCACGAGCACGCGGACGTCGCGGCTCGCGCTGCGCGACAGCGCTGCGCCCTGCGCCGTGAAGATCGCGCCGTTGGCGGCGAGCAGGTCGCTGCGCTCCATGCCCTGCTTGCGGGGCATGGCACCGACCAGCAGCGCGTACTCGGCGTCTCCGAAGGCGACGTCGGCGTCGTCGCTGCGGACGATGCCCGCCAGCAACGGGAATGCGCAATCGTCCAACTCCATTGCGACTCCCTCGAGAGCGCCGAGTGCGGGCGTGACTTCGAGCAGTTGCAGGATCACGGGCTGATCCGGCCCCAGCAGCTGGCCGCTCGCGATGCGAGGAAGCAGGCTATAACCGATCTGGCCGGCAGCGCCTGTGACGGCGACGCGAACGGGAGTTGGCATCTCTGGAGCGTAGCGAGGGCGCAGAACCTGCAGCGCACGTTCGCAGCACGACCGATTTCCTGAACTAGGGTGAGATTCGATGAAGGACTTCGGCGAGACCGAGACGCGTCTGAGGGCCCTCGCCCGTAAGCTCGAAGCGCTGTCGGCCGTGGGTGCGCCCACGTCCGAGCGGGCGCGCGTGCGCAGCGAGCACGCGCGTGTGTTGCGCGCGGTCGACGCGGAGCAGGCGCTCGCCAACGCGCTGCTCGCCCTGTCCGAGGCCCACTCGATCGAGCCCGACGAGCCCGAGGACACGCGTGCGCGCACGATCGCCGCCTGCGAGGCCACCGTGGCCATCTGCTACCAGACCGTCGGCGACGACGCCTCCGCGCTCGAGCACGCCCTCGCCGGACTCGAGGCGCTCGGCGATCGTGAGGACGACCTCGCGCGCTTCCGCCTCCATAACGCGCAGGCCGTGGTCTACCTCAATTTCGGTCAGGCGGACAGGGCGCTGGCGTCGTTCGCCGAGGCGCGTGTGCCCGCAGCGCACCTGCAGGACGAGACGCCGCTCTCGGTGCTCAACACGAACATCGCCTGCGTGTACCTCGAGATCCTCGACCAGCCGGATCGCGCGATTCCCCATCTCGACCGCGCGCTGGCGATCGAGGGAGCCGAGCCGATCGCGCGGGTCTGGGCCATGCAGGCGCTCGGGCGTGCGCAGAACAAGCTCGGCGACCACGAGCGCGCGCTCGGCTTCGCCCGCGACGCCGAGGACATCGCCGAACGGCACGGGCTGCTCGGCAGCGTCAGTGCCAGCCTGATGGTCGCCGGGGACGCGCTCCGTGCCCTGCAGCGCGGCGACGAGGCGCTGGTCGCCCTGACGCGCTCGGTGGAGGTCGCACGCCGGGCGCATGCGCAGGACATGCTCGCCGACGCGCTCACCGCCCTGGGCGAGGCCGAGGCCGCCGCCGGCCACACGGACGCCGCGCGGGCCGCGCTCGAGGAGGCCAGCGAGCTCACCGCCGACCGCAACCCGGCGCGCCACCCCCTCTCGGCGCTCGCGAGCCTGGCGGCGTCGACCGGCGATCATGCCAGCGCCTACGCCTACCTGATGCGCTACCACGAGATCGTCCGCCGCTCGGCGGACGAGCACTCCCGCATGGCGTCGAGCGCGCTCGAGGTCGAGCACCAGGTCGCATCCGTGCGCCAGGAGGCGGAGCTTGCGCGGCGCGAGCAGCAACTGCTGCGCGAGCACGCCGACGTCCTGGAGCAGCGGGTGCGCGAGCGGACGGCCGAGCTCGAGGACGCGCAGCACGAGATGTTCGAGCGCCTCGCCGTGGCGGCAGAGCACCGGCATCACGAAACGGGAGAGCACACGCTGCGCGTCGGCACGCTGGCCGGCGGCATCGCGCGCCTGCTCGGCCTCGACGAAGGCTTCGTCGACGACATCGGGGTGGCGGCGCGCCTGCACGACATCGGCAAGATCGCCGTGCGCGACGCGATCCTGCTCAAGCCGGGCCCGCTGACGTCGGCGGAGTTCGACGAGATGAAGTCGCACACCCTCTACGGTGCCGAGATCCTGAGCGACGGGCGCACGCGCGTCATGCGACTGGCCGAGGAGATCGCGCGCAGCCATCACGAGCGCTGGGACGGCGAGGGCTATCCGTACGCGATCGGCAATGCCAGCATCCCGCTCAGCGGCCGGATCGTCGCGACCTGCGACGCGTTCGACGCGATGCTCTCGATGCGCGTCTACAAGGCCGCCATGCCCCTGCCCGAGGCGATGGCGGAGATCCACCGCGGCGCCGGCACGCAGTTCGACCCGCGCGTCGCGAACGCGCTCGTGACGCTCGTCGCCTCGGCGCCCGACCTGATCGCCCGCCTCTACGGCTCGCGGCCCCGCATCGCCGAAGCCGCGTAGGGCTCAGCAGGAGCTCTCAAGCGTCCAGGCTCGCGAGGCGCTCGCAGAGGAACGTGACGAAGGCGTCGCGGTCGACCGTGGCAGCGACCTGCACGTTCGCCGCCTGGCCGTCCCAGCGGTGGCGGTCGACGAGGGTCATGCCCCGCGCGGGCCCGGCTGTCGTGTCCACCGTCACGAGCGCGTCGATCGTGGTCACGAGCTCGGGGCGCAGGAGGGTCGCGACGGCCAGCGCATCGTGCACTGCGACGCCGCGGTGCCCGTACAGCTTCACCTGCCAGTCGAGGTAGTGATCGAGCATCGCCGCCGCAACTGCACCGATGCGCCCGGTGCCGCGGATCAGATCGACTTCGCCGTCGCCGATCATCGCTGCACGCGTGGCGTTGAGACCGACCATCGTGATGTCGAGCCCTGAGTCGAACGCCCGCGCGGCGCTCTCCGGGTCGAACCAGATGTTGAACTCGGCCGCCGGCGTGACGTTGCCCGGACCGTCGGAGCCCCCCATGACGGCGACCCGGCCCAGGCGCGGCAGCAGCTCCGGGCGGAGCGCGGCCAGCAGGGCGATGTTGGTGAGCGGCCCGACCGGGGCGAGCAGCAGGGGCTCGTCGCCGCGCTCGAGGATCTCGGCCAGCAGGTCGACGGCGTGCAGCGGCACCACGGCCGCGCGCGGCTCGGGAGCCGGCGCCCCACCGAGCCCGTCCGCGCCGTGGACGACCGCCGCGTCCCGCCCACGCGGAACGACGAGCGGCCGCGCAGCGCCCGCGGCCACCGGGACGTCCTCGCGTCCCGCGAGCGCCAGGACGCGGAGGGCGTTGCGCGTCGTCGTCTCGAGCGGCAGGTTGCCCGCCACCGTCGTCAGGGCGAGAAGCTCGACCTCCGGGCTTGCGAGCGCGAGCAGGATCGCGATCGCGTCGTCCACACCGGGGTCACAATCGATGACGAGAGGCGTGGCCACCGGTCGGGGAGTCTAGGAGTTCACCGAACCTCCCGGACGCGTCCCGGCTTCGTCAGGAGCCCCTGGCGGGAGACGGCAGGTGCAGCTTGTCCGGGTCGGTGACGATGTCGATGGCCACGATGCGTTCGTGCACCAAAGTGAACCCGACGACTGCGAATGGCCTGTCCGCGGGCCCCACGACGAATCCGGCGGTGCCGTTGACGAGCGCGGGGCGGGCGAGGGGCGCGAAGCTCGGCGCGCGCGAGAGGATCTGGCGGGCGACGGCGTGCGCGCCGGTGATCGGCGGCCGGGCGCCCAGGCCGAGTCCGGCGTCGATGCGGAAGACGGCCTCGGGATCGAGCGCCGAGAGCAGCGCGTCGAAGTCGCCGGAGCGTGCAGCCGCCACGAACGCGTCGACGATCTCGCGCTGACGCGCCTGGTCGGCATCGGGGCTCGGCGTGGCTCCGCGCACGCGGCGCCTCCCCCTGCTCGCGAGCTGGCGCGCCGCGTCCGGTGTCCGGTCGACGATCTCGGCGATCTCGTCGAACGGCACGCCGAACATGTCGTGCAGGACGAACGCGAGCCGCTCGGGAGGCGTCAGCGTCTCGAGCACGACGAGCAGCGCGAGCCCGAGCGAGTCCGCGAGGATCGCTTCCTGCTCGGGATCCACCTCATCGTCCAGGCTCACGATCGGCTCCGGTAGCCAGCTGCCGACGTACTCCTCCCGCCTCGCGCGGCGGGCGCGCAGCATGTCGAGGCATACGCGGCTGACGACGGTCGTCAGCCAGCCGCCGAGGTTCGCCACGGTCGCCGCATCGGAGCGGCTGAGCCTCAGCCACGCCTCCTGGACGGCGTCGTCGGTCTCGCCGAGCGAGCCCAGCATCCGGTAGGCGACGGCGCGCAGGTGCGGCCGGTGCTCCTCGAACTGCTGCGCGAGCCACTCTCGATCGTCCACGTCACGTTCCTTCGTCGGGATCCGTCACCCCGTTGACGAACCCGCTGCGGTCGATGTGACGGCCGCTCGAGACAGGAGGCGACTCGTGCCCGACCATCCAGCGATCGACGTGCGCGATCTTGGCAAGACCTACCCGGGTGGAGTCGAGGCCGTGAAGGGCATCGACTTCGAGGTCGCGGCCGGCGAGGCGTTCGGACTGCTCGGGCCCAACGGCGCCGGCAAGTCGACGACCATCGGCATGCTCACGACCACGGTCGCGCCCACGAGCGGGAGCGCGCGCGTCGCCGGCTCCGACGTCACGGCCGACCCGCTCGCCGCCCGGCGCGCCAGCGGCATCGTCTTCCAGGACAGCGCCGTCGATCGCGCCCTGACCGGCCGGCGCAACCTCGACATCCACGCTCGCCTCTGGGGCGTCGAGCAGCGCGCCACCCGACGACGCATCGCCGAGCTCGCCGACGCGCTCGGCCTCTCCGGGCTCCTGGAGCGCGCCGTCGCGACCTACAGCGGCGGCGAGCGCCGCCGGCTCGAGATCGCGCGCGCCCTCGTCTCGGACCCGCAGGTGCTGTTCCTGGACGAGCCGACGGTCGGGCTCGACCCGCGCATCCGCCACGAGCTGCTCGAGGTCATCGGCCGCCTGCGAGCTCGCCGCGGGATGACGATCCTGCTCACGACGCACTACCTCGAAGAGGCAGAGCGACTGTGCGACAGGGTCGCGATCATCCACGCCGGGCGGATCATCGCACTCGACACGCCCGTGGCTCTCGTCGCGGGGCTCGGCGACGAGCTCGTCGAGGTCCAGGTGAACAGCGACCCGGCAGACGCGCTGGCCTCGCTGCGCGCGCTGGGCATCGCCGGTCCCGACGCCTTCACGGTCGGCGCAACGCTGACGGTGCCCGTGCACCGTCGCGGCGCGGCAGAGGCGATCGATCGCATCCACGACGCGGGCCTCCGCGTCGGCTCCATCACCGCACGTACCCCCACGCTCGACGACGTCTACCTGCAGCTGACCGGTGGACGCTTCGCCGACGCCGCCTGACAGAGCGAAAGGAACCTACTCGACATGGCCACTCTCAGCCCCGAGGCGGCACTGCCCCGCCCCCGTCTCGCACGCAGCCCGTTCGCGCCGCTCGCCACGCTGATCGCGCGGCGCTTCCAGCTCAGCGTCCGCACGCCGCGCGAGCTGGTGGTGCCGCTGCTGACTCCCATCCTGTTCGCGCTCGTGATCGCTCCCGCCCTCAAGCAGGCGCTGCACACGACGGCCTCCTACGAGGCATTCGTCGCCACGGGCACGATCGGGCTCCTGATCCCGCTCAACACGATGTTCGGGGGCCTCGGCGTGATCGTCGACCGCGAGAGCGGCGCCCAGCGCGAATTGCTTGCCGCACCGATCAGGCGCGCGCTGCTCGTGCTCGGCAACCTCGCGGTCGCGCTCGCGATCACGGCCCTGCAGCTGGGCGTGCTGATCGCGGCGGCGCTGGCGCGCGGCATCTCGTTCGACTCGAGTGCGACGGGCGTCGTCTGGTTCACCGCGGCCGCGGCGCTCTTCACGATCGGCATGTACGGCGTCGCCGAGACGCTCGCGTGCCGCGTGCCCAAGACGGAGGAGTACATCGCGCGCGTACCGGCGATCGCGATCGTCCCCTGGTTCCTCGCCGGCTCGTTGTTTCCCATCAGCGCACTGCCGGGTTTCCTGACGTGGATCGCGAAGTGCCTGCCGCTGACGCACGCCCTCGCCCTCGTTCGCTACGGCCTGCTCGGCGACTCCTCGGGCCTGCGCGACATCTGGCAGATGCACAGCGTCGACGGCGATGGCCTCGCTCAGCCTCGGCGTCGTCGCGGTCTTCGCCGCGGCGCTGACGGCGATCGCGGTGCGCTCGTTCGGGCGCTCGGCCGTGACCTGACGACCTCTCCGGCTACTGCCGGGCGTACGGAATGCCTGCCGCCGCCGGTCCCCGCGAGCGCCCGACCACGCCGACGAGCGCGACCAGCGTGAGGATGTACGGCAGCGTGAAGACCAGGAACGCGTTGACGTGCAGGATGGTCTGCAGGGCGTCGCCGAGCGCCTGCGAGAAGCCGAACAGCAGCGCCGCGGCGAGCAGGCCGAACGGCTTCCACTTGCCGAGGATCAGCGCGGCCAGCGCGATGAACCCGCGCCCGGCGGTCATGTTCTCGCTGAATTGCGAGCCCAGCCCGAAGGCGAGGTAGGCGCCGCCCATGCCGGCGAGCACCCCGGAGAGCGTGACTGCGACGTAGCGGATCCGGAACACCGGGACGCCGGCCGTGTCCGCTGCTCGCGGGTGCTCGCCGACAGCGCGCAGCCGCAGGCCCCAGGCCGTGCGGAAGAGGAACCACCAGCTCACGATCACGAGCGCGAGCGCGACGTAGATCATGAGGTTCAGTCCACCGATGACGCTGCCGATCAGCGGCACCTTCTCCAGAAAGTGCAGCACCGACGGGATCCGCGGGACGTCACCCGAGCCCTCGGACCCGAAGATCGCGTTCAGGCCGTAGCTCGTGATGCCGAGCCCGAGGATGTTGACCGCGGTGCCCGAGATGACCTGGTTGGCTCGCAGGTGGATCGAGAGCACGGCGTGGACGAGTCCGAGAAGTCCGCCGGCCGCCATCGCGCCGATCACTCCGAGCACCCACGAGCCACTGTCCTGGGACACCCACACGCCCCAGAAGCAGCCCATGAGCATCATGCCCTCGAGGCCGATGTTGACCACACCCGAGCGTTCCGAGTAGAGGCCTCCGAGCGCCCCGAAGGTGAGCGGCGTCGCGTACTGAAAGGCACCGACGAACAGCCCCGTCGAGACGATCGCGGCCACGTCGGGGCTCTGCGTGCGCCACAGGATGACCAGCAGCACGAAGACGACGAACGCGGCCAGCCCGATCTGCGCCCGGCGCGTCACAGCGGAGCACCGCCTGCGGGCGGGGAGACTGCTGCGGGCGGAGCCGGTCCGCCGGGTAGCAGCGGCTCGCCGCGCTCACGCTTGGCGCGCGCGACCAGCCAGCGGACGATCAGCTCACCGCCGACGAGCAGGATGATCGTGCCCTGGATGATGTTCGAGACGCTGCTTGCGAGCTCGGGGCTGAACGATCCCGAAAGCTGCGTCCCGCCGCTCTGGAGCGCTGCGAACAGCAGCGCCGCGAGCACGACTCCGCTTGCGGTGTTGCGCCCGAGCAGCGCGACCGCGATGCCCGTGAAGCCGATGTCGATGACGGGCACGTCCGAGGCGGGGATGGCGTAGTTGACGCCCAGCACCTGGACCGCCCCGGCGAGACCTGCGAACGCGCCGCAGATCGCCATGCAGACGACGATCGAGCGCTTGACCGAGATGCCGCCGTAACGCGCAGCCTCGGGATTGAAGCCGACGGCGCGCACCTCGTAGCCGAGCGTCGTACGGTTGAGGAGGACGTAGTACAGGACCGCGCAGCCGAGCGCGAGGAAGATCCCGATGTGGATCTGCTGGACGACGCCCCACAGCCCCGGGTACTGCGCCGAGACCTTGATGTTCTTCGAGACGCCGTTGCCGACCGAGTTGTCGGTCAGCGGCCCGCTCACGGCGAAGAGGTACTGCGTCGCGTAGATCGCGATCCAGTTGAGCATGATCGTGGTGATCACCTCGTGGGCTCCGCGGAAGGCCTTCAGGCCGCCCGCGATGCCGGCCCAGATCGCGCCGCCGATGCCGGCAGCTATGGTCGCCAGGATCATGCCGGTCGGTCCGCCGACGTGCTGTGCCACGAGCAACGCACAGACCGAGCCGACCCAGAACTGGCCCGTGCCGCCGATGTTGAAGAGCCCGCAGCGGAACGCGAAGGCGACGGCGAAGCCAGTCAGCACGAACGGCGTGAACAGCACGAGCGTCGCGACGAGGTTGTTCTCGGCCAGGAGCGGCTCGACGCCGAGTGGATTGCCCGGGATCAGGTGGAACGGCCAGTCGAAGCCGGCACCGACGACGAGGTCCTTGTAGACGTTGAGCGGGTTGGCGCCCGTGAACGCCATGGCGAGGCCGCCGACGAGCAGGGCGAGGAAGACGGTCAGCAGCGAGAACCCGAGCTCGCTCAGCGCCGTCGAGCGCGCGATGCGCCTGATCACGCGGGCACCGTGCCGCCGGTCATGGCGACGCCAAGCTCGCGCTCGTCCGTCGACCCGCTCGCGCGCTCGAGCGCGATCTCCCCCCCGAACATGACGAGGATGCGGTCGGCGAGGTCCATGACCTCGTCGAGCTCGAACGAGACCACGAGGACGGCGCAGCCGGCGTCGCGCTGCTCGACGAGACGCCGATGCACGTATTCGATCGCGCCGACATCGAGGCCGCGCGTCGGCTGGGCAGCGATCAGCAGGCGCGGGTTGGACTGGATCTCGCGCGCCAGGACGACCTTCTGCTGGTTGCCGCCCGAGAGCGCTCGCGCGTGCGTCGGCGGGCCGCCGCCGCGTACGTCGTAGAGCCGGATCCACTCCCCAGCCCGCGTCACCATGGCATCGCGGTCGAGCCACCACATGCGGGAGATCGGAGGCTCGTCGTAGTCGTGGAGCGCGCTGTTCTCGGCGATCGAGAAGTCGAGCACCAGGCCGTGGCGCTGGCGATCCTCGGGAATGTGGCCGACGCCGGCATCAGAGGACTCGCGGGGATTCGCGCGCGTCACGTCGACGCCGTGCAATTCGATGTGGCCCCCGTGCGGGACGCGCATGCCGGCGAGGGCCTGGATCAGCTCGCTCTGCCCGTTGCCGTCGACGCCCGCGATGCCGACGATCTCGCCCGCGCGCACGCTCATCGAGAGCCCGCGGACAGCATCGAGCCCGCGATCGTCGCGCACCCACAGGTCGCGCACCGACAGCACCGTCTCGCCCGGGTGCGCGGCGCCGCGCGCGACGTCGAGCAGCACCTCGCGGCCGACCATCAGCTCGGCCAGGCTGCGCTCGCTGGCGCCCTCGCGATCGATCGTCGCGACCTTCGCGCCGCGCCGCAGGACCGAGATGCGGTCGGCGACGTCGAGCACCTCGTGCAGCTTGTGCGTGATCAGGATGATCGACGTGCCGCCCGCGACGAGCGCACGGAGCACGGAGAAGAGCTCGTCGACCTCCTGCGGTGTGAGCACCGCGGTCGGCTCGTCGAGGATCAGGACGCGCGCGTGGCGGTACAGCGCCTTGAGGATCTCGACGCGTTGCTGCTGGCCGACGCCGATCTCCTCGATGACCGCATCGGGATCGACCGCGAGGCCGTAGCTCGAGGACAGCTCGCGCACGCGCTCGCGCGCCGTGTCGAGGTCGAGCTGTCCGTAGTTCTGCGGCTCCGCGCCGAGCACGATGTTCTCGACCACCGTCATCACCGGGATCAGCATGAAGTGCTGGTGCACCATGCCGATGCCGAGCCGGATCGCGTCGGCCGAGCTCGCCATCTGGACCCGCTGGCCCGCGCACGAAGATCTCGCCCTCGTCCGCGTGGTACAGGCCGTAGAGCACGTTCATGAGCGTGGACTTGCCCGCTCCGTTCTCGCCCAGCAGCGCGTGCACCTCGCCCTCACGCAGATCGAAGTCGATCGCGTCGTTGGCGGTGAACGCCCCGAAGCGCTTCGTGATGCCGCGGAGCTCGAGCGCCAGATCGGCGCCCGAGCCCGCGGAATCCGAGGCGGAGGACGGATCCTCCGCCATTCCTACTTGACGATCGGCACGGTCGGGATCTTGACCCTGCCCAGCTTCATCTTCGCGAGCACCGCGTTGACCTTGACCCGCATCCGCGCGGGGACGGCGCTGTTGATGCCCTGGATGCCGGCGCCCTTCTCGTTGACGCCGAGCAGCAGGTCCTTGCCGCCGCGGAACTTGTTGTTCACGACCTGCCCGATGACATCGACCACGGACACGTCGACGCCCTTGGTAGCGGAGGCGAGCAGCTGCTTCTCGCCCACCTGGAGCGACTGGTCGGTGTCGACGCCGATGGCCCACAGGCCCTTGTCGCGCGCAGCGTTGATGGCGCCGAGGCCGCACTGGCCGGCGACCTGGAAGACGATGTCCGAGCCCTGCGCGATCTGCTGCTGCGCGAGGCCCTGGCACTTGTCCTGGGCGATGAAGTCACCCGAGTAGCCGTTGAGCAGCTTGACGCCTGGATCCGAGGCCCTGGCACCCGCCTGGAAGCCCGCGATGTAGTGGTCGACCGGCGGGATGGCGATGCCGCCCACGGTCGACACGACATTCGCCGAGTTGAGGCCCTTGGCCTTGGACTGCTCGAAGAGACCCGCGAGGTAGCCGGCGAGGTAGCCCGCCTCCCACTCCTTGTAGAGCAGACCCTCGACGTTCTTGAGCCCCTTGAGCGCCTTCACGCTCGTGGAGTCGTCGATGATCGCGAACTTCGTGTTCGGGAACTTCTTGGCCACCTGGCCGACGGCCTGCTCCTCGAGGAAGCCGACGGCGATCACGAGGTCGTAGCCCTTGAGGGCGTATTTCGTGAGGTTGGGCACGTACGAGCTGCCCGACTTCGAGACCGTGATGTCGGAGGGAGAGAAGGGGATCCCGTACTTCTTCACGGCCTGCTTGAAGCCCTGGCCGGCGAGATAGTTGAACGACTTGTCGCCAAGACCCGCGATGTCGGTCACGAGCCCGACCTTGACATCCGAGCTTGCCTTCGGCTGGGACTGCTTGGCCGTGGAAGTCGTGGCGGCGATCGCGACGATCGCCACGGCGGCGAGCAACGTCGCCGCGAGACGCTTGTAGGTATTCAGTGGGAGCTCCTTCAATACGTGGACGGGGCGCATGCTACGGGACGTGCGAATAGGCCGCATAGTTAGCGCCGCCCCGGCGCGCAAAACGTGCGCTCAATGCCTCGAGGTCATCGTTTACCCCGCGCGTGCAGGCCGCCGCCGGGCGTGCGAGAATCGCGGCTTCCCGATGCGCCCCCAGTCCGGAGGAGATGCCCGATGAGACGTACGCTGCTCGCAGCGCTTGCCTGCGCCATCACCCTCAGCGCGCTCGCGACAGGTGCCGCAACGGCTCCCGCCGCCGACCACAAGCCGGTCACGATCACGTTCTGGAGCGCGTACACGGCGCGTGAGCTGAAGGACTACCAGCAGGCCTTCGTCGGCTTCCACAAGAAGTACCCGTGGATCACCGTCAAGGGCACGGGCAACATCCAGGACGACAAGATCATCGCGGCCATCTCGGGCGGCAATGCGCCTGACGCCCTGCTCTCGTTCTCGCCCAACAACACGGGCAAGTTCTGCTCCTCGGGCCAGTGGACGAACCTCAACGACCGCGTCGCGAAGGACAAGTTCAACCTCTCCCAGTTCCCGAAGGTCGCGCTCTCGTACTCGGGCTACAAGGGAGTGCAGTGCTCGCTGCCGGCGCTGGCAGACGCCTATGGCCTCTACATGAACACCGCGATGCTCAAGGCCGCCGGCTACACGAGCCCGCCGAAGACGCTCTCCGAGTTGACGGCGATGGCCAAGAAGCTGACGGTCCGCAACCCCGACGGCTCGCTCAAGCGGATCGGGCTCAACCCGCTCTTCGGCCATTACGAGACCTTCGCCGACGGCTTGCGGCAGGCCTACGGCGCGCCCTGGTTCGACGCGAGCGGCCAGCCGGTGCTCTCCAAGGATCCGCGCTGGGCCGCCATGCTCAAGTGGCAGAAGTCGCTCGTCGACTGGTACGGCTACGACAAGCTGCGCAAGTTCACGGCCGCATCCGCCGACGAGTTCGGCGCCTCCAACGACTTCGAGATCGGCCGTGTCGCGATGCAGTACGACGGCGAGTGGCGCACGGCCTTCATCAAGGCCGAGCACCCGGAGCTCAAGTACTCGACGGCGCCCTTCCCGGCGGCCGACGGCCAGGCCGCGCAGTACGGCTCGGGGCCGATCGCCGGTGACATCGTCGCGATCCCCAAGGGCTCGAAGCACCCCGACGAGGCCTGGCTGCTGATCAAGTACCTCGCGTCGGACACCGACGCGGTGGTGGGGCTCTCGAACCGGCTGAAGAACCTCCCCACGACGACGGCGGCCAACTCCTCGCCGAAGCTCGCGAAGGACCCGCACTTCGCGACGTTCTTCAAGATCTTCACCAACCCCAAGAGCGAGTTCAACCCGCTGACACCGATCGGCCAGGAGTACGGAGACACGTTCCAGGCATTCGCGACCAAGTGGCAGGCCGGGCATGTGAGCGACCTTGCCAAGGGCCTGAAGGATCTCGACAAGCAGATCTCCAATCAGCTCAAGCAGGGCGCGGCGGGCAACGCTCCGTAGCTCGTAGTCATGGCTGCGACCGCACTGCCGCGCACCTCGGCGGCGACGCACGCGCGTCGCCGCCGGCGGCGACGGCTGCGCACCTACGGGCTGGCGTGCCTGTTCCTCTCTCCCTGGATCGTCGGGTTCTTCGTGTTCCTGCTCTACCCGATGGTGGCGAGCCTCTACTTCTCGTTCACCCACTACGACCTGCTCAACTCGCCGCGGTGGATCGGCCTTGCCAACTACCGCTACATGCTCCACGACGACCCGTTCTTCTGGCAGGCCGTGCGCAACACCGGCTGGATGATCGTCATCGGGCTGCCGATCAGGCTGTTCTGGGCGCTGCTGACGGCGACGATGCTGACGCAGCGCGTGCGGGGCCAGCGCTACTACCGCACGCTCTACTACTTCCCGGTCATGGTGCCGCCGGTCGCCGCGGCGCTGGCCTTCACATACCTGCTGAATCCCGACATCGGGCCGGTGAACGGCGTGCTCGCGCACCTCGGCATCCCCGGACCACTGTGGTTCTTCGACCCGTCGTGGTCGAAACCCGCGCTCGTCCTGCTCGCGCTGTGGGGCGTGGGCGACGCGATGATCATCTACCTCGCCGGGCTGCTCGACGTGCCGGCGACCCAGATCGAGGCCGCCAAGATCGACGGCGCCGGCACCCTGCGCCGCTACTGGCACGTCACGCTCCCCTCGCTCTCGCCGGTGATCTTCTTCACGGTCGTCACGGGTCTCATCTGGACGTTCCAGACGTTCACGGAGGCCTACGTCGCGAGCAACACGACCTCGGGCCAGAAGGACACACTCGGCGAGCCGCAGGGATCGCTCCTGTTCTACGCCGTGTGGCTCTACCAGCAGGGCTTCCGCTACTTCAACATGGGCTATGCCTCGGCCATGGCGTGGGTGCTGTTCGGCGCCACGATGGTCTGCACGCTGATCCTGATCAAGACCTCCGAGCGCTGGGTGCACGTGCAGGGGGACATCCGGTGAGCGCCGCCATCGCCGCCCGCCAGCGCGCCAAGCGCAAGCGGATGCTCAACAGCGTGGCGCGCCACTCGCTGCTGATCGCCGTGGCGATCGTCTTCCTCTCGCCGTTCATCTTCGTGATCTTCACGTCGCTCATGACGCGTGACCAGGCACTCACGCGCGCGATCTGGCCGCATCCGTTCCGCTTCCAGAACTACGCCGACGTGCTCGCCAACGAGCCGCTCCTGCGCTGGACGTGGAACACGTTCCTGATCGCGTTCATCTCCTCGGTCGGCGTCGTGATCAGTTGCGCACCGCCCGCGTACGCGCTCTCGCGCATGCGCTTCCGAGGTCGAAATCTCGTGTTCCTGCTCGTGCTCTCCACGATGATGCTGCCGATCCAGGTCACGATCATCCCGCTGTACGTGCTCTTCTCGCATCTCGGCTGGATCGGATCGCTGAAACCGCTGATCATCCCGAGCTTCTTCGGCGATGCCTTCTCGATCTTCCTGCTGCGGCAGTTCTTCCTGACCATCCCCGACGCGCTGACCGATGCCGCACGCGTGGACGGGGCGAGCGAGATCCGGCTCCTGCTGCGCATCGTGATGCCGCTCGCGAAGCCCGCGCTCGCGGCGGTCTTCATCTTCAACTTCCTCTACTGCTGGAACGACCTCTTCGCGCCGCTGCTCTACCTGGGCGCGAACCCCGACTCGTACACCGTCTCGCTCGGCCTCTCGGAGTTCCGCTCGTCGCGCCACGTCGACTACGAGCTGATGATGGCCGCCTGCGTGCTGTTCACTCTGCCGGTCACGCTGCTCTTCTTCCTCGCCCAGCGCGCGTTCGTGGAGGGAGTGACCGTTACCGGCGTCAAGGGCTGAGCCGGCGCCTATGCTGGCCGCGTGTTCGTCAACACGATGCCGCGCTACGAGGTGCTGTCGGAGGAGTCGATGGCCGTGCTCGAGGAGGGATGGCGCGCGATCGTGCGCGACATCGGCATCGAGTTCCAGTGGGAGCCGGCGCTCGAGCTCTTTCGCAAGGCCGGCCAGACGGTCGAGGGCGAGCTCGTCAAGCTCGACCCCGACTTCGTGCTCGAGCAGGTCGCCAGGGCGCCCGCGGAGTTCGGCATCAGTGCGCGCAACCCGGCGCGCAGCAGGCGCTTCGGCGGCGACAACATGCTGTTCTGCAGCGTCCAGAGCGCGCCGTTCGTGAGCGAGGGCGACCGGCGAGGCGACGGTACCTTCGACGACTACCGCCGCCTGGTGCGCCTGACGCACATGATCGACGAGCTCGACACGGCCGGCTATCCGATCTGCGAGGCGGGCGACCTGCCGATCGATTCGCGCCACCTGCAGATGCTGCTCTGCCTCTACACCGACAGCGACAAGCCGCTCGGCACTGCGCAGTTCAACCCGATCGGCGCGCGTGACTCGATCGCCATGGCCGAGATCGCGTTCGGCCGGGAGGCGCTGGAGCGCGAGCCGCACATGTTCGGCATCGCCAACGCGAACTCTCCCTTGCGCTTCGACGAGCGCATGATCGGCTCGCTGATGCTGCTGGCGGCAGCCCGCCAGATCGTGGTCGTGACGCCGTTCATCCTCATGGGGGCGATGGGCCCGGTCTCGATTCCCGCCGCGCTCTCGCAGCAGATCGCCGAGCAACTCGCGGGCATCTGCCTCGCGCAACTCGTGCGACCGGGCGCTCCCGTCGTGATGGGGTCGTTCATCTCGCATACCGACATGCAGTCGGGCTCGCCGGGCTTCGGCGGCCCCGAGGCGGCCATCGGCCTACTCGCCTCGGGGCAGATCGCGCGGCGCTTCGGGCTCCCGTGGCGCGCGGGCGGCGGCGCGCTGACCTCGAGCCAGTCGGTGGATGCACAGGCCGCGTTCGAGGGGCTCAACACGATGCTCCCCGCCTTCCTCGCAGGAGCCAACCTGCTCCTGCACACATGCGGCTGGCTGGAGTCGGGGCTCGTCGCCTCGTACGAGAAGTTCGTGCTCGACATCGAGATCGTGCGCATCCTGCAGCACCAGTTCGGCCCGCTCGAGTTCACGCGCGAGCAACTCGTGCCCGACGCATTCGCGGAGGCCGGCCACGGCGGGCACTTCTTCGGCACCACGCACACGCTCGAGAACTTCCGCGACTGCTTCTACCGGCCGCTGTTGTTCTCGACGGAGAACTACGAGCGCTGGTCCTCGCGCGGCGGCCTGGACGCGACCGCGCGGGCGCGCGATCGCCTCGCGACGCTCGAGGCGAGCTACGAGGCGCCTGCGCCGCTCGACGACGACGTGCGCGGGCGACTCGAGGAGTACGTCGCGCGTCGGCAGAAGGAGCTCGGCGACTAGCCGGAGCCGGCTCCGGACCGTTCACCGCGATCGATCCACCGCGTGCCGGCGAGCTACTCCGCGCGGCTCGCCCACGCGTCGAGCTCGACACGCAGCGCGGGTGAGGCGAGCGCCGCCACGAAGATCAGCGTCATGCAGGGGCGGTGTCCGCCCAGCCTCGACGCGACCAATCGGCGGCGGGCGTCGTTGTCCCATTCGCCGACCGCGTAGGTCGTGAGCCTGACGAGATCGCCGAGATCCATGCCGGCGGCCTCGAGGTTGCGCTCGACGTTGTCGAGTGCCACACCGAGCTGCTCGATCGGATCCTCGGGAATGTCTCCGCCGGCCGTCATGCCGACCTGTCCGGAGATCACGAGCTGCCGCTCGGCGCCGCTGATCTCGATCTGGTGGGAGTAGGCCGCGAGCGGCGGGTGGACAGTCGACGGATCACGAGGCGTCTTCATGGCGCCACGCTAGCGGACGCCCGCGATCAGCCGGGGTCAGACCCGCAACGTGCGGGTCAGGCCCCCGTGTTGCGTTCGCGCCGGACCGCACAAGGATGCGTCAGAACGTGCGGCCGGGAGCCATCGGGTCGAGCCATGCGGGCACGTTGCCTGTCGTGATCATGTCGGCGACGGCCGCTCCCGTGGCGGGCGCCAGCGTCACACCGAGCATGCCGTGGCCCGCTGCGACGTAGAGGCCGCTCTCGCCGGGCACCGGCCCGAGCAGCGGCAGGCTGTCGGGCGTGGCGGGGCGGAAGCCGGCCCAGCCGCGCGTCTCGACCTCACCGGGAGCCGGCCTCCAGCCGCGGATGAACGGCAGCGAGTCGTCGAGGATGTAGCCGATCCGCTTGCGATCGACCGTGAGGTCCCGGCCCGGCAGCTCGAACGTCCCGGCGATGCGCACGCCGCCGTCGTAGCCGGAGATGCCGATCTTGGGCTCGCACAGGTAGAGCGCCGTCCGCGGCGGCACCCCTTCGCCCTGCAGCGTCAGCGAGTAGCCCTTGGCGGCCACGATCGGGACTCGCAGGCCGAACGGCTGCAACAGGGACGGCGTCGCCGCGCCCGCGGTCACGACCACGGCCTCGGCCTCGAACGCCCTCTCGGGGGTCTCGACGGCCCACCCGGCGCCCTTGCGATGCAGCCCGGTCACCGGGACGCCCTCGCGCAGCTCGACGCCCTGCTCCCGCAACCTCGCCGCCAGCCCGGCCATGAGCGACTCGGGGCGCACATAGCGGTCGACGCTCGTGCGCACGACGAAGCGCGCGTCGTCGCCGAGCGACGGCTCGATCTCGCGCGCGGCCTCGGGCGTCAGCGTCTCGATCGTGCCCTCGAAGCCCAGCGACCGCAGATCCTCGAACAGCGGCGCGAACCAGGAGATGCCGTGCTCGCTGCGGGCCAGGCAGAGGATGCCCCCGCCGTGCATCTCGAACTCGACGCCGTCGGCCGCGTAGCCGTCGAGCTCGCTGAACGTGCGTGCGTTGAGATCGAGCAGCGCCTTCACGCCTCTGCGATAGCGCGGCCGCGCACTGGCTGCGCGAAACGCCCACAGCCACCGCAGCCAGGCCGTGTCGAGCCCCGGGCGGATGACGAGCGCGCCTCGCGGGTCGAACGCCGAGCGCAGCCCGGTGCGCAGAACGCCGGGCGCCGCGAGCGGCGTCGAGATCGTCGGCGAGATCCAGCCCGTGTTGCCCTCGGACGCGCCGCGGCCGAGCGCACCGCGTTCGAGCACCACGACGTCGGCGCCCGCACGGTTCAGTGCGTAGGCCGAGCAGAGCCCGACCACCCCTCCTCCGACGATTGCGACGTTCACGGCGGCTGACGTTAGCTCAGCGGACGACGTCGCCGCCGCCGGCCAGCACGCGCTCCAGCTCGGCGCGCGTGGGCAGGCCGGTGGCATCCCCGACCGCGGACACGGCGACGGCGCCACAGGCGTTCGCGCGGCGCAGGGCATCGCTCAGGCTCGCGCCGTCGAGCAGTGCGTCCAGGTATCCGGCCGTGAAGGCATCGCCCGCGCCCACGACGTCGACGGCCGCGACGGCGATGCCGGGGACATCGACGGCCTCGCCCCCGCGGCAGCCGGCCGCGCCGCGCTCACCGTGCGTGACGACGGCCTCCACGCCGAAGCGCTCGGCCAGGACCGCCGCGTCCGGCTCGCCGCACAGGAGCGCCGCCTCGTCCTCTCCGGCGATCACGAGGTCACAGCGCTCGGCCAGGTCGCGGAGCACCGGCGCGGCCTCACGGTCGCTCCAGAGACGGCGCCGCAGGTTGACGTCGAACGAGACGCGGACATCGCCGGCGCGCGCGAACTTGAGCGCTCCCTCGACGGCGGCGCGGCAGCTCGCCGAAAGCGCAGGCGTGATGCCCGTCAGGTGGAGCCAGCGCGCCCCTGCGATCAGCTCGCCGGCCGCGGCGACGTCGCCGGCGTCCAGGCGCGAGGCAGCCGAGCCGCGCCGCAGGTACACGACCTCGCAGTGCGGAAACGACCGCCGGTCGCGTGCCAGCGCACCGGTCGGCGCGCCGGGGTCGTCCGTCAGCCTGCTGACGTCGACGCCCTCGCCGCGCAGAACCGTGCGCACCATCTGCCCGAGACCGTCCGCGCCGACGCGACCCACGAACGCGACGGAGCGGTCGAGCCGTGCAAGGCCCATCGCGACGTTGGCCTCGGCTCCGGCCACGAAGGGCGTGAACGTCGCCGTCGAGGCCAGCGGCCGGCCCTCGTCCCCGACCAATGCGACGAGCGCCTCGCCGAGCGTGACGACGTCGGCGCTCACGCGTCCGCGTGCACGAGCGCGAGCCCGCGAGCGCCCAACTCGGAGGTCTCGCAGTCTTCCCACTCGCGTGCGAGCAACTCCATTCCGATGCGTGCCCGGCGCACCCGCTCGCGCGTCAATGCCACGGTCGTGGCCTCCAGGTGCGTGCCCGCCGGGTACACGTCGGGCGCATTGCGCAACCCGAACTTGAGGTAGACGGGCGCAGCCACGCGCACGATCTCGGGAATCTCGTGCAGACGCACGAACCCGCCGACGTTGTCCGGCACCTCGACGTAGATGTCGAGCGGGACGTCGACGACGGAGCGGATCGCCGCGATCTGTGCGAGCGAGAGGTCGGTCGTCAGGTTGAGCGTGTCCGCGCCGAGCGCCACGAGCGCCCGGGCGGTCGCGGGGTTGGACACCGGGAGCATCACGGACACCTTGGCCTGCATGTCCGCGGGCAGGAAGCCGCTGCGCCGGGCCTCTGCGAACACATCGAGCAGGCCCACGTCGGCGATCAGGACGCTGCGCACGCCGGCAGCGGCGGCACGGCGCGCGTCCGCGAGGCCCTGCACGATCTGCTCCTGGCCGCGCGAGGCCGCGGCAACGGCGCCGCCGGCGGGGCTGCGCGCCATGCCCGACGTGTCCCAGGCCGCGTTGGGACGCGCGAAGAGGCTGATCTCGACGATTGCTGTGTGCGCCATCGCCGCCATCTCGGCGAGCTCGGCGTCGGTCAGCATGAACACACCGGAGCCCTGCGAGGCGCGATGCACACGCACATCCAGGCGCGCGGCGGTGTCGAGCAGCGCCTCGAGGCAGCGCGGGCCTTCGCAGCTCGGGATCTCGATGCGGTAGCGCGCGCCGTCGGCGAAGCGCCTCTGCGAATCGGGCAGCCCGTGAAGATCGCCGGGCGGCAGGCCGAGCGACTCGAGGAATCCGCGGCAGTCGCGCATGCGGCGATGCTACCCCGGCGAGCCGCTGCGAGGTTCTACGCCGGGATGGCGGCGGCCAGCACGGCCCGCGCGAAGCGATCGCCGATGCGCACGGCAAGCTGCAGCTGGCGCACTCGCTGCTCGTCGGTTCCGACCAGCTCCTCGACCGACAGGCCGAGTGCCGCGAGCTCGCCCGCGGCGACCTCGCACCACTCCTCGAGCAGGGGTCGCGTCACCTCGACGTGGAACTGCAGGCCCCACGTCGTCGCGCCGATCCGGAATGCCTGGACGCACGCCGGGCTGCGCGCGAGCAGCGACGCTCCGGCCGGCGGCAGGCAGGCGTAGTTGTGCCACTCGCTCACGTCGAGCCGCCCCGGGGCGCCCGCCAGCAGGGCATCGCTCTGTGCGGCCTCGTCGAGCTCGATCGTGACCCAGCCGACCTCGCCCACCGGCATGCGGTGGGCGCTGCCGTCGAGCGCCTGAGCGATGAGCTGCGCTCCGAGGCAGATGCCGAGCACCGGCAGGCCGCGCTCGTGCGCGTCGGCGATGATCTCGCGCTCGCGGTCGAGCGGCGCCTCGCCGTCCGTCCCGTCCGGATTGACGATGCCGCCGAGCACGATCAGCCCGTCGAAGGGGCCCGCCGGCTCGGGCTCCGCCGGAGCGTGCCAGACAAGCGTGCGCACGCCGAGGGCCGCGAGCGGCGGCTCGAGCGCAGCCAGGGGCGAGTCGAGGTCATGCTGGATCACGAGCACTGTCGGATTCGCTGTCACGGTCTCATCTTCGCCCATCGGCGCGCCGGCATCGCCCAGTAGCGATGGTACGGAGATGCGTGCTCAGGTGCTGCTGGCGATGGGTCTGCTCTACATCGTGTGGGGCTCGACGTATCTCGCCATCCGCGTGACCGTCGAGACGCTGCACCCGCTGGCAGCCGGCGGCATCCGCTTCATCGCCGCGGGGCTGCTGACGCTGGCCGCGCTGGCGGCACTCGGGCGTCTCGGCGCGCGGCCGACCGCAGCCGAGCTGCGCGGGTCGGCGCTCGCCGGGATCTGGCTGCTGGTCGGCGGCGTCGGCATCGTCACGATCACCGAGGCGCACGCGCCCTCGAACCTGACTGCCGTGCTGGCGTCCACCACCTCGCTCTGGGTCGTCGGCTACCGGGCGCTCGCGGGCGAGCGCATCGGGCGCGGATCGATCGCAGGCGCCGCGCTGGGGGTGGTCGGCGTGATCGTGCTGCTCTCGCCCGGCGGTTCGGGCGCCGAGAGCCCGTGGCTGATCGGCGCGGTGGTCGCTTCGCTGTTCTGGAGCACTGGGTCGTTCTACGGGCGGCGGCTGACGCAGCCCTCCGACCCGTTCACGGGTGCTGTCGTCCAGATGCTCTGCGCGGGCGTCGTGATGACGATCGCGGGCGTCGCGCTCGACGGCTTCGGCGCTCTCGACCTGAGCACGGGCTCGAGCCGCTCGCTGCTCGCTCTGCTCTACCTGGTCGTGGCGGGAGGCGTCGCGTTCTCCGCCTACATCTGGGCGCTCAAGCACCTGCCGATCTCGACGGTCGTCAGCCATCAGTACGTCAACCCCGCGGTCGCCGTGCTGCTCGGAGCGGTGATCCTGGACGAGAGCCTCGGAGTCTCCGCGGTGATCGGCTCGGCACTCGTGATCGCCGCCGTGTTCGCGACCGTGCGCAGCGAGTCGTCACCGGCGCCCGTCTCCGAGGAGCTCGTGGCCGGCAGAGCGTCCTCGCGTTCTTAGACCAGTTCTTAGGCGAACAGCGGCCGCACGATGCGCCTTCCGACCATGAGGCTCGCCATCGCCGCGGCGACTCCGAGAGCCCCCGCGAGCAGGAACGCCGGCTCGTACGTGCCGAGCCATGAGCGCGTGAACCCGGCGCCCCACGCCGCGAAGGCCGCGCCCAGCTGATGCGAGCAGAAGACCCACGCGAAGACGATGCCGACGCGCTCGGGCCCGGCCATCTTGCGGCACAGAGCGATCGTGGGCGGCACCGTCGCGACCCAGTCGAGGCCGTCGAAGACCACGAACGCGAACAGGCCGATGCCCGCCGAGCTGAGCGCCGCATTCAGCCCGAGCAGCGAGATGCCCCGCAGGCCGTAGTACCAGAAGAGCAGCCAGCGGGGGTCGTAGCGATCGGTCAGCCAGCCAGACGTGATCGTGCCGATGATGTCGAACACGCCGATCGCCGCCAGCAGGCCGGCGCCCTGCACCTGGGTGAATCCGTGGTCGGCGCAGGCGGCGATGAGGTGCGTTCCGATGAGGCCGTTGGTGGTCGCGCCGCAGACGAAGAACGCGAACACGAGCAGCTGGAAGTCGCGCCGCCGCACGAACTCCCCGAGTGTGGTGACGGCGTTGCGGAACGGGTTCGCCACGCGCGGCGCCGGCGGCGTCGGCTCGGTCGCGCCGTAGGGCATCACCCCGATCTCGGCCGGGGAGTGGCGCAGGAAGACGATCGCGAGCGGGAGCACGAGCGTCGTCGCCGTGAGGACGACCACGCCCGCGGTCCAGCGCCAGCCGTAGGTGGTCGAGATGTACGCGAGCAGCGGCAGGAACACGAGCTGGCCACTCGCGTTCGAGGCCGTCAGCAGCCCGCTCACCAGGCCGCGCCGGGTCGAGAACCAGCGAGTCGAGATGATCGCCGCGAGCGGCACTGCCAGCGCTCCCGTCGCCGAGCCGACGACGACGCCCCAGAGCAGGTAGAGCTGCCAGGGCTCCGTCATGAGCGTCGAGAGCCCGGCGCCGACTGCGACCTGGCAGAGCGCCCACGTCACGACCTTGCGGACGCCGAAGCGCTCCACGATCGCAGCCGCGAACGGTGCGCCGAGGCCGTAGACGATCAGGTTGACGGAGACGGCGCCGCCGATCAGCGCGTGCGACCAGCCGAACTCCTGCCCGAGCGGCACGAACAGGACGCTCGGCACCGAGCGGAAGCCGGCGGCCATCATCAGCACGACGAAGGTGACCGCCGCGACGACGAAGGCGTAGTGGAACCGGCGCTGCTGAAGGACGGCCGCCATGCCGGCATGTAATCACGCCGCTCCTGGACCGGATACGGCGGCTTGACCGCCTCGGGGAGGCCGCGCATACTGCATTCGCCTGTGAAATTTCAGATGCGAGGCACGGAAGGCTCGACCGCCCGCGCGCCACGCCCCACGTCGGCGCGCGTCGCGCGTCAACGGCGACGGAACGCGCCCGACTCGCTCGGCGACATCGCGTACGCGGGCATCCGGCGGCGCATCGTGTCGCTCGAGCTGCCGCCCGGCTCGGCCGTCAACGAGGCCGCGCTCGCAGCCGAGCTGGGAGTGGGCCTGGCTCCCGTGCGCAGCGCCCTGCGACGCCTGGCCTGGGAGAACCTCGTCGTCATCCTCCCGCGGCGCGGCACGCTCGTCGCCGAGCTCGACGCCGCAGACCTGCAGGAGATCTTCGAGCTGCGCGTCGAGCTCGAAGGTCTCGCAGCCAGGCTGGCCGCCGAGCGCGCCGGGAACGAGGAGCGCGAATCGCTGAGCGCGCTCGTGGAGCGCACGCGCGGCGCGCTCGCCTCGGGCGACCACCTCGCACTGATCGAGCTCGATCGCGAGTTGCACTCGGCGATCGCGGAGACTGCGGGCAACACGCTGCTCGCCTCGCAGCTCGACTGGCTGTACGGCCACGTCTTACGGCTGTGGAGCGTGGCGCTCGACCGCGTCGACGCGCTCGGCGCCTCCGTGGCGGAGCACGCAGGCGTCGTCGACGCGATCAGCCACGGCGACGGGGCGGCTGCGCACGCCCGTATGCAGGAGCACGTCCGCCGCTTCCAGGCGGCCTTCCTCGAGAGCGAGAACGCGAGAGATCGGAGCACGTGATGGGTCAACAGGTCGATGCAGTCATCATCGGTGCCGGAGTGATCGGGACGGCGACCGCGTTCGAGCTCGGCAAGCGCGGCTACAGGACGCTGAACGTCGACAAGCTGCCGTCGGCGGGCTATGGCCCGACGTCGAACTCGTGCGCGATCGTACGGGCCCACTACTCGTCGTTCGACGGCGTGGCAATGGCCTACGAGGGCTTCTTCTACTGGAAGAACTGGGCCGAGTACCTCGAGGCCCCCGACGAGTCGGGTCTCGCCAGGTACATGCAGTCGGGCACGATCCTCCTGGAGAGCGCGACCGGGCACCACGACAAGGTCCTGCCGCACTACGACCGTCTGGGCGTGCCGTACGAGGAGTGGGACACGGCCACGCTCGAGCGCAAGGTGCCGATCTTCGACGTGCACGAGTTCTGGCCGCCCTCGCGCCCGTCCGACGACGACTTCGCTGCGCCGCGCGCCAACAAGCTCCCCGGCGCGATCTACACGCCCGACTCCGGCTACGTCAACGACCCTGCACTCTCCTCGCACAACCTCCAGCGGGCGGCCGAGGCGCGAGGTGGGCGATTCCTCTATCGCCGCAAGGTCACCGAGATCCGTCAGGCCGGAGGCCGGGTGCTCGGAGTCATGCTCGACGACGGCAGCGAGATCGACGCGAAGATCGTCGTCAACGTCGCCGGACCGCACTCGTTCGTGATCAACCGCATGGCAGGCGTCGAGGACGGCATGAAGATCAAGACGAAGGCGCTGCGCCACGAGGTGCACCACGTCCCGTCTCCGCCGGGCTTCGACTACGAGAAGGACGGCCACCACGTCTCCGACGGCGACAACGCCATCTACTTCCGGCCCGAGACCGGGAACCACATCCTGATCGGCTCGGAGGATCCCGATTGCGATCCGCAGGTGTGGGTCGAGAACCCGGACGACTTCAACCGCAAGGTCACGCGCGAGCAGTGGGAGGCGCAGGTCTATCGCTGTGCCCGCCGCATCCCGGCGCTGCCGATCCCGGAAGAGATGAAGGGCGTCGTCGACCTCTACGACTGTTCGGACGACTGGATCCCGATCTACGACAAGAGCGACCTGGGCGGCTTCTACATGGCGGTCGGCACGAGTGGCAACCAGTTCAAGAACGGCCCGGTCGTCGGCCACTGCATGGCCGAGTTGATCGTCGCCGTCGAGCAGGGCCACGACCATGACTCCGATCCCGTCAAGGTCACGGCCCGCTACACCGGCGAACAGCTCGACATGGGCTTCTACTCGCGGTTGCGCGAGATCAACGAGAACAGCTCGTTCTCCGTCAATGGCTAGCGTCGCTCCGTGGCTGTCGGTGCGCCGTGGCGCCGAGGCCGTCGAGTACTACAAGGCCGCATTCGGCGCGCGGGAGTTACATCGTCACGAGAACGACTCCGGCGAGATCGTCGCCCAGCTTGCCATCGGCGAGGCGATCGTCTGGATCGCGGACGATGCCGACCACAGCCCCGATTCCCCGGGCGGCGGCTCGGCTCGCTTCATCCTGACCGTCGACGACCCGGACGCCCTGTTCGCCCGGGCGATCGCAGCCGGCGGCACGGTGGTGAACGACATGTACGAGGACCACGGCTGGCGGATCGGGCGCCTCACCGATCCGGCGGGCCATGACTGGGAGATCGCCAGGCAACTCCGCTAGTCGCCGTCACGCGCCCAGCCGGAACGGCGGGTACTCGTCGGTGGTCAGGATCGCCGCATAGGCGATCACGCGGTCTCCCCAGCGCCCGACGCCCACGATGTAGTCGAACAGTCCGCGCGGAAGGCGTCCCGTGAAGAGAATCGCGAACCAGGCCGCGATCGCGGCGAAGATCGCGCCGATGCCGAGGAAGAACAGCACGATGAAGTGCGGGATCGCGAGCACCCACTTGACCAGCGGAAGCCAGCGATTGAGGTCGCGCTCCACATCGGGATAGGGCACGTCCAGATGGACCGACTGCTGCTCGTCCGTCGCCGGATAGACGTCCGTCAGCAGGAAGCAATACGCGCCCAGGCGATTGCTGAATGCCAGGAGATTGACATTCCAGTCGAACCACCAGCGCGGGTACTTCCGGCGGAACACGATCATCAGCAGCGGTGCGGCCACGAGCAGACCGATGCCGGTAGCCCCGCTCCTGGTCGTCTGGTGGTCGCCCGCGCTCCACGTGTAGCTGCCGTTGCTTCCGGCCAGCGCGGCGGCCAGGATCAGGATCGGAATCGCCGTGAAGATCCGGAGCGCGCTCGTCAGCCGGTTGAGCGGCCGATCCGGATAGTCGACGCTCAGCTGCACGGGATAGGTGTTCGTCGCCATCGTCCCCTCCTCGCCTTCCTCGTTGCTATTCGTCACCGGGCACGCCGTAGCTCGGCGCCTGCGACGGGTCGAGCGCGCGTGCCACATAGGCATCGAGCTGCGGCTGCCAGAGGAGCCACAGGCGTGCAAGCTCGTGGACCGGCTCGTCGTGCCAGTCGACGCGCAGGTCGGCGACCGGCCACGTCACGCTGTCGACCACGAGCATCCCGGCGGAGCGCACCGGCCCCTCCTCCCCCCCGGCTGCGAGCCCGGCCGAGAGCGCGGCGACGAGCCGGTCGCCGAGGTCGTCGCCCGCGCTGTCCTCGAACGCGTCGACCATCGCCTCGGGGACGCCCTCGTCGGCGAGCAGGTTTCCCGCCGCGACGCAACCTCCTCCCTCGGCCGTCGCGTACCGCCCCAGCGTGCGCTCGCCCGAGTACGCGGCGACGAGCCCGCCGGCGTCGACGCACGTGAGCTGCCGGAAGTCGGCATGCGCTGCCATCGCGACCAGCTGCGTCATTGCCTCGGGCGCCGGTAGCCCGCTCGCGAGCAGGTCGAGCAGGAGGCGCCCGAGCGACGGGTCGGTCACGTTCTGCGAGGCGGCGGCGCCGACGCCTGCGCGGGCGTGGGCACAGCGCGCGGCGACCGCTGGGCTGGACGACGTGACGATGACCCCGAAGCGTCCGCTGGCGGCGCAGCGTCCAACGAGCGAGAACGTCACGGCAGCACCGCGATCACATCGACCTCGACCACCCACTCCGGCCGCGCGAGCGCGACCACCACGAGACCCGTGAAGGCGGGGAAGACGCCGCGCAGCCGCTCGCCGAGCACGCGGTAGACCGGCTCGCGGTAGCGGATGTCGGTCAGGTAGACGGTGCACTTGCAGACGTCGGCGAGCGTGGCGCCGCACTCGCCGAGCAGCAGCTCGATGTTGTCCATCGTGCGCTCGGCCTGACCGGCCGGATCGCCGACGGCGAGACTCTCGCGCGTGTCGAGATCCTGCGCCACCTGCCCGCGCAGGTAGATCGTGTTGCCGGCGACCACGGCCTGGCAGAGATCGTTGTCGAGGCGCTGCTCGGGATAGGTGTCCCTCGTGTTGAAGGGCCTGATGCGGATGTGCGTCGCCATTGTCACCCTCTGTTCTCGAGGACGCCCTCGGACAATCCCGCGGCGCGCTGGACGTGGCGCAGCGGTCCCGACCAGTCGAAGTTCCGGTACACCGCGGCGAGATTGGCGAACGGCGGAGACTGCGCGAAGAGCTGGAACGTCAGCCGGTGGCCGGCGTAGTCGGAGTTGAGCAGGTCGCGCGCGTACGCCAGCAGCCGGCGCCGATCCTCAGCCGACCAGCGCTCGTCGATGGAATAGAACTTCTCCATCCACGGCGCGGTGTCGGCCGCGGCGAACGTGGCCGAGTCGGGTGTCACGCAGATCTGGCCACCGCACAATTCGCGCGCGATGTGCATCGCAGAGGGCATCTGCGAGGAGGCCAGCACGCGGCCGGTGTAGAGCAGCGACTGGTTGGGCATGAGCAGGCCGCCGGGGCTCTCCTCGGCCAGTGCGATCGCCGCGGTGAGGTGCGCGTGGATCCCCTCGCGGTAACAGGCCAGGTGGGCCAGCTTCTCCTGCACCGCTTGCTGGTGCTCGAGCCCCGTCTGGCGCACGTTGTGCAGCGCGGCGCCGATCATCAGATCCGCCAGGCGCACGTTGCGCTGCACGTAGGCGAACGCGCTGTAGCGGTGCAGCGTGGCGCGGATGTAGCTCGCCGCGCGCGTGTGGCGGTAGAAGAGGACGTTCTCCCAGGGGATCTCCACGTCGTCGAACACGAGCAGCGTGTCGATCTCGTCGAAGCGGTTCGCGATCGGATAGTCGGCGGCCGGCGCGCGGCCCGCGAAGCCCGCTCGGCAGATGTGCTTCAGCCTCGTCGACCCCATGTCGACGATGAAGCCGACCGCGTACTCCGAGAGCTCCGAATCGCCCCAGTTCGCGATCGTGGGCTTCGCGAAGGCCTGGTTGGAGTACGCCGCGGCGGTCTCGTACTTCGCGCCGCGCACGACGATGCCGTTGTCGGTCTCCCGCACGACGTGCAGCAGCATGTCGGGATCCTGGTCCTGCGGTCGCTTGGAACGATCGCCCTTCGGATCGGTGTTGGCGGAGACGTGAAAGGGATCCTCCCGCTGGGCGCGCAGGATGTGACGCTCGATGTTGCCCGACCACTGGGAATCGACCTCGTCCAGCACCGCCTTGCCGTCGAACAGCGACCACATCTCACCGACCGTCTCGTCGCCGATTCGCGTGAGAACGCCGCCGAGCTCGTCGAAGACGGCGTCGACCATGCGCTGCTTGGCGCTCCAGTGCTCACACGTGCGCGGGAGCTGCGTCGCGATGGCGCTGCGCTCGCCGTCGTCGCTCGCGTACGACATGAGCTCGCGGGTGGCGTCTTCGTGCGCCATGTCGTAGATGCGCGCACGCGCGTCGACCACCGGCCGGAACTGGGGATGCGTCGTCACATCCCGGACGCGCTCGCCGCTCATCCAGATCTCGCGGCCGTCGCGCAGCGACGCGCGGTACTCGTCGCCCGTGCGGATCATCGGCTCTGCCTCCTCACGGAGGCTCTGCTTGGGGACGAACGAGGAGTCGTCCGCGAACTGGGCACCATCGCCTCCTGGCAGCCGGACGGGTGGTGGCGGACCGTAGCACCGCGCGCCGGAGCCGGACGGCGGCGGGCACGGCGTGGTGGCGGCGTTCGGAAAAAACATCATTTGCAGCATGTTCTGTGGCGCTCTTCCCGTTTGCGTGGCAGAGTGACGGCATGGTCGTCGCGACGAGCGAAGGGCTCGAGCGCGCCAGCGCCGAGCGACGCGCACGCTGGCTGCGTCAGCGAAGGCGCCGGCGCGTGTTCTGGCTGATCGTCGCGATCGTGCTGCTCGCTGCAGGCCTGGTCCTGCTCCTGTCACGCGGGGGCACGTCCATGTCGGCGCGCCTCGCGGCACAATCGGCTGCTCCGACACGGCCCATGCCCGTGCGGCCGCTGCCGGCACCTGACATCTCGCTCAGCGACCTGCGCGCCGCGCTGCCGGTGATCGCAGGCGTGACGCACGGCAACCCGGCGCAGCGCATGGTCGCCCTCACCTTCGACGACGGCCCGTCGGGGCGCACGGCTGCGATCCTGCGCGTCCTGGCCCGCCACCACGCGCACGCCACGTTCTTCGTGGTCGGGCGCGCCACGCGCGGCATGGAGCCCGTCCTGCGCCACGTCGCGGCCACGGGAAACGAGCTCGCCGACCACACCTACAGCCATGCCGATCTGCTGGCACTGCACGCGCGTGCGCGGCGCGCCCAGCTGCAGTGGACGCGCGGCCTCGTCTGGCGCGCAACGGGGATCCAGGCGCGCTTCTTCCGGCCGCCCTACGGGGCCACGGGGCCCGCGGTCAACCGTCTCGGCCGCACTCTCGGCCTGATTCCGGTGCTGTGGTCGGTCGACAGCCGCGACTGGCAGCAGCCCGGCACGAAAGCGATCGTGCAGCGCGTGCTCGCGCACGTGCGGCCGGGCGCGATCGTGCTCATGCACGACGGCGGGGGCGACCGCCGGGAGACATTGCGCGCCCTGCCCTCGATCCTGCGCGCGCTGCAGCGCCGCCACTTCGAGGTCGTGACGCTGTCGCGGATGCTCGCGATCCCGCCGCCTGCCAGCGCGTTCTGGACCGGGTCGTTCGAGGGCGGCGACGCGCGCTCGTAGACGCCTACCGGAACACGGGCCAGAGCGTCGTGAGGACGCGTCCGATCAGCGACCGTCGAGGCACTGCGCCGTAGTCGCGCGAATCGTGAGAGTCGGCGCGGTTGTCGCCCATGACGAAGACATCGCCGCGTGGCACGACGACCGGGCCGAAGTAGACGGAGTCGACCGTCGCGTGGTCGACGTAGGGCTCCCGCTGGACGTGCCCGTCGATCGCGAGCACGCCGTCCTCGATCGCCACGCGGTCTCCGGCCAGACCGACGATGCGCTTGACGGCGAGCGCTCCGCCGTCCGGCGACCGGAACACGACGAGGTCGCCGCGCCGCGGCGATCCGAAGCGATAGGACAGCTTCTCGACGAGCACGTGGTCTCCGGGCCGCAGCGTCGGCGCCATGCTCTCGGACGGGATCGCAAACGGCTCCGCGACATACGCACGGACGGGCAACGCGAGGAGCACGAGCAGCGCGACCGCGGCCAGCAGGTACGCGCGGGAGCGGTGCGAGCGGATGGTCGGATCAGCCGTCACCGGGCAGCCGCGGCGCGTTTCGCACACTGTCCGGGATGAAGGGCACGCCCATCGCGGTGTGCTCGTGAAGAGCCGACCCGTGGCCGCCGTGGGCGCCTGCCACTGGCTGCGCCGGCGGCGCCAGCGCGCCTGAGAGCGCTGCCAGCCACAGGGCTGCGCCCACGAGGGCGAGGGCATTCAGCGTGCGCGCCCGCCGGCGTCCGACGAGCAGCCGGCAGAGCACGACGACGATCGCACCCTCGCAAGCGGTCGCGGCAAGGCCGAGCAGGTCGACGGGCTCCACGACGCCGGTGGCGGGGCCGAATGGGATGCCGGCTGTGCGGCTGACGAGATACATCAGCATCGTCGCGAGGCTGGCCCAGATGCCCACCTGGACGACCCAGGCGCGAGGTCGCAGCGCGAGCAGGGCGACGAGACCGCATTCACCCGCGGCGGCGAGCACGAAGAACGTGCCATAGCCCCACCACTCGCCGAAGTGCTCGGGCGCCACGCCGAGGTGAATTCCCGCGGCCACGCCCGACAGCACGGCGACGAGGCCGAACGTACCGGCCGCGAGGCTCGCGGCGCTGCCCGGCGCGGGCGGAGCGCCGGCTATCGCCCGGTCCATCGGCGAGCTCAGGCTCTCCATTCCCTAGACCGCCGGCGCCGGGCCGTTGCGGGCGGGATCGGTCGTGATCGGGTCGTGGCCGCCCGTTCCGACCTCGAACTGGACCATCATGTCGTGGTCCTCGTGGACGAGGTTGTGGCAGTGCATCATGTAGCGACCGACCTGCCGCTCGAAGCGCCCGATCATGCGCACGGTCTCGTTCTCGCCGAGGTAGACCACGTCCTTGGGCGCCTTCTCGTAGTCGAACGGCGGCCGGCCGTTGCGGTCGAGGACCTTGAAGTCGATCAGGTGGATGTGCACCGGGTGGAACCAGCCGCCGCTGGTGTTCTTGAACTGCCAGATCTCGACGTCGTTGAAGCCCGGATGGGCCTCGAGGAGCGTGAAGTTGCTCGCGATCACATCCGCCCACGTGTGACCGTTGATGGTCCACTGCCCGTTCTTGCGGACGAATTCGAACAACCGCGTCCTGACGGCATCGGCCTCGGTCAAGGCCATGGTCGCCGAGCCGGGATTGAGCTGAGCCGGTATCGAGTTGCCGTCGAGCGTCGAGGGCTCGGCGACCACGTCGAACGCCATGATCTTGTCCGTGTCGTCGAACTCGATGTTGTTCTTCGGCTGCAGGTTCTGCAGCACGACGCGCTGACCGATGCGGTACTTCGCGAAGTCGATGACCATCTCGTAGCGCTCCGCCATGCCGAAGCGGAAATCGGCGTACCAGTTGTGGGACAGGGCCGAAGCCGCTGTCGCCTGCGATCATCGTGAACGGCTCGCCCGTGGACAGGCGCAGGCGGTACGAGCGCGAGAGTGACGCATTGAGCATGCGGAAGCGGTACTTGCGCCGTTCGACGCGCATCGCCGGCCATGGCTTCCCGTTGACGAGGATGACGTCGCCGAACAGTCCCGAGTGGTCGCGGTCGTCGAAGATCAGCGAGCCGTCGGCCGCGAACATCGCGTCCCTGATGATCAGCGGCACGTCGTAGGCGCCGCTCGGCAGCCCGAGGCTCTGCTCGAGCGCGTCGTGCAGTTGGTACTGCGCGGCCAGTCCCATGTAGGCGTTCTCCGCCGTGATCCCGACGGCGTGGTCGTGGTACCAGAACGTGCACGCGGGGTGGTTGTTCGGATAGTGGTAGTTCTTCCACTGCCCCGGCTGTGTCACGTCGCTCGCATAGCCGTCGTACTCCGGCAGCGAGGGCGACCCGTGCAGATGCGTCGACGTGTACGGCGTGTAGCCGAGCGTCGGATGCACCTGGGGGAGCGCGTTGATCTGCTGGAGCACGATCGGCCGGTCCCGCTGAGCCATGATCGTCGGGCCAGGGGTGATGCCGTTGTAGCCGAAGATCGGCGTCAGCTTTCCAGGCAGGATCTCGACCAGCGCCTGCTGCTGCGTCAGGCTGTAGAAGTCGGTCGTGGCGTCCCTGCGCACGGGCGACAACACAGGCGGGACGACGAACGGGACGGTGAACGGCGCCGGCAGGCCGCTCGAACGGATGCGGTCTGCGCCGCGGCCTCCTGCCGCACCGGCGAATCGCTCGAGCGGCAGGAGCAGACCGGCGCTCCCGAGTGCTCCAAGCTTCAGGGCTTCCCGACGGCTCAACGACCTCGACCGGAACACCAGTCAGCTCCTCTGCAGGGACGGGCCTCAGTCGCGCTCCCCCGTCCCCCAGTGGCGCGCGATCGCGAAGGGAACTCCGCGCGTCTAGATTGGCGTATGCGCCTTTGAAAAACCTTTTGGTGCAGGGGAAACGACCAAGCGCGTCCGGAGGCCGTGCCATCGCCGCCGGGTAGGCTTCGCGCGATGCACGCCCGTCTCGCGGTCGCCCGCAGAGAGCTCCCGCGTGCGGTGCGCATCGCGATCGCTGCAGCGCTCTCGTGGTGGGTCGCGCGGCTCCTCGGAGCCGATCGGCCGGTGTTCGCGGTGATCGTCCCGATGGTCGCGATCCGCGACGACACCCACGCCGCGCTGTCGCTCTCGCTCGGGCGCATGCTGGGCGTGATCGCGGGCGTCGTGCTCGGCATCGCCGTCGTCGCGGTGGCCGGCGTCTCGACCGCGGCGATCGTGCTCCTGCTCGTCGTCGGGCTCGCGATCGGGCTCTTCCTGCGCACCGGCCCGGAGCTGAACACGCAGATCGCGATCTCGGCGCTGCTGGTCGTGATCGTGACCAGGAACGCCGACGACTACGCGGTCGAGCGCATCTGGGAGACCGGCGTGGGCTCCGTCGTCTCGCTCGTGGTGGCCGCGTTCGTCCTGCCGCCCGACCCGCTGGCCGAATGCGCGCGCCGGCTGGCCGCGAGCAGGCGACGCGCTGGCCGCCGATCTCGCCGCGGCGCAGGGCACCCTCACGGCCGGCGACCCTTCTGCCCGCGCGCTGCTCGCGCACTCCGAGGAGCATGCCCGCGCGGCCGCGCGGGCGGTCGAGGACCTGCCGCGCTCGCTGCGGGCGCTGCGCCTGAGCCCGCTGCGCCGTCGGTTCCCGCCCCGAGCTCGAGCTCGTCGCGCAGCGTCAGCGGCTCGCGCTCCGGCTCGCCATCCAGGTGCGCCGCCTGGCGCGCGACCTCGCCAGCTTCGCTCATCGTGACGACGTGCGAGGATCAGTGGGAGAGAGGCCGCGCGGCGTCTGCCTCCCATCATCGGGCTCGTCGCGGCCGCCTCGTCCAGGGCCCTCGCCGGCGAGGGCTGCTCGCAGGAGGTCGCGTCCGCTCGCGAGCTCATGGCCGACTACCAGCGCGAGGACGCACGCCCGGTCAGCGCGATCCTGCGGAGACCGCTCGTGCTGCTGCTGGACGAGCTCGCGGGACCTCCGGCGTGAGCGGCGCGATCCCCGCCGGCGAGCAGGCCGAGCTCGACCGGTTGCGCGTGCTCGCGCGCCGGCTCGGCGTCCCGGACGAGGTGCGACTGCTCTCGCCCTGGGCGCCGGTGAGCGGCGCCGACCTCTCCGGCGCGTCGGGCGCCGCCGACCTGTTGCTGCGCCACGCGCCCGTGCCGGTGCTGGGCGTGACGGGCAGCGCGGGCAAGACGACGACGACGCGGCTGGCCGAGGCGATGCTGCGCGCAGAGCGGCATCGAGACGCTGAGCTCGAGCGACGCGCCGGCCGACAACGCGTGGCCGACGTCCGATCTGCTCGAACGCGTGCTCGCCGCGCGCCCTCCGGCCTGGTGCATCGCCGAGCTGACGTCGAATCACCTCGCGGTCTGCTCGGCGAGCCCGCAGATCGCGTGCATCACGAACGTCTGGGCCGACCACGTCGACCAGCACGGGAGCCTCGCTGCATACGTCGCGGCCAAGCGGCGAATCGTCGCGTTCCAGGCGGCCGAGGACTGGACGGTCGTCAACGCCGACGACCCGGGCGCGAGTGAGCTGGGCGCCGACGTCGCCGGCGCGGATCCTCCGCTGCACCCTTCGCGGTCCGGCCTGCGATCCGGGCGCCGGAATCGAGTCGGATCGCCTGATCGCGCGTATCGACGGCGTGGCCTCGGACTTCGGCCCGAGCCACGCGCTGCCGCCGCGCCCCGGCCCGGAGGCAGGCCTCCTCGCAGGCGCCTGCGCGCTGCTCGCCGGCGCGCTCCCCGGATGCCATCGCGAGCGCACTCGCCGAATGGCGCGGGCTGGCGCTGCGGCGCGAGCACCTCGGGGACGTCGACGGCTGCGAGGTCATCCGCGACGCGCTCGCGGCGACGCCGGCCAAGGCGGCGGCCGGCCTCGAGCTGCACGCGCCGGGCTCCGTCGTCCTGATCGCGGGCGGTGACGACGACCTGGGCGGCGGCCCGCTGCACGCCGATCCGCGCGAGCGCGAGCTGTTCGAGCGCGCAGCGGCGGTGGCAGCGCGGGCCTGCGCGCACGCCGCCCTCTTCGGCCCGGCCGCGCCGCGCCTCGCCGCGGCCCTGACCGCAGCGGGCCTGGCGAGCGTCGGCGTGCACGACTCGCTCGCCGAGGCCTGCACCGACGCCCGAGCGCACGCCGCGCCCGGCCGAACGATCCTCTTCGCCCCCTGGTTCGCAACGAGCGCAGCCGAGCGAGCATCGATCCCCGACCTGCTGGGCCTCCCGCGCCCCGACGGCTGCACACCCGGGGTCTGACCCGCAACGTGCGGGTCTGACCCCGACGTGCGGTCTGACCCCAACCGTGCGGGCCTGGCACCGAGCGTTGCGGACCCGGCCCGGCGGCGGGTGTGATCGAAATTCTTCATGGCCGCCAGTGCAAATGCTCGTTTGCCGAAGCCGCCCGGCGGGAGGATGCTTCGAGGCATGCTCATCGACTGCGACGTCCACATCAGCCCCGGCACCGTGCTCGACATCGCCGACTACACGGATTCGGCGACGCGCGAGCTGCTGCTGCACTCGGGCACGCACGGCTTCTCCCTGCCCGACTACCCCTGGTACCACCCGACGGGCTGGGTGCGCAAGGACGCCTACGACCCCCAGAGCCCCGACCCGGGCCTGCACAGGATCGACCTCGAAAAGGTCCGTGCACAGGTGCTCGATCCGCACGATGTCACGTTCGGCATCGCGACTCCCGACCACATCGCGCGGTGGCCTCTGCGTCGTGCCCAACCCGCGCATCGCAGCCAAGCTCGCGAGCGCGCACAACGACTGGGTGCTCGAGCACTACCTCGAGCCGGAGCCGCGCCTGCGCGGCCTGATCGCGATCTCGCCCCAGAACCCGGCGGCCGCTGCGAAGGAGATCCGGCGCGTCGGCGGTCGCGACGAGTTCGTCGGCATCTTCCTGCCCGGCGGCGCGCGCATCCCGTACGGCAACCCCGTGCACGACCCCATCTGGGAGGCCGCCGACGAGCTCGCGCTGCCGGTGATCGTCCACACCCACTACGAGGGAGTCGGCATCGCCGGCCCGGTGACCGCCGCGGGCTATCCCGACTTCTACGTCGAGTACCACACGCTCTGCGGTAGCGGCATGTACGGGCACTTCGTCTCGATCCTCTGCCACGGGATCTTCGAGCGCTTCCCGAACACGAAGGTGATGATGGTGGAGGGCGGGCTCGTCCCGTTCGTCGGGCTGCTGTGGCGGCTCGACACGAACTGGAAGGCGTGCCGGAGCGAGATCCCGTGGTGCCGGAAGCTGCCGTCGGAGTACGTCTGGGATCACGTGAAGTTCTCGAGCCAGCCACTCGAGACGCCCGCCGATCCCTCGCTGCTCGCCCCGGCCATCCAGGGCCTGCGGCCGTGGGACACGCTCTGCTTCGCGAGCGACTACCCGCACTGGGACTACGACGAGCCCGCGCAGACGCTGCGCACGCTGCCGGCCGAGTGGCGCGAGAACGTCGCCTGGCGCAACGCGGCATCGTTCTACCGGCTGCCCGTTCCGGCGGTCGTGTAGCCATGGCGACGACCGACTGCGCGCGAGGCCCGCCTGCCGCTGGCCGAGGCGCCCGCCGAGGGCGAGCGCCGCCTCGTCGACCTCGCCGGCCGGACGGTCGGCGTCTTCCGCCTCGACGGTGGCTACTTCGCGCTGGCAGACCGCTGCCCGCATCGCGGCGCCCCGCTCTGCTCGAGCGGCGAGGTCGTGAACGCGGTCGAGGGCCTGGGCGATGCGGCGCACGTGACGCGCGAGGCGGCGCTCCTCCGTTGCCCCTGGCACAAGTGGGATTTCGACATCGCGAGCGGCCGGTGCACCGTCGACGCGCGCCTGCGGGTGCGGCGCTATCCGGTGCGGGTCGAGGGCGAGGAGCTCGTCGTCAGCCTCGATGCAGACCCGGCCGCGGAGCCTGCTGCACGAGATCACTGGCGCGAGACCGAGCGCACGAGCTCCGTGAATGCGTCCAGTGCCGGCGTGCGGCGTCGCTCGGGATGCCAGGCCAGCGCGAGGATGCGCTCACCGAAGACGTCGTCGAGCGCGAGCGGCACGAGGCTCCCCGTCGGGATCGACGATCAGCCGCGGAACGATTGCGGCGCCCACGCCGGCGGCCACCAGCGAGCGAACGGTGTCGCTGTCGTCGGAGCGCATGATCACGTTCAGCTCATAGCCCCGCTCGCGCATGCTGTCCTCGACCCCGAGCCACGACCGCCAGGCGATCAGCGGCAGCTGGGCGATCTCCGCGAGGCTGGGCGGCGCGGTTCGGCCGGCGAGCGGCGAGTCGGGCGCCACGAGCAGCACGAAGGGATCGCGCAGCAACTCGATCGCGGTGAGCGGGCACTCGGGCAGCGGCAGCGTCACGAAGGTGGCGTCGAGCTTGCCCTCCTCGACGTCGCGGATGAGCGCCCGGTCGTCGACCGCCTCGGTGAGATGCACCTGCACGCGCGGGAACCGACGGGCGAACTCGCGCAGTACATGCGGCAGGATGCTCGTGCTGGCGCTCTGGTACGTGCCGAAGCGGAACGTGCCCGCCGACGCCCTCGGCGAGCCCGTCGAGGTCGTCGTAGGCGAGCTTGACGCGGCTGATGAGTGCACGGGCGTGGCGATGCATGACCTCGCCGGCCTCGGTCAGGGTCGCAGCCTCGCTGCCCCTGCGGGCGCTCGATCAGCTGCTTGCCGACCAGCCGCTCGAGCGTCGCCATCTGATGGCTCACGGCCGACTGCGTGTAGCCGAGGCGACGCGCCGCGCGCGTGAACGAGCGCTCCTCCGCGACGGTCTCGAACGCCACGAGATGACGCATCGCGAGCGCGCCGACGCGATCGAATTCGTTCATGCCCAAACGGTACCGTTCGGGCGCGATGGTGCTCGACGACCCTCTCGACCCCCGCGTGCGCGAGTACGCGCACCTGCGCGCGGCCACGCTCCGCCTGCGTGCGCGAGGGGCCGGAGGGCGCGCGCGAGGGCGTCTTCATCGCCGAGGGCGAGCTCGTGATCGAGCGCGCCCTGCGCCTCGGCTACCGCATGCGCTCCCTGCTGCTGCTCGACCACCGGCTCGAGCGCTTCGCACGCCTCGCGCCCGAGGGCGTGCCCGTGTATGCGGCCGGCGACGAGCTCATGCGCTCGATCACGGGGTTCTCGGTGCACCGCGGCGTCCTCGCCTCGTTCGACCGCAAGACCGCTGCCCGCGCGTCGCCGAGGTCCTGCGCGGCGCCCGCCGGGTCGTCGTGCTCGAGGACGTCAACAACCACACCAATGTCGGTGCCGATCGTGCGCAGCGCCTCGGCGCTCGGCGTCGACGCGCTGCTGCTCGACCCCGCCTCCTGCGACCCGCTCTACCGCCGCTCGCTGCGCATCTCGATGGGTGAGGCCTTGAGCCTCCCCCAGGCTCGCACCGAGCCGCTGCCGGAGGGGCTCGCGCCGCTGCGCGAGGCCGGGTTCGTCCTCGTCGCGCTCACGCCGGACGCCGGCGCCGTCGACATCGCCGAGGTCGCGGCGGCGCGGCACGACCGTCTCGCCGTCCTGCTCGGCACCGAGGGCGCCGGGCTCTCGTCCGCCGTGCTCGCCGAGGCGGACGTGTGCGCGCGCATCCCGCTGGCCGCCGGCGTCGACTCGCTCAACGTCGCGGCCGCCGCGGCGATCGCGTTCTACGCGCTGCGCGCGCGACCCCCGGGATCGCAGGCGGAGAGGTCGAGCAGCTAGCGCTCGCCGCCCACCGAGGCACGCGGCTCGTGGCTCACGGGGAAGTTGACCGAGGCGGCGATGAAGCAGAGCGCCGCCGCTTCGCGGTGCAGCTCCTGGGCGGGCTCGATCATGCCGGGCTCGGCGACCGTCACGACAGGGCGCAACACGACCTGCTCGAAGTGCCCGCCGCCGTCGGGCGTCTCGACCATCACGCCTTCGGCAGCATCCTCGTAGGCCGTCACGACGACCCCGCCGATCGCGCAGCGATGCAGATACGACAGCATGTGGCACTGGCTGAGCGCCGCGACGAGCAACAGCTCGGGGTTCCAGCGGTCGGCGTCGCCGCGGAAGGCGGGGTCGGACGAGCCGGGGATGGGCGGTCGCCCCGAGCTCGACGTGTCGTGCGTGCGGTCGTAGCTGCGGTAGTCGCTCGTTCCCTGACCGCGGTCGCCCGTCCAGGTCACGAGCGTCTCGTACTTGTGTTTGCGGGACATGCCGCTAAATTGTCAGACAATGTCTGTCATGTCAACCACCTACGAGCGCCTGCGATCGCTCGTCACCTCGGGTGAGATCGCGCCGGGCACACGTCTCGCGGAGGTGCCGCTCGCCTCGAAGCTCGGCGTCAGCCGGCCGACCGTGCGTGAGGCGCTGCGGCGGCTCGAGAGCAACGGGCTGGCCGACTCGGACGGTCGCAGCCTGCGCGTCGCGCAGATGGACGCCGCCGAGCTTCGCAGCACGCTCCTGATGCGCTCGGCGCTCGACGCCCTGCATGCCGAGCTGGCAGCCGCTCGCGTGCGCGACGGCGAGGTCGCACCCGCTCAGCTGCGCCGCCTGGTGCAGCTCGCCGACGACACCGAGCGCGCCACGACCCTCGGCGACCACACCTCGGCGATCCGCTCGAACCGCGACTTCCACCAGGCGATCGACGCCCTCGCGGACAGTCCTGTCAGCGCCGCTGCGGCCGACCGGCTGTGGGAGCGAATCCTCGTCTCGACCGAGCGCTCGCTCGCGGTGCCCGGACGCGGCGACATCGTCAACCGCGAGCACCGCGACCTGCTCGCCGCAATCGTCGCGGGCGACGGCGAGCGCGCGGGCCGCCTCGCGGCCCGGCACGTCCGCGCGACGCTGGCGGCAGCTCAGCCGGCGGTGCCGGACTGAAACGGCGGCGAGCCAGCACTCCCGGGCGATCGATCGCGGCGGTCAGGAGCCGCGCGACGCGCGCTCGGCAGCGACCGGCAGCGGGCTCCCGTTGTCCCACAGCTCGGTCTGCCCGCCGGCCGCGTCGGCCACCCGCCGTGCCGCGTCCGGCTCGGCGACCACGAGCACGCCCCGCCCGACGAGCGCCTCGGCGACGGCCTCCACCGGCTGCAGGTGCACGCCGCCGGCGCCGAGCACCGGATACGTGTCGGCGACCGTCACGAGCGCGCCGGCCCGACCCTCGCTCAGGCCCACGAGGCCGACGAAGTGCCCGACCGACCAGTCCGGTGCCGGGCCCGCGCCGAGATCACCGCGCTCGAGGTACGCGGCCAGCTGGGCGGCGCTCGGATGCGAGCCCCAGAAGGCGCCGGTCTGGACGTTCGCGATCAGCACGACGGGCGCTGTCGGCCTCGGCCGCCGCGCGCAGCAGAGCGCCGACACCGGATGCGTCGAGGCCGCTGACCGGGTGAACGGCCAGCCGGCCGTCCGTGAGCTCGCCGACGGCGAGCGCGACGCCGTGCGCCGACGTGCCGGACGACTCGTCGTCCTCGGTCACGGGAAGCTCGAGCCGGTAGTCGTTGCGACGTGCCTGCCCGCGGGGCAGGAGATGCGCGCTGCCGTGGCTCGTGATCACGCTGCCCGCGATCAGCGCAACGTCATCCTGCTCGACCGGCCCCTCGTCGTTCAGGCGCAGTGCGAGCGTCGCCCAGAAGCAGCCGCACAGCTCGTCCTTCTGGGGCAACTCTGCCGCATGCAGCTCGAGCAGGCGATCGGCACCGCGCGTCAGCATCGTCATGCGGGCATCCAACCAGGCTTGCGCGCCGGGCGCAAACGATCAGGCGAGCGCCGCGCCGAGCTCGAGCACGACGTCTCGGAGCACCCGCACGTCCTCCGGGCCGGTGCGGAAGTTGACGAAGCACGGCCGCAGGCACGCGGTGCCGTCGATGTCCGCGCCGGAGACGTAGACGCGGCCGTCGGCGCGCAGCGCCGCGGCCAGCGCGCGGTTGTGCTCGTCGAGCGGCCCGCTCGTGGCGATGTGGCGGAAGGGCACGACCGACAGCTCCGGCTCCCCCAGCAGCTCGAGCTCGTCGCGCTCGCGGACGAGGTCCGCGAACAGGCGCGCCTCGGACAGGTTGCGCTCGATCGCGCTGCGGTAGGCGGCGAGCCCGTGCACGCGCAGCGCCAGCCACAGCTTGAGCGCGCGAAACGGGCGCGAGTACTCGAGCGTGCGGTCGACGGCGTCCTGCTCGCCCGGCTCGTGGGGCACGTACGTCGCCTCGTGGGTGAAGGCGCGCTCGAGCCACTCTGCCTCGCGCACCATGAGCACGCCACAGGCCTTCGGCACGAACAGCCACTTGTGCGCGTCCACGGTCACGGAGTCGGCGCGGGCCAGGCCGTGGAAGAGCGGCGCATGGCTCTCGACGAGCGCGGCCGGCAGGCCGTAGGCGCCGTCGACGTGCAGCCACACGCCGCGCCGGGCGCACACGTCGGCGAGCGCGTCCAACGGGTCGACGGCCCCCGTCAGCGTCGTGCCGGCGGTCGCGACGACGGCGATCGGCGCCACGCCCGCGGCGCGGTCGGCGTCGATGGCCTCGGCGCAGGCCTCGACCTGCATGCGCCGCCGCCCGTCGATCGGGATTCCGCGCACGTGGTCGCGCCCGATGCCGAGCAGCTCGGCCGCGCGCCTGACCGATTCGTGCACGTCGGCGGACGCGTACAGCGCGCACGGACGCCCGGACAGGCCCGTGTGGCGGGAGCCGGGCAGCGCACGCTCGCGCGCGGCGGCCAGCGCCGTCACGTTCGAGACGGTGCCGCCGCTCGAGAACGTGCCGGTCGCGACCGGGTAGCCGAAGGCCTGACCGAGCCACTCGAGCGTCTGGCGCTCCACCAGGTCGGCCGCGCCGGAGACGACCGCGAGATTGACGTCGTGGCAGGCCGCCAGCGCGTCGCCCAGCACCGCGATCTCGAGCCCGGACGAGGCGACGAACGCGAAGTAGCGCGGTCGCGGCTGGGCGATCGAGTGGTCGAGCACGTCGGCCGCCTCGTCGAGCGCCTGCAGCACCGGAGTCGGCCCGAGCGCGATCGGCGCGGCCAGCGCGGCGCGCAGCTGCTCGTCCACGGCGGCTGCTCGGGGCGCGCGTGGTCGAAGCTCTCCCAGGCCTGGGAGATCAGCTCGGTTGCGTGCGCGAGCGCTTCCGCGCGCGGCACGTCGAGCCGCAGCGCCGGTTCGGATTCCGCCATGCCGCCCATGGTGCCAGTATTGGGCGCGTGATCCCCGAGTTGAGCGACGCCCAGCTCGAGGTGCAGGCGCTCGTGCGCGAGTTCTGCCGGCGTGAGGTCGCGCCGCACACCGCCGCGTGGGACAGCGAGCACCACGTGCCGATGGAGGCCCTGCCGGTCGCTGTCCGATCTCGGCGTGCTGGGCGTGACCGTGCCCGAGGAGCACGGCGGCGCCGGGCTCGACCACACCACGCTCTGCCTCGTCGTCGAGGAGCTCGCGCGCCACGACGCGGGCCTGTCGGTCGCCGTCGCCGTGCACGCGGGGCTGACCGTGGCGCCGATCAAGAGCCACGGCACGCCCGAGCAGCAGGCGCGCCTGCTGCCCCCGCTCGCGACCGGCGAGCAGCTCGGGTGCTACGCGCTGACGGAGCCCGACGCCGGCAGCGACACCGCCAGCATCCGCCTGCGCGCCGAGCGCGACGGCGACGGCTGGCTCTTGCGCGGCACGAAGACCTGGATCACCAACGGCGGCTTCGCCGACGCGGTCATCGTGTTCGCGCGTACCGGCGGAGCCGGAGCCGGCGGGGTCAGCGCGTTCGTGGCCCGCGCCGGCGAGGGCCTGAAGGTCTCCAAGGAGATCCCCAAGCTCGGCCTGCACACGTCCTCGACGGCCGAGCTCGCGTTCGACGGACTGCGCGTCGCCGACGCCGACCGGCTGGGCGAGGAGGGTGCGGGCCTGAAGGTGGCCCTCGCCACGCTCGACGGCGGGCGCATCACGATCGCCGCGCAGGCCTGCGGCATCGCGCGCGCCGCTGTCGATCTGGCGGCCTCGTACGCACAGGAGCGCGAGGCGTTCGGCGGGCCGATCGCCCGCTTCCAGGGCGTCCAGTTCCCGCTCGCCGACGTCGCCGCGAAGCTCGAGGGCGCCCGCCTCCTGATGCTGCGTGCCGCGGCGCTGCGCGACGCCGGCCGCCCGCACGCGCTCGAGGGCGCGATGGCGAAGCTGTGCGCGAGCGCGGTCGCCGTCGAGGCCGCGGACATGGCGGTGCAGACGCTCGGCGGCTACGGCTACTCCGCCGAGTTCCCGGCCGAGCGGCTCTACCGCGACGCCAAGATCACCGAGCTCTACGAGGGCACGAGCCAGATCCAGCGGGTCGTGATCGCGCGCCAGCTGCTGGGCGCCGCCGCGCGCGGCTAGAGGGCCCGTCTCAGCACAGCTTTGAGTGCATATCGGTGCTTTTGCAAAATCGGGGTACCGCTCGGGCGAATTGCCACTATGGTGAGAAGGCGAGGTCCCGACAAACCGGCCACGGCGAGAGGAAGCACCGGTGGGATTCACGAGGGGCACGACCAACCTGCGGGACGCAATCTCGGAATCGGAGTCGCTGCGAGAGCAGCAGGCGAAGGCATCGCTGCTCCAGACCGGCGTCCAGGGCGTCGCGCGCGTCACCTCGGTCGTCGATTCCGGTGTCCGGGTCAATTTCGAGCCGATCCTCGACATCGAGCTCGAGGTCGCGCTGGAGGACGGACGCCATTACGCGGCTCGCGTACGCGAGCTCGCGCCGCAGATGTACGCCGGCCGCATAGAAGCGGGCGCCAACATCGGCGTGCGCGCCGACGCGCTGGACCCGCAGCGGCTGACGGTCGACTGGCTGCGCGAGCTCAACGCCGCCAGAGAAATCTGACACCGCCGGCCGGCGTCAGCGTTCCGCCCACGCGGCGGTCGTGAGCCTCGACCGGCACGCTGTCGAGGAGCTCGTCGTCGAACACGACCGCGAGGACAGGGGCGCTCGACCGCGCGATCGCGCGGTCGTAGGAGCCGCCGCCCTGCCCGAGCCTGCCGCCGGCGCCGTCCACCGCAAGTGCGGGCGCCAGCACGAGCGCTGCCTCGCCGATGCCGTGCAGGCCGAGAGACGGGCCGCCGGGATGCGGCACGCCGCGCACTCCATCAACGAGGTGCCCGGGGTCGCCGTCGTAGTCGGCCCACTCCAGATCGAGGTCGTCGCGCAGGATGGGCAGCATCACGCGGACGCCGCGCGCCTGCAGGGCCGACAGCAGCGGCAGCGTCGGCGGCTCGCCGCGGACGCCCACGAATCCGGCGACCGGACCGGGCCCGAGGTCGGCGGCGTGCGCTGCGAGCTGCTCGCCCACACGCTCGCGCTCCACCCCGCTGCGCGCGTCGCGCCGCGCGCGCAGCGCGCGCCGCATGACGGCCTTGGCTTCGCGCTCGCTCACGCAGCCGCGGCCTCTCAGCGCTCGAGCTCGAAGGAGATGTCCTGCGCGCCTTCCCAGAGGAAGGTGCGGCCGAGCTCGGCCAGCCGGTCGTTGCCCTCTATGACGGTGGCGAAGTGGTTGCCTGCGAGCTGCCCGGCCTTGGACGCGAAGTTGACGTAGCCGTAGGCGAGCAGGATCTCGGTCTCGGAGACTCCGCCCGGGTAGAGCACGATCTCGCCCGGGTGCGGGTAACACGTGGCGTTCTCCGGGCCGAGGCCCAGATCGAGATCGCCGAACGGGATCCACCCGGCCTCCCCGCTCCAGCGGACGTGGATGATGCGCGAGCGCAGCGGCAGCAGCCGCCCGAAGGCGGCGACGGTCTGCGGTGCCGCCGCCTGCTCGAGGCGTGCGCGGAAGGCGAAGCTGCCGGCGGTGATCTTCAGCATGGGCCGCCAGCCTAGCTGCGCCGCCAGCGGTCGACCGCGATCGCGACGAGCTCGCCGAGCGCGGTCGCCAGCTCGTCGTCACTGCTCCGCTCGATGCGGGTGCGCAGCACGCCGAGGACCTCGTGCTTGGGGCGCCGGTCGACGAACACGACGAAGCGAAAGCCGTGGCGCGCCTCGTACTCGGCATTCAACCGCGCGAGCTCGGCGAGCACCTCCGGATCGGCATCGGCTCCCTGCTCGGCGGCCGAGCGCGCCGAGAGCCCGGCGCGCTGCCCGATCGCGGGATGCGCGGCGAGGACCTCGATCTGCTCGTCGCGCGGCAGCTCCTGCACGAGCGTCGCGGCGCGCGTGAGCGGGTCGGGCTCGCGCGCCAGCCGCTCGACGAAGCGCGTGCGGCCCTCGAAGAGGCCGGCCAGCTCGTCGGCGCTCAGCTGCCGCGGTAGCTCGCGCACGAGTACGGCGAGACGATCAGCGGGACGTGGTAATGCCCGTCGGTGAGCTCGATCTCCAGCTCGACGCGCAGGAAGAAGGCCGAGGGCGGCGTCGCGAACGCGAGCCGGTAGACGCCTGGCGCGAGCTCGTCGCCCACCCGTGCGCGCCCATCCGCATCGGTCTGCGCCGAGCCGATGACCGCTCCACCGTGGATCAGCTCCACCGTGACTCCTGCCGCCGGGCGGCCGGCGCCGGTGTCGAGCACGTGCGTTGAGAGCGAGGCGGTCGCCATCGGCAGCGACCCGTAGCCTACGCTGGTGCACGCATGCCGGAGCTGCCTCTCGCGCTGACGTTCGACGACGTCCTGCTCGTGCCGCGGCGCTCGCGCATCCGCTCGCGCGCGGATGTCTCGACGCGGACGCAGCTCACGCGCCGGATCGCGCTCGAGATCCCGGTCGTCTCGGCCAACATGGACACCGTGACGACGGCGCCGATGGCGATCGCGCTGGCGCAACTCGGCGGCATCGGCGTGCTGCATCGCTTCCTCTCGGTCTCCGACCAGGTGGCCGACGTCGGGCGCGTCAAGCGGTTCCGCACTCGTGTGATCTCCGACCCGCACAGCATCTCGCCCGACGCGACCCTCGCGCAGGCGCGCACCGATGCCGAACGCCTCGGCGTCTCGGGCCTCCTCGTCGTCGACGCCGAGGGCCGGCTGGTCGGCATCCTCACGACGCGCGACGTGCGCGCGGGGGACGGAGCCGATGCGGTCGCCGACCACATGACGCCCCTCGAGCGCCTCGTCACCGCGCAGCCCGGCATCGGCGCGGCCGACGCCCTCGCGCTGCTGCATCGCCATCGCATCGAGAAGCTGCCGCTGGCGGATACGGACGGGCGCGTGGCGGGCATGGTCACGCTGCGTGACCTCGAGCAGGAAGCCCGCTATCCGCAGGCCACGCGCGACGAGGACGGGCGGTTGCGCGTGGCGGCGGCGATCGGCGTGCGCGGCGGCTACCTGGAGCGCGCCGAGGCGCTGCTCGACGCCGATGCCGACGCCCTCGTGCTCGACATCGCCCACGGCCACGCGGATGCCGCGCTGGAGGCCGTGAGCGAGCTGAAGCGCCGGTTCCCGCAGGCCGAGGTGATCGCCGGCAACGTCGCGACCGCGGGCGCCGTGCGAGACCTCGTAGCGGTCGGCGCCGACGCGGTCAAGGTCGGCATCGGGCCCGGGTTCGCCTGTACGACCCGGCTCGTGGCGGGCGTCGGCGTGCCGCAGCTCTCCGCCGTGCTGGACTGCGCAGACGCGGCGCGCGCGACCGGGGTGCCCATGATCGCCGACGGCGGCATCCGGCGGCCCGGCGACCTCGCGAAGGCGATCGCGGCCGGCGCCTCGAGCGTCATGGTCGGCAGCCTGCTGGCCGGTCGCACGGAGAGCCCCGGCGACGTGGTGCGCCGGCGCGGGCGGCTCTACAAGGTCTACCGCGGCATGGCCTCGCGCAGCGCTGCGAGTGCGCGTCTCGCCATCGAGGGGCGTGGGGACGCGCTCGATCAGTACGTGCCCGAAGGCGAGGAAATGGAGTTTCCGCTGCGCGGGCCGGCCGACGAGGTGATCGCCGAGCTGGTCGGCGGCCTGCGCAGCGGCATGAGCTATCTCGACTCCGCAACCATCGAGGAGTTCTGGGCGAACGCGCAGTTCGTGCGCCAGACGGAGGCCGGCCAGCGCGAGACCCATCCGGGGTCGCCGGGTGAGTGAGCTGCTGCTGCGCGGCGGCCATGTCGTCACGATGGACGATCACGGCAGCGAGCATCCCGACGGCTGGGTGCTCGTGCGCGACGGCCTCGTCGCGGAGGTGGGCGGAGGCGCCGAGCCGTCGTGCGAGGATCGGCTCGACCTGGGCGGCGCCCTCGTCACACCGGGCCTCGTCAATACGCACCACCACCTCTACCAGACGCTCACGCGCGCCCGCGCGCAGGACTCGACGCTGTTCGAATGGCTGGTCGAGCTGTACCCCGTCTGGGCGGGGCTCGACGCCGAAGCCGAGTACGCCGCCGCGCGCACCGGCCTGGCCGAGCTCGCGCTCTCGGGCTGCTCGACCGTCTTCGACCACCACTACGTCTTCCCGCGGGGCCGCAGCGGCATCCTCGAGGCGGAGTTGCAGGCGGCCCGCGAGCTGGGGCTGCGCTTCGTCGCGTCACGCGGCTCGATGGACCTCGGGGCGTCGCAGGGCGGCCTGCCCCCGGACTCGCTCGTGGAGACGATCGACGAGATCCTCGCGGATACCGAGCGGGCGGCGGCACTCGCGGACGGCGACCTGCTGCAGATCGCTGTGGCACCGTGCTCGCCGTTCTCGGTCTCGCGGGAGCTCATGGAGGAGTCGGCGGCGCTCGCGCGGCGCCTCGGCCTGCGCCTCCATACGCATCTCGCCGAGACGGCGGACGAAGACGAGTTCTGCCGCGAGCGCTACGGGTGCACGCCCGTCGAGTACCTGGCCGAGGTCGGCTGGCTCGCCGGGGACGTCTGGTGCGCGCACTGCGTGCACGTGCGCGACGAGGAGCTCGCGCGGTTCGCCGCGCACGGCGTGGGCGTGGCCCATTGCCCGGCCTCGAACCTCCGCCTCGGCGCCGGGGTGGCGCCGGTGCGCGAGATGCTCGACGCCGGCGTCCAGGTCGGCCTGGGTGTCGACGGGTCCGCGTCGAACGAGCGCGGCGACCTGCTCTTCGAGGTCAAGCAGGCGCTGTTCGCGGCGCGCGGCCGCGGTGGGCCGAGGGCCATGGGCGTGCGCGAGGCGTTGCGGCTCGGCACGCGCGGAGGCGCCGCCGTGCTCGGCCGTGACGACATCGGCTCGCTCGCGCCGGGGAAGCGCGCGGACATCGCCGTGTGGCGCACCGACGTCCTCGAGTTGGCCGGCGCGGGCGACCCCGTGGCCGGCCTCGTGCTGTCGGGCCCTCACGGCGTCGACCGGCTCTACGTCGGCGGTGTCCCCGTCGTGCGGGGCGGGCATCTGGTGCGGGCGGACGAGGCCGAGATCGCCCGCGAGCAGCGGCTTCAGGCCGCACGGTTCTGACGAGCCCGCGCGACCTCTGGCGCAGCTCGCGGCGGAGCCCCGACCGGTTCTGACGAGCCGGCGAAACCGCGTCTAAGGTGAGATCGGTCAGCACACGGGGGGCTCCGATGATCATCGACGATGGCGTGTTCCGGGTCGAGAGCGAGCTGGACGGGTGGAACGAGCGGCTGATGGTGTTCTGCGACGACCCGCAGGCGGCAGCGCAGGCGCTCGTGCACGCCTCGCCGAGACTGCAGCGCGTGCTCTGGGACGGGCGCGAGCTGAGCGAGGGCGAATGGCAGTCGTCGGGGCTGCAGCACGCGGCCGCGGCGAACCGCGGCGGCACGCGCCTGGCGCACCCCATCGATCTCACGCAGGCGTGCGAGTACGTGAGCGAGCCGACCGTGCACCCCGACGGCGCGAGCATCTACATGGACACGAACTCGGAGCTCGGCAGAGCCGCCGCCGCGACGTTCCTCGCGATCATCCGCGAGGAGCTGCTCGCCGAGGGCATCGACCGCGCGCGACTGGCCGAGCTGGACGGCTGAACGCCGGGCAAGCCCGTCCCGGCACGCCGGAGCCCCGGCTACGCGCCGGCGCGGGCCGAGACGTAGTCGGCAACGTGCTCGATCTGCGCCGGCGAGAGTTTGCCGGCGAACGGCGGCATCACGCCCTGGCCGTTCGTCACGCGATTGATCACGAGTGCCCGCGACGGCCGGGCCGCGTCGAGGTTGGGGCCGACGTGTCCGCTCGCGCCGGCGTCCTCGAGCGTGTGGCAGCCGCTGCAGCCGGCCGTCAGGAAGATCTGCTTCCCGGCGGCGATGTCCGCGGTGCCGGCCGGCGCCGTCGAGGTGTCCGGCGGCGCGAGCCAGAGCGCGAGCGCAAGCACGGCTGCCGCCGCGACGACCGGCATCGACCACCGCGTGCGACCGGCGTGCCTGAGGTTGAAGAAGTGCCGGATGTACACACCGAGCACGACGAATGCGCACAGCACGAGCCACGCGTCGTCGTGTCCGTACACGAAGGGGAAGTGGTTGCTGAGCATCGCGAGCAGGACCGGCAGGGTCAGGTAGTTGTTGTGGACGGAGCGGAGCTTGGCCTTGATGCCCGGCGCAGGATCCGGCTCGCGGCCCGCGCGTTTCGCGCGGATGAGCTCCCAGTGGGCGGGGATGATCACGAAGAAGACGTTGCCCACCATCATCGTTCCGATCATCGAGCCGACCTCGATGAACATCGCGCGCGGCGCGAACAGCCGCCCGGCGACGTAGGCCGAGAGCCCGATGAAGCCGAGCAACGCGAGCGCGAGCAGCTTCGGCCAGCGCCCGAGCGCCCGGCAGAGCGCGTCGTAGACGAGCCAGGCCACGATCAGCAGGCCGATCGAGATCGCGATCGCCTCGTGCACGCTGAGGTCGGCCACGCTGCGATCGATCAGGTACGCGCGCGCATTCGAGAAGTAGACGATGCAGAGCAGCGCGAAGCCGGAAAGCCATGTCGTGTAGGCCTCCCACTTGAACCAGGCGAGGCGCTCCGGCAGCACGCGCGGAGCAACGCGGTACTTCTGGACGTGGTAGAAGCCTCCGCCGTGGACCTCCCACAGCTCGCCCATGACACCGGCCTCCGCGTCCTCGGCGCCGACCGGCGCGTCGAGCTGGTTGTCGAGCAGGATGAAGTAGAACGACGCGCCGATCCAGGCGATGCTGGCCACGACGTGGAGCCAGCGCACGAGCAAGTCAGCCCACTCGCGCACGTAGCTGGAGTCGATCGCGGCACTGACGACCACGTGCACGGGGGCAACTATCGCAGGAGCAGTGCTTGACCTTCGACACGATCGTCCGCACCGAGACGACCGAGCTGGCGCTCGCCGACGGGGTGATCGCCGCCGTCGAGGAGGCGGGCGCGCTCGGCGACGACGCGCGCGAGGTGATCGACGCCCGCGGGCTCGACATCCTGCCCGGCCTGATCGACGCCCACGTGCATTTCAACGACCCGGGACGCGCCGCATGGGAGGGTTGGGGGAGTGGCACGCGAGCCCTCGCGGCCGGGGGCTTCACCTGCGCCGTCGACATGCCGCTGAACTCCGACCCTCCGACGCTCGACGCCGCAGCGCTCGAGGCCAAGCTGGCTGCGGCGCGGGGCTCCGCGCACGTCGATTTCGCGCTCTGGGGCGGCCTGGTGCCTGGGAGCATCGAGCACATGGACGAGCTCGCAGCGGCCGGCGTCGTCGGCTTCAAGGCCTTCATGGCCGCCAGCGGCATCGACGAGTTCGCCGCCTGCGACGACCTCACGCTGTACCAGGGCATGTGCCGGGCTGCGTCGCTCGGCCTGCCTGTCGCGGTGCACGCCGAGAACGCCGTGATCGTGCGCGAGCTCGGGGTGCGCGCGCTTGCCGAGGGTCGCACGTCGATGGCCGACTTCGCGGCCTCGCGCCCGGTGGCCGCCGAGGTCGCCGCCGTCGGGAACGCCATCGCCATCGCCGGCGAGGCGGGTTGCGCCCTGCATATCGTCCACGTCTCCAGCGGCCGTGCGGCGGCGCTCGTGGCCGAGGCCCGGGCGGCGGGAGCCGACGTGACCTGCGAGACGTGCCCGCACTACCTCGATCTGACGGCCGAGGACGCCGAGCGCATCGGCGCCCTGGCCAAGTGCGCACCGCCGCTGCGCGACGCGCAGGAGCGCCATGGGCTTCGGCGAGCCGTGCGCGACGGGACGATCGACTACATCGCCTCGGACCACTCGCCCGCGCCGCCGAGACTCAAGGAAGGCGACGCATTCGCCGCGTGGGGCGGCATCTCGGGCTGCCAGACGACGGCCCGCGTGCTGCTGGCGGAGGGTCTGACGAGCAAGGACATCGCGTTCCTCTGCTCCGTCGGCCCGGCGCTGCGACTCGGGCTGCCGGGCGGCCGCATCGAGCCCGGCTCGAGCGCCGATCTGCTGCTGCTCGATCCCGCTCCGACCTCGGTGCTGACCGCCGGCGAGCTCGAGTACCGCCATCCGCAGAGCCCGTTCGTAGGCCGCGCCCTTCGCGGCCGGATTGCGCGCACGCTTCTGCGCGGCCGCACCGTGGCGATCGACGGCCGCGCGGTGGGCGAGCCGCGGGGGCGCTTCGTGCCGCCTCAGAACTGGTTGCCCCGGACTAGTGTGTAGACGTGGACGTGCACGTACCGCGCTCGCTCGAGGAAGCGCTCCGGCTGCGCGCCCGGCACCCCGAAGCGCGACCGATCGCCGGCGGCACCGACCTCATGGTGGCGCTCAACGCCGAGCGCGAGCGGCCCGCTGCCCTGCTCGACCTCGGGCGCGTGCCGGAGCTGCGAGGCCGGCGCTACGAGGACGGCGAGCTCGTGCTGGGAGCGACGCTCACGTACACCGAGGCGTGCGGCGCGGAGGTCGCCTCGGCGATGCCCGCACTCGCAGCCGCAGCTCGCACCGTCGGCTCGCCGCAGATACGCAACCGCGGCACGCTCGGGGGCAACCTCGGGACGGGATCCCCCGCCGGCGACTCGCTGCCCCCGCTCCTGATCGAGGATGCGCGCGTCGAGCTGGCCTCGACCCGGGGCACGAGGGCGCTGCCGCTCGCGGAGTTCATGCTCGGCCCCAAGCGCACGGCACTGGCCCCGGACGAGCTCGTCGTCGCAGTGCGTGTGCGTCCGTCGCATGCCCCGCAGACGTTCATGAAGATCGGACCGCGCAACGCGATGGTGATCTCGATCTGCTCGCTCGCGCTGTGCGCCGACCGCGAGCGGGGCGAGCTGCGCGCCGCCTTCGGCTCGTCCTCGCCCGTCGTCCGGCTCGTGCGCGCCTCGCTCGAGGAGGCCGACGGCTTCGCCGAGCAGGTCGTGGCCGCCGCAAGCCCGATCGACGACGTGCGGGGAACGGCGGCCTACCGGCGGCACGCGCTCGGCGTGCTCACGCGCCGGGCACTCGCGAGGTGCCTCGTATGAGGATCGAATTGCGCGTCAACGGCCAGCGGCGGGAGGCCGACGTGCTGGGCGCGGAGAGCCTCCTGTTCGTGCTGCGCGAGCGGCTCGACCTGCCGGGCTCCAAGGGGGCGTGCGAGGAGGGCGAGTGCGGATCCTGCTCGGTGCTGCTCGACGGCGAGCTCGTGTGCTCGTGCCTCGTGCACGGCGCGCAGGCCGACGGGCGGGAAGTCGTGACGGTCGAGGGGCTTGCATCCGACGGGCGGCTGAATGCCGTGCAGCGCGCGTTCGTCGCCGCCGGCGCCGTGCAGTGCGGCTTCTGCACTCCCGGCCTCGTCGTCGCCACCACCGCGCTGCTGGCGCACGAGAGCGATCCGACCGACGACGACATCCGCGAGGCGCTCTCGGGCAACCTGTGCCGCTGCACGGGCTACGGCCGGATCTTCGCCGCCGTGCGCGAGGCCGCTGCGGAGCTGAGGCCATGAGCTCGACGGAGCTCGTGCGCGGTCGCATCGGTGAGGTGGTCGAACGACTGGACGGCGTGCCGAAGGTGCGTGGCGAGTTCGCCTACTCGAGCGACCTCAGCGTCCCCGGGATGCTGCACGGCGCGACACTGCGGAGCCCGCACGCGCACGCGCGGATCCTCTCCATCGACATCTCGGCGGCGCTCGCGCTGCCCGGGGTGCACGCGGTGCTGACGCACGCCGACGTGCCGGGACAGAAGACCTACGGTCTCGAGTTCGCAGATCAGCCCGTCCTCGCGATCGACCGCGTGCGCTACCACGGCGAGCCCGTCGCGATCGTGGCTGCGCAGTCGCTCGAGCACGCCCGCCGCGGAGTGGAGGCGATCGCCGTCGAGTACGAGCCCCTGCCCGCCGTGGACGACATGACGCGCGCGACCGAGATGCGGCCACTGCACCCCGACCGCCCGACGATGGGGCACGGCTACCGCGACGACCCGCGCCCCAACGTCGTGCGCTCCGTCGTGATCAGGCACGGCGATCCGGACACGCCCGGTGAGGTCGTCGTGCGCGGCTGCTACGAGGTCGGCATCCAGGACCAGGCCTTCCTCGGCCCGGAGTCGGGCCTTGCGGTGCCCGATGGAGAGGGTGGAGTCGACATCTACGTGGCGACGCAGTGGCTGCACGTGGACCGCGATCAGGTGGCGCCCTGCCTCGGCCTCCCCCCGGCGCGGGTACGCATCCACCTGGCCGGCGTCGGCGGCGCCTTCGGCGGCCGCGAGGATCTCTCGATGCAGGTTCATGGGGCGTTGCTCGCGCTGCACACGGGTCGCGCGGTGCGGATCGTCTACGGGCGCGCGGAGTCCTTCGTCGGGCACGTCCATCGCCACCCCGCGCGCATGCGCTTCGAGCACCGCGCGGCGCGCGACGGCCGTCTGACGTGCGTGCGCTGCGAGATCCTGCTGGACGGCGGGGCCTATGCATCGAGCTCCGCCGCCGTCGTGTCGAACGCCTGCGCCTTCGCCCCGGGGCCCTACGCCGTGCCCAACGCGCTCATCGAGGGCACGGTCGTGTACACCAACAACCCGCCCTGCGGCGCGATGCGCGGGTTCGGCGCGGTGCAGACGTGCTTCGGCTCGGAGGCGCAGATGGACCTGCTCGCCGCCGAGCTCGGCATGGACCCCGTCGAGCTGCGAGTGCGCAACGCGATCGCTCCGGGAGACATCCTGCCGACGGGCCAGCGCATCACGGGATCCCTGCCGGTTGCGGAGGTCATCAGGCAGGCAGCGGCGCTGCCGGTGCCCGGGGCCGAGCCGACTCCGCGCGATCCTCGCCGGTTGCCCGGGGGCACGGGCGACACGACGCGCGGCGAGGGCGTCCGGCGCGGCGCGGGCTTCGCCGTCGGCTACAAGAACATCTGCTTCTCCGAGGGCTTCGACGACTTCTGCGCGGCCCGCGTGGTGCTGCGGGCGGATGGCAGCGCAGTCGTGCATTGCGCTGCGGCCGAGGTCGGGCAGGGCGTCGAATCCGTGCTACTGCAGGTGGCCCGGGCCGAGCTCGCGACCGACGACGTCGCGCTCGCGCCCGCCACGACCGCCACCGTCGGCTCTGCGGGGTCGGCCTCCGCCTCGCGCACGACCTGGATGGCCACGGCCGCCGTGCGCGACGCCTGCCGTGCCGCACTCGCGGAGCGCGGCGTGCGCGGCGCGGAGGGCGATGTGGACGTCGAGCGCATCCACCGCCATCCGCGCACGTGGCCGCTCGATCCCGAGAGCGGGCAGGTGCTCGGCGAGCGCTCCCACGTCGCGTTCGCCGTCTGCGCGATGCGCGTGGTGGCCGAGGTCGACGAGGATCTCGGCCTTGCCCGCGTCGTCTGGGTCGGCGCGGCCCAGGACGTCGGGCGCGCGCTCAACCCGCAGGCCGTGATCGGTCAGATCGAGGGCGGCACGGCACAGGGCCTCGGCCTCGCGCTGATGGAGGAGATCCGGACGCGCGAGGGGCGGATCGTCAACCCGACGTTCACCGACTACCTCCTGCCGACGGCGCTCGACATGCCGCCGCTCGACATCGCCCTGATCGAGGACCCCGAGCCCGACCAGCCGTACGGCGCGAAGGGCGTGGGCGAGCCGCCGACAGTCGTCTCGACCGCCGCGATCGTGGCGGCGCTCCGCGCTGCGAGCGGGCGGCCGCTGACGCGGGTGCCCGTGCGGCCCGATGACATCGCGCTGGGCTGATGGACGCGCGCGCCTTCTACGACGAGCTCGCACCCGACTACGACGCGCTGCACGCCGACTGGCCGGAGTCGGTTCGCCGGCAGGGCGACGTGCTGGACGCGCTCATCCGCAGCGAGCTCGGAGACGCGCCACAGCGTGTGCTCGACTGCGCCTGCGGCATCGGCACGCAGGCCATCGGCCTCGCCCTGCACGGCCATGCCGTGCTCGCGACCGACCTCTCGCCGGCGGCGGTCGAGCGCGCCGGGCGCGAGGCCGCGGCGATGGGCGCGACGCTCTCGACCGGCGTCGCCGACTTCACGCGGCTCCACGAGCAGGTCGAGGGCGCCTTCGACTGCGTGCTGGCCTGTGACAATGCCGTGGCACACCTGCACGCCGACGAGGATCTGGCCGGCTTCGCGGCCGGCGTGCACGGGAAGCTCGAGGCGGGCGGCCTGGCGATCGTCAGCGTGCGCGACTACGCACCGCTCGTTGCCGAGCGCGCGCCGGGACATCCGGTGCGCGTGGGACGGGAGACGATCTCGTTCCAGGTCTGGGAGTGGGACGACGCCGGGCGCACCTACGAGCTGGCGCAGTTCACGCTGCGCGGCCGTGGCGAGCACTGGGAGGCCGCCTGCCGCCGCACGCGCCTACGCGCGCTGCTGCGCGACGAGCTGTGCGACGCGCTCGCCGGGGCGGGGCTCGCAGCAGTGCGCTGGCGCACGCCCGAGGAGACGGGCTATTACCAGCCGATCGTGACGGCGCGGCGCGAGTAGGACTGCGTCTACCGTCAGGGGATGAGGTTCTCGCCGCTCGCCGACCGTCTCGCTCGAGACGACACACAAGCCTGGAACGTCCATCGCCTGGCCTCGGAGCGCCGCGCGCGCGGCGAGGACGTGATCATGCTCACGATCGGCGACCCCGACTTCGAGACGCCACCCGTGGTCGTCGAGGCCGCGTACGCCTCCATCAGGGCAGGGCGCACGCACTACGCGTACTCCCAGGGCGATGCGACGCTGCGCGAGGAGATCGCGAGGCGCACGTCCGCCTGGGCCGGGCGGCCCGTGGATGCGAGCCGGGTCGTCTTCTTCCCCGGTGCGCAGGCCGCGATGTTCTCCGTCTGCACGTGCGTGCTCGGCGAGGGCGACGAGGTCATCGTCCCGGAGCCGTTCTACGCCACGTATCCGGGGATCTTTGCGGCTGCCGGCGCGACGCCGGTGCACGTTCCGCTCCGGCCCGAGCGCGCGTTCCAGCTCGACGCCGGCGAGGTCGAGGAGGCAATCACGCCGCGCACGCGCGCGATCGTGCTGACCACGCCGCACAACCCGACCGGGGCGTGCATGCCTGCCGAGACGCTGGCCGCTCTCGGGGAGCTGTGCCGTGCGCACGACCTCTGGCTGATCTCCGACGAGGTCTACGGCTCGCTGCTGTTCGGTGGTCGCACGCATGCGAGCGTGCTCGCGGTGGACGGCGCCGAGGAGCGCGTGGCCGGCATCTCCAGCCTTTCCAAGTCGCACGCGATGACCGGCTGGCGCACGGGCTGGGCGGTCGTGCCCGACGCCCTCGTCAAGCGCCTCGTGCTCCTCCTCGACTGCATGCTGTTCGGCTCGCCGCCCTTCATCGCGGACGCGGCGACGACCGCGCTGCGCGAGGCGGACGCGGCCACGGCCGAGATGCGCACCGCCTACGAGAGCCGGGCGAGGGTCGTCGCGGCCATCGACGGACAGTCCGGCCTCCGCTGCCACATGCCGCAGGGCGGGATGTTCATCATGCTCGACGTTCGCGCCTGCGGGATCTCCGCGACGGAGTTCGCGGAGGGCCTTCTGGAGAGCGAGGGCGTCTCCGTCCTCCCCATCGAGGCCTTCGGCCCGAGCGGCGCGGGCCACGTGCGTATCGCCCTGGCCGCGGACGAGGAGACCCTGGCCGAGGGGTGCCGGAGGATCGCGCGCTTCGCGGCGAGCCTTTCGGTCAGCGTTTCTTCACGAGCTTGAGCTTGGCCGCATGGCCGCTCTCTCGCTCGATCGCCGCGACGGTCACCACGTCCAGCTCCGGCGGCAGCGCGCCGGCCGCCTCGAGTGCGTCGAGCAGGGCGGCCCGCACGCGCGCCGGCGTGTCGCTCGGCGCGGAGCGCTGCAGCACGACGCGTGCGCAGAGGCGGTCGCCGGCCTGGACGATCTGGTACTGCCGGACGTCGCCGAGGCTCGCGAACGGCGCGCGCAGTCGGTAGGGATGGACGGCGACCTCGCGGCCGCGTGGCCCCGGGAAGCGCAGGATGTCGTCGCTGCGGCCGTCGATCGTCGCGATGCACCGGAACGGGCTGCCGACGGGGTCGGCATCACGCGCGAGCGTCACGGAGTCGGAGAGCTCGTAGCGGATCAGCGGCTGCGTGTGGTTGACGAGATTCGTGACGAGCACCTTGAACCCCGGCTCGCCGGGCGGCGCGGGACGGCCGTGCTCGTCGACGACCTCGACGATGACGACGTCCTCGTCGATGCGCAGGCCGTGGTGGGGCGGGACGCTGGAGGCGATGAAGAGCGTCTCGGTCGAGGCGTACACCTCCGTCGGCTGCACGCCCCAGGCCTCGTGCATCCAGACGCGGGCCTCATCGGTGAGCACCTCGCTGCTCACGCCGACGATGCGCGGCCGGATCTGGAGGCGCCCCTCGAGCTGTTCCTGGGCGAGCAGCGCGGCGATGCTCGCGTACCCGAGGAGCGCCTCCGGCTCGTAGGCGTTGAGGGCCTGGACGATCTCGTCCAGCGGGGTGAGCACCGACAATGGCGGCGTCCCCGCGCGGCCCGAGTGGAACGCGGCGAACAGCCGCCGCGTGATGTGCAGGGGATTCGGCGCGCCGATCGCAACCAGGCGCGTGTCGGGCGTGATTCCGCCGCGCGCGAAGATGCGCAGTGCGACCGCCACCCATGAGGAGAACTCCCGCTCGTCGTAGACGATGAGCGCGCGCAGCCCGCTCGTCCCGGAGGTCGAGAAGACGCGGTAGCGGCCCAGGTGGAGCCCACCGGGGTCGGGGCCCTCGACGTGCCGCTCGAGCTCGGCGAGCCGCAGGCGGGGATCCGTGACGATGCGATCGAACTGCTCGACGAGCGTCGCCTTGGAGAGTGTCGGCAATTGCTCGAACCGGCTGCCGGCCTCGACATGGCGCCCCAGGACCTCGCGGTAGTACGGCGACGCGGCGACGGCGTGTGCGAGCAGCTCGTCCAGGCGATCCCGTTGATACGCCAGCAGCCGCTCGCGCGTCCAGCGATCACGCGCGATCAGGTCGGCGCCGCGCGCGCGCAGGGCGGCCATGGCGTTCTCGTGCGACGAGACGTCGGTGCTGATCATGCTGTCGAAGCCTCCTCTCGAGCCTGCGCAGCGCCTCCCGGGAACCGGGTCAGGCCCATCGCGTAGGCCGTGTGCATCTCCTCGAACAGGTCGGTAGGCGCGGTGCCGGGCGCGAGCAGCCGATCGAGGGCGATCCCGCGCGCGAGCGCATTCGAGCCACGGGCGATCTCCTTGGGCGGGAGCTTGAACTCCACGCCGTGGCGAGAGCCGAGCTCGGCGATCAGGCCGGCGATGATCGTGAAGAACCGCTCGCGGCGCTCGGCGACCGCGCTGCGCAGCTCCGGGCGCCTCGACGCATGGGCCCAGAATTCGAGCAGCAGAGGCGTCCAGCGCGGCTCTCCCTCGTCGGCCTCCGCGATCGAGCGGGCAACGGCGCGATAGCTGTCCTCCAGGCGCTCCTGCTCGAGCAGGACGTCCGCGAGGATGCGCGCGCGCTGCTCGAACTGCGCGTCGAGCACGGCGAGGAACAGCTCGTCCTTGCCCGCGAAGTTGGAGTACACGGCGCCCTTCGAGTAGCCCGCCTGCTCGGCGATCTCGTCCAGCGACGCGCCGTGGAACCCGCGCTCCAGGAAGACGCTGTGCCCTGTCGCCACCAGATCGGCTCGCGTCCGTTGCCTGCGCTCGGCGTGCGTCAGCCGAGGCATATGCATACTGTCGGTATTCGCATACTGTGAGTATACGAATGGCGCTGCGGTTGTCAATCGCCGGCGCCGGTCCCGCGCACCTCAGTTGATGCGCGTGGTGCGATCGCCCCACTCGCGATCGCGCAGGACGTACTTCTGCACCTTGCCCGTCGAGGTCTTCGGCAGCGGGCCGAACTCCACCGCGTCGGGCGCCTTGAAGCGCGCGATGCGGGCCCGGCAGTGCTCGATCAGGTCGTCCGGCGTCGCCTCGGCGCCCTCCCGCAGCGTGACGAAGGCCTTCGGCCGCTCACCCCAGCGCTCGTGGGGAATGGCGATCACGGCGCACTCGAGCACTGCCGGGTGCGCGGCGAGTGTCTGCTCCACCTCGATCGTCGAGATGTTCTCGCCGCCGGAGATGATGACGTCCTTGGCCCGGTCGCGCAGCTCGATCGTCCCGTCCGGGTGCCAGACGGCGAGGTCGCCCGAGTGGAACCATCCGCCCCGGAAGGCCTGGGCCGTGCCCTCGGGATCGTCGTGGTATCCGAGCATCACGTTGTTGCCGCGCATCACGACCTCGCCCATCGTCGCGCCGTCGCGCGGGACATCGGCGTCGCCGGCATCGACCACGCGCACGAGGTCGGCCGTCGGGTAGGCCTGGCCCTGCCGAGCGAGCACGCGCGCGCGGGCCGCCGCGTCGAGCTCCGCGAAGCCGTCCGGCTCCGGGCTGACGGTGATGGGCCCGTAGGTCTCGGTGAGGCCGTACACGTGCACGACGCGGAAGTTGAGCTCCTCCAGGCGCGCCAGCAGCGTCGGCGAGGGCGGCGCCGCCGCGGCCAGGATCGTCACGGGCCGCTCCAGCCGGTGGGCTGCGGGATGATCGGTCACTCCGATGTGCACGGTCGGCGCGCCGTTGTAGTGCGTCACGCCCTCGCGCTCGATCAGCTCCCAGACCCGGCCGGCGTCGACAGCGCGCTCGGTCACATGACGCGCCGCCACCGCGGTCACGGCCCAGGGGAAGCACCAGCCGTTGCAGTGGAACATCGGCAGCGTCCAGAGGTACGTGCTCTCGGGCGTGAGCCCCGCGACGATGACCTCGGCCAGCGCATTCAGATAGGCACCGCGATGTGTGTAGACGACGCCCTTGGGTGCGCCCGTGGTGCCCGAGGTGTAGTTGATCGAGATCGGCTCCTCCTCGTGCTCGAGCCAGCTCACCGGCGGCTCGGGCGCGCCGGTCGCGATCAGCTGCTCGTACGGATCGCCGGGAGCGCCGCTGTCATCGATCCGGACGACGTCGATGGCGGCCTCCTCGAGAGGCTCGACGAGCGCCGCGAGCGCGTGATCGACGAGCAGGACGCGGGCACCGGAGTGGCGGAGGATGTGACCGATCTCGGCCGGGGCGAGGCGCGTGTTGATCGCGACCAGCACGCCCCCGGCGAGCGGAACGGCGTAATGCGCCTCGAGCATCGCAGGCGCATTGGGCGAGAGCACGGCGACGCGGTCGCCGTGTCGCAGGCCGCGGTCGCGCAGCGCATTCGCGAGACGGTGGCAGCGCTCCTGCAATTCGCCGTAGGCGATGCGCCGGCCGTCCTCGTGCGTCACGGCGACACGCGCCGGGTGCAGATAGGCAGCGCGCTGCAGGAACGCGACGGGCGTCAGCTCGCTGCGGTGGACTCCGGTCATCCGCGCACGTCCACGCAGAGGTAGCCGTCGCGCTTGTTGAGGCAGAGCAGGCCCTCGAGGCGCCCGTCGTCCCCGACGACGACGATCCGGTTGTCGAACGCATCGGTCGCCAGCGCGAGGGCCTGCCCGACGACGTCGTCCGGGCCGATCTGCGGGCAGTCGCGCCGAACGTGCGACAGCAGGGGCGCCTCGTCGGGCTCCGCGTCCGGCACGTCCTCGCGCAGCACGTGGCCGACGTACAGATCGTCGTCGTCGACGACGAGGAGGAGCCGGTTCTTGGGATTCGCGAACAGGATCCGGGCATCGCCGACGCTGGCATCGCGCGAAACCGACTTCGGCCGTCCGACCATCGCCTGGCGCACCCGCAGATCTCCGGCATCCTCGACCCGAACGCTGCTGTCTCCCATGCCGAGATCGTACGCTCCAATCGTGGAGCGATTCGACGTGATCGTCGCGGGCGCCGGTCCTGCCGGCTCGGTGACCGCGCACCTGCTGGCCGCCGGCGGCACGCGGACGCTTGCTGGTCGACCGCGCGCGCTTCCCTCGCGACAAGCCATGCGGCGGCGGCGTGACCCTGCGCGGTGCGCAGCTGCTGCCCTGCGCGATCGGCCCGGTGGTCGAGCGCCGGATCACCACGATCGGCTTTCGCCACCATGATCTGGGCGCGTTCGCGCACGGCGGGCTCGCGCCGGTCGTGCTGATGACGCAGCGTGCGCGCCTCGACGCCTTCCTGGCGGAGCAGGCCGCGCTCGCGGGCGCGCGCTTCCGCGACGGCACCCGCGTGCGCAGCGTCGAGCTGGACGAGGATGGGCGCCCGGTCGTGACGTTCGACGGCGGCTCCCGGGCGGGCGCGGACGTGCTGATCGCCGCGGACGGAGCAAATGGCATCTGCGGCCGCTCGCTGCAGCTCGGAGAGGGCCGCATCTTCGCGCCGGCGCTCGAGGCCAACGTCGCCTACGAGGCCGTCGGGGCGGGCGTGGAGCAGCACGTGGCGCTACTCGAGATGGGCTACGTCCCCGGTGGCTACGGCTGGCTCTTCCCCAAGGGCGACCATGCCAATGTCGGGGTGGGCGGCTGGGATTCCGAAGGTCCTCGCCTGCGCGATCATCTGCGCCTGCTCTGCGAGCGCCACGGCATCGCGTTCTCGTCGCTGACGGAGATCCGCGGGCATCGCCTGCCGATGCGCGGAGCGACGACGCGGGTCGCGCGCGGTCGGGCTCTCGCGGTGGGGGACGCGGCCGGCCTCGTCGATCCGTTGTCGGGCGACGGCATGTACGAGGCCTTCTCGAGCGCACACGTGGCGACGGCCTGCGTCCGCGAGGTGCTCGACGGCCGCACGACCGATCTCTCGGCCTACCCCGCCCGTCTCGACGCAGCGCTCGGCCGCCACACCTCGCTGGCCTGGATCGCCAAGGCCGCGATCGAGCGCACCCCCGGCCTCGCGCTGCGTGTCGCGCGCTCCCGTGCGATCCGCCGGCCCTTCCTGCAGCGGACCGCGACGAGTCGCGACCCTCTCACGCGAGTCGCTCCGAACCCGGCGTGGCGACACGCCGAGCGCGTGGCACGGCGGCTGCTGGGGCCCGAGGCAAACTCAACCTCTACCTGAGGTTAAGCCACTCAATCGAGCGACGAGCAGGCGGTAGCCGAAGTCGGCCCGGTCGAGCGCGAGGAGGTCGGCGTTGCGCTCGGCCCAGCTGCCATCCATGACGTCGCGCTCGAGCCGCGCCAGCGCCGAGCGCACGGTTTCGGGGGGCAGGACGGCCAGGCTCGAGACGTTCGCGCGGGCGGTCTCGTCGAGATAGGTGAGCGGGCGCTTCCACGCGGCGCACAGGAATCCGTCGGTGCAGTCGTCCGCGATCGGAACCGGCAGCGCCTCGGCACCGCCGAGCTCCTCGGCGACCGTCGCGAGCGGCGGGAAGCGCGCCTCGTCCATGACGGCGATCTCGGGCAGGTAGTCGCGCACGAGCCAGTAGCGAGAGATGTACGCCGGGTCGAACGTGAGCGCGACGATGCGCCGGCGCGCAACGCGCTTGAGCTCGGCGACTCCCGCGCGCCAGTCGGACCAGTGGTGCATCGTGAGCACCGCGAGCCCTGCATCGAACGAGTCGTCCTCGAACGGCAGTTCCTCGGCCGTTGCCTGAATCGCGGGGGCGGCCCCCGCCGGGCGCTGGGCGAGCATCACAGCCGATGGCTCGACGGCGACGACATCGCGGTCGCGCGGCTCGTACGAGCCGACGCCGGCGCCCACGTTGACGACACTGCGCTGCGTCCCCCAGCGCCGTCTGCGATCTGCCGCTCGATGCGCGGGTCGGGGCGCCGTGTGCCACTGTAGGTCGCCCCGATCCGGTCGTAGACGCTCACCCGCGCAGCTGGCGGTCGAGGCGCTCGACCGCCTCGGGGAGGTTGCTGCGGCCGAAGCCGAGACGGAAGCGCCCGTCGCCGTAGCCGTACACGCGGCCCGGCAGCAAGAGCACGCCCTGCTCGCGCACGAGGCGATCGTTGAACGCGTCGACGCCCTCGCTGCCGAGATAGCGCGGAAAGCCGATCGAGCCGGCCGACGGCCGTACCCAGTCGAGCCGCTCGGGGTGCTCTGCCAGCAGTGCGTCCACGAGCTGCAGGTTGGCCGCGATGATCGCGCGGCTGCGCTCGACGAGCGCATCGGCGGAGCGCAGGGCGATCACACCGAGCACCTCGGAGGGCGCCGGGCTGCACAGCGACGTGTAGTCGCGGATCTGCGCGACAGCGTCGAGCAACTCGCGATTGCGCGTCGCCAGCCAGCCCACGCGCAGGCCGGCGAGCGCGTACGACTTCGAGAGCACGCCGACGCTGACCGCGCGGGCCGACCTGTCGGCGGCGGCGGGCAGGCGGGCCCGCGGCTCCTGCTCGAGCCCGCGGTAGACCTCGTCGCACACGAGCGTCGCGCCGTGGCTCTCCACGAGCCGGACGAGCTCGTCGAACTGCGCCGGGCTCGGGTGCATGCCGGTCGGGTTGTGCGGGAAGTTGACGACCACCGCGCGCGTGTCTGGCCGGAGGGCGGAGGCGATTCGCCCGAGGTCGAGCGCCCAGCCATCCTCCGGACGCAGGTCGACGAGGTCCACCTCGGCACCCTGCGCGCGCGCGAGGTCGTAGAGCGACTGGTAGGCGGGCCACAACGCGACCACGTGATCGCCCGGGCGGACGAGCGCCGAGAACAGCAGGAAGAGCGCCTCGCTGGCGCCGACGACGGCGATCGTGTCGTCGGCGGTGACGGTCTCGTAGAGGCCCGCGATCTCAGCACGCAGGAGCGGCGAGCCGAGCGTCTCGGTGTAGCCCAGGGAGAGGCCGTCCCAGAGGTCGCGCATCTCGTCGTCCGCGATGCGAGAGCAGCTCTCGCATGGAGAGCCCCTCCACGTCGGAGGCGCACAGCAGATAGGGCACGGCGAACTCGTGCACCGCGAAGTAGCGCTCGATCTCGAACGGCGGCAGCGGCGTCACGAGCGGAGGCGAAGCTCGCTGCGCCGGATCTTGCCGGAGATCGTCTTGGGCAGGGACTCGACGAACTCGATCTCGCGCGGGTACTTGTACGGCGCCGTGACGGTCTTGACGTGCTCCTGCAGTTCGCGCGCGAGCGCGTCCGAGCCCTCGTGTCCGGGCGCCAGCACGACGAACGCCTTGACGATGCTCGTGCGGTCCGGGTCGGGCTTGCCGACGACGGCGGACTCGACCACGGCCGGGTGCTCGACGAGCGCGGACTCGACCTCGAAGGGCCCGATCCGGTACGAGGCCGAGATGATGACGTCGTCGGAACGGCTGACGAACCAGAGGTAGCCGTCCTCGTCCTTGACGGCACGGTCGCCCGTGAAGTACCAGCCGTCATGGAAGACCTCGGCGTTGGCGTCGGAGTCGCGCCAGTACTCCCGCATCAGCCCGACCGGCCGCTCGGGCTCGGTGGCGAGCGCGATGTTGCCTTCCTCGCCGGGCGCGAGGCGCTCGCCGTCGTCCGAGACGACATCGACGTCGTTGCCCGGCGTCGGCTTTCCCATGGAGCCCGGGCGCACCTCGAGGCAGGGGAAGTTGGCGACGAGATTGACGGTCTCGGTCTGTCCATAGCCGTCGTAGATCGTCGTGCCGGTGGCCTCTCGCCAGGCGCGGATGACCTCGGGGTTGAGGGGTTCGCCGGCCGAGACCGTGTGCCGCACGCGCGTCAGGTCGAACGCGCCGAGGTCGAGCTGCACGAACGCGCGGAAGAGCGTGGGCGGCGAACAGAAGGTGGTCACGCCGGAGCGCTCCAGCACCCGCAGGCACAGCTCCGGATCGAGCTTGCCGCGCTGATCCCAGAGGAAGACCGACGCGCCCATGCGCCACTGGCCGAACAGCTTGCCCCAGGCCGCCTTCGCCCAGCCGGTGTCGGAGAACGTCCAGTGCAGGTCTGCCGGGGTGAGGTCCTGCCAGAAGCGCGCCGTGATCTCGTGCCCGGCTCCCATCGACGCGTGCGTGTGGAGCACCATCTTCGGCGCGGCCACGGTGCCCGAGGTGAAGTACAGGAGCAGCGGATCGTCGGCGCGCGTCGGCCGTGGTGTCGGCTCCGCGTCGCTGGCGCGGGCGAGCAGGCCGTCGTAGCGCTCGTCCCCGTCCGCAAGGGGCGTGCCGACGACGATCACGTGACGCAGCGAGGCGCACTCGTCGCGGACCGTCGCGAGCTTGGCCGCCGCCTCGTCGTCGACGACTGCGACCGTGGCCTGCGCGCGCTCGATGCGCTGGGCGATGTCGCGCGCCGTGCACAGCGTCGTGGCGGGCATCGGGATCACGCCGCGGCGGAACATGCCGAGCAGCAGCTCGTACCACTCCGGGATGCGAGGCAGCATCACGAATGCCCGCTCGCCGGCCGTGATGCCGAGACCCTCGAGCGCGTTGGCGACACGCCGCGACGCCCGCGCGAGGTCGCCGAAGGTGATCTCGCGCCGGTGCTCGCCGCGCGGGTCGAGTGCGACGAGCGCGAGTTTGCCCGAATGCTGTGCCGCCCAGTGCTCCACGACGTCGCGCGTGAACTCGTAGTCGTCGGGCACCTGCAGCCGGAATGTCCGGAACGTCGTCTCGTAGTCGGTCATGTTCATGGCATCCCGATGCTATCCGCCGGCCGGTAGGCGGCAAGTTCTCCGCCGTGTGCCCGCAGCCACGGGCGCGAGTCGGCGCCGGGCCGATGGCTCGCGAACAGCTGCCAGAAGGCGCGCGAGTGGTTGGAGATGCGGAGGTGGCACAGCTCATGGCAGACCACGTCGTCGAGCACCCAGCCCGGAGCGAGCAGGAGGCGCCACGAGAACGAGAGCGTGCCGCGCGCCGAGCACGACCCCCAGCGCGTGCGCTGGTCGCGCACCGCGACCGCCGTGGGAGCGACGCCGATGCCAGGTGCCTGCTGCTCGATCGAGTTGCTCCACTTCGGCGCGCGCGGCGGAGCGGTACCAGCGCTCGAGCGCCTGCACGGCGCCCTCGTCGTCGGGGGCGCGCAGCTCGAGCGCTCCGGCGCTCCAATCCGCGCTCGGGCGCCGCGCGGTGACGACCCGCAGCGGGACTGCGTCGCCCGCGTGCCATGCGACGCCGGCACGGGCCAGTCCGAGCGCTCCTGGTTGCTCGCGCTCGAGGGCGCGCTCGAGCCAGGGGGCGAGCGTCGTCAGCGCGCCCTCGATCGCCTTCGCCCCCGCGCTGGCGGGCACGACGAGCTCCGGGCCGACGCCGGGAACGAGCACGAGCCGCAGGCGACGGGCACGCGACGAACGCCGCAGCCGCACCTTCACCGCTCCGCTGCGCAGGAGCACCGTGCGCTCGCCCTCCACGGGAGGCAGACTATGCGGCGTGCGGGCGGAACAGATCACGGAGCCGCTGGCGCTGCACGGTGAGGGCCCGTGCTGGCTCGAGCGCTCGGGCGAGCTCGCGTGGGTCGACATGCTGGCGGGACGCATCCTCGCGACCTCGCTTGCGACCGGTGCGACACGCGTGATCGACGTCCCTGGGCCGGTCGCGGCGCTGGTGCGACCACGCGAGGCCGGCGGTCTCGTGGTCGCCACGGAGACGGGCGTGGTGCTGCTCGACGAGCACGACGCGCCCTCGCACCTGTGCGAGATCCTCGACGAGCCGGGTATGCGCATGAATGACGGCGGCTGCGACCCGCAAGGGCGATTCTGGTGCGGGAGCATGGCCTACGACGTTCGTCCCGGAGCCGCCTCGCTCTATCGCGTCGAGGCGGACGGCAGCTTCGCCCCCATGCTCGACGGCGTGACGATCTCGAACGGCCTCGGCTGGTCGCCTGACGGCGCCACTGCCTTCTACGTGGACTCGATGGCGCACGGGATCGACTGCTTCGCGTTCGACGGCGCGAGCGGCACGATCTCCCGGCGGCGCCGGTTCGCCGAGATCGAGATGAGCCTGGGCCTGCCCGACGGGCTCGCGGTGGACGCCGAGGGCGGCGTCTGGCTTGCGCTCTGGGACGGCGGAGCCGTTCGGCGCTACGCGCCCGACGGCACGCTCGACGCCATCGTCCCGCTGCCCTGCGGGCGCGTGACGGCGTGCGCCTTCGGCGGCGCCGACCTGGGCGAGCTCTACATCACGACGTCGCGCCTGGAGGTGCCCGACGGGGTGGACGCGGCCGCCGGCTCGCTCTTCCGCTGCGCGCCGGGCGTGCGCGGCCAGGCCGTTGCGGCGTTCGCGGGGTAGCCCGGCTTTCGGTTCGGATCACGCCGGCGTGAGGCCGTGACGGCGCATGACCTCGCCCATCGCGGCGAGGTCGGGAGGGCCGCCGGCGGAGGCGGCCAGCAGCTCGCCGATCTCGATGAAGTAGCCGGGCCCGAAGACCCCGGGGCTGGCGATCGCGAGGAATCTCGCCTCGCTGCTTCCGTGGTTTGCGAACGCGTGCACGACGCCGCGCGGGATGCAGATGCAGTCGCCCGGGTCGACCTCGATCGTCTCGCCGCCGACGGTGTAGGTCGTGCGGCCGGCCAGGCCGAAGATCGTCTCCTCGAAGCCGTCATGGCTGTGCGGCGCAGGCATCCTCGCGTCGGCGGGCACCTCGACCTCGAACATCGTCAGACTGCCGTTGGAGTCGGACGCCTCGACGAGGAAGCGGATGCCCATGGCGCCGACCGCGATTCTGTCCTTCGCCATGCCGGCATTGAATCGCGATCGGCGCCCGCGCGACTCACTTCACGTACAGGAGCGAACCGGGCGTGGTGAGCAGCTCGCCCGTCTCCAGCCAGGTCTTGAGGCCGGAGAGGATCATCGGCCAGCCGCCGTAGAGCTGGTCGTTGGCGCCCTCGCGCAGCTGGTCGTGCGTCACGAGCAGACGGCACGAATCGCCGACGGGCTCGATCTCCCAGGTGACGCGCGAGGTGCCCTCGCTCTTCACGTCCTCGCCCCAGAGCGCGATCATGCTCTGCACGAGCCGGCGCGGCGGATCGACCTCGAGATTCTCGCCCTCGCCGAGCGAGCCCGCCCGGGCTGCTCATCTCGTAGCGCGAGCCCGGCGTCCAGTCCGATTCGACGCGCGCTCCGAAGTTGTACTTGCTCCGGATCTCGGGGTCGGTGATCGCCTCCCAGAGCCGCTCCGGGCGTCGTGCGGATGTAGATCTCGAACACCTTCTCCATTGGGCTCTCCAGTCTGTCCTTGAGGTCGCTGAGCGCTGCGGTCCAGGGCTCGGCGTACTTGCTCACCCACCGGTCGTGGACGAGGCGGATCGGGACGGGGTTCAGGAAGTGCAGCTTCTCGCGACCCTGCCGCTTGGTCACGACCAGGCCGGCCTCCTCGAGCAGCTTCAGGTGCTTCATCACGCCGAAGCGCGTCATCGAGAAGCCCGTCGCCAGCGCGCCCAGCGTCTGCCCGTCCTCGCGGAAGAGCTCGTCGAGCAGGGCTCGCCGCGTCGGGTCGGCGAGGGCGCTGAACACCGCGTCCATGTGCTGAACAATATGTGACCATTTGGTCACATGTCAAGCGAGAGTCTGGTCACCGCCCATCGGGTCTGACCGGGGCATCACGACTCCGTGTTCCATGGTGTCCCGTGCGGCAACTCACTCGCCCGCCCCTGCCGAGCCTCGCCGTCGCGCTGAACGCAAGCGCCGGCGGGCGCGATCGGCTACTCGCCTCATCATTCGATCCGACGGCGCTGCGCACGGTCCGGAAAGCTACGCCCCGGTCACGCGCCGTTATTGCGCCTTTGGTGCGCTGCGTCGGCTCTACGTTGCCGTCGCCCGAGGCTCCTGCATCGCCTTGTCGCGGCGGAAGAACGGGACGTCCAGCGGCGCGAGTGGCGTGTTGCCGAGGATGAGGTCGGCGGACTTCTCGGCGACCATCATCACGGGCGCGTAGATGTTGCCGTTCGTCACGTACGGGAACACCGAGGCGTCCACGACGCGCAGGCCGTCGAGCCCGTGCACGCGCATGCTCTCCGGATCGACGACCGCATCCGCGCCGGTGCCCATCTTGCAGGTGCACGAAGGGTGCAGCGCGGTCTCGGCGTCCTTCCGGACCCACTCGAGGATCTCCTCCGGCGTCGACACGCCGGGCCCGGGAGAGAGCTCGCCTCCGTTGTAGGGCTCGAACGCCGGCTGCGTGAGGATCGTGCGCGCCACGGCGATCGCCTCGACCCACTCGCGCTTGTCCTGTTCCGTCGAGAGGTAGTTGAAGCGCAGCGCGGGCTTCGCGAACGGATCACGCGACTTGATGTGCACCGATCCACGGGCGTCGGAATACATCGGCCCGATGTGCACCTGGTAGCCGTGTCCCCCCGCCGGCGAGGAGCCGTCGTAGCGCACGGCGACCGGCAGGAAGTGGAACATCAGGTTCGGGTAGATCACGTCGTCGTTGGAGCGCGCGAAGCCGCCGCCCTCGAAGTGGTTCGTGGCGCCCGGCCCGCTCCGGAGGAGCAGCCACTTCAGGAACACGCCCGGGCGGTTGCGATAGAGCATCGCGGGCGCGACCGAAACCGGCTGCGTGCATGAATACTGGACGTAGACCTCGAGGTGGTCCTGCAGGTTCTCGCCGACACCTGGCAGGTCGTGCACCACGTCGATGCCGAGCCCCGCGAGCGCGTTGGCGTCGCCAACGCCCGAGAGCTCGAGCAACTGCGGGGTGTTGATCGCACCGCCGCAGAGGATGACCTCGGCCGCGCGCGCCTGCTTCAGCGGTTCCTTGCCGGCGCGGTACTCGACGCCGACTGCGCGCGAGCCCTCGAACAGCACGCGCGTGACCTGCGCGCGCGTCTGCAGCTCGAGGTTCAGGCGCTTGAGCACGGGGTGCAGGTAGGCCCGCGCCGCGCTCAGCCGCCGGCCGCGCCGGATGTTGCGGTCGAAGGGCGCGAAGCCCTCCTGGCGGTAGCCGTTGACGTCGGAGGTCAGCGTGTAGCCGGCCTGCTGCGTCGCCTCGAAGAACGCCGTGAAGAGCGGGTTCGTGGCCGGGCCGCGCTCGAGCTGCAGCGGCCCGTCGCCGCCACGATACTCGTCGGCGCCGGCCAGGCACGTCTCCATCTTCTTGAAGTACGGCAGGCAGTGCGCGTAGTTCCACGACTCCATGCCGGGGTCGCGCGCCCAGCGCTCGATGTCGAGCGGGTTCCCGCGCTGGAAGATCATCCCGTTGATCGAGCTCGAGCCACCGAGCACCTTGCCGCGCGCGTGGTAGACCTTGCGGCCGTTCATGTGCGGCTCGGGCTCGGACTCGTACTTCCAGTCGTAGAAGCGGCTGCCGATCGGCCAGGTCAGCGCGGCCGGCATGTGGATGAAGACGTCCCACTTCGAGTCCATGCGGCCCGCCTCGAGGACGAGCACCCGGTTCGACGAATCGGCACTCAGCCGGTTTGCGAGCGCACACCCGGCCGATCCGCCCCCGACGATGATGAAGTCGTACGTCCCGCCTGCCATGGTCCCTCCGGTTTCCGAGTGAGCCAGCCTAGAGCATTGCCGCGGAGCGCAACAGGCCGCGTGCGAGGCGTTCGAGCTAGCCCTCCGGGCGGGCCTTTGCCCTACCGCACCCAGAGCCGGTCGAGCAGGATGCCGAACGCCGGGTTGCGCTGGTAATTGCCGACGCGTCGGCTGACGAAATCGACGCCGAGCGGGTTGACGAGCGGCAGCAGCGGGGCGCGCAGCGTGACCTCGCGGTCGATCTTCCCCCAGACGGCGTGGGCGGCGGCGGGATTCGCCGCCTGGAGGCTGGTCGCGCGAGCGATCTCGGCGTCGATCGCGGGTTCGCAGAATGCCGACGCGTTCAGCGACTGCAGCCGGAATGCGGCGCACGTCAGCAGCGGCTGGAAGAAGCTCGACGCCGCCTGGTAGTCGGCATACCAGGCCATCACTCCGATCTGAACGCGGTTCCTGGTCAGCCCGACGGCTGGGTAGTACGCGTGGTGGTCGCGATAGAGGCGCAGCCTGGCGTGATAGCCGAGGTCGTTCAGCAAACCTACGAGGTAGCTGCCCATTGCGCGCTTCTGCGCGTCGTTCCGGATCGTCGCCACGACGACCTCCATCCCCGCCGTACCGGAGCGCGCGATCAGGCTCCGCGCACGCGCGACATCCGGGGATTGCCAGACGCCGGCTGCATTCGGCCGCGAGGTGTAGGGACAGAACGGCTGGTGGCCGGGGAAGCCCGGCGGCAGGATCTGGCAGGTCGGCCGTGCGGAGTTCGACCCCCCGTACAACTCGACGACGGCCGCGCGATCGACGGCCAGCGCGAGCGCGCGGCGCACCGCGACGCGATCGAACGGCGCCACGCGGGTGTTGAGGAACATGCCCTCGAACTCTGGGAGCGCCCACGAGTGGAGTTGCAGCGGGACGCGTCGGCCGAGACGTCGGAGTGCCCCGGGGAGCGGATTGCTCAGCATCACGTCCGCCGAGCCGGCGGATATCTCCGTGGCCTGGCGGGCCGGGTCGAGCCCGAGGCGCAGCGTGATGCGGTCGGGGAACCCGGAGGGCTGGGCGACCGCCGACCACGGCCGGAAGTGAGGGTTCCGCACGAGCACGGCCTCACGCCCGGGCACGTAGCGCAGGATGCGGTACGGGCCGGTCGCGGGCAGCGGCCGCGCGCCGGTGCCGACCGGCGGCGAGCCGGCGGGGACGACCGAGCCGAACGGGAGGGCGAGCTTGTAGAGGAAGTCCGGATCGGGCTTGCTGAGGTGGAACGTGATCGTCCGCACGGCCTCGTCCACGACGATCCCGCTCGAGAGGTCGCAACGCGGTCAGGCGAGCAGCCAGCCGCGCCGCGGATCGGGACGCCGAACGCGGCGAGGCCGGTCCCGGCGCGGTACTCGCGCTCGAACGTCGCGCGGAAGTCGGCCGGGCGGACGGGAGCGCCGGTCGAGTACCGCACACCGCGCCGCAGCTGGAACGTGTACGTGCGGCCGCCGTCCTGCGCGACGGGCAGCGCCACGGCGAGATCGGGAACGATCGTCGCCCCTCCCGGCCCCAGCCTGCGCGCGTAGGTCACGAGGCCGTCGTTCGTGAGCGAGAGCAGGTGCCAGCCCGGACTCGACCAGCTCCTCCCCGGGTCGAGCGAGTCGAGATCGTCGCCGGCCACGACGCGGAGCGTGCCGCCGAGGTGGCTCGCCGGAGAGGCGCTCGTCGTGAACGCGAGACCGCCCTCGTAGCTCGCCAGCGATGCGAGCGGGCTCCCCGTCGGGATCGTCCGCCCGAGCGACCGGGTGGCAAGGTCGATCTCGGCGATGTCGAGCTGCCGCGTCCTGCTGACCCAGAGCGCGCCGTCGCTCGCGACGAGCACGCCCGGTCCTGCGACGTTCAGCTTGCGCACGTCTCCGGTCTCGGGATCGATCCGCGAGACGGTGTCGTCGGGCGGGTTGGCGACCCAGACCGCGCCGCCGGCGAGCACGATCGCGCCCGGCCCGTTTCCGACCGCGGTCGTCCGCACGGGCCGGTTGGTCGTCGGCGGCGAGGCGGATCAGCAGTCCCGCGCTCGCGCTGGTCACCCAGACCGCATGTCCGCGCGCGCGGCGATGCCGGTCAGCGACTGGCCGAGCTGGATCTTCGCGGCCACGACGGCGCGGCGCGGATCGATCCGGCGAACGGTTCCGTCGCTGGCGTCGGCCACCCAGATCGCGCCGGCGCCGGCGGCGATCGCGACCGGAGCCTCGCCCACGCGCACGCTGGCGACGACGGTACCCGAGCTCGGGCTGATCTCGGACACCGTCCCGCTCCCGGTGTTGGCGACCCACACGCCGTCGCGCGTCGCGACGATCGCCGACGGGCTGCGCTCGACCTGGATGCGATCGACCGTGCGCTGGCCCGCCTCGTCGAGCCGCAGCACGCGATCGTGGGCGGAGTCCGTCGCCCACAGAGAACCCGCTCCGGCCGAGAGCGCCGTCGGTGTCCCGCCAGTGTCTGCCTGCGCCACGGTCGCGCCGCGCGTGCCGTCGACGAAGACGACGGCATTCGCGTGGACGTCGGATGCGCGCAGGACTGCGTCGTCGCGGCCGTGTCGCGCAGGGCCGATCGCTCCGACGGCGACCGCGATCGCGAGCGCGAATGCGAGCCGCGGCGAATGCGAGACGGCGACGCCGCGGCGGGGGCCGACGCGGGAGCGGCCGGCGGCGCCTTGGCGGGCGGCGCGCCCGGCGGATCGCCGACCTGCGGCTGCGCAGGCGCAGCGGTCGCGACCTCCGATCAGGACGGCGGCGTCCCGGCCGGCCGGCACCAGCTCGAGCGAGTCGTCCTGGCGCAGCATCGCCTGCTCGAGGGCGCTGCAGCTCCTTGCGGGGCTCGAGCCCGAGCTCGCCGACGAGGTAGTCGCGCGTCTCGCGATAGGCCGTCAGCGCGTCGGCCTGCCGCCCGCCGCGGTAGAGCGCGAGCATGAGCTGGCCGCGCAGGCGCTCGCGCAGCGGGTACTGCGCGACGAGTCGCTCTGTCTCCGGCGACGAGCGCCGTGTGCCGGCCGAGCGCGAGGTCGGCGTCGATGCGATCCTCGAGCGCAGCGAGCCGCAGCTCCTCGAGCCGCTCGACGTCGATGCGGGCGAACGGCTCGAACGCGAGATCGGCAAGCGGATTGCCGCGCCACAGCGCCGAGCGCCTCGCGCAAGCGCTCGGCGGCACGCTCCGGCGAGCCCGACGCGAGCGCGCGGCGTCCCTCCTCGGCCAGGTGCTCGAAGCGCTGGAGATCGAGCTCGCCGAAGCCGACACGCAGGAGGTAGCCGGCAGGGCGCGTGACGAGAACGCCCTCGTCGCCTCCGCTCTGCCGGAATGCCGAGCGCAGGCGCGAGACGTAGACCTGCAGCGTGTGGGCGGCGCTCGGCGGCGGCCGCTCGCCCCACAACTCGTCGATCAGCGAATCCGGCGCGACGACCTCGTTGGCGCGAAGGAGGAGGATCGCAAGCAGCGCGCGCTGCTTGCGACTGCCGAGCGGCACCTGCATTCCGTCGTGCACAGCCTCGAGCGGGCCGAGCATCCTGAACTCCATCGCGCGAGATTAGAGCGCAAGCGACCCGAGATGCGAGCGTTGCGAGGCGCTGCGAGCAGCGTGCGAGCGTCGCGAGCGCATGCTCGGAGGCGATTGCCAGCACCGCCGGTCAACGGCACACACGAGGAGGAGGCATCCCATGACACCGCGAACTCGGCTGACTCGCGCTCGTCGCGAGCTGGACTCGCAGCGTGCAGCGCGATGCTCGCCGCGGAGGCGCTCGCGACACCGCCCGGGAAGGACGGGCGCATCGCGTTCATGCGCGCCGCCACGCCCGACGGCGAGAACGGCTCGATCTTCACGCTCGGCTCGCGAACGGCAAGCTCGAGACCCGCGTGACGACGACCGCCCGTCGGCGCCAGTGACTTCCAGCCCGATTGGTCGGCCGACGGCTCCCGCATCGCCTTCGAGCGCGAGTACAGCGACAAGCCGTTCGAGGTGTATACCGTCCGCCCGGACGGCTCCGAGCCAGCGCCCGTCGATCCCGGGCTGCCCGGCGGGCATGCCGGCCGACCGAGATCTGCGAGGAGAACCAGCCCGGCCTGGTCTCCCGACGGCCGCTCCATCGCCTTCGGGTGGGCCTACGGGAAGGTGCGGCCCGTCCTCGGCGAGGACACGATCGAGGTCGGCGCGATCGGCGTGATGGACGCCGACGGCGGCAACGTCCGGCAGGTGACCCAGCTCGTCCGGCCGACGCACTCGGAGGACGGCGAGCCGGTCTGGTCGCCGGACGGCAAGCGGATCGCGTTCGTACGCCTCAACATCACCGCGAAGCCGCGCGACCGCAAGGCGATCTTCGTCGTCAACGCCGACGGCTCCGGGCTCAAGCGCCTGACGCCATGGTCGCTCAGACGGCAAGGATCACCCCGACTGGTCGCCGGACGGCCGCGAGATCCTGTTCCGGTCGGAGCCCGAACGGCATCGACTTCCAGGGCAATCTCTACACGGTGCATCCCGACGGCACGGGGCTGCGGCAGCTGACGCACGTTCGGCGAGGACGTCATGGTGCTGTCGACGCTCGTTCTCGCCCGACGGGCGCTCGATCGTCTTCAGCAAGTCCGGCAAGGGCGGCCTGCCGGACATCTTCACGATGCGGCGGGACGGCACGCAAGATCAAGCCGCTGACACGGACAACGCTCTGGGAGAGCGCGCCCGACTGGGGCCCGGGCGGGGGGAGCTGACCGAGCGCTGACCGGCGTGCACGATTGGGGTCTGACCCCAATCGTGCACAGGCAGATCGCGCAGCTCAGCCCGCGCCGTTCCCGCCGGCCTCGGCCAGCAGGCGCTCGGCCAGCTCCTTCTTCTGCTCGGGCGTGAACTTCTTCAGCTCGTTGTCGACCGCGCGCTGGTTGATGACCTGGTTCCAGTAGTCGAGCGACTCCATGCCGAGCAGGGCGGTCTTGCCGACGAACTGCCGCAGCACCTCGTTGGTCGGGCCCATGACCCAGCCCGCCTTGCCGTCCCGCAGGTAGCGCTCGAGCTGCAGCGGCTGCTTCTTGTAGCCGGTGCCGCCGCAACAGTGGAGCATCTTGTCGACGACGTGGGCGACGTTCTTGGCCGCCTCGAACTTGATCTGCCACTGCCAGTGCAGGTAGTTGCCGCGCGCGAGATCGCCGACCGCCGGGTTCTTCTGCGCGCCGTCGGTCACGTTGTCGCAGGCCTGCGCGACGGAGAGGCACATCAGGCGACGGGCGTTGGTGTCCATGATCGCCTCGCCGACGGCGTCCTGGATCGTCGGGTAGTCGGCCACGCGCAGGCCGACGTCCTTGTGCGTCTTGCGCGTCGTGTGGCGGATGGCGATGTCGATGGCGCCCAGCGCGATGCCGTTCCAGACGCCCGAGGAGCCGATCAGGAAGTAGGGGTCGACGGCCTCGTCGTTCGAGTTGGCGCCGTCGCCGATCGGGCCGACGAGCTGCTCGTCCGGCACGAAGCCCCAGTCGCACAGCAGCGAGCCCGACTGGTTGCCGCGCAGCCCCATCGCGTCCCACTCCTGGACCTCGGCGACGATCTCGTCCTTGTCGATCACGAACACCGAGAGATTGGAGTAGTCGCCGTTGTAGTCGGGCGATGTCGTCTGGCAGACGTAGAAGTCGGCAAAGCCCGCCGAGGTCGTCCAGGAGGCCTTCTTGAGCACCTCGTAGCCGCCGTCGACCTTGCGCGCGCCGGACGCGATCGGGTACCAGAAGTGCGAGCCCGTCTCGGGATCCGAGTACGAGAGCGTGCCGATGAAGCCGTCCTTGACCTTCTTCAGGTACTTGTCGGTCAGGTAGGGCGTCGCGCGCAGCTTGAGCGCCTCGACCGCGCCGATGTGCATCACGTAGCACATCGCGCAGGACGCATCGCCGTAGCGCGCGAGCGTCTCGGTGACGACGTTGTACATCACGTGGTTCTGGCCCAGGCCGCCCCACTCCCTCGGCAGCAAGCAGGCCGAGGAAGCCGTCGGCCGCGAGCGCCTCGAGCGAGGCGCGCGGGAACGTGAGATTGGCGTCGTTCTCGGCAGCGCGCGGCCGGATCTCCTTCTCGCAGATCTCGATCAGGCGCTCGCGCAGCGCCTTCTGCTCGTCGGTCAGGCACCAGTCGGGCTCGAAGAGCTCACGATCCAGGCCGTTCATGTGCGACTCGGTCACTGCTGCCATGTGGTTCGCCCTCGCCTCCTCGCGCTGCGGTCTCGGGACATCATCTAGGTGTGCCGGCCCCCGGAGGATAGACCTCCTCGAGCCGTTGGAGCTTGAGGGCCACCTCCAGCACGAGCCAGTCGGCCTCGCGCGCGTCGAGACCCGTGAGCTCCTCGATGCGCCGCAGCCGCTGGCGCAGCGTGTTGGGATGGACGTACAGCGAGCGGGCCGTCTCGCCGACATGGCCGCGCTGCCGCAGGAACTCCTCGAGCGTCTGCAGCGAGCTGCGCGTTGCGCCGCCGGTCGTGCTCGGCCAGGACGCGGAGCGCGTCGGCGTGCCTGTCGCGCACGGGATCCCCGGGCGGCACGCGCAGCAGGTACTTGTAGACGCCGAGCTGGTCGTAGCGCAGGTGCCGCTCGCCCGCACGCAGCACGGGCAGGGCCCGCGCGGCCTGCTGAGCCTCCGTGAACCCGGCCGCGCAGGCGCCCGGGCCGCTGCAGACGTTGGAGATGCCGACCGCGAGCGAGTCGGGCACCGCGGCGGCGATGGCCTCGATGCGCTCGAGCACCGACTCGCCGGCGAGCGCCGGCGCCAGCAGTCGCACGACGTCCTCTGCGCGATCCACGAGCGCGCCCGGGATGTCGCGCAGCGCCGCCGCCTCGAACGCCTCGGCCGCCGGCTGGAACGCGGCGACGGCCTCGCCGTCGGCGGCGACGGGCGAGCGCCCAGGCGACGACGACGGGCCCTGCCGCCTCGATGCCGAGCCGCCGCGCCTGCGCCGCGATCGCCGAGGTGCTGCGCCCGGTCGCGAGCGCGTCGAAGAGATCCTTGATCAGGTTGCGCTCGGCCAGCCGCTCGACCAGCTGCAGGCGCTTGAGGCCGAGCGCGGTCTGCGACGCGATCGAGTTCGCGAGGTCGCGCGCGTGCTCGCTCGCGCGCCGGTCCTCCGCGAGCCGCGCGACCAGGAAGCCCATCACCTCGTCGCCCGCGACCAGCGGCGCGACGAGCGCGGAGCGCATCGTGGCGGCGCCCCAGAGCGTGCCGGCGAGCACCGAGGTGAGCGTGCCGCCGTTGGCCTGCGTGCGCTGCAGCTCGCCGCTCAGCTCGGGCAGGGAGACGATGTCGGGACCGTCGGACGCACCGGGCGAGGCTGCGCGCATGCGCAGCCGGTCGCCGCTCGGCTCGAGCAGGTAGACCCGCAACGACTCGGCCCCGAGCAGGCCGAGCGCCTGCTCGACGGCGACTGCGAGCAGGTCGTCGACCGACTCGGCGCGCGCGATGTGCCCTCCGAGCTGCGACAGCTGCTCGAGCTCGCGCAGCGAGCGGCGGGTGCGCTCGTAGAGCCGCGCGTTCTCGATCGCGTAGGCCACGAGCGAGGCGACGTGCAGCAGGAACGCGGCGTCCTGCGAGCTGAACACGCGCGGGGCCTGGGCGTGCAGCGCGATCACGCCGATCACGCGCTGGCCCTTGGCGATCAGCGGGACGGAGACGAGCGACTGGTACTTCTCCTCCTCGAGCTCGGGGAAGTACTTGATGCGCGGGTCGGCGAGCGCCTTCTCCGGGATGAACACGGGCTGCGCGTTCTGGAGCACCCAGCCTGCGATGCCCTCGCCCGCCGCCATCGAGACGCGACCGCTGAGGTGCGCGTAGCGCTCCGAGGCCGCGCGCAGCACGATGCGCCGGCCGCGGTCCTCGCTCAGGAAGATGTAGGTCGCGTGCGCGACGATCGCGTCGTTGACGAGCCGCACGATCGCACCCAGCACCTGCTCGAGATCGAGCGTCGAGTTGACGGTGTGGATGATCTCGTAGAGGACGCGGAGCTCGTGCTCCTGCGCCGCACTCGAGCCGTCGGCTGCTGGTACGGCCGTGCCCAGGGCAACCATCAGTGGATGGTAGCGCGCGTCCGCGGCCCGGAGTACGTGCAGGTTGCACACCATCCGGCCGCCCGCGGTGGGTGTATCGTCCCATCCTCGCGAAGGGTGTGCACTTCGGCCACATCTCGCGAGTACGGTGGCGATCCGCGTGCTGCGCGGGACGGGCGAGATCAGGAGGACGTTGGTGGCGACCGACCTCGAACGGTTCGTGAGTGCCCAGGGGCGCGATGACCTCGTCCAGGAGGTGCGTCGAGCAGATCGACGCATCGGGCGTCACGTACATCTACTACCAGTTCATCTCGGTCACGGGCCGGATCATGGGCAAGGGCGTGCCCGCCGCCCACTGGGAGACGATGGCGCGCAAGGGCTTCCAGCTCGTCTACGGCGCGACCGCGAACCTCTTCGTCGACCGTCACGGCGAGTACATCGGCTACGGCCCCGAGGCGGCCGAGCTCGTCGGCCTGCCCGAGCCCGAGACGTTCCAGGTGCTGCCCTGGGACACCAAGGTCGCGCGCGTGTGGTGCACCTGCTTCCGCGGGCGCGAGGACGTCGAGGACGGCGGCTCCTACCTCACGGCCGACTGCCGCAACAACCTCAAGCTGATCCAGGCCGACTTCACGAAGCGCACCGGCATGCACCTCCGCGCCGGCCTCGAGCCCGAGATGATCTGGCTCAAGGCCGACGAGGACGGCAAGCCGACGATCGAGGGCATGTCGAAGCCCTACTGCTACCACATCGACCAGTTCAGCCAGTTCCAGCCGATCATCCACAAGGTGATCGAGTACGCGAACGCGATGGGCCTGGACATGATCCAGGGCGATCACGAGGACGCGCCGGGCCAGCTCGAGCTGAACTTCAACTTCGACGTCGCCGAGAAGACGGCCGACAACCTCTCCACCTACCGCCAGGTCTGCAAGCAGGTCGGGCGCGAGATGCAGGCCTTCCCGTGCTTCATGCCCAAGCCCTTCATGGGCGTCTCGGCCAACGGCTGCCACCACAACATCTCGCTGTGGGAAGGCGACGACAACAAGTTCATGCCCGCGCCCGGCGAGGACCAGCGCATGCCCGGCCAGATCGGCAAGTGGGCGATCGGCGGCATCCTCGAGCACCTCGGCGCGCTGACCGCGATCAGCGCCTCGACGGTCAACTCGTACCGCCGCCTCTGGGACACGGGCTTCTGGGCGCCGGTCTTCGCCGACTGGGGCTTCCAGAACCGCACGACCGCGCTGCGCGTCTCGGCGCCCGGCCGCTTCGAGTACCGCTCCGTCGACTCCGCGGTCAACCCGTACCTCTCGCTGGCCGCGCTGATCAAGGCCATGGAGGACGGCATCAAGCGCAAGCTCGATCCGGGCCCGCCCGAGGAGCGCAACATCTACCAGGCCATGGAGGCCGGCAAGGACGTCAAGAAGATCCCGATGACGTTCGGCGACGCGCTCGACGCGCTCGACGCGGACGAGGTCGTCAAGAGCGCCCTGCCGGACGAGATGTACAAGGTCTTCAGGCACTACAAGCGCGACGAGTGGGAGCGCTACTGCGCGACCGTGAGCGACTGGGACCGCGAGGAATACCTCGACGTCCTCCCCTAACGAACGACCGAGGAGCCAGCACTTCTGTGTGCGGAATCGCAGGAATCATCTATCGGAACGGAGCCTCGTCGGTCGGCAGCGACATGACGCGCATGCTCCAGTCGATGAAGCACCGCGGGCCCGACTCGACCGGCTACGCGCTGTACGGGCCGGCCGGTCCGGGCGTGCTCGTGCGCTACAAGCTGGCCGACTCCAACAGCCCGCGCGACTTCGACTACCTCGACCGCCTCGACCGCCACCAGGCCGAGGTGCAGTCGCGCATGGAGTCGCTCGGGCGCGAAGGTGCTGAGCAGCCACGCCGAGACCGAGTACGCCTATCCGCGTCACGCTCGAGTACGGCGGCGACCTCAAGCGGCTCGTCGACTACGTCGAGGACGTGCCCGAGGCCGAGGTGCTCTCGATCGGCCACTCGCTCGAGATCGTCAAGGACCTCGGCGATGCCGAGCAGGTCGCCGAGCAGTACGAGCTCGGCGACTTCTCCGGCACGCACGCCATCGGCCACGTGCGCATGGCGACCGAGTCCGACGTCGACATCTCGGGCGCGCACCCCTACTGGGCGTACCCGTTCTCCGACGTCGCGGTCGTGCACAACGGGCAGCTGACGAACTACTTCTACTGGCGCCGCCGCCTCGAGCGCAGCGGGCATCGCTTCCAGTCGGAGTGCGACTCCGAGATCATCGCGGTCTACCTGGCCGAGCAGATGGCCGAGGGCATGACGCTCGAGGACGTCGATGCGGCAGAGCCTCGAGGAGCTGGACGGCGTGTTCACGTACATGTGCGTGACGGCCGACGCGCTCGGCGTCTGCAAGGACGAGATGGCCGCGAAGCCCCTGGTGCTCTACGAGGGCGACGACATGGTCGCGATGGCCTCCGAGGAGATCGCGATCCGCGCCGTGCTCGATCGCGAGATCGAGACGTACGATCCCTACGAGTCGGAGGTGCTGGTATGGACGCGCTAGTCGGCGAGCGGGGAATCGTCTACGACGCCCGCGGGCTGGTCGAGCCGGACGACACCGTCCCCGGCGTCTCCGAGATCGACGGCGCCAAGGCCGTCTTCGACGCCAAGGACCTGACCACCCGCAAGATCAACCTCGAGCTGCGCCACCTGCTCTACGAGCGCGGCATCACGGACGTCACGGTGCAGAACCCCGGCGCCAAGCACTCGATCGGCGTCGGCATCCTGCAGCGCTGCAAGATCACGTTCGAGGGCAGCCTCGGCTACTTCGGCTGCGGCCTGATCGACGGGCCCGAGATCCACATCACGGGCCGCGTCGGCTGGGCGGCCTGCGAGAACATGATGTCGGGCGTCGTCGTGATCGACGGCAACGCCGGCTCGCTCACGGGCGCGGCCATCCGCGGCGGCGACCTCGTCGATCAAGGGCCGCGCCGGCGCGCGCTCGGGCATCGACCAGAAGGGCGGGCTGATCCTCACGATGGGCTCGGTCGGCTCGAATGACGGGCTTCATGATGCAGCGCGGCCGCCAGATCATCTGCGGCGACGCGGGCCCGGGCCTGGGCGACTCGATGTACGACGGCATCGATCTACGTCGGCGGGCAAGGTCAAGGCGCTCGGCATCGACTGCGTCCCGGGCGAGTGGACGGACGCCGACACCGAGTACATCGAGCGCAAGTTCCGCATCTACGGCCTCGGCACGCCGCCGACTTCGACAAGTTCGTGTGCGGCAAGAAGCTCTACAACTACGACAGCCTCGAGCCGTCCGAGCGCAAGCTCGTGCTCTGAGGGAGGGATGGCCATGGCAGACGAGACGACCAACAGCAAGGCCGAACGTCCTCGGGCACAGCCGGATCTTCACGCCCGAGGTGATCAACGACATCCACGTCAAGTCGGAGCTCGGGCGCTACCGCATGCGCGGCTTCTCGATGTTCAAGCCGATCCCGCACTGGGATCAGCTGATGTTCATGCCCGGCACGCTGACGCGCTTCGTGATCGAGGGCTATCGCGAGAAGTGCGAGACCAAGACGATCCTCGGCGCGCGCTTCGCGAAGAAGCCGATCGAGCTCGACATCCCGATCTACATCACGGGCATGAGCTTCGGCGCGCTCTCGATCGAGGCCAAGATGGCGCTCGCCAAGGGCGCCTCGATGGCCGGCTCGGCGACCTGCTCGGGCGAGGGCGGGATGATCCCGCCCGAGCGCGATCTGTCGACCAAGTGGTACTACCAGTGCATCCAGAGCCGCTACGGGTTCAACCCGCACCACCTGATGCTCGCGGACGCCTGCGAGTTCTTCATCGGGCAGGGCTGCAAGGTCGGCCTGGGCGGCCACCTGATGGGCCAGAAGGTCACCGAGCAGGTGGCCGAGATGCGCTCGCTGCCGGCCGGCATCGACCAGCGCTCGCCCGCCCGGCACCCGGACTGGCTCGGCCCGGACGACCTCTCGCTGAAGATCCAGGAGATCCGCGAGGCGACCAACTACCAGATCCCGATCCAGCTCAAGCTGGGTGCCGCGCGCGTCTACGACGACGTGCGCATGGCGGCCAAGTGCGGCCCGGACATCATCTACCTGGACGGCGCCGAGGGCGGCACGGGCGCGGGCCCGCACATCGCCACCGAGGAGACCGGCATCCCGCTCATGGCGGCGATCCCGGAGGCGCGGCGCGCGCTCGAGGACGTCGGCCTGGCCGACGAGATCGACCTCGTCGTGGCCGGCGGCATCCGCAACGGCGGCGATGTCGCCAAGGCGCTGTCGCTGGGCGCCAAGGCGATCGCGATCGGGCACTCGGCGCTGATGGCGCTGAACTGCAACAAGGAGATCCCCGGCGTCACCGACTACGAGGGCACGATCGGCGTGCCCGCCGGCAGCTGCTACCACTGCCACACCGGCCGCTGCCCCGTGGGCGTCGCGACGCAGGACGTCGAGCTGCGCAAGCGCCTCGTCGTCGACGAGGCCGCCGAGCGGGTCTACAACTTCCTGCACACGCTCACGCTCGAGGTGCAGATGCTCGCGCGCGCGTGCGGCAAGACGAACATCCACTCGCTCGAGCCCGAAGACCTGTGCGCGCTGACGGTCGAGGCAGCCGCGATGGCCAAGGTGCCGCTCGCCGGCACCAACTACATCCCGGGCGTCACCGAGCAGCGCACGCTGGACGAGATCAAGTCGCTGCTCGAGCGCCAGCAGGACATGCTGTTCCACCAGCAGGTGCCGCAGGGTCTCGACGTGCCGACGGCGGGCGACTGAGGACGGCGAAATGTCGAAGTACAGTCACCCGGGCGAGCGGCGTCGCGATCGACGCCGAGTCGCTCGCCGGCCGGCGCTTCCCGTACCAGGAGGACCGCAGCCTGGTCGAGGACATCGACCTGCTCGCCGCGACCCCGGGCGAGGACATCAACTGGCTGGAGGACATCCATCTGCTCGTCGAGGACGGCGTGCCCGCCGTCTTCGACCGCTACACGAACGCGTTCATCAAGATCTACTTCGAGATCCCGGCCGGGACGCGAGGACGAGCTGGCCCGCAAGGTCCTGATCAAGCACCTGCAGTCGGGCAACTCGTACGGCATCCAGCTGAAGCGCGAGCACTGCAAGTTCCCGCAGCCGTTCCTCGGCTCGTGGGTGGAGGGCTCCGAGACCGTGGGCACCGACTGGAAGCCGCCGGTGCTCGAGGGCTGGGAGCCGCCGATCCACTGATCGTGGCGCACGACTAGGAGCGCATTTCTGAATCAGCGTGTGTGGTCTGGGGTGGCTGGAGCGAGTAGGGGCGCCGGCCGGCTCGAAGGGCAGGTCGGGACGCCTGTTCGAGAGCCGGGATCGGTGTCCCTGCGAAGCCCCCGAGGGTCGCCTCGGCGCCAGCGAGCGAGCCCGGGGTCGACCGCAGGCCGATGATCGGCGCGCACCCACCGCACGTGCATCGACATCAGTGCGCGACCGGCAGACCGCAGGCGATTCGAGACTCCGGACGCCACGCGGCACTGAGTTCTACGAGCGCACTTCTGATCAGCGCGTGTGTGGTTGGGGTGAAATGCGCTCTAAGCTGAGGCAGATGCCGGTCGACTTGCTCGCAATCCTCGCCGTCGTGCTGATCGCACTCGCGGTGGGCCTGTGGCGCACGCGCCATGAGCGCGCCGCGGCACGCGAGGAGCGCCGGCGATGAACTTCCGACCGGGATGCCTGACGCGCTTCTGGCTGTGGGCGAGCATCGGCGTCCTCGCGATGTTCGGCACGTTCGCGACAGGCGGAGCGCTCGTCTGGCCGCTGCTCGGCGCCGGCGTCGGGCTACTGGCGACGCGTCGGGTCAGCGCGCGCCGTGCGATCCTGGCGATCGTCGCCGGGCTTGCCGCGCCTGCACTGGCTGCCGTGCTGTCGAGCCCGTGGCCGCTCGCAGCCGGGCTGCTTGCTGCGCTCGCCGTGATGGTCGTGCAGAGCCCGCGACAGGCTGCGGTGCTGGCGGGAGCGCTGGCTCTTGCGCTTGCGGCCCTGCTGGCGCTCCGCGCCGAGAACGACATCCTCGCGGTCGCGCTCGCGCCCGCGCTGATCGTGCTCGCGGCGCTCGCGGCGGGCCGGCCGCAGCGCGAGGCCGCCGGCGCGATCACCGGCGCCGGCCTCGCGCTGTTCGCCGTCGGCGCCCCGGTGCCCGGCATCGCCCTGACGCTCGCGGGAGCGATGCTCATGCTCGCGCTCGGCATGCGCAGGCGGCGCCTGGCTGCCATCGGCGCATGACCGAGGCCGAGCTGCGCGCACTCGCGCCGGCTCGTCTGGACGCCGCCATCGGTCTTTCGCTGCACGGATTCGAGGACGGGGCCGCTGTGCTGCGCCTGGAGCCTCCCGAACTCGCCGTCGGCAGCGACGAGCCCGAGTATCTCCACGG
>CAWJTT010000057.1:0-2500 GCA_963845865.1 uncultured Actinomycetes bacterium
GACGTGCTCGCCCTTGTACTTCTGGCTGTAGTCCTCCACGGAGCTCCTTCCGACTATCCGGCCGGAGTCAGCATACGGGACGACATGCAGCGGCGGGAAGCGGCCGTGCCGCTCCCCGCCGGTTCTGCAAGTAATCCCGGCGGCGACCTACTCTCCCAGGGGGTTTCCCACCAAGTACCATCGGCGCTGAGAGGCTTAACGACCCTGTTCGGAATGGGAAGAGGTGTGACCCTCTCGCCATAGCCACCGGAAACTCGCGGGCTCGCCTGCGGGTACCCTCAAAACTGCATAGCGGCAAAGTCGTGCTCTCGAAGTCGGGTGAGAAATCAAGACCTCGGATTATTAGTACCGGTCTGCTGCACGCATTGCTGCGCTTCCACATCCGTCCTATCAACCTGGTGGTCTACCAGGATCCTTACTCGCTCGAGGCGATGGGAGGACTCATCTTGAGGTGGGCTTCCCGCTTAGATGCTTTCAGCGGTTATCCGTTCCGAGACGTAGCTAGCCAGCAGTGCCGTTGGCACGACAACTGATACACCAGAGGTCTCGTTCACCCCGGTCCTCTCGTACTAGGGGCAACTCCTCTCAATCCTCCAACGCCCACAGCAGATAGGGACCGAACTGTCTCACGACGTTCTGAACCCAGCTCACGTAGCGCTTTAATGGGCGAACAGCCCAACCCTTGGGACCTACTCCAGCCCCAGGATGCGCTGAGCCGACATCGAGGTGCCAAACAGTCTCGTCGATGTGGACTCTTGGAGACTATAAGCCTGTTATCCCCGGAGTACCTTTTATCCGTTGAGCGACGGCAATTCCACTCTCCACCGCCGGATCACTAAGCCCTACTTTCGTCCCTGCTCGACTTGTAGGTCTCACAGTCAAGCTCCCTTATGCCTTTGCACTCTACGCACGATTTCCAACCGTGCTGAGGGAACCTTTGGGCGCCTCCGTTACATTTTAGGAGGCGACCGCCCCAGTCAAACTGCCCACCTGACACGGTCCCCCGCCCGGATCACGGCGTGGGGTTAGAAGCCCAGAACATCCAGGGTGGTATCCCAAGGATGGCTCCACGGGGACTGGCGTCCTCGCTTCAAAGCCTCCCACCTATCCTGGACAGAACGCCCCAAACTCCAATATCAAGCTGCAGTAAAGGTTCACGGGGTCTTTCCGTCTTGCTGCGGGTACTCGGCATCTTCACCGAGACTACTATTTCACCGAGTCCTTCGTTGAGACAGCGCCCAAGTCGTTACGCCATTCGTGCAGGTCGGAACTTACCCGACAAGGAATTTCGCTACCTTAGGACGGTTATAGTTACCGCCGCCGTTTACTGGGGCTTGGATTCAGAGCTTCGCCTTGCGGCTAACCTCTCCTCGTGACCTTCCAGCACCGGGCAGGCGTCAGCCCCTATACGTCGTCTTTCGACTTTGCAGAGACCTGTGTTTTTGGTAAACAGTCGCTTGGGTCTATTCACTGCGGCCCCCTCGGGCTCCGGCCGCAAGGCCATCACCCTGACGGGGCGTCCCTTCTCCCGAAGTTACGGGACAATTTTGCCGAGTTCCTTAACGAAGGTTCTCTCGATCACCTTGGTATTCTCTACCCACCCACCTGTGTCGGTTTTGGTACGGGCACGCGCCATCTCCCTAGAGGCTTTTCTAGGAGGCATGGCTTCAGGGACTTCGAGCTCCCTCACGGGGCTCCGGCATCCCGCCTCAGCGTTGAATGGCCGGCGCATTTCACAACCGACCCGCCTACACGGTTATCCCAGGTCAACCCAACGCCTGGGTTCCCCTAGCCTACCCCGTCCCCCCATCGGTCAAACGATGGCTACGTAGTACGGAATATCAACCGGTTATCCATCGCCTACGCCTGTCGGCCTCGGCTTAGGTCCCGACTAACCCTGAGAAGATTAGCTTTACTCAGGAAACCTTGGGTGTACGGTGGACGTGTTTCCCACACGTCTTTCGTTACTCATGCCAGCATTCTCACTTCCCAAGCCTCCACGGCTCGCTTGTCGCGGCCGCTTCAGTCGGCATGGGAACGCTCCCCTACCACTCGACCGCTAAAGGCCGAATCCGCAGCTTCGGTACTCATCTTGAGCCCCGTTACATCGTCCGCGCACGAACACTTGACCAGTGAGCTATTACGCACTCTTTCAAGGGTGGCTGCTTCTAAGCCAACCTCCTGGTTGTCTATGCATTCGCACATCGTTTCCCACTTAGATGAGAATTAGGGACCTTAGCTGGCGGTCTGGGCTGTTTCCCTCTCGACTACGGAGCTTATCCCCCGCAGTCTGACTCCCGTCCTCTGGAGCAATGGCATTCGGAGTTTGTCTGACTTCGGTAACCTGGTAGGGCCCCTAGGCCAAACAGTGCTCTACAACCAATGCTGAACTCACGAGGCTATACCTAAATATATTTCGGGGAGAACCAGATATTTCTGAGTTTGATTAGCCTTTCACTCCTATCCACAGGTCATCCCCGCCGTTTTCAACCGACGTGGG
>CAWJTT010000057.1:7500-34263 GCA_963845865.1 uncultured Actinomycetes bacterium
CGACGTTGACGACGTCGGTCTGGAACGGCTTCCCGACCATCCGGGTGCCGATGGTCAAGCAGTTCCACAACGGGCCGGTGTTCGGCGGCACGTTCCCCGCGCTGCTCTGGAGGGCGTTCACGCAACCGGCACTCGCGGGCACGAGGATCCACGACTGGCCGGCGCCGACGCAGGTCGCCGGCGCCGAGGTGAGGATCGATCCCGCCACCGGCGAGCTCGCCGGGCCGAACTGCCCCCGCGCGCGCTCCGTCGTGATGGCCTACGCAAAGATGCCGGCCCGCACGTCGCACTGCACGGGCACCGTGATCCCGACGCCGGAGGTGACGAACTCGAGCCAGCGCCAGGCGCAACTCACGCTCGACCGCGCCGGGCTGCTGCCGGAACTCGTCCAGTCCGTGCCGCCCGCGGGCGAGCCCGCAGGCAGGGTGTTCGCGCAGAACCCGGCCCCGGGCGAGCCGATCGAGCTGGGAGGACGCGTCCAGGTGTCGATCGCCAAGGCAGTGACCTGGGTGACGGTGCCGGATCTGATCGGGCTCAACGTCGTCGCCGCGCGCTCGGCGCTGCGCGTCGCGGGGTTCGACGTGCGCGAGACGAGGGGGGCCTACGGCCCGCCCGCCGGCCGCGTCTACTCGCAGTACCCGATCCCGCTGAAGCTGGCCGCCAAGGGCGCGCTCGTCACGCTGATCGTGAGCGACGGGACGGGCTGACGTAGGGCGAGCCCGACAGCAGGAACCGCCACGGCAGCTCACGGGCGCGGCTGATGCCGATGCGCTCGGTCTGCGCGACGGGCCCGGGCGGAGCCGCGGGCCGGAGCTCGATGCGACCGGCGCCGATCGGTTCGCCGTTCAGATCGGGACCCACCGCGAGTGCCTGGCCGAGACGGCCGGGCCCGCGGCAGAGGTCGGCCAGGGCCTCGCGACCTCGGCGCTTCCGCATCTGGTCGATGCCGATCGTCGGCTCGAGCGCGCGGATCAGGACGGCCTCCCCGGCTCCTTCCTGCGCACCGCAGACGATGTTGAGCATCCAGTGCACGCCGTAGCTGAGATAGACGTAGACGCGTCCGGCGGGCCCGAACATGGTGGCGTTGCGCGGCGTCGGCCCGGCAAACGAGTGCGAGGCCGGATCGTCGCGCCCATAGGCCTCGCACTCGACGATGCGCCCCCCGACGGCGTCGATGAGCAACTCGCAGCCGATCAGGTCGTGCGCGACCTCGACGCTGCTGCGCGCGCACCAGCGGGCGATGTCGGTCACGCCGGGGCGGCGAGCACGCTCGAGCGCACGAGGCGACTGCCGGCGATCCGGGCGCTGCTCCAGACCACCCGCCCGTAGCCGAGCGAGGGATCGGAGAGCCGCGCCGTGCGCAGGAGCGCGCTCGCGACCACGCGCGTCGTGCCGCGCAGGACGTCGATCACGACGATCTGGTCGGCGAGCCCGCGTTCGGAGCCGACACGCCGGCGGAACGCCAGGCTCTGGCCGGAGCTCGAAAGCGATGGGTTGTAGGCGTGCGCCGGCGGGGAGTGCGCCGACGCCGCGAGCACCGCCGGCTGCGCGACTCCGGGCGTCAGCAACAGCACACTCGCCGTCAGCCCTCCGCCCGCCGTGCGGAGAGCGACGACGCCGACGCGGCCGCCGTCGAGTGGCGCCAGAGAGGTCAGCCGCACGCCCGGCCGCGTCTCGCGGTAGAGCAGGCGGGGCCGGCCTCCGTCCAGCTGCTCGAAGACGGCGTCCTGCCCGGCCGCCGCGCGCGAGAGCCACGCCGTCACGGGCTCGTGGCGCACGACTGCGCGCAGCGTCCCGCCCGGCGGGGCTCCCACGAGCGTGGTGGCGGGCTTCTTCAGGTCCGGCGGACGCTCGCGCACGCGGCCGGCCGTGTACCACACGGCAGCGGGACCAGCGAGCATGAACGGCGGCGGCCCGCCCACGGGTTGCCGCATCTGCGCGACCAGCCGGCCCGGCCTGATCTGGAGCGTGGCCGACGCCAGATCGGCGTGCCGGCCGTCGGCGACCGCGTAGAGGACGGTGTCGCCGCTGGCTTGCGGGGCCGACACGGTGTCACAGCGCTGCAGTCTCGCGCAGCCGCCGTCATAGACGACGCGGGCGCGCCGCCCCGCGCGATCGGCGATGACGAGGCGGTTTGCCTTGCGACGCGCGACGGCATCGGGCGAGCCCGCATGCGACGCCGGATACTCGAGCCATGCCGTGACGCCACCCCCGGATGCAGGGGCGGTGAGATAGCTGGCGACCGACGTCGCGAGGACGGCGGGCTGCGGCGACGCGGCGAGCATCGCTCAGCCGAGCACCTCGGCGAGGCAGGCGGCCACATATGCCTGGTCGTCCGCCGCGAGTCGGGTGAAGAACGGCAACGCGAGCGTGGAGCGCGCCACCGCCTCGGCGACGGGAAGCTCCCCCGGTCCGTGTCCGAGGCTGCGATAGAACGGCTGCAGGTGGACCGCGGGCAGGTACGGCTTGCAGGCCACGCCGCGCTCCTGCAGAGCTGCCATCACGGCGTTGCGGTCGATCGCCTCGTCGAGCCGCACGACGTACACGAACCACGAGCGCACGTCGCCGGGGGCGGTCGGCGCGGGAATGGTGACGCCGTTGATGGGCGCGAGCAGCTCGTCGTAGCGGGAGGCGACCTCGGCGCGCGCTGCCAGGATCGCCTCGAGGCGCTCGATCTGGGCAAGCCCGACGGCAGCCGAGAGCTCGTCCATGCGGTAGTTGAAGCCGAGCTTGTCGTGCTCGAGCCAGTCGCCCGAGTCGGAGCGGCCCTGGTTGGCGAGGGAGCGCAGCTGCGCGGCCAGAGCGGCGTCGTCGGTCGTGACCATGCCGCCCTCGCCGGTGGTCATCTGCTTGTTCGGGTAGAACGCGAACACCGCGGGTGTGCCGGTGCCGCCGATGCGCCTGCCCCCGTACGAGCTGCCCGCGGCCTCGCAGGCGTCCTCGATGATCACGAGCGAGTGCTTCTCGGCGATCGCGCCGAGTGCCTCCATGTCGCACGGATAGCCGAAGACGTGCACGGGCAGGATCCCGCGCGTGCGCGCGGTGACGGCGGCCTCGACCGCGGCCGGGTCGAGCACGAACGTCGTGGGATCGACGTCCGCGAACACGGGCGTCGCGCGCTCGTAGAGCATCACGTTGGCCGACGCCACGAACGAGATCGGCGCGGTGATGACCTCGTCGCCGGGGCCGATGCCCGAGGCCCGCACCAGCAGGTGCAGACCCGCGGTGCCGCTCGAGACCGCAACGGCGTGGCCGCTCCCGCAGAAGGCCGCGAACTCGTTCTCGAAGTTGCGTGCATACGGGCCGAGCGCGAGCGTGCCGGAGCGAAGCGCGTCGCGCACGTATTTCTCCTCTCGCGCCCCGACGTCGGGCCGCGAGAGCGGGATCTCGCGCGCTGCCTGGATCTTCACGCCTTGGCGGGCGTCGCGGCGGGGTAGTCGAGGAATTCGGGAGACAGCGGAGAGCGGCCCGAGGTGATCGCGAAGAACTCGCTCTGGATGCGCTTGGTGATCGGCCCCGCGCCGATCTCGTGATCGTCGATCGAGTGGATCGGCGTGATCTCCGCGGCGGTGCCGGTGAAGAAGACCTCGTCGGCGTGGTAGAGGTCGCTGCGCACGACGTCGGCCTCGCGCACGTCGTAGCCCATGCCGCGCGCGATCCGGATGACGGTGTCGCGCGTGATGCCCGGCAGGCAGGACGCAGTCGTCGGCGGCGTGCAGAGCACGCCGTTGTTGATCATGAAGACGTTCTCGCCCGACCCGTCCGCGAGGTAGCCCTGCTCGTTCAGCAGGATGGCCTCGTCGTAGCCGGAGTGCATGGCCTCCATCTTGGCGAGCTGCGAGTTGAGGTACTGGCCGCTGGCCTTGGCCGTCGCGGGCAGCGTGTTCGGGCCGATCCGCCGCCACGAGGAGGTCATCACGCGCACGCCGTGCTCGAGCGCCTCCTCGCCGAGGTATGCGCCCCACGGCCACACGGCGATGACCACGTCGATCGGGCAGTTGAGCGGGTTGATGCCGAGCTCGCCGTAGCCGCGGAACGCGATGGGCCGCACGTAGCAGGTGTCCAGCCCGTTGGCCGCGATCACGTCATGCGTGGCCTGGCGCAGCTCCTCGGTGCCGTACGGCAGCTGCATGAAGTAGACCTCGCTCGAGCGCTCGAGGCGCCGCAGGTGGTCCATGAGGCGAAACACCGCCGGGCCGCGATCGGTGGCGTAGGCGCGAATGCCCTCGAAGACGCCGGAGCCGTAGTGCATCGCGTGGCTCAGCACGTGCACCTTGGCATCCGCCCAGGGCACGAGCTCGCCGTTCATCCAGATCTTCTCGGTCTCCTGCATGCGACACTCTCCAGAGGGGCGAATTGCTGCTCACTGTACCCGCGACGTGCTACGAAAGGCGGACGAAGAGCGGCTGCGCGACCACACCGGGGAGCGTCGCGAGCGTCGCCAGCAGCGCCGGCGCAGGATCGTCGTCGAGCGCGAACGCCATCATGGCGTCGCCGCCGGCGACTGCCCGCGAGAGGGTCATGTTGGCGATGTTGATGCCGGCGTCGCCGAGCAGCGTGCCGACGCGGCCGACCATGCCCGGGACGTCGTCGTTGCGCAGCAGCAGCAGGCGGCCGCCGAGCTCGATCTCGAGCGGAAGGCCGTGCACGCGCACGAGCCAGGCGCGGTGGTCGACGCCCAGCACCGTCCCGACCACGGTGCGCTCGCCGGGGTCGCGCACCGTCACGGCGAGCAGGTTCGTGTAGTCGGACGCGCCCGCGCGGTGCTGCTCGGCCACCTCGACGCCCAGCTCGGCGGCGATCGAGAGCGCGTTGACATCGTTGAGGCTGTCGTGGCCGGAGCCGAACGCCCCACGCAGCGCGGCCGAGGTGAGCAGGCGCGAGCCCGTGTTGGCCAGGCGTCCGGCGGTTGCGATCTCGATGCGCGTGACGGGGCCCTCCGCGAGTGCCATCGCCAGGCGACCGAGACGCTCTGCGACCGGCAGGAACGGCTCGAGCACGCGCCGCTCGTCCTCGGGCACGAACGGAAGGTTGAGCGCGTGTGCGACCGGGCGCCCGGAGAGCGCGGCCACGACCTGCTCGGCAACGACGACGCCCGCCCGGTCCAGCGCCTCGACCGTCGAGCCGGCCAGGTGCGGCGTGAGCAGGAGGTTGGGCGCGTCGCGCAGCGGCGAGTCCGCCGGAAGCGGCTCCTGGGCGTAGACGTCGAGCGCGGCACCCGCCAGATGGCCGGAGCGCAGCGCGGCCACGAGCGCAGCCTCGTCGACGAGGGCACCGCGCGCGGCGTTGACGAGCAGTGCGCCAGGTCGCAGCAGCGCAAGGCGCTCGGAATCGATCAGCCCACGCGTGGCAGGCGTGACGGGGAGGTGCAGGCTGACGACGTCGGCGACGGAGAGCGCGGCCTCGATCGACCCGGCGCGCTCGGCGCCAAGCTCTGCGATGCGCTCCGCGGTCACGTACGGGTCGTAGGCGACCGTGCGCATCCCCAGCGCACGCGCGCGCGAGGCCACCAGACGGCCGATGCGGCCGAACCCGAGCAGCGCGAGCGTCTTGTCGGCGAGCTCGATGCCGGCGAACCGCTCTCGCTCCCAGGCGCCGTCGCGCAGCGAGCGCTCTGCGGCGCTGACGTGGCGCGCCAGTGCGAGCAGCAGTGCGAGCGCGTGCTCCGCGGCGGAGACCACGTTCGCCTCGGGGGCGTTGCAGACGACGATGCCCGCCGCGGTGGCGGCGTCCACGTCGACGTTGTCGACGCCGACGCCGGCACGGCCGATCACGCGCAGCTTCGGCGCTGCGGCGATGAGGGCGGCGTCGACGGGCGTGGCCGAGCGCACGACCAGCGCGTCCGCGTCCGTCAGAGCCGCAGGCAGATCGCCGCCGAGGTCGAGCTCGACGACGTCACAGGCCTCGCGCAGCAGCGCCAGCCCCGTCTCGGCGATCGGCTCGGCGACGACGCAGCGGGGACGGCTCATCGAGGAAGCGCGGCCAGCAGGGCGTCGAAGCCGGCGTTGAGGGCATCTTCGTCGGTCGCGCCGAGGTGCCCGAAGCGCAGCACCTTGCCGGCCGTCCGGCCGCGACCGCCCTCGATGATGTAGCCCGCCGCGAGCACTGCGCGCCGCAGCTCGCCGGCGTCGGCGCCCTCGGGCACCGCGACCGCAGTCACCAGCGAGCACGAAGGATGATCGGGCGAGTACAGCCCGAGGCCCGAAGCCAGTACGCGCGCGCGGAAGCGGCCCGCCAATGCCTGCGTCCGCTCCCAGATCGCCTCCAGCCCCTCCTCGAGGACGAGGTCGAGCGCGACGTCGAGCGCGTTGACGGTCGCCGTCGCCGGCGTGAAGGGGCTCCCGCCCCCGTTCTGCGCGTCGAGCGTCCGCTTCCAGTCGAAGTAGAAGCGTGGTGTCCCAGTTTCGCGACTGCGCTGCCAGGCCGCCGGCGAGACGCTCGCAAACGACAGGCCGGGCGGCGTCGACATGCCCTTCTGCGTGCCCGAGACGACGACGTCGAGTCCCCAGACGTCCGTCTCGATCGGCACCGCGCCGAGGCTCGAGACGGCGTCGATCGCGAGCAGGCAGGTGCGGCCCCGCGTCAGCTCGCCGATTGCCTGGATGTCCGTCACCGTCGCCGTCGAGGTCTCCGAGTGCACGACCACGGCCAGGCGCAGCGCCTCGTCCGACATCGCCTCGGCGACGAGCGCGGGATCGGGCGGGCGGCCCCACTCGCACTCCAGCACCGTGACATGGGCTCCGAACGCGCGCGCCATCGCGACCCAGCGGTCGCCGAACGCCCCGGCCGTCACGCACAGCACGCGGTCGCCGGCTTCGACCAGGTTGGCGTAGACCGATTCGAACGCCCCGGTACCCGAGGCGGTGAACAGCAGCACGTCGTTCTGCGTCCGGTACACGAGCTTGAGCTTGCGCAGTACCTCGCCGTAGGTCGCGACGAAAGCGGCGCTCCGGTGGTGCTGCTGGGGCGTGTCCATGATCGCCAGCACCTCGGGCGGCACCGGCACCGGCCCCGGCGTGAGCAGGAACGGGCTGTCATGCACGCGCGATCTCCTCGCGCAGGAGACGCTGGGCGAGCTGCGGCTCCGCGCGCCCGCCGGTCGACTTCATGACCTGGCCGACGAAGAAGCCCATCAGGTTCTCCTTGCCCGCGCGGAACTCCTCGGCCTGCTGCGGATGGCCTGCTACGACCTCCGCCACCACGGCGGCGAGCGCGTCCGCGTCCGCGATCTGCCCGAGCCCGCGTGCCGTGACGATCGCGGCCGGATCTCCGCCGCTCTCGCCGGCGACGAGCGCTGCGAACACCTGCTTGGCGCCGGCCGAGCCGAGCGTCCCGTCCGTAACCAGCCCGATCAGCGCGGCCAGCGCCGCAGGGCGCACCGGCGATGAGGCGGGGCTCGCGCCGGTTTCGTTGAGGTGCGCCGAGAACTCGTTGAGTACCCAGTTGGCGGCCGCGCGCGCATCGCCACACGCGGCGGCGACCTCCTCGAAGTACTCCGCCAGCCCACTGCCGACGCCGAGATCGAGCGCCTGGGCGAACGGCAGCGCGTAGTCGCCCTCGAAGCGCCGTACCCGCAGCGCTGGGAGCTCGGGCAGCGCGTCGCGCAGGCCGTCGACGAGCTCGGAGGACGGCTCGATCGGCACGAGGTCGGGCTCGGGGAAGTAGCGGTAGTCGTGCGCCAGCTCCTTGGAGCGCAGCACGGTGAGCTCATCGGACGAGGGGTCGTAGTGCAGCGTCTGCGTCGTGACCTCCTCGCCCGCCTCGTACAGCTCGGCCTGGCGCCGCAGCTCGCGCGTGATGCCGCGCTCGAGGTAGCTGAACGAGTTCATGTTCTTGAGCTCGGTCTTGGTGCGCAGCCCGTCCTCGCCGGGCCGCCGCAGGCTGACGTTGGCATCGACGCGCAGCGATCCCTTCTCCATGTCGCACTCCGAGACGCCGAGCGCCACGATCGTCTCGCGCAGGAACGAGGCGAAGCGCGAGGCCTGCTCGGGCGTGCGCAGGTCGGGTCGCGTGACCATCTCCATGAGCGGCGTGCCACAGCGGTTGAAGTCGACGACGGCGCCGTGCGAGCCGGCAAGGCGCCCTCCACCGCCGCCCTCGTGCACGGTCTTGGCCGCGTCCTCCTCGAGGTGCACGCGCTCGAAGCCCACCACGTCGTCGCCCTCGCCCGTCGGCACGCTCAGGCGGCCACCGCTGCACAGCGGCTCGTCGTACTGGCTGATCTGGTACGCCTTGGGCGAGTCGGGATAGAAGTAGTTCTTGCGGTGGAACGTCGAGTGAGCGGCGATCTCCGAGCCCAGCGCGAGCCCCACGGCGATCGTGCGCTCGACCGCCGCGCGATTGGCGACCGGGAGCGTTCCCGGCTGTGCCGTGCAGACCGGGCAGATGCGCGTGTTGGGCTCGCCGCCGGATTCGTTCGGGCAGCGGCAGAACATCTTGCTGCGCGTCGAGAGCTGGACGTGGATCTCGAGGCCGATCACCGCCTCCCAGCCGTCCGGGACGCTCATGCCGCTCCCATCAGGGCGGGCGGTCGCGGGTCGAACGCGAACGCGCCCTCGAGCGCATGCGCCGCCGCCAGCAGCCGGTTCTCGCTGAACGCCGGCCCGGCCAGGTGCAGGCCCACAGGCAGACCTTCGGAGAGGCCGCACGGCAGCGAGATCGCGGGCAGGCCCGAGAGGTTGACGGGCAGCGTAAAGAGGTCGCAGGCGTACATCGCCAGCGGGTCGTCGACGAGCTCGCCGAGGCGGAATGCGACCGTCGGCGAGGTCGGCGTGAGCAGCAGGTCGCAGCGCTCGAAGGCGGCGTCGAAATCGCGCCGGATGAGCGTGCGGACGCGCTGCGCCTGCCCGTAGTACGCGTCGTAGTAGCCCGCCGAGAGCGCGTAGGCGCCGATCAGGCAGCGGCGCTTGACCTCGCGGCCGAAGCCCCGCCGGCGCGTGGCGTCGTACATCTCGAAGACGTCGTCGCCCGGCACGCGCAGGCCGTAGCGCACGCCGTCGTAGCGAGCCAGGTTCGCGGACGCCTCGGCGGGGGCGATCAGGTAGTAGGCCGCGAGCGCGTGCGGCGTCAGCGAGAACTCGAGGCTGGCCTCGACGAGCTCGGCACCCAGACCGCGCACGGTCTCGAGCGCTGCCTCGTAGCTCGCGCGCACGCCCGGCTCCACGCCGCCGACACCGTCCAGGGAGATGGCGCCGACGCGCAGGCCGCGCAGATCCTCCCGCTCGGGCAACTCGATCGGCTCGGGAGGGCCGAGGCACGTGGAGTCGCAGACGTCAGGGCCTGCGATCACGCTCAGGGCCAGCGCGCAATCCCGCACGGTGCGCGCGAACGGGCCGACCTGGTCGAGCGAGCTCGCAAACGCGACCACGCCGTAGCGGGAGACCGCGCCGTAGGTTGGCTTCATGCCGACGACGCCGCACAGGGCCGCCGGCTGGCGGATCGAGCCGCCCGTGTCGGTGCCGAGCGACAGCGGCGCCATCGAGGCGGCCACGGCCGCCGCCGAGCCGCCGCTCGATCCGCCCGGGACACGCTCGCGATCCCACGGATTGCGAGTCGGGCCGAAGGCCGAGTTCTCCGTCGACGATCCCATCGCGAACTCGTCCATGTTGGTCTTGCCGAGCTCGACGAGGCCCGCCTGCGCGCAGCGGCGCACGACGCTGGCCGTGTACGGCGGCCTGTAGCCCTCGAGCACGCGCGAGCCTGCCGTCGTGGGCACGTCGCGGATGCAGAGCAGATCCTTGTAGGCGATCGGGACGCCCTCGATGCCGCTGCGCCCCTGTGTGTCGAGCGCGCGCGCCTGCGCGAGGGTGCGCTCCTCGTCGATGTGCAGGAAGACGTTCAGCCCGTCGTTGAGCGCCGCCATGCGGCTGAGATAGGCACCGGCCACGTCCTCGCAGCTCAGCTCGCGGGCGTCGAGCAGCCGTGCGATCTCCTCTGCGCTCGTGCGCTCGACGTCCAGGCCGTCCATCAGGCGCCGATCGGGGGAACGAGGAAGCCGTCCGCCGTGCGCTCCGGCGCGAGCCCGAGCAGCTGCTCCCGCGGCCACGGCTCCCGCGGGACGTCCTCGCCGAGCACGTTGACGAGGTCGAGCGCATGCGACGTGGGCGGCACATCGGCGAGGTCGAGCGACGCGATGCGCCCGACGTGGTCGAGGATGCCGGCCAGGTCGCGCGCAAGGTGCTCGAGCTCATCGGGCTCCAGCCCGATGTGCGCGAGGGCAGCGGCGTACCGCACGTCGTCAGGCGTCAGGCTCACGGCTCCGGAGTCTAGTAAGGGGCCGTCTCGGTAGCGCGCCGGCTCGTAGGCTACAGGCTCGCGCGCGCGGCCTGCAACGTGTTCGAGAGCAGCATGGCGATGGTCATGGGCCCGATGCCGCCGGGCACGGGCGTGATCGCGCTCGCGATCGCACTCACGGGCTCGAAGTCGACGTCGCCGACCATGCCGTCGTCGGTGCGGTTGATGCCGACGTCGATCACGACGGTGCCGGGCGAGACCATCTCTGCGGTCACGAAGCGCGCACGCCCGATGGCGACGATCAACACCTCTGCACGGCGGGTCACGGACGGCAGATCGCGCGTGCGCGAGTGGACGATCGTGACCGTCGCGTTGCGATGCAGGGCCAGCAGCGCAACCGGCTTGCCCACGATGTTCGAGCGGCCCACGACGACCACCTCGCGCCCCGTGAGGTCGATCTCGTAGTGATCGAGCAGCTCGATCACGCCCGCCGGCGTGCACGACCGCAGGCCGGGCCGGTTGAGCACGAGCTGGCCGACGCTCTCGGGATGGAAGCCGTCCACGTCCTTGGCCGGATCGATGCGAGCGAATGCGCGAGCCTCGTCGAGGCCGTCCGGCAACGGGCTCTGAACGAGGATGCCATGCACGGCGGGATCGGCGTTGAGCTGGTCGATGAGCGCGTCGAGCTCCGCCTGCGGGGTCGTCGGCTGGGAGCTCGTGGTGGAACGAGCGCATGCCGGCCTCGGCGGTCTGCTCGTTCTTGCGCCGGACGTAGATCTGCGAGCCAGGATCGGTGCCGACGAGCACCGTGGCGAGACCCGGCTGCGGGCCGCCATTCGCAACCAGCTCGCGCACGCCCTCGGCGACGCGTTCGCGGACCGAGCGGGCGACGGCCGCGCCGTCGAGGATCTGTGCGCTCATGGCGGCCGAGGGTAGTTCATCGGAGCGGCCGCCAGGCGCACTTGTCGCGGGCCACGACGGTTCATCCCGAAGGGTGATCCGCAGAGCGGATTGAGCATGAATACTCGTTGTACGCCGGCCCTCGGCAGGGCCTGCGCAGCTTGAGCCGGCGGCGCGCTGTTCAGCGGATGCACAGCGGGTCGCCGGCCCGAGCGACCGTTTTCCGGCCGAGCGCGGGGATCCCCCGTTAGGGGGGCTCGTGGCAGAGGCGGTTGGCGCCGATGGTGGCAATACGAGGGGCCCAGGAGCGCCAATGTGCGGCGCGAGCCGCCGCGCCCCAGACCCGTCTTCCGACTACACGAGGGGCCATGAACTACAGCATCCGCAACCTGGTTATCGCCGGCGGGCTCGCGATCGTGGCGATCGCCGCGGTGCTCATCTACACGAGCAACGTGCAGCAAGCCGCAAAAGAAGGGCAAGCGCGCGTGAAGGTGATGGTGGCCCGCGTCGACATCCCGGCGGGCACGCCCGCCAAGGACATCGTCGCGCGCGGCGATCTCATACAGCAGGACATCGTCCAGGACGACCAGTTGCCCGGCGTGCTGACGAGTACGGATGCAATCGCCGGCACGGTGCTGAAGCAGGATCTGTTCACCGGCCAGCAGGTCTCCAGCCAGGTCTTCGTGCCTGCCAGTGAGGCGGCCTCCACGGTCGCCATCCGCGGCACGACTCGCGCCGTCGGCGTCGACGTCAAGACCTCCAACGGCCTCGTCGGGACGCTGCACGACGGCGACCACGTGGACGTCTACGCGCAGATCGGCAGCGGCAATGCCCGGATCGTGCGCAAGGTGCTGACCAACGTGCTCGTGCTCAAGGCCCAGATCGGGGCGAAGGACGACACGAGCGTCGCGAGCGACGCGCACATCCTGTTCGCGCTCAGCGACCGCGATGCGCAGAAGATCCTCTGGCTGGCCGAGAACGGCGACGACAGCTTCTGGCTCGCCCAGCGCCCGCAGGAGAACGCACTGAACTCGCCGCCGACCGTCGAGACGCTCCAGACGGTGCTCGGCGACGGCCTCCCGGCTGCGGTTCAGAAGCTGATCAAGGGCCTGCTCACCTCGGCCGGCGCCGGAGCGACCCAGTGAGCGACGCGATCCGCATCTTCATCTCCGGCTCGTGCGCCGGCCTGGCCGAGGTTCGCCAGGCGCTCTCCGCCCACGACGCCCTCAAGGTGGTCGGCACGGCCGTCGACGCTCCGAGCGCAGGTGACCGCCTGCGCGAGGAGCAGGTCGATGTCCTCCTCCACGGCTCGAGCCGCGGTGACCGCCTCCCCACCCAGGACATCCACACGCTGCAGTCCGCAAACGCCGCGCCGATCGTCATCGTGACCTCGGGCTGCACGCCGGAGTTCCTCCAGGAGGCGCTCGCCCACGGCGTGCAGGACGTGGCCATCCTGCCCCAGCTGACCGAGTCGCTCGTGTTCACGCTGCGGCGCGCCCACGTGCTGAACGCCAACGCTCCGCGCCCGCAGATCGCAGCGGGCGGTCCCTCCCGCTCCGGTGGCGAGGGTCGTGTCATCACGGTCTTCTCGCCCAAGGGCGGCGTCGGCAAGTCGACGATCTCGACCGGCCTGTCCGGGGCCTACTGCCACGGCATGAAGCGCAACACCCTGCTGATCGACCTCGACCTGCAGTTCGGCGACGTCGGGATCATGATGGGCATCGATCCGGCCCAGACGATCGTCGACCTCGTCACCACGACGGGCGAGCTCGATCCGGACAAGCTCAGCGGCTACGTCGTGAACCATCAGTCCGGCATGGACGTCCTGTGCGCGCCACTCCGCCCCGAGGACGCCGAGCTGGTGACCGAAGACCGCATCGGCCAGCTGATCGACGTGGCCAAGTCGGCCTACGACATGGTCGTGCTCGACACGCCGCCGCACTTCGACGCGACCACGCTGGCCGCGCTCGACCGCAGCGACCGTCTCGTGCTGGTCGCGACGATGGACATCCCGACGGTCAAGAACTGCAAGCTCGCGCTGCAGACCCTGAACCTGCTGCAGTACCCGCGCGAGCGCATCGCGCTCGTGGTCAACCGGCCGCTCGGCCGCGCCGACCTGCGCGAGAGCGACATCTCGCGCACGCTCGACATGCCCATCGCGGCGGTCATCCCGCTCGACAAGGAGATCGCGACGGCCGTCAACCGCGGCGTCCCGGTCACCGTGTCGGCGTCGCGTGCGCCTGCCGCCAAGGCCATGCGGGAGCTCGCAGAGCATCTGCTGCCGCAGGCGGCCGGGAGCGACTCGAAGTCCGCCGGCGGAGAGGCCAAGGCGCAGAAGCGCGCAGCCGCCTCGTCCGCGCCGAAGGCGCCTTCCGCGGGACGCCAGAGCGTGTTGTCCAGGTTCTCCAAGTCGAAGGACAAGAAGGCGGCGTGAATTGAGCCTCTCTGACCGCATCCAGTCGCGCAACCCGGATCCCGTCGCTCCGGTCACGCGCGAGCAGCACGCCGAGCCGGAACGGGCGCCTGTCCCCACCGACCCGTTCGCCGACCTCAAGTCGCGCGTCCACCACGACGTCATCACGCGGCTCGGGCCCCGCCTGTTCGCGGCCGGCGGCGACGAGGCGCGCGACGCCAGCATCGAGCCGCGCGTGCTGGAGGCCGTCGAAGAGGCGATCGCGCTCGACAAGACGCCGCTGACGCGACAGGAGCGCGCACAGGTCACGCGCGAGATCGCCGACGACATCCTTGGCTACGGCCCGCTCGAGCCGTTCCTCCGGGACGACACCGTCTCGGAGATCATGGTCAACGGCCCCCACTCGATCTGGGTGGAGCGCCGCGGCAAGCTGCTGCGCACCGACGCGGGGTTCGTCGACGACCAGCACCTCCTGCGCATCATCGACAAGATCATCTCGCGCATCGGGCGGCGCATCGACGAGGCCTCGCCGATGGTCGACGCGCGCCTGCCCGACGGCTCGCGTGTGAACGCCATCATCCCGCCGCTGGCGGTGACGGGGCCGACGCTCACCATTCGTAAGTTCCGCCGCGACCCGTTGACGATGGAGGATCTGCTCCGCTTCGGCACTCTCACCCCGCGCGCAGCCCAGCTGCTCGAGGCCTGCGTGCGCGGCAAGCTCAACATCCTCATCTCCGGCGGCACCGGCTCGGGCAAGACGACGACGCTCAACGTGCTCTCGGCCGCCATTCCGGAGGGCGAGCGCATCGTGACCGTCGAGGACGCGGCCGAGCTCCAGCTGCGCCAGGAGCACGTGATCACGCTCGAGTCCCGCCCGGCGAACATCGAGGGCAAGGGCCTGGTCACCATCCGCGACCTCGTACGCAACTGCCTGCGTATGCGGCCCGACCGCATCATCGTCGGAGAGTGTCGTGGCCCCGAGACGATCGACATGCTCCAGGCCATGAACACGGGCCACGACGGCTCGCTCACGACGATCCACGCAAACACGCCGCGCGACGCGCTGTCGCGCGTCGAGACGCTCGTCCTGACCGGCGGCGTCGAGCTGCCGCTCAAGGCCATCCGCGAGCAGATCGCCTCGGCCTTCGACATGGTCGTCCAGGTCTCGCGCCTGGTCGACGGCACGCGCCGCATCACGCACATCACCGAGGTGCTGCGCATGGAGTCGGACGTCGTCACGCTGCAGGATCTCTTCATCGCCAAGCCTCTCGAGGACGGCGAAGAGGTCGCGGCCGGCTCTGTCAACCGCCTCCTGGGCGCCATGAAGGCAAGTGGCATCAAGCCGCAGTTCCTCTCCAAGCTCGGAGAGAACGGCGTGCACCTGCCGCCGCAGTTCTTCCAGCTCGAGCCCGAGCGCGCGGGCACCACTCCCGTCCGCCCCACGGCATTCGGCAGGGCCTCGGCATGAGGCGCGCGCTCGTCTTCGTCGCCGGCCTCGCGGCCGTGCTCGCAATCGCCGCTGCGACGTCCGCGGCGGCCCCGCCGCGCCTCCGGATCGCGCAGGTCGACACGTCGCGCTATCCGCTCATCACCGCGGTCGTGATCGCCCCGGGCAGCGACAAGCTCCGCCAGGTGCCGCTTCAGGTCAGCGAGGACGGCACGGACGTCACCGCGACGCAGACGGGCGGCGGCGCGCCGGCGGCCATCGGCGTCGCGATCGACGTGAGCCGCTCGATGCAGGGCGCTCCGCTCGACGCAGCCAAGCAGGCGGCCGCCTCGTTCGTGAAGAACAAGCGCCGCCCGGACTCGATGGCCATCTATTCGTTCGGGCACGAGGCGAACCCCGTGCACGGCCTCGACGCCGACGTCAACGCACTCGGGTCCTCGCTGCAGCAGGTCACGCTGGACACGGTGCAGGGCACCGCGCTCTACGACTCCGTGATCCAGGCCGCGGGCGAGCTCGGCAGCGCTCCGACGCTGACGAAGGTGCTCGTGGTGCTGACCGACGGCGACGACACGACGAAGACCAAGCTGGGCGCCGCCGTCAAGGCTGCGCAGGCCGCCAACGTCGCCGTCGACGCGATCGCGATCGGCAGCGGCAAGCACGCCGCCCTGACGTCACTTGCCCGCCACACGGGCGGTCACGTCTTCGCCGCCGACCGCTCCGCCGCAGGCATCACCGCCGTCTACAAGCAGATCGGCGCTGAGATCCGAAACACCTACCGCCTGCAGTACCACTCGCACGCCGACGGCCCCGTGCCGCTCAAGGTGAGCCTCAAGGGCTACGCGCCGGCAACGGAGAAGATCGACCTGACGGCTCCCGCGGCTGAGATCGTCGCCGCGGGCGGCACCATCGCCAAGATCAGCAAGGGCAGCTCCTCGGGGCTCGCGCTGGCGATCGTGATCGGCCTCGTGGTGCTCGGCCTGGTGCTGTTCCTGATGCGGATTCCGCGCGAGACGGTGCTCGCTCGCAGGCTCGACCGCTACACGACCGGCGAGCGCGCCCCGATCGAGGTGCGCCAGAAGAGCCTCTCGCTGCGCAACCTCCTCGTGCTGCGCGGTGAGCGCTCGTTCGGCGGCTCGGCGTACTTCAAGCACGTGAGCCGCCTGCTCGAGCGGGCAGACATGCCCATGCGCGCTGCCGAGTTCGTGGCCATCCAGGCGGGGCTGATGTTCGTCCTCCTGCTCGTGGGCTTCATCCTCGGCGTCGGCCTCATCCTCCCGCTCGTGCTGGGCGTGATCGGGGGCGTGCTGCCCGAGTTCATCGTCCGCCGCAAGGCCAACGCGCGCCGCAAGCGCTTCGAGGATCAGCTCGGCGACACGCTGACCGCCGTCGCATCGTCGCTGCGCGCAGGTCAGTCGTTCCAGCAGGCCATGTCGACGATCTCGCTGGACGGCCCCGAGCCGATCGCCAAGGAGTTCCAGCGTGTCGAGACCGAGGTCCGGCTCGGCCGCCCCGCCGACGAGGCCCTCCAGTCGATGGCCGACCGGCTGGGCTCGAGGAACTTCGAGTTCGTCGTGCTCGCGGTCAATATCCAGCGCCAGGTCGGTGGTTCGCTCTCGGAGATCCTCGACATGGTCGCGGACACCGTGCGTGGTCGCGTGCAGTTCGCACGCAAGGTGCGCGCGCTGACCGCAATGGGCCGCGCCTCGGCGTACGTCCTGGTCGGGATGCCGTTCGCCCTCGCCCTGATGATCTTCTTCGTGGATCCGGGCTACCTGCGCCCCCTGTGGGCCACGAGCACCGGCCATCTGATGGTGATCATCGGCCTCATCTCGATGGCCTTCGGCGGCCTCGTCACCCGCAAGATCGTCAACTTCAAGTACTGAGGCCCTGATGCTTCTCGCTTTCGCAGTCGTGCTCTTCACAATCGCGGTCTACATGGGTCTCGACGCGGTCACCGTGCGCCAGAAGCAGGTCGCCGGCTCGCTGGCGCGCGCCCGTCGCTACGGCGGCGCGACCCTCCGCGAGACGGAGCTGACGAAGGACGTCACGAACCGCCTCATCACTCCGGCGGCGCGCAAGCTGGCGGATTTCGCCACGGCGCTGCCGATGACGCAGAACCCCGACGAGATCCGTCGCCGCCTGATCGCCGCCGGCCTCGGCCACCGCCTCACGCCGACGGCGTTCCTCGCGATCAAGGGCGCCGGCATCGTCGGCTCGGTGATCCTGGGCCTGGTCCTCGCCGGCTCGGGCCTGCTGCCGGTCGGCAACGGACTGCTGTTCGTTCTCGTGGGCGCCGGACTCGCGTTCATGGGGCCCGACTTCGTGCTCGGCCGCCTCGTGCGCACGCGCCGCACGAACATGCTCGTGCAGCTGCCCGAGGTGCTCGACCTCCTCTGCGTCTCGGTCGAGGCCGGCCTCGGCTTCGACGGCGCGCTGGCACGCATCACCGAGCGCAGCAAGGGCCCGCTGCTCGAGGAGCTCTCGATCGTGCTGCACGAGATGCGCATCGGCGAGAGCCGCATCCAGGCACTCAAGAACTTCGCAGAGCGGCTCGACATGCCGGAGACGACGGCCTTCGCCCGCGCGATCATCCAGGCCGAGCAGCTCGGCATGTCGCTCGGCCGCATCCTGCGCGTCCAGGCCGCCGACAGCCGCAACAAGCGTCAGATGTGGGCCGAGGAGAAGGCCATGAAGGCGCCGATCAAGATGCTGTTCCCGACGGTGATCTTCATCTTCCCCGCCATGTTCATCGTCATCATCGGCCCGGCCATGCTGCAGCTGATGACGCTGTTCAAGGGCATCTAGACATCTCCGGCGGCGCGCGCCCCGAGGGGCGCGCCGGGGCCTGAGGGCCTTTAGACTGCCCGAGCGGGGCGACGTGGCCGAGGGGTTAGGCAACGGCCTGCAAAGCCGTGTACAGCGGTTCAAATCCGCTCGTCGCCTTCCCCCGAAAACCGCATGGTTAGGCCACAAGCCGCCATTCCATGCGGAAACCGCTGATCCGTTCAAAACCGCCTACATCCGGCGTTCTGGGGATAAGTGGGCGGATATGGACGGATGGATAGCGCCCAGCGCCCGGCTTCGGGACGACGGCCTGAGCGGGCGACTGACGTCGCCGCCTGGCAGCTGGCCGCGTACCCCTCGCCGGCGCGGATCGCGCGTCGCGCGCGTCACGCGCGCCCTGCGCTAGCGTCGCGCACGTAGACGCGTTTCGAGGCATCCGCCAGCGTTCGCATCGGAGGTTCATGCTGCGGATCTCAGGCTCATACCTCGGCGTCGGCCGACTAACATGAACAGGCGTGAAGGATGCGTTGTATGTGGTCGGCGGTTGCGCTGTGGTCGTGTTTTTCGTCGTGCGTCAGCGGCGGAGCGATCGATTTACCGAGCGTTCACTGCTGTTCCCGATCGGTCTGGGGATCTACGGGATCGTCTTGCTGACCGACACGTCGAAGCATCACGCTTTTACGGTCGCCTCGGGGGTGCTGCTCGTCGTAAGTGCGGCAGCGTCTATCGGCTTCGGAGTGATCCGGGGCCGGACGATCGAACTGTTTGAACGCGGCGGCGAGTTGTGGCAGCGAGCGTCGTGGACGACCGTCGGGGTTGGCTGGGGTGGTCTCCTCGTCACCCGGATCGCACTGATTGGCGCGGCGACCGCGATCGGAGCCACGGTTGCGGCATCACCGACCTCGATTCCGCTTATGCTCGCAATCACGCTGGCGACGCAGATGATCGTAGTTAAAGAGCGCGCGAGGGCAATGGGCGTGTCGATTGCGCCGACCCGCAGAGCGCGAAGGCGTTCTCGCGGAGGCTAGACACGGAGGGAGTACCCTCGGGCGCGCCAGCAACTGCTTGGTCCACCATCCTCCATGCCCGTTCGGCGGCGTGACTAGCCAGCGCTGCGTGGCCCATCGCCCGCCGCGCGGCGCAGCGCAAAAGGCACGCCGGAGGCGCGGGCAAGGCCGCCTGAGCAACCCGCTCGCCGTGGCGGTGATCTCGGTGATCGGGACGGTGATCGGGCTGTTCGGCGGGGCCTACCTCCAACGTCGCTCAGAACATCGCTTACGAGGTCCGTGACCTCCCCAGCGCCGTGAACGCCGCCCCTGGGCGCAACCGTGAATGACCCGGCGAGCTACACCTACCGCGCCGTCATCTGGCCGCAAGAGTCCGCCTGCGCTGGGAAACACACCCTGGCCTGCCGGTGGCGAACCCAGCACGCGCCGCGCGACGCCGTGGCACCGCGCCTGGGTCGCTCGCTTGCGCCCCTAGTCGGCGGCGTGCACCACGCCTTCGCCGCAGCGCGATGGCGCCGCTTACCGGCGGGACGTGCCCGCTTGGCGACTGTCATGCCGTTTCGCGCGACCCTGGGCATCCTGGCTTCGCAGCGCCCCGCTGCGCCGCGGTCCCTAAGCCTCCGGCGCCGGCGACGCGGCGCGCACGGCGCCCCCGGACCCCTAGCTGGGGGCGCCGCCTGCGTTTTCAGCCTAGGCGCAAACAGGCCCTGCGCAACTAGGTGTAGTCCTGCCTGCAAATACGGGCATTTGCGGGGCTGGTGCTGGCTGTTGAAGCGTTGTAGCGTCGCGGCTGGACGGCCAGGGAGGAAGCATGACCGCTACCTGCCCAGCGCCCCGCTGGGAACCGTGCCTGCGCCGCCTGTCGTGGCGCACAACCACGCGCGGCCGGCGGCGCGTCTGGACTGGCGCGCGTCCCTGCCGGTGCGCCTTAGCGCCGCGCCTGGGCGCGCACTACCGCGTAAGGCGCCCGGCATGACCGACGCCGACGCCAGCGCGGATGACCTGCGCGCGCGCTGCGGTAAGCCCGTGTTGCCGGAACACCGGGATGCTGTCCGGAAGCGAAGACCCGTCCAGAGATGCTCAGCTCGTCGATCGGCCAGGTGGTGCCTTGAGCGAACAAGCGGTCCACCTCACACGCGCCGACCTGCACTTCCATCGAGTGGGGCTCGTACCGAACGATGCTGACCATCGCGAAGCCCTTGGGGATCAGGCCGTGCCCGCGCGCCTCGCGTTCGAGCTCGTCGCGGAAGTCTGCGTGGGCAATCGAGATCATCGCCTGGGCCCGCGCGGGGAAGCCTCATTGACTCCCGCTCCGACCTAGACGAGTCGATGCTGTGTCGCCCAGCGTGTCAGCTCGTGGCGAGTCGACAGCTGCAATTTGCGCAGGACACTCGAGACGTGGCTCTCCACGGTCTTGACGGAGAGATGCAGACGCGCCGCGATCTCCTTGTACATGTAACCGCGCGCGATCAGCTGGAGCACCTCGCGCTCGCGTGGCGTCAACTCGTCGAGCTCGACGCTGCTGGTGAGCGTGTCTCCGGCGCGGAACGCATCCAGCACGAAGCCGGCGAGCCGCGGCGAGAACACCGCATCGCCCTGGGCCACGCGCCCGATCGCAGCCGTCAGCTCGTCGGCGGCAATCGTCTTCGTCACGTAGCCGCGGGCGCCGGCGCGGATCACGGCGATGACGTCCTCTGGCGCGTCCGAGACTGAGAGCGCCAGGAACTTGACGCCCGGGCGCTCGGGCGCGACGGCGTTGATGATCGCGTCGCCTTTGCCGTCGGGGAGGTGGACGTCGAGCAGCACGACATCCGGATCGAGTTGCTTGATCAGCGACACGGCGTCGGCGACCGTCGCGGCCTCGCCGACGACCTCGACGCTGTCGCCGAGCTCGGAGCGGACCCCCGCGAGGAAGAGCCCGTGATCGTCAACCAGGACCACGCGCCATGTCATCGTGGCAACCTCAGCTCGACCTCGGTGCCCTCGCCGGGCGCGCTTGTGACGACGGCGCTGCCGCCGGCGCGCTCGAGACGGCTCTTGATCGACTCGCGGAGCCCTTGCCGGTCATCCGGCACCGCCGCCGGATCGAAGCCGGCGCCGCGATCGCGTATGAAGACGGCGATCTCATCGTCGACGACGTCGGCATAGACGTCGATCTCCTCGACGCCAGCGAACTTGGCCGCGTTCGTCATCGCCTCGCGCGCGGCAAGCACGATCGCAGTCGCCGGCGGCGCGTCACCCGCGCTCGCGAGCTCGACGCGGACTCCGTGGAGCTCCTCGACGTCTGCTGCCGCGGCCGAGAGCGCTGCGACGAGGGAAGATCCGTCGTCACCGAGCGGCCGCGCGGCGTAAAGCCAGCCGCGCAGCTCCCGCTCCTGGCGCCGCGCGAGCGTGGCGACGCGACGCGGCTCACCCGCGTGACGCTGGATCAGTGCCAGCGTCTGCAGCACCGAGTCGTGGACACGCGCAGCCACGTCGGCACGCTCGTCCGTGCGGATGCGCGCGGAGCGCTCGGCATCCCGCTCGAGCGCGAGCCGCCAGAGCAATGGCCCACACACGAGCACCAGAGCGCCCACCACGGCACCCGGGGCGAGCAGCCGCGTGGGCGCGCTTCCGCTCTGCAGCAAGAGGATCGTGCCGAAGCCTGCGAGCGCGAGGCCGCCGTATGAGAGCGGCGCGTCGGGCCGGAAGCTTCCGCCCTGGCGCAGCGCGAGCGCGAGGCCAGCGGCGACGAGCACGATTCCCGCCACGCCGCGGTCGGAGACTCCCAGGGCACCGAGCAAGAGCGCGCCGGCTCCCAGGAGCAGGACGATCGCCCAGCGCGGTCGATCCGACGACGACCACGCCCAGAGCGCGAGGTAGAGCACGATTCCGGCCCCGCCCGCGAGTGCGAGCAGCGCGAAAATGAGCCGGACGAGCGTGACGTCCACGCCGAGGGCCTGCGCGATTCCCGCGCAGACCCCGGCCAGAGCACGCCCTTCAGCACTCGTCGTGAAGGAACGCAGCGGCATGCGTGCTCACTGTACGGCGCGCATGACGCGCACCTTGCCGACGCCGACGTGCGTGTCGAGAACGAGCACGTGCTTGCCGGTCTGGACGATCGACGTCCTGGCGTGGCGCCCGTCGTCCGACTTGCCGAGGACTTGGACCTCCCCGAGCTGGGCATCTCCCCGCACCTGCAAGGCGACGTTCTGCGGGACGATGACACGGAGGTTGCCGACGTCCACGCGGGCCTTGACGTGCGTCTCCGGGCTCGTGAAGCGGACATCGCGCAGGTCGAGGGTCAGTTCGCCGATTCCGAGCTTGTAGGAGTTGCGGAGGTCCTGCGTGCCGGCGACGACGTAGCTGCGGTCGCCGACGCCATTGCCGAGATCGACGTTGAACGTGGCCGCCACGACGGCAGCGCCCACGAGCAGAAGCGCGAACAGCGTGCCGAGTACGATCGCCAAACGCTTGATGAACCGTCGCATGCGCCGCGAGTCTTCGGTCGCGAGGGTCGCCGCGTCCGCCGTCGCGGCCGTGCCTTGGCGGGTGATCCAGAGGATCGCCGCGCCCGCGATCAGGAGCAGGATCCACGCGTCGCCGTGGGGCCACAGCGTCGCCCGCGAGAGCAGCGTCACGAATGCGACGGCGACGAGCCCAAGGCCGATCAGCGGCCAGGGCCGGTCGCGGCGGTTACGCAGCGCAGCCGTGGCGAAGGAATCCTCCTGCCCCTCATCGGGCATGACCAGCGCCGCTGCCAGGTAGATCAGGATCCCCGCGCCGCCGAGCAGCGTGAGGACCACGAAGCCCACGCGGTAGACGGCCGGATGGATGTCGAAGTAGCGCGCGAGCCCGCCGCAGACGCCGGCGAGCTTGCGATCTGAGCGACTGCGCTCCAGGCGCTTCGTCGCTCCATTACCGAGTGTGTGGGTGCTGGTTTCTGTCATGGGCTTACCCTGACCGGTCGAGGACGATTCCGGTATCCGGAATGACCCTGACCCGACCCTGAACTGGCCTTCACGGCCCCGCGCACCATTGCATCCAGTCCGACCCTAGATGCTCGCCCGGCAGGACGGCGGACTCGTCCAGGTGCCTACTGCCTCCTCGCATGGACCCCCATCCCTCGCGGAGATCGGGCATGGGCTTGAAGAGGGCCCACTTCGTGCAAGACAAGAGATTCCTTTCGCCGGCCCGTCTCACGACGCGACGCCTCGGTGAGGGGCGATAGCGGATGCGCTGAGGGGGCCCGCGTTCTGCGCGAACAGGCGTGTCATCGTCGAGTACGCCATCCACACGAGCGGGGGCCACGCCCTTCCCCAGGGGTTGCAGAGACCGAACGCCCGGCGCCTGTCGCTACACGCCCAGATGCCGATCTCGTGCCCGCCCGAGAGCCTGCCGGCACGCGCGATTTGCTGGAGCCACCGCTCCTGCCCACGCCGCGCCGGCTTGAACCAGGCGTTAAACCAGTGGATGCCGATCAGCACGGGCTCCGGCCTCGCGCGCGCGAACATCGACCGTCGCGTTGTTCCGGCGATCGCGACGGTCTCGACGGCGTGGGGTGAACGGTTGCTCACCCACGATTCGGTTAACGTCCGAGCGATGAAGATCTCGCTCACTCCTCGGACAACGGAGTTCTTCGTGCTGTTCACGAAGGCCGGTGAGAACGCGCTCGACGTTGCGCGGCTCGTCGAGCGGCGCTTCCGCGAGCATCCGAACTCCGATGTTACGCAGGAGCAGGTGAAGGCCGGGGAGACCGCAGGCGACGTGATCACGCGCGACCTGATCGTCCTGCTCAACACGCAGTATCTCACGCCATTCGACCGTGAGGACATCTACCTCCTCGCGACGGAGATCGACGACGTCGTCGACTACCTCGAGGAGGCATCCGACCTGCTCGGCCTCTACGGCGTCGAGATGCCCGCCCGACGCGCGGTCGTGCAGTGCGGGATCATCGTCAAGGCCGTGGAGCAGCTCTCGATCGCCTGCTCGAACCTGAAGGGGATGAGGGGCGTGCAGGAGGCGCTCGTCGAGCTGACATCACTCGAGGATCAGGGTGACCTCGTCCTTCGTGAGGCGCTCGCATCGCTGTTCCATGACGACGGCATCGACCCGCTGGTTGTGATCCGCTGGAAGGACATCTACGAGGCGCTCGAGCGTGCTCTCGACGCCTGTGAGACGGCCGCCCACGTGATCGCCAACATCGTCGTTAAGAACGCATAGCCGCCTCCGGTGACCGTGACCCTCGTCACCGTGATCGTGGTGGCGTTGTTCTTCGACTTCACGAACGGCTTTCACGACACCGCGAACTCGATCGCAACGAGCGTCTCGACGCGGGCTATATCGCCGCGGAAAGCGGTCGCGATGGCTGCGATTCTCAACTTCGTCGGAGCGTTCATCTCCTTCAACGTGGCTGCCACGATCGCCAAGGGGATCGTCGACCCGCAGGCCATCACGTTGAACATCATCCTCGCCGGTCTCGTGGGCGCGATCACATGGAACCTCGTCACGTGGTACCTCGGGTTGCCGTCGAGTTCGAGTCACGCGCTGATCGGCGGCGTGATGGGGTCGGCGATCATGGCGGGCGGCTGGTCTGTCGTGCAGTGGACGAACATCTGGCAGAAGGTGTTGAAGCCCTCGCTGATCGCACCCTTCGCCGGCATCGCCGTCGCCTTTGTCCTGATGACGGCGATCGTGTGGGTGATCAAGCGAAGGTCACCAGCGAAGATCAACGCGGTCTTCCGGCGCGGCCAACTGGTCTCCGGTGGCTTCGTCGCGCTCACCCACGGCACGAATGATGCGCAGAAGACGATGGGCGTCATCGCCCTGGCGCTCGTCTCTTCGGGGCACCTCAACGCCGACTTCACGCGGCCGCCTACCTGGGTAATCGCGTCTGCGGCGCTCGCAATGTCCGCGGGCACGTATGCCGGCGGATGGCGGATCATCCGCACTCTCGGCACTCGCATCGCGAAGATCGACCCACCCCAGGGCTTTGCGGCTCAGACCGCCTGCGCCACGATCCTGTGGACCACGGCGCACTTCGGGTACCCCGTCTCGACCACGCAAGTCATCTCGGGGTCCGTGATGGGCTCGGGCGCCACGCGCGGCCTGCACGCAGTCCGCTGGGGAGTGGCCGGGAACATCGTCGTGGCCTGGATCTTCACGATCCCTCTGGCCGGCCTCGTCGGCGCCGGGATGGAGCTCGTCACGCGGCTTCGGGGCGGCGACCTGATCGTGTTCGGGCTGGCGGTGCTGATCTCCTGGGCGGCATTCACGGCGCGCCGCTGGGAGACCCGGCGTCGGCTGCCGCCCGAGGCACTCGAGAGCGCTCCGATCTAGGAGGACATCGAGGTGGACACCCGGCGCGGTGTGCTTCTCGGCAGGACACCGGGCGCTGTGCGAGCGCCTGCTGTTGACCTCGCGCGCAACGAGTTGTGGGTCGTCGCCGGCGCGGATTCTCGCCGGTGACAGGCCCCCTCCCGCGCGCTGTCACGGAACGCTGGTTGAGACGACGATATCGTCGAGGATCAGGTCGAATGTCGCGGCGGTCGCGGTGTCGCCTAGGCGCACTTCGCCGAACGGCAAAAAGCCGAGCTTCTGGCCGGTGAGGCTGAGGCCCGGAACCGCTGTGCCGTCGACCGACACATCTAAGCGTCCGGTGCCGTCGCCCGCCACTGCGTGCAAGACCACGCGATGCCAACCGCCGTTGGCCATGGTTGTCTTGCTGTAGGTCGTGACCGCTCCGATGTTGTTGCGCACCGATACCCGATTGCGAGTATCTACGTATACGTCGAGCGATCGCTGGCCGACTGGGCGCACGGCGAATAGCTTGACGGACGATTGATGGCTGACGAGGTACACCCACGCTTCGACCCACACCTCGTTGTAACTCGCCGGAAGCCTGTGATATGCGTAGGAGGGCGTCCCATTTGGGTTTGTGGCGCGCCATGCCCATGATCCGGCGTGGACCAGCGACTGCTGCACTCCCGAATGTGTGACGCTTCTGTAACCCGACATCCCTCCACTCTCGAACCCGTCGGAGAACACCGGTGTCAGGCTCGCGCCCGGTGCACTCGCCGCCGTCGCAGCCGCGATCGACGTGACGCTGAGTAGGGTAAGCGCCAGCGCGTGTCGCCGCACCCGACCCATCACCGCTTCACGCATGAGCCCCACCTTCACTCGTGGCGGCCCGGTCGCCGAGCAGCCGCTCTCCGTACCGGAATCGTGCGGTCCCAGCACCTTCGGGTCAACGGGTGCTGTAGCCACCAAACGTCGGAGGCCTAGGGTCCATCGCGAATGGGCCGGGTTTGCGTCGACGACGCGGCGCCCTCGGCGCGCCGGCGGCGTTCGCCGGCGAACCTGGCATATCCGCGCGATGGCGCCGCTAACCGGCGGGACGTGCCCGCTTGGCGACTGTCACGCCGTCTCGCGCCCTACCCGGGCATTGTGGCTTCGCGGCGCCCACGGCGCTCCCGGCCCCCAGCCGGTGCGCCCGCGACGCGGGCGCCGCACGGCGCCTCCGGTCCTAGCCGGAGGCGCCGGCCTGCCCCACTTTCCCAACACACGCGATCCGGGCAGCCAACGAACGGAACCACCCGTGTGGACGAAGATCGCAGCCGGCGTCGCCGCTGCTGCCGTCACCATCACCGGCATTGCTGCCATCGCCAGCAGCAGCAGCGCCAGCCAGCCGAACTCCCATGAGACCGCCTCGTGGCGCTGATCTGGGTCCGCGTACCCGACAGGCACATTGCATCCGCCGGCGAAGCGCCCCGGCAGGCGATCCTGCTGGGGCGCTTCGGCGTTTCAGGGCGCGCACTAGGCTGCCGCCGGCGCTGACCAGAGGCACATAGCTGTCGCCCAGGGGAATCGAACCGCGCAAGCTTGCCAACGGCAGGTGCGGTAGCAGCAGGTCTTGATGGAGCGCAGCCTCCGCCCGGTAGCATCCCCGCCTGCCGGTACCCGTCGGCGACCCGATCACGGCAGAGGAGGCCCATGCCTAG
>CAWJTT010000058.1:0-9010 GCA_963845865.1 uncultured Actinomycetes bacterium
CGCTCTGGGCATCCCAAACCGGCATGGTTGGAACGTTCGCGAGCGCCATTCGAAATGCGCGTCCAACGCACGCAACGCACCGAACGCGTGGAACGTCGAACCACGATCGAGCCACACCGTGCGATCGCCGCCCCACTCTTCGATTCATTCATGCGCACGCTCATGGCCGCCGCTTCTCATTCCGCATAACCAAGCGGTCTGAGTTCAGGGTGTGCCCAAATGCGCCGCGAAAGGCGCGCGCGGGGCGTCCGTTTTGGCAGGCGCATCTGGAACGCCGAGCCTGACGACCTGCATCCGCAACGGGCGACTACGAACGGGAGACGACCGTGAGCCTCGCTATCGACGTCGATCGAGTAATCCAAGTGCTGCTTGCCGATGGCTGGCACGAGGTGCTCGACGACAGTTTCGACCTCGATGCCTACGAGTTCATGCACTCGAGTCGACCCACACACAAAGGCGGCCAGAGCGGTCCACGCGCTCCGGCCAGCTACGCGAGCGCGCTCGCGCAGATCAGGCTCCGACGCGCCCTCCACGGCACACGCCCTCGACGCCCGGTGCTTGACCGCGGGCCCTCGGGGTTCCGGGGTTTCGTTGATTGCGGCGTGGCAGGCGTCGGCGTATCTTCGTGCTCGTGATGTTCGGTACATAAGGGTCTCCGTTCGGGGACGACTGGAGGAACGACGTTGGATCTGAGGCGGCTAGCCGTAGTCCTAGGGGTGGGCTGGTGCCTGGGATGGGTGTTCGGCGGTGTGGCGCTCGCGGCGGCGGGCGGTAGTGCCGCGGGGGATTCCGTGCAGTCGGGGGGCGGACAGGTCGTCATTCCGAGTGGCCAGGCGGTGCAGATCGCGGTCGCGGTCGATGACACCGAGTTCGGCGCGTCCTTCGGGCCAAGCGCGAGAGAGGCCGTGCAGATGGCGGTCGAGCGTCACCCGAGCGTCCGCGGATTCACGATCCAAGTGAACGCGTTCAACGCGACCTGTGACAACGGCTCCGCCGCTTCGCTGGCCAACAACACGGCGGTTGCCAACGCCGTCGTGAGTAACCCGCAGAATGTCGCCGTGATCGGTCACGCGTGCTCGGCAGAGGCTATGGCCTGGCTGCCGATCTACCAGGCAGCGGGCACGCTGACCATCAACGGCAGCACCAGCGGGGCGTTCATTGCTCCCCTCGGCCCGACGGTCTTCAACGCCACCACGATCCCTGACCCAGCCTTCACCGACACGTGGTATCGGCTCGTCAAGACGCTTCCCAGCGACTTGGCGTGGCGCGCTCGTTTCCAGGCGCGCTTCGGCTCGCCGCCGAGCGACTACGCGGACCTCTACTACGACGCCACCAGCGTGCTGCTGACGGCGATCCAGGAGACCGCGACGGTCGACTCCCAGAATCTCGTGATCGACCGCGCCGCGCTGGCCGCCGCAGTCCGCCACACGCGCGGCTTGCCCGGCGTGAGCTGCAGCGTCACGCTCGACCCCGTCACGGGCTTTCGCATCGATGACCCGGCCGCCCTCGCACGCTGCGCGAACATGACCTCAGAGATCGTTTTCGCAAGTGATCGCGGGAGTGCCAGTTCGGCTGGGATCTTTTCGCTGACGGCCGGGCGTGCTCCGGTGGTTGTGTCGCGGTTCGCGTCGGGCGTTGCGGTCCGGCCGGATGGCAAGCTGGTCGCGTTCTGGAAAGCTCGGGCCGGGACTACCCGGCTCTACGTGGCGCGCCCGAATGGAGGCGGGTTGCGCCTCCTGCCGGAACCCGTGCCCGCCGCGAGTTCGGCCCCAGCGGCGCTGGTGTTCTCTCCGGACGGCTCTCGGCTGCTCGCGGTTACGAGCGGCTCGTCGTGCAAGCTCTTCCTCGTCGACCTGCGATCGCTGCACTCCAGGCGGGTAGCAAATGCGTGCGCGGCGTCGTGGTCGCCGGACGGCTCGCAGATCGTCGCCGCCGTGGGTCCGCGCCGCCCGAACCAGGTTGTGTTCGACCGGGCGGGGCGCCGGCGCTTCTCCTTGCGGGGAATTCGCGCGCTCTGGTCGGCACAGGATCACCTGGCCGTCGTCAACGCTGCCGGCACCGCCACTGAGGTAACTGACGACAACGGCTCGCTCCTCGCCCGCCTCTCGGGGGCGGCAGCCGGCTGGTCGGCTGACGGCAGTCGGCTGGCACTCACACGCCCAGGCGCGATCCTGCTCGCCGACTCGGCGAGCCTACGACACACACGCGTACTCGTGCGCGGCCCACACGATTGGTCGCCCTACGACGTCGCGTTTACCCCCGATGGCGCATTTCGTGGCGTTCGGGCGCGCGGCTGGCGGCTATGTGGCAATTCCCGTCACTGGCGGCACGCCGCGGGTGCTCCCCGGCTACGGCGTCTGGGCGCGAAATGGGCGTTACGCCTTCACTCGTCCACTGCCATCCCTCCCGGCGGGCGGCTTGCCCCGTGCCGAGATCGAGATCGGAAACCGCTTCGGCAGGAACGCGAGGAAGGCAGGGCTCTTCGCGGTTGACGACCACGGCGCGTCGAACCTGGTCTGGTCGGCTGACGGCAGCCGACTGCTCTACGAGTCGTGGGGCCGCGCCCCGCGAGAACTCTGGGCGGTTGCCGCCGACGGCTCCGACCTGCATCGCCTCACACAGGCTGGACCCGACGTCTCTGCACCGGCCTGGTCCGCCGACGGGACGCGACTCGCCTACAGCAGCGGGTCATTCAGCGGCGGCTTGTGCGGGTTCTGCACGACATCGGTCGTTATCGCAGGGCCGGACGGGCGCCCGCAATCAACCATCCCCGGTGCGACGACGGGCCAGTCGTCCTGGGACAGCAGCCCCTCGTGGTCTCCATATGGCACGCGGCTCGTCGTGAGCGTCTGCTGCTCGGGCGAGCTCGACGTCGTCGGCGCCGACGGCAACGGGCGCCGGCCGCTCGCGCCGGGCCCCGCAGGCGACTCTGCCAGCCTGGGAGTCTGGTCCCCGGACAACGCCCGGATCGCCTACCTGGGCTCGGGCGGCGCCATCGACTTGATCGCACCGGATGGCAGCGGGCAGCGCACCCTGCTGGCACCCGCAGGCAACCAGGCGCCCACCGCCCTCGCCTGGTCACACGACGGGAAGCTCCTCGCCTACTCGGCCCCCGACGGCGTCCACGTCCTACCAGCCGACGGCTCCGCACCACCGCGCCTGCTGATCGCTCAGCCCTCTCCCGGAGGCATCAGCTTCTCCCCCGACGACAGCCAACTCGTCTACGCAGCGCCACGCCCAGGACCCGGCGCCGCAGCGCAGAGCGACCTCTTCGTGATCTCACTGCAAGGCGGACCCGCCCGCGCTCTCGCCCCCAGCCCCTACAACGACACCGCCCCCGCCTGGCAGCCCCTGCCCGCGAGCTGACCGCGCCCTACAGCTCAACCGCGACGACAACGCCAACCGCGCAGAGAGCTACGGCCGGGCGACGCTTGAAGCGGGCGGCAGAACCGGATCTGCGACCATCACGTTTCGAGTTGGTCTGAAGCTCCCGCGTACTTCGCGGTGCGAGCTGGGCTGCTTTCCGCCGGAACGTCGCGCTTCGCCATCGTCACGAAGTACGAAGGCAACTGGCCGCCGTGCTTATTGTCGGCTTTGGCCTGCAGCCAGCGGCACTCCGCGAGCGAGACGTGCACGCGCCCGTCGGGCTTGGTGTTGACAAGCCTGGTCTCTATCGCTCTCTCCAATGTAGTCGCGTCGTCCGGGCCAGCGATCGGCCACGCCTACCCTCGCACGAGACACCGTCATGATCCCCTTTCGCATCGAGGTTTGTTTCCGCCTCCCTCGCGGCGCCTCGCAAACTCATCTGCGAGGGCGAGGCCCTTCTGGACGAGAGAAAAGCCGGCGGCCTCGGTGCCCCAGTAGACCGTCACGCTCCGCCGCCGCGACACCCCTGGGCTGGTGCACGAACTGCCGGCGGTTGTCAGGCGGTGCCGCCGAAGTAGGTGACCCAGTCGAGCGTCTGGATGCGGCCGTCGCAGAACACGAACAGATGCGCGCAGCGGCCCGGCACGCTCAGCGGCGGGCTGCCTGCGTGCTCATAGTTGAGCGCCACGTCTCGTGTGATCCAGCGCGTCGAATCGAGCGTCCACTGGTAGCCGTGGAACTTCGTCCAGGCCTTGGCATAGAACGCGATGATCGCGTCGATGCCCTGCAGCACGGTCGTCACGCCGGCCGGGTTGGACTGCGTCAGCGTGCCGTCCGCGGCGTACACGCCTGCCATCGCCGAGAAGTCCCCGGTCGCGCTCGCCATGCCGGCATTCAGCGTCGCCCAGTAGGCGTCCAGCAGCGCCTGATTGTTGCGGCCATGGCGTCCGTGGTGATGGCTGTGGGCGAGGGCCGCCTCGGGGCTCGCCGCAGCCAGCGCACCGACCGCTGAGAACACGCCGATGCACTTCAGCAGCTTGCGCCGATCGAGTTGTCCTGTGAGATCGATGTCGTGCACGATCACTCCCTTCGTCGTCGTGTACAGAGCGGATCACCGCGTTTCGGGTGTCCGCGAAGCACCACCCTCGCTGTCCACGAGTGGACGCGGCGGTGCGATGTTCAGCTCGTGCTCGGCTCTCGCACCAGCGGCGGCACGTTGTGGTTGCTTCTGAACAGGTTGGCCGGGTCGTACGCCGCCTTGACGGCGCGCAGGCGGTCGTAGTTGGGGGCGCCGAAGGCGGCCCGTACGCGGTCCTCGCCTTCGTCGCCCGTCCAGTTCAGCCAGACGCCACCTGAAGCGAACGGCTGAAGGTCGCGGCGGAAGCTGCGTGCCCAGGCCGATGCCTCGTCGTCGCGAGTCGCGTCGGTCCAGAACGCGCCGGGATGGACGATCCAACTGGCGGAACGATTTGTCAGCGGCGTGCCGTCCCCGAGGCGAGACACCGCACCTCCCCACGGCACCAGGAATGTCCAGCCCGGCCCTCGAGGGAGGCGCGCCGCGTGGTCGCAGACGGTGCTGATCGCGGCGTCGGTCAGCTGGTCGATGTGTTCGGCGGTGAAGTAGTTGCGGAAGCCGGGCGGGTCGTCCATGGCGCATTGCAGATCGGCATAGGCACCCTGTGCGATCAGGTCCGCCGCCGGAGGCCCGAAACCGCGCAGTTCTGCAAGTTCCTCGTCCGCGCGTTCGACCGGCCCGAGGTGCCAGGCCCAGACTGCGACCATGGGCTGGCCTTGCAGCTCGACCGGGACGGCATCGTCTTCGAAGCCATGGAGCAGCAGGATTCCCGCCGCGACGTGCTCGGGGGCGGTCGTCATGAAGTCGCGGACGTGTCGTAGGACCTCGCCGCTGCGATCGCCCGGGTAGAGCAGCAGCCCGCTCGTCACGGTCGGTCCGACGGGGTGGAGTCGGAATGTCATCGACGTGACGGCGCCAAAGTTGCCACCGCCACCGCGCAGTGCCCAGAAGAGATCGCTGTGGGTATCAGCGTCCGCCGTCACGAGCTCGCCGTCGGCGGTGACGACGTCCGCGGCCAGGAGGTTGTCGCAGGCGAAGCCGTGCTGGCGCTCGAGCCAGCCCGATCCGCCGCCGAGCGCAAAGCCAGCGACGCCGGTGGTGGAGACGCGGCCGATCGTGGTCGCGAGACCGTGCACCTGCGTGGCGCGGTCGAGCGCTCCTGAAAGGCAGCCGCCGCCGACGGTCGCGGTTCGCGCGACAGGATCGACGGAGACGTCATCGAGCGCGCGCAGTTCGACCACGACTCCGTCGTCGCAGAGACAGGCTCCGGAGACTGAGTGGCCCCCACCGCGCACCGCCAGCGGGAGGTCGTGGTCGCGTGCGTGGCGGATCGCGAGCGCAACGTCAGCGCTGGTTGCGCAGCGGACGACCATCGCCGGCCGTCGCGCAATTGCCGCGTTGAAGAGCGTGCAGCTGTCGACGTATTGCTGGTCTCCCGGCAGATGCAAACTGCCGTCGAGCCGCGCTGCGAAGACATCGGACCTAGCCATGCGGCGAGTATGCGTCCTCGCACGCGCGCCCGCTTCGCCGGAAATGGCCATCCTCCGAGGAGAACGCATGGCCCGTCGGGACTAGTGCAGGATGTCCAGTGTGCGTGCGCGAGCGACGGCCGCTGTGCGCGATTGACACTCGAGCTTGCGCATGATGTTCGACAGGTGTCGGTGGACGGTGTGAGTGCTGAGGACGAGTCGGGCGCCGATCTCCGCATTCGAGAGACCCGCCGCGACGAGCGTCAGCACCTCGAGTTCTCGACTCGTCAAGATGCCCGAGTCTGCTCCGCGCAGATCGCGTAGGCCCCGCTGGCCGCGACTGCGCTCACGGATCGCGTCGACCGGCCGGTCGAGCAAGTCGAGCACAAGCGCGAGCTCCAGGCGCGCCTGCGCCGCCTCGTACGGCGCCTGACCGCGCTCGAACAGGTCGACTGCGTCGACCAGCCGATCCCGCGCGGCGGTCGCTTCGCCGCTGGCGACATCGAGGGCCGCGCGCGCGACCAGGGCCGACGCTTGAATGAGCGGGGTTCCCAACCACGCCGCAATGGCCTCGAGTGAGGAGATCGCAGCGGCTGCCTCGACGAGACCACCGCGACTCGCCTCACCGCGCGCGACCAACTCGAGTGCGGTCGCACGCTCGACATGTCGGTCGTCCGCCGCCTGGCGCAGGAACACGTGTGCCTGATCGACCGCCTCGTCCACCTCACTAGCCGCCAGAGCCAGAGCCGCGCGGATCAGCCGCGTGCTCACCTCCGGCTCGGCCGCATCGAGAAGCCGCTGAGCATCCGCGATCCTCCCCTGGCGGAAGCGCAGATCCGCCAGCCAGGCTGTCGCCTGGCGCGCGTGCGACGGGATCAAGTCCTCATAGTCGGACGCCGCGGCGACAAGGATCACCTCTGCTTCGCGGTACTGTCCGCGGCCGATCAGTATTGGCGCATAGAAGCAGCGGCTCACGCTGAGCACGCTCCAGATGTTCCGCTCGTCGCACAAACGTGCAATGTGATCGCACCACTGCGTGGCCCGCTCGTAGTCTCGCACCCGCGAGCACGCGCCAAGCTGTTGGCAGCAGGCATAGGTAATGGCAACCGGATGCGACAACTCCCCGGCGCAGGCCGCGGCGGTTGCTTCGTCCATCCGCGCGAGCCCCTCCCTGACCTGTCCCGCTGCCACGAGCGCATTGCCCTCGAGCGCGACAGCCGTCATCTCGGCGTCGAAATCGCCAACTGCTCGCGCATCCTGACCCGCTGCGGCGAACGCCGGCGGCCCACCTCCGTCCAGCGATGCCTCGCGCAGAGCGAGCCACGCCTGCTCCGGTCGCGGCTCCACCGGCTCGAGCAAGCTCCTCGCCCGGGCCGCCCAACCACGCGCCACGGCTGTGTCCGACCGGAAGATCGTCGCGTCCCAGGCCAGATCGATCGCGACACGCGCTGCACCGACATCGTCGGCTGCCCGTCGACGAAGCAGAAACAGGCGCTCACGCGCCTCCCTCGCCGCTTCACCGTCGTCAAGCCACCAAGCCGCGACCGCCAGCATCTCGAGCGCCTCGTCGCTCTCCTCGTTCGAACCGATTCGCCCGAGAAGCTCACACACTCGATCCCACCGGCAGGCCTCAAATGCAACACGAGCTTCGCTCACACCGCAAGCCTGACCGCCGGCGTCAAGCTCGCACGCCTCATCATGATCCCTCTCCTCTCTCTCTACCTCGCGATCCTCCTCCCCTTCCCCTCTTCTCTCTCCTCGCGGCAGCATCATGCTCCTGCGGGAGACTCGTGTCAATGGTTACTATCACCTCCCCGTACCGGGAGGCGAGCGCATTCGCGCGATCGAAAAGCGGGGGGTCGGCCCCGACGCGCGCGCGCTCACCCGGCTGCCAGTCGGCACGACGCCGGCCAGCGCCAGGCGGTTCGGGACCCGGCCTCGGCGTGCTCGCGTTCGGGCTCGCCGGTCTCGGCTGCTCAGCGCTCCTGCCACTCACCATCAGCTTCGGCCAGGAAGAGCTCGCAGAGAAAGCCGCAGCGCTTGCCGGAGGCGTCATCGCCTTCTACCAGCTCGGCTACGGCATCGCCGCCTTCGGCGTCGGTCCACTCCTGGACCGCGGGGTCGAGCTGCACTCCATCTACGCCGTCGCTGCGATCATCGCGGCGGCGATGGGCGCATGGTCATTCGCCGTCGCACGCCGACGACCGAGCCCAGCCTCACTCCACCCCCATCTCGGACACCCGTGAGGGCGCAGGCTCGAATCGGGTTGACGAGCAGCCCGGCTGACGGCATGGTGTGAGCGCCGCAGCTTCACGCAGGCGACCATCGGGGTTGACCTGAGCTCAGCGCGATCCCAAGGGACTCGTCGCGGACGTGGCGCTGCTCTTGTCAGCGCTTCCAGCGGCCGCCGAAGAACGTTTCGCGAACCACGCACCTCTTGTCCGCTACCGGCGTGACGATGAGCGTCCGCCCGGTCAGATGCCAGCTGTAGACCCCTTCGAAAGAGCAGACGGGGACACGGCCGAGCGTCAGACGACCACCGTTCGGCCTGAAGGTCGTCGTGAAATCCTCCGTGCAAAAGCTGCACCCGGGTCCGTCGCCCGGCTTGTAAATGGTGACGGTCCCGGCCTTCTTGACCACGAACGTATAGACGCCCGCGTCTCGTGCCACCCCGGCGTGCTCCCATTGAGCGTTGGTCATCGTCTTGTGCCAGACGCCGAGCAGCTTCACCGGCACGTGCCCTGTTCGGCCCGTCGCGGCGCCACACGGTGCGGCCGACCACGTCAACGCCAACGCGATTGCAGCCACCAACGACCAGTGCGTGCAGTTGCGCCTGCGCCCGAGCACGAGTTCTCCTCTCTGTGACACCTAGCAGGGTCCTTCGGCCACCCGGCTCTGACTCGGACTCTACGCCCGTTTGCGCTCGACACAACGAGAGGGATACCCGCAAATGCGCGCAATCGAGCCGTCTGGCGCCAGTCGCAGCCGGCAAGCACGGGCGGCGCGCGTAGTGCCCTGCCAATTTGCCGGCTGTCGACACGCCCGTGCCCGAAGCCGGCTCTACGGCTCCGAACGGCCCTCTCCGAGCGCCGCGCTGACG